>CAZNSX010000030.1:0-2620 GCA_964575845.1 uncultured bacterium | reverse complement strand
TCATCACCACGGGGTCTTTTACAGGAGAGGGCCTTCAGGCTTCCTGGTGGTCAACCCGCCCCTAGGGGTAATTGTGTTGAGTATCCCCGTGGGGTCCAGATCCGTACTGGTGGGAGGGTTCACCTACTATCTGTACGGGGGGACCTATTATCGCAGGGTGCCCAGTGGATATATGGTGGTGGCACCTCCCCCGGAGACCGTTATCGTAAGGGAGATAGCCCCCGTGGTACCCGCAAAGGAGAGCCTGGAAGGGAAGGTCTCGGTCACCGTTCCGCTCCTCAACGTGCGTTCAGGGCCGGGAATGGATTTTCCCGTGACATACCAGGTCCATGAGAGCGAAATGCTGACCATACACGGATATGCGCCGGAGTGGCTCTACGTGAATCTTCCCGGAGGCGCTTTCGGATGGGTCATGATGAAGTACACCTCTTATGCGACCTCCAATCCCCAGCCGACGGAAGGTTAAAAAACGATTTCACCGCTGAGACACAGAGGACGCGGAGAAAGACATTTTATCAGAATTCCTGAGAGGGTAATTTTGATAAATGTATCTGCCATTTCAGAATGGTTTTATCGCCTTTCTTGCCCTGTCCCGCTGCTTTCTGCGGGGAAGACCTTGATTCATAGTATTTTCCCCCCTCTCAGGGGAAAATACTATAAACAGAATACTCAGCGCTCTCGGCGTCTCAAGAGAGCGAAGCGAACGGGCGGTGAACATAAAGAGCGAATTAATATCTATTTTGGATAGTAATGTGGGAAAATCAATTTTCAGGCTCTTCATGATGTTCCTTTTTGCCTCCCTCACGGGGTGCGCCGTGGTTGGACCGGATTATGTCCCGCCTGCGGCATCCGTGCCAGACGCCTGGCATGCCCCCCTGGGGGGCGGCCTGACCGCGGGCGAGATGGATCCCCAAACCCTTGCATCCTGGTGGAAGACGCTCAAGGACCCTGAGCTCTCCAGCCTTATGGAACGCGCCGTTGCCGGCAACCTGGACCTGAAGGGGGCAATGGCGAGGGTCCGGGAGGCGCGCGCCCGGAGATCCGTGGCCAGTGCGGACCTTTTCCCTGCTTTTGATGCCGCGGGTTCTGCCAAGGCGAGCAGGAGCCGGGAACATGGTGTCGGCAGCACAAGGAGTCAGACCCGCTCCCTTACATTCGACTCCAGCTGGGAGCTTGACCTCTTCGGCGGTGTACGACGGTCAATCGAGGCCTCGGAGGCGGATCTTGGGGCGAGCCGGGAGGATCTGAGGGATGTGCTCGTCTCACTGCTTTCGGAGGTGGCCCTGAACTACATAGATGTCAGGACCTATCAGGCAAGGATCGAGGTGGCCGAGGCCAACCTCAAAACACTAAAGGAGACCTACGATATCACCCAATACCGCTTGGAGGCGGGACTGACCACGCAGCTTGACGTGGAACAGGCCCTCTACAACCTTGAGAGCAGCCGTTCCCAGTTGCCGAGCCTGCGTACTGGGCTGGAGGGGGCCAAAAACCGCCTGGCAGTGCTCCTGGGAGAGAACCCCGGCGTCATGCACCAGGAACTGGAAAAGCGCGAGCCTATTCCGGTCGCGCCGGTCCAGGTCGCCGTGGGTCTCCCTGCAGACCTTTTGCGGCGACGGCCTGACATCCGAAGGGCGGAGCGGGAGCTGGCCGCCCAGACAGCCCGGGTGGGAGAGGCGGTGGCGGACCTCTATCCCAAATTCAAGCTCACGGGGTCCATAGGCCTTGAGACCCTGTCAACGGGCAGCCTCCTTTCGACGGGCCTTCGTACCTCCAGCATGGGCCTGGGATCCGGGATCACCTGGCCGATCTTCCACGCGGGGGCTATCAGAAAAAATATAGAGGTGCAAAACGCGCTCCAGGAACAGGCCATGATCAAATACGAATCCACGGTGCTGGGGGCCCTGGAGGAGGTGGAAAACGGCCTCGTGGCCTTTGCCCAGGAACAGGTCCGCCGCGACTCATTGACAGAGGCGGCGGGGGCGGCACGGCGGGCCGTGGAACTGGCCGAGGACAAGTACCGGTCCGGGCTTATCGATTTCAGCGAACTGCTGGACTCGCAACGATCGCTGCTCTCACTCGAAGATCAGCTATCCCAGAGCGACGGGACCGTAACAGCCAACCTGGTGCGCCTATATAAGGCCCTCGGCGGTGGGTGGAAATCAATGACAGCCGGTGGGTAAATATCCGAGTCCAGATGGCCCGGCTTTGATTCATCCCTAAAAAGGGATGGCATGACACAATTGGCCTGGTAAGCTGTCAGCTTTCAGCTCTCAGCCATCAGCTATTAAAACCTCATAGTCATGGTTTTATGATAGCTTCACAAATGTTTCTTAACCTGTTGAATGGTTGTTATTTCGTTTTTCTTGACCTTAAGGCGAATGCTGACCGCTGATCGCTTGGTTATCATGAAACTCCGGGCATAGCCCGCTGTCTCTGACCAGGCTATGAGGACCAGGCCTTTAAATCTGTTAAAAATAATTGTGGGTATTGAATATTATCAAATTTACAGGCGGAGAAAAGCCATGGAATCGCAGACAGACAGAAAATCCGATATTCTCCAGACCCTGGAGATCGATTCTTCTTCGGGTCGCCGCAGATACCTGAAATGGTATGTTAT
>CAZNSX010000029.1:0-2655 GCA_964575845.1 uncultured bacterium | reverse complement strand
CCTCATTGCTCGCCGCAAATCTTCTTCCTGTTTCTTCCTCAGTATGCCCCCAGGGTCCCGGTGGACATCTCGAAGACCCCTGGGTATGTAGAAGTCCTTATCCACTTTAGGTATATATAAGTCCCTGATATCGTCGGAACGCGCCGATCTTTGTGTTCTTCCAGCCATGCTTTCCTCGTCACAGTCGTAGTCCTTATCATGGTCCTCGTCGTCATAGTCGTCGTAGTATGAGGCCCTTCTCCGAGTGTTTCCCCAGACTGCCAGGAAGACTATGACAACTCCGACCAGAGCACCTGCAGCCCAGGCTAAGCCCTGCGTAACCCACAGCGCCAGGAACACGGCCAAGGTTACAATGGCAATCCAGAAATACTTGTTCGTGAGCATCACACTCCCCTTCAGAAAACGCGGCTACCTTCTTGGCAGGGCTTTCCTAAGCTGTTGCTTCGCCTCGCTAGTCTGCTGCCTCACTTTCTTGATGGTCTTGTCCTCCAGGGAATCTTTCCGTACGAGGTAGCGTTTTCTAACCTCATCCATCTCCATTTCATCCCCTCCCCCTGTTAGTTTGCGGGTATTGTATGGGGAAGAGGGCGATTTGTCAATCCGAATATCTCAACGTGACATTGCCTCCATCCACCTGCGCCACTTCTTGTCCTGGGCCTCCTGGAAGCAGCGCAGCTCCTTCCTCTTTATCGCCTCGATCCTCGGCCGGGGGAACGCCTTTGCCAGCTCAGGGCTGACCGCCTCTTCTGTGGCAGCGGGGGAGGGATTATACCCGAACACTTTTTCGCCAGACTGTTCGGCCTCCTCCCGTGCCGGGGAGGAGGTAGGATGCTCTCTGAGATGGTAAGAGATCCGGAGGGCACTGGCCATCAGAATAAGAGAAAGCAGGGACTCGAAGTAAGCCCACAGCGAAGAGTTCATGGCCGCCCGCTCAGTCCAGGTCTATCCGCTTCCCGGTCATACCGAAGAAGGTGCGGTGCCCCCATATTAGCTGCTCCGCCAGCTTGTCCACGGCCATGCCAAGGTCAAAGTCCTCATTGGGGTTGGCCTTGATATACCTCACCTCGACCGTCCCCCGCTTGCGGCTCTTCCTGACCTCCATGGTGAGGTGCTGGCCCACCTCCTTACCCGCCTCCATCTGCTCCGGCGTAATACCGAACATCCCTGGGCTCATCATTGTCCCTCTCCTTTCTGGACCTCCCATCCTTCCGGCACCCCGCCTTCCGTATAGCCGGGCATCATGCGCTGCGTCTGCATGTGCTCCATCATCTCCCACATGCGGTCGATGCGCTTGGCGAACATCTCGGACATGTCCTTGGGCGGCGGCTGTTTGGGGAGCTTCTGGTCCAGGTAGCCGAACACGGCTCCGGCGGTCCGCTCCGCTGCCTCCTGGGCTGCCTCGGCCACAGACGCCCTGGCCCTGTCCGCCGCCGCATCCTGCTCCTTCCGCGCCTCCTGCATCATGTCCAGAATCGGCTTGATCATCCTGGCGTTCGCCTCGGCCTGCCCCTTCATGATCTCCACGTCGTCCATCACCATCCTCTGGGCAGCCCTGAGCAGCATCATCCCCTTGATCATCGCCTCTCCGTACTCGCCGTCCTCCAGAAGGTAGCGCTGCATGATCCCCTCCGGGGTGATCACCTCGGTGCTCTTCAGCGTCGCTGGGAGCTCTCTGACCTCGACAACAGGGGCGTCCTCCGGCCTCTCGCGCCTCTTTATCTCCCGCCGCACCGTGCTGTACTTGAAGTCGAACTTCTCCACCAGTTGCTTCCCGCTGTAGCCGTCATCAAGCAGCCGGTTTATCTGGGCGGCCTCGCTTTCCTCGCTGCTGGCTTCTGGTATCTCCGCCCCCTCTAGCCCTGGCTCTTTCTCTGCGTCCATATCCCTTACCTCCCACAAAAGCATAAAGCCGCGAGACCCGGCTCTCGCCGGCTGGCTCTCACGGCTTTCAGTCATTATTGTACGGTCAGTCCCGGCGGCGGTCAAGTCCATCTTCATAGCTGGTCGCCCTGGCCTTCATAGCTGGACTGTAGTCTGCTTTATAGCTTAGCTATGAAGCTCACATATGAAGCCCCAGCTATGAAGCAGTCCTCAACCCCTTGTGGCATAGCGGCTTCCGGTGGGGGTCTCCCCCTGCTCCAGAAGTAAACTGACCGCCTACCCCGAACCCAGCCTAACGATAGCCTCTAGCTGCCTGCTGTTGAGCTGGGCCAGGGCCTTCTCGGCGCAGGCAGGGGAGCAGGCAATAAAATCCCCACTGAGAGGCATCGCCAACGCTCTGTTCTTGGCGCCTCTGCCCCCTAAAAGCTCATAGACGGCCTTTCTGGGGGCCCAGATGGCAAACCAGCCGTGTACCGTTGTGCTTACCATAACAGCGAAGTTCCGAGGTTGGCTCCCAATATTACCGTCGTCAACAACGACCTCATTACCACAAATGTCGCATACAAGCTTCATCCCCATATCAGGCCCCCAAGAGCAGCTTTATCGCCTTTTCCACCCCGAGCTGGGGGGCCAGCCTGGCCACGCGCACGGCGTCCCTGACGTCCTGGCTGCGGCCATCAAGCGCCGCGGCGATCTCCTCCACCAGCGCGTCCGCCAGCCCCTCGCGGCGGACCAGGACGCCCCTGACCACAGCAAGAAAGTCGGCCCGGCTGT
>CAZNSX010000028.1:0-2752 GCA_964575845.1 uncultured bacterium | reverse complement strand
GTGAAAATGCAAAAATACGCAGCAAAATGACAGATGAGTCTTTTTGCGCTTTGAGTTGTCATTTTGATTTTTACATTTTGATGTTTAATTTCTTGTAAGGAAGAACATGAGCAAAGTCAAAGAAGCAGCGCCCCCTGTCATTGCGAGACTCTTCCCTACTTTGTCATTGCGAGGAGTGAAACGACGAAGCAATCTCATAAAGGAGGAACCATGCCTAAATCAAAGGTAGATGAAGCAGTGCAAAAAGAAATCACCAAAGAGGGACTGCCCAGGGAGGCCTTCGCCATCGCTGGTGACCCCGAGGACCCCAGCACCTGGAAGCTTCCCCACCATAGCAGGGCTATCTTTCGGGCCCTCCGGGGGCGCCTGGATATCGAAAGGACCGTGGACTGGGACCGCATGCCCGCCGCCGTGGCCGCCCTCAGCCGGGGTGGATATCGGGGGGAGAGGGTCCAGGCCTCAGAGGAGGATATCATAAAGGCTGCCCGCCACCTGGCCAGGCACTACGAAAAAGCCGGAAAGTCCGTCCCCGACACACTGGGAGCCCTGATATGACATAACCAGTTGCAGGAAAGAAACCCATGAGTAACATAAGTAGTAAAAAGGGAAACAGGGGCAAATTTCCGCCTCTCACAGCGTGTTTATATTTAGGAGGAACATGTCAGAACAGGACAGCAAAGCTAAGCAGGACCTCAAGGGCATAGTTCCCAACTTTTTCCGGGCCGCCACCAGACCCGCGGTGACCGTCATTTTTGCCGCCGTCATCGCCCAGGTCGTGGTGGAGCACATCGACGCCCCCGACTGGTTTATCGCCCTGGCCACCGCCTGCATCCTGTGGTGGTTCGGCGATAGAACGGTCCAGCACATCAAGGGCAAGAACAAAGAGGGTGAGAAGTGACCTGGCATAAATACTACTACCGCATGATCGGCTTCGCCCTGGCCGGCGCCGGCGGAGGCCTGGTCCTGGACGAGCTCATACACGGTCCCTTTACCCTCACCCCGGCCAACCATGAGTTCTGGGGACTGGTTATGATAGTCGCTGGCAGCATCTTCATCAGCAAAAAGCCCCACGGCAAGGAGTAGCAAATATGGCTAACTCAGGCTTAAAACACGCAGACGTGGGGGATGAGCTCTCCAAGGCCGAGTGGCTCAGCGAGGAGAGCCACGAGCTGGTTCACGGCACGAGCTTCCCGGGGTCCCCCACCGAACGCCAGCTATTCTACCGGGACGACGAGCACAAGTGCTATGTCTATGATGGCTCGGCCTGGGTCGAGCTGACGGCCGGTGGAGGCACCCCGCCTGCCCATGCCAGCACCCATGAGGACGGCGGCTCGGATGAAATCAGCATCGAGGGCCTGGCCGGTGAGCCCCTGGCACTTACCGCCCACGAGGCTGACCCTGATGCCCACCATAGCAACATCGCTACCCTGACATTTGTCATAGACGGCGGAGGCTCGGCCATCACCACGGGACAGAAGGGACATCTCCATATCCCCTTCAACTGCGTCATTACCCAGGTCACACTGCTGGCTGACCAGACCGGGAGCATCGTCATCGATATCTGGAAGGACGGCTACGGCTTCTTTCCCCCCACGGACGCCGACTCCATCACCGCCTCGGCTCCGCCCACTATATCATCGGCCCAGAAGTCCCAGGATTCCGCCCTCACCGGCTGGACTACCTACATATACGCCGACGACGTCCTGGCCTTCAACGTCGATTCTTGCACCGCCATCACCAGGGTCACCCTCAGCCTCAGAGTGGAGAAGAGCTAATGGCAGAGCTTAATAAGCAGGTCGGGGCGTCAAACGATAACTGTCGCTGCGCCTGGAATAGCAGCGCTAGTTCATGGGTCTTTGACCTTGCACCGACTGAGTATCATCACGCCGGCTACCGGGGCCTTTACCGCAATAAGGCCGGCTGCGGACTCCGTTTCACGAACATCACTATCCCCAAGGGCTCCACCATCACCGCGGCCTACATCACCCTCAACGCCTACGTCGATAGAAGCAACACCGTCGTGAACTCTAAGATCCACGGGGAGGCCGCTGATAATCCGGGGCAGTTCTCAGACCTGACCGATTATCAGGGCCGGAGCCGGACCTCCGCCGTGGTGAACTGGAACGGCATAACCGCTTGGACCGCCGAGTCTGAGTATAACAGCCCTGACATATCATCTATCATCCAGGAGATCATCGACCGCGCCGGCTGGAGCAGCGGCAACGCCCTCGTTATATTCTGGGATGACCACGATGACCTGAGCACCCACACTAACGAGACTAACCGGGAGGGCTACACCTACGACCAGTCAAGCGCCAAAGCCCCCAAGCTCCATATCGAATACACGGGGCCGGCAGCAGACGCCGCCCGCTCCCACGGCTACATCATGGGCTAAAAAATGAACATTGTCATTCTGAGCGCAGCGAAGAATCTCCTCTCCCTCGACGGGAGAGGATTAAGGTGAGGGTGATATTATGAGGACTCTCAGTTCAACTCTCCTCGCCGCCCAGCGGAAGGCCGACCGCCTCCCCTACGTCGAGGCCAGGGTCTATGACTATGAGGCCGGCATCAAGCGCCTCACCTGGGCCCGCCTTTATGAAGGCTCGGAGCCCGATAACCACCACGGCATCGCCTTCGACGGCCAGGGTGCCATGCACAGCATTCGGGCCGACTCGGGTAATGTCCTCTACCGCCAGAAGGTATCTCGGGGGTGGCCGGCGGCGGCCACACAGCACGGCCTGGGGGCCGACGC
>CAZNSX010000027.1:0-2795 GCA_964575845.1 uncultured bacterium | reverse complement strand
CGCTTCGCCATTTCAACGATCGATTTCAGAAGGGCTGTGATCTTTTGCTCCAACGACTCTGTTGCCTTTATGAGGTAGAGCCTCTCATCCAGCACGATCTGCTCGTTTCGGCTCCTGCCGGTATGCAGTTTGTACGCTGTCTCGCCTATGATCTCAAAGAGCCTCCTCTCGATGTTCATATGTATATCTTCATCCTCATCCCTGAACTGAAAGCTCCCCTTATCAATCTCTCCCTCTATCTGACCAAGCCCCTTTACTATCTGCTCTTCCTCAGCCCTGGCCCTTCTCTGTGGGTCGTACGGGTGAGGCACCAGTCTGGGGAGCACGATCTCCAGCTCATTCTCCCCTGCGTACTTGTTCACTCCGACGACTATCTCTTCCCCGGCGTCTATCCTTCTCTGCCGCTCATGGGCACTCCGGGCAATCTCCCGCTGCATGTAACCGCTTTCGATAGCAGCTACTGCCCCACCCATGGCATCAATGGCCCTGATTATCTCCCAGGCCTCTCCCTCAATGCGGTCAGTCAAGGATTCCATGAAGTAAGAGCCAGCGAAAGGGTCAATTGCCTCCCTTAACCTCGCTTCCTCTCTGATAATCCGGTCAGCATCAACATTCAACTGGACTGCCTCCAGGCTGTGTCCCAGCCCCATAGGCTCGTCATAGGGGAAACCTCCGGGAGGGGCTCCGGTGAAGGGGTCACCGCCGGAGAGAGCAGAAGCTACGAAGCCGAGGACTATTCGGGATAGATTGTTGAGCGGGCGCTGCACCGTCCTATCGTAGCTCCCGATATTGGCTCCTCCGAGCCCGCTCATCCGCATCGTCTTCGGGTTCCTGGCTCCAAATCTTTCCTTCAATATCCTGGCCCACATCCTCCGTGCCGCTCTGGCCCGGGCGATCTCCTTGAGGATGTCCATGCTTCCGCTTTCCTGAGGCAAGAAGGTGAAATGGGGTACCAGATCATCTACGCTGAAGCCGGCAGCTACCCCCAGTTCAATATAAGCGATAGCATTGGAGAAGCAAAAACCCAGAGCCTGTGCCGCAGTCGCTCCGGCCTCTCGAATATGGTACATAGAGATACTCATGATATTCATCAAAGGCATGTGCTGCATGCAATAGGTAATCGTGTCTCTAGTCATCCTCATTGAGGGCTGCGGCGGGAATATGTAGGTGCCTCTGGCCACAAACTCCTTCAAGATGTCGTTCTGTGGTGTGCCTCTCAGCTTGGCCTGGGGGATACCCCTTTTCTCTGCCAGCGCCATATACATGGCCAGGATGATGTTAGTAGGGGCATTGATCGTCCAGTTAGAGGCAATCCTGTCCAGGTCGTTACTACCGGTGAAAGCCTCATAGATGACCTCAAAATCCCTCAGCGTGTCTATGGCCACACCAACCCCGCCTACCTCGCCCCGGGATACCGGTTCGTCAGAATCGTGGCCGCACTGGGTGGGAAGGTCAAAAGCTATGTTGGGGCCGCCCCGCCGCCCCCGGGAGGCCATGTACAGATAATAGTCCCGAGTATCCTCGGCGGTCCCATACCCCGAATAACCTCCCGCCCTCACCAACCCCACCTCCTCCCCACTCGTTCCTCGGGGAGGGGTCATAGGATAGATACCCGCGGTAAAGGGGTACTCCCCGGGGAAGCCCTCTTTCTCCAGGAAATCATGCTTTCCTATATCCAGAGGTGTATAAAACCGGTTGGGGCTTTCCGTCAGTCCAAACCTGGTGAGGGACTCTTTCAGGGTCTTATCCTTCCATTGCCTCTTCCTGTCCTCTATCTGTTTCAGTTCATCTTGCTCAGACATATCGGCCCTACCTCTTTTGAGATTGTCCGAGAGTCCCCGCTTCAGATCGCCATAGCGCAAGGCGCATCCCTATCGCCCCTGGCGACGATGATAGGCCCGTGAGGGCAGGCTGTCAAGCATTGGGGACCCCTTGACAAAGCATGAAAGTCCTGCTATATATGATGGCAACTGGATAGCGCAAAGGCTGTGAGCGAGACTAGTACGCTTCAAAGCGGGGCCCAGAGAGTCGGGGCCAGGTGTGAGCCCGATGCCAGCGCAGGAGTGGAATGGACTCGTGAGCCGCAAACCGAAAGGGAGCCCCAAGGCCCCGACTAGGCTGTGACGGAGCGGGCACCGTTAGCAGAGCCCAGGGTATCGAGAAGCAGGCTCGGCATTCGCTCTCCGTACCCGGGAGAGATAGGCGACGCCGTGGCAGGTAATTATGCCCGGCAGCTTAACAGAGAAGGGTGGCACCGCGAACTGACCCCCTCGCCCCTTCAGGCGAGGGGGTCGTTATTTTCAGCCAGGGAAGGGAGGATGAAGTGTACTGTCCGACACTGAGCGAGGTCAAGAAGCTGAGCGAGCAGGGCAATCTGGTGCCCATCTGGCGTGAGGTCACCGCAGACATGGATACGCCGGTCTCAGCTTTCCTCAAGATCGCCTCCGGCGACCATTCGTTCCTGCTGGAGAGTGTGGAGGGCGGAGAGAGGGTCGCCCGCTACTCTTTTCTGGGCACCGAGCCCTACAAGGTGCTGAGGACGGAGATCAAGAAGGAGGTGCACCCCGGCCAGGGGGAAGACCCCCTGGACCTGGTGAAAGAGGAGCTTGGCAGATACCGCTGGGTGCGGCTGCCGGGTTTGCCCCGGTTCTGTGGTGGGGTGGTAGGCTACCTCTCCTACGAGACGGTGCGCCATCTCGAGGAGCTGCCCCTGCCTGCCAACGACCCCCAGGGGGTGCCGGAGGCGGTCTTCCTGGTGGTGGATACCTTCCTCGTCTTCGACCACGTGAAGCATA
>CAZNSX010000026.1:0-2845 GCA_964575845.1 uncultured bacterium | reverse complement strand
AGACTACTTGAGGTCATTATATATTGCCTATGGGTCTGTTTGCGAAATGGAGCCCCAGGGCCTCCTCGTAGAGCTTTTTCGTCTCCTCGATGGATCTGACGGCAATGCCCAGATGGTCGATCTTGAGTATCTTCATCTCAGCCTCCCTGAATCATTCGAGTTGAAACACTGTGTGGGAAAATGATACACCCAAGGCCGAACCCCGGGCAACGACAATACCGAAAAACTGATTTGTGTCCATTTTTGAAGGGAGGTGCTAAGATGCCGGGGAGCCGGAGCCGGAAAGGGAGGTTTAGTAGATGGCGAAACAGGGTGAAAGATACTCGCACAGGCTGGTGGAGGAGTACGACGGGTTGGTGGGTTTTGGCCTCGACAGGAAGACCGACGAGGTCTCCCTGGGCGTGTTTCTCCAGATGTTCTCCGACGACGAATTTCTAAAAACCATTCTGCCGCGGCTCACCGACGAAGAGCTACACGGGACCTTCGATTTTTTAACCTCCATCATCAAGAAGCATATCCTAGACGAGGAGTACCACCAATATTTCCTCAAGGACCGCTGAGGGGCCTCCACCAGTCTTTGGA
Source organism: uncultured bacterium (assembly GCA_964575845.1). Taxonomy (GTDB): domain Bacteria; phylum UBA8248; class UBA8248; order UBA8248; family CAZNSX01; genus CAZNSX01. Next base: position 2,263 of record CAZNSX010000026.1, on the reverse strand, counting down.
CACATACTATCGCGTCTGGCGCGGCAGGCCTCGCCCGCCGGAAGAACAGAGATAAGTCCCCTTTATCAATAGCCTTTCAGATATATTGGACTGGCGAAGACTGTGTCCAATATATCGGTCTGGGGCATGCTTGCGCCCCCGGGATGCCGGGGATATCAAGGGCACCTTTTCTTGACACCCAACCCGGGCCCGGTTATGATTTTTTTCTACGGCACCAAGGGCTTATTGGCCCGTAAATTCAGAACATTTTCAGGGAGGCGCCATGCCCGGCCGAAGCGAAAAGGGTACCGTCTTCTTTCCGGAGAGGGGCTTCTTCGAGATCCCCGAGGACTACGGCCTCATTTACGAGGACGTGTATTTCCTTGCAGCGGACCGCGTGAAGCTCCACGGCTGGTTCGTTCAGGGATCGGACAACACCAGGGACACGATCCTGTGGTTTCACGGCAATGCAGGGAACATCAGCCATCGCCTGGACAACCTCTACCAGCTCCGACAGGCCACGGGGCTCAACATATTCATCTTCGACTACCGGGAGTACGGCCTGAGCGAGGGCGAGATATCCAAGGCCGGCACCTTCCTGGACGCCGACGGGGTCTTTGAATATATGACCAAAGAAAGGGGCCTCGCCACCGAGGAGATTCTTTTGTTCGGGAGGTCCCTGGGCACCGCGCTGGCCCTCCACCTGGCCAAGAGAGACCGGTATCTGGGGGTCGCGCTGGAGGCGGCCTTCACCTCCACCCAGGAGATGAGGGCCCTCTACGCCCCCTTCATACCGCGGCCGGACCCCCGCGAGGTGGCCTACGACAACCTGGCCAACATCCACAAGGTCCGCTCGCCGTTGCTGTTCATCCACGGCCAAAGGGACTTCGTGATCCCCGAGAGGATGGCGAGATCGCTCTTTAAGCTTTCGCCCAAGCCCAAGTTCTTCTACCAGGTGCCCCTGGCCAGCCACAACGACACCTATCTTGTGGGGGGCCACCACTACTTTGACAGGTGGCGGGAGTTTGTGGAATACTGCCGGGAAAACCGCGACACACGCTGAAACGTGAGCTTCGTATACTGCCCCCTGTGCGCCGAAAGGCTCGAAAAGACAACCTCCCCCGGGGGCGAGAGCCGCCTCGCCTGCCCGGCCTGCGGGTTCGTGCGCTACAAGAACCCCACCGTGGGCGTGGCGGTTATCATAGTGGAGGAGGGAAAAATCCTCCTGGTCAGAAGGGTAGGCTCCTATGAAGGCGCCTGGTGCATACCTTGTGGCCACGTGGAGTGGGACGAGGACATAAGGGAGTGCGCGCTCCGGGAGCTCTACGAGGAGACTGGCCTTAGGGCCAGCCTGGGGCCGGTCTTTGCGGTGCACTCCAACTTCCACGACCCGAAGCGCCAGACGGTTGGGGTCTGGTTCCTCGGCGAGAGGGTGGGCGGGAGCCTCAGCCCCGGTTCCGACGCGTGCGAGGCCCGCTTTTTCGATGTTGAAAACCCGCCGGAGCCCCTGGCCTTCCCCACCGACCGCCTGGTGCTCGAAGAGTTGGCCGAAAGGCTCAAATCTGAAACCTGAAGCAGGGGTTGCTTGACAGCGGTGCGCGTGAAAAGTTAGGCTGGCCTTGCCGGAACTTCCGATTGTCATGGACGAAAAGAGCCGCCTCAAGGAGATCTTCTCCGAGGAAAAGATACAGGCCAGGGTGAAGGAGATGGCCCGCGCGATCTCCAGGGACCTCGGGGAGAGGCCTGCTGTGTTCATAGGGGTGCTCACCGGCGCGTTCGTCTTCCTTTCCGATCTCATAAGGGAGCTCACCGTGCCCATGGAGGTGGACTTCATCCGCGCGGCGTCCTATGGAGAAGCGACGGAATCCTCCGGCACCATCACCATAACCAAGGACGTGGAGCTTCAGATAAAGGGCCGGGACGTGGTGCTGGTGGAGGACATCGTGGACACGGGGCTCACCCTAAGCAGCCTTATTGAGCACCTGAAGGCCAAGGGCCCCGCGTCCCTCAGGGTCGCGGTCTTCATAGACAAGAGGGAGCGCCGCGAGAAAGAGGTGGTGTTAGATTACGTGGGTTTCACCGTGGCGAGCGGTTTTCTGGTGGGCTACGGCCTGGACTGCGCCGGGTGCCACCGGGAGCTCAGAGCCATATACGAGTTACTTCAGTGAGGGAGGGTCTCTATGGCCGAGGAGATGATCATCCAGTGTGAGAAGTGCTCAAGCCGCTATACCCTCGACCCGGGCCTGGTGAAGGGCGACAGGGCCAAGGTGCGCTGCTCCAGGTG
>CAZNSX010000025.1:0-2944 GCA_964575845.1 uncultured bacterium | reverse complement strand
GATGGCCGTTTTCTTCTCCTCGAATGTGAAACCCTCGATATTTGATTAGCCCCCTTGTCATAGGCCTTCATACTGAGACGATTCTCTGTATTCCCCGCTCTGCCTCAAGTCGTACCTCTCTTCAACGAGCGACGGTACGCGATGAGGGAGTGAGAAGGATGGCAGGGTGTACGACCCAGGGCACTTCTTCAGAAGGGTGGTGCGGAAGGGGTCTAGCAGGATAGGTCCCGGCCTAGTAGGTGGCGGGCCCTCCTGGCACCCCGGCCCCTCCTGGCACCCCGGCCCCTGGACTAATATGTTCCAGGGCAGGCTGGCAACTACCGGTCGCTTTAGCAGATCGAGGTCAATTTGGCCAATTTCCTGAAGTTGTCGCAGAGGATTTGAAGGGGGTGCACCCCCTCCGCCGCCGCGAGGCGGGAGACGAGGTAGCCGTTCACCTCTAGGACGATTGTCCCGTGATAGCCCACCTGGCCCAGCCGACGTAAACGGTCAACGTAAGGCACGTTGCCGAAGATGAGCGGGCAGTGGTCCTCCCCGTCGGGGGAGATGTCGTGGAGGTGGACGTGGCTGACCAGGGGGATGAAGCCAGCAGGGATGGCCTTCGAGCCATTGCGCGTGTCGTGGCCCAGGTCCCAGCAAATGCCAACCCTGGGCGAGCCCAGAGCGGAGACGACTTCTACCAGCTCGGCCTTGTTGTCCCCGATTTTGGTTACATCCCTTTCCCGAAACAGGAGTTCGAGGGAAGGACAGAGGCCCGCGGTCTCTTCCAGTATCCAAGCCAGGAAGACCTCGGTGTCTCGTCGCAGCTCCTCGCGAGAGCGATCCCCCTTCGCCGCATGGACGACCAGGGTGATAGGCTCTGCCTGCTCGGCAATCCGGGCGGCGTACTCGATGGCCGGCCGGTAGAGGCGCTTGACCTCGCCCCTCTTCGCCCCTGAGAAGCCAGCGGGGTTGTAGAGACCCTTGTAGGGAGCATGAAAGGTGAGCCGAAACCCCAGCCGACGGCATTCCTCGATGAGGGATCTGATCTCCGGCCAATCGGGCGAGGATAGGTTCAGTGTGAATTCCAGCGCGCCCAGTCCAAGTTCCCTCAAAGGGGAGAGGAAATCGCTGGCGGTGCTGTACCTCAACCATTTGGGGTGCATATTAAAGCCCAATTGAGGCTTATTTGCCGATTCTTTCTCTGGGAAAGACACCCCTTGCGCCTTCATGGGATGGTGCGGAGCCGATCCGGGTAGTCGGTCCCGATGGAATCAACCCCCATCCCGATGAATTTTTTCGTCTGCGGGGGGTCATTGAGCGTCCAGGTGCTGACCGCAAGCCCTGCCCTGTGAGCGGCCTCCACCGTCTCCGCCGTCAGGTAATCGGCCTTGGGATGGATAGCATCGGCCATCGCCGCACTGGCGGCTGCCACGGGGTCAGTGAGCCTCCCCACGTAGAGGATGCCGGTGGCTCCCGGTCGAGGCTCCTTCACCCTCCGCACGCAACGGTGGTCGAAGGAGATGACGTTTTCCTCCATGCCGTAAGCCTCCAATGCCTCGACCACCCTCTCCTCGATACCTGGGTAGAAGATAGGCCCGTTCTTGATTTCGATGACCAGGCTGACCTTGCCTTTAGCCCACTCCAGCACCTCGGCGAGGGTTGGTATCCTCTCCCCGGCGAATTCAGGACCGTACCAGGAGCCGGCATCGAGCTCTTTGAGCTGGGCCAGCGTCATATCCTTGACGTAGCCGCTGGCGTTGGTCATGCGGTCAACGGTTGAGTCATCGATGACCACCAGATGCCCGTCGGCGCTGAGATGGACGTCCAATTCGATCAAATCCGCCTCCAGTGCCAATCCCCTCTCGAAAGAAGCCATTGTGTTCCCCGGGGCACATCCCCTGGCCCCCTGGTGCCCGATGATGAGGGCCTTTTCTTCTTTGGCGTGCTTCAATCTGATCATCTCGTCAACGGGAAGGGGTATGAAAAACTTCCGAGGCCATTGCCACGAGCAGAGAGAAACCAAGCCCGATAAACAGGGCATCTACGTCGAAAGGCTGCACAATCTTCCAGGCTAGGGAAGTTAATGTCCCTCCCAGCAAGCTGTACAATGCTGTATCCTTCCTTAACTTCCTCCCTGCCAGTGCTGCCAGGGTGGGAACCAGAACCCCTGCCGTCCACATGGTCAATGTAAACAGCAGCGCCGGCACAATCATCTGGAACGACAGAGCCAGGATCATACTGAGCACGCCCAGCCCGATGACAAACAACCTGGCAAGGGTCAGCAATTGTTCTTCGCTGGTTTCGGGCCGGCAATGCCTGAATACATCGTATGCCAGACTTGAGGCCCCCGACTGCAGGAAAGAGTTCACGGTGCTCATGATCGCCGCCAGCACACCCACGAAGAAGATGCCTCTTCCTACAGCAGGCAGTGCCATCCCGAGCACGATGAGGGACGTATCCGGGTCTGCCAGGTCCGGGAACAGCCGCAGGGCGGCAAACCCGCACAGGATGATAATCGAGTCCACAGCCATCCATATGGCAATGGAATAGAGCACCGATTTCCTAGAGCATGCCTCCGATTCCGAGGCGAAGAACCTCTGATACAAAGGTGCCGAGGTTATCGGCAGGAAGAAAAGCAATATGAAAAAGATGGCGATTTCCTGGGCCGATATGTACGAGAAGGGGTTGAGATACCCCTCCGGGATACCAGAGGTAATGCCCGGTCGCAGGCCAGATAAGGTGAACGGCACCATTATAGCGAGCATGAAAAGCATCAGGACGAACTGAACTATATCTGTCATTACGTCCGCTTTCATCCCGCCTATGGCAACAGGCACGACCAACACGAAAGCCATTATGCCTATCGCCACTTCCACAGGCATGGGCGTGAAGGTAGATAGAATCTTTCCTCCCGCTATTATCTCCTCCGGAATGAGGCATAGAGTTGTCAGCAGTATTGAGC
>CAZNSX010000024.1:0-3060 GCA_964575845.1 uncultured bacterium | reverse complement strand
CCGAACTTCCGAGCATGCTGAAGCTGGCCAGCTTCAGCAATGTAGACAGAATGGCTCTTGACAAATGGCGGCAAGTATGCATATACTAAGGCATGGCAAAGCGATCTACAGGTGCCATGCACGTAGTCAGGGTGACAAAGACGGAGAAGGGCAAGGTCTACCAGTCCGTCCTTCTACGCCAGTCCTATCGCGAGGGCGGGCGGGTAAAGAACCGTACCCTGGCCAGCCTCACCGCCCTGCCCGCGGCGGCCATTGATGCCGTCGAGCGTATCCTACGGGGTCAGAGGCTAGCGCCGGTCAGCGAGGCGCTGACCATCGAGAAGAGCCGGCCCCATGGCCATGTGGGCGCGGTGCTGGGCATGGCCCAGAAGTTGGGGCTGGAGGCGCTTGTGGAACCCCAGGCCAGCCGGCAGCGGGACCTGGTGGTGGCGATGGTGGTGGGGCGGGTGCTGCAGCCCGCCTCCAAGCTGGCCACCACCAGGCTGCTGAATACCACGAGCCTGGGCGAGACGTTGGGGGTGGAGGAGGCGACGGAGGACGAGCTCTATGGGGCGCTGGACTGGCTGGTGGCGCGCCAGGAGGAAATCGAGGAGCGCCTGGCGAAAGGGTATCTGCGAGCGGGCGGAGTAGTGCTTTACGACCTGACCTCGACCTACGTGGAGGGGGAGCACTGTGAGCTGGCGAAGCGGGGGTACAGCCGGGACGGGAGACCGGGCAAGCAACAGGTGGAGTTTGGCTTACTGACCAATGCTGAGGGGGTGCCGGTGGCCATCGAGGCCTTTGCCGGCGATACCGGTGACCCGGCGACCTTCCAGGCGCAGGAGCGGAAGGTGCGAGAGCGCTTCGAGGTGGATGAGGTAGTGTGGGTGGCCGACCGTGGGATGCTCACCAGCGCCCAGGTGGAGCAGTTGCAGCAGGTGGTAGGGGCGCGCTGGATCACGGCCCTGCGCGCCCCGGCGATCGAGCAGCTGGTGGAGGCGGGCAGTATCCAGTTGTCGTTGTTCGACAAGCAGAACCTAGCCGAGGTTACGGATCCCCGCTACCCGGGCGAGCGGCTCGTGGTATGCCACAATCCACTGCTGGCGGAGCGGCGGGCGCGCAAGCGAGAGGACATGCTCAAGGCAACGGAGGCGGAGTTGGACAAGGTGTCGGCCATGGTAGAACGAGGCGCTGGTGGCCGCCGAGGCGGGCTCCGGGGCGCGGCCGCCATCGGCGAGCGGGTGGGTTGGGTGGTGAACAAGTACCAGATGGCGAAGCACTTCACCCGTACCATCACTGACACCGGCTTTACCTACGCCCGCGACGAGGCATCCATCGCGGAAGAAGCGGATCTGGATGGCCTTTACGTGCTGAGGACCAACGTCCGGCAGGAGAGGCTGGACACTGCCGGTGTGGTGCTGGCCTACAAGAGCCTGGCTCATATCGAGCAGGCCTTCCGCCACTTCAAGTTAAGCGACCTGGAGGTGAGGCCGATCTACCACTACCGGGAAGGGCGAGTGCGAGCGCATCTGCTGTTGTGCATGCTGGCCTACTTTGTGCAGCGGGAGATGCAGCGGGCGTTGGCGCCTCTGCTCTTCGTGGACGAGACGCCTCCGCAGCGGCCGGACCCGGTGTCGCCCGCGCCTCGCTCAGAGGGAGCCAAACTCAAAGCCTTGCGAAAGACAACCGCCGAAGGACTGCCGGTGCAGAGCTTCCGGACTCTGCTGGCCCACCTGTCTACCCTGGTCAAGAACCGGATAATCCCCAGGGAAGCCGATACCACCGCTGCCTTCGACCTGCTCACCCAGCCGTCGCCGCTCCAGCAGCGGGCCTTCGATCTGCTAGGGCTTCGGCCCAACATGTAGACAGACTATCCAGACCATGACCCCGATTTCGTGCCTATCTTACCCGAAAACCCGTGGAAGTTCGGTCTAGGGCCTCCAAACAGAACCCCTTCGGCCATCCTACTTAGGGCAAACACGCTGCGCAATCTAAGGTCAATAGGTGCGCTACAGGTGGTTGGACGCCTGTCAAACCTACAACGGGGCTGGTCGATAATGAGCCACAGAACGACTTGACTTTCCCGGCCAGAAGAGCAAACGTGTAGCTAGCTTCAGAGCTGAGGAATTGAGCGTCGGCAATCCGTGGCGGTCCACTTGGTCTAACGGGACGACTAGACCGTTTTTCGGGAACAAGTGAGGGTCATCCCCCGCCGATAATTGGCAGAAAAGAGAGGATATCGTTAGCTCTTAGAATCCTGTCACTAGATGCAATTTCCTGGTTGACGGTTATGACTATCATTCCTTCGTCCAGGTGGAGTTCGGGATACTGACGCCTTACATATTCGAGGGCATCATTTACCCTCGTCCTTTCTGTAATGGGCATATCTATGGCATCTGTTTTTGTCACCACGCGCTGTATTCCGAAGAACTGAATTGAGACTAACATTCCCGAGACAGACTCCTTGCGCTAGTCATTCTCACAAAAATGACTTGACCTATTTCCCGTCTCTAATGATGGGGAGGGGGGTGTCATGCTGAACGAAGTGAAGCATCTTTGGCCACAATGTGTTACAAGCTAGAGCCTAAGGTCCTTCGGCTGCGCCTAGGGATGACAGTGTTGCGTCCACGGCGTGGTATCCTAAACTTTCACGCCGAATTTGCCAAGTAACTGCTTTGCCTGTTCGTCCATGAGACCGAATCTCTCCACAGTCTGACGCTTCGGTATGCCTTCTGCGGTGAAACCCTTCTTCTCATAGACAAGATCGCAAAGCTGTTGATAGATCTCAACCCTCTTGTCCATGAGGAGCTTATGCCTCTGCTCCGCCGTTGCGGGAAGCCGGCCATCACCGAGCTGCTTCTGCAACCATTCGTCATAATAATCGGCTCGGCTTTCGTACTCGTTGAAGTAGGCAGGGCCAATAGCTCTCAACGGGACCTGATCGCTATCCCGAGTGCCTTTTCCCTGACGTAGGTTGATCAGCTTCTGGAGGATGTATAACCTCTCTGAATCATCCAGCATGTCCTCTAGATTCTTGTGGCTTCCGGTTGTTGCATTGAGGTAGGAGACGTAGTAGGACAG
>CAZNSX010000023.1:0-3229 GCA_964575845.1 uncultured bacterium | reverse complement strand
GCCCTGCGCCAGGTCTATGAGGATAATAACCTGGAGCAGCTTGACCTTGAGACCGAGATTGATTGCGCCATCCTTGGCGATGCTTGCTATAAGGTTACCTGGGACGGGGAGGCGAAGAAGGTGAGGGTTACCGCCCCCGATGTCCAGGGAATTTATGCCTGGTGGCTGGGCGATGATACCTCAAGGATGTGGCGGGTGGCTTCTAAATACAGCCTGAGCGCTGAGGAGAGCGAGTTCCTCTATCAGGTAAAGCCCAAGGGTAAGACGGCGACTGTCGTTGAGCTGTGGACCGACGCTGAATTTGAGCTCTACCTGGATGACACCCTGCTTGAGAAGAAGCCCAACCCCTACGGCTTTATCCCCTTTGTCATCTTCCCCAACCTCAGAGAGCCCAAGAAGTTCTGGGGAAACTCGGATGTCCCCGACATCATCCAGCCCCAGAGGGAGCTGAACCGGGCCCTATCCCAGCTCTCCCGTATCCTGGAGCTTTCCGGCAATCCCATCGCCGTCCTGGAGAACATCGCCTCGGCCGAGGACATCAAGGTCCAGCCCGGCGCCCTGTGGACCATACCCGAGGACGCCAAGGCCTACCTCTTAGACCTCTTACAGGGCGGAGGCGTCCGGCTCCACGTGGACTATATCGACTTGCTTTACCGGGCCCTGCACGATATTTCGGAGACGCCCCGGGCCGCCTGGGGAGGTATAGAGAAGGAGCTCTCAGGAGCCGCGTTACAAATCGAGCTGGGCTCCCTTATCCAGAAGGTCACCAGGAAGCGGACCATCAGGACCAACGTCTATCACGGGCGCAACGACATGATACTTAAGCTGGCCCGGATATACATGAACGAGAACTTCGAGGGCATACATCATCGTGTGGTGTGGGGCCCGATATTGCCGCAGGACATCGCCCGCCAGGCCCAGAACGAGCAGCTGCTCGTCCAGGCCGGAGTCCACTCAAGACGGACGGCCATGGACGAAATGGGTATCCAGGACCCCGACGAGGAGTTCAACCGCTGGCTGGAGGAGAGAACAAGGATTCTGGAAATGAATCAGGAGTTCAGGGTCGACACCGGCGGATTGTGAGAGGAATGAGCTAGAGCTCATCGGGAGAAAGGGGGTGAAAAATGAAGGCAGATTGATTGGAGATGGAAGTGCCTGAATAATAACTCGCCCCCTTGTCATTGCGAGGCGAAGCCGAAGCAATCTCAAGAGAAATAGGAGTAATTTATGCCGGAAAACGGAAACGAGGAAACCCAACAAACTCAAGGAACCCAAGAAACCCAAGTAACTCAAAACGGCGCCCCCGCCCCCGAGGACCTGGAGGCCATCAGGCTCCAGCTCCAGGAGGAGCAGGAAGCCCGGGCCGCCGCCCAGACCGCCCTGGCCGAGAGGGAGAGTCGCATTGCCGAGCTGGAAGCTTCGCTGAGCGAAGCCAGGCAGTCCACGGAGTCATTGCGAGCCGAAGGCGTGGCAATCTCCGCCGAACTCGCCTCTGTCAGGGAAGCAAAGGACCAGGCCGTGGCCAAATACCTCACTATGGCTAAAGCCCTCAACCCCGCCATCCCCGAGGGCATCATCGCCGGAGAGACTATCGAAGAGATAGACGCCTCCGTTCAGAAGGGCCAGGCCATCGTTGAGGCCGTCAAGAGGGCTATGGAGGCCGAGGCTAAAGAGGCCAGGGTCCCGGCAGGGGCACCACCCAGGGGCAGCATCAGCCTTGAGGGACTCTCCCCCAGGGAGAAGATCGCCCTTGGAATACAGCAAAATAAAATCCAGCACTCAGCGCCCTGAGTGCTGGGAAGGAGGAACCCAATAGCAAATCCCAAGCACTAAATACGAAATCCTAAACAATATGAAAGCTCAAAATGCCGATGACCCAAACAAGAAGGTTTTGAATTTTGGAATTAGGATTTAGAGCTTAGATATTAGGATTTCTCCAAAGGAGGAAACATGAGCATATCATTAGAAGAAGCAAGTAAACTCTCGAACGATGTCCTCTTGAAGGGCATTATCGAGACCATGGTCAAGGACAGCCCCATCCTGCAGGAGCTGCCCTTCATCCAGATCACGGGCAACAGCCTGAAGTACAACCGGGAGAAGACCCTCCCCACCGTGGGTTGGCACGCCCCGGTGACGGGTACCTGGACCAGCTCTGAGCCGGCCTTTGAGCAGTGTTCGGCCAGCCTCTGCGTCCTGGGCGGAGATGCCGACGTCGATAATTTCCTCAAGGCCACCCGGAGCAACATCCAGGACCTCGAGGCCGCCGTCATCGAGCAGAAGGCCAAGGCCTTGCGCCACGAGTTCGAGAATGCCTTCTTGAACGCCGACGGCTCCGGTAACCAGCCCACGGGCCTCTATAATATCCTCAAGGGCACGGCCTGGCAGGCTTCCACCGCCTACTCCCTGGGAGACGTCGTCGTCCCCACAACCGGCCTGGAGAACGGCTGCCGCTACGAGTGCACTACCGCCGGCAGCTCGGACGCCTCCGAGCCCACCTGGCCCACCAGCGAGGGCGGGGCTGTTGTGGACGGCACAGTCACCTGGACCTGCCGCTTCGGCAACCACCTGGGCTCTGGGGTCAACGGAGCCACATTAGCCTTTTCCACGCTCGATGAGCTCATCGACCTGGTCCGCGGAGGCAAGCCCGACATGCTCTTAATGAGCCGCCGGTCCCGCCGCAAGATTCAGGGCCTGGTCCGGGCCTCGGGGGCCATCCTGGAGACCCGCCCCGGCCGCTTCATGGAGCAGGTCCAGCTCTATAACGGCATCCCCATCGCCGTCTCTGACTGGGTCAAGGACACCTACACCGTGGGCTCCAACGCCGATTGCTCGGCTATCTTCGCCTTCCAGATGGGAGAGGGCGCCGTCTGCGGCCTCTCCAGTCCCGAGATGGTCCAGACCGAGCGCCTCGGCTCCCTCGAGACCAAGGATGCTTCCAGGACCCGTGTCAAGTGGTATGTATCCCTGGCCCTCTTTTCCATCGTCAAGTGCGCCATGCTGACAGGAGTGAGAGACTAGAGGAAAATTAAAGGTCAAAATGCAAAATCAAAAAATGGTTTTTGATTTTTGGTTTTTAACCTCTGCTTTCTTCTCTCGCCTCCTTTCGGAAGGGGGAGGGAGAACCACGCCCCCTCCCCCTCTCCCCATCTCTCTCGAAGGCAGATGGCAAACGTAGTGCGAGGCTTTAGCCTCTAGTTCTCCTCTCCCTTGACGGGAGAGGATTAAGGTG
>CAZNSX010000022.1:0-3262 GCA_964575845.1 uncultured bacterium | reverse complement strand
GTCACGCGCTGGTGGAAGTCTGCATATCAATCCGTTCTCCCATAACCATCATCGCGCCGGGATCGAGGTTTGGTAAACTATAATAGCAGAAAAAAATCAGAAATGCCACGGTGCCATGCTTCAAAAATTAACCATTGCTTTTCTAATAATTTTTTATATATAATAAATCCCTAAAACTTTAAGCATTCCCAATTTTGTAGAGAACTTGAAAACAGGAGGAGCATTGATGCCGATGACGTCGCGCGAGAGAGTGTTGACCGCCCTTGCACGCCGGGAGCCGGACCGGGTTCCCTGGGTCGAGAATAATATTTCTAACGAGGTGGCGCAGGCCCTTCTGAAAAGGGACGACTTTGTCCGCACAGGATACAGCCAGATACCCGGCAGGCCGGGAGTTTTGCGGATTCCGCCCGAGGTCTGCCAGGTGCTTCCCGTGGACTCCCTCAGCATAGACTTCAGCCCACCGCGCTATGTGGTGACAAAGGCCATGGAAACGGAATTGTCACACCACGATGTGGCGGTGGAGGGCAGAATAAAGACATGGGATGACCTGAAAATAATTGATTTTCCCGATCCCGATGATGAGGATCTCTACCGCGGCGTGGAAGCGATACTTGAGCGCTTCGGCGGAGATCTGTGTCGGGTTATGTCTGTCCGCGCCGGGGTCAGCAGCACCTACCTCAGCTTGGGACTCTCCCATTTCATGGTCTGCCTTATGGAGGAGCCTGGTCTTGTGGAGGAGATCATGAACCGCTACGCGGACTGGTGCATCCGGGCCATCAGCAATCTCCAGGAACTCCCCTTTGACATGGTCTGGCTGCCCGAGGACCTGGCCTTCGGCGGCGGCCCCATGATGACGCCGGCCCAGTTCCGCAACATAATTCTTCCCATCATGCGTCGTGTTACCGCCGAGATCCGCAAGCCCTGGGTCTTCCATTCGGACGGCAACCTGATGCCCATCCTGGAAGATCTGCTCTCCCTGGGAATGGATGGACTGGCCAACATCGAGCCTGGACCCATGGACATCGAGGCGCTAAAGCAGGACTATGGCCACCGTATCTGCCTGGTGGGAAACATCGACCTCCACCATACGCTCACCCTCGGGACACCAGAGGAGACCATTGAAGAGGTGCGGCGCCGCATCGCGGCATGCGGGCCAGGGGGCGGGTACATCCTGGCCTCTGCCAACAGCCTCCCGCCCTACGTAAAGCCGGAGAACGTGAGGGCCATGGGAGAGGCCCTGCTGCGCTACGGCCGATACCCGCTGGAAGAGGCTGCCGCCGTATCAAAACGGCCCGTAGAGCATTTAAAACCCGCTGAGGAGCGACCCATGGAGACATCCTTCCCGGTCCTTTACGATGCCATCATGCAGGGGCTGGGGGCTCTGGCCGAGGGCGAGGCACGCAGGATCATCTCCGGCGAGGGAAAAGCGGAAGACGTTGTGGAGCTTGGCCTCATCCCCGCCATGGAGGAGCTCGGCCGCCGCTTCGAGGGCGGGCTCATCTATCTGCCCGAGATGATAATGGTCGCCAGGGCCGCCACTCGCGTCCTGGAGATCCTGCGCCCCCACTTCCCCAAAACCGGGAAGATGAGAGGAATCAACGTTGTTTTGGGCACTGTCAAGAACGACGTGCACGACATCGGCAAGAACATTGTCTCAACGGTCCTGGAGGGAGCCGGGTTCAACATAGTAGACCTCGGGACCGACGTGACGGCAGAGCGGTTCATTAATGCCGTGAAGGAATCCGAAGCCGATGCTGTGGGGATCTCCACCCTTCTGAGCACTACCCTGTCCCGGATGGAGGAGACCGTGCAGAGGATACGGGAGGCCTTCCCTGAGACACCCCCGCTGATTCTGGTGGGCGGGGCGCCCGTGACGGATGAGTTTGCACGATCAATTGGCGCCGATTTCCGCGGCGTGAGCGGCTCGGATGCTGTGGGCTTTCTCCGCAAGCGACTGAGCAGCTACCGGGCTGCCGGCGCCTGAGGAAAGGATTTCGAATTTTCTCCTCCAGGATGCCATCCATGGCGATTTGAATCTGGATTTCCCTGCCGAAGCGCAGGTCCGCCCCCCGAGCCTCAAGCCTCCGCAGAGCCTCCTGCCGCAGGGCGGAGCGCTGCTCGGGCGAAAGCCTCTCCCTGATGGCCACGAGACGCTCCCGGCGCTCCTGCTCCTTCCGCATTTCGCGCTCTTGCTCCGCCGCCTCTCGCCTTTTCCTTTCGGCCTCGGCGGCCTCTCGCTGCGCCCTCTGAATGAAAGGAGGCTCGGGGTAGCCCTCCTCGATGGCGCAGCGCAGGTATCCCGCAGGGTTGCAATTGATAAGAGGGCTATGAGCTTTCAGGAGCGCATCGAAGATGGCTATTTGTTCTCGCACGCGCTCCACCCCGAATCTGCACACTAGCTCCCTGGCCGCCCGGCGGCTTATGCCTCTCCTGGCCAACTCCTCCACCCAGATGGAATTACTATCCGCCCAATGTTCTGCCCCGTTTATATCCCCAGGAGGGGAAACAAAATTGCCGTGTGCGGGTGGATATTTATCTTTTCGTTGTGAAAAAGAATCATCATCAATGTCTGAGGAGGAGGGAGCCTCCGGCGGCGATTGCACCGGGGCGGTTTCCCCTGGTCCTGTGTTTTGATGATGTTCTGTATCTCTATTGACTGTATATTGTATGTGTCTGTTTTGACATGGGGGGGATGTCAGATTTGACATGGGGGTGGTATCAGGCGGGACACGGGGTAAATTCAGAGCATAGAGGTTGGCCCTGCGGCCTTTGCGGCGGTCCTGCCGGGCCTCCACATGGATGAGCCCACGTTGCTCGAGCCCCCGCAGAGCGCGCTGGATGGTGCGCTGCCCAAGGCCCACGCCCAGGTCCAGGAGCCTGCCGCGGCGGGTGCGGAGACCGCCCGTCATCTGGGAGAGGGAAACCGAGTCGGCCTGCCTGCCGAAGCCCAGGGTGCGCCTGATGAGATATAGCAATACCTTGAGCTCCGCCCCTGTGAGTTCCGGGAAGACACTGTCAAAGAGCAGATCGGGCACGGGCGTGAACCCGCCGCAGCGGCGCGAGGCGCTGCGATTTTGACCGGTTTCGGGAACACCGGAGGGAGAGGGTGCGGCATTTTGCATGGGCCTTATTATGGAATCAATTCAAGCCAAAGGCAATGGGCTGGAATTACACGAAATTCCACCATTACTCCCGGAAGTAAAAAAATCTGTAACACTTTAGCGCTTTGAAAAAAGCTCTTTGAAAACTGAATAAAGAAAAA
>CAZNSX010000021.1:0-3375 GCA_964575845.1 uncultured bacterium | reverse complement strand
GGCTTAGTTAAGGTAAGAGCAGCGGAGCCTAAATGGAAGGCGAATGATGTTGAAGAACTCCGAGAGAATCAGACGGAGTATCATACCTTAGAAGTTGGCAAGATAATAAAATTTATAAGTAAAAGTGAACTAAGAAGTCTTCACGGCTATTTACATCAAAGAAATTTATGTGCTCATCCAAGCTCATTCGCTCCTGATTTAAACGATGCGCTTGCGTATATTGGTGCGCTTTTGAGGGAAATAAAGAAGTTGCAAAAAAGGAAGGTCTAATAACTCCTCGCCACAATAAACTCCGAGAGCATTAGAAGCGTCTCTTTGGTGGGTGAGTTGGGGAAGATGGCGAGGCATTTCTCGGCCTTTTTTCTATATTCATCCGCGAGGCGCACCGTATATTCCAACCCCCCGGCCCGGTCTATTATCTCCTGGGCCCTTTTGAGCCCTTCCGCGGTGTGGTCTTCCGCGAGGAGCAAGTCCCTCATCTCTTTCGCGTCCTTCGTCAATCCGTTCTCAAACACCCGGATCACGGGGAGCGTGACCTTGCCCTCCTTCAGGTCGCCGCCCACGGGCTTGCCCAGAACCTCCGGGTCGGCCTTGTAGTCCAAAACGTCGTCAATGAGCTGGAACGCGTACCCTAGATTCAGGCCGTAGGAGAAGAGCGCCTCTTCCTTGTCGGGCTCCACCTCTCCCAGAATCGTGCCCACCCGGCACGCACCCGCAATGAGCACTGCGGTCTTTCTCCGTATCACCTCCAGGTACTCCGGCTCGGTCATCTCCAGGTTCTCGGAGTTGACCAGGGCCAGGACCTCGCCCTCGGCCATCGCGGTGGTGGTGTCTGCCAGCACCTCGATGATGCGCATGTTGTGCCTCTGGGACGCGAAAAGGTAGGTGATGGCATAGAGGAAGTCGCCCACCAGAACCGACGCCTGGTTGCCCCAAACGGTGTTGGCAACCGGCTGGCCGCGGCGCATGTCCGAGCCGTCTATCACGTCGTCGTGCAGGAGGGACGCGGTGTGGAGATACTCGAAGATGATGGAAAGGGGCCAGTGGTCCTCGCCCTCATAGCCCGAGAGCCGGGCGGAGAGCACCATGAGAAGGGGCCGTATCCTCTTGCCCCCGGACTTCATGATGTAGCGGGCCACCCGGTTTATGAGGAGCACAGTGGAGTTGAGGTGGCGGTCTATCTCCCGCTCTATCATCAGGAGGTCGTCCCGCACCGCGTCATAGAGCTTGGCCTTGAGCTCCCGGGACCTGTCCACCTCTATGGATGACGTTATCTTCAACCCTCCCCCCGGATCCGCAGAGCAAGTCTTTCATCAACGAACGGCTTATGTTACTTCAAGTGGGTGCCGGGTTCAAGCACTCGTGATAATTTTCGCCACAAGGTCGTAGTCCAGCGCGGCCTTCACCTCCACCTCGAAGAACTCCCCCAGGGGCTCGTCCTGGGCTCCCTCCACGAATACCTGCCCGTCGATCTCCGGCGCCTGGAACCAGGCCCGCGCGAAGATTCTCCCTCCGGGGTCCGCGGCCTCCTTGGCCACCCATATCCTCTTACCCACATAGCCCGAAAGAATCTCCCGGGATACGGCCCTTTGGAGCTCCATCAGGTCCTTCAGCCGCGCGTCCTTGAGCATCTCGTGCACCTGGCCGGGGAGGTTTGCCGCGCCCACCCCTTCCTCGGGGGAGAATTTGAACGCGCCCAGGTGGTGGAACCTGGCCCGGCCCACGAAGTCGAGGAGCGCGTCGAAGTCGTCCTCCGTCTCCCCGGGGAAGCCCACCATCAGCGTGGTGCGGAAGACCGGGTCTTTGACCCTTTCCCGAATCTTTTTAAGGAGCCCAAGGAACGTGTTGCCGTCGCCTGTGCGGCCCATTCTTTTCAAAACAGCCCCGGACGCGTGCTGAAACGGCAGATCGAAGTAGGGCAGGAGCGGCCCTGGCCCTGCTAACATCTCCAAAAGCTCGTCGTCCATGCCGCGGGGGTGGAGGTAGAGGACCCTTATCCACTCAAATCCTGGTATCTCACAGAGCCGGAATAGAAGCTCCGGGAGGCTCCTTCGGGGCGAAAGGTCCCGGCCCCAGCGGGTGGTCTCCTGGGCCACCACCACGAGCTCCTCCACCCCCTCCTGGGCAAGGCGCCGGGCCTCGGCCACCAGATCCCCAAGGGGCCTGCTCACAAAGGGCCCCCGTATGCCGGGGATCAGACAGAAGGTGCAGCCCCGGGAGCAGCCTTCGGCAATCTTGAGGTATGCAAAGGGCCGGGGCGTGCTCAGGACCCTTGGGGGCGTGCCCCGGGGGATCAGGTGGGGGGGCGCGAGGATGACCGGGGGCTTTTTCCCTCCCCGAAAGTCCTTGAGGCCGCGGACAACCACCTCCGGCGGCACGGGACCGAAGAACCCCGCGACCTCGGGCAGGAGCTCCCTGAGTCTTTCCCTGTACCTCTGCACCAGGCAGCCCATGACGAAGAGGGGCTTTTTAAGCTGGGCCAGCTCGAGGATCGTGTCCACCGACTCCTGGGTCGCGTCCTCGATGAACGCGCAGGTGTTTATGAGTATCAGGTCCGCTTCGTCTTCATCCGCTACAAACGCGAAGCCGTCCTGGGCCAGCGCGGCCATGACATACTCGGTGTCCACCCGGTTCTTGGGGCAGCCCAGGCTCACCACGAAGACCCTTTGAGGGCCTTTCTTTTTGGGCTCTCCGGCCGCGCTCTTCTCCGCCACGTCCCCCCTACCGCGCAAAGCTCAGAACCGTGTGGGTGTCTATCAGATGGAACACCCCGAGGGAAAAGGCCAGGGCCAAAACAATAAGAACCGCGCGCCTGGCCCGGCTTGCAGAGCCTCTTTTAACGGGATAAAAGAAGGTGTCCCCGCCCCAAAGATAGGAAACAAGGCTGTACATCACGAAGCACTCCACCGCAAAGGGCGGGAAGCCGAGGTACCCCAGGATGGGCATCTCGAACACCTTGAAGAACCCCACGAAGGGCACGGTGTATATCCACTTGGCCCCCGCAAAGAAGTTCCAGAACTCCCACAGCAACCCGCAGACGAACCCTGCAAGCATTAGCTCGTAGAACCTCTTCAGGATGCCCGCCTTAACCCACCTGTCCATGAGGGAGTAGAGCCCGAGCCTGTGGTTGATGGGCTCTAAAAGAAAGATAAAAGCGCCCCACACCAGGGGGAAGAAGTACATGGGCCAGATGAGGGGGAGCGCAAAGAAAATAACGCCCAGGGCATAGAACCACGGCTGCCAGGAGCTGGGTCCTGGCCTTTTCAGGTAGGTCTTCTCCTTGAAAACCCCCAGGGCCTCGATGAGGTTCTGGGTCTCGAAGAGCCCCGGGAGCACCGTGGCATAGGCCAGAAAGTAGCCGGGCCACCTCAGATA
>CAZNSX010000020.1:0-3570 GCA_964575845.1 uncultured bacterium | reverse complement strand
AGGTAGAGGTCGAGGACGCTGAGAAGGCTGACGAGATCTTCACCATCCTCATGGGGGATGAGGTGCCGCCGCGCAAGGCCTTCATCCAGGCCCACGCCACCAGCGTGCGGAATCTGGACGTGTGAGGAGAATTACCTGCCAGAAGCTCGGTGCCCCAAAGGGCCTTGCTTGAGTTTAGAAGCACTTAGATATGTGACTCTTGATCTTTCTAAATTCGTTTTCCCTCAAGCCCTCAACCTGAGCTTGTGTGAAACGCTTAATCCGATACCTGGCGGCTTCACTTTCACCCTTGAGTCGGCGATATTCAGGGAATATGTGCTGAAGGTTGCTTTCTCTCGCCACTAGAGGAGTTCGCACATCGTGACCGGGTGGGTGAGCATGCTTGGGGTCTATGTTCTTCGTAGCTAGATACGCATCAACATAGTGAAGCGCAGCATAGAAAGTGCCGGTGACTGCCCAGTCCGAGAACGCTGTACCTAGTAAGTGGGCACAGAATATTTCGTTGTGGTTAGCCTGCCTCAAGTGGGCGTCCTTGCTCGGCATCTATGGTTCTTCTCTCCCGAAAACCTCTTTCGCACCGGAGGGCACGATGGAGGGCCAAGCTTCCTGCTCGTAGTCAGCCAGATTGATGGCATGGAAATCAAGCTCATCTTCCTTAAAAGAGAGCAATGCCTCTTGCTCTATCTTGTAAATTCCGTACTCCACATTCACGTCGGGCGAATCAAAGATAGTAAAAACATCGATAGCTCCTTCCTCTTGGCTTATTAGTACCCGTTTAACCTCGGGCATTTGAGATACTTTCCTAGTAAAGAAACTGACTATGTTTCCGCCTCTCAAGATTTCCAGGATGTTTACGCGCTTGTCTAATTGCTCCATGTCTTTCCTTATGGTGCCAATCTCAGATAGGCTAGTGGTTTGCGCGTGGACAATGAAATCACGCTGGTCAGGAGGGAAATCTGTCTGATTTTGGTATATATGCTTTTCAGGATCGGAGCCATAAGGATGCTTGGTTGCCTCTTCAAGCCTATGAAACTCCACCGTAAACATTGGCTCGCCCAACTTGAGTTCAATATCCTCAGGTCCCACGTTAAAGAGCGAAATACTGAGACGACCAACAAACCCGGGGTCTATCTGGACGCCCCCGAAAGCAACCAAGCCTTTTCGGGTCACAGTTGACCTGAGCCCAAACCTACCGCATATATCCGCAGGCAAGCCCACGATCTCTTCTGTCAGCGCTGCAACAAACTCGCCAGGCTTGATCATATACCTCTTACCTTCTTCTTCGTCTAAATGTACGGGCCTTCCTTCCTCACCTCTTCTTGATGGAGTCACCAATATCGTTTTCCATAGCCTAGCGTCGTAGGTTGCGGGCATGATGCCATCGCTATAGAACGGCACGATCTCCAACACCTTTGCCTTGACCAATCGCTCTATCATGTCTCCCGAAAGCACAGCCATTTCCCCTCCTCCTGCGCAGCGCTTCAGCCAATGGACTACACGACCACACCAGTTGACAGATAGCTGCCTTGGGTGCATAATATATTATGCGTTACATTATCCATTTCGGCGACCAAATTGTTCTTATCGATATCAATTGCGCCATTGATAATTGTGTATGGAAGTGGGGTGTTCTATAAATGCAATTATACGCCAATAGCAAAAAATGTCAACTAAACCATACACCAAATTAAATGGTAATTATACATTTCCAAAGGAACGCCAGTGAACCAATCCCTGTCCCAAGGGGAACGGCTGCGTCTTCTCCGTAAGGAGCAACACATGACGCAGCAACACGTTGCCGACAAGGCAGGTTTGTCACGGCTCACAGTATCTAACGCAGAAAAGGGCCGCGTTGACACTAGGCAGAGCACCATTGAAAAGATCCTGCGAGTATTGAGCGCGCCTTCGACTGAGCAGCGTATTCTTAGCCAGTCTTTTCCACCCGCCCTACACAATGCTGCCATCAAACGGCGCGCACGCTACGAGGATGCGTGCCAGGTACAGTTGCTACAACTCTGTCCACCTGGCGAGAGAACTGAAGAGGAATGGTCTCACCTCCTCCAGTCTATGAAGGCATTCCCCAACCTCTATCGAGCCATGGCTGCCGACTAGCCAGCCACATCACCTCCTATACAGCCCCTGCTCCTCTATGTACTCGGCTACCCCGGGCGGCACCAGGTAGCGGATGGGCAGGCCCCGCCCCACCCGCTCCCGGATGTCTGACGAGGAGATGCCGATCAGCGGAATGTCGAGGAGCTTGATGCGCCTGGAGGCACCGGGGAGGGCTGCCTCCAGCTTTTTCATGTCGAAGCCCGCATAGCCGGGCCTGGTCACCGCCACAATCGAGCAAAGCTTCAGCAGGCGCTGCGGCTTCCTCCACCTAGGGAGCTCGGCCAGCTTGTCCAGTCCCATGATGAACACGATGCTGGTGCCCGCCGGATACTCGGCGGCGAGCACGGGGAGGGAGTCCACGGTATAGGATGGGCCGGGGCGGTCAAGCTCCAGCGTGGACAGCCTGAAGTGCGGGTTGGAGCCGAGCGCGAGCCTGAGCATGACCACTCTGTGCTCCCCCGGGGTGATCTCCCTCTGGGGCTTGAGCCAGGGCTGGCCGGCGGGGAGGAAGATGACGCTGGCCAGCCGCAGCTTGACCATCACCTCTTGGGCGGCCACCAGATGCCCCAGGTGCACCGGGTCGAAGGTCCCTCCCAGAACGCCGATGTCCATATCACTCCCATTCTAGCTCGATCTTGCCGAAGCGCACCCGGTCGCCGGGCTGTGCCCCAGCCCTTCGCAAAGCGGAGGCCACCCCCATCCTGGTCAGCCTCCTCCAGAGGTAGGCCCGGGCCTGGGGGCTGGCCAGGTCGGTCATGCTCACCGCCCGCACCGCCGCCACCCCCTCCACCACAAAGACGCCGCTGCTGCGGGAGACCCTCACCCTCTCCCTGGGCCGGGGGCGGAACACCCGCCATGCCTCCTCGGCAGGACGGGCTGGCTCCGGCGGAGACGCCAGCATCTCCGCCGCCACCTTCATCAGCTCAGCCACCCCCTCCCGAGCCGCCGCTGAGATGAAGAAGAGGGGCTTGCCCAGCGCCTTCAGCTCCCTATCCAGCTCAGGGAGACGCTCCCGTACCTCCGGTATATCGAGCTTATTCACCGCCACTATCTGCGGCTTCTCCAGGAGCGTGGGATTGAACAGGCCCAGCTCCCGGTTCAGCCCATCATAATCAGCGCTGGGGCTGGCTGAAGTGCCGTCGAGGAGGTGGATGAGCAGCCTGGTGCGCTCGATATGGCGCAGGAACTGATGGCCCAGGCCTCGCCCCTGGTGAGCGCCCTCAATGAGGCCGGGTATATCCGCCAGGACGAAGGACCTATCCCATACCTCGACCACCCCCAGCATGGGCTCGAGGGTGGTGAAGGGGTAATCAGCGATCCTGGGGCGGGCGTGGGAGACGGCGGCGAGTAGAGTGGACTTGCCCACATTGGGGTAGCCCACGATACCCACATCGGCGATGAGCTTTAGCTCAAGTATAAGCCACCTCTCCTCACCCACCTCACCCTTCTCCGCAAAGT
>CAZNSX010000019.1:0-3848 GCA_964575845.1 uncultured bacterium | reverse complement strand
TCCCCGAGGACGAGTTCAAAGCCATCAGCCGCGCAAACGACCGCGTCCTCTACGGCAGGAGGGCCTTCCACACCGTGTGGACCGAGGAAGCAAAGGTCGAATGACTCATCGAACGAATCGCCTCTTCTTCAGCCCGGCGGAGCTCTTCATCAACAACCTGGGGAACGGGAGAACCTACCACGCCGGTGGGCTGAACGTGGTGGTGCTGCGAGGGGTTTTGGGATGAGGATTGGGATACTGGGGGGGTTGAGGGGAAGCTGGCATGTAGAGGCCTTGAGGAGGGCTCTTGAGGAGCGAGGCATCCCGGCGGAATCTTTCCCCATCACCCGTCTGGTGGCCAGGATCGCTGACGAACCCAGGGTCCGTGGGGGGGAGCACGTGCTGGAGGGATACGACACCATCATCGTGAGGAGCATCCCCGGCGGCTCGCTGGAGCAGATTATCTTTAGGGTCAATGTGCTGCACCGCCTGGAGGACCTGGGCGTCAGGGTTGTGAACTCCGCCAGGACAATCGAGAGGACGGTTGACAAGTATTACACATCAGCCCTCCTGGAGGATGCGGGCATCCCCACCCCCCGCACGGTTGTGACGGAGCGCTTCGAAGAGGCAATGGAGGCCTTCCATGAGCTGGGCGGCGACGTGGTGGTGAAGCCCCTCTTCGGCTCCGAGGGGCGGGGGATGGTGAGGGCTTGCGACGAAGACGCAGCCTACAGGGTCTTCAGGGCCCTGGAACTGGGCCGCTACGTTTTTTATCTCCAGGAGTTCATCCCCCACGCTAACTGGGACATCAGGGCCTTCGTCATCGGGGATGAGATGGTCGCCGCCATGTTACGCAAGGCAGATGGCTGGAAGACGAACGTGGCCAGGGGGGCGAGCGTGGAACCCCTGGGGCTGAGCGAGGAACTGAGGGAGCTGAGCCTGAGGGCCTCCGCCGTCCTCGAGGCCGACTACGCTGGGGTGGACATCCTGAGGGCAGAAGGTGGTGCGTACTACGTGACTGAGGTGAACGGCATCCCTGGGTGGAAGGGCCTGCAGAGCACGACCAGCGTGGAGATTGCCGGGAAGATTATCGAGTACGTGATGGGGCTCATAGGTGAATAAAGGTGAGGATGCGATGCCTGAAAACTGATGAGGTGGTGTGGGCTGCTCAAATCGCGTGCATTTTGGAGGCCAGCGCCAACAAGCCAGGGAACGTGACCCGTATAGGGGGTTCGCGGACCTCAGATTTGAGGATTTCCTCATCAGCGCGGTGGCCATAGGCCCCGTCCCAGGGATGCGAAAAGGGCATCGGTGGGAGAAACCATCCTGAAGGCGATAAGGACACCCAGAGGTTCGTCTCCTACAACACAAACCTGGGCATTGTCCTTCTCTTCGTTCCCCTGGTGAAGGCATATGGCCCCAGCATTTCAGGGAAAGGTTGAGTGAGGTGCTGGCCTCGCTCATGATGGACGATGCCCACAAGGCCTACGAAGCGATAAGGCTCGCCAGACCCACCGGGATGGGGAAGATGAAGAAATACGACATCACCGAGGAGTAGGTTGACATCACCCTCAGGGAGGCGATATGGCTGGCAAGGGACACGGACTCCATCGCCAGGGAATACGTCACCGATTACCGGATAACCTTCGTGCTCGGATACCCATCG
This sequence comes from uncultured bacterium, assembly GCA_964575845.1. Classification (GTDB taxonomy): domain Bacteria; phylum UBA8248; class UBA8248; order UBA8248; family CAZNSX01; genus CAZNSX01. Next base: position 2,203 of record CAZNSX010000019.1, on the reverse strand, counting down.
CTGATGAGGTACTGGGAGCGATCTCGGAGCCTGATGGATTCGATCATTCAGACCTCCCTCACCATCCTGGCCGAGGTGTCCGACACCCTCATCGGGAGGAAGAACGACCCCGTCGTCGCTGAAGAGATCTCACGGAGGGCGAGGAAGGTGTTGGAACTGGGAGGGGCCTTCTCGGAGCCGGGGAGGGAGGCTTTGAAAGACTTCGACCTCTACCTCAGAGAGGAGGACCACCGCCTGAACCCAGGCACCACCGCCGACCTCACACCACCTTCGATACTCGTGGCCCTCCTGGAGGGCGCCCTCTACGAGATGTCCAAAGGGCAATATGAAGCCGGTCATTGAAGGCTATTACCTGGAATCCACCGATGGCCCCCTCTTCGCCATCAAGGGGCTGGTTCACCCCCCTCAGACAGTGGTGGCTTACCTGAGATACGCCCCCGACCCCGATGGCCAAAGGGAGAGAGAAGGCATTCGTTACCGGAGACTCTATCGCTTCGAGGAGCAGGAGGAGTTGCTGCGGAAGAGGTATCCCGCTTACCTCTTCTTCGACCCCATCTTCGGGGAGCAACTCCAGGGCGTCCCTTGTGAGCGCATAGGACGGGTTTACGACCCCTGTCTCAAGCTGGCCGAGCTTCGCCAGAGAAAAGACCTGGACCGGCTGGAGGAGAAGGCGGTCGAGTTCGCCGATTTGCTGGGCGAGCGAACAAGGGGGCCCCAAGGGTGCATCGGCGTCTCGGGTTCCGTCCTGGTAGGTTTGCACACCCCTTGCTCCGACATAGACATCGTCGTCTACAACTCGGAGCGCTGCAGGGCGGTTCACAGAGCGCTGCGGGAACTGCTGGACGGAGCCGTGGACGAGATGAGGAGGCTTAACGAAGGGGAACTAAGGGAGCTTTATGCCTCCCGCTCCCAAGACACGCCAATGGGGTTCGAGGATTTCGCGCGGCTCGAGGGGCGCAAGGTCATCCAGGGTAAGTTCCGGGAGTGCGAGTACTTCATCCGCTTCGTCAAGGAGCCTGCCGAGCTTGGGGATGGATACGGCGACAAAAGATACACCTCTCTGGGGCAGGCGGAGGTTGAGGCTACCGTTACCGATGCGAGCGAGGCTATCTTCACGCCTTGCTCCTACAAAGTCGAGGAGGTGCGGCTGATAGGAGTGCGGCATGTTGCACCCCTACCGGTGGAAATCGTCTCCTTCCGCGGCAGGTTCTGTGAGCAGGCGAGGGAGGGGGAGAGAGTGCGTGCCAGGGGCAAGCTGGAGAGAGTCATCACGAAGGGAGGAAAAATCCATTATCGGCTGCTTCTCGGCGGGCCTGGGGATTTTATGGTCGTGGCGTGAGAAGTCCCCTGGCCGAAGCGGGCTTCACCAAGGCTGAGATTCGCTCCCCATCTGGGGAGATGGGCCTTCCGATCTGGAACAAGCCCGCCCAGATCTGCCTGGCCACCCGCTTCCCCTATGGGGAGCGCCTCACCCCCGAAAAACTGAAGAGGGTGAAGGAGGCCGAGGGGTTCCTGCACTCTCTGGACCTCGGACAAGTGCGGGTCAGGACGGTGTCCTGACCAGAATAGAGGTGCCCGGGGAGTATATGCCCGCTTCCTGGCGATGGTCTCTCGAGTCGTTGACAGGCTCAAGGGTCGGGCTACACTTATATAACCTTAGATTTGGAGGGTTATCGAACAGGCAGCATGGATGAGGTCCTAGAAGACCGAAAGGCGTCATGAGGGAAATCCTGGAAAGGCTTCTCAGCCTACGCCAGGGAGATCGAGGTGGAGCTTGTCACCCCCACCGGGGCGGCCATCATCACCACCCTGGCTAAAGGGTTCAGCCGATCGTCCCTGATGGAGGTAGAGGCGACAGGCTGCGGCGCAGGGACCAGGGACCTCTCTATCCCAAACCTGCTCCGGGTTTCCATAGGCAAAGCTGTCGAGCCGAGGGGGCGAGGGCACGAAGAGGACGTGGTCACAGTGATGTAAGCCAACATAGATGATATGAACCCCGAGTTTTACGACTACGTGATGGGGAAACTGTTCGAGAGGGGGGCACTGGACGTCTTCCTTACCCCCATCCAGATGAAAAGGAACAGACCTGCCATCAAGCTGAGTGCCCTCGTAGGGGAGGCCGACCTGAGCGGGGTACTCGACGCCTTCTTCGAGGAGACGACCACCTTGGGAGTGAGGCTTTATGAGGCTAGCAGGAAAAAGC
>CAZNSX010000018.1:0-4175 GCA_964575845.1 uncultured bacterium | reverse complement strand
AGGATACCCTGGCCGGCGCGCCCACTATAACTGTATCTGCGCCGGTGGAACTCGGGTGGACTCCTGCTGAGCAGGATGAGACTGTTAGACTGGCAGGACACGCTGGTTATAGAGTAGTGCCTGCGGGGCTCATTCAAACTGCGGGGGTGACCTTTAGTGTGACCATCGCCGCCGTGGACGAGTTTGGAAACACGATAGCCGATATTGACTCCGCCTTGAACAGTTACGACTTTGTCTTCTCCGGACCATCCCATTCTCCAGATAACAGTGCTCCCACCTATCCCGTAGCGCCGTCCTTCTCCGGAGGGCTGTGGACTGGCAGTGTGACCCTGGTTTGCGCTGAGGCTAGGGCCCTTACGGTGACCGACAATCAGGCGGTGCCCCTGTCAGGAACCAGCGATGCTATTGCCGTAAGCCCGGCAGCCATCTCCGGGCTGGTATTCACCACTCCTCCCCAGACCCTTCTTTGTGGTATAGCCTCGGCGATGATGACCGTCCAGACACGGGATGAGTATGGCAATCCGGCAAAGGTGACTGCGGATACCGCCATGGTTTTGAGCTCAACTTCTGCCAAGGGAGTCTTCTCCAGGAATGTCACCCCCTGGGTCGATGTGACCTCGGTGACCATCCCCTCGGGGCAGAACTCAGCCAGCTTCTACTATCGGGACGGCAGTATAGGAACGCCCACGATAACAGTTTCTGACGCGGATGGCTGGGGTGATGCCGTTCAGCAGGAGTCTATCGGTCCAGGCGTCATTTCTCAATTGGCGTTCGCTACCTCTCCGCAGACCCTTATTGCCGGCGAGCCCGGTGAGTTGACCGTCCAGGCCCAGAATGCAGAGGGAAATGAAATCTGTGTACTGGAGGATACCGTTCTCAATCTGAACTCCACTTCTGCTGGTGCTTGCTTCTCCCCGACCCTCGATCCCTGGAAGGAGGTGCGGTCGGTGACCATCCCCGCATTCCAGGGTTCGGTCAGCTTTTACTATCAGGATACCCTTGCTGGAACACCCGCCATAACTGTATCTGAATATCCCGATCAGGGTTGGGCAGATGCCTCTCAGCAAGAGACCATTGATGCTGCTGAACACGCTGCTTATACAGTAGTGCCGGGAGCGTATGCACAGGTTGCCGGCGCGGCCTTTGAGGTGACCATCATCGCCGTGGACAGATTTGGAAATGCGGTGACCGATAGTGATGCCGCCCTGAATAGTTGCCAGTTTGTCTTTTTTGGACCCTCTGACTCTCCTCATGGCTCTAGACCCTCTTATCCCGCGACACCGTCATTTTTTGGTGGGGCATGGGCTGGGAGTGTGCCCCTGGTTTGTGCGGAGAGTGCAGCCCTTACGGTGACCGACGATCAAGAGGTGCCAATTTCAGGAGCCAGCGCTCCCATCACTGTAACCCCGGCATCGACTTCTAGGCTGGAGGTAACCGGAATCGCTGATACAGTAGATGCCGGCACAGCCCTTGATGTCGTGGTCACCGCTATGGACCCCTACGGTAATGTTGATTTCCGCTACAGTCGGCCTTGTCTGATTAGCCGACCTCCACGGTGTAGCTGCCGACCTCTTCAGGATCAATCCAATACACACGCACACCAAATTTCCAGGTTTCCCCTGGTTCCAGGCCGCCAAAGAGGTAGTCACGCGCTACATCGATGAGATTACCCTGGCGGTCGTAGAATTTGACTTCTATAGGGACATCGCCGTAATTGGTTTTGCCAACGTTTTTCGCTACACCCTGGACGACTACGGCGTTCTCCTGTATGACCATGCTGTGGCTGAGGATCTCAATTTCTCTGACCGCGGTGGCCGGCGTTACTGTTGGGCAGCCGGCGCCGATCAGGGCCACCGCCAGGACAATGAGTAGCGCCCACCTATGCTTGCCCTTCCCCACTTCCATACCTCCTCACCAGGTCCTCGATGATCAACTGTCCCTCCGGGTCGGCCAGGGCGTTCTCTATGGCCCGCCGGACCTGCTTCGACTGCCGGCCGTGAGTCAGCCGGTTAAGGTTCCCCTCCGGGGCTCCGGCCCCCGGGCGCCTGCCGCCTCTCCCCACTTGAGAGCGGCCAGGCGACGGCACAATGACCAGGTATTCCCAGCCGTATTTACCCAATAGCATCTTGTGGGGCAGTTTGCGCTGCTTAATGCGGCGTCTAACTGTCCGGGCAGACACCCCTAGGATCTCAGCCGCCTGGCGAATAGACACCTCTTGAGACATGATGGTTGATTGTACCGCATGTGTCCAGAGCTGTCAAGGGGTTACCAGGGCGTATTTTTTGGAGGGTGACCCTGGTAGGGGGGGGTACTGGGACCACCGGAAAATGCCAGAGGGGCCATTTTGGCGATTCTGGAGCGATTTCCGAGGGGTGCGCACCCCGGAGGAGGGGTCGATTTTCAGCTTCCAAAGCTGGCGGGGTCAGGATCCTGGCGGCGGAGGGGATTCGGACCCCCCCGATTCTGGCGATTCTGGAGCGGGCTTCGGCCGGCGCTTGATAGTGGAGACGAGCTTCTCCAGCTTCTCTTTCTCCTGGACCTTGACTCCATTCTTGTTGACCATTATGTTGCCCCCCCTATCTTGGCCTCGAGCGAGGCCCGGTACCAGGAAATATACTCGGCGGAGTAGCCCATGAGCTGATACTCCGCCTCCCAGGTCGGCCAGGTGATGATCCCGTCCTGGAGAAAGCCGTCGAGCTGCGCCCTGGTCGGCCTGTTTACCCGGGTGATCTTCTCGATCTGCCACAAGGGGAGTACTGCCTCAAACTCGGCCTTCGATACCCCGACCACCTCGAGCTCCTCCTGGACCCGGTCGGCGGCCATGATCCCCTCGATAAAGAGGGTCCGGTAGCGGGAGAGATAGGCGTCCTTGAGGGACTGGTCCTTTTTGAGGTCCTCCCGGTCGAGGTAGAAGTCGATCTGGTCGTCCTTCCAGTCGAGGGCCCGGAGGAGCTCCCGGGCCTCGTCCTCGGTGATCAGCCTCTTCCGGTAGCCGTCCAGGATCTCCGACTTGGTATAGTCGAGGTCCCGGTCCAGGTCCGTCTCCTCATCCTCCCCATAGTAGCGGATCACAAACTCGGTGATATCCTCGGCGTCGTCGGGGTGATAGCCGGCCTTGATATAGGTATTCTTGACGTCCTCCCGGGTATAAACCCCCAGCTTATACATTCGGCGGATGTCTACCCTGGTGGGGATGCTGTAGGCAATCCCGATCAGCTTATCCCTCCAGAAGGGCATAACGTCCAGGGCCCGGAGGAGCATCTTGAGGGTGTCCTCGTCGATAATACCCCGGTGGAACATATCGAATCCCTGGGTCGGCGAGGGGAGGTCCCAATGAGCAGCCCAATAGTTACGGGCCCAGAACTCATTGAGCCCCTGCTTCGCCGCCCAGGAAACAAACTCAGCCGGGAGGTCCTGATACTGCCCGAACTTCTCGGCGATCTCCGGGGTAAAGGTCTCCCGGACTGCCATGCGGATAATGTCCTGGACCCCGGGGATCCGCCAGTAGAGCTTCTGGAGGGCCTGGACGTCCTCCTGGGAGTATCCCTTGGCCATCAGCTTCTTTGCCGCCTGGTCTAGGCGGAGCTCCCCCCGAAGATAGAGGTCGCGGATATCGTCGTCCTCCAGGAGCTTCTGCAAGGCGGTGATCAGGGCGGACCGCGCCTCGCTGTCATAGCCCCAGCTGGCCATAACGTCGGTGAACTGCTCCACGGTATAGGCCCCGCGGAGATAGGCTGCGATTGCCATGGGGTACTCGGGCTTCGTTGCTGGAAGATCTCGCCAGGCCGCCTGCTCGACGACGAGCGCCCATGGCCTCCCGGCAGCCATAAGGCCCTGCAGCATCCCAAAGAGGGCAATTACCGGCCACAACAGCATATCCCAGATCGAGGTGCCGCCCTTGATCACCTCGAGCTGCTTTCTTACAGAAGCTGGTAGGTTGGGATTCTTAAGGTACTGGTCCAGCATGGGCCCGAGTGTATTCATCGCCTCGGGATAGCGCGACCTTATGCCACCCTCCACGGCCGATGCGATGGCGCTGTGCATGAGGTCGGTCAGCGGCTTCACAGCCCTGTTGCCCAGGTCCACCGCGGTCTCGATGATCTTATCCTTTAGACTGGCCACTTTCCTTGCTCTCCTCGTCGGGGAATATGTCGGCCTCCCATACTGCCAGGAGG
>CAZNSX010000017.1:0-4720 GCA_964575845.1 uncultured bacterium | reverse complement strand
CCGACTCCCATGATGAGTTGAGCTTGCGTCATCCCGTCCTCTCATATCGCAGCCTCCGGGGATACGGTATCCCAATGGTGGTGCAAGCTTCCAGGCATATGCTAATCTCCGATGATTTCCTGGTCAAGCACCTCGCTACATCCACTGGGACACCCGGGTTGGCCTTCCCCCGCCCCGGCCAGAATGCCCTGTTAGCCTCCTTGATTTTTACGCTCTGCTAACCTATGCTATGGAGAGCAGTCCCAAACTGTAGGGGCTGGCGAAGGGATAAAGGCATCAGGACAGGGCGGCGTTCCGCCGCAACGGTGGCTATGATGAGATACGTGGGCTTGATAGGCTACCCCCTGGGGCACTCCATCTCGCCTCTCTTCCAGCAGGCCGCCTTCGACCACCTGCGGCTGGACATCCGCTATGAGGCCTGGGAGGTGGAGCCGGGGAAGCTCCGGGGGCTAATCCAGGGGTTGCGGCAGCCCTCGAGGCTGGGGCTGAATGTCACCGTGCCCTATAAGGAGGCGGTCTTGCCCCTTCTGGATGGGCAGGACGTCAAGGCGAGCGAGATGGGCGCTGTGAACACCGTGGTCAAGCGGGGGCAGCGTCTCATCGGCCACAACACGGATGCTGACGGCTTCCTCAAGGCGCTCCGCCAGGACGGTGCCTTTGATCCGCAGGGCAAGCGGGCGGTGCTCCTGGGGGCGGGGGGCGTGGCCCGTGCCGTTGCTTTCGGCCTGGCCAGGGCCGGGGCAAGCTCGCTCGCCATAGTGAACCGCACCCCGGCCCGGGCCGCTGGCCTGGCCTCCGAGCTGAGGCGCTTCGGCCCGAAGGTAACGGCGGTGCCCTGGGAAGATAAGAATATGCGGGAGGTGCTGGCGGGCTGTGACCTCCTGGTGAACTGCACCTCGATAGGGATGAGGCACAGCGCCACCGAGGGCCAGTCGCCGCTGGCCTCTGAGTTCATACCCAGGGAGGCGCTCATCTACGATGTAGTGTATAATCCAGTGGAGACACCACTCCTCATAGAGGCGAAGAAGGTGGGGGCGCGCACCCTGGGCGGCCTGCCCATGCTGGTCTACCAGGGTGCAGCCTCCTTCGAGCTGTGGACGGGGAGGAAGGCCCCGCTTGACATAATGCTTGGGGCGGCGAAGAAAGCCTTGTAGGGCAGGTGGTTCGAGGCCCATCCGGGGAGCAAGTTTGTCTTTTACGAACCCGAATAGATTCAAAATAGCCCGAACTTGGGCTCATCAAATTGGCGGAGACACTAAACCATGACGGAACAGGAAGAGCGCAAATCTAAATTAAAAGACGCAGACAATCTATTAGAAAAGCTTGAAATGCGGAAAGGATTGAAAGAGAAACTATATTACACTTATCCTAAGATATTCGAAGGACTTTTTGACCTTCTTTCCTTATCTGAATCAGACGACTTCTTTTTTCTAATTACAATGCACTTTGCTGAAAGAACAATTGAAGAGTACCGCGGCGACAAAGATGACATTAGGATAAACTGGTGGCAAGAACCAAATATAAACTATTCTCTCTTAATTCAAGAGATTTTCGATGACTACTGGGCATCTTTTTTGTGCTTTCAACACGGTTTTACTAAGCAGGCTACAGAGATTCTACGCAACACTTTGGAGCTAATTCTAAATCTATATTTTATGAAATTCTGTCGAGGCGACGGCGACCAAGCGACCATTAAATGGTTAGCAGGTGAAAGAGGAATCGAAAAGGCACCGTTGATAATAGACGCTGTAAAGAAAATTGAATTCTTGAAGGCGGACAACGTTTCGCCTTATTTAGAGCAGTTGTGGAGGATTCTGTGCACCGCAACACATTCTCATAAAAAGATGATGACATCTATGACCGTGCCTGGGGGCATATGGGTTAAAGAGAAAATGATGTTCGAGCCTTTTATTATTCTACAAACGAGAAGTATATATCTTTTTGCATTTGAAACTGAACTAAAAATGATAAGACATTTCTTCGCCCAGGATAAGAAAACCAATTATACACAGAGGATATTGGATTCAATTAGCAGAATGGAAGAACATTTGAAAAAGTACTCTGAGGTAATAGAAAGCATTAAGAAGGGCTATGTTCTTCATAGGAAACAGCTTCGTTTGGCTTCTGGGAAAAGTGTCTTGTTCTCTCTAAAGATAAACAACGAATGGGAATTGAAAGGTGCCAAATCACTGCGCCAAGAAGAAAAGAAGGAGCTAGAACGGAAGATACAGGAACTCTTACAATGCGATGCTACATGATCGGACTTTGCCCCACGCGGGGTCATGAGGCAACCCAATGTTCCGTTTTCTAACCGCAGGTGAATCGCACGGGAGGGCGCTGCTAGCCATCATCGAGGGGGTGCCGGCGGGCCTCCCCCTTCTCCTCATTTCATTAGGGTTCCACAGCAAAGGTTAACCATATATCCAAAAGGTTCGGATTTTCTCCCCGCTCAGTGCCTATCAACCACTTCACTTCCGCAAGGGCTGGTAAACTGCTATACTGGTAGTGATCTCCACATAGAATAGGAGTTGTTTGATAGAGAGTTTACTTGATGCAATCCAGACGGAGATTAGAAGAGGATGCCATCTCTTTACTATTCATGCTGGCGAGCGAATGATTGACCGACATATTGCTGTTAGTGAGGTTGAGGAAGCCATTCTATCTGGGAGTGCTGATGTTATTGAGGATTATCCCGATGACCCACGCGGTGCTAGGAGCCTGTCTGAGTAATCGGTGCGTCGTATCTGGCCAGGCCATCTTTTGACGCTTCCTCAGCTTCGGCGGAACTATTACTCGGACACACTCCTAGTTGCCTGGTTTTGGGTATGACTGCAAAGGGGAGACCTTTGCATCTTCAATGCTCCTATCCACCGAGTGTGGTAGTTGTTACCGCCTATGAGCCTGAGCTTACTGAGTGGCTTGACTGGAGAACGAGGAGGGAAAAGAAACAATGACAAAATGCCCGTTTTGCGGCGGTGAGCTAAAGGAGAAGGTTGTTACCCATCCCCAATCTTACCAAGGTAAAGTGTATATTCTAGAGAATGTCCCTGCTGAGGTATGCTCTCAGTGTGGTGAGGTATTGCTTCGTCCAAAGGTTCTGGAGAAGATGCAGCAACTGGTATGGTCGGGAGCAGCACCTAGACGCACTACCCAGGTGCCGGTTTACGACTTAGCTGAGAGCAGATAGCGCCATTCTCTCGATTTTGCAGTTGGAATCAACAGGATAAGCCACATGTCCACAAAAGTTCGGATTTCCCCCAACGCGGGAAGATGAGGTAAACGAGTGTTCAGGTTCCTGACCGCGGGTGAATCGCACGGGAGGGCGCTGCTGGCCATCATCGAGGGGGTGCCGGCGGGCCTCGCCTTGGACGAGGACTGCATCGCCCGCGACCTCCGCCGCCGCCAGGGGGGATACGGGCGGGGTGGGCGCATGCAGATCGAGCAGGACCGCGCCCAGACTCTGGCCGGGGTGCGCTACGGCCTCACCATGGGCAGCCCCATCGCCCTCCTCATCGAGAACCGCGACTGGGAGAACTGGAAGGATGTCATGGCCGCAGGGCCGGTGGAGAAGTCGGCCGAGCCGGTGACCCGCCTCCGCCCCGGCCACGCCGACCTGCCCGGCGTCACTAAATACGGCCTGGGGGACGTCCGCCCCATACTCGAGCGCGCCAGCGCCCGGGAGACGGCGGCCCGGGTGGCGGTGGGTGCCGTGGCCCGCAGGCTGCTGGAGCAGTTCAGCATCGAGGTACACAGCCATACCGTGGCCATCGGCTCTCACCGGGCCCAGCCAAAGCACCCCATAGACTGGGCCAAGGTAGAGGGCTCGCCGGTGCGCACCGCTGATGCCCGGGCGGGGCAGGCGATGGTCGCCGCCATTGAGGAGGCCAGGGCCGCCGGCGATAGCCTCGGCGGCATCATCGAGGTCATCGCCACCGGCGTGCCCATAGGCCTGGGGAGCCATGTGCACTGGGACCGCAAGCTCGATGGCCGCATTGCCCAGGCCTTCATGAGCATCAACGCGGTAAAGGGGGTTGAGGTAGGGGGAGGCTTTGCCCTGGCCGGGATGAAGGGCTCGCAGGTTCATGATATAATTGAGAGCGACCGTGAGCGCGGCTGGCGCCATGCCACCAACCGTGCCGGGGGCATCGAGGGGGGCATGAGCAACGGGGAGCCTATCGTGGTGCGGGCGGTGGTCAAGCCCATCCCCACCCTGGCCCGGCCCCTGCCCTCGGCTGACCTGGTCACCGGCCAGGCCGCCCCCGCCCATGTGGAGCGGAGCGATGTCTGTGTCGTGCCCGCCGCCGGGGTGGTGGGGGAGGCAGCCCTGGCCATAGTCCTGGCCGATGCCCTCCTGGAGAAGTTCGGCGGCGATAGTATCGAGGAGACTATGCGCAACTACCAGGGCTATATCAAGTCCTCGGCGCCGGGGTGGCGCCGTGAATAACCTGGGCTTCCACTGCCAGAAGCTGGGCCACCTCGAGGAGCGGCTGCTGGCCAACGGCCTGGGCCGCGGCGAGTTCTACAACTTCCCAGCGGAGCAGTTGCCCCTGCTCAAGAGGGGTATCGCCTCGTCTGGGGTCACCGCCAGCGTCCACTGCCCCCTGGAGAGGCTTAGCTGGTATCCCGACCCGCCCACCTGGGCCTTCCTCTGTGACCTGAGCCGGGAGAGGCGTGAGCTCAACCTGAGGATGGTTGAGGTTACCCTTCAGAGGGTGGGGGA
>CAZNSX010000016.1:0-5090 GCA_964575845.1 uncultured bacterium | reverse complement strand
ACCCCGCACTTGCCGAACTCGCCCCGGGCCCGGGGGTCGTCGGTGTCGTAGCCCATGAGGGTGGGCAGATCGAAGGCCACGCTGAGCCCGGTCTCCCCGTGCTCCAGGAGGTATTTATAGCGGGCGTTGGACTCCTCGGCGGTGCCGAAGCCGGAGAACATGCGCATGGTCCACAGCCGGCCCCGGTGGCCGGTGGGGTGGACGCCGCGGAGGAAGGGGTACTCGCCGGGGAGGCCCAGGTCCCGCTGGTAGTCAAGCCCCTCCAGGTGGGTGGGGGTATAGACCCGCTCCACGGGGATCTCGGAGAGGGTCTTGAAGGCGTCCTGCCGCTCCGGCGCATCCGCCGTGCGCCTGGCCCACTCCGCCTCGCGCCTCTTTATCTCCTCCATCACCCTGGGGTCGAACATGGCTGCCTCCGCCAGATTATGCCGACGACCCTTGCGAATCCAGTGTACCTATCTAGAACTCTGCTAGCGCGCCGGTAGAGTCAAACCACATGCCGCGAGCTTCCTCCTATCCAGCCCTGAGAGCGCTAACCTGTACTCGTCCGGCGATAGTGAAACGATGATATCGGGGAACACGCCGACTAGAAAGAGGTTTATGTGGCCGTCCACCCTCGTCACCAGGTCAATTACACGCTCGATATCCTCCTGTGAGCAGCTATGCTGGCTCAGGGATTTCATGGTTGGGAGACCTTGCGGTGGTACACCATGTATGAAATTCGACAAAATCCGGTAATCCTCGTCCAGATACTGGCTAACGCCAAAGGCCTTGTTGTATTGGCGGAAGCGGGCAGTGAAGTCAATATGCCATTCGAGGATAGCAGCCCTGCCCATCCAATCGCTGCGGCTGGCGCATACGGCGTACCACTCCTTCCCATGAAACACGTAGTAACTAAAGCCAATCGCGAGATCGATGATCGTTCGAAGGCACCCGCACGCTGAATGAAGCAGGCCTAAAGGAACCAGGGCCCACATTTCTAGAATCTTGGAATGGGCAGCATGAAGCAGCACCTCCCCTGGGTAGCCAGCGTAAGTGTCTCCAAGCAGGCGCGTCCATAGCAAGCAATGATCGAAACCACCCACTAGGCGCGTGCCCTGGTCGCTTTCCGCGAATTTCTTCAGGTCTTCTGGCTTTGGCACGAAACGTGTCAGTTCCTGCGCGTACTGCGACATTAGCGGTCTCCACCAGTCCACGCATCAAGCTTGTCCCAGAAACGGCGCAGGTCGGCGCCCCTGCCGACCACGGCAGGAAACTCTTTCTCCGCTTGGGCCACTATCTGCCTTCCCAAGTTAGGTGGGCCGTCCCGAAGAACTCGCCTTAGGTACTCTCTCAGCGAGGACTTCCCGATCCGATTTCTCACGTCGAAGCGGCTTCTCAGCCACTCCTCCACCGCATCGTTCTTCATTGCAAGGTGTTGCCGGAAAAGCTCATCAAGATGTTCTACCAACTCACCTCTTGGAAACTGAGATAGAGGCTCCGTGTTGGCGAGCGTCTTTGGCGTTAGCATGGCGTCTCTCTTCAGAGTGTGAAACAACTCTATCAACGTGGAGAGCAAACGCTCGCGCGTCTCGGTATCCCGGAGGGCCTGACGCACCATCCTAAGATCGTCTTCAGAGTCGCACACCTGAAGCAAGGCTCTTGCTAGATGCCACGAGACTACTGCTTTGTCCATGACTGCTCGATCACCCCATCTTTCACTAGAAGGTCAACCAGTTCTCGGGCTACACGGTTCACTCGCTGCGACACATTCCAGCGATAGGCAACTCCTTGTTCGGCGACCACTTGCCTTCTAATGGCAATATTGCGGAACAGCTTAGAGTAGCCGAAAGCGGCGCTTAGACACCTACCTTTGAAGCGGGGATCCTGCCGAATGGTGGCTTCGATGCGTTCATCCCAGGCCTTATGGGGATCATTGAATACCACGACAAAATGGCTTGCTCCCCCTGCCCTTTCCCAGTCCTCAATAAACCGCCTCATCAGTCCCAAACCAGCCTCTGCGTAGCCGTCAGTCGTAGCTGGAATAATCACTGCGTTGGACGACAATATGGCCGACTTCGTGAAGAATGACCCAGCGGGGTGGCAATCGATGACTAGGCAGTCGTAGCTTCTCTTGGCGCTTGCGATAAAGGCTTCCCATCGCGCCGACAACATTTGCTCCACCTCCTCCGGCAAACGGCGTAGAGCCAAGCGCATCAGGTCTATGCTAGCGGGCGCAATAGACATAGATCCAGCGTCCACTCGTTTTCCCTGCAGAATTCGGTACCAGCTGCGCAGTCTCACCGTGTGGGCAGTGGCATCGATTGCGGAGGTGGTCGCTACCTTAACGACAGAGAACGGGTCATCGGGGCCGAGTTCTGGCATCAGGGCGGCAGTGAGGCTCCGCTTCTCGCCAAGGAGTTCGAAGTAGCGTTTGGGCCAGAGGAGAGCGTAGGAGGCACTTGCCTGCGGGTCAAGGTCTACTAGCAGGACGTTCTTGTCGAACAGCCAAGCTATCGCATAGGAAAGACTGATTGATATGACCGTCTTCCCAACCCCACCCTTCATATTCATGGTCATCAACACCGGAGTTGTCATCTTTGCCTTACCCTACATCTGTGGCGGGGGCCACGGACACTTCTGCCTAGCCTTGTCCCTTCCTCACCTCACCCCGTCCCCCCCTGATTACGGCCTGCCCCTGCCGAGCGATGTCCTCGGGGGTCATGTGGTCACGCCAGGCGCGGCTCTCAAGCTGCTCGTACATCATGGCCGCCCCGAAGTCCATATTCATGCCTTCGTTTATCACCTGCTTCATTTTCCTGATTATATCCTTGGGCTGTGCGGCGATCTTCCGGGCAAGCTGCATCACTTCTTCATCCAGCTTTTCCGGCGGCACCACTTTGTTCACCATGCCCATCCTGGCTGCCTCGGCCGCGGAGACAAAGTCCGAGGTGAACAGCATCTCCTTGGCCTTCTTCTCTCCTATCAGCCTGGGGAGCCTCTGGGTATTGCCGCCGCCGGGGAGCACCCGGACCTGAGCATGGGTATCTTTGAAGGCAGCATTCTCTGAGGCGACGACCATGTCACAGGCCATGGCCAGCTCAAAGCCACCGGTAATAGCATACCCGTTGACGGCAGCGATGACCGGGCATTTGAGCTGGCGGAACAAAGCGAAGGTGAAACTCCCCCCCTTCCATTCGTAGAAGTGCCCGGTAGATTTGAGGTCCATACCGGAGGAGAAAGCTCGCCCCGTCCCGGTCAGTATCACTACCGCTACATCCTCATCCCTTTCCAGCTCGCCCAGTGCCAGCCGCAGCTCTTGGAGCAAGGCGCTGTTCATAGCGTTCAAGACATGAGGGCGGTTCAGGGTGATCTTGACTATCCCCTTCTCCACCCGCTCCACGATGATGTTCTCGTATGCCATATTACCCTCCAGCGGGGTGATGGGAAACCATTCCGACCAGCCCTCAGGCCCACGGCCACCCTGAGCCTGTCGAAGGGTGGCCAGCCTACTGACGCCGTCCTTCGACAAGCTCTGGACGGCATGAGGTGAAAATCTCTCTGGACACCCCTTCCTCAGCAGCCTGCTAGTAGTCCAGGCCGCGCCTGGCCAGCACCCCTTTCTGGTAGGGGTGTCTCACCTCGGTCATCTCGGTCACCAGGTCAGCCAGCTCCAGCAGCCGGGGCGGGGCATAGCGCCCGGTCAGGATCAGCTCCACCTGGGGGGGCTTCTCGGCGATCAGGCTTGCCACCTCGTCGAACCCCACCAGCCCCCAGGAAAGGGCTACATTCACCTCATCGAGTATGATTATGTCATACTCCCCGCTGAGCATGGCGCGGCGGGCCGCCTCCAGGGCTTTGCGCACCTCGGCGCGGTCCTCCTCAGTGATGTTACGGCGGTCGACGTGGCGCAGGCTGCCGGTGCGCTCGAAGGCTACCCGGGGCAGCAGGGTTAGCGCCTTCTGCTCCCCGTACCTGGGATCGCCCTTCATGAAGAAGACGATGAACACTGCCAGTCCGTGGCCCACCGCCCGGAGCACCGTCCCCAGTGCCGCCGTGGTCTTGCCCTTGCCCTTCCCGGTATAGACCTGGACCAGGCCCCTCTCTAGCGGTGCCATAGCACCCCTTTCACTATGCTCCGGGACCGCTCAAGAACGGTTTTTCATTCCCACCCACCCGCCCAGGTGAGCTCAACTCCCAGACCCTGGGGGTTTTCAGAGGCGCAGCCCCCGAAGCTAACGCCGGGGCGGGAGGCCGGGCAGAAAGACCTCGCCAAGCAATCTCATCCTCTTTCACCCGGGGCTGCCCTGGGTGCCACCCACTGTCTCCTCATAGCGGGCCAGCGTCCAGAGGAGGTCGGCACAACGGTTGAGGTATTTCAGCACCTCATCGTTGGTAATGATGTTCTCATGCCTGAGCCGGGCCGCCTCCCGTTCCGCCCTCCGCATCACGCAGCGCGCCAGGTCTATGGTGGCGGCGGGGAGCGAATGGGTGGAGATGACGAACCTGGTGGGCAGCTCTGCCTCACCCCGTAGCTCCTCGATGAGCTCCTCCACCCGCCGCACCAGGGCCGGGGTGATGTGGTAGCTGGAGCCCCTGGCGGCCTCAGGGGCAGTGGCCAGCTCCGCCATGAGCAGCACCAGGTCCTCCTGGATGCTGTAGATGACTCGCTTCACCTTCTGGTTCAGGGATGAAGCCAGCGCCATGGAGAGCACGGCGTTGGCCTCGTCAACTATGCCGTAGGTGTGGGGCTGGGGGTGATACTTGGGCACCCGGTACTTGTTCACCGGGTCCGAGGGGCTGCCCAGCAAGCTGGTGTAACCGGCATCACCCTTCTGAGAGAATCTCCGGGGCGTCCTCTTCGACTTTCGTGGCGCGTTTTCCGCCATAGTCGCCTCAGCACTGATAGGAGAACCGCCGCCACCCCCTCCGGGCCCGGGGAAAGCACCCCTCGAGGTCCCACCTTAAATCGAGGGCCCTTGCTGGCGTGGCCCTTCTCAGCATCACGACAAGCTTCGCTCTCAGTTTAACAATGGCCCCACCCCTTGTCAAGCCAACGAATTGCCTCATAATAATTGTTACCGAAAGTGGTATCGTTGCCTCATAAAAAG
>CAZNSX010000015.1:0-5383 GCA_964575845.1 uncultured bacterium | reverse complement strand
CGAATCCAGCCTGTGAAGACCGTTCTCTGTTCGCCAGCAGGAGACATGCGTTCTCGGTGTCCTTACACGATTTGATTGCGGTCTACGTTATTTAGAGCAATGGCCCACCGCGCCAGCACCCAGAACATCGTCAGTTGGTCATATAGCTAGTCGAATGCTCGGTTAAGTTGCACAATATCCGCATCAGCGGCAGGTCACTCCTTCCTAGTCGCGATTGGTGCGCATAGCTCACAATACCCGGGGACGCGCTTCATAAGTGTAGACTTCTGAAGTTGCTTTTTGATTTTCGCTTCGGTCAGCTCCAATTCCGCCCGGAGCCTTGCGATATCCCTCGCCTCCGGAGTCTGCGAAAGCTCGCAGCGAAGGCCATCGTGTCCTTCCTGTAACTCCTCGGTTTCCATCTCAGTCTTAGCGACATAAATTATGCCACCCCAATATCTCCTCAGCGCCCAAAGGCCCCCAGTAGGCAACGCTTCACTGCAATATCCGAAGTCTGCCGGGCTATCGCCCATAGCTATCTGAATAGCATCCCCGCACGCAGTTGTGAAAAACGCTTCCTTATAGCCCATCTTTTCGTGTCTTTCCACTTTGTCGTCGGGAATCTTGATTAGTTTTCCTATTTCGCCGATAGCAAGCCGCAGAAAGTCGTGACATTTCTGGAGGCATTGTCCCACTCGACCTTCCCAATCACTTATCTCTCCCCAGAGTCCTGAAAAGCCGCCAGTTTCCAGATGGCTATACAGCCCTTGCCAAAGATCGCTTTCTTGCGCTCTATGTTCTAAGCCAACTCCAAAAGATATCTTCCCATTTTCGCCTATGACGATTAGTGGACACAGCGCGCGGCCCCAAGAGTCCGCAATCACGATTTGCCCAGGTTTCAACTCGAGAATAAAGCTGGACGAGATCCCTGGCAGGCGGATTTCGTTCATCAGTTCTCTGGCCAGCTCACGCATATTCTGCTCGTGAGGGGACCCTGGATGGAAGCCAACCTCCAGCTTGCCGGAGACTTGCCCCTCGGGTGATCCCGGAGGAGCACCCAAGACGCTCTCCCTGAGGTACGGTCGCTTGGAAATAATCCATTCTTGGACTACTGGCTTCAGAGTCTTGACTAGCGCAGCCGGAATACCCGGCTCCCCGACCGCCTCTTGGATTACTTTGGAGATGGTATCCTTGTCGAGGTGCATTCGCCGAAGTTCCAGCCTCTTCTCAACGTCGGCAATGGTACAGCCAGCCGCCAACAGCTCCCACACTGTTGACCGCTGCTTCCTAGTGGCGTTGGTCCTAACCCACTCCGGCGCAGACTTTCGGTGACGATTCCGCATCCTTTCCGCCTCTTTTCCCCCACTCTATCCCAGCTATAGTTTATCATGCCGAATGGGAGAGTTCAACAAGCTGGCAGAAGGGGTAAGCCTGACCATGCGCAAGAAGCGAGAGGTGAACGAGCCCATCACCGAGAACCGGCGCGTGATCAAGATAGGGAGTGCCTATTACTTGAACCTGCCGCCGGAGTTCGTGGAGAGCAACCGCATCCGACCCGGCCAGATGGTGCCCGTCACGGCTAATCACATTTTGAAGGTGGTACCCCACTCGGAGGTGTAGGAGGCCGATGGGTCGCCGGAAAGCCAAGCCTGCCTTGCCTCCCGTAGTGGTGACCGTACGGGACGGCAAACCGTACCCATCGCAGGCCGCGGCGTGGGGGAGGCTTTGGGAGTGGCTGGCGCAGACCCCGGAGCCAGGGCAGGACGCAGATGAGACCGCGACCACTAGGGCAGATGGCGTCCGGCCTAGCGGCGGCGTGGATGGCGAGCACGATGTTGGAAACCCAGAATAGCGAACCCTACCCGTCAGCGTCAATCCCTATTTCATTCAGCTTCTTCGACCATAAGACCGATAACTGCCCGAAGATGCGCCGTCTGACCTGGGGCGAAGCGGTCAGGATGCTGACCGCCCACCACCGCCGCACCGAGAAGGACGGGCCGCTATTCTCACCGGCCACGTACGCCGCAAACGCCAGGCGTAGGAACGAGGAAGTCCTGGGAGTTGTGGCGGCAGTGGGTGACTTCGACCACGACACACTCTGGGAAACGATTACGTCTAGCTTTAACCCCTATGAGTATGTAGTCTATTCCACCTTCAGGCATACGGAGGAGCATCCCCGCTTCAGGGTTATCATCCCCTTCTCAAAGGTTGTCCCGGCCTCAAAGTGGCCCGCCGTCAAGGCCACCCTCGACTCGACCCTCTTCTCGGCGGCGGACCAGGGGGCCTCCGATGCCTCCAGGATGTATTACCTTCCCTCTTGTCCCCCCGACAACAAGCCCCTTGCGATCCATCATCCGGGAGCTTGGCTGGACTGGACAAAGCTGCCCCTGGCAGAGACGGGACAGGACACGCCCAAGCAAGCGTCCCCCATAGGAGCGACCATCCCGGCCGGGCGCAGGAACAAAGTGCTGACCTCTTTGGCTGGCTCGATGCGCCGAAGAGGGGCCTCAGAAGAGGCTATCCTGGCCGCCATACGCGCGGAAAATGAGTTGCGGTGCCGGCCACCGCTTTTAGATCGGGAGCTCGAGGCTATCGCCCGCGGCGTGGGGCGCTACCCCCCAGCGCAGCGTAGCAGGCGCTGGCGGCGCAAGGACGACCTGCTGGTATCGAGGGTGGAGCTATGAAGCTGGAGCTTCGGTCAAGGCGGGTCAACGGAGCTGGCGAGTTGCGGGGCACGGTGGCGGTCCTGAGTGATAGCGGCGCGCTGTTATTCGAAGACAGCATCAATCTCAGTAAGTCCCGGCAGAGGGAGGCGCTCATAAGGGAGGTGGCCAGGCGAGCGAAGACCTCGGAGAAGCGAGTGCGCCAGGCTATGCTCAAGCTCTTAGAGGAACAGCGGAGCGCCCATCTGAGGGAGGCAGGGCAAGAGGCCCCACCGAGGGAGCGCAAGGCCGACAAGCTGGTAGAGGCGCTGTTAGTTAGTGGGGTTGAGCTATTCGCTGACCAGTATGGGGAACCTCACATAGCTATGCCGGAGGGAGAGAGGCGGGCCATATACCGGGTGAGAAGCACAGCCTTCCGAGACCGGCTCGCGAATCTGGGTTATGTGGCGATGGGGGAGGTGCCCTCCACTGAGGCGGTAAGGGCAGCGCTGGCGGTCATCGCCGGCAAGGCAGTCTATGAAGGCCAGGGACACCGCCTACATGTCCGGACGGCGTGGCATGAGAGGACACTTTGGTATGACCTGGGAAGAGGCCGGGCTGTCCAAGTCAGCCCCGGAAGCTGGGAAGTAGTGGAGCGGCCGCCCCTTTTGTTTCGCTCCTTTCCCCACCAGGTGCCTCAGGTCGAGCCCGCCATGGGGGGTGATCTGAAGGAGTTCCTCGGCCTAGTGAGATTGCCTGGCTCCCACGCCGAGCTTCTCACCCTGACTGACCTCGTGGCCGGTCTCCTGGCCAGCATACCTCGCCCTGTGAGCATTTATTATGGCCCCCATGGTTCAACAAAGACATCCGCGCTTCGTTTCAGGCGGATGCTCCAGGACCCTGTGGAGGTCCCCGTTCAGGGGCCGCCACGGGACATAGGCGAATGCATTCAACTGGCAAGCCATAACCTGTGCCTATTTCTGGATAATCTAACCGCGCTCCCGCCCTGGCTCTCCGATGCCTTGAGCCGGTTCTGCACGGGCGATGGCTTCGTCAAGCGAGCGTTGTACACCACTGACGAAGATTTTGTATACCGGCCACAGGGGGTAGGTGGGATAACCGGCGTCAACCTGGTGGTGACTGCCCCGGATTTACTGGACCGGGCGCTGATTTACCAGATGGATCGGCTGCCCGATGGGGATTTTGTTCCAGAGCGGGAGCTCCAGGCCCGATTCGAGGCAATAAGGCCGGGCCTGCTTGGAGCCATGTTCACCGCGTTAGCAGAGGCCATGCGCATCCACCCCAGATTGGCCCCCAGGCGGCTGCCCCGCCTGGCTGACTATGCTCAGTGGGGGTGCGCGGTGGCGATCGCCTCAGGATTTAGCGAAAGCGACTATTGGGCGGCATACAGCTCGAACGTGGGGGCGCAGACGAGGGAAGCCCTGGACGCTAGTCCGGTGGCGCAGGCTGTCCTTGCCCTGATGAAGGAGCGCGACAGGTGGAGCGGGACCCCTGCGGAGCTCCTCAGCGAGCTGAACCAGGTCGCCAGCAGCCTGGGGATAGACACCACCGGACGCGCCTGGCCAAAGGATGCCACGTGGGTGGTAAGGCGCTTAATGCTGGTCGTTCCGAACCTGGCCCAGACGGGGGTGCGGGTAGTGGCAGGGTGGTCTGGAAAACAGCGCTCCGTGACGCTCCAGCGTCCCCAAAATAGTGTTGGTGCTGTTGGCAGTGTAGGAGACCGGATGGGGGGTCAACTTGGGGCTACCAACGCTACCAACACTAAATTTCCCTCACCACAAGACGAAGAGGCATCAAAAATGTGTCAGGGGTTTGAAGCTGGCCAGGGGCTGCCCCCGGCCGATGACGCGCCCCAGACCGAGGATGCAGCGATCCGCTCCCTAGCCGTGGGGCTGGCGGGGCGCGCGGGCTGGCCGGGGGACGTGCCGGGGGTGCCGATAAGCGGTGAGGTCTCCTGGCGGCGGTGGGTCGCGATGGCCAGCATTGAAAAAGTCAAGGCGGCGATAGAGGCGATGGGGTGAGATATAGAGCAACATCTTCGGGAGGTTCTTGAGGCGTCCGAGGCGCTGGCGGCGGTGGCGGATGGCCTTCGGGCAGAGATGGCCACTAGCGAGATACTAGGGACTGCTGCCAGCATTGCGGGAGGAGCTGCTTCCGGAGCGGGAAGCGGTGTTGGAATACCTAGCGGCAAAAGGAACGAAAGGAGAGAATCATGACAAGCAAGGTTATCCAGGGAAGGCGTGGCGGCGACCCTCAACCTGGTCAACACCTTCAAGCTCTATGGTCCCCGCCTGGTGGGCGTCAAGGAATCGTGGACGGAAGCGCCGCGGCCAGTGGGTGACCTGCTCTACAGCGTGACGGCGTGGGTGGCCCAGTATGAGAGTGAGCGGCGCTCTGAGCGGATAAAGACGGGCTTAGCTCGAAGAGTGAGGGAAGGGCTGAAGCTGGGGCGACCGAGGGGTCGCGGGACAAGGGGAAGCGGTCTCGGACGGGCTACCTTTTGAGATACGGCAGCCCCGCCCTGCGTGAAAAGTATGGCAAATAAACTTAGGGTGGGAATAGCGGATGTTTTTAGCTTCGAAGGGATGCGTTGGGAGCTACCGAAAAGGAGCAGATGATTATCCCAGATAGGTCCTAGCTGAAGAGGACTTGACGGGCCATTCTTTGAGCACTACAATAGAGGGTGATGGGGATATATGTCAGGGAAGGCCGGGTGCCATCGGGGGTTTACTTCTGGCTAG
>CAZNSX010000014.1:0-5537 GCA_964575845.1 uncultured bacterium | reverse complement strand
GGAATGGGTAGGGTGGGAGAAGAGCGAGGGATCCGTATGCCGGAGGGGTGGGGAGGTATCCTCCCCTCTAGATATTTCTGGATGAGGCGAATACTTGGCCGGGAGAGGGTAGTCTAGAAAGCAAACCTTACGTAAGGTGAGCCAAGTGCTAACTGGTGAAAACATCCCTCTTTCCGAGCGGGACTTGACTTGGTTAGAATAAATGTGGTATATTGTTCGCCAAACATAGGTGCCCCTGGAGGTTGCCATCGATTAGGGGCCATTATCTTTAACCCAACCCAGGGGGGTGAGGAGGGAGAATCAACCGATGATGCCGAACACGCATGTTCTCTGCCCCAGAAAGGAGGTGGACCTTGGACGGTAACGGCGATTCCCCTATTCTTTCCGTACGTGACGTCCGCAAGTACTTCGGAGGCATTAAGGCTGTAGATGGGATTTCCCTCGATGTGGCCCCCAAGCGCATCACCGGCCTCATCGGGCCTAATGGGGCGGGCAAAACTACCCTGTTCAACGTCATTTCCGGCCTCTATAAACTGGATTCAGGGGAGGTCTACTTCAAAGGGGAGAGGATCGACGGCCTTCCCCTTCATAAGACCTTCCAGAAGGGCCTCTGCCGGACATTCCAGATAAGCAGGGAGCTCAAGCTCATGACCGTTTTAGAGAACCTGATGTTAGTTCCCCCAGACCAGCAGGGGGAGAGGATATGGAAGACCTGGTTCTTCGCTCGGCCGGTAAGGAAGCAGGAGGGTGAAATCAAGGACAGGGCCTTGGAATCCCTCCGCTCGGTCGGACTTTTCCACCTAAGGGACGAATACGCTGGTAACCTCTCTGGAGGTCAGAAAAGGCTCTTGGAGCTGGCCCGCACGATGATGGCCGAGCCCGAGTTGATCCTCTTCGACGAGCCGGGGGCGGGGGTGAACCCTTCCGAGAGGCGGACGTTGGCGGAGCATATCAGGCAACTGGTGAGCGAGGAAGGGATAACCGTCTTCCTCATCGGACACGAGATGGAGTTGGTGATGGATGTCTGCGACCCCATCATCGTGATGGACAGGGGCAAGAAACTGTGCGAGGGCTCCCCTGATGAGGTCAGTTGCGACCCGCGGGTATTAGAAGTATATCTTGGAGGTGGAGGGCCATGACCATCTTACAAGTGGAAGATGTGGTCTCAGGATACGGAGCCATGGAGGTTCTGCATGGGCTTTCCCTCGAGGTGGAGGAGGGGCAAATTGTCTCCATGCTAGGCCCCAATGGGGCCGGCAAAACCACTCTGTTGAGAACCATCTTCGGGGTCCTGAGCCCTTGGAAGGGGAGGATATATTATGAAGGAGAGGACATCAGCGGCCTCGCTCCGGAGAGGCTGGCGAGAATGGGGATGGCCTATATCCCTCAGGAGTATAATATCTTCTCTTCCCTGACCGTCCAGGAGAACCTGGAGATGGGGGCCTTCATCCGGGAGGATGATATCGGCTCTCGGATGGCAGAGATATATGAGTTGTTCCCCGACCTGACCGACCGCAGGAAGAGCCGAGCGGGGGAACTCAGCGGAGGCATGAGGCAGATGCTGGCCCTCGGCCGGGCCCTGATGTTGAATCCCCGGTTGCTCCTTCTGGACGAGCCATCCACGGGCCTTGCCCCCTTCCTGGTGGACGCCATCTTCGACCGGATCGAGAAGCTGAATGAGCAAGGGGTGACCGTCTTCCTGGTGGAGCAGAACGCCGCCAAGGCTCTGCAGAGCTCCCATAGGGTTTATATCCTGGAGGGGGGAGAGAAGAAAGCAGAGGGGAGTGCCCAGGAGATTTCGGAAGACGAAGAAATAGGAAGGCTCTATTTAGGGAGGTAAAAATGCCTGAGTTAATCGTTTATGGGATCATTCTAGGCAGCATCATCGCTCTGGGGAGTGTGGGGCTTACTCTGATCTGGGGCATTACCGACCTGTTTAACTGCGCCCATGGGGACCAGATAACCGTGGGAGCATACATCGCCCTGTTGGTGAGTTCATTGCTCTCTAGAGCAGGGTTCCTCCAAGGAAAGGTGGGCCCCTTTTCCTTTAATTGGGGGCTGCTGGTGGCCTTTATCCCGGCTATCCTCGTATCCATCGGCCTGGCTGTCCTGATTGACCGGTGGGTTTACAAGCGATTGAGGCAATGGGGGGCTACAGCCATTGTGGGTTTCATAGCCTCCGTAGGCGTAGCCTTCGCCCTCCGCGGCCTGATTTACATCATCTGGGGAGCTGACTTCCACTTCTACTTTAGCGGTGTCCGCCCCATGCTTTTCCTCCCCTTAGGGATCAAACTCAGGATGGATGAGATATTCATCGTGGTTGCGGCTTGGGCAGCGGTGGCTGCAGTCTATCTCTTCCTGGCAAGGACAAAGACGGGGAAAGCCCTACGGGCTGTAGCGGACAACCCCGATCTGGCTCGCGTTGCTGGTATCGGCACGGAGCGGATGATCGTGTGGGCCTGGGCGATCGCTGGGACGCTGATTGCAGTCGCTGGCGTCCTCTACGGCATCGAGACTCAGCTTCGCCCGGAGATGGGTTGGATCTTCCTTCTCCCTCTCTTCGCTGCCATCATCCTGGGGGGCCAGGGGAGCATTACCGGCGCACTAGCGGGTGGGCTGATTATGGGTATCGCTCAGCAGGTCTCCACGGCTTGGTTGAAACCAACCTACAAGCCGGCGGTGGCCTTTATGATCATGGTGCTCGTCCTGCTGGTCCGACCACAAGGGATTTTCGGAAGGAGGTAGACAATCATGGGAATAGAACTCGGAGGGATCCTCAGTTTCTTGGCCTCTTTCGCCATCATGGCCGCCATCTACGCCATCTTCAGCATGGGGTTGAACGTCCAGTGGGGCTATACCGGGCTTTTGAACTTCGGTATAGCCGGCTTCTTCGCTATCGGGGCCTACGCCTCCGCCCTGATCACCACCCCCGTGCCTACCGGGGTGCTCGCCGATTACGTTGATCAGGCGATCGGCTTAAACCAGCCCTTCTTGGTGGGAGTGATAGGGGCGGCCATCTTCTCCGGCTTGCTAGCCGTGTTGATAGGACTCCTCACCCTCAGGTTGAGGGAAGCCTATCTGGCCATTTCCACCATAGGCATCGCCGAGACCATCCGGCTCTTCTTCAACAATGAGTCCTGGCTGGCCAACGGCCCTGAGGGACTGGTGGGCCTGCCCCAGCCCCTCCACGACCTGGTTGCACCCAGATACTACAACTACATCTATCTGGTAATCGTCCTCATCTTCCTGGCGCTGATCTACATCGCCTTGGAGAGGGGGATTCGCTCCCCCTGGGGGAGGGTCCTGCGGGCGGTAAGGGAGGATGAGGTGATGGCCAGTGCTGATGGGAAGGACGTCTTCCTCTTCAAGCTCCAATCCCTGGTCGTGGGGGCGATGATCATGGGGATAGCAGGAGCACTTTATGCCCATTTCTCGGCCGCCATCCAGCCCGGTGTCTTCACCCCTCTCTTCGGCACCTTCATCATCTGGACTATGCTCACCGCAGGGGGAACCGGCAACAACAAAGGGGCCATCCTGGGGGCTTTCCTGATTTGGGCTCTCTGGTCTTGGAGCACCTTCTTCATCGGCAAAGTGGTGCCGTCCGGCTTTGAAACTCGCGCCCCCTTCATCCGCTACGTCCTCATCGGCCTCGTGCTGGTGGTCATCCTGCTGAGGAGACCCAGGGGCATGATAGGCGAGGAGAGGCAGGTATCCAGGTTTTAGACCGCAACTAGGCAGCTAAATAAGAAGACCGGCCTCCTGTGTATGGGAGGCCGGCCTCTTTTTTTGCCCAGGGATCACTTCTCGGGGATCGTCATCTCCAGGCGCTCCGTCACTATGTACGGTGGCTCCGCTACATACTTCCAGATCTCGATGGGGGTTACCACGTCGCCATGCTCATCGAAGTCGCATGCGCCAGCAGCGCCCTCGTAGTTGATGTCCTCCCCTGCCTGGATGAGCTCCACGCCCCTCGTCAGGCTCCCCGGCCCAGGGGTGATGGTCTCTCCGGGCGGGTTGGCCACCTCTCGCAGATTGTCCCGGATGCAGATGGGAGTGATCTCCTCGCCATCCGCCTCACACTTGGCAGCGGCCAGGGCGATCACAGCGATGGCATCGTAGGTGTTAGTCATGAAGGGCAGAGGCGGCAGCTCGCCGTAGAATGCCATGTATTCCGCCACAAACGCGTCATAGGAAGCTCCCCCCGCGCTGCCAGGGGCGGTGCCGTAGAACCCTGCCATTAGCTCTGGCCCTATCTCCGGAGGCATCGCCGTGGACTTGGTGCCATCAACGAAGAGCAGATCGGTGGTCGCATTGTAGCCCGCTTCGAAGAACTCCTTCAGGTAGACGGTGGCGTGGCCGGGGTAGGACAGGGCTACCAATGCCTCAGGCCCACCTTCCATGACCTTCTTGAGCTCCGAGACGTAAGTGGGTGCAGGTGACTCATCGTGGGGGACCGAGGCTAGGACCGTCCCCCCTCGGAACTCGAAGGACTCCGTGAACTGCTCCATCAGCCCCTCTCCATAGGGGTTGTTGACCCACAGCACCGCCGCCGTTTTGTAGCCCTGATCCCAGGCCATCTTGCCCAGGATCACCCCCTGGAGGGCATCGGAGGGGCAGGTTCGGAAGAGGAAATCCTTCCCCTCATCGCCCGGAAGCACAGTAAGCATAGGGGAAGTGGAGGCGTAGGAGATCTGGGGGATCTCGCTGGGGATGGAAACCGACTCCGCTATGGGAACGGTGACGCCGCTGGCCGCCGCTCCCACGAGGGCCTGAACCCCCTCCACATCCACCAGCGTGCGGGCCGCTTCCACTCCGGGGATGGCGGAGGTCTCCGTATCACCAACGACTATCTCGATGGGGAAACCGGCTTCCGCAAAGTGGGCTTTGGCCATGTCTCCGGTTAGCCTGAAGGCCTCCCCAAACTCCGCCAGGGCTCCGGTGAGGCAATACAGTGCACCGATCTTCACCTTGGCCGGACCGACAGGGGCCTCGGGCACCGGCGTGGGCGTGACGACCACCTCCACCGGCACCTCCACCGTCTCCACGACCGGCACTTCCACCGTCTCCACCACCGGTACCTCCACCGTCTCCACGATCACCTCCGGAGTCGGTGTGGCCGCGGGAGCACAACCAGCAACCAAGGCCACCAGCATAGCTATGAGTGTGATGCCTGATATCCATTTGATAGATTTATACATTAACCTCCTCCTTTTTCACCTCTCGATGACTCTAGGCTCGAATGACTATCTATTACCCCACCACCTCCTTTCTGGGACGGAGGGAATAGGTGTTCAGCATCATCGGTTAATTTCTCCCCCTCAACCCACCTAGGTTGCGCTTTAGGATCATGAGTCGGAATCGATTGCAGCCTTTATAAGCATTTATGCTCGAGGGAATTATACTATTATGCCTTTGGTAGTACTGTGTTGATATACTTGGTATATTACTATATTTCCTACCGGATGTCAATAGCCTGGCCTACTGTTACGTAACATCTAAACTGTCCTAGCTTCTTAACATCTGAATTGTCCGCTATT
>CAZNSX010000013.1:0-6029 GCA_964575845.1 uncultured bacterium | reverse complement strand
CTACAGTGAGGAGGAATGCCGCAGAGTGGGCATAACCCCGGGACTCATCCGTCTCTCCGTAGGCATCGAAGACCCTGCTGATATCATTGAAGACCTGGACCAGGCCCTGGCCAAGATATGAAAAGAGAGGGGTGAAGCAGGGGGACCCCTCTTTACTCCTATTTATGGAAGAATTTGGCGAGAGCGATCAGAGAGGGAAGCCGGGCTCGCAATCGAGTTCATCCTGAGCGCCCGGGAGGTCTGTCCCCTCTGCCCCGAGCTGAAGCCACCCCTTCCTGAAGAGATAAACCCTTAGATACTTAGGCCTCAGCCGCCTCACCCCCCAGAAAAGTCTCTCCTGGGAGGCAGGGACCCCCCATATATATACGAGTAGCCCTACTGCCGCTAACGTCCATATTTCAAAAGGTTCGACCCAAAAGGGGGGTACTACTCTTCTATTACCATTGCGCTTTCATGGGGCAGGACCTTTTGGAACCCGGACTCCTCCGAGGGAACCCCCTTTCGTCAAAGAGTTCGATAGCACGAATTCGGCTGATAGGCTCCTAATATCCATGGCGGCAGCCGGCTGGGAGCAACCTCTTGCCAGCCAGAATAAGGAGGAACGCAGATGTCAAAGAGCGCGCTTAAAGGTATCGTTATAGGGCTCGCGGTTGCAGCGGCCATCGTGTTTGCCTTCGGGCTCACCTCGGCCCAGCCGCCCTGGGGGTATGGCTACGGCCCTCCTGGCTATTATGGGAGAGGGCCGGGCTGGGGCTACGGGCCGATGATGATGGGATCCTATGCCCGGTTTGACCCACAGGCCAAGAAGACGGTCACGGGCGAGGTGGTCAGGGTCGAACGTGAGACCCCCGCTCCAGTGGTGCCCTGGGGAGGGTACTATCAGCTCATTCTCAAGACCGAGAAGGAGGGTGAGCTGGAAGTCATGCTGGGCCCCACTTTCTTCATCGATCGTCAAAAATTTGAGCTTAAGGCTGACGACCCGGTAGAGGTGGAAGGTTTCGCAGTTAGCTATGGTCAGGCCCCCATTCTATTCGCCTCAAAGGTGAAAAAGGGCTCGGCCGTGCTCGCGCTCAGGGATGAGGCGGGCTTCCCCCTCTGGGCCGGCTACCTCTACCGCTAACCAAAAGAGGCGAGTAAGCGAAGGGAGGGTAGGCGCCGGTGGCCCTATCCTCCCACGCGATGGGAGGGTTGTCGACATGATGTACTGGTACAACTGGTATGGTCCATGGGGCTGGGGCTTCGGGCTTCTACGCATAGTTCTGATGGTGGGCTTCTGGGCAGCGGTGATCGCTGGCATTATTGTGCTCATCCGCTGGGTCTGGGGCCAGACGAGGGTTGCCCCCCCGCCTGGGGGTGGGGAGACGGCCCTCGATATCCTCAAAAAACGCTACGCCCGCGCCGAGATAGGCAAGGAGGAGTTTGAGCAGAAAAAGCAAGACCTGGGAGCTTGAGTGGGGAAGGCCATGCCCAAGGTTGATGATACCCAAGAGAATGAGGCGATCTGCATTAGGCTGTCTAGCTTTGGCGTATCAATTGCCGGGTACAGGGAGTGAACCCATGAGTCTGGTTGTGGCCGAAGATCTGCAGAAGACATACGCGACGGAGGAGGTCGAGGTTCAGGCGTTGCGAGGGGTGAGTTTTGTCCTCGAGGCCGGGTCTTTCGTCTCCTTCGTGGGCCCCTCTGGGAGCGGCAAGACCACCCTTCTCAATCTGATTGGATGCCTGGACAAGCTGAGCGGCGGGCGAATTGAGGTCGCGGGTGCGGATCTTGCCCGATTGGACAAGCCTCAAGCGGGTGTGTTTCGGGGAAAGAATATCGGGTTCATTTTTCAGAACTTCAATCTGATTCCCGTCCTGACCGTTTTCGAAAACATCGAGTATCCGCTCGTCATGGTCCAAAAAATAGCGCCGAAAGAGCGGCGCGAGCGCGTCCTCGAACTCCTCGAGGCGGTGGGGATGTCGGAGCAGAAAAATAAGTACCCCGAACAGATTTCCGGCGGTCAAAAACAGAGGGTGGCGGTCGCCCGGGCTCTCGTGACCCGGCCCAGGCTCGTCCTGGCGGACGAGCCGACGGCCAACCTCGACCACGAGACGGCTCATATGATCATCAGACTGATGAAAAAAATGAGAACCGACCTCAATACCACCTTCATCTTCGCCACCCACGATACCCGGATCATCGGCGAGGCGGAGGAAATATACAGGCTGGAGGACGGAAGGCTGGCAGATCGGGAAAAGAACAATGGGTAGCCTGCTCAAAATCGCCCTGCGGAACATCCTGCGATACAAGCGGCGAAGCCTTTTGACCGCCTCGTTGATTTCGCTCGGGGTAATCTTCGTCCTGGTTTTTGTCTCCGTGACCGGCTCCTTCAAGCGGTTCATGGTGGGCCAGATCACGGACTCCTACCTCGGCGAGATCCAGATCCACCGTCGCGGCTACGTCGCCTCCATCGAGAACCTCCCCCTGACGATGAACCTGCCGCCTCCGGCGGTGGAGAAAATCCGGGAGACCCTCTCCGGCATCGGGGAGATCGAGGCCGTCTCCGAGCGGATCAAGTTCGGAGGTCTCTTCAGCAACTTCACCGAGACGACCAACATCCGGGTCAACGGCGTCTATCCGGACAAGGAATTCGCCGCCCTCCCCCTGATGGCCTCCCGCATCCTGGGGGGGGTGAAGGACGAAGGCTCTCTCGCGCGCGGGAAGATCCTCATCCCTGAGCTGCTCGCGCGCGGGATGAAGGTCAAGTTGGGCGACACCGTGGTCGTGGTCGCCACGAACCGGCAGGGCAGCGTGAACGGCAAGACCTTCGTCGTGGGAGGCATCCTGGAGAGCGCCACGGGGCCCGGCGGCCGGGACGGCTACATGCACTACGAGGACGCGATGGAGGTTCTGCGCCTCCAGGAGAGGGAAGTGTCTGAGATCGTCCTGAACCTCAAGAACGGGAACAACGTCAATCAGGTCAACCGGCGGCTTCAGGAAGCGTTCGCCGGAGAGCTCAACCCGATGGGGAAGCCCAAGTTCGAGGTGCACACCTGGGGAAGGCTCTCTCCGTTCTCAACTGTGGCCAGGATGATTGATCTGATGACGTTCTTCGTCAAGCTGATGCTGATGGCGGTGGTCCTTATCAGCATCCTGAACGTCATGATCATGGCCGTGTATGAAAGAGTGCGCGAAATCGGAACCATTAGCGCCATCGGAACCCCACCGAGGAAAATCCTTTCCCTTTTTCTGCTGGAAGGTCTTTTCCTTGGGATAACGGGTGCGGCCTCCGGCTCCCTCTTGGGGCTAGCGATCGTGTTCGCCCTGAACCTCGCGAAGATTCCCTTCAGCTTCGGGCAGGTGAAATCGCTCGTGCTGGCCCCATCGATCCATGCCCAGGAGGTGCTCACGGTTTCTCTGATGGTCGTCGCAATCGCCGTGATCGCGAGCCTCCAGCCGGCCTACAAGGCCTCCCGGATGGAGCCCATCGACGCGCTCCGACACGTCTAAAGGGGACACAAGGTGAAGACAATCGCGGCAATCCTCTTCGGAGCGATCTTGGCGGCCGGCCCGGCCTACGCGCTCGACGGGGCCGAGATCCTCAAGAAGGTGGACGCGAACCTCATGCCGGAGTCGTTCGAGTCCTACCGTAAGCTCATCAACGTCGAGCCCAACGGCGCCAAGCGCGAATTCCTCCTCTTCACCCTGAAGAAGGGGAAGGACATGATGATCTCCCTCTTCCTGGCCCCGGCCAGCGACAAGGGGAGGGGCACCCTCCGCCTGGGCGACAACATGTGGCTCTACATCCCGAACGTGGGGAGGCCCATCCGCATCACGAGCCTCCAGTCCGTGGTGGGGGGCGTGTTCAACAACGCGGACATCATGCGGCTCGACTACCACGTCGAGTACGACGTCAAGGCGACCCAGGACGGAGGCAAAGAGTACGTCCTGGAGCTGAAGGCGAAGTCGGAGGCGGTGGCCTACGACCGGCTGAGGATGTGGGTGGACAAGAAGGCCCTCGTCCCGACCAAGGTGGAGTGCTACGCGGCCACGGGCCTCCTCATCAAGACGCTTCACTTCAAGGAGATGAAAACCTTCGAGGGCGGCATCACGCGGCCCGCCGTCATCGAGACGGACAGCCCCCTCTACAAGGGGTACAAGTCCTATATGGTCTACGCCCGCGTGAAGAACCGCCAGGTCCCGGACGAGTACTTCACCCTGAACTTCCTCCCCAACGTGGAGAGCATCCGTTGAGATGGTGGGAAGCTGTCCTCCTAGTCCTGGCGAGCCTGTTGGCCGCGCCTCCCGCCCTCTTCGCGCAGGGGGAGGTGGACATCGACCTCTCCGACATCGAGAAAGAGATCCGGGCGGCCGCCGAGAAGCCCTACAGCCTGGGCGGCTTCCTCGAATTCGAGCCCACCCTCTTCCGCCTCGACCGCGACGCGGTCTTCCACCGCCTCCGCCTCTTCGAGGAGAATGAGGGGGAGACGACGGAGCGGTACGATTTCGGCCTGCGCCTGGAGGGGACCTACCGCCGGGGCATCTTCTCCGGCTTCTTCCGCGCGGACGGCCTCCAGCGGCGGGACTTCGAGGGGTGGTCCCACGACACAACGCTCCTGGAGGGGTTCGGCTCCCTCAAGCCCATCCACTCCCTCGTCCTCGACGCGGGCAAGAAGCTCACCAAGTGGGGGAAGGGCTATGCCTGGAACCCGGTGAGCTTCATCGATCGCCCGAAGAACCCCGAAGACCCGGAGGAGGCCCTCGAGGGGTTCACCCTGGCGAGCGCCGACTACGTCAAGAGCTTCGCGGGACGCCTGAAGACAGTCGGGCTCACGGGCGCCGTCCTGCCCGTGTACGAGAACCTGAACGACGATTTCGGCGCCTTCAAGCACACAAACGTCGCGGGGAAGCTCTACCTCCTCCTCTACGACACCGACATCGACTTCATGTTCCTGGCGGGGGGGAGCCGCCCGAATCGTTACGGCTTCGACTTCTCGCGCAACCTGGCGACCAACTTCGAGGTCCACGGGGAGTTCGCCTGGATCTCCGGCGCCGAGAGGCAGGCGGCCGACCCGTCGGGGAAGGTCTCCACGCGCAAGGCCGACGAGGTGGCCTACCTGGTGGGCCTCCGCTATTTGACCGAGACCGAAACGACCTTCATCGCCGAGTACTACCACAACGGCGCGGGATTGAAGCGCGAGGAGCTCAAGGGCTTCTTCGACTTCGCCGACAACAGCTTCGAGAGCTTCCGGCGGACGGGGGACAAGACGCTCCTGTTCCGGGCCAGGGAACTCGCCAACGGCCCCTTCGGCCGGCCGAACCCCATGCGGGACTACTTCTACCTCCGCGTCAGCCAGAAGGAGCCCTTCGAAATCCTCTACCTGACGCCCGCCGCGACCTCCATCGTCAACCTCCAGGACGGGAGCTTCACCCTCATCCCCGAGGTCGCCTACAGTCCGAAGCAGAACCTGGAGCTCCGCCTGCGCACGGCCTTCCTGGTGGGGGGAAAGGACACCGAGTTCGGGGAGAAGCAGAACGACTTCCGGGTGGAACTGCGTTTCCGCTATTTCTTTGCGATCCCGGGCCTGTGAGCGGCCGCCTCCGCGGCCGGACCCTCGGACGTTCGTCGGGATCGCTCCGAGGAGGACGCCATGTATTTGCTCCCCGCCCTGGCAGTCGCGGCCCTCACCGCTTCCCTCCTGGCCGACCGCGAGAAAACCATCAAGGCCGTGCGGATTGCGGCCAAGAGTTTCCTCGCCATCCTCCCCCGCTTCTTGGTGATGCTCGTCCTCGTTTCAGTGGCCCTCTTCCTGGTCCCCGACCGGCTCATCGCCCGCTATCTCGCCACGGAGAACCCGTGGGCCGGCGTCCTCCTCGCCGCCCTTTTGGGCTCCGTCAGCGTCATGCCGGGTTTCATCGCCTTTCCCCTGTGCGGCATCCTGCTGGCCAAAGGGATGCGTACATGGTGCTCGCGGCCTTTTACACCCTCATATATCATCCCGCCTCCATGACCCACACCAGCTACAGTGAGGAGGAATGCCGCAGAGTG
>CAZNSX010000012.1:0-14311 GCA_964575845.1 uncultured bacterium | reverse complement strand
ATAGGGAGAAACGGGGAGGGGTGAAGCGGGGAGAAAAGAATCGAGGAAAGGGGGAATCGGGGACTCGGGGAAATAGATAAAAGAAATGGGGAAAGGAAGAGGCAAGGGGCATGGGGCAAAGGGCAAAGCGTTAAACTGATAGCTCATAGGTGTAAAGAGAGAAGCGTAATTTAGATTAGCTCAAAGCTGAAAGCTGAAAGGAAAAATATCTAACCTTGCCGTTCAAGAGCTAAAACCTGCGCTCTCCAGATTCTGATAGGAGTTCTATTAATTCGGATGCTATATAGAGCTTATTTCTTTTCCTGCCTGTTTCTTCACGTAGAATATCAAGAGAAACAAGCCGCAATACGCCCGTCTTCACGGAATTGAAGGGGATGCCCCATTTCTTGCTCAAGCTGCTGATCGAAAGTACCGGGTTGCTAAATAGTTCTTCTATCAGGCGATAAGCGGATTCAGGTATTTTTTTGGTAGCTTCCAGCCGCTGTTTGTATTTCTCGTGAAGTTCAATGATCTTTCTCGCATCCGATATGGCATCCTTTGATTGGTTAATAACTCCCCTTAAAAAAAACTCAATCCAACTCCTCCAATCCCCATTTTTGCTGACAGCGAGAAGCCTTGCGTAATAGTCATCCCTGAATCTATCAAAGAAGGTAGAGAGATAGAGGAGGGGTTGTGTGAGTAAGTCCCTCTCCCACAGAAAGAAGGTGATTAAAAGCCTTCCTATGCGACCATTGCCATCGAGAAATGGATGAATCGCCTCGAATTGGTAATGCATGAGGGCACATTGAATTAAGGGAGGCGTATCAGTGTCTGCGTGGAGGTATTTTTCCCAATCGCTAAGAGCGCTTTTCATCTCTT
Source organism: uncultured bacterium (assembly GCA_964575845.1). GTDB lineage: Bacteria > UBA8248 > UBA8248 > UBA8248 > CAZNSX01 > CAZNSX01. Next base: position 13,453 of record CAZNSX010000012.1, on the reverse strand, counting down.
CTACAGGAGGGGGGACATAGGTGGCCTCCTGAAGAGAGCATCCTGGAGGGCCGATCCAATTCTGACTACGACGAATCTCACCAGGGGTAGCATGATCGCCGCGAACTCCCTTCATTAATATCCCGTGAATCTCACCTATCAGCCTCACAGATATGGGAAGATCCCGCAGCCGTTCAATTCCATATTCCATGGCCCGGACGTAATTTCTCACCTCACATACATCAGGGGCTCGTGGCGATTCCCTCTCTGAGGCCTCAAAGAAAAACAGATCACTGAGGGAGGCTTGTGTTCCTTCAATCCTTGAGCTTGATACGGCTTCACGCCTCACATATGGATCGATTAGCAGATAAGGGTTGGCCAGAAGTCTTCCGGTCCCTGACAGCTCCCCTAACAGTCTGTCAGCCTCGGAGAGAAGATGAATGAGGGGTGTATCATAACTGATATCAGGAGGCAGGGGATGAGGGATGAATGCCCAGTATCCTGTTGGGACCTTTATGCATCGCCCAGGCGATGAGTGATCAAATTCTTTTGGATCCAATTCGATAACCTCTGGTTTTGCATCCTGCAATAAGGTGTCTCATTATTGCATAATAATCAATTATCCTGCAATAAAAATATCTCTATTACTTTATCCTGCAAGAAGAAGCTTATAGAAGAAAGGTGCAAGGCAGAGGGCATGGGGTATAGCGCATTGTGTAAGGCTAGAGGAAGGGAAAAGTAATAATGGGGATCAGGAGTCGGGGTGAAGCGAATGGTGTTTTCAGCCTGATGGTTTCTGAGATATCCACCCGAATCCTCAGAATATCATCCACTCCAAAAACGGTGATACGTCTGACGATCCACGCTCGGCTCTAACTGCATATATCTGCTGCTACCCGTAAGCGAAGTTTGGTTACCCAGCTATTGCGAATCTGACTGGCTCTCCATATCTCTGCTTCATAGGGGAAGCTAAAAAACACCCCTCCGGCCAGCCCCCAACCCCCCCAAAAATCTCATTGACAAACCCCATTGCCTAATGTATGAAGGGGCGACCTTGGCCCAAGGCCCCCAGCAACCTTTCACCCAGTCACGAAACGGAGGAACACGCAAGGATCGATGGGCATCTACCTGCGAGGAATCACGCTGCCGAAACCACCCACCCCTCTGCTCGAGCTCATCGAGATCCCCCCGCCTACCCAGGTGGTACTCCCCCTCATCCAGCACCTAGGAGAGCCCGCTACCCCCACAGTGAAACCGGGCCAGAAGGTGAGGACCGGCCAGCTCGTGGCCGCTCCCCCCACCGACCGCTCGATCCCGGTCCACTCCCCCCTCACCGGGGTGGTGATCGAGATCACCGAGACCTTCAGCTCCCGGGGACAGAGGGTGGAGGCCGTGGTGATCGAGGGGGAAGGAGAGCCCCCCCAAAAGAAGCCGACCAGGGAGCCCGCTGAGCTCAGCACCGAGGAGCTTGCCCAGGCCATTCGTGAGGCGGGCCTGGTGAGCCCGGGGCTCTCCCCCGTGCCCCTGATACGCGACCTGGCCCCCTCCGATCAGCCGGCGGCCCACCTGCCCCTGAGCGGGAGGAGGCTGGTGAAGAGGATCGACACCCTTCTGGTGAGCGCCCTCGACCCCGAGCCCTCCCTGGGGGCCAACCGGTACCTGGCGGGCATCGAGTCAGAGGCCCTGGGGGTGGGCATCGCCGGGGTCAAATCCCTGAGCGGCGCCGAGCGGGTGGTGATCGCCATCGATAAGAACCTCCCCCCTCCTGCGCCCCTTGTCAGCCTGCTGGCCGCTGACGAGCAAGAGACGACCACCATGGTCTCGGTCAATGCTCAGCGCTACCCCCTCGGGCTTCCCACCCCGCTCATCAAGGCGGCCCTGGGACGGGAGGTGCCCCTTCCCTACGGCCACCCCCGGGATGTGGGCGTGGCCCTGTGCGCGGTTGAAACGGCCCTCTCACTGGGAGAGACACTCCTCACCGGCATCCCCCCCCTCTCCACCACCCTCACCGTGGGGGGAGGCGCCCTGGGGAGGACAGGGATCGTGAAGGTCCCCCTCGGCACCACCATCGGGAGCCTCGTTCAGGCCCTGGGGGGCTTTGCCCGCCAGCCCGCCAAGCTGATTGTCGGCGGCCCCATGACCGGCTTTGCCCACTACGAGCTCGGCGTTGCCCTGGGAAAGGAGGCAGCGGGACTGTTCGCCCTGACTGAAGAGGAGATCACCCCGGTGGGGGCCTACCGGGAGTGTATCAACTGCGGCAGGTGCGTGAAGGTCTGCCCCGTGAACCTGGTGCCCGGGATGCTCTCCATGTACTGCGCCAGGGGCCGGTTTGAGGAGGCGGCTGCCCGGGGACTGCTGACCTGTATCGAGTGCGGCTGTTGCGACTACGTGTGCCCCTCGAGGAGGCCCATGGTGCACTTCTTCCGCCACGCCAAGCACCAACTGATGGAGGAGGGGCCATGAACACCACCCCATCAATCGATACCTCACGGCTCATCGTCTCCATGTCGCCCCACGTGCGGGGATCGCTCACGGTGGAGCGGATGATGGGGAGCTTCCTTCTGGCCCTGATCCCCACGGCCGGGGTGGGGGTGTATCTGTTCGGCCTCAAGGCCCTGGTGACTGTGGCCATTTCCATGGCCACCGCCGCGGCCGTGGAGGCGGGAATCGAGAAGCTCACCAAAGGGGATCTCACCATCGGCGACCTGCATGCCCTTCTGACCGGCTTGCTGGTGGCCCTGCTCCTTCCTCCCACCGCGCCCTGGTGGCTCGCCATGGTCGGGGCGGGAACGGCCATTATCTTAGGCAAGATGGTCTTCGGGGGCCTGGGCACCTACCCCTTCAACCCGCCCCTGGTGGCCTGGGTGGTCCTGAAGCTCTCCTGGCCCGCGCGCATGAGCGCCTTTGTCGCCCCCCGGAGCGCCGAGGTGGCCTTAACCCCCCTGATGGCCTTTAAAGAGGACCCCTCCATGTTCTACTCCTACGAACTATGGGATCTCTTTCTGGGCAACAAGGCGGGTGCCATCGGGGCCGTATGCGGGCTCGCCATCCTCCTCGGGGGCCTCTTTCTGCTGGTGAGGGGGCTCATCCGGTGGCACATCCCCGTTGCCTTCCTCCTGGGGGTGGGGCTCTTCGCCGGGATCATGCGGGTGATCAACGCCGACCTCTACCCCCCGGTGAGCTTCCACCTGGCAGGGGGCGGGGTCCTGCTGGGGGCCTTCTTCCTCGCCCCCGAGCCGGTCACCTCGCCGGTGACCCCCAAGGGGATGCTGGCCTTCGGATTTCTCGCCGGGATGCTCACCATGATCCTCAGGATGTGGGGGGCCGACTACGACGGGACCTTCTACGCGATCCTGGTGATGAACGCGGCCACCCCGCTCTTTAACTCCCTCAAACCCAGGGCCTACGGGAGGTGGGAGCGTGCGTGAGATGATGCGGATGATCGTGGTCTTAACGGTGATCGGGGCCGCCTCGGGCCTGACCCTGACCTTCATCCACGGGCTCACCAAGGGGCCCATCGAGTACCAGACCATCAAGTTCGTCAAGGAGCCGGCCGTCAAAAAGGTGCTCACGGGCTACGACAACGACCCCATCCAGGATCGAGAGAAGATCACCGTGGGCACCGATGCTAAGGGAAGGCCCGTGGAGCGCACCTTCTTTCCCGCCAAGAAGGGGGGCACCACCTTCGCGGTGGCGGTGGAGGGCTGGGGCAAGGGCTTCCACGGGGAGATCGGGGTCATGGTGGGGGTGAGCAAGGAGGGGAGGATCCTCGATATCAGCATCACCTCCCAGTCCGAGACCCCGGGCATCGGCTCGCGGGTGAGCTCGCCCGCCTACACGGATCGCTTCAAGGGGCTCGCCGCGAACAAGGGCATCCAGGTGGACGCCCTCAGCGGGGCCACCTACTCGAGCAAGGGGGTGGTGGCCGCGGTGAACGAGGCGGTGGGCTACGTGGATAAGTTCAAAAAGGAGATCTTCTGATGGCAACCCTCAGAGAGGAGTTCACCAAGGGGTTCTGGCGGACCATCCCGCCCTTCAGGCTGGTGCTGGGCCTCTGCCCCACGCTCGCGGTGACCACCTCGGGGATCAACGGCATCGGCATGGGCCTGGCCACCACCTTCGTGCTGGTCTTCAGCAACCTCTTCGTCTCGCTCTTGAGAAGATTGATCCCCACCCAGGTGCGGATTGCGTCCTTCATCGTGATCATCGCCTCCTTCGTGGTGATCGTGGAGCTGGTGATGCAGGCCTACTTCTATCCGCTCTTCAAGATCCTGGGGATCTTCATCCCCTTGATCGTGGTCAACTGCATCATCCTGGGAAGGGCCGAGGCCTTCGCCTCCAAGAATACCCCCGTTCGGTCCCTGGCCGACGGGCTGGGCATCGGGCTCGGGTTCACCCTCTCGCTCTTCGTGCTGGGCTGCATCCGGGAGCTGCTGGGCGCGGGCACCCTCCTGGAGACCCCGGTCCTGTGGCAGGGCTTCGAGCCCTTCGCCTTCATGCTCAAGCCCCCGGGGGCCTTCGTGGCCCTGGGGCTCCTTTTGGGCTTCATGAACCTCATCAGCCAGATCCAGGCGCGCAAGGGATGATACGGTGAATCGGAGAATCGGAGAAGGGCTTGCCCGCCTCTGGCGGGGAGAACGGTGTAGTGCCGTTTTTTCCTACCAGCCTTCAGCCTCTCTCCCTACGTACTATAGATATGAACAGGCAGATTCAAAGAACTACCACAGAACGAGAGATTTCATCGAAGGAGTGAGAACATGACCCAGTTCATCCTGCTCATGGTGAGCGCCATTCTGGTCAACAACATCCTGCTCCTGAGGTTTCTGGGCAACTGCCCCTTCCTGGGGGTCTCCCGCAGGATGGACACGGCCACGGGCATGGGCCTGGCGGTGATCTTTGTGCTGACCCTGGCCGGGATGATCACCTGGCTGGTCTACCACTACCTCCTGGTGCCCCTGTCGTTGGAGTACCTGAGGACCATCGCCTTTATCCTGGTGATCGCGGCCCTGGTGCAGTTCGTGGAGATGGTGATCCAGAAGACCGCCCCGCCCCTCTACGAGGCCCTGGGGATCTACCTGCCCCTGATCACCACCAACTGCGCGGTTTTGGGCGTGGCCATCATCAACATCGACGAGCGTTACGACCTGATCACCGCCATCTTCTTCTCCTTTGCCTCGGCCTGCGGGTTCTCCCTGGCCCTGGTGCTCATGGCCGGGCTCAGGGAGCGCTTCGCCCTGGTGGCCATCCCCAAGCCCTTTGAGGGCACGGCCATCGGCCTGGTGACCGCGGGGCTCATCGCGCTCGCCTTCTCGGGGTTCGCGGGGTTGGTGTAGGATGGTTCACCGTTCACCGTTGTCCGTGAGAATGCGGTGTACGGTGAACGGTGAACGGTGAACGGACAACGGTGAACGGTTAACGGTTAACGGTTAACGGAGAACGATCGATATGTTCACGGGAATGCTCGCCATAGGGGGAATCGGGCTCGCCGCCTCGATCCTCCTGGCCATTGCCTCCAAGCTCTTCTACGTGGCGGTGGACCCTACCGTCCAGGCCCTGGCCGAGGCCCTGCCCGGGGCCAACTGCGGGGCCTGCGGGTTCGCGGGCTGCTCGTCCTGCGCCAAGGCCATCGCCAGGGGCACCGCCTCGCCCGATGCCTGCCTGGCAGGGGGCGCCGAGGCGGCGGTGGCCGTGGCCCAGATCCTGGGGGTCGAAGTCGAGGTCAGGGAGCCCGATATCGCTGCCCTGGGCTGCTGGTACCCCCCGGAGGAGGCGGAGGTCAAGTTTCTCTACGACGGGGTCAGGGACTGCCGGGCCGCCATGATGCTCTTCTCGGGAAGCAAGCGCTGCGAGATCGGGTGCATGAGCCTGGGCAGCTGCGTATCGGCCTGCCCCTTTGAGGCCATCGAGATCGGAGAAAGAGGCCTTCCCGAGGTGAACGAGCACCTGTGCACGGGCTGCGGCACCTGTGCGGCGGTCTGCCCCAAGTCCATCATACGGTTGAGCTCCCAGACCAGGAGGAGTCAGCACCTTTACCAGGTTGATGAGTGCACCGCCCCCTGCCAGAGGACCTGCCCGGCGGGGATCGACATCCCCGGCTATATCGCCCGCATCCGGGAGGGGGACTACCGGGCTGCCATTGAGCTCATCAAGGAGGCCAACCCCCTGCCCTTGACCTGCGGCAGGGTCTGCCCCCACCCCTGCGAGGAGCAATGCCGGCTGGGAAGGCTCACCGAGCCGGTCACCATCAACCACCTCAAGCGCTTCGCCGCGGACTACGAGATGCGCTCAGGAGAGAGGATCACCCCCTTCAAGGCGCCCGAAACGGGAAAGAGGGTGGCGGTCATCGGCGGGGGGCCGGCGGGGCTCACCTGTGCCTTTTACCTGGCCCGCTACGGCCACTCCCCCACCATCCTCGAGGCCATGCCCAAGCTGGGGGGGATGTTGAGATACGGCATCCCCGAGTACCGGCTCCCCAAGGCGGTCCTCGACTGGGAGATCGAGGGGATCCTTGCCATGGGCGTGGAGGTGAGGACCGGGGTTGCCATGGGAGAGGATTTCACCCTTAAGAGTTTAAAAGAGGAGGGCTTTGAGGCGGTATTTTTAGGAACCGGTGCCTGGGACAGCCGGGGGCTGGGGGTGGAGGGAGAGGAGCTCCAGGGGATCCTGCCCGGCACCCGCTTTCTGATCGACCGGGGGTTAGACAAGGAGACCCCCGTGGGAGACAGGGTGGCCATCATCGGCGGGGGGAACACCGCCCTCGATGCGGCGAGAACCTCCTGGAGGCTGGGTGCCAAGGAGGTGACCATCATCTACCGGAGGTCCAGGAAAGAGATGCCCGCCAACGACATCGAGATCGAGGAGGCCGAGAAGGAGGGGGTGAGGTTCCACTACCTGGCCGCCCCCACCAGGCTCATGGGGGAGAAGGGCAGGCTCACCCACCTGGAGTATATCGAGATGGAGCTGGGCGAGCCCGATGAGTCGGGAAGAAGAAGGCCCGTGCCCAAGCCGGGCACCGAGACGGTGATCCCCGTCGATAACGTGATCGCCGCCATCGGCCAGTTCCCCGTGACCGGGTTCTTAAAAGACGACGAGGTGACCCTCACCCGGTGGAACACCATCGAGGTGGTCAACGAGAAAACCGGGCAGACCAATCTGGAATGGGTCTTCGCCGGGGGCGATGCGGTCACGGGCGCCTCCATCGCGGTGGAGGCCATCGGCGCGGGAAGGAGGGCGGCCCGCTCCATCAATTTATACCTCAGGGGCGAGGAGGTGCGCGTGCCCCAGGAGGTGATCGGAAAGGACAGCGAGCTTCCCGACGTGGAGGAGCTCATCGGGGTGCCCGAGAGCACGAGGGCCAGGATGCCCGAGCTCACCGTGGAGGCGCGGCGCTTGAGCTTCGAGGAGGTGGAGCGGGGCTTGAGCGAGGAGATGGCCAGGGGGGAGGCCGAGCGGTGCCTTAGGTGCGGGCTTATCTGTTACAGGAAGGAAACGCAGGAAAGCTAATTTTCATTTCATCTTCCCAATCTCCTCTTGCAGTTCCTTGAATTCCGCAAGAGAACCCGACTCAATACCCACGAGGTAGCATCCCCTGAATTGGCCCTCCTTTACGAGGGTCATGTGTTTTACCGTCGCATCAATGGTCATGGTTGCGATCGGGAGAAAGAACGTGACATCCTGTATCTTGTCCCCCACGTTAATCTTCTCGAAGAGATCGAAATCCTCCTTTTCCACGATAAAGCCGATCCCCGAAGAGCCGATGTTGACGACACTCAGCTGGTACTGCTTTCCGTCAGCCTCCAGGGTGAACTCCACGGAGAGGAGCTTTGTCAGGCCATTGGTTATCCGCTGCTCCTTCCTCTTCTCCTCCAACCGAACGGTGGTGGGAAACTCAGCGATGAACCCGTAGTGGGGATGCTCGGTATGTATGCCCACATATCTCGTGGGGAAAGCGGCCGACCTTCCCTTCACATCAAAGGAGAAGACCACCTCGGGGGCGGATTGAATAAGGGAGTTGCCCTCCTCCGGGTAGAGCTTCTCCAGGATGAGACGTTCTCCCTCTAAAAATTCCTTTATGGCGATCGCCTTTGTGACGAACCTCTCATCCGCGCCCTGAATCTCCACCGCTACTTCCATGCCTTCTGAAATCATGTACTTGACTATCGTGATGATCTTGTCCTTTTCTTCTATGGTAAAGAATTCCATGGGGGTTTCCTTTTTCTAGGGACACTTAGTTACACCTGGTGTAACCGCAGAAATGGCAGGTCATGCACCCTTCCTCAAATGAAATGGGCTCTCCGCATTCGGGGCATTTCTCCCCCTTCAGGGTCTCCCCTCTGTCAGAGACCTTCCTGCCCTCCCCTTTAATGTAGCGCTTCTCGAGCAGCTTACCGATGGCATCCGGTATGGAGAGCACCAGTCCGTCCTTTTGAAACACGGGATGCTCACCGCTGATCCCCTTGAGCTGCGCCACGATATCATCTACCTTCACGCCGGATCGAAGGGCCAGGGAGACCAGCCTGCCAATGGCCTCCGCCTTGGCGGTGGTTGATTTTCCGGATTTGCCGATGATGGGAAAGACCTCAAAGGGCCTCCCCTCGTACTCGGTGACGTTGATGTAGAGATTGCCGAGGCCCGTCTTTATCTTGGTGGTAAACCCCTGTACCGTGTCAGGTCGATCCTTCACGGCAGTGTAAAAGGTATCCACCGCGTCCTTTTTATCGAAGCTCAGCACCTGTTTCTTCTTGCTCCCGTCCCTGTAGATGGTGACCCCCTTGCACCCGAGCTCATAGGCAAGGTTGTAAATGCGACGCACATCGGCGGGGGTGGCATCGCGGGGAAGGTTCACGGTTTTGGAGACCGCGTTATCCGTGTATTTCTGGAAGGCCGCCTGCATCCTCACGTGCCACTCGGGGCTTATATCATGGGCGGTGACGAAGACCTCCTTCACCTCATCCGGTATCTCCTCGATGCCCTGGAGGGATCCCTCCCTGGCCAGCCTCGCCATGAGTCGCTCGGAATAGAAATCCCGCTCCTCGGCCACCATCTCAAAGTACGGGTTCACCTCGATCAGGGTATCGTTGTCCATCACGTTTCTGGCAAAGCTCAATCCAAAGAGCGGCTCAATGCCGCTGGAACAGCCGGCGATGATGCTGAGTGTCCCCGTGGGGGCAATAGTGGTGGTAGTGGCATTCCTGTATCGACACCCGGGCCTTTCCTTGAAGGTGCTCTTCTCGAAGTTCGGAAAGACCCCTCGCTCCTTTGCGAGCCCGATGCTCGCCTTCCTGGATTCCGCCTGAACAAAGGACATCACCTCCTCTGCCACATCCAGGGCCCTTTCGCTGTTGTAGGGAATTCCCATCTGATACAGCATATCGGCGAAGCCCATAACCCCCAAGCCAATCTTGCGATTGCCGTGGGCCATATCCGTGATCTTATCCAGGGGATACTTGGACATATCGATTGCGTTGTCCAGGAACCGCACGCAGAGGGCCACCACCTCCCCAAGGGCCTTTTTATCGATCCGGGCACCATCCTCGTCATTGATCACGAACTTCGCGAGGTTTATGGAGCCCAGGTTGCACGCCTCGTAGGGCAGAAGCGGCTGCTCCCCGCACGGGTTGGTGCTCTCTATCTCGCCTATCTCGGGGGTTACGTTGTCGGCGTTGATTTTATCGAGGAAGATGACGCCCGGGTCTCCGTTCTCCCACGCCTGGTGCACGATCTTGTCATACACATCTGCGGCGCTCAAGCGAGCCTTCTCCTTGTTCGTGAGGGGGTCGATAAGGGCATAGGTGGTGTTATTCCTCAATGCCTCCATGAACCCCTCGGTGAGGCCTACGGAGATGTTGAAGTTCACCAGTTCCCTTTCATCCCGCTTGCTGTCGATAAACTCCATGATATCCGGGTGATCCGCGCGAAGTATCGCCATGTTGGCGCCCCGTCTGGTGCCCCCCTGCTTCACCTGTTCAGTTGCGGTGTTGAATATCTTCATAAAGGATACCGGCCCAGAGGCCACCCCGCCCGTTGATCCCACCCGGCTGTTCTTGGGCCTGAGCCTGGAGAAGGCGAACCCCGTTCCCCCGCCCGATTTGTGGATCAGGGCGGCATGCTTCAGGGCATCGAAGATCCCCTCCATGCTGTCCTCCACGGGCAACACGAAACACGCGGCGAGCTGCCCCAGCTCTGTGCCCGCATTCATCAGGGTGGGGGAGTTGGGCAGGAACTTGAGCTCGGTCATCACCTCGTAGAATGCCTCCTCTATCTCCTGCACGCGATCCGCGCTCGGGTAGTTCCACTCGGCCAGCGACACGTGGTGTGCCACCCTCCTGAACATCTCCTCAGGTGTTTCGATCACCTCTCCGTCGGCATCCTTCCTCAGGTAGCGCCTGTTCAGCACGGTGAGCGCGTTGGAGGAGAGCCTGCTCTCAATCCCATGGTCAAAGGATTGTTGGGTGAGGCGTATGGGCTTGGTGTTGACGAACCCGTATTCCAGCATCTTGGCATCGATGATCTTGGCGAGCAGGGGAAGCTTTATCTCGTTCATGCCCATCTTCTCGATGTCCTCCCTCAAGGACAGCGTGATCTCCTTCGCCTGTTCGCTGTTAATCTCGTTCTGGGTAACCAGGATATCGCTGATGATATCATCGCTCCATTTCACGGCGTTCGGGATCAGGTTCCCGTCTCTCAAGACCAACACCATCTCTGCTAGCATTGCTCCCCCCTGACGATTAAAAACCCAGACTTCTCCACCTACCATAATATATTGTGACAGCAACCAATATAAAACCCTACATGTTGTATGTCAACAAAAAAATGCCCTTTATGTCTATTAAAATACCTAACTATTATTTGCTTCTCTCACAGAGGACTCAGAGCATATGAGTTTTGATCTGAATTCCTGACCCCAGAAATCTTAAAAGGCTCTTGAGGCTCAAAATCGAAATTAACCATGCTTCAGCAAACTGGAGGGCATCCCATATCAAACTTCCCCTCCCTTGATGGGAGGGGATTTATCCGCCTCTGGTGGATCAAGGGGAGGGTGAACAAAGATTTTGCCACCCCCACCTAGCCTCCCCCATCCCTGGCCGGGCAGGCAAGGGGGAGGAACTACAAAGTAACCCTGTAGCTTGCTACAGGGAATTATCAAGTTAACAAAAGGGCAACATTATTTTTTTGACTTCAAAGCCCTTTTTTGATACTTGTTAATAGCATAATTCATCTGTAATAAAGACGGAGGGCCCCCCCATGACAAACCAAGACCCTCAAATAAGCCTCACGGCTAGGTTCTGTTCTATAAAAACGATAAAAGTCGTCAGGTCACCAGGTGGCAATTCGCTGACCTCGCCCTCCTCAAGGATACCAAAGACAACGCCACCAGCCTCTGGCACCACTAAATATTAAGAGGGAAAGTAATCCGATGAAAAGATTGGAATAATGATAATTGAAGAACATATTTCATTGATTAAAATTATTTCTATATGATACTAATTAAAAATATTAATATTACCGATTTTCGTTCGATCCAAAATGGTAATATTCGGATTAATCATGGCTATCTTCCAATCATTGGAGAAAATAACTCAGGCAAATCTAACATCCTTCGTGCCTTAAATCTTTTCTTTAACGATGAAGTCGAACCTGGATTGCCACTTAGTCTTGCTACCGATTTCCATAATCCTAGCCGAAGACGGAAAAAAGAGATAAGTATTACCGTAACCTTCTCCCTTCCCGACTATTTCAAGTTTCATAAAAAAATTAAAGATGGATTGGATAACCTTATTGGTCGTGATTTTACAATTAGAAAAATATGGAGTTATTCGGCAGAGGAGCTACCTGCGGGTCTTGTTACAAGATTTGAATTACAAAGAGGTGATCAACCATTCCAAACAGCTTTAGGAGAGGAAAGTTCTAGAATACAACAGTTCTTGAACTTAATAAAATTCAGATATCAACCTAATCACATCCATCCATCAAAAGTTCTAAAAAGTGAAGAACCAGAACTCCAAAGAGCTCTTCTATCTCGTCTTAAGCGTCAGAAAGGAACTAAATCTAATGAATATGAAGCAATTTTTGGGAAAATTGGATTAGTCGCCTCGGAATTGATAAAACCTATAAGCACTAATTTAAGTAAGGCTTCTGGTCAGGTAGAGGATCTTGAGCTATCAACACCTCAAGAATTCGGCGAATTGCTTTTCTCATTTTCGCCTCGGCTCAGCGTGCAAGGTGGTGACAAATTTGATGCACTACAACATGGCTCAGGTGTCCAAAGTTATCTAACCTATTTAATGCTTAAATTTCTTGACACTCGTTATGATTTGAAATTCGGGTGGCAACAGGCAACAGTTTGGGCTTTAGAGGAGCCCGAATCTTTCTTGCACCAAAGTCTACAACATAAATTTTCGGAATTCCTCGCGGAAACAGGGGAGAGTGAGAGATTCCAAATTTTTTGTACAACCCATAGCGATGTCTTTATTCGATATGGGCAAGAAGGTATAATGTGCCAACTACATAATGCTAAAACCGATTGGGATATTTTGCCATCGCAGGGATTGATAAGTAATACAGCAAAAGAAGGTATTACGCCATACATACACCCATTATTGTATTCCCATCGGCCACTTCTGCTTGTCGAAGGTGAAACGGATAGACGCTATTTGAAATTAGCATATCGGCTCTTGAGCCGACTAAATCCTTGGATTATCCGAGATATAAGCTCTTTGGACCCAGAAGTTAATCTTCAGGGTATCGATGGCTTAAGGACATACCTCCAGGCTAACCTAGGCGCTTTTAAAACTCGACCCTTAGAATCACCTGTGTTCATTCTCGTAGATTGGAGTGTATCAAAGACCAAGATTAACCAACTCGAGAAGGAAGTAAGGCATCATGAAACTTCAGCGATTATAAAATGGGAAGAAGAAGAGTGTAATCATGATTTAGACCAAAGCTTTACAGGAATCGAGCGGGCATTGTCTGTAGGCTTAATTCAGGAAGCTGAAGATAAAGGTCTCCTTCGGACTCGCCGTCCTTCAGATAGCGATACACCGCTAAACCTTATTAGAAATTCGCTTAATAAGAAAGGACTATTAAATTTAGCTGAGCAAAGACAGGAAGCAGACGACTTTACTCATTTTAAAACAATATTTAATCGTCTTGATAAAAAATTAATGGAATCTCTAGAGAAAGCTGAGAAAATGATTGAGGGAAAATTATTTTAATAGAAAAAGAGGAAGGAATAAAATAGGGTTTTCTCAACATTCAACTAACCAATTTCTCAAAGACAGCCCTTAAATCATATCAATAGATTACTTAACATCTAAACAGAAATAAATAAAGAGCCTGACTGAAAAGATTAGATTTCTGATGGGTGCATATAATGCCAAAGCAATCAAAACTAATGAGTAACGCCCTTAGAATATTAAGTGTAAAAGTTAAGATCTTCCCATACACATTAGAGTTTTAGAGGGTGGCAGTCAGT
>CAZNSX010000011.1:0-70941 GCA_964575845.1 uncultured bacterium | reverse complement strand
TGATTGCCCTCGCCGCGCTTATCTCCAATCTCGCGCTGAATAGCCAAAGCCTGCTCATAATACTCTATAGCGCGCTGCAACTGGCCGAGGCCAGCATACGCAATGCCCAGGTTACCTAGTTCATTGCCCTCACCGCGCCTATCTCCAATCTCGCGCTGAATAGCCAAAGCCTGCTCATAATAATCAATAGCATGCTCTACCTGGCCGAGCCGATAATAGGCAGCGCCCAGGTTGCCCAGGTCACCGCCCTCGCCCTGCTTATCACCAATCTCACGGTGGATAGCCAGGGCTTGCTCGTAATACTCAATCGCACGATCTACCTGGCCGATGTCAGCGTAAGCAAGGCCTAGGCCACAGAGATCGCCTCCCTCGCCGCGCCTATAACCTATCTCACGGCTTATAGCAAGGGCCTGCTCATGGTACTCAATGGCACGCTCCACCTGGCCGAGGGCAGCATAGGCAAGACCTATTTGGTTGATTACAACAGTATGCCATTGCTTTTCCTTCAATAACGGCGGATTCTTTTTCCAGTCATGTGGAATTAAACGCTCATACATCTGAACGAGCAAAGCTGGATATCCCCAGAGATCAAGATGCTCGTTGAGCTTATTTTTAAACAATGCCTCGCACGCTCTATCATATTCACCCCCCTCACACTCGTGATGATGAGCTTCAACGAAATCCCTAAAGTTCTCCTGGGTTACCTTCTCGTGAAGCGAGCGGTAATACCCTGCGGCCTTGAGATGGAGGGCCTTATGGGCCTCAATATCTAGGCGGATGTGAATGAACTCGCCGATCAACTGGTGGATTGAATAAGAGTCCTTCCTCTCGCCCTTATCAATCAGGTGCCGCTCTATGAGGGAAACCAGAACCTCGTCAGGTTTCCCATCGTCATATCCGTAACAGATGGCCTCATATGGAACTGCCTCACGGAAAGTAGCTATCCAGTGTAGAAGCTGCCTTTCTTTCTCTGAAAGGGCACTGTAAACTTCATTAAGCAAATATTCTTCTATCGGCCCCTCTGCTGCCAGAAGGCCATCCAATGCTACCTTGACTCCAATTTTGCTAGCACGGCCGCAGAAAAGCTCTATGAGTTTGGGATATCCCTTAAGGCGTTCATTCACCTTGAGAAGGCTTTTTTCCGGCACTCCCTGAAGCCCCAGCTTTTTCATTAGCCTGATGGCCGAATCTTCCTCAAGGCCGCCCAGCTTTCCGCCACCGATCAGGGCTGCATCGGGTATAAAGTCAGGTGCCCTGCGGGTCGTCATGATAACTTTTGCTTTCCTGAGACGGCTATTAAGCGCGGCCAGTAAATCATGGACGGCCTCCGACTTGATGCGCTCATAGCCGTCAAGGAAGAGAAGGACATCGCTCGCATCCAGAGACCGGCTCAGCGCATCGGCCATATAAGCGACCCGCCGCTCATCGGCGGGCAGATTCTTCATGGCGGCCTGAAGGCTCACAGCATTCTCCTCATCCAGGGACCGCACAACCTCCTCAACCAGGAGGTCCGGGGAATTGATAGTTTCACACTCAACCCAGATGCATGTGCGGCCCTCCTGCTCCTCCCCGAACTTCTTCGCAAGCTCGGATTTCCCGATTCCCGCGAGGCCATCAATGATTACCGTTGTGTTATGTGAAGCCACGGCCCCCCTGAGCTCCTTCAACTCCTCCTCACGCCCGACAAAATTGGCCGTGGGGCGAGGGAATAGGGGGCGGGGTGGGCGAGGTTTTTCCCTTTCCTCAAGATCCGCTGGCACGAGCTCATCGAGCCTTTCAAGGATCATGTTAATCTTGAGTTCCATGAAATATTTTTGTAGTTTGTGATCCCTCTTTAAATGTTCAGCAACGCAGGCAATATACCGGTTGACTACATGCTCAACTTTATCAGCCTTATCAGTCCAGGCTTCTCCCAGCTCAGCGTTGATTTCATCTATGATGGGCTGTGCGTCGATATGGCCAGAACCCCGTCTAAGGTTTTTCAGCGTTTCGGCAACCCGTCCCTTATCCAGCCTGAGCTTCCAGTCCATGTTGTTAAAGGTTGTGAAGATAGCTACCAATTCCTCATCCTTGAACTCTTGCTTGAGTTGCTTGATGGCAGCCGTGCGGGCTTTCTGAAAGGCGCCGTAATGCTCTCCCAACAGAAGCTTGCCGCCGAATTTAAACAGGTCATAGAGACCCGCAACGATCAAA
The DNA here is from genome assembly GCA_964575845.1 of uncultured bacterium. Lineage (GTDB taxonomy): Bacteria > UBA8248 > UBA8248 > UBA8248 > CAZNSX01 > CAZNSX01. Next base: position 68,748 of record CAZNSX010000011.1, on the reverse strand, counting down.
CCTTCTGCAACAGCCATAAAACTAATCCATCCTCAGGCTTTTTGATAAGGCCATGGGCGAATCAGAACAGGCTTGGTCCTGTTCATTATATACAAAAACCTTTTACTTCAAGAGGACTTTTGGATGGTAGCCTGGAAGCTCAGGGCCTCGCCGAGGGGGGTTGCAATTTATTGTATTTCAATCGTTCGGGTCTTACGGCTCAAAGGATGTCTTGGACACGTCCCTCGGTATGGCTGAGCATTTGCTGACTCAACTCGATTGCACTTAGAGCTTCCTGTTCGGTAATCTTATGCTCGTAAGGCCGATACCGAGCCATATCTCGCCGCTTAATTAAGCGGTTTAATGCTCTCCCAAAGCCTGTTGGGACATTTCCGAGATCTTCGTGCATTGAATACCTACTCAAGATTCTTTTGTGTCTTTTCGGAATCTCGAGAGGCTCTGTCATAAGAAATCCCTTGGCGGATAGTTCACCGGCTGCAAAGGCGAGGTCGAGACTTAAACGGTGCTTGTGCTCTACAATCGCTTGTCTGGCATAATCTAAATACTCTCGCGCCGCTACAATTACGGAACGGACCTTTCGCTTGTTATATCGCAAGTCAAAGCCGATGCGCCAGAAGCCCTTGACAAGGATCATGGTGAGATGTCCCCGATCGAGCTCTTCCTCCGGCAGGTTGATTTTCTTGAGCTTTTCAATCTCCTCTAGTGAAATTGTCCCCTTGTTAATATCGACATCACGACTAACGCTCACCTCAAAGGTCCCCCTGACCTCCTTATTAAGGCGCACTTCTGGCGGACCCCCGCCAGGAGGATCGAACATGACTTGAGCAGCCCAAAGACTAAACCCTTGGGGGAGCCTTCCCTCGTCATGGCGGCGTTTGATCTCTGGTTTAATCCAGAATTCCATCGCTTGCTCAAAAAATCGCCTTCCCATCTCTTCATCTAGCATGTTTTCTTTTATCTCCTCTTGGAGCCATCTTCCCCTCTTCGGCCCGTGTTGCCACTTCCATCACCTTCCGGGCGCAGCCCCGTGGACTAAGAAAGAGCAAATAATAGAACCTCGCTGGCACCCCATTTTCAAATTAAACCCCTTGAAATTAAAGGCCTTTGCAAAAATAGTACTAGGAGTATTTGGACGAAGGTTATTATTTCCCCCCCATCCAACACCCCTCCTCATGGGGCGTGGGGAGGCGGCCTATGCTCTGGAGGAAGCTCTCGGCTATCTTGGGGCCCATGAAGCGGAAGCGCTTTTTGAACTCCCTGAAGAGGGCTCCCTCATCCATTCCGTCAAGGCTCCCGAGGTATTTATTGAATGAGCCGAACTCCTTTTTGAGCTCGAGGACAACCCTGGCGTTCTCTATCGCGGCCTCTATCTTGAGGCGGTTCCTTATGATTCCCTCATCCCTGAGAAGGCGCCCAACGTCTCTTTTGCCGAAGGAGGCGACACGGGCGGGGGAGAAGCCGGAAAAGGCCCTGCGGAAGGCCCGCCGCTTATGGACGACCATCCGCCAGTTGAGCCCGGCCTGGAATATCTCCAGGATGAGGCGCTCGAAAAGCTCCCTCTCCCCCCTTATGGGCTTTCCCCACTCGATGTCGTGATATCTCTCAAGGAGGGGGTCGCCCGCGCACCATGCGCAGCGCTTTTTGGCCTTCATGGATGACCCTCAAGATGGGGCGAGATCCCGGTCAGCCCCTTTTCGCCAGGAAAACCACCCTCCCGCTCTTCTCGGTGGGCGGGCTTAAGGGGTCGGTATCAAGGTCGTAGGTGTGGAGGTCTGCGAACCCCAGCTCCCTCAGAAGCGCCAGAACCTCCTCCACCTCATAGCCGCGCTCCGGGTGAAGCTCTTCGCTCCTCCTGTAGAGGCCGTCAGGGCCTTTGAGGAAATTTATCATCAGGAGGGAATTGACCTTTTTTCCCGCATCCCAGGAGGTCTTCCAAATGCTCGTCACCCCCTCATCCCCGTGCAGGAAGACCTTCTCATCCCCCCACTCGTGCTCTAGGTTATAGGTGGTGTTGAGGTCGAAGATGAGGTGGCCGCCGGGGGCGAGGTGCCGGTGAAAGCGGGAGAGGGCTTCCCTGAGCCCACCGTCCTCTATGAGGTAGTTGAGGGAGTCGTAGTTGCAGGTTATGAGGTCAAAGGTGATGGGGAGGTCAAAATCTGTGAAGGAGGCTATCAAGAGCTTTGCGCGGTTTCCCGAATTTCTCTTCTTCGCCTCCTCAAGCATCTCGGGCGAGAGGTCAAAGCCCCAGGCCTCCTTTCCGTGGTCGATGAAATATTTGACCACGAGGCCAGTGCCGCAGCCCGCATCGAGCACCCTCTCGTATTCTATCCCGTGGCGGGCGACGAGCTCCTCGAAATAGACCTGCCAGGCCATGTAGTACTGCCGGCCCACGCATCGGTCATAGAAGAGGGCGAATTCCCTGTAAGGTCGGACCTCCATGGACTACCTGAACCGCCTGAGGAGACCCACCACGACCCCCTGGATGAGGAGCTCCCCATCTTCCAGGATGATGGGCTCATGCTCAGGGTTTCGGGGCTCCAGGCGGATTCTTTTCTCCTCGCGGTAAAAGCGCTTTAGTGTGGCGCGCTCGCCCTCAATGAGGGCCACGACGGTCTCCCCCTGCCGGGGTTCCTGCCTCTTCTCGATGATGACGTAGTCGCCGTCCTGGATGCCGTCCTCCACCATGGACTCCCCCTGAACCCTGAGGGCATAGACCCCGTGGGCGCTTCCCCTCCAGGGGATGGGGAGGGATTCCGCCCCCTCAAAGACGGTTATAGGCTCGCCGGCCGCGATGACGCCCAGCAGGGGCACTTCTCTCTCCTCCTCTCTTTGCTCCACGAGCTCTATGGCGCGGCTTCGGTTCCAGTCCCTGCGGATGAGACCCTTGGAGGCGAGGTTTTGAAGGTGCTTATGGACTGTGGCGGGGGAGGAGAGACCGAAGCGCTCCCCTATCTCCGCAATGGAGGGGGAGTAGCCCCGCCGCCCTATGAAATCCCTTATGAACTCAAAGATCTCCCGCTGCCGTCGAGTCAGGTACATCGCCATCCTCCCAGAGGCGGCTTTTTCATTCATTAAGTATAGGCGAAGAAAATACGAAGGTCAAGTTCAAAGAATTATTTGGAGTTCACAGAAAGGGGGAAATTTTTATTGACTTTCGCTTTTCTTTCGCTTATATTTTATAAAGAATGAAATTATCTCAGAATAACATTGAAAATGAAGTGTTTTATTTTGGAAAGAGCCTTCGCCATTTTTTCGCTTGAGAAACAGAGGAGCCTTATAGGTAGGTCGCAGGGTAGGAAAGAGGGGGAGGAGCTCATCAGGCAGGAAAGGAGATGAAAAAGATGTCTAAAAGGAGTGTTTGGCAGAGGGGAAAGGAAGAGGGCTTTGAATGGAAAAGGGAGCCCGAGGGGGAGCTCGCCCTTGAGCGGGACCTCCTCTCGGCCATGGCCTTCCATCCTCAGGAGGTACTCCCCTTCGAGGCCGCGGCGATGGGCCTGACCCCCTATCACTTCAGGGCCCCGGAGCACAGGAGGGCCTTCAGTGCCCTTCTCGACATCGAGGATGCCGGGCTTCTCAGCTGGAATGAAGCGGCCAAGGAAAGGTTCATCGAGCTCACGGGCGCGGATGAGGCCTCTGCTCAGGCCATCTTCAGCTACGCCCGGATGGGCCGTGGGGAAGCCCTCCGCCGGATAGAGCAGATGGTGGAAGAAGGCGAGATCGAGGGAAGGGTCAGGCGCCTTTTCCGGTGGGCATCCGCCCACATGAAAGGGGAGAGCATAGGCAAGAGGTCCGCAAACGCGGCTTGAGTTCTTGAACTCTGGCCTGCTCTTTACCGCCAGCCCCCAGGGATCTCCCCCCATCTAGGGTGGGACCGGCCACGCCGGGGAGCAAGGGTTAAGGGGCACCATCAAGCTCCCCGGCGTCCCACCCTCTTCTTTAGGGCTCCATCGCATTTCTCAGAAGAACTCCTTGACCGCCTTTATCAGGTCCTCCTCATCCGGGATGCAGAACTGCTCCATCACGGGCGCAAAGGGTATCGGGACGTCCGGGCAGGCGACGCGCTTTGGCGGAGCATCAAGAGAGTCAAAGGCCCTCTCGGTCACGATGGCCGAGAGCTCCGCGCCGAAGCCTCCGGTGAGGGGAGCCTCGTGCATCACGACGAACTTCCCCGTCTTCCTCACGGACTCCACTATGGTATCCCTGTCCAGGGGGTTAAGGGTCCTGGGGTCTATGACCTCGACCTCTATCCCATCTTTTGCCAGCTTCTCCGCGGCGGAGAGGGCTCTTCCAAGCATGAGGGAGTAGGCCACTACCGTCACATCCTTCCCCTCGCGCTTGACCTCTGCCTTGCCCAGGGGGATGGTATATTCCTCCTCGGGCACCGGGCCTTTTGTGGCGTAGAGGACCTTATGCTCTATGAAGAGGACCGGGTCGTCGTCCCTTATCGCGCTTTTTAGAAGTCCCTTCGCGTCATAGGGGGTCCCCGGCATCACCACCTTGAGTCCCGGCACGTGCACGAACCAGGCCTCGGGGCTCTGCGAGTGCTGGGCAGCGGCGCTGAAGCCGGCCCCGCCCTCAGTGCGGATGACAAGCGGAGCCTTGACCGCACCGCCGTACATGTATCGGGTCTTTGCTATCTGGTTCACGACCTCATCCATGCAGACACAGAGGAAGTCGGCAAACATTATCTCGACAACGGGCCTGAGCCCCGTTATGGCAGAGCCCATGCCAACGCCCGCAATTGCCGTCTCGCTTATGGGTGTGTCCTTCACCCTCTTTGGGCCGAACTCCTTCTGCAGCCCCGCCGTCACCCCGAAGATGCCGCCAAAGACGCCTATATCTTCTCCCGCCAGGAAAACCGTCTCATCCCTCCTCAGCTCTTCCCGGAGGGCCTCATTAAGGGCTTCGCTAAAAGTTATCTCTCTCATCTCCCTCCCTCCCGGAAAAAGTCATGGATAGGATACGTAAACATCCTCAAGCGCCTCCTCGGCAGCGGGAAGAGGGCTCTCCTCGGCAAACTTGACCGCCTCGTCGATCCGGGAGAGGGCCTCTTTTTCCATCTCCCCGTACTTCTTCTCGGTGATTATCTTCCTCTTGAGGAGTAGCTCCTTGAACTTCTTCAAGGGGTCCTCCCCCATTCCGGTATCTATTTCTTCTTTTGTGCGGTAGACCTGCGGGTCTCCCTCGAAGTGCCCACGCCACCTGTGGATGCGGCACTCGATGAGGCTCGGGCCCTTTCCCTCCCTCGCCCTCTTGAGCGCCTCGCCGACCGTCTCATAGACGGCTATGACATCGTTTCCGTCTATGGTCGCGCCCGGGATGCCGTAGGCGGAGGCGCGGTCGGCCACGTTCTTTACCCGCTGGTGCTCGGACTGCTTGAGCGAGATGGCCCAGTTGTTATTCTCACAGACGAAGAGGACCGGAAGGTCCCAGATGGAGGCGAGGTTTACGGCCTCGTGGAAGGTCGTGTGGTTTGATGCGCCGTCGCCGAAGAAGCAGACCGTCACCTGGTCGCCTCCGCGGTACTGAGAGCTCACGCCGGAGCCTATTGCGATGGGGAAGCCCGCGCCCACGATGCCGTTAGCCCCCAGGATGCCCACCCCGATGTCGGCCAGGTGCATGGAGCCTCCCTTGGCCTTGCAGTAGCCCGTGCGCTTTCCAAAGAGCTCGGCCATCATGCGGCGGATGTCGGCGCCCTTGGCGATGCAGTGGCCGTGGCCACGGTGGGTTGTGATGATGTAGTCATCCTCCCTCAGGCAGGCTCCCGCGCCGGCCGCGACCGCCTCGCCCCCTATGGAGAGGTGCACAAAGCCAGGGAGCTTCCCCGCGGCGAAAAGGTCCGCCACCCGGAGCTCAAAATGGCGGTTCGTGATCATCTTCTCCAGGATCTTCAGACAGGTTTTCTCATCGGGCTCCATAAGCTTTCCCCCTTTCAGGATTTATCCAGGAAAAGGCCCTAAGCCGGAGGCAAGCGCCCCCGACTGGCAGAAGCCTCAATATTTTAAGGCCAAAGATGGGGTATTTGCTCGGAAAAGTCAAATTTTTCAGGAGGGGAGAAGGGGAAGCTCGCGCAGGTGGGGGCTGAGCCGCGCCATCATCTAGCAGGGAGAGTCACGGCACGGCTGTCACCTACCCGACTTATTGATTGAAATATCTCGTGGGAGCCTTTCTTCACCTCGCATTGCTAAAAATAGGGGTGTTCCGGCGGCAGCTCGCGCGTGAACTCCGTCCCCTCTCCCCAGGGCCCGGAGCCCCTCTTCCGGATGTAGGCCTTCCTGTCGTGACCTTCGGGCAGGCCGTCCCCCCTGAGCACCGTGCTGAACCAGTCGCATACGGGCTGATGTATCCCGAGGCCTCCGTTCCCCTCAAGCTTCCAGAGGGGATGATACTCGTCCTCGAAGACCCAGAGCTCCTTCGGCGGCGCGAGCTCGGCGAAAAGGGCGAGCGTGTCCTCAAGCGGCGAGAGCGGGTCGAACTCCCCCGTGACGAGAAGGGTAGGGCATCTCACTTTCTTCCCATACCCCTCGCAGTGCATGTTCTCGACCATGGCGTCGAACTCGGCCTCATCCGCCATGCCGGCCATGTACATGAAGACCTGCTTGAATCGCGGGGAGCTCTGGCTGAAGATGGTGTTATTGGGGTTGAAGCAGGCCACCCCCGCGCAGAAAGCCGCAACCCTCTCCTCACGGGCCGCAATCCTAACGCTCCAGAAGCAGCCCATGCTCACGCCGTAGAGGGCTATCTTGCCGGGGAGGACCTCGGGGCGAGATTGCAGGTAGTCGATGACCGCCTTAGCTGCGCGCTCGTAGTTATCTCCGACAGCGCGTATCTTGCGGAGGTTGCTTATACCCTGGCCCGGGCCGTCCATGGAGAGGCAGTGCAGGCCGCGCTCGAGCGCGATGTTATGCACGGGGTGCGGGAACATTTCCTTCGTCGTGTCCATCCCCGGCATGTAAAGGATGCAGGGCCGGGGCTCTCCCCCCGGATGGAGGTGAAGAAGGCCCTGGATATGGCTTCCCTCGAAGGGCACCTCCACCCTCTCTATCCTGTAGTTGCTGAGCTCGATTATCCGGTCGAAGCACTCGCTCATCTTGCCGTGGAGCTCTATCTTGCGCGGGTGGTCGTCATAGAAGATCGCGTGCTGGGCCAGGCGGTAGTCCATTGCGGCATTGTAGTAGATCTCAACCGCCGTCTCCCCGTAGCCCATCCTCTCATACGCCCTCGCCGTAGCCGCATAGCGGTCCCCACGCTCCGCCTGTAGCTTTGAGACCTGTCTGTAGTTCTTGGGGCTCCCCGGATGCTCCGCCTCATCTATCTCGAAGGACTGCACACGGCCCGTGAGCTTTACCGCAAGGTCGAGCATCCACTGCTGGCTATCGCGCTGCCTGCGCAATTCCATGGCTGCACCCTCCCTGAAGATAAGATGGCAAAGGCCCCGACCTCTCTTTTGCCCCCCTGAATGGGGAAGGGCGGGGCTGCGCCTCGCCGTTATTTGATGTGCGCTGTCACGGCGCGGCCTTGACCTACCCTGCTTTTCTTAAAAGCTCCGATATTCTAGGGCCAAAGCTCAGCCATTTCGCCGTAAAAGTCAAACTTTCCTACTTCTTCAGCCAGCCCCCCTTCAACACCATCTGAGCGAGCGCCTCGCCGATCACCGCGTGGCCCGCCGCGCTCACGTGCCCGTCTCGGGGAAGGAGATAGAGCTTCCGGGGGTCGGGCTCTTTTTCAAAGAGCGGGATGACATCCAGAAACGGAAAGCCCGAGGCGAGGCTCGCCTTGCGGAGCGCCCGGCTATCGCCCTGGTAGGCGGGGGCATTGAGTGAGCCCCCCGCCGGGATGAAAGAGAAGATTATCGGAACGCCCAACTTCTCTCGAATTTCGGCCCATTCGGAAACCACCTTCTCCACACCCGCAACCAGCTCAGGATCCTTATCGAAGTCCCGTCGGAGCGCCTTCCTTTCGGATTTGAAGTCCGGGTAGGGATTCCGGCGGATGAGCTCTCTCGATGCCCTCCGGAGCCTACGATAATTGAACCAGATGTTGTAGAGGCGCAGCATGCTGGCGGTTCCGCCCTTGTGTCGGGCTATCTCGGCCTCCTCCTCGCGGGTTCGCTGGGCAATTTCCCCTTTGAGAAAAGACTCAATCTTGGCGTAGTACACATCATCCACGAAGAAGCTCATCACCACGAGGTCGGGCTGAAAACGGACCCCCTCCTTTTGAAAATAATGCAGAGACTGGACGCTGTGCCACGCAGGCACCGCGGCGTTCAGGACCTCCACCCTGTACCCCTCCTCGAGGAGCCGCTCCTTCATCACGTTTAAGAATATTTGATCTTCCTCGACGCCCCAGCCGAAGGTGAGCGAATCACCCAGCCCCAGGATGCGGAAGACGCCCGGAGGTTTTTCCACCGGATAATCGGGCCCCCGGTGGCCATGGCGGTTGATGCGGATGTGGTAGCCGATATCCACATGCCAGCCTTTCACGCCGGGGCGATTCAGCCAGCCGAATTCAGGGGAGAACCTGGCGTAGCTCCGCACGCGGCCCCGGCTTATGGGTGGGTCCCAGACCCGGAGCGCAACTTCGACAATCACCAACGCGAAAATTATGGCCACGCACACAAGCGCCAATCTTTCCAGAAGGATGCGCCATCTCCAGCGCGCCCCCGCAAGCGCGGCCCCGGCCGCCACGGCCCCGAATATTACGGAGAGGAAAGCCGGTTGGGCATGAATCGAATAACCGGAGAAAAATTGAAAGGAGACGATCAATATTCCCAGGACCCCGACCGGCAAGAAGGTTCGCCCCGAAGAACCTGCTCCCCCTTTCCCGCCGCGTCTCAGCACAATCGCAGAGGCCCCGATCGCAATCAGGGCGGCCAGCACGAGGAACAGCCAGGCCGCACTGTACGGTTCCCTGCTTCCGCCTTCCGGTTTCACAAGGAAGATGGAGTCTATATTGAGGAGGTAATTCCGGTGATCGACCCGCCGGATTGAGAGTCGGCTTCCTTCCGGCAGTTCGAACGCAATTTCCCGTTTCTCTTTAGCCGGCACAAAAGGCGTGGAGAAAACCTCCCGGTTCCATCTCCCTCCCGCCTTCAAGCGGCCGACTCTTTTCCCGGAGAAGAAAACCGCAGCCGGCTCATCTCCTTCGAGAAAATAAAAGACACGGACCAGGTAGCTATCGGAGAGGGAAAACGGAATCATGAAGCGCGGGCGCGCCACCCGATTCTCGACAGCATCGGCTCTGCCGTGGCGCACGGCGGAAGGACTCCAATCATCCGATACGACAACCCATTCCGGCAAAAATCGCTTATGAAAAGGAACGGGCGCCCTATCTGCGGCGAGGTGGAACGCCCAGAGAGCCAGCAGAATTGACACCGCCCCGATGAGCCGATCGCGCATCAAAAACCCCCGGCCACATCCTTAAGCAGCCGAAAAAAGCGGAAAAGATTTATCGCGAACAAGCCCTTCAGATGAAGGAGCGCGAAAAAAGCGCCCCCCCTCCCGCAAACCCCGATATTTTAAGGCCAAGGGTCGGGGATTTGGGAGGAAAAGTCAAATTTGGGGGGAGGGGAGGTGAGGGAGGAAATGAGGCCTTAAGGGGTCAGGGTGAAAGGCTCCAGCTTGGGTGGGGCGAGGCTCCAGATTGACATTTTCTAAGATCGATGCTCACCGGGCGGGAGCTCGCCGGCTTCCAGTGGAAAGGGAAGATGCTGGCGCGAAGACAGGAAGTGCAGGAGCTGACAAAGCTAGGTTATTCGCCATAAAGGGGGTTATACACTCATTTCCTCTGATAGATTGAAAGGCGCCCGGCGGCAAAGACGAAGGAGCGCTCTGATCGCTAGCTCCGCGTCATGAACCACCACATCTTCCACCGGGGTATCGGAAGCGATCGCCCTACGCAATAGCGAACCCTTGCTGGTTGGGGACCGCGGGTGCGCATAAGGATTACGAATTTTCCGAAGGCGGTCAAACAGCGTGAACTCTTCTTCGGACAAATACCGCTCCTCTCGCGCTTCCCGGAGTAAAGTTTCAAAGGAGGCCCGATCAAGGTCATCACGGCCAGCAAGCCGAAATAGGCCCCCGAGCATGTGTTCCAAACACACTTGGCACAAGATCGCGCAAGCCATGAAAAGGCCGTGAAGGTAAGCCTGCCTTGCCTCCTCGAACGCAATGGCGCTGATCGGTCGCCGGAAAAGAGGCGTATGCTTTCCTCCGGCCCGTACTCCTCCACCAACAGCCGCAAGCGCTGAGCACGATAGGGCCTGCTGCTGGCCTCATCCTTTTCAAGCCATGCGATGTACCTATCTATCTCTGTCATTCCATCATTTGAGTTATTGAACTGGACCACTTCCTTTTTTGCGCATCGTTAATTCGTCTAATAACTCCCTGATCATATCCTTATATTTCTCTTCAATCCTATAATTTTCTTTCTCCCAAGGACTCACCTTCTCATAACGAATTACTTGACGCAAGTAATCCCGTTGCGGAATCCCCAATGCCCTTGATATTGTTGTAAGTATTAAGCCGGCTCGTCCTTCGTCTTTTACCTCTTCTATCTTAATAAGCTGATTCTTAATCTCCTCGCGCCTAACAGGCTCATGGTCTACGCATAGAGGTAATAAAATTTCTCTAACTCGGCGGGGAGTGGGCCTTTCACTAGAAAGATATTCCATTAGATAATTCCTTAGCTCATCATCATCATAATTCCCGGGTTCATCTGACATTGGTATTTTTCTTTGCTGTTTCTGGCTCCTCTCTTTTTCTATTTCCTCGGGTATTATCACCGTGCGCCCAATCAATTCTTCACCGCCCTTGGTCCGAATATATCTCAAGACCACAGCGTTTATAGCCAATTCATAATTTCCTGAAAGCCACTCTATCATCCTTTGCAAGGATTCCTCAATATAAGTTCCAACCAGAAGGATTCTTTGAGCCTGGTTAAGCGAAATATCCTCTACACCAAGATCTTCAAAGCTCTCCCCCATATATTCATCCAGCGGTTGTCCTTTATACTTCTCGCATAGCTCATTCAGTTTATCCACATCCCACGAGGCGACATCGGAAGCATAATCTATAGCCTGGGCTAAGGCTTCCCGGGGAATTTTGTCCTTTTTTAGTTCTATGATGACAGCATTTCCAGCCGCGTCTATCGCAAGTAAATCCATAGGCCCAGACCTTGTTTGCACTTGCTCCCCTATTATCAGAATATCTCCTCCCAATAAGCTAGGACTATTCTTTATCCATTCCTCAAGGTCCTCCTTTTCTTTCCTCCCTGCCTCAGCCATTGTAGTTTCCAAGGGAAACAACCTTCCGTCCTCCACTTGCCATACTTTGATTTCTGTGGCCATCTTTTCACCATCCTATTTTTCTACGGTCGGCGGTAATGCTTATGAACAAGGAATAATTATCTCTGAAATAAACGCGAACCAGAGGGTAGGGCGATGCTGCGCCTCGGCGTTATTTGATATAGAAAGTCATGGCGCAGCCGGGAACTAGCCGGCTATTGGCCGCAAAGGTCCTCTTTGCCTCATTTTTGACTGTCTAAGTCTTTTTTGAATATGGCCTTCTCAACATCTCTGCAAGGAAGACCGACTTGTCTTGCGAGTTTCCTCAGTTCTCTGAAATATTTGAGGCAGTCTTGCTCTGTAAAGGTTTTTTTATCACTGCTGAAAAGGCCGTGCCACGCGTGGAAGTCTAGGACGCCGTAGTCTTTCGGCTCGTAGAATGCGAGGATTACCGAGGCTACGGCCTCTCCTACACCATCTATGGACTTGAGGAGTTTCAGCTTGAATTTATCTTCGGGCATCTCGAACGCCAAACTGGTGATTTTCTTTGCGACCCAGTCCTCGATAGGTTTGAGCCTTGCCAGGTTCATTTGTTGTCTTCCCGTAAGTCTGCCTTGGAACTTCCACTTCATTATGGCTTCGAGGTCTTCTTTCGTGACGTGCTGATTTCTCCTGAACTTTGCGTGTAGTTCTTCTTCTGTGCCTTTATTGTAAAGATCTTCCTCGCGGTCGTACTTGTCTCTCCAGAAAATGATTTCCTCACGATTCATGCGCTAATTATGCCAGTACGGTTAATAAAAATCTTCTGTTTTAGAAGGTCAGAGTATACTCCATCCCCTTAACATTCTTGTTCTCACTGATTTTCCGAGCCATAATTCTTATAATTCCATAAAACCAAACTTTCAATAAAAAAATAAACTATTGTTTCCTTTCCTGCCTCTTTTCGGTACCCTCTCCTCCCCCTTGCCCTCCCCTCAGCCCCCGTGCTATCCTCTGGCCCATCTCTCCTGAATTTTTCACCTTCTCAGGGGAATCGAGGGGAAATCAGTTCGACCATATAAAGGCAAGCCTCAAGCGGTTGGTTCGAACAACGGGAACTTGACGGCCGGAAAGCGAGGGACGAGATGAGCCAGTACAAGAGCGAAATCAGAGACGGGATGCTGATCGACTGGGACGTCCCCATCGAGATGGAGGATGGCCTTGTGCTCCGTGCCGATGTCTTCCGGCCTGTCGAGGAAGGCAAGTACCCGGTGATCCTTACCTACGGCGTTTACGGGAAGTGGCTCGCCTTTCAAGACGGCTACCCCGTTCAGTGGGAGCTCATGGCCGAGGACCATCCGGACGTTCCAGCGGGCTCCACCAACAAGTACCAGAACTGGGAAGTGGTGGACCCTGAGAAGTGGGTGCCCGATGGCTACGCCTGCGTGCGCGTCGATTCGCGGGGCGCTGGCCGCTCGCCGGGCTATCTCGACCCCTTCTCCTTGCGCGAGGCCGAGGACCTCTACAACTGCATCGAGTGGGCCGCCGCACAGCCATGGAGCAACGGCAAGGTGGGCCTGAACGGCATCTCCTACTACGCGATGAACCAGTGGCAGGTGGCCTCCTTGCAGCCTCCCCACCTGGCGGCCATGTGCGCGTGGGAGGGCGCGGCCGATTTCTACCGCGAAATGGGCTACCACGGGGGCATCCTGTCAATCTTCGGGGCCAACTGGTTCGAGAGGCGGGCGAAGTCCAGGCAACATGGCCTCGGAGAGCGGGGCTACAGAAGCCGCGTGAACGGCGATTGGGTCTCCGGCCCAGAGACCCTTTCCGAGGAAGAACTGGGGACCAACCGCTGCGATTTAGGCCAGGATTTTCGCTCCCATCCGCTCTATGACGAGTACTGGAAGGAGCGCATGCCGGACTGGTCGAAGGTCACTGTTCCCTTCCTATCCGCGGCCAACTGGGGGGGCCAGGGACTTCATCCGCGCGGAAACCTCGAGGCCTTCGTGCGCGCGGCCTCCGAGCGAAAATGGCTCGAAGTGCACGGGCTCGAGCACTGGACCCATTTCTACACCGACTACGGCGTGGGCCTGCAGAAAAAGTTCTTCGGCCACTTCCTGAAGGGCGAGGACACGGGCTGGAAGGACCAGCCGAGGGTACTGCTCCGGGTGCGCCATCCCGGCGAGAAGTTCGTCGAGCGCCGCGAGGATGAATGGCCGCTCGGCCGCACGCAGTGGACCAAGTTCTACCTCAACCCTGCGGGCCACAGCCTCAGCCGGGAGCCGGTATCCGCCGAAGGCGCCATAACCTACGAAGGCTTGGGCGATGGCGTCACGTTCCTGACTCCGCCGCTCGATGAGGAGACCGAGGTCACCGGGCCATCGGCCGCAAAGCTCTTCGTTTCATCCGAGACGGAAGACGCGGATATTTTTCTCGTCCTGCGCGTGTTCACGCCCGAGATGAAGGAGGTGACTTTCAGGGGTGCCCTCGACCCCCACACACCCGTCGCCCAGGGCTGGCTGCGCGCTTCCCACCGGAAACTCGACCCGGAGTTGACGCGGCCCTACCGGCCTTATCACACCCACGACGAGAAACAGACCCTGACGCCGGGCGAAGTGTACGAACTCGATGTCGAGATCTGGCCGACCTGCATCGTGGTGCCCGCCGGATACCGCATCGCTCTCTCGGTGCGGGGGAAGGACTACGTCTATCCCGGTGGGGCGAGCCAAGGGCTGCCGAACATGCCCGCGCAGTTCACGGGCGTCGGGCCCTTTCTCCACAACGATTCACGCGACCGCCCGGCGGATATCTTCGGCGGTAAGGTGACGCTGCACACAGGCCCAGACCGGCAAGCGTATGTGTTGTTGCCCATCATCCGACCCAGATCGGGTTGATTTGCTCCCCTGAAATCGGTCCGGGCCGGATGTCAGGGTTTTCGATACCGGGGAGCCGTGCTATACTCTGGCCCGTCTCTCTTCTGGATTTTTCACCTTCTGAGGAGGACCCGAGATGGCTAAGTACCCGACGACTCATATTGATAAGGTGAAGCCCGAGCCGGTTGCGGAGGAAGAAGGCTGGCACAAGATGGACATCCGCTTCATCTGCACGAAGGATAGGCTCGGCTCAAAGAACGCGACCTGGTTCAGGACGGTCTTCCCGCCGGGGGGCGCGCACAAGAAGCACCATCACACGAAGGCCGATGAGATCTACTACATCATAAGGGGAAGGGCCGCCGGCGGGGCGGAAGATGAGGAGCAAGAGCTGAGGCCGGGAAGCCTCCATTTCATCCCCAAGGGCGTGACCCACTGGACGAGAAACCTGAGCCCGACGGAGGAGCTGGAGCTCGTGGGCATCTATACCGAGGTCGGGAGCCTCGAGGACTCGGGCTACGTCTATGACGGGGAGTGGACCGAGAAGGACAGGAAGATCAAATGAGCGGCGCGGGGCATCAAGGAGGAAGGGCGATGCCCGACTATCCGCTCACCAAGCTCGAAGATGTGCCGCCAGAGCCCGTGGCCGAGGAAGAGGGCTGGCACAAGATGGATATCCGCTTCATCTGCAACAAGGGGAACCTTGGCTCAACCAATGCCACGATGTTCAGGGCGGTATTCCCTCCGGGCGCCGCGCACAAGAAGCACCGCCACCTCCGGGCCGATGAGATCTACTACATCGTAAGGGGAAGGGTGGCCGGCGGGGTTGGTGATAAGGAGTATGAGCTCGGAGCCGGAAGCTGCGTCTTCATCCCCAAGGGGGTGACCCACTGGACGAGGAACTTGAGCCCCACGGAAGATATGGAGGCCGTAGGAATATATACAGAGGTCGGAAGCCTCGAAGACTCGGGCTATGTCTATGACGGGGAGGTGACGGAGAAGGATAAGCAGGTCACCTAAGGCAACCCCGCCATGGAAAATTGGGTGGGGCGAGGCCGCGTCTCGCCATCATGTGGTATTCATGGCCACGCCGCGGCCATGACCCGCCCGGTTCAGCACTTACCCGTTAGCACTTGAGGATTGCCCTTCCGGGCCCCCGGGTGTCAAACCCCTGAAGGGCCTTGTTTGCTTCCTCCAGCCGATACTCTTCCACCACCTGGGGGATTACCCTCCCGTCCGCCACGAGCTCCATCACTTCAAGCATGTCGGCCCGGCAGATGGAGAGGGTGCCCAAGATGTCGTACTCCCGCAAGAGCAGGGCGTCCTGCTCCACAGAGAATGAGGAGCCCGCCACGTAGCCCATCATAACGAGCCGGCCCCCTCTCCTAAGGGCCTTTAGGGATGCCTCCATCGTCTCCTTTTTGGCCACGCCTTCGAGGATGAGGTGGGCTCCCCGGCCTGAGGTCTCCCTGAGTATGGCTTCTGCGGTCTCTTCTTGTGCGGCGTTTATGGTGGATGAGGCTCCGAGCTCGCGGGCCTTCTCAAGCTTCCCCTCATCGATATCGACGGCGATGACCCGTGCGCCGAGCGCCCTTGCCACCTGGACGCCGTGTATCCCCAGGCCCCCTACTCCCAGGATGACCACGTCTTCTCCCGCTCTGAGCTTCCCCCTCCTCACGAGCCCGTGGTAGGGGGTGCAGAGGGCATCGGGGAAGAGGGTCGCCTGCTCGAAGCTCACCCCGTCCGGGATCTTTATGCAGCTCTTAGCCGGAACCTTCACATATTGGGCATAGCTCCCCGGAACCTCAAAGCCTATCCTGCCGCCGAAGTTCTCGCAGATGTTCTCCCTTCCGTCAACGCACTTTGGACACGCCCCGCAGGTGATGTAGCAGTAGATGGCGCAGCGGTCCCCCTCCTTTATCTCGGGGCGGATGCCCGCCGCGCTCGGCCCCAGTTCAACCACCTCACCCGCTCCCTCGTGACCCAGGATGTGGGGGAGGGGCACCTGAACCTTCCCCTCCCACACCGCGTGGTCGGTGTGGCAGACCCCGCACGCCCTGACCCTCACGAGCGCCTCTCCGGGGCCCGGCTTCGGCGTCTCCATATCTTCATATATCAGGGGCTTCCCGACATCCCTGAGGACCATGGCTTTCATAAGGTCTCTCCCAGAGTTAGTCCCCTTTTGCTAATGAGAAATGCCAGAGTCAGACGCTCGCTCCTCATTACCAGAGGAAAGCCCCCTTGTCAATGAACCGGGAAGCCTTGCCCATCACAGCAGAGTTTTGACAGCGTAGAGCGAATGAGGTTATCCTTAAGGGCACCCCTTGCATTAAAAACATTTCCTTAGCTCAGAGAGAGGAGGAGACCCATGCACCACGATAGACTCTATGATGCCATGCGGCGCAGGGTTCCTGTGGTGGACCCGAGCTTCAGGAGCCGGGACTTCGATAAGCCGAGCGACCTGGGGCGGGGCCCATCGGGAACGGAGTTCGAGCGCCCCTACTCAGACCTGGGCCACGGCGTCATGGGCCAGGACTGGGAGGAGGGGATAAACTATGACCGGATGCGGCGGGAGAGGCTAAAGAAGGCAAAGGACGCCCTGGCAAAGACCGATATGGATGCGATTCTCATCTTCCGCCTGGAGAACATCCGCTACTTAACGGGCTTCCGCAACCACGGCTTCCCCATGATGTTCTGGGGGATAGCCTCCTGCGTGCTCCCCAAGGGCGGGGAGCCCCTCCTTTTCACCATGGACATCGACCACTGCAAGCTCCGCATGCCCTGGGTGGCGGATACCTCCTTCCCCTCGCCGGGCGGCGGCCTTGAGAGCGAGGGCGGGGCCCAGATGTGGCTAAAGGAGGTGCTCGGCAAGCTCTCAGACTTAGGCATAAAGAGCCCCAAGAGGCTCGGCGTTGACTCGTGGTCCACGGGCATGTTCTCGGGCTTTCCCAAGGCGGCCCCGAAGATGGAGTGGGGGGATGCGCAGGCAGTGATGCTCCAGGCTCGGGCCATAAAGACCTGGGATGAGATCCAGTGCCTCAAGATGGCAAACTCCTTCACCATAGCCGGTATGCAGGCGGGCCTCGAGTTCCTCAGGCCGGGGGTCAAGGAGAGCCACGTTAGGGGGGTCATCTTTGAGACGATGGACCACCTTGGCTCTGAGGGCTCGCAGACCACTAACTGCATAGTGTGCTCGGGAGGCGCCACAGCCCCATACCGGCGCTTCACCTCGGACCGTATCATGGAGTACGGCGACCTCGTCATAATCGACATGGGCGCCTGCTTCAACGGCTATTACGGCGACTTCACCCGTACCGTCATCTGCGGGGACGCCAGGCCCACAAGGCGTCAGGTGGAGCTTCACACGGCGGCCTATAACGCCCTGCGCAAGTCAGAGGCCGCCATAAAGCCCGGCAACACAACCTTTGAGGTGGGTACCGCGGCCGGGGAGTGGGTCCTTGGGGGCCTCCTGGGCCATGGCCTCGGGGTGGCGGGAGTGGAGCTTCCCTTCGTGGGCACCCCGGAACTTGTGCCCAGGGAGGCGGCCACCCTGCTTGAGCCCGGCATGTACTTCTCCCTTGAGCCCTATGCGGGTGAAGTGGGCGTGGGCGGCTTCCGGCTGGAAGATGGGGTGGTGGTGACCGAGAAGGGCTGCGAGGTCGTTACTAAGTTCCCCTTTGAAGAGCGCCTTATCGATGAGAGCCTGCTCGAGGGCTGGTGAGAGGACCCGAGGGGGAGGGGGTGCCTGAGTTTCCCCTCCCCATTTTCTGGCTGAGGAGGGAGAAGCCTTGCGCATCTTCGAGCCCCTTAAGATAAAGGGGGTCAGGCTCAGGAACCGGCTCGTCATGGCGCCCTTCGAGACTAACTGGGCGACGCGGGAGGGGTACCTGACCCCGCGTCAGCGGGATTTTTACCTGAGGGTGGCGAGAGGGGGCGTTGGCCTCATCATACTTGAGGCCGCGAGCGTAAACCCCAGGACCAAATATACCCCCTATGGCCTCGGCATCTATGACGACTCATTCATCCCCACCCTGAGGGAGCTCACGGACGGGATAAGGGGGGAGGGGGTGGCCTCCATCTTTCAGGTGGCGGATAAGGAGAACCTTCAGGACCGGCGGAAGCCCGCAGATTTCACCCGCGGGGAGATAAAGGAGATAGTGGGATACTTCGTCGCCGCCTCACGGAGAACCCGGCGGGCGGGATTCGACGGGGTGGAGTACCACATGTGCCATCTCTACACGCTTGCTGATTTTCTCTCCCGCCGGGCTAACAGGAGAAGGGACGAGTACGGCGGCTCAGTGGAGAGGAGGATGCGGATCGCCCTTGAGGTCGTGGAGGGCGCGAGGAAAGAGACCGGGGATGATTTCCTCATTGCCTGCCGCTTCAACGGGGACGATTTCGTCACGGGCGGTAACACACTTAAGCAGAGCCGGGAGATCGCCAGGCGCTTTGAGGCCGCTGGGGTGGACATCCTTGACATATCGGTCGGGGGCCGGGTGGATGACGCTCCTGCGGGCGCGTGGAACTCCTACAGCGCCGAGCGCTGTGTGCCCCCCGCCCAGTACCCAGATGCCACAAACGTGGAGCTGGCTGCGGCTATCAAGGAAGAGGTGAAGGTACCCGTGATAACCGCGGGAAAGCTCGGAACGCCTGAGCTGGCGGAGCGGGTGCTCTCCGGGGGAAAGGCAGACTTGGTTGGCCTGGGAAGAGTTATTTTCGCCGACCCAGAGTTCCCCCTGAAGGTCCGGGAGGGAAGGCGGGAGGATATCATATACTGCACTTGGTGCAACATCTGCCACAGGCTCTACTTTGAGGAGAAGCCTGTCACCTGCCCCCTATGGGAGAATAAGCCCGGCCGGGCTTAAGAGGGGTGCGGGGGAGCTTCTTCCTTTTATTCCACCCTGAAGACGGAGACGGGCTCGGCTATATTCTTGAAGCAGACCTCGCCGAGCCCTGCAAGGGGAAAGGCCCCTCTCACCCGCCTCGCGGTCTCGGGCCCGAGGAGGATGGCATCCGTCTGGCCCAGGTCCGCAAGCCTCGCGGCCAGGTTCGTCACGGGCCCCGAGGCGGTATAGGTGAAGCGGTCGCCCGTCGTCCCCCGGAAGTGGGTCGACCCCAGGAAGGTCCGGCCCGAGTTTATACCTATCTTGACCTCAAGTGGCGAGAGCTCCCCCTGAAGTTCTTGGTTCAGCCTGGAGAGCCTCTCCCGAACAGCCAGGGCCGCCCTCACGGCCGAGAGCGCATGCTCTTTCTCATCCTCGGCGAGGAAAAGAGCCATGAGGCCGTCGCCCGCGGTCTCGTTTATGTCGCCGCCGTGGCTATAGATGGAATCAAGAAAGCTTGAGAAATAGCGCTCAACCAGCTCATTCACGGCCCCCTGCTCGAGCTTCTCGCTGAGCCTGGAGTAACCGGCCAAGTCCAGGAACATTACCGAGAGGTCGGCCTCGCGTTTTTCAAGTGAGGCTCCCTCGGGGTCCTTCTCGATCAGGCCGCTCACGGCCCTGGGAAGGAACTTGCCCATCTCGGCCTTCACCCTCTCGAGCCTTCCCACGCTCAGGCGGGCGGCGGCATACCGCCGGGCCAGGAAGGAGAAGTAGATGGCCGCGGAACCCAGGAGCAGAAGTAAAGCGGCGGTGAGGTAAATCTCGCGATGGATGCTGGCCCGGTCCTTCTCCAAAAGCTTCCCCTCAAGCCCGACCGCTACCCTCAACCCCTCTTCCAGAGGAAATGCGGAAGCCCTCATGGGCATCATGCCCCTTGCTTCCATCCCTGGCGGGGGCTCGAAACGGAAGTGGTTGAAGGGTACCATTGCCATGAAAAGCTCCGCCCTGTTTCCGGGGCCGAGCAGCTTGGCCTCGCCCATCCGCAGGCGCTCCTCGTACCCAGCCAAAGAGAGAGGGCTTCCCACGAGCTCCGGGCGGCTGTGAGCCACGAACTTCCCTTCCTTGCTTACCAGCGCGATAAATGCTACCCCTTCAGCCTTCGCCAGCTCTTCAAGCAGGCTCTTGAATATATCCTCCGCCGAGCTCATCCTGCGCCCCATGCGCGTTCCGGCCTCAAGCGATTGGGCAATACTTATGCCCTTCTGCAGGAGACGGGTTCGCATGAACTCCCTCTGCCGCTGGATGGCGGTGTAGGTGTTCACGGCGAGAACCGCCCCGAGGACGACGATGGAGATGAGGATCAAGCCCCCGTGGGAGCCGAGCCCACCTATGAGGTTAGTGGCGTGGCCCCTAAGCTTCGCGAAGATTTTGGACATATCCTTCCCCTTAATTAATGCTTGACCCTCATAAAATAATATAAATTTATTCTTTTTTCTTCAAGTAATTAGACGTCCTTCCGTTCCCTCAAGAAAACCTGCTCGAAAAAGATCTATTCCTTAGAAAGCTTCAGGGTGGAATAAGCGTCAGCTGCCCCGTCGGGGCTCGACCATTATGGAAGGGGGGTTTGTTACGCAGATGTATTGACAGACTCCGCAGCCCGCGCACCTATCGCCATCCACTATCGGGCCAGCTCTTGAGGTCATCCGAATGGCCCGCCCCTTCAGCGGGCAGTGCTCATAGCAATAGCTGCAGTCGAAGTCATGCCTCCGCCAGCTCAGGCAGCTCTCCCGGAAGACCCTGGCCCTTCCCAGGCGCACCTTTTCCCTCTCCTGAGGAACGAGGGCTCCTGTGGGGCAGGCCTTTATGCAGGGAAGCTCAGGGCAGAGGTAGCAGGGGGCCTCGCCGGGCTCAATGAAAGGGGTGCCCGCCCGGAGGCCGAACCCATCCGGCGCCGGCTTTATGGCCCCATGCGGGCATGCCTCAGCGCAGAGGTCGCAGGAGGGGAGGCACCGCTCAAGAAATTCCCCCTCCTCGATGGCCCCAGGCGGCCTGAGGCAGGGGAAGCGGAAGCGGTCTCGCAGCTTCCCCTCTGCGCCCTCCCTAAAAGAGCGGGCAAGTTTAAGAAAGCCCCCCTGGAGAAACTCCCTTCTCTTCACCTCAGGTTCCCTTCGTCTGGAGGAGGACTAAGCCGCACGTACGAGCGCCCTCCTCCAGAAGAGAAGGAGAGCAAGGGCCCCAGCGACGATCAATCCCACAACCAGGACCGCGCGCCAGGGAAAGCCCCCGCGCTCTAGCTCAATGTGGAAGCTCACGCTCCTCCTCCCCTCCCCCTCACTCCAAAGGACCCTTAGTCCGAGCTCCCGCAGGCCAGGAGGCAGAGCGTACCTGGCCCGGTAGGTGCTCTCCTCATCGGGCTTTTCCCGCCTGTAGGCGGCAAGCAGTGAGGCACCATCCCTAAGCTCTATTGTGAGGGGACCCTTGTAAGGCTTCTCTTGCCGCTCATCATGGATGGCCACGTAGAGCTGCACGTCATCGGGGGAGGTAGACTTTTCCCGGTGGAGCCCCTCGAAGAAAAAGCTCACAGCATAGACGCTGTAGGGGCCCTCGCGCAGCACATATTCCTTCGAGGGAACCTGTGGGTAGTTATCGGCATAGCCGTAGTGGGGGAGACCCATGATGTGATGGGCCCGTGCCAGTGAGAAGCTGAGGAAGATCACCGATAAGAGGGCCAGAGCAGCCAGGGCCACGCGGCTTATGGGGGCCACGCGCACCCCTATGAAAGATTTCGGGCAGCGGGAGATGCAGCGGAGGCAGAAGTGGCACTCCGGCCAGAGGCGCTCCGCTCGGGGGTTGAGGCCCATTCCGCAACTCTCGAGGCAGCTCACACACGAAGGGGGACACCTCATATTTTCCTTTCCTTCGACCCTGAGGAGGCTCACCCGCCCGATGAGGGCCAAGAGCCCGCCCGCAGGGCAAAAGTACCGGCACCAGGCTCTCCTGGATATGAAGAACTCGAAGAGCAGAATGCCCAGGGGAAGAGCCAGAGCAAAGGAAAGGCTACCGAAGAATACGTAGAGGAAAACCCCGCGGCCCAGGGCCAGATAGGGCAAGAGGAGATGAATTAGCGAATAGCCCGAAAGGAATGTCGCAGCGAGCCCCGCCAGGAGGAGGTAGTACTTATTGCTCCGGCTGAAGCTGAAGTCATAAGGGCTCAGAAGCCCCTTCTCTTCGAGCCGCGCTCTCAGCCCATGGGCAACCTCCCCCAGGGTATTCACCGGACAGGCCCAGCCGCAGAAGGCCCTCCCCATGAGGAAGGCCAGGCCCAGGGGAATGACCACGGCGGCCAGGAGGGGCGCATATATGTCCCTAGCCGAGAGCACGAAGGAAAGGGCTGCCAGTGGGTCTGCGATCTCAAGGCCAAAGAGCCTGAGAGACCAGAGGGTACCGGTAAAGCTCTCGGCCAGGGCCGAAGGTTCAAACCCAAGCTCTGAGAGCTTCTCAAGAGCCCCGTGCAGAAGCCAGTGGCCCCTTCCTCCCGCAACCCAGGCCAAGTGCCCCCCGTGTGGCCCATAGGCCTGGTAGAGCGCGGCTGCGAGACCCAGCAGGGGGAGAATCAGGATGAGGAGCAAGAAGAAGGCCTGAATGATTCTTCTGAGGGCCTGTGTCATCTCAGCTCTTGCCTCTGGGCTCTATCCTTATAGCCTGGGGGATGTGGATGCAGGCCCTCTCGCAGAGGCCGCAGCCGACGCACTTCTCCAGCACCTCGGGCCTTTCGAAGGTCTTTATCTTCATCGCAACTCCCGGAAAGGGACACGCCCTGTAGCACACGCCGCAGGTCCTCCCGTTATAGGAGAAACACATGCCTTTATAGAGCCGAGCCTTTCCCATCCGCACTCTGGAGAGAATCTCCTCCTCGCTCTTCTCTATCCTCTCAAGAGCTCCTGTGGGGCAGACCGCGGTGCATTTCATGCAGAGCATACAGCCCTGCTCCCTTGGCCTTATGTAGGGCGTCTGGTAGAGCTTGAGCCCCTCCTCAAGGCCCATGAATCGAATGGCGGCATTCGGGCAGACTTCCCCGCACCTGAAGCATCGAATGCAGCGCCTCAGGAACTCTTCCTCCGCAAGCGCGCCCGGCGGCCTCAAGGTGGGAGCCCGCAGGGGGCGGTCCCCGAGCTTGAGCCCAAGCGGGAGGGCGGCGGAAGAGAATGCAAAGAGGCCCAGGCCGAGGAACCTTCTCCGGCTGAGGCGATTTCCCTCCCTCACCTCCGGCTTCTCCACTGGGAGGGCCCCCGAAAGGGACCCTCCTGCAAGTCAGATGTGCTCTATTCTCGCCTTAAGGTGCTTGTAGTCAGCCTGACCCGAGACCGGGTCAAAGGCCCTGTGCGAGGTTTCATTAACGAGCCATCGGTTCTTCTCAGGGTCGGCGCTATCCGCGACCGAGAGGTTCCAGGGCGAGAAGAGCTGGCCCTGCAGGACCTTGTTGCGGGCGGGCTTGACCGAACTCTTGACCCCGATGCTAACACGGGCCTGGTAGCTCCCCCGGGGGGTGACAACCTTCACCCACTCGCCATCCCTTACCCCGAGGCTTTCGGCATCGTTGGGATGCATTTCCACATACTGCTCGGGCACCAGCTTTCGCGTGGTGGCCGAACGGATGGTCTTTGAAGTGTGGAAGTGCTCGAAAACTATGCCCAGATTGAGCCAGAAGGGGTATTTATCTTCTTTTTTCGACTCTTCTATGGACCTTCCCAGATATTCAAAATCAGGGAGCTCCGGGGTGAGTGCGTTATCCCGCATCTCCACCAGGACGTCCAGGTGGTCGATCACGAAGAAGCCGGGGTCCTTCCCCACCTTGTCTAGCTTGGCCAGGATCTCACGAGCCCGCGAATAGTCCTGCTCGCAGATCTTGAAACGGGCCTGCCCGCTCTTGGTGCGGAAATTCCCGTAAGGTTTGCCCACCCACTTCTCCTGGTCCATGAAGCGGCGGGGCGCACCTCCGGCCTTGGCGATGCCGTAAGTGGGAGCGGGCCACTGGATGCCCTTCAGCTTCCGGATCTGCTCATAGGGGGAGACCTTGTCCCTTGCTTCCACATCGAGGATGCCGCTCAGGTCGGCGTCGCTTCCCCGGCTGGCCCGGCAGATATTTCGGAAGACCTCCTCGGCATCATAGGTTCCGTCGGGCCGCTTCCTGTAGGGGAAAACCTTTTCGGGGTCGAGGCCGAGCTTGGCGGCCATCCTTTTTCCCTCGTCGATCGTTATGTCGAGGTCTGACCTGGTATTGGGGGGGCCTTCGACGGCCTTGTCGGTGACGTAGATCCGCCGCTCGGAGTTCTGGTAAACGCCCCACTTCTCTCCGAGGGTGGCCGCGGGGAACACGACATCTGAATAGAGCAGGTTCGGGGCGTGGCGGTAGGCCTCGGTGCTGATGGTGAAGGTCCGGGTGATGGCGGGCCTCACTAGGGTCTTTACCTCGGGCAGGTCTATATGAGTGGCGTACTTGAAGAAGATGGCTTGAACCTCCCCCTTGAGGGCCCTCTCCATCATTCCTATGGCATACCCCTTGTTGGGCTGGGCCGCGGTCTCTGCCAGGCGCTCGGGTGGGACCCCCCAGGCGAGGGCAATCTGGTCGCGGTGGGGGGCATTTTCTATCCCCTGGTTGAAGGGGAGGCGTCCGGTGAGGCCACCCATCAGTCGCTCGCTCATCGCGTTCGGCTGGCCCGTCATTGAGAAAGGCCCGCAGCCCGGCCGGCCCACGTTTCCCGTGAGCAGGTGAAGGTTGACGATACTTATGGTCCGGTGTTGGCCGTGGATGGACTGGTTGAAGCCGATGCCCCAGAAGCTGAGAACTCCGCCCTTTCCCCTCTCCCTTCCCCGCAGCGTGGCCTCGGCCCAGGTCTGGGCGATCCGCTTGACGAGCTGAGGGGCTATTCCCGTCCTGTCTATGACCTGCTCGGGGCTGTAGCGGGAGGTTATTCCGTGGCGGTAATCCTCGAAGCCCTCGGTGTTCTGCCGGATGAACGAGTCGTCCACGGCCCTGGGGTATTCCTTGAGGAGCACGTGGGCGATGGCGTTCGCAAGTGAGATGTCGCCGTTCGGCCTGAGCGTGATGCTCAGGCTATTGGCCGGGTTAATCTGGGCGTAGCCCGCCATTGTGCCCGTGTAGCGCGGGTCGACAACCATCGTAGGGATGTTGTGCTTCTCCTTGCTGGCGGCGACGCGCCAGAAGAGAACTGGGTGAGCACCCCTGGCGTTATGGCCCCAGTGGTTTATGAAGTCCGCCAGCTCGATGTCGGCATAGCAGGAGGGAGGGGTGTCGGAGCCGAAGGTGGCGAAGTAGCCCGTTACGGCCGAGGTCATGCACATGCGGGCATTCGCCTCGATGGTGTTCGACTGGATGACCCCTTTCATGAATTGATTCTCAAGCCACTGCTCCTCCATTGTGAGCTGGCCCGAGCCATAGAGGCCGATGGCGTTTCCGCCGTCTCTCTTGATGATTCCGGTGATGATCTCGGCCACGAGCTCGCCGGCCTCCTCCCAGGTGGCCTCCCGGAAGACAGCGTCATCGAAGCGGCCCTTGGTCTTTGATACATGCCCCGTAAGGGGGTTAGAGATATCCTTGCGCACGAGGACCTTGTCCAGACGGTCCACGTAGAGGGCCTCGGCCGCGGTGAGGCCCTTTATGCACTGAAGACCCATGTTGACGGGGGAGTCCTTGTCGGGCACAGCGGAGATGATCTTGCCGTTTTCCACGACGAAGTAGGTGTGGCAGCCCATACCGCAGTAGGGGCACTGGCTGGGAACGAGCTTGAGAGGCTTCTGGGCCTCGGCTTCCAGCGGCTGGAAGCGGAAGAGCTCCTTCTCGGGCCTGTAGAACCCGCCCGCCACGGCAGTACCCGAGGCGACAGCCGCCGCCGCTCCTTTGATAAAACTCCTTCTTGAGAATCCACCCTTTCTCCTCATCACTTCCTCTCCCTTCATGGCTCAAGCATAAATTCTTACTTCTTCTCCCAGCTTCGGATGAAGGACACGATATCATTTATTTCCTTCTCGGTGAGTTCAACGAAGCCCTGCCTCCCCTTGAGGAAGGCCCCCATGGGTGTCCCCACCCGGCCATGCATGAGCGTGGCCTTGATGTAGCCATCGGTCGCGG
Source organism: uncultured bacterium (assembly GCA_964575845.1). Taxonomy (GTDB): domain Bacteria; phylum UBA8248; class UBA8248; order UBA8248; family CAZNSX01; genus CAZNSX01. The sequence goes on along the minus strand of CAZNSX010000011.1, from coordinate 42,639 downwards.
ACTTAAGGAAGCCCTGGTTATTGAGGGCGGGGGCCCTCGCCGCTGTTATGGTCGAGGTGACGTGAGCTCCTCCGAGGCCCTCGGGCCCGCCTTCCCCGTTTAGCCCATGGCAGCCCGTGCAGATCCCGCTGAAGAGCTCCCTTCCGTCCTCAGGGTCGCCCTTGATAGGGCCATCCTCTTCGGGAATGCCCTCTTGGAACTGCCACGACCTCACGAAGCTGACGATGGCCTCCACCTCCTCTGGCTTGAGCACCGTTTCGAAGGCGGGCATGAGGCGGCCGGGGCGGCCGTAGAGGATGGTCTTTTTGATGTAATTCTCGGGCGCCACGACCAGGAAGCTCTGAAGGTTGAGGGGAAGGCCTAGGCCTCCCTCGCCGTCCCTCCCGTGGCACGCGGCGCAATTTTGAATATATAGTTTCTGCCCTCTGGAGTAAGCGTCGTTCCAGCGGGGGTCGCGCTGGAAGTCAAAGCCATGCGCCGCAGTGAAAAACAATAGCGCCGCCCCAAAGAGCGAGAGGGCCACCCCTCGCCTTATCCCTCTTGCTCCCTTCGGTATACCTTTCATAGAAAAGCCTCCTCCATCAGGAAACCCGAGACCTCGGGCCTAGGTCTGAGGGTTTAACGCATTCCCTTTTCCTTCCACTGAAAGGCCGAAGCTCTTCCTTCTGCTCATTAAAGAAGACCCTGCTTCTATCCTCTGAGTTCCTGGCATAAACCCCGAGGAAATCTGCTATTGAGGAGACTCGTCGGGGAGGCTTATTGTGTTTGAGCTTGTGTTTTTAATCACTAGGCTAACAAAGAAGGGAAGCTAGTAGTTTGACCTAGGTCAAAATTTATTAAATTAATTTTCCGGGAGGTCTCTTCTCTTGAAGGAGCTTTCTTCTTCCTCACTCCCCGAAGCCGCGGATGCGGGACCAGATAGAGAGGAGGAAGAGGACTCCTCCCGCCGCCTGTGAGGCGGCGGAGATGGGAAGGAGGGCACGCGGAAGGGGGGAAGCCTGGGAAAAGGGGAAGAGCTCTACCGCAATCCTGAGAATTAGGCCTCCATTCACAAGCCAGTAGTTTGTTAGGGCGAGGCGCCTGTGGTAGCGGCCCCGTGTCTCCTTATATCTCAGCTTATCGAGGGGGAACATCCAGTAGGCCACGCCCATGACCATGAGCCCGAGCCAGCCCACGGTGCCCATGTGCACGTGGACGCTCACCAGGGAGGGGGGGAAATAGCTTGCCACGGGGTCGGGGCTCGCGAGAAGAAGGGCACCCAGGAGGAAAGTCAGGGCGAAATAGATGAGGCTCGTCTTTATGAAGAGGCGCACCACATCGGGCATGGCGTGGACTTTATAGCATAAAGGGGAGGGTTGGGGGAAGAGTCAGCCCCCTCGCCCTTGACTCCGTTGATGCGGGCATCTATGATTGCGCTTGACTTTCGCTTTTTTTTCGCCTATATTTAATCGTAGAGTCGAGCATTAGGGGCATTTTTCTGGAGTCTTGGTCGCCATGGGAGAGCTACCTTCAGCCGCCCGACATCCCCTTCAGGCCCCGCGGCTTGCGCCGCCGGGCGCCTTGAGCCTCCTCACGGGCGAGAGGCCCATCCGCCGCCTCTATCCCCTCCTCTTCGCCAGGGCCCTTCGGGCCGGGGAGGGCCTCCTCGTAGCAGACGGCGGAAACTCCTTTGATGCCTATGCCTTCAGCGAGCTCGCCGGGTGGCTCAGGCTGAAAAGGGAGAGGCTCTTAAGACAGGTCAAGGTCTCCCGCGCTTTCACCTGCCACCAGCTGCTCGCCCTTGTGCGGGCGCTTCCCGGCCTCTGCCGGAAGGAGGGCATCCGGCTCGTTGCCCTTCCAGGCCTTCTGGACACCTTCTACGATGAGAACATCCCCTCCTGGGAGGCAAGGGGGGTGCTTGAGGCCACGGGAGGGGCACTCAGGCAGGCTGCCTCAGAGGGGCTCGCCCTTCTGGCTGTCTGTCCCGGCCATGAGATGGAAGGGAGGCGGCCCCTTCTGAGGAAGCTCGCGGCATATGCGGAGAGAATAGCCATCCTGCGGGGGATGGATGGGAGAGGCCTCGAAATAGAGCTCTTCCGGCCGGGCCGCCGCCTCATTCACTACCCTCTGCCCCCCGGCGCGGCGGCCTTTTTGAGGGCGGAAGGAGAGAGCCGTGGGTAGGACTCTTCCCTCTTTCACCCAGCTCGTTAACTCGCTCCCCGAAGAGTGGGGGAAATTCAGAAGGGCCTTGAGGCGCGAGGATAGAGCCTTACTTGATGAGCTCTTCTCGCTGGCGAGATACCACTCCGCGGCCGCGGCATACGCGGGAAGGGCAGACCCGATGGAGCCCGTGCTGCTCGCCATATGCCTTGAGCTCCTTCGCAAGGTGAAGGAGCTTGAAAGTAAGCTCAAAGCACTTGAGGGGGAGCATGAGGGCGAGAGGCTGGATATTCGACATCTACCCGGCTGAAGGAGGGATGACCCTCTGGCTGGCGGATGAGGCGGGAAGGCTCTCGGCCTTTAGCTTCCCCTTTGCCCCATCCTTTTATGCCAGGGGGAAGGGGAGGGCGCTCGCCCTTCTCCCCCACCTCCTCTCAAGGACCCGCATCCCTCACTCGGCTTCGCTTGTGGAAAGAAAGGACCTCTATACGGACGCCCTGCTCCCCGTCCTCGAGGTGGCTATCTCCAATCCCATCCTCTATCCCCGCGCCGTATCCTCCATCCAGAGACGCCTCAGGGAGCTTGAGCTCTTCACCTGCGATATTCCGACGCAGCAGCTATTTTTCTACAAGACCGGCCTCTTCCCCCTGGCTAGGGTAGAGGTCGAGGTGGATGGGGAAGGGAATATCCTCTCCTTTGAGCTCCGGGATGACTCCATGGCTCTTGACTATGAGCTTCCTCCCTTGTCTATCCTCGAGCTATGGCCCGATGGCCTCCTTGACCACCCCTCCCACGGGGGGAGCCCACGCCTTGCCTTTCGGTTTGAGGGAAGGGAGGAGGTGATGGAAGAGGAAGATATAGTCCTTGCCCTCTCAAGGTTAATCGCCCGCTTCGACCCCCACCTCATCCTGACCCGCTGGGGGGATGAATACCTGATGCCTGCACTCCTTCGCCTGGCGAGGGGCCGCCCCCTCGTCCTCAACCGGGACGGCGGCCCCATCCGGCGGGAAGGGAGGGCGAGGAGCTATTTCTCCTACGGGAAGATCGTCCACACGGGCCCCACCTACACCCTCCGGGGCCGCTGGCACATAGACCTGAAGAACTCCTTCATAGCCGCGGAAGCCGGGCTTGAGGGAATCTTTGAGCTCGCGCGCCTGGCCAAAATACCGGTCCAGAGGGTGGCCCGAATGAGCACGGGGAGCTGCATCTCGGCCATGCAGCTTGAGGCCGCAATGCGGGAGGGCTACCTCATCCCCTGGCGGAAGGCAACGGTCGAGGAGCCCGTGGATGCCGCGCATCTCATCGCCATCGACAAGGGAGGCCTCACATATCAGCCGAGGCCGGGCATGTATGAGAACGTGGCCGAGATAGATTTCGCCTCCATGTATCCCTCCCTCATGAGCCGCTATAACCTTAGCCCCGAGACCGTGAACTGCTCCTGCTGCCCCTACCATCCCGGAAACGGGCTTCCGCTTCTGCCAGAGGCGCCGCGGCATCGTGCCAAAGGCGATAGACCCTCTTTTAGAAAAACGAGCGCTCTACAAGGGGAAGATGGCTTCTGTGACTGACGCAGCCGCGCGCGAGCGCTACAGGCTCAGGGCCACGGCGCTCAAGTGGTGCCTTGTGACCTCCTTCGGCTACCTCGGCTACAAGAACGCCCGCTTCGGCAAGATAGAGGCCCACGAGTGCACGACGGCCCTGGGCCGAGAGGTCCTGCTCCAGGCCAAGGAGCTTGCGGAGGGGAAGGGCTTCCGCGTGCTCCACGCCATGACGGACGCCCTCTGGGTGCACCGGGAGGGCGCGGGGACTGATGACTATAGACTTCTCGCAGAGGCCATAACAGAGGCGACAGGGCTCCCCGCCCTGCTCGAAGGCGTGTATTGGTGGATTGCCTTCGTCCCCTCGAAGACTGACCCCACCCAGGGGGTGCCGAACCGTTTTTATGGCGTCTTCCGGGACGGCTCGATGAAGGTCCGGGGCCTTGAGGTGAGGCGGGGCGACATGCCGCGCTTCGTGAAGGAATTTCAGGGAGAGCTCCTCGCCCTCTTCGCCCGTGCCAGGACTAAGGCCGAATATGAGGCCCTTATCCCGCAGGCGCTCGAGCGCCTGAGAGAGGCTTTGACCCGCCTCCGGGAAGGAAGGGTGCCGATAGAGGCCCTCGCCGTGAGGAAAAGGCTCTCAAAAGAGCCTCTAAAATACGAGAAGGCAAGCCCGACAGCAATAGCCGCCCAGGAGCTCCTCGCCAGGGGAGGGACCCTCTACCCCGGCGAGAAAGTGGCCCTTGTGCACACGGATGAGAGGGCGAAGCTCCCCGAGGAGCGCGTCAAAGCGCTTGCATCCTGGGACGGGGCGAGAAGCTACGACCCCGCACCCTATGAGAGGCTGCTTCTGGAAGCGGCGGAGGCGGTGCTGATATATTTTGGTATTGATGATAATGGAAGGAGGCCTAGGGTGGAGTTCCGGCAGGCGGGAGTTTGACTTTTATACATAAGGATAAAGCAAGTTCGGCTTTTTAGGGGCTTTTTCTGGGCCTCAGAGCCCCATTTGAGTATGAGCAAGAGCAAACGTATAAAAAGGATTTTCGGTTCCTGACCCTGATTTTTACATTGACAATACTTTTGAGACTATCTAAGAAAGTAGTGAAGCTATTAATCCTCATATGTGAGTGCTTAAGCATTCTGGTGGCCTATCTAAAATCCCCCCTTCTGGAGGATGGCCCGTATGCGAGCATCTTCCTGCACTCACCACCGCCACTATCACACCCTTATTTCTCTCTTTGGGCTTTGGCGAGCAAGTGCAATGGCTACAGAAAGGAGCAATGTGGTGCCGCTTGGGAGCTGAAGCATATTACTGATCAGCCAGGCTGGTCCTAGTAGCCTTTTGTGTCGGGAAAAGGGGAGGCAAGCCATGTTGTTCGTAACATTGCTTAAACCAAAAGCAGGAACTTCCAAGGAGAGGATTACCCGCCGAGCGCAATGGCAATACCCCCAGGGAATGCGAATGGTAGCCGAGTACTGGCTCCAGACGACCGATCCCGCCGTCATCTCGGTCTGCGAAGCGGAGAGCGTCGCCCCGATCATGGTAGCTCTCGCTGAATGGGATGATGTTTTTGACTTTACGGTAGTCCCGGCTATCACAGCGGAAGAGGGGCTTCAGTTAGCGAAGCAGATGATTCAAGAATAGTGCTTCCTGGGTGCCGACTATAATACTTCATAAGTAGTGGAGCATCCACTTGCCAACCCCTAACCGCCCAGGTAGGAAAGGCGGGAATTACGGATATCTTGGTTATCGCCAATCAAAAGGGTGGAGTGGGCAAAAGCACTATCACCATGCATCCAGCGGCTGGCCTGGTTCTCCTCTTGGCAGTTCTTTTTTTCGCCCTCTCACTACAGACCCACGCCCAGGCCTAAGAATGGGCCACTGTCCAGCGGGTCATCGATGGTGATACCTTCGTGTTAGCCAATAAGGAAAAGGTGCGTCTTATCGGAGTGGACACCCCGGAGATGAAAGACCCCCGGCCAGAAGTGCGCGGGCTGGTGCGAGAAGCTACGACCCCGCCCCCTACGAAAGGCTGCTTCTCGGCGCGGCGGAGGCGGTGCTGGGGTATTTTGCGATTGAGGGTCATGGAAGGAGAGGCAGGGTGGTGTCCCGGCGGGTGGGAGGTCTGCTGTAGGTATCTGCGATCTTTCTTGATAATACATTATTTGTAGACTTTTTCAGCAGCCACCATAAGTTCCCCATAAATCCAGAGCATGAGCTATGAGGATTGAAAAACCTACGGCTCTGCTTGCTCGTTGAAGGTAAAAACGGTTAGTTGAAATAGATAGATAGAAGGAGAGGCAAAAGCAACAATCTGTTATGAATCATTATTTTCGTTGGCATCTTTTTCTCGTCTGGTTATCTTTACATCGCTTTTCGATACAAAACCAAATCCAGCGAATTCTGAAGGGATATGAGGGATATTCTTGCTCGTTATATACCATTCATCTGGTCTATCCTCTGAATCATTTGCGAATCCAATAATAGATTGGCCTTTTCTCAAAGTTAAAACAGGACTTCTTGTTTTTGTGGGTTGTACAATTAAACGTATTGGCGCATAAAAAGACCGATCCCAAATTATTACTTCATCATTTATTGCTTCGATTATATCCTCATAGACGTCCTGATAGGGTATCAGAGGATAGCTTTCGTCTTCTTCTCTTCGAAATTTGAGAGCTGCGTCGATACAGAAACTTAAGCAAAAAGTTGCGTTATGTCTTGTCCAATTCCCGGGATGTCCTAAATTCTTATCCCAGCGGTGTACCAATTCTGATGTATCTCCACGCCTACCCACCTGAGGGGTCATATTTTTGAATCTGTAGTATAGATATGGGTCGACTCCGTGTTGAATAAGTTTAATTGTTTGGGGAATCGAGTGGATATCAGGGAAATGAATTGGTTTTTCATCCAATAAGACAACTAATAGCGAAATGGCTTCGCAGATATGATACATCGCATAGGCCAAAGAAATGAGAGCTTTTTCTATATTGCCCACTTTTAGCTCGCTCTCAGCTTCTTCTATTGACTGGAGCACTTTTCGATTATTTATTAAGGATTTCAAGCTAACAGAAGAGAAATCTAGGGCAAGATATGTTTGGCAAATATCATCCAAAAGGGCATGTACTGTTGCAGGAAAATGAGCATTGCCCTTGGGGTCTGGGAGTATCCCTTGATGTTTCGCATTATTTCGAAGGGTATTCAAATTTCGCATTTGGGTTCTATAAGGAACTTTTCGACCTTGGGGGTCTGCATTTTCAATCAGGTCATAATAATCCAGAAGATAATGATTGCCGGTAAGCCTTGCATTGAGATGATCCGCTATTGCACCGAGCCCAGCCTCTGCGGCATCGTGTAAAAGCAATATTCCTTTAGTAAAGTTCATTTGGTCGTTCCGGCTTGCACAAGCAGCATCGCCAGCCCTGTGGAGGGATTTTGCTAAAACAAGTCGGCGGTAAACTTCTTGTCTAATATTGCCCGCCATATTATCCCTTACTCCATTTTGAAGGTCATACTATAGTGAGTCACCAAAAGGATATCAGATCGAGAAGCGGAAAGGAACGCGCTACCGGCCAGCCCCCTCCTCACCCCTTCTCAATGTCTGCGAACCCAGGGCGCCGGCGAGGGAGACGGCTGCGGCCAGGAGGAAGGGCCAGGTGAAGGAGCCGGTAGAGTCGGCGAGCGCGCCCCCGACCCAGGGGCCGAGGGCCTGCCCAAGGCCGAAGAAAAGCGTTATGAAGCCGAGCCCCGCGGGTGAGAGCCTTGGGCCCACATAGTCCCCGGCGGCGGCGGCCATGATGACGGGCACCGACCAGGCCGTCACCCCGAAGACGACGGCAGAGAGGTAGTGGCCGGCCGGGGACTTCTCCAGGGCAAAGATGGTGTAGGCCAGGGAGAGGGTAAGGTAGGAAAGGGTGAGTCCCCATCTTCGGCCCAGGAGGTCGGAGAGCCCTCCCCAGAGAACCCCGCAGATGATGCTCAGCCCTCCCACAAGGGCCACGAGGCTGCCCGCCCGGGAGTAGCTCATGCCCATCTCCTTGACTAGAAACGCGGCGAAAAAGGTCCAGTAGATGACGTAGGAGAAGCCGTAGGCGAAATATACGACGCCCAGGTGCCAGACCCGCCTCAATCGGTAGACTTCCTTCCAGCTCGGGGCTTCCGCTCCTTTCGCCCCCTCAAGGGCCTCTCCCGAGCCCTCCTCCACGCCGACGGGCTTAAGGCCCAGGTCCTCCGGCCTATTGCGGACCGCCGCGAAGCAGACCCCTGAGATTACGAGCACGCCCCCTCCCAGGTAGTACCAGGCAAAGCGCCAGCCCTCGCTCCCATGGGCCTGGATTATGGGAGGGACGAGGATGCCCGCGAGCAGCGTGCCCCCCCCGATGCCAGCCGCGATAAGCCCCGTGGCGAAGCCCCGCCGCCTCATGGCGAACCAGGCGGAGCCGAGCGCCATGGCGGGCACATAGGCCCCTCCATTTCCAAGGCCCGTGAGTGTGCGCATGGCGAGGGCGAACTCGAAGGTCCGGGCAAAGCCCGTGAGCACCATGCTCAGGCCTATGAGAAGAAGGGAGAGGGAGATGACGAGCCTTGAGCCATAGCGGGTCGCCAGCATGCCGCCCAGGAGGGCGGCCACAAGGTAGCCCAAGAAGTTCCCGGTAGCCAGGAGCCCCATGGGCGCATAGATGAGCTGGAGGCCTTCCTTCATATCGGGGAGGATGACGGTATAGGCCATCCGGCCGAAGCCGTGAGCGCCGATGGTGGTGAGAAGCCCCATGAGGGCGATAACCCAGCCGTAGTGGAGCCCTTTCCTCCGCCGCATCAGGCCCCCTTCCTCCTTTGCCTCAGCGCCAGGAGGGCTATGTTGACCGTCGCCCCCAGGCTCAGGATAGACATTATGAGGAAGCCCGCGCTGTAATCTCCCGTGTAGTCGCGGGCGAACCCCACAAGGTAGGGAGCGAGCACCCTGCCCACGTTTGAGAAGGAGTGCACAATTCCGAAGCCGAGGCCAAGGTAAAGGGGGGCTACCAGCTCGGGAGGAAAGGCGAAGGTGGGAGTGGGCACCAGGGATGAGAAGACCCCGAGCATGATGAGGGGCAGGAGGTAGCTCTCCCGCTCACCCGCCATGACCACCATGATAAGGGCCATAGAGAGCCCTCCCAGGCCGATGAAGTACTCCTTTCGGCCCAGGCGGTCCACAAGCCAGCCCACCAGGGGCTGGATGAAGATGTGGGCGGGCAGGATGAGTGAGGGGAGGGCGCTCGCAAAGGCGAGGCTCAAGCCCTTTCCCAGAAAATAGTCAGGCGCAAAGGTGAGAAAGGAGATGATGACCGATTCAAAAGAAGTCCAGGAAAAGGCCAGAAGCCAGATGGGAAGCCCCAGGCCCAATATCATGGAGGGCCTGAAGGAGGCCCTCTCGGGTTCCGACGCCTCTCCCAGCCGCTCGCGGCAAGCGAGGTGAAATATTGCGAGCGCGAGAGCTCCTGTGCCAGCGCTCACCCAGACGGGGGCCCGCCAGCCAAACCCCGCCCCCAGATAGCCAAAGGCATTGAAGCTCAGCATGGTCCCTAAGGGATAGGCCGTGGAAAAAATCCCCATCGCCAGGCCCATCTCCCTTCCCATAAACCACTGGGAGAGGAGTTGGTAAAGAACGGGTGTGACGGCCATGGCGCCGACTCCGGTGAGCGTTCTGCCAAGGAGCAGATGGCCATAGCCCGTGCTCAGTGCAGCCCAGAGGGGGCCGAGCGCCATGAGGGCCAGGGAGATACCTCCAACGGTCTTGATTCCGTAGCGGTCGGAGAGCATGCCCGAAAGGATGCAAACGACGATTCCGGGGAGGGCAAAAACACCCATGAGGAGCCCTCCCTGAGCGTGGGAGAGCGAAAGCTCCCTCATTATCAGGGGCAGGACCGGTGGGATGGCGTGGTAGGCAACGGCAAAGGCAACCATCCCCAGATAGACAGTGGCCAGGATGGTCCAGCGGAAGCGGTCTTCCTGCAAAGGAGAAACCCTCTGAGGATAAATAAGAAGAGGGCCAATCCTGCGCCCGGCCGAATGCCCTCACAAATTGACAGAAAATGGCGGATTTGGGAAGGGGAAATTGAGGGGAGAATTTAAGAATTCAAGCGGGCTCAGAGGAGCGAGTGAGCCATAAGGGCCCATCCGCGCCTGAGCTTTCTGAAAGAGGCTCTCGGCTAGAGGAATGCCATAACCGAGGCCCTGGCCGCCTCGATGAAGGGGCCCGGGAATACGCCCAGGAGGAAAGTGGCCCCCACCATGATGAGAAGGGCGGCTATCAGGGCTTTCGAGCGGGAGAGGCGGGGAATGCCTTTGAGGTCACACATGTACATGAGCATGACTACCCGGAAATAGTAATAGACGCTTATGGCACTGTTGAGCACCCCTATCAGGGCAAGCCATACATACCCCTTCTCGATAGCCGCACCGAAGATGTAGAGCTTGGCCACGAAGCCCGCCGTAGGGGGTATCCCCGCCAGGGAGAGGAAGAAAACCACGAAGGCGAGGCCCGCCACGGGGTGGACCCTGGCGAGGCCCTGGAAATCCTCTATTCGGTCTCCCCTGAAGCCCTCGCGGCAGAGCAGGATGACCATGGAGAAGGCGCCTATATTCATGAATATATAGACCGCGAGATAGAAGAGGAGGGCCGTCAGGCCAGTCCTCCCACCGGCCACAACCCCTATGAGGAGATACCCCGCGTGGGCTATGCTGGAGTAGGCCAGCATGCGCTTTATATTGGTCTGCGCTATGGCGGCCACATTTCCCCAGGTCATGCTGAAGGCGGAGAGGACCCAGAGGAGCACGTTCCATTTGACGTCAAGGGCCGAGAAGCCAACCAGGAGTATTCTCACCAGGCCGGCGAAAGCAGCGGCCTTGACCCCGACGCTCATGTAGGCCGTGATGGAGGTCGGGGCGCCGTGGTAGGCATCAGGGGCCCACATGTGGAATGGAACGAGCGCGATCTTGAATCCAAAGCCTACCACGACCAGAACGATTGCCATGGTGAGGGCCGGGTTATCAAGGAATCCGGGGCTCATCTTGAGGGCCCCGGCTATCTCTTTTAGGTTTGTAGACCCTGTGAGCCCGTAGGTGAGGGCCATGCCGTAGAGGAGGATCGCGGATGTAAAGGCCCCCAGCAGGAAATATTTAAGGGCCGCCTCCTGGGAGCTGGGGTCCTTCTTCATGAAGCCCACGAGCACATAGATGCTTATGCTCATGAGCTCGAGCCCCAGGTAGATGCTTATGAGGTCGCCGCCCGCGGCCATAATCATCATCCCGAGGGTCGCGAAGAGCATGAGGCCGTAGTACTCGCCGAAGTTGATGTCCTCGACCTTTAGATACTGAAGGGATATGAGGATGGAAAGGGACGTTACGGCCAGGAAGATGAGCTTGAAGAAGAGGGCGTACCCATCAAGGAGAAACATGCCGCTGAAAGTCTCGGCCCGCTGATTCCACATGGCGAGCGTCACGGCGGCAACCACAAGAAGCCCCAGCAGGCTCAACACCCCCACTCTCATCTTGGCGGCCCTCGGGGTGAAGAGGTCTACGCCAAAGATGAGGCAGATGAGCCCCGCCATGAGGAGCTCGGGCAGCGCGGCCGAAAGGATGGGTATTGGAATGGCTAGAGGCATTCTCGATTACCTCTTCTCTTTCGCGGTCTTCACGCGCAGGATCTCCCCGTTAATCCCCTTTCCCGGAACCTCCCGGGGAAGGCTGACCGCTCTTGAGAGGCGATTCATGGGCTTTCTCCCCGCTTCGTAGGAGGGGTTAACCCTCTGGACCACCCTGACCACGCTGGGCTCCATGAGGTTGAGGAAGGGCCTGGGATAGAGGCCGATCCAGAACATGAAGAAGATGATGGGCACCATGTAAACTACCTCCCGCGCGTTGCAGTCACGGAGGTGCTGGTTCTCGGGGTTATTAACCGTGCCGAACATCATCCTCTGGAAGAGCCAGAGCATGTAAGCGGCCCCGAGCACAATGCCCGTTATGGCGAAGGCGGCATAAACATAGCTAACCTTAAAGGCGCCGATCAGGATCAGAAATTCCCCTATGAAACCATTGAGCCCGGGGAGGCCTATGGATGAAAGCATGGTGATAGCAAAGATCACCGTGAAAACCGGGATCACCTTGGAGAGGCCTCCGAAATCTGAAATCATCCGGGTGTGGCGGCGCTCGTAAATGATTCCCACGATCAAGAAGAGGGCCCCCGTGCTGAGCCCGTGGTTCACCATCTGGAGCATGCCCCCAAGGACCCCCTGAGGGTTCAGGGCAAAGATGCCCAGCATGACGAATCCCAAGTGGCTCACTGAGCTGTAGGCCACCAGCTTCTTAATATCCGTCTGCGCCATTGCGACAAGGGCGCCATAGATTATGCCTATCACGGCCAAGACAACCATGAAGGGCACGAAGAGACGGCTCGCCTCGGGCAGGAGGGGGAGGCTGAAGCGCACGAAACCATAGGTGCCCATCTTGAGCAAAATCGCCGCCAGGATCACGCTTCCCGCCGTGGGGGCCTCAACGTGGGCATCGGGAAGCCAGGTGTGGAAGGGGAACATGGGGACTTTTATGGCAAACCCCACGAAGAAGGCGAGAAAGATCCAGAACTGGTAGCTCAGGGGCAGGTTCATCCTCATGAGGGTGAGCGCGTTGAAGGTGAGCTCCCCCGTGCCGTAGGCGGGGTTCCCGTTGAGGAAATAGAGGGCCAGGATTCCTAAAAGCATGAGCACGCTCCCCAGGAGCGTGTAGAGGAAAAATTTGATTGCCGCGTAAAGCTTTCTCGGCCCTCCCCAAACCCCTATTAGGAAGTACATGGGGACCAGCATAACTTCCCAGAAGACGTAAAAGAGGAAGAAATCCAGAGCCATGAAGACCCCCAGCATTCCCGTCTGGAGGATGAGGAGGCACACATAGTATTCCTTCTGACGCTCCTCGATGGCCGTGAAGGAGCAGAGCACGGAGATGGCCGAGAGGAAGGTGGTCATCAGGATGAGCAGGATGCTTATGCCGTCGATCCCGAAGAAGTACTCAACCCCGATGGAAGGGATCCAGGAGACCTTCTCCACAAACTGCATCCCCTCCTGCGCGGCGCTGAAGTAGAGGACGAGGGGCAGGCTCACGATGAAGTCCAGGAGGGCGACGCCGAACGCAAATCGCTTTATGGCCTGGGTATTCTCCTTGTCGAAAAAGATCATGATGAATATGGCGCCTATGATGGGAATGTAACAGGTGAGAGAGAGGATGGGAAAACCCAGGACGTTGGTCAACATGCCGCCTCCCTTAAAGCCAGCTCGAGCCCCTAGAGAAAGAGATAGAGGCTTATTATGAGGAAGACCCCAAGAAGCATGGCAAAGGCATAATTCTGGACCATGCCCGTCTGGACGAGCCTTAGCCCGCGGGCGCCTGCACGGATTATGACGCTTATGCCGTTGACGCTTCCATCTACTGTGGTGAGGTCGAAGATGCCCGAGATCCTGCTGGTAAGCACCGTCATGAGGGAGCTTCCGTTGACGGCGCCGTCTATTACAGAGAGGTCAAACCGGAGCATGGCCCGCATGAAAGCCAGCACGGGCCGGACCACGATTGTGTCATAGACCTCATCCACCCAGTACTTATTGTAAAGAGTCTTATAGACCCACGGGAGAGCCCGCGAAACCCTGGCCGGAAATTCGAAGTTTATAGTATAGGCGTAGCGCGCCAGAAGCCAGCCCGCCACCCCCACAGCCACAGAGAGAAGCATCAAGCCCCAATCGAGGGGCGTCAGGCCAAGGAAGTGGACCTCCCCCCCACCATGGGCCGCCGCGTGGGCGAGGCTCACGAGGCCAGAACCTCCGGCATGCCCTGCTCCCGCCCCGTGGCCGCCGGCGATGGATTCGGAGAGAAACCTGTGGATCCAGCCCCCCTCGGGCGGAAAGCCGGGGATGATGCCGCCCACTACCGACAGGATCGCCAGGATGATGAGGGGCCATGTCATGACGCCCGGGGACTCATGCAGATGGGCCTTGGCATGCTCGGTCACCCGGTCCTCACCGTAGAACGTCATGTAGATGAGGCGGAACATGTAGAAGGCCGTCATCAGGGCAGCCACAACGCCCATGACCCAGAGAGCGTAATGGCCGCTCTTGAAGGTATGGGCCAGGATCTCGTCCTTGCTCCAGAAGCCCGCAAAGGGCGGTATCCCCGCGATGGCAAGTGCCCCGATGTAAAAGGTCACGGCCGTGCGGGGGATATGGGGCCTGAGGGCTCCCATGCGGCGCATGTCCTGCTCTCCGGATAGGGCGTGGATGACGGAGCCCGAGGCCAGAAAGAGAAGCCCCTTGAAGAAGGCGTGGGTCAGTAGGTGGAAGATGCCCACGGTGAATGCCCCCACTCCTGTGGCCAGAAACATATAGCCAAGCTGGCTCACCGTGGAGTAGGCGAGAACCCTCTTTATGTCGTTTTGCGCGAGGCCTATGGATGCCGCAAAGATTGCCGTAAGAGCCCCCACCACCGCCACCACCTCCATGGCCGTGGGTGAGGCGAGAAAGAGGGCACTGCTCCGGGCCACCATGTAGACGCCGGCCGTTACCATGGTGGCCGCGTGGATGAGGGCGCTGACAGGCGTGGGACCTTCCATCGCATCGGGAAGCCAGGTGAAAAGCGGTAGCTGGGCTGACTTTCCCGTGGCACCCATGAAGAGGAGAAGACAGATGGCCGTGAGGGTTGCTCCCTCCACCCCGGCCACGTGGCCGAAGACCTCCTTATAGTTTAGGCTCCCGAAGGTCGTCCAGATCATGAAGACGCCCACGAGGAAGCCCGCATCCCCTATGCGGTTCACGATGAAGGCCTTCATCCCCGCATCCGCGGCCGACTTTCTCTCATACCAGAAGCCTATCAAGAGGTAAGAGCAGAGCCCAACGCCCTCCCAGCCCAGGAACATGAGAAAGTAATTATCGGCCAGGACCAGGATGAGCATGGAGAACATGAAGAGGTTGAGCTCCGCGAAAAATCTGGGGTAGCCTGGGTCGCCGTGCATATAGCCTATGGAGTAGACATGCACGATGAAGCCCACTCCGGCCACTACGAGAAGCATGATCACGCTTAAGGGGTCTATGAGGAAGCTGGCCTCTACTCGGAAGTTGCCAGCCACAACCCAGGTGAAAAGCGTGTTGGTGCCGCGGAGCCCGTGGAAGATCGCCTGATAGGCGATGACCAGCGTTACAGCCAGGGAAAGGGCTACCGAGGTGACACCGACCCAGTGCGCTCTATCCTTTATGTATCGGGCGCCCAGGAAGGCGTTTACGACTACCCCCAGGGCGGGTAAAGCCGGGATCAACCAGACGTAATCAAGCATGGGTCATTCCCGCCCCTGACGTTACCATTTGAGGAGATTTATCTCGTCCACGTTGAGTGTGGGGCGGCTCCTCACAAGCGAGATGATGATGGCGAGCCCCACCGCCGCTTCGGCCGCCGCCACCGTGATGACAAATAGGGCGAACGCCTGCCCTGTCAGATTTCCCTGATGGCGGGAGAAGGCTATGAGGGCGATGTTCACGGCGTTCAGCATGAGCTCGATGCACATCAGGATTATGATGGCGTTCCTTCTGGTCAGAACGCCGAGGGCCCCTATGATAAAGAGGGCTCCGCTCAGAAGGAGGTAGTATTCAAGGGGGACCAACGCCTATTTCTCCTCTCTTTCAATTTCCCGCTTGGCCAGCACGATGGCCCCTATCATGGCCGCAAGGAGCAATAGGGATGCCACCTCAAAGGGGAAGAGAAACTTGGTGAAGAGCACTGAGCCGAAGGCTTCGGTGTTTCCTTCGGCCGGAGGTGTCGTGGCGGGACTCACTGTGGGATAGTAGGATCTTGTCGCCACCAGGAAGACCTCCACCGCCAGCAGCACTCCGAAGACGAGGGCCACGGGCCCCTGGCGCTGCCACTGGCACATCCGTGCCGCCTCCACAATCCTCATGAGGAGAACGGCAAACAGGTAGAGAACCATGATGCCGCCTGCATATATGAGGACCTGAACCGCCGCCAGGAACTCAGCGTTGAGCATCACGAAGAGCCCGGCCACGAAGAAGAAGGTCAGGATCAGGAAAAGGACGGCGTGGACGATATTCCTTCGTGTCACCACCATGATGGCGGAGAAGATCGTGCCCAAGGCAAAGAGGGCGAAGAACGCAAGCTCCATCTCGTTCCTCCTAGAGGAGGAGATATTTCACCAGCCCCGTCACCGCAATGTTGGCTATGGCCAGCGGGAACATGAGCTTCCAGCCAATCGCCATGAGCTGGTCATAGCGGTAGCGGGGGAGGGTCCCCCTGAGCCAGATGAAAACGAAGAGCAGCACCCCCACCTTCAGGAAGAGCCAGATGGGCCCCGGCAGCAAGGGCCCGTGCCAGCCTCCCAGAAACACTACCGCCGCTATGGCCGAGACAACTATCATATTGGCGTACTCGGCCAGGAAGAAGAAGGCGAACTTCATCCCGCTGTACTCGGTGTGGAAGCCCGCCACGAGCTCCGTCTCGGCCTCGGGGAGGTCGAAGGGGCAGCGGTTCGTTTCGGCCACGCCGGCGATGAAGTAGATGACGAAGGCAAGGGGCTGCAGCACGATAAAGGGGAGTTCCCTCTGGGCGGCCACGATGGCTCTCATGTTGAGGCTCCCCGCCAGCAGAAGCGGCCCTATCAGGGCGAAGCCCAGGAAGATCTCGTAGCTCAGCATCTGGGCCGCAGACCTGAAGGCCCCCAGGAGGGAATATTTGCTGTTAGAGGCCCAGCCCGCCATCACGATGCCGTAGACCCCGAGGGAAGAGACGGCTATGACGAAGAGAAGCCCGATGTTTATGTCGGCGACCCAGAAGTGGTCCGTCACGGGTATCACCGAGTAGACTACGAAGGCGGGCATGAGGACGATGACGGGGGAGATGAGGAAAACCCACTTGTCGGCCGCCGTTGGTATGATGTCCTCCTTCATGAAGAGCTTGACCCCATCGGCTATTGGCTGGAGGAGTCCGTGCCAGCCCACCCGCATGGGACCCAGGCGGACCTGGATGTGGCCGATGATCTTGCGCTCAAGATAGGTGAGATATGCCACAGCCAGGGACACTGCTCCCAGAACCACCGCGATCTTAACCACCACGACGATGAGGTCGACTATAACCTCCCGCCAGTAGGGGGCTATACCCAGAGCGGCGAGAAAGCCTATGAAGAGGTCGAATGGGTCCATGGATGATTACCTATCGGTCTCGCCCAGCACTATATCTATGCTACCGACGGCCGCGACACAGTCGGCCACGAGGCCGCCCCTTATCATCAGGGGAAGGGACTGAAGGTTGACAAAGGAAGGGGTCCTTATCTTGACCCGATGGGGCTTTTCGGTGCCGTTGCTCACTACATAATAGCCCAACTCCCCCTTCGGTGCTTCCGTCCGCACATAGACCTCACCCGGCGGCGGCTTTATGGTTCTCGGCACCTTGGCCCGAACCGACCCATCAGGCATTTTCTCGATGCACTGGCGGATGATGCGGTTACTCTGCCGCAGCTCCTCTATCCGGCAAAGGTAGCGGTCGTAGACATCGCCCTCGGTTCCGATGGGGATGATGAAGTCCATCTCCGGATAGACACTGTAGGGCTCGGCCCGCCGGATATCCCACTCGACTTGGGAGCCCCTCAGGTTTGGACCCGTGAGACCCAGGTCGATTGCATCATCTGCGCTTATCCTGGCTACCCCCTTGGTACGCTTGAGCCAGATCCTGTTCTCGGTGAGAAGGGCCTCGTAATCACCTATCCGGGAGGGAAAGACCTCGGTGAAATTCCACGCCTTCTCCAGGAACTCAGGCGTTACGTCCTCATAAAGGCCTCCTATCCTGAAGCAGTTGACCGTCATGCGGGCGCCGAATGCCATCTCGAAGAGGTCGAGAATTAGTTCCCGGTCGCGGAAGCAGTAAAGAAAAACGGTCATGGCCCCGATATCGAGGGCGTGGGTAGCGAGCCACACGAGATGGGAGGCTATCCGGGAGAGTTCGGCTGCCATCACCCGGATGAACTCCGCCCTCCTGGGCACCTCAATCGACATGAGTTTCTCAACGGCCAGGACCCAGCCGAAGTTCATGGCCGGGGCTGCCAAATAGTCCACTCGGTCGGTGAGGGGGGTGAACTGGGTGTAGGTAAGGTTCTCGGCCAGCTTCTCGGTCCCCCGGTGGAGGAAGCCGATGTCGATGTCGGTGTCAACGACCGTCTCTCCGGTCAGGGTGAGAATGAGGCGCAGGACCCCGTGCGTGCTCGGGTGCTGGGGCCCCATGTTGATGATAAGCTCTTCGGTCTCTGGCATGGTTATGAATGGGCCTCCCGGACCCACATAAGGGGCGGGACTCAAATCCCGCCCTTTTCCCTCAGCTTCGGGTCTCCCACTACCGCCTGGGGCGTCGGTAAACTACTTCCCCCCTTCCTTCCAAGGGGTAGTCTTTGCGCAGGGGGTGGCCTACCCAGTCCTTGGGCATGAGGATGCGCCGAAGGTCGCGGTGGCCGGAAAAGCGCACCCCCATGAGGTCGAAGGCCTCCCGCTCATGGAAGTTCGCGGTGTGCCATAAATCGGTTAGGGTGATGGCCTCCTCCCCCTCATCCAGGCAGACCTTCAGCCGGAGACGCCTTCGGTAGGGCATGGAATAGAGATGGTAGACCACCTGGAAGGGCTTTTCAGCCTCTGGATAATGGACGGCCGTGAGGTCCGCAAGGTAATTGAACCGAAGCTCCGGGCTCTCTTTGAGATATTTACAAAGCTTCACGATATCCCTGGGCTCTACAGTGAGGGTGAGCTCGTCCTCCCTGCCCCCGAAGGCGGTCACTTCCAGGATGCTCCCGGGGAACGAACTCTTGAGCTCCCCGACGAGCTCTTCGCCCCAGCCGGAGTTTCCCTTATCTCTTGTCTCTTCCATTACCCCTCCTGAGGTAACGGTCTTTCTCGATCTTCTCTTGCAGTTTCATCACCCCGTACATGAGGGCCTCGGGCCTGGGGGGGCAACCCGGAACATAGACATCCACGGGCACAACCTGGTCCACCCCCTGAATCACGCTGTAGGTGGGGTAAGGACCTCCGCTCGCGGCGCAGTTTCCCATGGCGATGACCCACCGGGGCTCGGGCATCTGGTCGTAGACTTGCCGCAGGGCCCCGGCCATCTTGTGGGTCAAGGTCCCCGCCACTATCATCACGTCTGACTGCCTGGGAGTCGCCCTGAAGATCACGCCGAAGCGGTCGAAATCATAGCGGCTCGCTCCTGTGGCCATCATCTCTATGGCGCAGCAGGCAAGCCCGAAGGTCATGGGCCAGAGGGAGCCCTTGCGACAGTAGTTTATGATGCGGTCGAGGGTAGTGGTCACTATATTCTCGCTGAAGCGGCCTTCCACTATACCCATTCCAGGGCCCCTTTTCGCCAGGCGTAAAAATATCCTACGAGCAGTATGCCTATGAAGAGCATCATCTCGATGAAGCCGAAGAGCCCTATTCGGCCATAAACCACGGCCCAGGGGTAGAGGAATACGGCCTCAACATCGAAGAGAAGAAAGAGGATGGCGATGATGTAGAAGCGGATTGAGAAGCGCTCTCTGGCGCTCATGAGGGGCGGCATGCCGCACTCATAAGGAGAGAGCTTCTCGGCGTAAGGCCGGTTGGGGCGGATGAGCCATGCAATTACCAGCGTGCCCGCCCCGAAGGCAAGGGCCACCAAAAAAAAGATGAAGATGGGAATGTAACCGTGGATGGCTACGTAATCGCTGAAGAAGCGGGACATTCCACCAATGCTAATTTTTTGGTCTCAAAGGAAATAATCGCCACGGAGCCCAAAATCGAATTGTATGATAACATACAATTCTCTTTGCCACAACTTCAAAAAAGCTTCAGCCTTCATGTTAAGGCTGTGATGGACCGCTGGGCCAGCTCCATAAAGAGCGAGGGGAAAACCCCCAGCCCCAAGGTTCCCAGGACGGTAAGGATAAGGGCGATGACCGTATACGCGGAAATGGGAGGGGCCGCGAGTTCCCTCTCCGGCTCGAGCATATACATATAAACGACAACCCTCAGATAAAAATATACCGAAACTACGCTATTGAGCACTCCGATTATGGCCAGCCAGATGAAGCCCGAGTTCACAGCAGCGCTGAAGATATAGAACTTGCCCACGAACCCCGCCGTGGGAGGAATGCCCGAAAGGGAGAACATGAAAACCCCCATTGCGAAGGCAAGGCCCGGGTATTTGTAGCCAAGGCCACGGTAGTCCCTGAGGTCAAGAGTCCCTTCCTCCTTCGTCTCAAGAGCCGCCACCACCCCAAAGGCCCCGAGATTCATGAGGGTATAGGCCAGCAGATAGAAGAGGAGCCCGCTGCTTGCGAGCCGATCCCCCACGACTACAGCAATCAGCAGGTACCCTGCATGGGCGATGCTTGAGTAGGCGAGCATCCTTTTTATGTTGAACTGGGCGAGAGCGACCACATTGCCGAGGGTCATGGTGAGGGCGGCTATCACCCAGAGGAGCGCTGTCCAATCGGGTTTAAGCTGGGGAAGGGCTGCGGCAAAAATGCGGAAAAAGGCGGCAAAGACGGCAGCCTTTGGCCCCGCGGACATGAAGGCCGTAACCGACGTGGGCGCCCCCTCATAGACATCGGGTGTCCACATATGGAAGGGCACGGCCGCCAGCTTGAAGCCCAAGCCCACGATGAGAAGCGCCATTCCTGCGAGAAGGAGAATATTGCCCTTCGCCGCCTCCTTTAGGGAGAAGGCGGAGATCCGACTCAGGTCAGTTGAGCCCGTGGCGCCATAGATGAGGGCAATGCCGTATAGGAGAAACCCTGTGGCAAAGGCGCCGAGCAGGAAGTATTTGACTGCTGCCTCATTGGAGCGTGCCCTCGTCTTGAGGAACCCTGCAAGAACGTAGAGGGAGATGCTTATCACCTCCACTCCTAAGAAGATGGTTAAGAGGTTATTGCCGCCGGCCATGAGGATCATCCCAATGGTGGCGAAGAGGATGAGGCAATAGTACTCGCCGTATGTCAGGCCCTCCCGCTCTCCATAGGAGACGGAGATGAGAACCGCCAGGAAGGAGCCGAGGATGAAGATGAAGGTGAAGAAGAAGCCGAAGCCATCCACCACGTACATACCGCCGAAGGCCACCCTTGCGCTCGCCCCCTCGGGCGGCAAGCTCACGAGCCCGGAAATAAAGGAAAAAGCCAGCGTGATGAGGCTTATTAGAGCCAAAAGAGTTGAGTTCTTCCGGCGGCTGAAGGCATCCCACATGAGGACGACCAAAGCCCCCACGAGGAGCACTATGAGGGGAGTGATGCTTCCCAGGTCAATGGGTGGTATCGTGAGAGCCATCTGAGTCTCCGCTTACTATCTCCCTTTGAGCCAGGAACCGGGGGAGAGGAGGCTTCTGTGCCTCCACCTTCATGACCTTCGGCCTCACCTGCTTGAGCAGATGCTCCACCGAGGCTTCCATTTTGCTGAAAAAAGGATTAGGCGCGATCCCTATCCAGAACATGAAAAGGGCCATGGGCGCCAGCACGAAAACCTCTCTCAGAGTGAGGTCCCGGAGCCCTCGGTTCTCCTCATGGGTTATCCCCCCGAACATGACCCGCTGGAACATCCAGAGCATATAGACGGCGGCCAAGATTATGCCCACGGCAGCCAGGGCCGCATAGAGGGCCCGGTGGCGGAAAGCCCCCACAAGGATGGTAAATTCCCCCACGAAGCCATTCAGGCCGGGGAGACCGATGGAGGAAAGAGTCGTCACCATGAAGAAGGCTGCGAAAAGCGGCATGACGGTTGAGAGGCCGCCGAAGTCGGCAATCATGCGGGTGTGGCGGCGCTCATACACTATTCCCACGATAAGAAAGAGGGCGCCGGTGCTGATACCGTGGTTCACCATCTGAAGGATGCCCCCCTCGATCCCCTGGGCGTTATAGACGAAGAGGCCCAGCATCACGAAGCCAAGATGGCTCACACTGGAATACGCCACAAGCTTCTTCAGGTCCGGCTGCACCATGGACACGAGCGCGCCGTAGATGATGCTGATGATTGCCAGGGCGACTATCAGCGGGGCGAAGAAGCGGGCCGCCTCGGGGAAAAGGGGAAGGGCGAAGCGCAGAAACCCGTAAGCGCCCATCTTGAGGAGGATTCCCGCCAGGATGACGCTTCCCGCGGTTGGGGCCTCCACGTGGGCATCGGGAAGCCAGGTGTGGAATGGGAACATCGGCACCTTAATGGCGAATGCCACGGCAAAGGCGCCGAAGAGCCAGTATTGGGTCGAAAGGGGCACGGGGGTCTTGAGTATCTCCAGGAGGTCAAAGGTAGGGGCCCCAGCGGCCCGGCTTTGAATGAAATAAAGGGCCAGGATGGCCACCAGCATAAGCACGCTTCCGGCCATGGTGTAGATGATGAACTTGATGGCCGCATAGATGCGGTTTGGCCCGCCCCAGACACCTATGAGCAGGTACATGGGGATGAGCATGGCCTCCCAGAAGACGTAGAAGAGGAAAAGGTCAAGCGCCATGAACACCCCGAGCATCCCCGTCTCAAGGAAGAGCATGGCCATGTAATAGAACCTGACCCTCTTCTTGATATCCCGGAAGGAGGCCAGGATGGCCACAGGGGTGAGGAAGGTAGTGAGAAGCACGAGAAAGAGGCTTATGCCGTCCACCCCGAGGTGGTAGGAGATGCCGAGAGAGGGTATCCAGCTGGCCCTCTGCACGAACTGCATCCCGGCGAAATCCTCCCGGAAGTAGAAATAAAGGGGAAGTGAGAGGAAGAATACCCCCAGAGAGACCGTGAAGGCCGTCACCCTTATGGCCCGTGCCCCGCGCTCGGATTCCTCCCGGATGAATCCCAGGGCGGCCGCGCCCAAGAGCGGAAGGAAAATTATCCAGCTCAGAAGGGGAAAGCCCAGTTGATTCACGCGTTATGACCTCAGGGTGAGGTAGATGAGTATCGCCACCGCCCCCAGGAGCATGGAGACGGCATAGCTTTTCACGTACCCCGTCTGAAGGCGCCTGAGGCGCAGGCTGCCCCAGCCCACCACCTCCGCCGCGCCGTTCACTCCTCCGTCCACAACCCGGACGTCAAACCCGCGCCAGAGCGCATCAGCCCCCCGCCTGACGGGGTTCACGAAGAGGAAATTGTAAATCTCATCCACATAGTACTTGTTGGCGACAATCCGGTAGGCCAGCGGGAACCTCTCGGCCAGGCGCTGCGGGGTCTCAGGTCTCTTGATGTAGGCCCGATAAGCGAGGACTATGCCCAGGAGGGCGATGACGAGGGAGATAACGATCAACACGCCCTCGAGCTCCAGAGAAGCATGAAGTGAGGGGAGCTTTGCCCCTTCAAAGACAGGCTCCAGGAAGTGATGGAAGACGTTTGCGCCTTTTATTATCGGTATCCCCACGAACCCTCCCACAGTCGATAGCACGGCCAGGATCAGAAGGGGAATCGTCATGACGGGAGGGGATTCGTGGAGGTGGGCCCTGGCCTCGGGCGAGAGGTTGCTCTCGCCATGGAAGACCCGGAAGACCATGCGAAACATGTATAGGGCCGTGAGCAAAGCGACCACCACTCCGACGAGCCAAAAGCCGATATTCCCCCTCATGAGGGCCATGAAGAGGATTTCATCTTTGCTGAAGAACCCCGCGAATGGAAAGACCCCTGCGATGGCGAGGGCTGCTATGAGAAAAGTCCAGTAGGTAATGGGCATGGCCCGCCTGAGGCCACCCATGCGGCGCATGTCGAGCTCCCCTTCGAGGGCATGCATGACGCTCCCCGCTCCCATGAAGAGGAGGGCCTTGAAGAAGGCATGGGTCATCAGGTGGAAGATCCCCGCCGAGAAGGCCCCCACCCCCGCGGCGAGGAACATGTAACCCAGCTGGCTAATGGTGGAGTAGGCGAGCACTCGCTTTATATCGTGCTGAAGGAGGGCTATGGTGGCGGTATAAAGGGCCGTGGCCGCGCCCACAACAGCCACAACCAGAAGCGCCGCCGGGGCCAGCGTGAAGAGAACATGGGTCCTCGCGACCATATAAACTCCAGCCGTCACCATGGTGGCCGCGTGGATGAGGGCGCTCACGGGTGTGGGGCCCTCCATGGCATCGGGGAGCCAGGTGTAGAGGGGGATCTGGGCCGATTTCCCCGTAGCCCCCATGAAGAGAAGGAGGCAGATGGCGGTGGCGGTTCCGCCGCCCAGGGCCAGAACCTTGGACGCCTGAGAGAAGACGCTCTCGTAGTCCAGGGTGCCGAAGGTGGTGAAGATCATCAGCACGCCCAGGGCGAAGCCGAAGTCGCCTATGCGGTTAACGATGAAAGCCTTCTTGCCGGCATCGGCCGCGGCCTTCCGCTCATACCAGAAGCCGATGAGAAGGTAGGAGCAGAGCCCCACGGCCTCCCAGCCTATGAACATGAGGAGAAAGTTATCCGCCAGGACCAGGAGCAGCATGGAGAAGGTGAAAAGGTTGAGATAGGCGAAATAGCGGGGGTAGCCCGGGTCCCCGTGCATATAGCCGATGGAGTAGATGTGGATTATGAAGGCGACTCCCGATACGGTGAGAGCCATCACAGATGAGAGGGGGTCCAGAAGGAGGGAGAAGCTTACCTGAAAGTCTCCCGAAGCTATCCAGGTGAAAAGGGACTGGTGGAAGACCCTCTCCTCCGCGGGAAGCCTGATGAGGGAGAGGAATATGACCGCTGCGGCCACGAAAGCGAGGCCAACGGCCGCGGAGCCCACGATCCCTACGGCCTTCGTGCCTATCTTCCTTCCCAGGAAGGCGTTGAAGGCCGCGCCCAAAAGGGGCCAGAAGATGACCATCCAGAGGAGTTCCATCCGTCCCCCTCAGTATTTCATGAGGTTTATCTCGTCCACATCGGTGGACTCCCGGTTCCGGTAAATGGCGATGACTATGGCAAGTCCCACCGCGGCCTCGGCCGCCGCCACCGTCATAGTGAAGAAGACGAAGACCTGGCCATCGATGGAGTTGAGGTAACGGGCGAAGGCCACGAAGGAGAGGTTCACGGCATTCAGCATGAGCTCGATTGACATGAATATAACGATCACGTTCCTCCGCACCACGACCCCTATGACCCCCAGCGTGAAGAGGATGGCGCTCAGCAGAAGAAAGTGTTCAAGGGGTACCACCGCTAGAGCTTCCTCTTGGCCAGCACCACGGCGCCGATGATGGCTATGAAAAGAAGGACGCTCGCTATCTCAAAGGGGAAGACGTAGTCGGTGAAGAGAACCCTCGCGACTACCTGAGTATTGCCGACCTCGTTCACCCGCTCGGGGGTGAAGGGTCCCGGCTCCCCCGTGAGCTTCACTCCAACCACCGTGGAAAGGATGGAGACGAGAAGCACGAAGGCCAAGAGCACCCCCAGAATCTTCTGCCGCCGGATCTTAAACGGCGCAGGCCGCTCCCTCCCCAGGCCCAGTAGCATGATGACGAAGAGGAAGAGCACCATTATCGCCCCGGCATAGATGATGACTTGGGCAACGGCGATGAACTGGGCGTTCAGAAGGAGATAGATAGCCGCAATGCAGAGCATCACCAGGATGAGGCTCAGGGCGCTGTAGACGGCGTTAGGAAGGGAGATGACGAGCACGCCCGCCACCACCGACACGAGCGCCAGGAGGTAGAAGATACCAGAAGAGACGATCAGGCTTGACATGGTTCCCTTCAGCTATCAGGTGTTGGCCGCCATGCGTCCACATACTTGAGGAGCTTGTCCTCACTGTAGCGCTCATAGAGCTCTGGGAGCTCCCGGTTGCTCTTAACCAGTAAGTCCTCCTTGGTATAGAAGAACTTCTCCCGGGAGTCCTTCGAGAACTCGTAATCGTTATACAGCACGATTGCGCCCACGGGGCAGGCCTCCTCGCAATAGCCGCAGTAGATGCAGCGTAGCTCGTTTATCTCGTAGATGGAGGCATATCGCTCCCCCTTTGAGACCTGGTTCCCGGGGCTGTTCTCCGCCGACTCCACATAGATGCACATGGCGGGGCAGGCGGCGGAGCAGAGCTTGCAGCCGACGCACCTCTCCAGGCCATCCTCCCAGCGCATGAGACGGTGGAGACCCCGGTAGCCTTTGGGCATCTCCCACTTCTCATCCGGATATTGAAAAGTGAAAACCGGTTTAAAGATATGCCGGAAAGTCAGGGCCAGTCCTCTTGCTATCTCTAAGAACATCTTCCAGTCATCTCCCGGGAGGGCCTCAGAAGCCCATGATGGTTATGATGCCCCCTGTTATCACGATATTGGCAAGGGCCGCGGGCAGAAGCACCTTCCAGCCGAAGGCCATCAGCTGGTCGTAACGAAGACGGGGCAGGGTACCCCGGATCCAGATGTAGAAGAAAAGAAAGCAGAAGACCTTGATAAGAAACCAAAGCACGGGCGGAAGTATGGGGCCACGCCAGCCACCCAGGAAAAAGGTAGTGGCCAGGGCTGACACGGTTATCATGGCGGCGTACTCCCCCAGGAAGAAGAGCGCGAACTTCATGCTGCTGTACTCGGTGTGGAAGCCGGCCACGAGCTCCTGCTCGGCCTCGGGGAGGTCAAAGGGGGCACGGTTCGTCTCGGCCACGGCGGCGCAGAGGAAGATGAGAAAGCCAAGCGGCTGGAGCAAGATGAAGGGGACTCGCGCCTGAGCATTCACCACGTCCACAAGGCTCAGGGAGCGCGTGAGCATGAGCACGCCCACAAGCGAGAGGCCCAGGCTGAGCTCATAGCTTATCATCTGGGCCATGGAGCGCATGCCACCCAGAAGGGAATATTTGCTGTTAGAAGACCAACCCGCCAGGACTATTCCGTAAACTCCTATCGAGCCCAACGCGATGATGACGAGGATGCCGACATTCACGTCGGCTATGACCATGTCCACCTTCCGGCCCAGGACGGTGACGGAGTCCCCGAAGGGGATCACCGAGAAGTTGACGAGAGCGGGCGTGATGCTGATGACAGGGGCCAGGAGGTAGACTAATTTATCGGCGTGAAGGGGAATGATATCTTCTTTGAAGAAAAGCTTAATGCCGTCGGCTATGGGCTGGAGAAGGCCATGCCAGCCCACCCTCATGGGCCCAAGCCGGACCTGGATGTGCCCCACTATCTTTCGCTCGAGCCAGGTCGCGTAGGCCACGGCCAGCATCAGCGCCCCCAGGACCACAATAGCCTTTATGACGATGATGAGAAAGTCTACAAGCGAAGGCACCCTTAGGCCCTCAGGTCCACCCAAGAGAAGGCGCTCGTCCCCTCATATATGAGGTTCACCGGGACATCATCAATTTTTCCTACGATGCCCTCAGGGAGGAAAACCCGTCCTGCGGTAATCCTCTCATCAGGCTCCGAAACAATTCTTAGCTCTCCGCCGCCAGGGGAAACAAGGGTCACGGGCTCCCCCTCCTTTACTCCGAGCCCCTCAGCATCCTCGGGGCTTATGCGCGCCCTCGGCTCTCGCATATCCTTAAGCCTCTCCCCCCACCAAGCCCAAACGCCTGAGAGAGGAAGTTGGGGGCCTGTCATGAGCCTGAAGGGAAAGCCAGGAGGCCCCTCCTCAAGGGGAGCGGGAGGGCCGGAGGGCATGAGAGATAAAGCCCTCCCCTCTTGCTTCCATCTCAACCCCTCTGGGGGAAGATGCCTCAGGTCAGCCCCGCCATAGACCCCAATGAGGGCCGACATCTGCTCTTCCACCTTCCCCTCCTCGGCCGCGCGCATGGGCTTTCCGAAGGCCCTGGCCAAAGCCGCCAGAATCTGACCGTCATCTCTCGCGTCATCCTGGTGCCTGAGGGAGGGCTTCCCCCTCTGGAGGCGCCTCTCAAAGTTGGTGAGAGTGCCCTCCTTCTCAGAAAAGCCTTGTGCCGGGAGCACCACATGGGCATGGTCGAGGCTCGCCGGGGGGAGCGCATCCTGTACCACAAGGAGTTCTGCCCGCTCCAGAGCCTCCCTTATATACAGGCCATCGGGGAACTCGCTTGCCGGGTCAGAGCCCATCAGGAAAAGCGCCTTGAGTTTTCCCGCTCTCAGGGCCTCGAACATCCCCAGGGCCGAAAGGCCTCTCTCAGATGGGAGGGAGCATCCATACTCAGTCTCAAAGCGCGCGCGGGCCTCGCCATCCGTTAGGTCCTTAAAGCCGGGAAGGAGACCCGGGTGAAGGCCGGCCTCAAGGGCTCCCTGGAGGTTTGGCTGGGACGGGATAAAGCAGGGCCTCAGGCCAGTCAGAAGGGAGAGGTCAAGGAGCCCCCGGCAGGCTCCCTCATCCCAGAGGCTGGGCCCACCGATGATGAAGCCGCTCTTTCGGTCCAAAAGAGCCCTTGCCGCACGTCTTAGGGCCCCCTCCTCCGCACCCGAGAGGGAGGCAAGCTGGGAGAGGCTCTCACCCCCAAGAGAGCTCTTGTAGTCCTCAAAGCCCTCAAGCTCCTGCCTAGGCGGCCCCTCCTCAAGGATGGCCTTAGAGAGCGCCCTGAGAAAGATGGCCTCGGCTCCTGGCAGGTGGATGACCTCCGTCATCTCAGGAAGGTGAAGCCTTATTTTTCGTGGGCCAGCCGAAAGGACCACCGCACCCTTCTTCCTCCGGGGGTTCCTGACCCTCAGGGCCAGCACAGGATGTTCCTCAAAAGGACTTGAGCCGAGGAGGAAGATCACATCCGCCCCCTCCAGCTCCTCTATGGGCGAGGGCCAGCCCGTGAGGCCGGAGGCCTCAAGCTGAGCCTCTGTCTGGGCGTGATCGCGGGGGTGAATTCGACAATCCACGTTATTCGTCCCGAGCACGGCCCGGAGGAATTTTTGAAACAGATAGCCCGCCTCGTTGCTCGAGCGCCCCCCCCCGATGCCCCCTATTGCTCCTGGTCCATGGGCCTCAAGTATGGCCTTGAGCCTATCGGTCACGAACCCGATCGCCTCCTCCCAGGAGGCGGGCTGAAGCCCATCCCCTCGGCGCAGCAAGGGCCCCTTGAGACGCTCCTCCGTGTGGATGCCCGCTATCCCGTGGCGGCCCACATCGCATATCCATTCTTCATTTAGGGCCGGGTTCGTTCCTGCGGTGCACCGCATGATGCGGTTCTCGCGCGTCCAGACCTGAACCCGGCAGCCCACGGCGCAGAGATGGCACACAGTTGCCGTCCGCCGCATCTCCCACACTCTGGCCTTGAAGCGGTATTTTCTATCGGTTAAGGCGCCCACGGGGCAGATGTCTATGACGTTTCCGGCCACGATGCTCTCGAGCGGTAGACTCTGGTAGTGGCCCGTCTCGGTCTTCCAGCTTCGGTGGAAGAAATCAATCTCCGCCCCACCGTCGATCTCGCTCGTGAAGCGCACGCACCGGGTGCAGTGGATGCAGCGGTTCATGTCGCGCTCTATGTAGGGGCCCATGGAGACACGCCCATAGGTCCGGCGGCGCTCCCTGAAGCGGGTGATGGCGTTGGCGTAACGGTAGCTTATGTCCTGAAGGGGGCACTCCCCCCCCTGGTCGCAGACCGGGCAGTCGAGGGGATGATTTATGAGGAGGAACTCCAGGATGCCCCGCCTGGCCTTGTCCGCCCGCGGGGAGTGGGTATTGACCACCATTCCGTCGCGGACCTCGGTGCCGCAGGCTATCTGGAGCTTTGGCACCCCCTCCACCTCCACCAGGCACACCCGGCACTGTCCCACGATGCTGAGGAGCGGATGGTAGCAAAACCGCGGGATATCGATCCCCGCGCGCTCGGCCGCTTGGATTATGGTAGTGCCCGCCGGCACCTCGATGGTCTTGGTTTCAAACTCCCCATTTATGGTGATGGTGGGCATGACACCCTCTCAGTGAGCGAGACGGATATAGGGCTTTCCGAGAGGACAGCGCTTCTGCTCGATGTGAGCCATGAACTCCCCCATGAACTTCTTGACGATGCTCCTCACGGGCATCGCCACGGCGTCGCCCAGGGGACAGAGGCTTATGCCCTCGATATTGTCACAAATTTCTATCAGGAGGCCTGGCTCGTCGCTTTGGCCCTTTCCGTTCTCGATGCGCTCGAGTATTCGGTACATCCAGTTGCAGCCCTCACGGCAGGGGGTGCACTGCCCGCAGGACTCATGACGGTAGAATTTGACTATCCTGAGGGCGGCCCCAACCATGCAGACCGTATCATCCATGACTATGACCCCGCCAGAGCCGGCCATGGTCCCCGCCGCCGTCAGGCTCTCAAAATCCATCCCCACGTCGATCTCTTCCGCGGTGAGGACCGGAGTAGAAGACCCCCCAGGGATCACGGCCTTAAGGGCCCGGTCGTCCCTGACTCCGCCCGCGTGCTCGAAGATGAGCTCCCGCAGCGTTACCGTCATGGGGAGCTCATAAACTCCCGGACGTTTCAGGTGACCGCTCAGGCAGAAGAGCCTCGTGCCCGTGCTCTTCTCCGTCCCCATGGAGGCATACCATTCAGGACCCTTGAGGATGATGTCAGGAAGATTGGACAGGGTCTCCACGTTATTTATGACGGTTGGCCTTCTGTAGAGACCCACTATCGCCGGAAATGGGGGCTTGAGGCGGGGCTGCCCCCGCTTTCCCTCGAGTGATTCCAGAAGGGCCGTCTCCTCCCCGCAGATGTAAGCTCCGGCCCCCATGTGGATGAAGCAGTCAACCGAGAGGTCTGAGCCGAGGATATTCTTCCCCAGGTAGCCCGCCTCATAGGCCTCATCTATGGCGCCCTGCATCATCCGGGCGGGCTCCGAGAACTCCCCCCTTATGTAGATGTAGGCCGTCGAGAGGCCCGTGGCGTAGCAGCAGATGAGGATCCCCTCGATGAGGAGGTGGGGATCCCGGAGCATGATAACCCGGTCCTTAAAGGTTCCCGGCTCTCCCTCATCCGCATTCACGGCCAGGAATTTCGGGCCCTCCACCTTGGGGATGAAGCCCCATTTGACGCCCGCGGGGAATCCGGCTCCCCCCCGGCCCCTGAGGCCCGAGGCCTTTACCATCTCGATGACCTGAGAGGGCTCTATCTCCCGGAGAACCTGCTTTATGGCCTCGTATCCTCCGCCTTCGAGGTAGACGCGAAGAGTATGGCTCTCCTCCTTGTGGAAATTCTTACTCACTACCCTTATGGCCTCAGCCACGGGATTACCCTTCCTCCTGGGGCTCGCCCTCAGGAGCCCCGGCCTCGGCCTTGGGGGCCGGCTTTTTAGCCGGGGCTGGCCGGAGCTCCTCCAGGAGCTCGTCCACCTTCTCCTCGGTCATGTCCCCGTAATACTTCTCGTTCACCTGCATCGCAGGAGCATTTCCGCAGAAGCCGAGACACTCTACCGTGGAGAGGCTGAAGAGGCCATCCCGTGTGGTCTCGCCCGCCTTGATGCCCAGCTTATGCTCCGTGTGGCGCACGAGGTCCTCGGAACCCAGGATGCCGCAAGAGAGATTTGTACAGACCTGGATGTGGTAGCGACCCACGGGTTTTGTCCTGAACATCGTGTAGAAACTCACAACCCCCCATATATCCATCGGCGAGAGGTCGAGCTGCCGGGAAAGAAATATTATGGCCTCGTGAGAGATATATCCCTCCTGCCGCTGGGCCAGATAGAGGGAGGGAAGGAGGGCCGAGCGCTTATCGGGATAACGGCTCGAAATCCGCTGTAACTCCAGTTGGTTCTCTTCACTGAAGGAGAACATCTCTCCCTCTCCCTCCTAGCGGTCAACCTCGCCGAGCACGATATCGATACTGGCTATGGCGGCCACAACATCAGCTACCAGCATTCCCTTCACCATCTTGGGAAGAGACTGGAGGTTGACGAAGCAGGGGGGGCGTAGCTTCGCGCGATAGGGTTTGGGGCTCCCGTCGCTCACGATGTAAAAGCCTATCTCGCCACGGGGGGACTCGATGGGCACAAAGACCTCGCCCGGGGGCACCGGGTAGCCCTCGCTGGCTATCTTAAAGTGATAGATAACGGCCTCCATATCATTGGCGAGCCTTTCTTTATCGGGTACGACCACATGGGGGGCGTCGGCCTTGATGGGGCCCACGGGAAGATTATCCAGGGCCTGGCGTACTATTCGTGTGCTCTGTCGCATCTCCTCTATCCGGCAGAGGTAGCGGTCATAGACATCGCCATGGGTCCCGGTGGGTACTATGAAGTCAAAGGCCTCGTAACTGCTGTAGGGCTCATCTTTTCTGACATCCCACTCCACTCCCGAGGCCCTAAGCGATGGCCCCGAGAGGCCGAGCTCTATGCCGTCCTCTGCGGATATCACCCCAACGTTGCGGGTGCGCCTCAGCCAGATGGGGTTTTCGGTGAGAAGGGTCTCATATTCACTTATCCTCTGGGGGAATTCATCGATGAATGCCCTCACGTCTTCCTCAAACCGGGGATAGGGAGGACGGTACAGTCCGCCCGGGCGGATGTAGCTCGTCATCATGCGTACACCCGAGATACGCTCGAAAATGTCGAGGACTTTCTCCCGCTCCCTGAAGCAATAGAGGAAGACCGTCATGGCTCCGAGGTCAAGGCCATGGGTCCCGAGCCAGACCAGATGGCTCGTTATGCGGGTGAGTTCCACCAGAATCACCCGGATGTACTGGCACCTCTTGGGAACCTCGATCCCGAGGAGCTTCTCCACAGAAAGAGTGAAGGCGAGGTTGTTCGAGAGGGGGGCAAGGTAGTCCATCCGGTCCGACATGGTGAGGGCTTGGTTATAGGTCTTGGCCTCCATGTTCTTCTCGATGCCCGTGTGGAGGTAGCCGATCACGGGCTCGGCGTTCACCACGGTCTCTCCCTCAAGCTCAAGTATGAGCCGCAGGACCCCGTGGGTGCTGGGGTGCTGGGGGCCCATGTTTATGACCAGGCGGTCGGTCGTTATGGGACCCAGGGCCTCTTCCACCACTGTGCCTCTCTAATCCTTGGCCAGCTTCCTCTCCACCCGGAGGAAGGTGTACTCCACATCCTCCACCCGGAGGTCGTAGTCCCGACGGTGGGGGTGCCCCACCCAATCATCGGGCATGAGGATGCGCTTGAGGTCGGGATGTCCCCGGAAACTTATCCCCATCATGTCGAAGGCCTCCCGCTCGTGAAAGTCGGCGGTGGCCCAGACGCCCCTCACCGAATCCACTACCGGCCCCTCCTCGGGAAGAGGCACCTTCAGGCGAAGGCGCTTTTTCCGGGGGAGGGAGTACAGGCCGTATATGAGCTCAAAGCGGTGCCACCGTGGAAGCTTGAGGCAGTCCACAGAGAAGATGAAGGAGAGGTAATTATAGCCCTGCTCCTCCTTGAGGAAGCGGCAGACGGGGACTATCTCGCCGGGCTCAACCAGGACCACCGTCTGGCCCCGCTGGCTCTCCACGCCCAAAATTGCCGGGCCGAAGCGCTCCCTGAGAAGCGGAACGTCAGGGTCGTCTTCCCCGGCGCTCTTAGCGGCGGTCCTTTTCAGTTCCTCATCCATGCTTTTCCTTTTCAGGGAGCAGGCCACTGAGCTAGCGGGGCCATCTCGCCCTAGGCGCGATCCAAAACGGACTCGCGCTCTATCTTCTCCTGGAGCTTCATGATGCTCTCGATGAGGGTCTCGGGCCTGGGGGGACACCCTGGCACATAGATGTCTACAGGCAAGATGGTGTCGACTCCCTGGACCACGGCGTAGTTATTGAACACCCCGCCCGTGGAGGCGCATGCTCCCATGGAGATGACCCATTTGGGCTCTGGCATCTGGTCGTAGATCTTGCGCAGGACCGGGGCCATCTTCCAGGAGACGCGGCCGGCCACAATCATGAGGTCCGCCTGCCGGGGGGAGGCCCTGAAGACTTCGGCACCGAAGCGGGCGATGTCGTAGCGCGAGGCCGCCATGCACATCATCTCTATGGCACAGCAGGCCAGCCCGAACAGGGCAGGCCAGAGAGAGTTCTTGCGAGCCCAGTTGACCACGGTATCGAGGCGGGTGGTCATGAAGCACTCGCCGAAGAGGGTCTCTAGTCCCATTCCAGTGCCCCCCTCTTCCAGGCGTAGGCGAGGCTCACCGCCAAAATCAGGATGAAGATGAGCATCTCGATGAAGCCGTATAGCTTGAGCTCCCGGAAAACCACCGCCCACGGAAAGATGAAGATCGCCTCGATGTCGAAGACGATAAACAACATGGCAATCAGGAAAAATTTGATGGAGAGGCGCACGCGTGCGGGCGTTCTAGGCTCGATGCCGCACTCATAGGGGGTTATCTTCTCAAGGGTAGGTTTCCGGGTCCCCACAAGATAGGAGATGATTACAGTGCCGATGGCAAAGGCAAGGGCTAGGATGAAGAGGACCACAATGGGCAGATAGTCTCTAAGCATTAAGATGCCCGAATCCAGAGGAGAAAAACTATCCTGACCAGCACTAGCCTCTTCAAAGGCAAGTAAACATAGCCCTCAAAAGGAGCCAGATTAAAGGCAAATTCTTCAAGGACGCACTATAGCCTTTCCGTTCTTATGTGTCAATAAATTTTGAACTTCCTCTCGCCGGTGTTTATGGCGACACCGTCCAGGAGGTCCACCTCTAGGCGAAAGCATAATAAAAACCCTTAAGCTCCGCCCATAGAATGTCGAAAAGTATATAAATTGAAGACTATCTGTAAAGATTCGGAGAGGTGAGATGAACGAACGGCTTATCTGCACCTTCTGCTGGTAAGGGGAACTCCGCCAGTGAGCTTCGCGGAAAGCGTAGAATCGGGACGTCCTGGTGTGCCTCCGCCCATAATGAGGGAGGGGGAGGGCTGGGAGACTGCCAATATCCTCGTCATCGGCCCGGGGCGAGCCGCAAGGCACCTAAAGGGGTGCCTCTCGGCCGAAGGTTTCTCTGTGATCTGGGCCGCTGACGCTAGGCAGGGCCTCCGGGAGCTACAAGAAAAAACCGTGAACTTGGCTATCGTGGAGCTGGAAATGCCCGAGATGGACGGCTTCACCGTGCTCCAGTTAGTCAAGTGCAACATGTCCCTGCCGCCTCCAGTCATAATTCTCTCCTCAACCCATTCCAAGCAAGATATAATACACTGCCTGCGGCTGGGTGCCCGTGATTTCGTGGTGGACCCCATCGACTACCCCATCCTTCTGAGAAAGATTCAGAGGCTCACCAGCGCCTGAGCCTCCGTGCTCCCCTGCCTATTTCCATTCTTCAGTTGACGGGTTCTCCTCTCTTTGCTAAGAAGACCCCTGATTCATCCTTAGGAGCAGGTCTTTCTCTCACGGGTGAATAACTCTAATTATGGTGCTTGAGGACAGGGTGGCCATCATAACGGGCGCTTCGGGCACCCCTTAGGTCCACGGTGGAAAGGCGCACACGCCACCTCCAAGGCGGGGACCTTTGCCCTGAGCCAAGCCCCGCCCGAGGAAACACAGGCTATCCCCCCCTTCAGGTCAATGTGATTTTCCTCAGCATGATGGCAACCGAGGCCAGGCCGAAGGCCTTCCCCAAGGCCGACCCCTCGAAGTGGGTTTCTCCAAAAGGGCTGGCAAAGACGCTCGGCTTTCTCGCCTCTCCGGAGGCCGAGCCCATAACGGGAGCGGTTATAAGAATCTCCGGCGGGGGCTGAGAGGGGCTCTATTGCCGGATTAGCCACTGTTCCCTAAGATATCCCGAATATCTGAGTTCTGGTGAGCGGGGAGGAAGAGTGATGGCTGCTTGCGGTCGCGGCCCCAGAGGCCTTTGGTACGGTTGGGTCGTGCTGGCGATTGCTTTTCTCACCATGGTGCTGAGCGTGGGGATAAGGGATGCCTTCGCCGTCTTCTTTGTGGCTATCCTGAAAGAGTTCGGCTGGTCGCGCCAGCTAACGGCGGGGGCCTTCTCCGCGGGGAACCTGTTCCAGGCCCCGCTATCCCCCCTGGCCGGATGGCTAACCGACAGGCTGGGCCCCCGCCGTCTCATGCCAGCCGCCGCCTTGGTTATGGCGGTTGGCCTCATCGGGGCGAGTCAGATAAGCTCCCCCTGGCACCTATACGCTGCCTACATTTTCATGAGCCTTGGCTTCATTCACCTCACCTTCATTCCCTTCACCGCAATCCTGCCCAACTGGTTCGTTAGGCGCCGGGGGCTGGCCTTCGGCGTCATGATGTCCTCTATCGGTCTGCGCTCAGTGGTGGCCGTTCCGGTCCAGTGGGCGATCGATGCCCTGGGCTGGCGCCTGGCCTATGTGCTCTCGGCCGGGGTCATTGTGGGTGTTGTCCTCCCCCTCACAGCCCTCTACGTTAGGGCCAGGCCGGAGGAGGTGGGTTCCGTGAGCGATGAGCACCTGCTTCCTTCCCCCTCTTCGTCCATGAGGAGAGGGCTCCGCGTTGTGGATAGAAGCTGGGCGGATAGGACCTTCACCGTTAGCTCGGCCGTGGTCACGGGCCGCTTCTGGAGTCTTTGGGCCATGTTCTTCATGGTCGGGGTAACCTACCGGCTTCTGGCCGCACACCAGGTGGCGAATCTCGTGGACCTGGGCTTCGGGGAACTCCTGGCGGCCGCCTACGTGGCCCTATGGGGCGTGGCGGTGGTTGGCGGAAATGCCCTCTCATTCCTTTCCGACCGCTGGGGACGCGAGCGGACTTACGGCCTGGGGGTCATTCTTTCTCTCCTGGGGGTGGCTCTCCTTATGAGGCTCTCTGGCCCTGATGAGGGGCTCATCCTCTGGGGCTATCTTCTGATTCTGGGGGTGGGCCTGGGCATTGCCAGGCCAGTGGCACAGGCCGCCATTGCCGACATCTTCGTGGGCCGCAACTTCGGAGCCGTTAGCGGTGCGATTTTCACAGGCTTCGGTGTCGGAGGAGCCGTCGGCCCCTGGCTGGGGGGCTATATCTTTGACCACTGGGGGAGTTACCACTTGGCCTTTCTCGCTGTTGGGTTCTCCATCGCCTTAAGCTTCGGGGCGCTGCTCTTGAGCAGCCCGGCCAAAGTGCGGAGCGTACGGTGAAGGGAGGACATTCACGGGGGCCAGGGCTCCCGCCGCCTCGAGCGGCTGAGCGCCGCAAACCTTCCCTTGACACGTGGAGCGGGTCGCGTATATATTAATATATTCGGATATCCGAAATTACGGATTTTTCCGGTAACTCGCGGGGTTTCTGGAGATGACTATCTCTGAACTGAGCGCCATTTATAAGGCACTTTCCGATGAGACGCGCCTGAGGCTCCTTCATCTCCTCTCTCAGGGAGAGCTCTGCGTGTGCGACCTGACGGCAGTCCTGGGGATGCCTCAATCGACCGTCTCCCGGCACCTGGCGTACCTCAGGAACGCCGGCCTGGTGAGGGACCGGCGCGAGGCTGTCTGGATGTATTACTCCCTCACCGAACCCAAGGGCCGGGTCCACGCCTCTCAGATAGAGTGCCTGAGAAACTGCTTCAAGGAGTTCCCCCTCCTCCGGGAGGACCGAAAAAGGCTCAAGGCCTTGATGAGAGATAAGAATCGCTGTGTCTGAGAAATTTTTTTGTGAAGCTTTAATCAGTCTATGCGGATAGAAGGTTGGATTCGCCTCTCACTCGAATGGT
Source organism: uncultured bacterium (assembly GCA_964575845.1). Taxonomy (GTDB): domain Bacteria; phylum UBA8248; class UBA8248; order UBA8248; family CAZNSX01; genus CAZNSX01. The sequence continues at coordinate 5,522 of CAZNSX010000011.1, read as the reverse complement.
CCCTCCACGGGAAGGGCCGACGGTTGAATTCCTCTAAATCCTGAAAAAGGAGTCTGGAATGGCCCAGGAGCGGGAAATGAGCGTTTTTGAGAAATATCTGACCGTGTGGGTGGGACTCTGTATCATTGTCGGGATACTTCTCGGTAAGACGTTCCCGCAGTTGGCCTCGACCCTGGACCGGTTTTCTTATGCCCAAGTGTCCATTCCCATCGCGATTTGCCTCTTTTTTATGATCTACCCCATCATGGTTAAGATCGACTTTGCCAATGTCATCCGCGCGGGAAAGACCCCGAAGCCGGTTGGGCTCACCCTGTTTATCAACTGGGCGATCAAGCCATTTACCATGTTCTTCATCGCCACCTTTTTCCTGGGCTATGTGTTTGAGCCCTTTATCACGGGAACGGAAGTGGTCAGGGGGGAGGTGGTTCCACTCTGGCGTTCTTACATCTCCGGGGCCATCCTGCTGGGGATTGCACCTTGCACCGCAATGGTCCTGGTATGGGGCTTTCTGGCCCGAGGGAATGACGCACATACGCTTGTGATGACGGCGATAAACTCCCTCACCATGCTTTTTCTCTACGCCCCTCTGGGTGGTTGGCTTCTCCGTGAAAACAGCATGCCCGTCCCGTGGCTGACCATCATCCTATCGGTCTGTATCTATGTGGGGCTCCCCCTTTTGGCGGGCTATCACTCGCGGAAGTGGATTCTTAAAAACAGGGGCGAGCAGTGGTTCAAGATCCGTTTTCTCCCCTATCTATCCACCATCTCCATAGTGGCCCTGCTTGTGACGCTAGTGGTTCTCTTTTCTCTGAAGGGTGAGATCCTTCTGACCAATCCGCTCCATGTTCTTTTCATAGGCATTCCCCTGTTCATCCAGACCTGCCTGATTTTCGCCATCGGCTATGGCCTGGCGAAACTGCTCCGCTTCACCTACGAGGATGCAGCGCCTTCGGCCATGATCGGCGCCAGCAATCACTTCGAGGTGGCCATTGCAACAGCGGTGATGCTCTTCGGCCTGGCCTCCGGCGCGGCCCTGGCCACGGTGGTGGGTGTGTTAATCGAAGTCCCCGTGATGCTCATGCTGGTCGCCTTTTGCAAGCGGACCCGCCACTGGTTCAGGAGTGAGGAAGCGGCGTTTATGGTCTCCTTGGGAGCTGAGGCGGCGGGGGGCTCAAGAAAAGAGAAGCTCTAGGTTTCCCGAAACGTCCGGAACGAGCTTGCCAAGCTGATCAGCTCTCATCTCTCAGCCGATCCTCAGTAGTTTAGGCTCCGAGGGAAGGAAGGGAGCCTCCCCCTCTTTTCTGCCTCGCCGCCGGATCGTAAACGGAACTATTCAGTTTATAATATGGCATAGAGCAAATTTTTCCCTTTAGGGGACTTGAACCTATTGCCTGAGCCCCGGTCCGTGCCCAGTGCGCACGGGAGTCCTTGGCTTTTTCTTTAGGCTCGGGCTGGAGCCAAGGGCTCGGGAATAAGCGGCTCTTAACCAAATTTCTTCAAAAGAAGCCCGTAGGTGCGGGAGAGATAGTGTCCTTCCCATCATCCACCCCTGCTGTCTCCAGCCGTCGTGTCGTCATCACAGGGCTAGGCGTGGTGAGCCCCCTTGGAGTGGGAGTCGAAGCCTTCTGGCGAGGGCTCAGGGAGGGAAGGAGCGGGGTGGGCAGGATAACCCTCTTCGACCCCTCAGACCTACCCTGTCAGATAGCGGCCGAAGCGCGGAGTTTTGACCCCTCCCTCTACATGGAACCCAAGGAGCTGAGAAGAGTGGCCCGCATTGCCCCTATGGGGATTGCGGCGGCGCTGGAGGCCATGCGGGATGCGGGGCTGGAGCCTAAGGCTCTCTCTGAAAAGGAGCGGGAGGAACTCCATGTCATCGTGGGCAGTGGAGGGGGCGGGGTGGAATTCACCGAAAGGCAGTATGAGCTCTATTTCCGCCGGGGACCCAAGCGCCCGAGTCCCTTCGGCATTTCGTCCTCCTTTGTGGGGATGGTCTCAAGCGAGCTCTCCCTCGCGCTGGACGCCCGGGGCATGAGTCACGTGATCTCCACCGGCTGCACGAGCGCCACCGATGCCATAGGCTATGCCTTCTTCCTCATCCGCTGGGGCAAGGCCGAGGTCGTGCTCACGGGTGGCCTCGATGCCTGTATCACTCACGGCCTCATGACGGGCTTCTGCAACATGCAGGTTGTCCCCACAGGCTTTAACCATGACCCACCGAGAGCCTCACGGCCCTTTAGCATCGACCGTCAGGGCTTCGTGCTCGGCGAGGGGGCGTGGCTGATTGTGCTTGAGGACCTGGAGAGAGCGCGCTTCCGGGGGGCACGCATATATGCCGAGGTCCTGGGTTACGGTGCCTCCTGCGATAACTACCACCGGGTGCGCACCACTCCCGATGGGATGGGGCCCTCCCGGGCGATCCTCTCGGCCCTCTCGGGCGATCCTCTCGGCCCTCTCCGACTCGGGCCTCGCTCCGGACAAGATCGATTATGTTAACCTCCACGGGACCAGCACCCCCCTCAACGACCTCACCGAGACCAATGCACTGAAGCTTGCCTTTGGCCAGCACGCCTATCGCCTCTCGACGAGCGCCACCAAGTCCATGATAGGCCACCCGCAGGGGGCCTGCGGCGCGGCGGGCGTGGCGGCCACGGCTCTCGCCATGAGGGAAGGTTTCATCCCGCCCACCATAAACCTGGAGAACCCAGACCCGGAGTGCGACCTCGACTATGTTCCCAATGAGGGGAGGGGAAAGAAGATCCGCCACGCGCTCTGCAATTGTCTCTCATTCGGGTCCAAGAACGCCGCCCTGGTTCTTTCCGCTCCCGAAGGCCTCTCCTGAGGGGACGAGGCGCGTGCGGGTTCTCCTCGTCAATACCAACCGGCAGCTCACCCCTTACCCGGCCGTCCCCATAGGCCTCTGTTCGGTGGCAACGCACATTTCGGCTCTGGGCCATGAGGTGCAACTGGTTGACCTCTGCTTTGAGAAGAATGTGGAGAGAGCTCTCTCTCGGGCCATCGGGCGGTTGCGCCCTGAGGTGGTGGGCCTGGGAGTGCGTAACCTCGACAACTGTGATGCTCTGAGCACTCGCTTCTACCTCCCGGAGGTCAGGGAGGTGGTAAGGTACCTCCATTCTATTACCGATGTTCCCATAGTGGCCGGCGGCGGAGCCCTGGGGGTGGGTCTTGATGAAGCTTTTCGCTTCCTTGAGGTGGACTACGGGGTCTTTGGCGACGGGGAGCTTTCGGCCGCCCTTCTGCTCGAGGCCCTCTCCGGGGAAAGGGAGCTCATGGAGGTGCCGGGGCTCATCATGAGGAATGGCGAGGAAGTGAAGCAGAACCCCCAGACGTGGGCCTTTAAGGTGGAAGACATGCTTCACCCATGCCCCGGGCGATGGCTTGACCTCGGGCGCTACATCCGCTGGGGGGCTTCCGTTCCCCTTCAGACAAAGCGCGGATGCGCCTTTGAGTGCATCTACTGCACTTACGGGAGCCTTGAGGGGCCGGGCTACCGCCTGAGGAGCCCCCAGGCGGTCGCGGATGAGGCGGCGGAGCTAGTGAGTCAAGGGGCAGGGGAGATAGAGTTTACGGATGCCACCTTCAACCACCCTCCCGAGCACGCCTTCTCCCTCTGCCAGGAGCTGGCAAAAAGGAACTTCCCCCTTCGCTTCAGCAGCACGGGCATAAACCCGGCCGCTTATGCGGAGGGCCTTTTTGAGGCCATGGCCGAGGCCGGCTTCGGGAGTCTCACCATTACCCTTGAGAGTGCCTCGCCGCAGGTGCTCGCATGTTACCGCAAGGGCTTCGATGGAGAGGCGATAAGCAGGGTAGCCCAGGGGGCCATCAGGGCCGGGCTCCCCACCCTTTGGGTCTTTCTCATGGGAGGGCCCGGAGAGGATGAGGGGAGCTTAATAGAGACCCTGCGCTTTATTGATGCCCACCACCGGGACCCGAACATATTCTTCATAAGCTTTGGAGTTCGGATCTATCCGCGGACAGGGCTCGTTCCTCTAGCCGAGCGCCAAGGGCTTCTTCGTGGGAGGGAAAACCTCCTTGAGCCGACCTTCTACTTCTCTCCCGAGCTTGACAGAGCCTGGGCGGCCGAGAGGCTTAATGCCTTTGCCCGGAGGCACCCTCGGGTAATTCTTTCCTCTCAGGCGCAAGGGAGCCTCCTGCCCTTGCTTCAGCGCCTTCTCTCTTTTCTTCGGGTTCGTTCTCCCCTCTGGCGGCTGGCTCCCCTTCTCAATCGCCTGCCGGGACGGAAGCTCCCCTTTTGAAGGAAAAAAAGGCCGGGAGGAGCCCGCATTCCGGGCCGGGCTCTTTCCCGGTCTCTCTTCCCTGGCTGGAGGGTGCGGCTGAGGTAGCTCTATTTCTTCAGGGCGGCCTCGGCTGCTCTCGGGTCAGAGACCTTGAAGATCCCCACCGATTTCGTCCCCATGGCTCCTGCGCTCCCGTACATGTAATCGATGTTTATCCTGGCTGCGGAGAGCTTCCTTGCCACCTGGGCCAGGGCTCCAGGCACATTTCCCATCTCCACGGCAAGGACCGGGGTGGAGATGACCTTGGGGCTTATGCGCGAAAGGGCCTTCTGGGCCTTGGCCGCATCACTCACGACCAGCCTCAGAACCCCGTATTCTATGGAGTCTGAGACCGTTAGGGCGATGATGTTGACCTTCGCTCTGGCCAGCGCGCTTCCGACCGCCGCGATCTGCCCCACCTTGTTCTCGAGAAAGACGGATAGCTGTCTTCTTACGGGCATGGCATCCTCCTCCCTACTGTGTTAAATAAAGAATAGCTGGGGTTATTTTTTAACATAGTAGATGAAAAATAATTTGTCAAATCCCCCGTTCCTTCCAAGGCCCCGAGGAGGGAAAGCGACAGGAGAGTGTCCCGGACCGGAAGTGAGGCCATTCACATCTACAGGGCGAAGATTATAAGCATTTTTCAGGTCGACAAAAGAGACTGCTGACGCTGCTTTCTACCGATAGGGTAGCCCACCGAAAAAGCTTCACCACCGCGCCCTTAAGCAGGGCTAAGGGTCATTAGGGCCAGCCCTATTCCTGAAGCCGCTCCAGAATATCTTTGTTCCTTCTGAGGCATTCCTCGGACTCTTTCGGCTCAAAACCCTGTCTTAGACTGTTGATGTCTCTTTCTACATTTTTCGCCGCAACCGAGGCCTGAAAGGGAGCTCCACTAGAGACCTCCCAGGCCATGAGGTGGCTTTCAAGGGCTTGGCAGATCAACGCAGCATCATTTTTCCGCTCGCCCAATGCGTAAAGTGCGCTGCCCAGGTTATTCTGTGTTATCGCCCATTGCAGAGGCACGCGCTCGCTGGTCCATTCCTTGAGCGCTTGCTCATACGCTGCCACTGCTTGCTCAAGGCGCTCTGTCCCGGATTCCTGCTCACCGAGCGCCAGAAGCGCATTGCCCAGGTTATTCTGCGTCATCGCCCATTGCAGAGGCACGCGCTCGCGGGTTCGCTCCTTCAGTGCTTCGCGGAAGGCTGCCACCGCCTCCTCTAGGCG
>CAZNSX010000010.1:38072-87873 GCA_964575845.1 uncultured bacterium | reverse complement strand
GACCCGAGCAGAAAACGCACTTTGAAGAGGAGAAAGCCGAGTCATGAAGCGGATTGACCCTGACGAGGAGATTTATCCGATCGGAGTTGTATCGAGACTGACGGGACTTCCCCAGCGGTATCTCAGGGCATTGGACCAACGGGGCGTTCTTATGCCGGCGCGATCGCAAAAGAAGCGACGGCTATATTCGGAAAACGAACTCACGAAGTTGCAGGACATCTACTACATGGCCGTCTTGCGAAAAGTTAACATTGCAGGGATCAAAGAAATCTTGCGCATACTGGATGTCCTTTGCCCACAAGACAGGGACAAGGTAGGGACAATGTTCAGATTGGGGATGTCCGAAGCGGAAGGCCTCCTGGGACCGGTCGCAGAAGTTTTACCGGCCAGCCTTGAAGGAGACGCAGAAATTTCCGATGTGCTGCAACGCTCGCCCGATTTATCTAGTGTGAATTCTCCCGAAGCGACTTTGGCCTGCTCGGAAGAAGAGCAAATGCAGGAAAAGTAAGGCCGGATAATAGAGGACGATCGCTAACCCAGTTACCCCCACAGCTCCGCGTCCACTCGAGCGAGCTGTTTAAAGCCCGCGAAGCCACGGCGTCTCTGTTTCGTATGAGACATTGATTTCGAACTTCAAGCTTTGCTGACCCTTGAAGACAAGAGGAATCCGAATATAAGTTGTTGCCAGCCCGTCTGTATTGACACCCCTCCCACCCCCTGTTAGATTCTTAGCTAGAGAGCATCGCAGGGGCACTTTCCATGAAAGAGAACATGAAGCAGGAGGCACGGTTGAGGGCTCTGCCCTCGGTGGATGAGGTTCTCTCGACGCTCAAGGATGCCCCCTTTCCAAGAGCTCTCCTTGTCGAAGGGGCAAGGATGGCCCTGGAGAGGAGGAGAGAGAAGCTTCTCTCTCTATCTGCGGAAGAAGGTCCATCCTCAGAGCCCCTCCCTGAGAGGCGGAAGATTCTGGCAGAGATTGCAATTGAGGCCGAGGAGAGGGCTCGCGATAGCCTGAGGTCTTCGATGTGTGGTGTCATCAACGCCACAGGCGTCATTCTCCACACGAACCTGGGAAGGGCTCCCCTCTCTGAGGACGCCCTGAGGGGGATGGTGGAGGTATCGGGCTCTTACTCGACCCTCGAGTATGACCTCACAGAAGGCAGGCGGGGGAAGCGGGGGGGCTCCGTGGAGGAGTTCCTGAAGCGCCTGACCGGCACCGAGGCTGCCCTCGTGGTCAACAATAACGCCGCCGCCGTCCATCTCGCCCTCAAGGCCCTGGCCGAGGGGAGGGAGGTCATAGTGAGCAGGGGGGAGCTCGTCGAGATAGGGGGATCCTTCCGGGTGCCCGATGTGATGGCCGCAAGTGGAGCCATTTTGAGAGAGGTGGGCACTACCAACAAGACCCACCTTCAGGATTACGCAAGGGCCATAGGCCCTGAGACCGCCCTTATCCTCAAGGTCCATACCAGTAATTATCGCATCCTGGGCTTCACCTCTGAGGTCAGCGTGGGGGAGGTCTCTCGCCTGGGAAAGGAGAGGGGGCTCCCCCTCATGGTGGACCTTGGGAGCGGCTGCCTCTTGAGGCTTGAGCAGTGGGGCCTTCCCCATGAGCCCATGCCGGGGGAGGCTCTGGCGGCGGGGGCCTCTCTTGTGACCTTCAGCGGGGATAAGCTCCTTGGGGGACCTCAGGCGGGAATTGCAGTTGGGGGAGAGAAGTGGATAGCCCTCATGAAGAAACACCCGGTGATGCGCGTTGTGAGACCCGATAAGGTCGCCTTGGTAGCGCTTGAGAGAACCCTCATGGCATATCTTGAGCCCGACGGTGCGGTGGAAAAAATTCCAGCTCTTGCGATGCTCCTCGCACCTTACAGCAAGGTGAGAGCCCGCGGGAGGAGGCTCATGAGACGTCTTCCTCCTGAGGTGAGAGAAGCCCTCGGAGCAGAGCTCATAGATTGTGAGAGTGAGGCCGGAGGCGGCTCCCTTCCATTGGCGAAGCTCCCGAGCCGTGCCCTCGCCCTGAGGCCCAGGGATATCTCCCTCAGGGAGCTTGAGGAGCGGCTCCGCCTGGGAGAGCCCCCGGTGGTATCAAGGATCCAGGAAGAGCGGCTGATTCTGGACATGAGGACGGTGAGGGACAGGGAGCTTCCCCATCTTGCCGGGGCTTTGAAAAAAGTCCCTGGAGCCTGCCGATGAAACAGGTTGTCATCGGCACAGCGGGCCACATCGACCACGGAAAGACGGCCCTTATCAAGGCCCTCACGGGCATCGACTGCGACCGGCTCAAGGAAGAAAAGGAGCGGGGCATAACCATTGACCTCGGCTTTGCTTTCATCGAACTGGGGGATGGAATTCACGCCGGAATAGTGGACGTGCCGGGGCACGAGCGCTTTGTGAAGAACATGCTGGCCGGGGCCGGCGGCATCGACCTCGTGCTTCTCGTGGTCGCGGCGGATGAGGGGGTGATGCCCCAGACCCGGGAGCACCTCGCCATATGCGAGCTCCTCCGCGTAAAGGATGGCCTCGTGGCGCTCACCAAACGGGACCTTGTTGAGGCTGACTGGCTGGAGCTTGTGAAGGAAGATGTCCTTTCTTTGACGGAGGGCACTTTTCTCAGCGGGAAGAGCCTGATTCCCCTGTCGTCAGTGACGGGGGAGGGCTTGGCCGAGCTTCTCTCGGCGTTGAAGGAGGTGGCGGCCAGGGTCCCACCCAAGGAGGCCACCGGACCCTTCAGGCTCCCCATTGACCGCGTCTTCATCAAGCGGGGCTTTGGGGCCGTGGTCACTGGAACCCTTCTTTCCGGGAGGGTGAAGCTCGGTGAAATTGTGGAGGTCTTTCCCAAAGGTCTCAGGGCGCGGGTGAGAGGAATTCAGGTCCATGGAAAACCCTCGGAGGAGGCCCTCGCAGGCCTCAGAACGGCCATAAACCTTCAGGGACTTGATAAGTGGCAGCTCGAGCGCGGGGATGTGCTCGCGCACCCCGGTGGACTTGCCGGGAGCTACATGTTGGATGTGGAGCTAGAACATCTCCCCTCTGCCCCGAGGCCTTTGAAAGACAGGAGTAGGGTGAGATTTCACTCGGGAACGAGCGAAGTCATAGGCAGGGTGGCCCTCATTGGGGAGGAAGAGCTTAAGCCCGGCGGGCGGGGTTACGCGCAGCTACGGCTGGAGTCCCCGGTGGCCCTTCTTCCCCGGGACCGATTTGTCATCAGAAGCTACTCCCCCCTTGAGACTGTCGGGGGAGGGGAAGTGCTGGATGCCCTTCCGCGAAAACACCACAGGCGAAGGGCCGAGACCCTTCAGCGTTTCCGGCGCCTGGCCGAAGCCTCTGACCAGGGTCGCCTTGAACTCCACCTGGAAGAAGCCTCCTTCGGAGGCCTTGACCCGAGCGCCCTGGCCCTGCGGGTTCCTCTTCCCCGGGAGGTCTTGAGGGCTCTCCTCCGGGAAATGGTGGCGGAGGGAAGGGCGGTGATTCTCGATGAGGCGAGCGGGCTCGCCCTCTCAGGGAACCGGTTCCGGGGTCTTCGGAAGAAGATAGCGGAACTTCTTGAGGCCTTCCACCGAAAGAATCCCTTGAGGCATGGCATGTTGCGGGAGGAACTCCGCTCGAGGCTTTCCGCAGAGGTGCCCGAGCGGGCCTTCACCCACGCCCTCAGGAGCCTTGAGGAGGCTGGGGAAGTGGTGAGCAAAGAGCAGCGCGTCAGGCTCTCTCACCACGAGGTGCAGGTCGGAGAAGAGCTCTCCCGGCTGAAAGAGAGGGTTGAGGAGGAGTTCCTGAGGGCTGGCGCTCAGCCTCCGGACCCTGAAGCGGCCGTGGAGAGTTTTGGGCCCAAGGCTCAGGTTATTCTGCGGCTTCTCGTGGATGAGGGCGCCCTCGTCCGCGTAAAGGACTGCCTCTTTCACAAAGAGGCCTTGGCAGAGGTGAAAGAGAAGCTAAAAGCCGCCCTCATGGAGAGGGGAGAGCTCACGGCGGCCGAGTTCAGGGACATTCTCGGCATCACCCGGAAACACGCTATTCCCCTTCTTGAGTACTTCGATGGTGAGCGTCTCACCATGAGAGTGGGAGATAAAAGGCTCCTTCGCGAGGCTGCAGGTAGGACACAAGCCAACAATAAGGTGCCTTCCCCTGAGCCTTAGATCTTGCTTCAGGTCTTGGCGTAGGCGCCCCTCCCCGCGGACTTAATGCTCCCCTTTCTCTTCCAGCGCAAGACCACCTGATTGAGGTAGGGACGGGGCCGTGACTTTCCTGTTGGCGTGCGCGCCAGGTCATCCATGGTGAAAGTGGTGGGCATTTTCTTGAGGACGTTGTCCCAGTTTACCATCCTCCCCGCCCGTCCTCTCCCCCTTTGCTTTCCGCCAATAACGGCGAGAGCTTTCTGCAGCTGCTTTAAGTCACCCTTCAGAGATTTGATCTCCTCCGTCTTGGTTTTTATCTGCTTGGCGATATCCTTTATCCTGCCCTCCAGCACTTTTCCTACATCCGCCCTAACCATTTAGACCTCCTTTTACGAAGCCTCAAGAAAAGTCCACTACAAAGCTTCGCGAGAAATTGAAACCATAAGTTGAAGACTCATGCGGTTCATAGCTTTTTTATGTATCAACTCAATCAATGAACTGATTTTATGAATTTCTATCAACGGTTTATCATCATGTCAAGGGAAAAAAACAACATATGAATTGTTTCCCGCTTATGGAAGATATCGAAAAGAATAGGCCCTTCGCCTTCCAGGGAAATCAAGAAGAACAGGGGCACTCTGATTAAGGGAAAGCAAGAATCAATCCTTATGACTTCGTGTAGGCGTTAAGAGATGGAATGAGAAGCCGAAAGTAAGGACATCTCATCAGACCCTTCAGCAGGGAAGGGTCCCATTCCTCTCTGACTGCTGGAGTGAGAGGTGGGGCTTCAGAGTCGTTTCCAAAATTCCCTTGCGGATAAAAGGAATTCGCGGTAGCAGGCGCAGCGCTCATCCGGAAGAAAAGAGCTATCCACGCTGGTAGCTGAATGACCTGAGATAAAATTCCCCGCCTTTTCGTCGTTTCATGCCGAAGATGACATTCATATCGGAAGGGCATTCTGCGACCCAAATAATTCTCTCTGCGTAGTCTTATCGTGCCATCTCTTGTATGCTAAAGCTTATCTCAAGCTCTATCCCGGCGGCTTCCTTCGAGAGCTTCAAGGAAAAAGGACAGGGCTTTTCTTGACAAGCCCCGCGGGCCCGCTGAGCTCCTCCATAACATTAAGCCTGATGAAGAACCCTTTCTTCAGGGCCAAGTGGCCAAGAGAGGCCGAGAGCTCCATGGTGCTGGCTCTGATAAGCACGCTTCGCAGGGTCAGGAAATCGCCCGCCTCACTCATCCTCAAGACGCTCGGGTGTCTCATGGCATAATAAGCTTTCTTCAATGTGAGCTTTCCCTTTTTTTCTTTCAGAGATCGGCTCAAGACATCGCAGCGGGCCTTGCTGTCGCTGTTGCCAAGCGGAGAGGAGAGAGGATTCTTAAGGAAATGGTTTGTCGCGACGAGGCCCTCCCGCTCAAGCTCCCTCACGGCTAGATGCGAAGGGGTTGTCTCGGCTACGAGCGCTCTTCCCCGGGCACCATCTACCAGAAGGAGATTTGCTCCGCCGTGAAGGATTTTGCAGAGAGCGGGCGCGACGAGGAATTTAAACTATATAATACCATTCTAAAATGTTCGAGAAATTACCAGGATGCCTGGGCGCAGCGAAACTCCGTCTCGCTATGAGTTCTGCTCAGGGGCGCCGCCCATCAGCGGCAGAACGCCCCGGTTTGCCCGGCAGACCCTATGGCACAAGAGCCCGATGGAAGGGAGGGAGCTGATGAAGGGGAAGAGGAAACCCCCACGGCGCGTGGGTGCCCCCAGCGAGGAGGAAGCCTTCAGGGCTGCCCTCAGGGGCTATCGCCTTTATGAGAGCCTGGCCCGCAAGGTCCACGCCCGCTGGGGCAAGGAGGGTCTTAGGGTAATAAACGAGGTGACACGGGAGTTTGCCGAAGCTGGAGCCAAGGCCTTGGAACAAAAAGCCTCCCAAGGCCCAGCAGCGCTTGTGAAGGAGTACCTGAGAGTTGGCCAGGCAATAACAGGGCCCGTGGAGATAGTGGACGAAGGGGAAGACTTTATACGCTACCGAAACTACACCTGCCCCTACCGGCTGAGGCATGGCGAGAGGGCGCTCTGCCCAGCACTGGACCGGGCGGGGTCTACTATGAGGAGGCTCGGTTTCCGTTTCACGACCCCAGCCACTAGGGTTAGAGAGGAGACAGATTACTGTGAGCACATCGTGGAGGTCAAGGGGCGCAGGAGAAGTGGGAGTGAATAGGCGTCTTATAGAGAGGCTCCGCCGCGGGATTCCCGCCTTCCGGGCCTGCGCCTACATGAACTGGGGTGCCTGCAGCCCCCCTCCGGCCCAGGTCGCGGGGGCGGTCGTGAGGTTCTTGAAGAAAGAGCAGCAGAGGGGGCCCTTTCATCCCGAGGTGCTCGAAGAGAGGGAGGGGCTTCTCAAGGAGCTGAGGGATAGGCTGGGAAGGGCTCTTGGGGCCTCGGGAGGGGAGATGGCCCTCACCGACAACACCACAAGCGGCATAAACCTCATCGCCCGCTCCTTTGACTGGCGGAGGGGTGATGAGGTGGTCACCACCCAGGAGGAGCACCCCGGAGGCTACCTTCCCTGGCTCGTCTTGAGGGACCGCCTTGGCATAAGGGTAAAGCTTCTTCCCCTGGAGGGAGGGGATGGGAAGGTCCTTGGTACCCTCGATAAGCTCTCGAGCCGCAAGACACGGCTCATCTGCACGAGCCATATCTCCTGGCTCACGGGGAGGAGGATTCCTGTGAGGCGCATTGCGGCCGTGGCCCGCGGAAGAGGGATCCCCTATCTTGTCGATGCGGCCCAGAGCGTGGGCCAGATGGCTGTGAATGTGAGAAGGATAGGCTGTGATTTCTATACTGTCTCGGGCCAGAAGTGGCTCATGGGACCGCAGGGGACGGGGGCCCTTTATGTCCGCCGGGGCTCGCTCGAGAGTCTCAAGCCTCCCGGCGCAGGCTATCTTTCCGCCCCCTATAAGAGTCTCTCGCGGATGGAGTATGAGCTCTATCCCGATGCCAGGCGCTTTGAGGTCGCAACGCTCAGCACTTTCCTCTTCGCGGGCCTTAATGCGGCGCTCGAGCTCATGGAGAGGGTTGGGATAGAGGCCATAGAGAGGAGAATCAGGTCGCTTGCATCGAGGCTCCTCGAAGAGCTCAAGAAGATACCCGGCCTCGAGCTTTTGACCCCGAGGGGCGGGGGGGAGTTTTCCGCGCCCTCGGGCCTGGTTTCCTTCAGGATAAAGGGGATAGAAACGGGCACCGCCGTCAAGGCCCTTTTGAGGCGCTATGGTGTCGTTCTGAGACAGGTCCCGGCCGAGCCCCCGGCCCTCAGGGCCTCGATTAACTACCTGAATCTTGAGAAGGAGATAGACCTCTTGGCCCGTGCCGTGAGGGCCCTCGCCGGGGGGGCTCGCCGGAGAGCGTGAAACCGCGGCTCTGCGTGACCCTTGAATATGCAGCTCTTGGTTGGAGGCTCGCAATATCCAAGGCTCACTCGGCCTTGACTTTAAGTGGCAAAGGTAGTAAATAAGAAGAGGACTTTCCCCAGAGGGGTCGGCCATTCTCAGGGGAAAAATCTCACCTCCGAGAAAGAGTTGCGTGCGCCCATAGCTCAGCTGGATAGAGCGACTGACTACGGATCAGTAGGTCAGGGGTTCGAATCCTCTTGGGCGCACCAGTTTTTTTGGGATTTGCGTTTGCGGCGGGATGGCCGCGGGGGCCGGAGTTCTTGAGGTCAGGGGATGATGCTTTTATGAGGCTGGCCCTGGCCGAAGCCACAAGGGCTCTCAGGGGCGGGGACGTGCCCGTGGGGGCTGTCGTGGTGGAAGGCGGCCAGGTCTTGGCACGGGCTTACAATCAGAGGGAAGCCCTTCAGGACCCGACCGCCCATGCCGAGGTCCTGGCCCTGAGGGAGGCGGCCCGAAAGAAGGGGCGCTGGCGGCTCAGCGAGTGCGACCTCTTCGTCACCCTGGAGCCCTGCGCCATGTGTGCTGGAGCCATTGTCGCCTCCAGGGTTAGAAGGCTCATCTTCGGGGCGAGAGACCCAAAGGCCGGCGCTTGTGGCTCCATTTTTGACATCCCGCGGGATGCGCGCCTCAACCACAGGGTCGAAGTCGAGAATGGGGTTCTGGGCGAGGATTGCGGGGAAATCCTAAAGCAGTTTTTCCGAAAACTTCGGGAGACCGCCGGAGAGATGGCCGAGTCCGGTTGAAGGCGACAGATTCGAAATCTGTTGTGCGGGTAACCGCACCGGGGGTTCAAATCCCTCTCTCTCCGCCATCTGCTTTCTAATTCTGAGCCTCTCGGCAAGGGGCCGAGGCCAGCGGAGAGATGACCGAGAGGCCGAAGGTGCACGACTGGAAATCGTGTAGGCGGCCAAAAGCCGCCTCGGGGGTTCGAATCCCCCTCTCTCCGCCAAGAACCTGATAGCTTCCGGCTATAAGTGTATGGGGGTTGGTCGTGCTGGACGGGGAGCTGGCGGTGCCCTGTAACCCGAAATCCGCCTAAGCGGGGTCCACATTCCCCGTCAGCGGCCTGCGGCGTTCAGGGGAGGAAGCCCGAGCAAGCGGCGTTGAAGGTCGGGTCTTGTGCGGCGGGAACTTGCGAACTCCGTCAGGTCCGGAAGGAAGCAGCGGTAAGCAAATCTTCCCGGGTGCCACAGGGGTGCCCGGCCCGAGCTGGCTACCCGGCGTCCCCTCTGGAGGCGGGGACAATGGCGGGGTGCACGGCCAATCCTTTCCAGAAAGCTTTAGTCCACACGTCTAGAGCCCTCTCGTCCCTCTCACCGGGAACCGGAAAGCATGGGCTATCTCGTTAGTGCCAGGAGGTGGCGGCCTCAGAGCTTTTCCTCCCTCATGGGGCAGGAACATGTGAGCCGCACACTTAAAAATGCCATAGCCTCGGACAGAGTGGGCCATGCCTACCTCTTCGCCGGGCCCCGCGGCGTCGGGAAGACAACGGCGGCAAGGATTTTTGCCAAGGCCCTAAACTGCGAGAGAGGCCCTCAGCCCGAGCCCTGCAACGAGTGCTCCATCTGCAAAGAGATAACCGAGGGGAGGGCTCCCGATGTGGTGGAGATCGACGGTGCCTCCACCCGCAAGATAGAGCACATAAGGGAGCTCATCGAAAAGGTGCGATACTCGCCCGCCAGGGCGCGCTTCAGCATCTACATCATCGATGAAGTCCACATGCTCACCCAGGAAGCGTTCAACGCGCTTCTCAAGACCCTGGAGGAGCCTCCCCCGCATGTGAAGTTTATCTTCGCCACCACTGAGCTCCAGAAAGTACCCTCGACCATCCGGTCGCGCTGCCAGGAGTTTGAATTTCGACTCCTTCCGCTGGGGGTCATCCTGGAGCAGCTGAGGCGCATGACTTCCTCTGAAGGGATGGACATAGCAGAGGAGGCCCTCACCCTCCTTGCGAGGCTCGCCGAAGGGAGCATGCGCGATGCCCAGAGCCTCTTGGACCAAGTTGTCTCCCATGCCGAGCCGGGGGCGGGGCGGATAGGCCTCTCTCTCGTGGAAGAGCTTCTCGGGCTTCCGGGCAGGGAGGGCTTGGCGAGGGTGGTGGATTTCCTGGTGGAGAAGGATGTGCCGGCCCTTCTCAGGGAGGTGAAAAATCTCTCCTTCCAGGGCCAGGACCTCAAGCTTTTCTGCTCGGGCCTTCTCGAACATTTGCGAAATCTGCTTGTGGCCAAGAGCGTAAAGGAGCCGGGCGATTTGGTGGAGTTCGGGGGAGAAGATTTAAGTCGGCTCAAGGGTCAGGCGGGGCGCCTCAGCCTGGAGCAGCTCCATCAGTTTTTCACCATCCTGGAGGGAGCGGAGAAGGAAGTGCGCTTTACTCCGTATCCCAAGCTCATCCTTGAGGTGGCCCTGATGCGCATGGCACATGCCGAGAGCTTGGTGCCTCTCGAGGAGCTTCTCGCGCGCTTTGAAAGGCTTGAGGGTATGCCCCGGGCCGCAAGAGAAAAGGTCCTCTCTGAGCCCCGGGGGGAGCCTTTGCCGGGGGGGGGGAAGGGGACGCGGGAGAGACTCTCGAAGAGCCCCGCTTCTGAGAAAAAAAGAATAGGACCGGGAGAGGCCTCATCCCTCCCTGGGACCCAGGAAGAACGCGGCGGGCCCCCCTCGCAAGAAGGAGCTGCCGCCCTATGGCAAGAAGCCCTGAAGCTCATTCATGAGAGGAAGCCCCTCCTCTGGGCCATGCTGCAAGAAGCCAGTCCGTCCTTCTTGCCCGAGGAAATCGAGCTCGGCTTTTCAGATGATAACAGCAATAGCTTCAACCGGCGTCAGGTGGAAGCCAGCCTCCATCTCATTCGCCAGGCGGTCGAAGAGGTGTGGGGCAGGAGGCTCAGGCTCAGGGTGGTGACAAGGCCGGGGAAGAGAGATGAGGAAGAGGCTCCGGAAAAGGAAAAAACCCTGCAAGAGGAGAGGGAATGCCGGGCTCAGCACAATGCCTTGATTCAGCAGGTCGTGGATATCTTTGACGGATACGTGCTAGAAGAGCGGGAGCGCAAGGGCTGAGCCTCTAGGGGAGGTGACATGCGAGGATTCGGAAACCTTATGAAGCAGGCCCGGCAGATGCAGGAACGGCTGCAGCAGATCCAATCCGAGATGGCTCAGCGTACGGTAGAGGCCTCGGCCGGCGGCGGCATGGTAAAGGCTGTGGCTAATGGGAACGGCGACCTCCTCTCGGTAAAGATAGAGCGGGAGGTCGTTAACCCCGAGGATGTGGAGATGCTGGAAGACTTGGTCGTGGCCGCAGCCAATGAGGCGATAAAGAAAGGCCGGGAGCTCATGAAGGAGGAGATGACCAAGCTCACAGGAGGGATGAGCATTCCGGGTCTCTTCTGAAGGAGAGCTGCTTGTCCTTCCGGAGTCTCACCTGCGGAAGGTGCGGAGAGCCGCTGGATAGGCTGCGGGGCAGCTGCCCCCATTGTGGGGCCCTTCTCGTGAGCCTCCGCTGCGGGAGGTGCGGCTTCAGGGGAGAATGGGAAGACTTCCCAGGAGGAGAGTGCCCGAGATGTCTTGCAGAGCCGGCAAAGCTCAGGTGGTCGCTCGCTCTTGCTCTGGTCCTCCTGGGGGTCATTCTCGTTTTGGCCCTGGCCTTTCTTTTTTGAGGGACTCCCTTTGAAGGGAAGAAGGCTCTTTCTCCCCGTGGGAGCCCTTATTATCTTCAGTCTCCTTGCCTGTAGCGCCCTCAAGGGGCTGGCCCTGAGGGCGGGGCCTCCTGAGACCCTGAAACCCCTGGGCGTCGGAGCCGAAAGGCCCCTCTGGAAGCTCGGCGATTGGATTGAAGGGGTCTATATGCTTTCGGGGAACCGGTTCAGGCTTGAGGTCATCGAGGTGAGAAAGGATGGCTATATCCTAAGACGCACGGAATTTGACGACCCCGAGAGAAGCGGAACAGTCTATTTCACGAAGGACCTGAACCCGGTGGCCCGGAAGGACCTCAGGGGACATCCCCTCTGGGCTGCCAAGCCCTATGTGCCTTATTTCAAATGGCCTCTCACGGTCTTCAAGGAGTGGTCGGGGGAATATGAGTGGCTGCCGGATAAGAAAAGCTACGGGCTGACCACAAGAGTTGGAGGCTACGAGCGCGTCCCCACGCCCGCGGGCAAGCTTGACGCCTTCAGACTCGAGGTTTTCCCGAAGGGGAAGGAAATAGGGCGGCGCGGTATCGCGCGGCTCTGGTACTCTCCCAAGGCCAAGAGAATAATAAGGGCGGAATTTGACCTGAACCGGGAGGAGAGCTGGGTTGTCACCAGCTTCGATGTTGCTCCCGAGGAAAAGGAGAAATAGGTGGAGCAGTTTCCGGCTCTGAAAGCCTTAATAAGTGAGCTGGGTCGCCTTCCGGGCATCGGGCCCAAGAGCGCCCAGAGGATCGCCCTCCACTTGCTCAAGGCGTCCCGGGAAGAGGCGGAGGCTCTCTCGCGCGCTATAGTAGGGCTCAAGGAGAAGGTGGGCTTCTGCAAGAGGTGCTTCGGCATCTCAGAGGGGCCTCTTTGCGGCTTCTGCCAGGATGAAGGCCGGGATAAGAGCACTGTCTGTGTCGTTGAGGACCCCTCTGATGTCTTCTCCATCGAGAGAACGGGGGATTTCAGGGGACTCTACCATGTGCTCATGGGCGTCATCTCTCCCCTCAAGGGAATGGGTCCAGGGGACCTGAAGGTGGAAGAGCTCATGAGGCGCGTCCGGGAAGAAGGCGTCCGGGAGGTAATCGTGGCCACGAACCCCAGTATGGAGGGAGAGGCCACAGCCCTTCACCTGGCGCAGGCGCTTAAGCCCCTTGGCGTCAGGGTGACGCGCCTGGCTCACGGCATCCCCGTGGGAGGAGCTCTGGAGTATCTGGACCAGATGACCCTCTCCCGAAGCCTTGAGGGTAGAAGGGAGCTCTAGGGGCCGCTCCCCGGACCCCTGTATCCTAAGAAGTCCTCTTGAGCTAGCCTTTTTCCCTGAGGGCTTTCTCTATATCTGAGAAGGCTACGGCCCCTTCCCTGAAGAGCACGGGTTTCTCCCCCCTTGCATCCACGACAGTAGAAGGAAGTGGAGGAGAGCCTTCCGCCCCCAGGGGGCCTCCATCCAGGATGAGGGCCAGCTCGCCTCCAAAGGCCTCGTCAATGGATGCGGCATCGAGAAGTGGAGGCTCACCGGAGCGGTTGACGCTTGTCGCCGTGAGAGGCACGCCAACCCTCAAAGCAAGGGCCTGGGCGAGAGGGCTTCTGGGAAGCCTCACCCCCACCCCTCCGCCTCCTGTTATGAGGGGCGAGAGAGACCCCTTGGACTCCAGCACCAGGGTCAGTGGCCCTGGCCAGAAGGCCTGCATTAGCCTCAGGGCAAGCGGGGTCAGCGAAACGACCAATGAATTCAGCTGCTCACGAGAGCCGATGATAAGCGGTATGGGCTCTCCCGCCTTCCTTCCCTTAAGGTCAAATAGTCTCTCAAGAGCCCTCTCATTCAGGGCATCGGTCCCGAAGCCATAGAGAGTATCGGTGGGGTAGGCGATGAGGTCTCCCCTTCGAATCGCCTGGGCTGCCTCTTCTATGGAGGAGGCGTCTGGCCGCGCGGGGTCAAGCGTTAGCCTTCGGGCCATGGCGGGAGAGCTTTTTTGCCGAGCGCGCGTAGCGCCTGGCCTCGCGCCTCCTGAAGTCGAGGAGCTTCTGGGAGAGCTTTTCATCCGTGAGGGCGAGGATCTCGACGGCCAGAAGGGCGGCATTGCTGGCCCCGGCCTTTCCGATTGCCATGGTGGCGACGGGGACGCCGCCCGGCATCTGGGCGGTTGAGAGAAGGGAGTCCAGCCCCCCAAGGGGGCTTGAGTCTATGGGAACGCCTATCACGGGAAGGGTCGTCTCGGAGGCCAGCACCCCCGCAAGGTGGGCGGCCCCTCCCGCCCCCGCTATTATGGCCTTAAGGCCCCGGCCCTTAGCGCTCCGCGCATACCTCTGCGCGAGCCTCGGGGAGCGGTGGGCGGATGCCACCGTGACCTCATAGGGAACTCCAAACTCCCCCAAGACCTCGGCGGCGGCCTCCATCACGGGAAGGTCGCCCTCGCTTCCCATCAAAATTCCGATAAGGGGTTTCGCCAATGAAGCCTCCCTGCCAGCCTTCACCCGCTACATGTGAGCTATGAGCTCTATTTCCACAAGCCCGCCGCCGACGAGCCCCTTTACCTCAACCGTAGAGCGCGCCGGGGGGTCTACCGGAAAGTATTCCTGAAAGACATCATTCATCTCCTTGAGGTGGGCCATGTCTGCAAGGAAGATGGTGACCTTCACGGCCTTATCCAGGGAAGAGCCCGCCGCCTCCGCTACCGCCTTAAGGCTCTCAAGGACCCTCCTCGTCTGGGCGGCGACGCCTCCGGGCACGAACTCCCATGTCTTGGGGTCTGTGCCCAGCTGCCCCGAGCAGAAAAGCCAGTCCCCGCACTTTATCGCCTGCGAAAGGGGCACCTTGCCGCTTCCCGCCTTATCGGTCTTGATGACTTCCTTTTTCATGCCGATTCCCCCATTCATTTGATTCAAAAAGGAAATCTAAAGCGCCGGGCCTCAGATTGCCCCAATTCCCTAGCATAATTGGGGGTGGGGAGTCAAGGAGGGGAGAGTAGTCATTCTCAATACTTGATGCGTCTCATCTCAGTTATATACTCACAGGCGAACTTGATGTTGCTGCATTATCTATAAGCCACGCAAATTAATGTTTCCGCTTTAACCTGTCCAAGGCTAAGTCAGCAACCTTATGAGCGAAGTCAAAAAAATTCTTAAAGTCCCATTCAATATTAACCAGCGGGTGAATCAATACCTCTTTTCCTTCAATCTTAAGAGGCAGAGCCCGCTCGGGGAGTTCCTTGGACCGGCTGAGTCTTGCCTCTGCCCGTAAGAAAGGCCGGAACCCTTCAAGAATTTCACGAGGCAAAAATCTATCAAGCAGCTGCCAGCGATCGCTTGCCTCAATCTCGCGGTCGAGTTCTTCTTCGCTCGGCTCCTTATCAGGTTTAATGAAGATAGGCGATGGCATTGCAAAGCCTCTATGTGCTGCAAAGTGACGAGCAGCACGTAGAATTTTTGCCCAATGGACGAAGTTTTCGTTTTCGAAGAGTCGTGATACTGATTCTGCCTTGTCCCGGAGCACCTCCAGAAACTTGTGGTTAAGGGGCCCAACTTTTCGCCAACCCGTAAGTCCAAGCTCGAAGATGCCGTTTACAATCCAGCATATTTGATCCAGTCCAGCCCAGAGGAGCAGATAGTAGTGATTTAGAAAGTAGCCCGCCTCGAAAGTAAAGTCCTGCTGACGAAGCTTATGACGGTTTGCAGCACGCCGTTGCTGAACGTAAAAGAGGAGCTTATCTCTAGTATAACAGAGGCTCGGATAACGGTTGAAGGCTAATGAGCGAATAAGTTCGACAATATCCGAATCCATTGGCGTTTTTGCAGCGCTGTTGTAGAGTTCTATCAGCTGGCTACTGGGTTCAGCCATAAAATAAAATGCAGTCCATGGGCATCCCCACATTCGAAAGCGGAACGACCATGGGACCTCGTGGCCGCGGACGAATATCTCACAGCTCCTCTTGGCCGTTGCCCAGTCTTCAAAAGAAATAAAAAGCTTTCTGCAAATTTCCTGAAAATTGACCTCCTCTGGGAGTCGCTCCATTACGATGATATCGGCGTCATTTTTGAAGGCGGTGGAAGCCAGAACCATAATTTCTGGATAGCGTTTGCCGCTCTCCCCAAAGGCCACCGTGACCTCGGGTAACACATCGGAAGCTAAATAAATAAATTCACCACCATACGTCCGAATGGCTTCTGCAGTAGAAATTAGTGTTATTTGACATGGCTGACCAGGAAGGCTCCGGAGATAGTGTCGCAGCACGTCGAGATCCATCAGATGTTCATTTGCTACCGAAGCGATCAAGCACGGGTCTATCAGAACTCGAAGTTCATGGCGAAGGAGAGCCGATGACTCCGCCTCGGGATAGATTCGACCATGTATAATGGGAGACATTACTTGATGCTCCTAAAGAGGCCGCCTAATTTTTCCCTTATATATCTTTTCCGTGAACCTTTTCCAATCTTATAACAACTAACCGTTAAACAGTAGGGGCAGACTCGCCGTCGTTTTCTCCCTCTCAACAGCCGCTTACCTTACCACGCTCCTATAGTATGTTGATAAAAAAAGCCATCTCCCCGTCTTTCTCGGAAGATCCACATGGAGCTTTTTCAAGAAAGGCCGGAACCTAAGGTGAGCCCTAAGGAGCCGCTTGCCGTGCCGATAGCAGCGGAGCCGGGCACAGCTCTTAGCCTTTTGTACCCGGCTCCGCGTGAAAGTAAGCTTACTCCCGTGCTCAAATCACTCTAACGCGCTCGTATCTCCTCTAATAATCCTCTGCGGGGAAGACCGCCTCGGGAACCCATCCCGTGCACTTGGGGGTATCGAAGGAGCCCTGCTTTACCTGTGCGCGCCAGGCTTCTATCTGTTTTTGCCTGCCGATGTCCTCAGTTATGCGCTCCCAGTCCTCCGCAACGCGCCTCATGGCCTCCTTGGGCGTTGCCATGCCCTGAAGGGCCTCAGCTAGGCGGACGTCGAGGGCGTTATAGTACTCGCGGTTCCCGGGGATGAGGAACATGGGTACCGCACAATTCCCGTTCGCATTGATATGGACCTCGAGCATTTGCTTGGTGTATGTCTTCTGGACCTCGGGGTCTGTGACCTGCGAGTAGCGGAAGGGGTCCCAGAAGCTGTCGGCATCCGCCACCGCCTTGTTGCCGATCTTGGGCGAGGTCTGCCACTGGAGGAAATAGTAGGCGAGCTCGGGGTGTTTGGAGTAGGTGCTGACCATGTAGCCGCAGCCCGCCGTCTGCATGGAGATCCTCTTGATCTTGCCCTTGACGTACGAGCCCGGGATGGGGCAGCTGAATACCTTGCCCCGGACCTTGCTCTGTGGGCTCCGCTCGGCGGGTCCTACGAAGCCCGGCCAGGTATTGGCTGAGAAGGTGTGCCCGCCGAAGAAAAAAGGAACGAGCTGGGCGGATGCCCAGCCGAGGATATCCTTGGGCATGAACTTGGTGATGGCGACGAACTCTTCCGTTGCCTCCCAGCCCTCAGGGCCGTTGACGAGGGGATGCATGTTCTCATCGAAGAAGAGCTTTCCCTTGGAGAAGAAGCGGGGCAGCCACCAGCGGTAGGCGAAGTTCCGGGAGCGGTACCCAATACCGCCGTAAAGGTCGCTCTCCATCTTCATGCCATAGAAGTCCTCCCCCTTCTTGGCGTTGAAGAAGCTGACGAGCTGATACCACTCACTCCAGGTATCCGGGCAGCGGGGATACCAGCCGAACTTCTCGAAGAAGGCCTTCCGGGCCTCGGGGAGGCTCGCCAGGTCCTTCCTGATGAGAAGAATGTACTGGTCGCCGTCCAGGAAGAAGAAGTAGAACTTCCCCTTGTAGTACTGCTGGGCCCGGAGGGCGGGGGCGATGTCGCTGAAGTCTGGCTTTCCCCTAGCCGCATACTCATCGAGCGGCCTGATCACCCCGGACTCAGCGGCATCGGGCAACATGAGGACGAAGTGGTTGAAGAGGTCATACCTCCCGCTCTTCGCCACGGCCTCGGCCATTATCTTGGAGGGAATCTCTGTATAGCCGTACTCGACGTTCTTCATAGTGACGCCGGTGAGCTTCTTCCACTCGGCATCGAGCTTGACCTGCCCCTTCATCCAAAGCGAGGCCGCAAGGTGGACGAGGGTGGGGTCCTTGAGGCCCTTCTTCTGGATGTACTCTTTCGCGCAGTTGACCGCCCGCTCGTCAACGGTCTCGCCAGGACATACCTGCGCAAGGGCAGGGCCGGTAGCAAAGAGAATGACCGCCGCCACCGCCAGGCTAATAAAAGTCCATTTTCTGCTCCTCATTTCGACCCTCCTCCCTTAGGTTAGCAGTGGTTGAAAAGGGGGGCATCCTCAAAGAGACGGAGCCACCGTGCAGCATCACCTCCCTTCGGCTGTAGCTGGGTGAATGACTTTAGCTCTTGCGGTCGAGGTTTTTATGAAGGACTTGATTTCTTATGCGGAAGCCAGCTTTCACGGACTTCGCAAGGCGGCCCTGCCCTTCTTAGGGATTATTCTTGAAATCCCGGTCCAGGACCTTTCGCCACGGGAGAGTCTTTTGTGCTTCGGTTTCTTCTAACGCAATTTTGCCGAAATATGCCAATAAGTCAAGCAAATTTTCGCTACAGGATGCTCATTCGAAAGCGGAAAGTTATGAAGAGGCCCTTGCCAGGGCCGAGCAGTTCCCGCCGGGCCAATGTGAAAGATTGTTGCCCAGCGCGCCCCGCCAGAGTGGAACCCATCGGCGACCTCCTGGTGCCGTTTTCTGCGATGGCCAGGCTCGTCCCCTCAAATCATTCTCATCTTATTAATTTCCTATGATATATTGAGAAAGAAGCTTTTTCCTTTTTTTCTTGGGGGAAGGAAATGGAGCTTTTTGAGGAGAGGCCCGAGGCTGAGGTGACCCTTAAGGAGCCCCTTGCCGCGCGAATGCGGCCGAGGACGCTCGATGAGATGGTCGGGCAGGACCACATCCTGGGGCCGGGAAAGATTTTGAGGAAAGCAATAGAGGTGGATGAGCTGCACTCGCTCATCCTGTGGGGGCCTCCGGGGTCGGGGAAAACGACCCTCGCCATGGTGATAGCAGGTGCCACGGGCGCGCACTTTATAGCCTTCAGCGCCGTCCTCTCCGGCGTCAAGGAGGTGAGGGCCGCAACCGCCGAGGCCAAGCGGGCCAGGCGCCGCGGGGAGCGCACTGTTCTCTTCGTGGACGAGGTTCACCGCTTCAATAAGGCCCAGCAGGACGCTTTCCTCCCCCATGTGGAAGGGGGCGATATCATTCTGATAGGTGCCACCACAGAAAACCCTTCCTTCGAGGTCATCCCTGCGCTTCTCTCCCGCTGCCGGGTCCTCACCCTGAATCCCCTGACCGAGGAAGAGATTCTCGGGATAATCGAGCGCGCCCTTAAGGATGAGGAGCACGGTCTCGGAGGGGTTTCGGTGGAGTTTGAGGGGGATGACTTGAGGCTCATCGCAAACCTCGCAAATGGAGATGCCCGTGCAGCCCTGAATATACTGGAGCTTTCGGTCATGACAAAAGCTCCCGGCCCGGACGGGGTGCGCCGGGTGGGAGAACCGGAAATCGTGGACGCCGCGCAGAAAAGGGTTCTCCTCTACGACAAAGGGGGCGAGGAGCACTATAACCTCATCTCCGCCCTCCACAAGACCCTCAGGGGAAGTGACCCTGATGGCGCCCTCTACTGGCTGGCGAGGATGCTTGAGGCGGGAGAAGACCCACGCTATGTCTTGAGGCGCATGGTCCGGTTCGCCTCAGAGGATGTGGGGATGGCGGACCCCCAGGCACTTGTCGTGGCGGTGGCCGCGCTTCAGGCCTATGAACTCATAGGGATGCCCGAGGGGAACCTCGCCCTGGCCCAGGCGGCCGTATATCTGGCGACGGCCCCCAAGAGCAATTCCCTCTACGCGGCCTATGGCCGCGTTCAGAAAGATGTTCGGGATACCCAGGCCCTCCCCGTCCCCCTTCACTTGAGAAATGCGCCGACCCGCCTCATGAAGGAGCTCGGCTACAGTCGGGGCTACAAATATGCCCATGACTACCCCGGCCACTATGTGGAGCAGGAGGGGCTTCCCGAAAACCTCCGGGGGAGACGCTACTACCAGCCATCCGACCAGGGCTATGAGCGGGAGCTAAGGGAGAGGCTCGCGAGGTGGCGGGGGAGGGGGAAGAAATGAATCGGCTCCTCTCCCTCCTTCTGGCGCTATCGCTCCTTCTTAGTGCCTGCGCCGGCGGATTTTATCTCAGCGTGGGAAAGGGGCCGAGGGGCGAGAGCCCCTTTGCTGAAGACCGCTAGCCCCTAGCCTTTCCTCATCAGCAGGTCCCGCACCTTCTTCATGTCCTCCCAGACGGGACGCCTGCCGCTCGGGTTGCGAAGGATGTAGGCGGGGTGGTAAGTGGGCATGAGGGGGACCCCCCGGAAGTAGTGAAACTCCCCTCGAAGCCTGGTTATGGGTGTGGTGGTCCTCAGAAGGGCCTGCGCGGAGATATTGCCGAGGGCCACGATAACCCTCGGCTGGAGGACGCGGAGCTGCTTTATGAGGTAGGGGAGGCAGCTCGCTATCTCAGAAGGACGCGGGTTACGGTTTCCAGGCGGCCGGCATTTGACGACATTGCAGATGTAGACATCCTCCCGTTTCAGGTCTATGGCCTCGATGATTTGGGTGAGCTTGTGGCCCGCCGCACCCACGAAAGGAAGCCCCTGGAGGTCTTCTTCCCTTCCCGGAGCCTCGCCCACGAAAACCAGGTCCGCCGCCTCGTTTCCTTCACCGAAAACGAGGTTCGTCCTCCCGCGGCAGAGCTCGCAGCAGCCACCCCGCTCCTCTAGCTCCCGCCTTATATCGGCCATGGTGAAATCTGCCGGAGGGAGACCCACATCTTCTTCTGCTTGAGGGGGCTTCATGGTGTCAGAAATGTTTTCCTGGGAATCTACCCCTGGTGGCTGCACGCTCTCATGGTACCCGTCCCTGGGCTTCTCTACCCGGGGCAGTTCCCTCACGCCGAGGCTCCTCTGGTAGAGGAGATGGTCTCTCAGAGCCCTTCTCAGGGCGAAAAGTTCCTCCCTCCGGTCCATCTCAAGGGGCCTCTTTCAGAGAAAGCTTAAGGGGGTGAAGCCTTCCGCCAGAGGAGCTTGAGGCGGGAGAGGACCTCATCGGCGAGCTCCTCCTTGCTCAGGGTGGGGAACTCCCTAATCTCGCCTTCGGCGCTCAAGATGAGGGCACTCGTCTTTTCAGAGCCCATGGCCGACTCCTCCACCCCGACGGGATTGGCCACGATGAGGTCGAGATTTTTCTCTCTGAGCTTCTTCCTGGCGTTTTCCAGGAGGTCTTCACTCTCGGCGGCGAATCCGACAAGGATTAGCCCGCCCTTCCTTTCCCCAACCTCACGGAGGATATCCGGGTTTGGCTCTAACTCGAGGGTGACGGGGCCCTTAGATTTCTTGAGTTTCTGGGGGAGGAGTTGCTTTGGCCTGAAATCAGAGACCGCGGCCGCCTTGATGAGGGCATGGGCTCCGGGAAGCTCCCCCAGGAGGGCCTCACGCATCTCCAGAGCCGATTCAACACCGATGAACTTCACCCCCGAAGGGGGTTCGAGGGAGGTGGGCCCGCTCACAAGGGTCACCTCGGCCCCGCGCTCAGAGGCCCGCGCCGCCAGGGCATAGCCCATGCGGCCAGAGGAGCGGTTGGAGAGGAACCGGATGGTGTCCCAGGCCTCCCGCGTGGGGCCCGCCGTCACAAGGACCCTCAGGCCCTTCAGGTCGTCTCCCGTGAGCAGAAGAGCCTCGGCCCGCCGGAAAATGGCTTCAGGCTCGGCGAGTCTTCCCTTCCCCCCGCCCTCGACTTCGGTGGCGAGAGGCCCCTCTTCGGGCCCCACCACCAGGACGCCCCGGCTCCTGAGCTTCCCGAGGTTCTCCTGGACGGCGGCGTTCTCGTACATGCGGGTATTCATGGCGGGGGCGAGCAGCACCGGGCACTCGGCGGTGAGAAGAAGGGTAGAGAGAAAATCATCGGCGAGTCCCAGGGCAAACTTGGCGGTGAGGTTCGCGGTCGCAGGCGCAATGACTATGAGGGATGCCCTTTGGGCGAGACCGATGTGAGGCATCTCGCCAGGCGCCTTGCCCCCTTCCATCGGAAACATGCGGGTCACGACCGGCCTCTGGGAGAGGGCCTGGAAGGTGAGTGGACCCACGAAGTGCTGGGCATTCGCCGTCATCACCACCTGGGTTTCCGCCCCTGACTTCACAAAGAGCCGGAGAAGTTCCACGGCTTTATAGGCGGCGATGCCGCCCGTGACCCCAAGCACCACAAACTTTCCCTTAAGACGCATGGGAAGCCTTTGCTCAGCTCCTTTGAGGGGTCTTGCCCCTTTTCGCCAGAATGATAGCCTCGAGCTCCTTCAGGGCATCCTCAAGGGTATCATTTACTATGACATGCTCGAAGAAGTCTTTCTCTTCGACCTCGGCTCGGGCGGCGCTGAGCCTTCTTTCGATCTCCTCCTCCTCATCCTCACGCCTTCCCCTGAGGCGCTCCCTGAGAGCCTCGATAGAAGGAGGCATTACGAAGATGGTTACCGCCTCGGGATAGCGAGCCTTAAGCTGCCGTGCCCCCTGAATGTCTATATCCAGCACCACATCGAAACCCCGGGCCCGCATCTCCTCGAGCCTCCGCGCGGAAGTGCCGTAAAGATGCCCGTAGACCCTCGCCCACTCGGCAAACTCTCCAGCAGAAACCTTCTCCTCGAAGGCCTCTTCGCTGAGGAAATAATAATCCTCCCCTTCCCTCTCCCCCGGCCTGGCAGGCCTTGTCGTGCAGGAGATGGAATGCCAAAGGCACGGGACGTCCCGCTGGAGTTTCTCAATCAAGGTGTTTTTTCCAGCCCCCGAAGGGGCTGAGAGGATGAAGATATGGCCCTTTCCCCCGGCTTCCATCTAGATGCCTCTTGCTTCTTCCTGCTCCAGCGTCTTGCGCTCTGACGAGGCGGAGTCAAAGCGCTGGGCGATAGTGTCTGGCTGGAAGGCCGAGAGAATAACATGGCCGCTATCGGTGACGATGATTGTGCGGGTCTTCCTCCCCAGGGTGGCATCCAGGAGCTGGCCCCGCTCCCTGGCCTCATCGCGGATCCTTTTCACCGAAGCAGGTCCCGGGCTCAAAATGGCCACGACCCGGGAGGCCACCACCATATTCTTGAAGCCTATGTTCAGAAGCTTGGGCTCTCTCATCCCCCGTCTCACTCGACATTCTGGACCTGCTCGCGCACCTTCTCAAGCTCGCCCTTCAATTCCACCGTAATTTGGGAAAGAGCGAGGTCATTTCCCTTGGCGCTTATGGTATTGACCTCGCGGAACATCTCTTGAAGTAGGAAATCCAGCTTCCTTCCCCGGGGTCCATCCTCTTGAAGGATGGAGCGAAACTGCTGGAGGTGGCTCTCAAGCCGGCTCACCTCCTCGGAGA
The DNA here is from genome assembly GCA_964575845.1 of uncultured bacterium. Taxonomy (GTDB): domain Bacteria; phylum UBA8248; class UBA8248; order UBA8248; family CAZNSX01; genus CAZNSX01. The sequence continues at coordinate 65,232 of CAZNSX010000010.1, read as the reverse complement.
TATCGCTTCTCTCGGCAAAGAAAAGAACCTCCTGCTCCAGCCGCCCGGGGTCCACCGGAGTCTCTCCCAAGAGCTTCTGGACCCGCTCTTGCAGCCGTTTCCGCCCCTCCAGCAAGGCCTCTGAAGCTCTCTCTCTCAAGGCATGAACCCCCTCTTGGAGTTTTTCCAAGTGCCCACAAATGTCGAGCTCCGTCGCGGCTCCCTCCTTAAGCCTCATCCCTTCCACCGAGTCCAGGGCCTTGGAGAGGGCCTCCCGAAGGGAAGGCCAGGTTTCCTCCGCCTCCACCCTGGGGTCCTGAGCTCTGAGCAACTCCCGGAACTGGACGAGCAACTGGAGGTCCACCTCGCCGGGAAGTGCCAGCTCTTTCTTGAGGAGCCTAAGCGCCTGGACAAAATCCCCTGTCGCGGCCCTATCCAGCAAGGGGAGGCCCTCGGCACCGTGCGCATTGGTCAAGCTTACGAAAACGTCGAATCGCCCCCTTTGGAAGCGGGCCTTTATCTCCTGCCGGATGTTCCCTTCGAGAGCAGAGAGCCAGCGGGGAGTTCGAACCGAGACCTCAAGGAAGCGGTGGTTGACGGCCCGGGCCTCCACGTGGAAAAAGCCGTCCATGAACTCGGCGTCTCCGGTACCGTAGCCCGTCATGCTCTTGAGCATCAATGGTCCCCTTTTCGCGGAGAAAGGGCAAATCATAGGCTCGTCGCCCGTAATTCCTTTTCTTTTAATAGGTTAAAATAGTAGAAAGGAAATATCATGTCAATAAAAAAAACCAGAAAAACGATGTTTTTGAACAAAGAGCCCGTATAAAGAGCTCTTTTTCCCCAATATCCAAATTATTCTCACCCTAATAATCTAAGCGTATAATTAGGACTTCACCTCTGGATGGTCGAAATGAGGGCTCTTGGGCTGAGGCTCATGACAAGAAATCACTGGCTGCTGACGGGCGTGGTCCTGGCCCTCGTCCTCATGGGCTTCCTTTTACTCTATCACTACTGGCCCCTTCCGGCGAAGGAAGGGTGGGGCTACTACGAGCTTTTCACCTCAAGGCAGAAGCTGAGGGGATTTGTCCTCTCCTTCAAGGGCTACTCCAGCCTTGCCTATGTCTCCCTCCAGGCTTTCCAGGTCATCGTGGCCCTTATACCCGGAGAGTTTACAGGCTTGGTGGGAGGGTTCATTTTCGGGGCCTTGCGGGGATTTCTCCTCTCGATGGCGGGCCTCACCCTGGGCTCGACGGGGGCTTTTCTTCTGGCTCGGAGGTTGGGGCGGCCACTGGCCCGGCGCTTCGTTAAGGACAGGGAATTCAAGAAATTTGACTTCCTCGGCGAGCGAAGTGGAGCGGTTCTCGCCTTAATCATCTTCATAATCCCCGGTTTCCCCAAAGATGCCTTCTGCTACGTTCTGGGTCTGAGCAAGATGAAGTTTTCCCACTTTTTTCTGGCCAGCACCCTTGGGAGGATTCCCGGCACTATTTTCCTCACCTTACAGGGCTCCATGGCGTATGAGGGCCATTACCTCTCCTTCCTCCTCATCATGGCGGCGGGCGGTTTAACCTTTGTCATCTTCCTATTCTACCGCTCTGCTGTAGTGAGATGGATAAAGTCAAGATTTTGAAAGGGTTGTATTATTCCTGATAAACCTTTATAAAAAAACTTGACAATATTTCACTCAAGTATTATATTTCTGATGATGCAGGAGTAAATTGGGGCCAATTCGTCAGGGCCAGTCTGAGCCCTGGGTTTCTTTTCGGTGTGAGGTGTGGTGATTATGCGATTCGATAAATTTACCCTCAAATCTCAGGAAGCTCTCCTTCAGGCACAGTCCCTGGCCGAGAGTAGGGGCCATCAGGCCGTAGAGCCAGAGCATTTGCTTTCAGCCCTTTTTGAGCAGTCAGATGGGGTGGTGGGGGCTGTAGTTAAAAAGTTAGGCGTGGACAGCGTTAAAATCTCCGAGAGGCTAAAGGAGAGGCTGGATAAACTCCCCCAGGTCTCTGGCGGGGGATATCAGGCTCATATCTCGCCCAATTTGAAGCGGGTTCTCGATGGCGCCCTCAAAGAGGCCCAGACCATGGGCGATGAGTATGTGAGCGGAGAGCATCTGCTTCTCTCCATGGCCGAAGACAAGGCGAGCCCGGTAAGAAACATCCTTTCTGAGGCGGGCGTAACCAGGGATGCCATCCTGAAGGCCCTGGTGAGCATCAGAGGCTCGCAGCGCATCACAGACCAGAGCCCAGAGGAGAAGTACCAAGCCCTCTCCCGTTACAGCATAGACCTCACGGCTCAGGCGCGGGCGGGAAAGCTGGACCCGGTCATCGGTCGGGATGATGAAGAGAGAAGGGTGATGCAGGTTCTCTCGAGGAGAACCAAGAATAATCCCGTGCTCATAGGGGAGCCCGGAGTCGGAAAGACAGCCATAGTTGAGGGCATAGCCCAGAGGATCGTCAAGGGGGATGTGCCCGAGAGCCTCAAAGATAAGCGCCTTGTGGCTCTGGATATGGGGGCACTCATAGCCGGTTCAAAATATCGGGGGGAATTTGAGGACAGGCTAAAGGCAGTCCTGAAGGAGATAACGGGCGCCAAGGGCGAGATAGTCTTATTCATAGACGAGCTCCACACCCTCGTGGGGGCCGGAGCGGCCGAGGGGGCTGTGGATGCCTCAAACATGCTAAAGCCCGCCCTCGCCCGGGGGGAGCTGCGGTGTATAGGGGCAACGACCCTTTCAGAGTACAGAAAGCATGTGGAGAAGGATGCCGCGCTCGAGAGGCGCTTTCAGCCCGTCATGGTTCAGCAGCCAAATGTGGAGGACACGATAGCCATCCTCAGGGGGCTCAAGGAACGCTATGAGCTCCATCACGGCGTCCGCATCCTGGACTCCGCCCTGGTGGCGGCCGCGGTGCTTTCAAATCGCTACATCACAGACAGGTTTCTTCCCGACAAGGCCGTTGACCTCATCGATGAGTCGGCGTCGCGCCTCAGGATGGAGATCGACAGTCTCCCCACGGAGATAGACGAGATAGAGAGGGAGAGGCTGAGGCTGGAGATCGAGGCTGAGGCCTTGAAGCGGGAGGAAGACGCGGCGGCACGGGAGCGCCTCGAGAGGATAGAGCGGCAGGTCGCTGAGCTCAGGGAGCGCTCCGACACCCTCAGGGCCCACTGGACTCAGGAGAAGGAACTCATAGGACGGATCAGGGGGGCAAAGGAGAAAATCGAGGCCGCCCGGATTGAAGCGGAGAAGGCTGAGCGAGAGGGGAACCTCGGGAAGGCGGCCGAGCTCCGCTATGGAACCATAGCGGGCCTTGAGAGGGAGCTTGCTCTTGAGAGGGAGCGGCTCTCGGAGCTTCAGAAAGATGCGAAGATGCTCAAGGAAGAGGTGGATGAAGAGGATATAGCGGCTGTAGTGAGCAAGTGGACGGGGATTCCCGTCTCCAAGATGCTCGAGGGCGAGCGGGAAAAGCTCGTCCACATGGAGGCGCGCCTGAAAGAGCGGGTCATCGGCCAGGACCGGCCCATAGAGGAGGTTGCCAATGCCGTGCGCAGGGCTCGCGCCGGGATCCAGGACCCAAACAGACCCATAGGCTCTTTTATATTCCTCGGGCCCACGGGCGTGGGCAAGACAGAGCTCGCGCGCACGCTCGCCGAGTTCCTCTTTGATGACGAAGGGGCCATGGTGCGCCTGGATATGAGTGAATATATGGAGAAGCACTCGGTGGCTCGGCTCATAGGAGCCCCTCCGGGATATGTGGGTTATGAGGAAGGGGGACAGCTCACGGAGGCCGTGAGAAGAAGACCATACTCGGTCGTCCTTTTTGATGAGATAGAGAAGGCCCATCCCGAGGTCTTCAATGCGCTCCTTCAGGTTCTGGATGACGGGCGGCTGACGGATGGTCACGGCCGGACGGTTGATTTCAAGAATACGGTCCTCATCATGACCTCAAACGTGGGAAGCCACGACATCCAAGCTCTTGCCGACTCACCCGAGGAGTTGAAGGAGCAGGCGGCGATAGCGGCCCTGAGGGCGCAGTTTAAGCCAGAGTTCCTGAACCGGGTGGATGACATCATCATCTTCTCGGGCCTCACCCGGGAGCAGATAGGGGAGATAGTGGAGATTCAGCTGAAGAGGCTGAAGAAGCACCTCGCCGAGAAGAAGATAGACTTGCAGATGACAGATTCTGCCAGGGCCTTTCTCTCAGAGCGTGGCTATGACCCGGCATACGGGGCGAGGCCGTTGAAAAGGGCCATCCAGAAATACGTCCTCAACCCCCTCTCCCAGAGACTCCTCTCGGGGGAGCTCAGGGAGGGAGAGGTCATCGAGGTTGACCATGAGGAAGGCGCCGGAGAGCTCAGCTTCAGGGCAACGGGGGTGGCGGTTCTGGTGTGAAAAGTTGCGGGCGGCATTTATCCGTTTGGCACAAGAGGGTTAATGCAGCGCCCGCGCGACGAATTATTTTAAGAGCTTATCTCAAGAAAATTTAAGGAGGTACAGGCTAATGGCAAAGGGCAAGGTAATCGGGATTGACCTGGGCACGACGAACAGCGTCGTCGCCGTGATGGAGGGGGGAGAGCCGACTGTTATCGCGAATCAGGAGGGCGGCCGGACGACTCCCTCTGTTGTCGCTTTCACAAAAGACGGTGAGCAGCTCGTGGGACAGGTGGCGAAGCGCCAGGCGATAACGAACCCCGAGAACACCGTCTATTCCATAAAGCGTTTCATGGGGCGCCGGTATGAAGAGGTGACCGAAGAGATGAAGATGGTCCCCTTCAAGGTCATCAAGGCCACAAACGGGGACGCGCGAGTCGAGGTTCGAGGCGGGACCCATGCGCCGCCCGAGATCTCGGCCAAGATACTTCAGAAGCTCAAGCAGGCGGCAGAGGACTATCTGGGCGAGAAGGTCACAGACGCGGTCATCACCACGCCCGCCTACTTCAACGACAGCCAGCGCCAGGCCACCAAGGATGCGGGACAGATTGCGGGCCTCAATGTCCTTCGCATCATCAACGAGCCCACGGCGGCGGCCCTCGCATACGGGCTCGACAAGAAGAAGGATGAGACGATAGCGGTCTTCGACTTCGGCGGAGGGACCTTTGATATAAGCATCCTCGAGGTGGGAGACCAGGTGGTGGAAGTGAAGGCCACAAACGGCGATACCCACCTCGGCGGCGACAACCTGGACCAGAGGATAATCGACTGGCTCGTGGATGAATTCAGGAAGGACCAGGGCATCGACCTGAGCAAAGACCCGATGTCGATGCAGCGGCTGAAGGAGGCGGCGGAGAAGGCCAAGATAGAGCTTTCCTCGGTCATGGAGACTGACATAAACCTCCCCTTCATCACGGCCGATGCATCAGGGCCCAAGCACATGAACATCCGCCTGAGCCGGAGCAAATTTGAGCAGCTCGCGGGCGACATCATCGAGAAGGCCATCCCGCCCTGCAGACAGGCCCTTCAGGATTCTGGGCTCGAGCCAAACCAGATTAACCAGGTGGTTCTCGTCGGGGGCTCTACCCGTATCCCCAAGGTGCAGGAGCTTGTGCGGAACCTCTTCGGCAAGGAGCCCCACAAGGGGGTTAACCCTGATGAGGTGGTGGCCGTGGGTGCTGCGGTCCAGGGCGGCATCCTGGCGGGCGAGGTGAAGGATGTGCTTCTCCTCGACGTTACCCCCTTGACCCTCGGGATAGAGACCCTGGGTGCTGTCATGACGAAGCTCATCGAGCGCAACACAACCATCCCGACGCGGAAGAGCGAGATCTTCTCCACAGCCGCCGACAGCCAGACCAGTGTGGAGATTCACGTGCTACAGGGTGAGCGGGAGATGGCCAGAGACAACCGCACCCTCGGCCGCTTTCACCTGGTGGGCATCCCGCCCGCTCCGCGGGGCATCCCGCAGGTCGAGGTCACCTTTGATATCGATGCCAACGGCATCCTCAACGTGTCGGCAAAGGACCTCGGCACGGGAAGGGAGCAGGCAATAACCATCACCTCCTCAAGCGGCCTCGCCGAAGACGAGATTCATCGCATGGTCAAGGACGCGGAGGCCCATGCGGCCGAGGATAAGAAGCGGAGGGAGGAGGTCGAGGTCAGGAACCAGACGGATTCCCTGGTTTACAGCACCGAGAAGGTTCTCAACGAGAACCGTAGCAAACTCGATGACTTTGAGGTCAAGCCCATCGAGGAGGCTCTCTCTGAGGCCAAGGCGGCTCTTGCCGATGGGGATATAGACCGGATTCGCAAGGCCAACGAGAGCCTGACCCAGGCCTCCCACAAGCTCGGCGAAGCCATGTATAAGAAGGCGGGCGCTGGGGCTGCGGCCGGAGCTGGCGGCAGGGCCGGCGGCGACGCCCAGGAGAGGGGGTCTCAAAGTAGTCCCGGTGAGGACGAAGTGGTGGATGCCGAATTTGAGGAGGTAGATAAGGACAAGTAAGGGTGGGGTGTGCCCTCCGCCCGGCGGAGAAAAGGTCAAGGGGTGAGAGTGGTCGGGTCCACGTGTCATAGAGCCTGACTCACAATTCGAGCGTCCTTCAGCGGGCGGGTCAACCATGGTTACGGCGAGCAAGCGAGACTATTATGAAGTCCTCGGGGTGCCCCGCAATGCCACCCTGGACCAGATAAAGAAGGCCTACCGGCGTCTTGCCCGCAAGCATCACCCTGATGTCAACCCAGGTGATAAGGCGGCTGAGGCCCGGTTCAAGGAGCTCTCCGAAGCCTATCATGTGCTAAGCGATAAGGAACGGCGGGCCAAGTACGACCAGCTCGGCCATCAGGCCTTTGCCGGGGCTCCGGGCGAAGGATTTGATTCCAGCGGGTTTGACTTCAGCTCCTTTGACCTCGGGGGCCTGGGAGATATCTTTGGCGACCTATTCGGAAGGCGGAGTCGGAAGGCCCGGGCCGAGGCAAGAACTTCTCCCACCAAGGGCAATGACATTCATTACTCTCTGGAGATTTCCTTTGAGGATGCGTTCAGGGGTTTTTCGACCCGGATAAGCTTGGGCAAGCTTAAGCCCTGTGGTGAGTGCCGCGGCACAGGGGTGAGGGGCGGAGGCGAGAGTGCCGTCTGCCCCGAGTGCAAAGGCACGGGCGAGGGCAGAGGAAGGCGCGGACCCATCCTCATCCCCTACCCCTGTCCCCGCTGTGGAGGCACGGGTAGAGTGAATCTCAACCCATGCTCCCACTGCGGTGGGAGTGGTAAGCTCCAGGGGACTGAGCTCATTGACGTGAAGATTCCTCCGGGAGTGGATACGGGCTCAAGGGTCAGACTCGCGGGCAAGGGGGAGCCTGGCAATAACGGCGGCCCCCCGGGAGACCTTTACATCATTACCAAGGTTCGCACCCACCCCTCCTTCGAGCGAAAGGGGGATAATCTCTATTGCGAGGTGCCTCTCACAATAACCGAGGCCGCCCTGGGCGCCAAGATAGAGGTGAGGACGCCGGAGGGTACCTCGCTGATGACCGTACCCCCGGGAGCTGAGAGCGGGCAACGTTTCCGGCTCCAGGGGAAGGGCATGCCGCGCCTAAAAGGAGGCGGCCGCGGGGACCTCTTCGTTACGGTCAAGATAACCGTTCCGAAGTTTCTGGATGAACGTTCCAAGCAGCTTTTGAGAGACTTCGAGCGACTCAATCCCATGAACCCAAGGGCTCAGAAGGTGAGGTGATGCCATGAGCCCCCGGAATAAGGAATATTTCACCATAAGCGTGGTATCCGAGATGTATGAGCTCCATCCCCAGACCCTGCGCCTTTATGAGCGGGAGGGACTTCTCAAGCCCTCCCGGAGCAAGGGGAACACACGCCTTTACTCCCGGGAGGATGTGGAACGCCTGGAGGTGATCCTGAACCTCACCCGTGAGCTCGGCGTTAACATTGCGGGGGTGGGGATAATCTTGGAGCTCAGGGAGAAACTTGGACGCAATATGGCCCTGCTCGAAGAGCTAAAGAGTTTGATCGGGAGCGAGATATGGGAAACCCTGGAGGCCAGGCAGGAGGGGCCGAAGAATGCTCTTGTCAGGGCCCGATCAACCAAAGTGGTGAAAATCAAGGAGGCGGATAATAAATGACGACCAATTCAATCAAAACCTACATCCTGCTGGCCGCTCTGACGGCCTTAATCCTTCTCATCGGCCAGGCCGTAGGAGGCAGGAGTGGGCTCGTGATGGCCATAATCCTGGCCGCGGTGATGAACGTGGGGAGCTATTGGTACTCTGACAAGATCGTGCTCTCCATGTATCGTGCCCGGGAGGTCTCAGATAGGGAAGCGCCCGAGCTTTACCGCATGGTGCAGGATATGAGCCTCAAAGGGGGCCTTCCCATGCCAAAGCTTTACGTCATCCCCAAAGAGACCCCCAATGCCTTCGCCACCGGCAGGAACCCCGAGCATTCGGCTGTGGCCGTGACAGAGGGGCTCCAGAGGCTTCTGGACAGGGAGGAGATAAGGGGGGTTCTGGCCCATGAACTCTCCCATATCAAGAACCGGGACATCCTCATCAGCACCATCGCCGCCACCATTGCGGGAGCCATTATGTGGTTGGCAACCATGGCCCAATGGGCCGCCATCTTCGGTGGTGGGGGCCGGGATAATGAGGGAAGGGGGGGAGGAGGTCTTGGCCTGCTCCTGGTAGCCATCCTTGCTCCCATCGCGGCTCTTATGCTCCAGATGGCCATCTCACGCTCACGGGAGTATTTGGCCGATTCATCGGGGGCGCGGCTTGCGGGGAGCCCCCGCGGGCTGGCCGGAGCCCTCAAAAAGCTTGACTACGCGGCAAAGCGCATCCCCATGCAAGCGAGCCCGGCCACCGCGCACATGTTCATCGTGAACCCGCTTTCGGGTGGTGGCATGAGTTCCCTTTTCAGCACTCATCCGTCCATAGATAAGCGCATAGAGCGGCTTCTGGCCATGGCTCCCTACTGAAGCCGGAGCCAAAGGGAGGAAGAATCTTTGGGAGAAGATGCTGAGAAAGTCGAGGCCCAGGAGCGCCCGAGCTTCACGGTCTCAGACCGGCGGCCTATCTTAGCCCAGGATGACGGGGAGGTGGAAGCCTCTCAGGAGGTGAAGGAGGTCAAACCCCGCCTTCCCACCTACGTGGAGCAGCTGGAAAGAAAACTCTCCTCCCAGCAAAAGCGCCTGGAGGAGCATCTTGAGCGCATGAGGGAGGAGAACGAGGCCTTCAGGGCACGGCAGGCTCGAGACCTTGAGCGTCGCGCGGAGGAGGCAAAAGCTCAGATCCTGGGGAGCTTTTTGGAAATCGCAGATAGTCTTGACCGAGCCCTTTTCATGGCCGAAGGGGCGGGAGGAGACTCCTCCCAGCAGGGCCTCCTGGACGGGATCGAGATAATTCGCCAGCAGCTTTCTCAGAAATTCCAAGAGCATGGCGTGGAGGAGATAGAAGCCCAAGGCTCATCCTTCAACCCGGAGTTCCACGAGGCAGTAGGAACGGTCGGCGTTGAGGCCGCGGCCCAGGAGGGTCTTATTCTGGAGGAGGTGCAGAGGGGCTATCTCATGGGCGGCAGGGTTCTCAGGCCCGCAAGGGTGAGAGTGGGAGTGGCCGTTCACCCCTCGACCGCCGAGGGGGAGGCCCCTCCGGATACGGTCGGAGAGGAAGAGGAAGAACCTGAAAGCTAGAGGGGGGTTCCCCAAGCTCTATGGCCAGGCGCGACTACTATGAAGTCCTTGGTGTAAGCCATGATGCCGCGGAGGAGGAACTGAAAAAGGCCTACCGCCGCCTTGCCCTCAAGTATCATCCCGACCGCAATCAGGGAGATAAGGCGGCCGAGGAGAAGTTCAAGGAGGCGGCCGAAGCCTACGAGGTGCTCCGCGACCCTGAGAGGAGGGAGCTTTATGACCGCTTCGGCCACGACGGTCTGAGGCAGACGGGCTTCAGTGGTTTCCGAGGGTTTGAGGATATCTTCTCTAGTTTCGGGGACATCTTTGGTGATATATTCGGCTTCGGCCGAGGGAGGGCCTACCGGACGGCAGCTCAGCCGGGCCGGGACCTCATCTATAACCTTAGCCTCAGTTTTGAGGAGGCGTCCTCGGGGGCTGAGAAAGAGATAGAGTTTGAGCACCTCAAGAGTTGTAGTGCCTGCCGGGGAACCGGAGCCGAAGGGGGCGTCACCATATCCTGCACCGAGTGTGGCGGGAGGGGGCAGATAGAGATTCGCCAGGGATTCTTCAGCATCAGCACCACCTGTCGCCGCTGTCAAGGTGAGGGCCGTATGGCCCAGAAATCCTGCCCCGAATGCCGGGGCCTGGGGCAACGCCAAGAGCCCAAGAGGCTTACGATCAAGATTCCACCGGGAGTGGACGCAGGGGCCAGGCTGCGCCTGGCTGGCGAGGGGGAGGAAGGCCTGCGGGGGGGGCCTCCCGGCGACTTATACATAGCCATTCAGATGGAGCCCCACCCCTTCTTCCAGCGGGAGGGAGAGCACCTTCTCTGTCAGGTTCCCATAAGCTTCCCTCAGGCGGCACTGGGCGATGAGCTGGAGGTGCTCACCCTTAATGGGAGGGCAAAGCTTTCCATTCCCAGGGGAACTCAGACAGGGGACACCCTCCGCATCAAGGGGGGGGGCTTTCCCGTGCTGGGCCGGAAGGGCCGGGGAGACCAGCTGGTCCAGGTGGTGGTGAAAACCCCCACGGAGCTGACCCCCAGGGAAGAGGAGCTCTTCAGAGAGCTGGCCGAGCTCGTGAAGAAAGAAGAAAAGGGAAAAAACAAGGGATTTTTTGGTCAGCTATTTTCCCGCGACTGAGAGGCCTGGGATTGGGGCTCATCAGAGGCACGGTGAAATGTTAAGCACGCTTGTGGGCAGGCAGCTTGACGGGTACGTAGACGCTTTCATCAGGTTTGTCTGGAGACGGGGGGTTGACCCCTTCGTGCTGACCACCCTGGGTTTTCTGTTGAATCTGACGGCGGGTGTGGGATTTGCTCTGGGGCATATCTTTTGGGCCGGGGTCTTAATATTGCTAGGGGGCGCCTTCGATATTATGGACGGAGCCGTGGCGCGGGCCGCGAGTCGGACGAGCAAATTTGGCGCATTCTACGATTCGGTGGTTGACCGTTACTCGGATATGGTGCTATTGTTGGGGGTTTTAATTTTTTATGTGAACCGGGGCGATAAGCGGCTCGTGCTGCTGGCCTCGCTGGCCATGGTGGGAACGGCACTTGTGCCATATGCCAGGGCCCGTGCCGAGAATCTGATAGAGAAGTGCAGTGTCGGGGTAATGGAGAGACCCGAGCGGCTCATTCTGTTGAGCGCCGGGGCCCTTCTGGGATTCCTTCCATATGCCCTTTGGATAATGGCTATCGCGACCCACCTGACCGTACTACATCGTATCCACTATACCTGGAGAAAGCTCCGGGAGGCCGAGAAGGGCGAAGGGCCCGCCGAGAGGGTTGTCCACCTTTCCCGTTGGCCCCGGGGGGGTGGCTCCTCAGGGGGAGAGGCCTAAGGGGGAAGGAGCGGAATGAAGGGGGAAGAGGAAAAAAAGCCCGCCTTTACCGTGAGCGATAAGCGTTTCTCCGCCAGGGACCGGGCGGAGGAGCCGCCGGAGAGAAAGGAGCCCCCCCGCAGGGAACCTCCGCGCAGGGAGCCCCCCCGAGAAGAGCGCCCCGGCGAGGGTCCGATGCCCGAGGCTCAGTTTTCCGACTTGGTAAGGCTTCTCAGCAACTATGCCATGCTAAATATGGTGGGCCTTAAGGATGAGAGCGGGGAAGTAAGGCAGGACCTTTCTCAAGGCAGGCTCTTTATAGAACTCCTGAATCTGCTCAAGGAGAAAACCGCGGGAAACTTGACGGCTGAGGAGGAGAAAGTTCTTGATTATGTCCTCTATCAGCTCCGCGTTGAATACGTTCAGCAGTCCAAGGGGGGTTAATCCGATTCTGAGTTCGAAGAGCTTTTCTCTGTTAAAGCCTTTTTCCCGGAGATTTTTCCCCCCTTCGGGGGGCTTCAGCCACCGTGAAGGGAGACAGTTCTTGATGAACGAAAATGACCTCTTCGAAAAGGCTTTGGCGCGCGTTAAAAACCGTTTTCTCCTTTGTATGCTCATCGCTAGACGCTTGGCCCAGATTAAGAAGTCTTCTCCACCACTGATAGAAGAACCCAGCGAAAACCTCGAGGAAACGGTTCTCCGGGAGATCATCGCGGGGAAGCTCCAGTACGAGATGAAAGACCGCGTCATTGCGCCAGAGGGCGCTTCAGAGGAGTTTGAAGGGGAATTTCAGGGCGGGGCTCCCGAGGAAGAATGAGATAAGCTCTTGAGTCATGCACAAGGGGGGGAAGCCTGAAGGCTTCCCCCCCCTTTCTTATCCTTCCTTTGAAGAAAGCTTTTCACGGAGCATTCGCTGAACCCCTCCCGGGTTCGCCTTCCCTCCTGTGGCCTTCATGACTTGGCCCACGAAAAAGCCAAGGAGCTTCTCCTTCCCAGCCCGGTAGTTTTCCACCAGGTCCGGGTTCTCGGCCATAACCTTCTCCACGATGGCCCCAAGCTCGGCGGCGTCCGTGATGGGCCTCAGGCCCTTTCCCTCCACCACTGCTTCGGGCATTTCCCCCGTGGTGGCCATCTCCTCAAAGACGGCTTTGGCTATGGTGCCTGTGACCTCGCCGCCTTCCACCATCTTGAGGAGGGATACCAGGTGGCGGGGGGTGACGCGGCATTCCTCCACCTCCTGCTTTCTCTCCTTCAGGACTCGAAGGAGCTCTCCCATCACCCAGTTGCTCACCGTTTTGGGCTGGGGGAAAAGCTTCGCGCACTGCTCGAAATAGTCGGCGAGAGCGCGGCTTGAGGTGAGGATCTTGGCATCGTACCCGGGAAGGCTGTAGCTTTCCATGAAGCGCTCCAGCTTCGCCTGAGGGGACTCTGGCAGCGTGGCTCTGAGCCTCTCGACCCAACCCTCATCCATCTCCAGGGGGACAAGGTCGGGTTCGGGGAAATAGCGGTAGTCGTGGGCCTCCTCCTTCTGGCGCATAGAGGTGGTGATTCCTTGCGAGGGGTCCCAGAGGCGGGTTTCCTGAATCACCTCTCTCCCGCTTGTGAGAAGCTTTATCTGGCGCTCTATCTCATACTCAAGTGCCCTCCGCACAAAGCGGAAGGAGTTCATGTTCTTGAGCTCCACCTTGGTCCCGAACTTCTCGCTTCCCACCGGGTTTACCGAGACATTGGCGTCGCAGCGGAGGCTCCCTTCCTCCATGTTGCCGTCGCAGATCTCAAGATAAACGAGAATCTTGCGGAGCTCCTGGAGGTACTCCTGGGCCTCCTCTGGGCTCTTGAGGTCGGGCTCGCTCACGATCTCGATGAGCGGAACCCCGGAGCGGTTGAAATCCACGTAGCTGCTGCCCGGGTCATCCAGGTTCTCGCCGTGAATGAGCTTTCCCGCATCCTCTTCCATGTGGATGCGGGTGAGGCCGATGCGCTTTTTCTTGCCGTTGAGCCTTATCTCCACTACCCCCCCCAAGGCGATGGGCAGCTCATACTGCGATATCTGATAACCCTTGGGAAGGTCGGGGTAGAAGTAGTTCTTCCTGGCGAAGCGTGAGGAGGGGGCGATCTCGCAGCCCGTGGCGAGGGCCATCTTCAGGGTGAACTCAAGGGCCTTGCGGTTGAGCACGGGGAGAACTCCCGGAAGCCCGAGACATACCGGGCAGGTGTTGGTATTCGGGGGAAGGCCGAACCGGGTGCTGCAGCCGCAGAAGACCTTTGACTTGGTCAGAAGCTGAGCGTGAACCTCAAGACCTATTACCGCTTCGTATTCCATGGGTAACCCTTCTAAAGCTCAGGCCTCCTTTTATGATAGTCCGTGGCCTGCTCGAAGGCGAAGGCGGCCCTGAGGATGGTCTCCTCATCAAAGGGCTTTCCCAGGAGCTGGAGCCCCACGGGGAGCCCCCGCCGGGTAAAGCCGCAGGGGAGGCTCACCCCCGGAATTCCGGCCAGGTTGCAGGGAATGGTAAGGATGTCCGAGAGGTACATGGTGAGGGGGTCCTGCATTTTTTCGCCTATCTTGAAGGCGGCCGTCGGTGCGGTGGGCGTGAGAAGGAAGTCCACCCGCTCGAAGGCCCGCTCGAAATCCCGTTTTATCAGGGTTCTCACCTTCTGTGCCTTGAGATAGTAGGCATCATAATAGCCTGAGCTCAAGGCGTAGGTGCCGAGCATTATCCTCCTTTTCACCTCATCGCCAAAACCCTCCTCCCTGGAGCGGGAATACATCTCTATGAGGCTCTCCCCCCCTCCGGGGGGGCCCTTCGCCCTGAAGCCGTAGCGCACGCCGTCGTAGCGGGCGAGGTTGCTGCTCGCCTCGGCCGGCGCGATGAGGTAGTAGGTGGCGACGGCGTATTCCGAATGGGGGAGGGATACTTCTTCAAGCGCCGCGCCCATCTCCTCAAATTTGGCCGCGGCCGCTCTGAGCAGAGTCTCCACATCCTCCTCCATCCCCTCCACAAAATACTCCCTGGGGATGCCTATCTTGAGGCCCTCCACCTCAGGCGTGAGGGAGCGGGTGTAGTCGGGCACGGGAAGGTTTGCCGAGGTTGAGTCCCTGGGGTCGTGGCCGGCTATGACACTGAGGAGAAGGGCGCAGTCGGTCACATCTTTCGTCATCGGCCCTATCTGGTCCAGGGAGGAGGCGAAGGCCACGAGGCCATAGCGGGAGACTCGCCCGTAGGTCGGCTTCAGCCCCACGATGCCGCAACAGGCGGCCGGCTGCCGGATGGAGCCCCCCGTATCGGAGCCAAAAGAGCCCGAGCACTCGTCCGCGGCCACGGCGGCGGCCGAGCCCCCGCTGCTGCCGCCCGGTATGGTGCTGAGGTCCCAGGGGTTTCGTGTTATGCCGAAGTGGCTTGTTTCCGTGGATGAGCCCATGGCGAACTCATCCATGTTCAGCTTTCCCAGGAAAACGGCTCCCTGAGACCTGAGCCGCTCCACCACCGTGCCATCGTAGGGGGGAAGGAAGGGCTCCAATATCCGGGAGCCGCAGGTGGCGCGAATGCCCCTCATGCAGAGGATGTCCTTTAGGGCGAGGGGCACCCCGAGGAGCGACGGCGTCTCATCTCCCCGGCCGTAAAGCTCGTCAGCCGCACGGGCCTGCTTCCGAGCCTCTTCCGCGGTGAGGGTGATAAAAGCGTTGACCTTCTCATCTACCTCATCTATCCGCTTGAGGTAGGAATCGGTCGCCTCCAGAGAGGAAAGCTCGCGGCCCTTCAGCTTCTCTCTGAGTTCATGAATCGTCAGCTCGTATATCTCCATCCCTTACACCCCGGAGTTTAGAAGACCTAAGGGGAATCTTAGAGGATTGGCCTCTCCTTGTAAAGGTTCTCCAGGAGTCGTTGCCCCTCTCCGGGTTCCTGGAGAAATAGCTCTATATTATCAGCAAAAGCACTCATGGAGGGCGGTTACTCACTCGCCTCCCTTTCGGGAGGGCGGGTCAGGCTCGCGATTTCGGCGAGCTTGGATGGCTGGCCTAAGACGATCAAGATATCGTTAGGGAGGAGCCTGGTGCTCGCATCGGGATTGGACAGAATTTGAGTGTCCCTGCGGATGGCCAATATCGTCACGCCGAATTTCGTTCTCAGTCCGACCTCAGCAATGGACCGGCCCGCAAGCGGCGAATCTTCACACAGCCGTAAAGAGCTGACATCCACATCGGGAAGAATTTGGGCCAGGTCGCAAAGCGGGGCCGCATCCGGCGAGATGCTCCGGAGCATCTGGTAGCCGCCCGCCCTCACTTCCGAGATGAACCGCTCGATTTCATTTTTCGGAATGAGGTACTTGGCCAATACTCGCGTGAAGATTTCCACGGATGTCTCAAACTCTTCAGGAACCACCTCATTAGCCCCCAGTTCATGCAAGGGAGCCATTTCCTGGAGAAATCGCGTTCTTGCGATTATGTGCAGCTTGGGGTTCATGCCCCGAGCGTTGGATACGATCCGTCGCAGCGCCACGGGGTCGGAAACGGCCACCGCCATCACCCGCGCGTGAGCGATGCGAGCTTGCTCGAGGACGGCTTCAAAGGTAGCGTCACCGTAATGTATGGGGACCCCTGAGGCCCTTTCTTTCTCGACAGTCTCAGGATTCATCTCGATGACCACATAGAGGATACTCGCCATCTTGGCCGCCTGCGCCACGTTTCGCCCGTTCAGGCCGAACCCAACGATGACCAGATGGTCCCTGAGTTCTTGCTGTTGAGCACCGCCCGTCTCCAATACGGGCGAAAAGCCTCTTTTCAGCTTTTGGGGCAGGGGCAGGCGCAACGCCACGCCCGCTGCGGCGGGGGCCGAATCCATGATGAAAGGGGTGGCCCCCATCGTCAGCACTGCCACCGCCAGAAAGGTCTGGTAGACCTCGGGCCTGAGCAATCCATATTGAAGGCCGGTGTTCGAAAGGATGAAGGAAAATTCCCCTATCTGGCCCAGGCCCATCCCCACGAGAAACGCCGTGGGAAGGGAAAATCCGAGAAAAGAAACGGGCAGACCGGCCAGTAGGCTCTTGAGGACCACTACCGTCAGGGCGGCCAAGAGAACCGTGGCCGGGTGTTGAAAGAGGAACTTGAGGTCCAGGAGCATCCCGATGGATACGAAAAATAAGCTCGTGAAGACATCGCGGAAGGGCAGGATATTGTAGATCGACTGATGGCCGTACTCGGACTCGGAAACGATGAGTCCCGCCAGAAACGCCCCCAGAGCCAGCGAAAGCCCAAGGCTGTATGTGAGTCCGGCAACCAAAAAGCATATGACCAGAACGGTCAACAAGAAAAGTTCTCGGCTTCGGGTGCGAGCGATTTGATAGAGCAGTTGCGGGACGACCCATTTTGCGCATACGGCCGCCAGCAGGATGATGCCCATCCCCTTGAGCACGAAAATCATAAGAGACCCTTCCGTTCGAGCGGACGCGCCCGCCAAGAAAGGGGCGAATAACACCATGGGTACAACAATGAGGTCTTGGAATATCAGGATAGCCAGGGCGAGTCTACCGTGAGGGCTGTCAATCTGGGCCTTCTCCTGGAGTATCTTGAGAACGATGGCGGTGCTGCTGAGGGATACGAGAAATCCAATAAAGACGGATTCTCCTGGCTCCAGGCCAAGCTGTCTCAAAAGGATAAAGGACAAGAAAAGGGTCAGCACTACCTGAAGCGAGCCGCCCAAAAGGACAAATCTCTTAATTTGAAGGAGCTTTTTCAGAGAAAATTCAACACCTATCGTAAAGAGCAAAAGCACGACCCCGATTTCCGCGAGGGTCTCCACTTCGCGGACCGCCCCGACCAATCTCAGTCCATGCGGACCGGCCAGGATACCCGTCAGCATGAACCCGAGAATTATCGGCATCCGGAGCCGCAGGCACAGGAAGAGTACGGCGATGGCCAGTGCGAAGATGATGACTATATCTCGAAGCAGCGGTATTTCCATGGGAGTTTTTTATTCTTATCTTTCACAAACTAAGTGGGTGACTTTCGATAATACAGGATGCTAGCATACTCCGTCTCCACCCCCAATATTCAATGCAAGTCAGCTCAGGCCGACGGAGGGCTGCATTCCAGCTAAGAACCCGTTTTTGCTTGCGTGCACTAAGGGCATAGCTCAGGCGGGCCTTCAGTCAAAAGGCTTTTCCTGGATAAATGGAAAGGACCGGAGGGACGGCCTCGAGAAGAGAGGGGGGAGCAGTTCCGGGGTTCAGGATTCCTCCCGGAACTGCTCCCAAAGCCGGCGGAAGCGACTCTCATAGATTAGCTCAAAAAGCTCCATGCGGTCCGGGAAGAGGCGCTGGCACTCCTCCCTGAGGGCCCCTTTGGCGAGCTCGATATCAATTTCAGGGTAATCCTCCGTGAGGATCATACGGGAGATCCCGTCGGCGAGGCGTTGAAACCTTCGGACTCTCTCTCTTTCCTCCTCGAGAGCCTTCTCACGGTTCGAAGGCCACATTTCGCGGTGGGGTTCCGCGGCCCTAAGCTCCCTTCCGCATGGACAGCGCAGCGAGCGACCGAACTGAAATAGGGCCACATCGTACTCCCTTCCGCAGCCACTACATCTTATAGCCAACCTGGTCCTCCTTTCCGCCCGATAGCACTATCTCCTTTCTACTGCCCTTCCCCCATTGCCGATATGAAATTCCCCTCTTACAAATTGACCTCCCGAGCCCCAGGTGTCAAGAGAAAAGCCCTTGTAAGGGCACGAGAGATTCCCTTTCCCCCGGTCTCGCGCCTTTGGTATTCTTTTTCCGAATTGAGCGCTGAGAAAACTTCCCTAAACCAAGCCATCGGAGGTACGCCATGAAATACGGAGCTCGGAATCAGCTCAGAGGAGAGGTTGCTGAGATCAAGCGCGGGCGGGTGATGGCACTCGTTAAGGTGAAGGTGCCGGCCGAGAGTCAGATGGCCTCAGTTATGACGCTTGAGAGTCTGGATCACCTGGGGGTAAAGGTCGGAGATGAGGTTCGGGTCGTAGTGAAGGCCGTAAACGCGCTGCTGGTCAAGGAATGAGGCCCTAGGAAAGGGGCTCGGCGCACTCGGCCTCGTCTCCCCTGAGCTTGTCCAGGGCATGGGGAAGCGCGGGAAGGATTGCCTCGAGGTTCTCCTTGACCCCCTTGGGGCTTCCCGGGAGGTTTATGATAAGGGTTTTTCCCCGAATTCCCGCTACCGCCCGGGAGATCATGGCCCTCGGGGTTATCTTGAGGCTTGCGAGCCGCATGGCCTCCCCTATTCCCGGCACCTCCTTATCGATGACGCTCAGGGTGACATCGGGGGTGATATCCCGAGGGGCTATCCCCGTCCCGCCGGTCGTGAGGACGAGGTCCACCTTAAGTTCGTCGCAAAGCCTGATGAGCCTTTCCCTCAGGGTCACCCTCTCATCGGGTATTACCTCGTAGGCGACGACCTCAGAGGGCAGGGGGGCGGCCAGCTCTCTCACCATGCGGCCGCTCCTGTCCTCCCTCTCCCCACGGGCGCCCTTATCGCTGAGTGTGAGGATGGCCAGACGGTACAAGGCCTCACCTCCCCCTGAGGTAGGAGGCCAGGCGGTTCATGCCCTGGGCTATATTCTCGATGCTATTGGCGTAAGAAAAGCGCAGGTAGCCCTCGCCTCCTGAGCCGAAATCCACCCCGGGGCTCAGGGCAACATGGGCCTCCTCCAGGATATCAAAAGCAAAGGCCTTGGAGTCAGAACTGTAGGCCTTGGCGTTGGCAAAAACGTAGAAGGCTCCGGTGGGCTCCACACTCACCCCGAACCCAAGCTCCCGGATGCGAGGAAGGATGAAGCGCCGCCTCTTATCATATATGGAGGCCATCTCCGACGCCGCCTCACCGCCGTGCCTCAGGGCCGCCACTCCCCCCACCTGCACGAAGGGATTGGGGGAGATGAAGAAATTCTGCTGAAGCTTTACCATGGGGCGCAGGAAGCGTTCCGGAGCTATGACCCAGCCCAGACGCCAACCCGTCATGGCGAACTGCTTTGAGAAGCCGTTGATTACAAAGGCCTCTTGGGTGTACTGGAGTATGGAGCGCTCCTCCCCCTCATAGACAAGCCCGTGGTATATCTCATCTGAGATGACAAGGGGGCCCATCTCGGCGATGACAGCAATAGTATCGGGGGAGAGGAGGTTGCCCGTGGGGTTTGAGGGTGAATTTATGAGGATTGCCTTTGTCCTGGGGGTGACGCTGGCCGCTATCTCTTCGGGGCGGTACTGGAACCCATCCTCCTCCCTCACCGGCACAAACACAGGCCTCCCGCCGGCATAGAGGATGAAATTGGGGTAGCAGGCATAGTGGGGGTTTGAGAGGATGACCTCATCGTCCGGCTCGAGGATCACCGAGAAGGCAAGGAGCATGGCCGGAGAGGAGCCTGAGGTGATAAGCACCCGCTCTGGCGAGAGGCTCACCCCGTAGCGACGGTCATAGTAGGCGGCAACCTCCTCTCTCAGCTCCCTCAGGCCCGCCGCTAGGGTGTACCCCGTTATACCCTGCTCCATTGCCTCGATGGCGGCTCTGACGACGGTCGCGGGGGTTTCAAAATCAGGCTCCCCAACTTCCAGGTGGATAACGTCCGCCCCACCGGCCTCAAGCTCCCTCGCCCTCTCGAGGACGTCCATCACTATGAAGGGAGAGATCTGCTCCATCCGCTTTGCCACTACCATAAGCTTTTCTCCACCCTCTCGTTGCAAACCGAGAACCGAGCCTTTCGCTTAACCGGCGAAAAGAAGCCATTCACATTACTCCATTTTAATATAATTCTTTAAAGGGCTGAGTTCAAAAACTATTTGATTTATCAGCCCGAGGGTGATAATTTTACAGGCTAGCTGGGGGACGGCCGCCGGGCAAAGCGCCCCCGGAGCCGTCGGCTATCTTGTCCCAGAGAGGAGGGGGAGGTGCCATGACGAAGGTAGAGATAATAAACCGCGTAGCCGAGGAGACAGGCCTCAGCAAGCTCAAGGCCGAGGAGGCGGTGGAAAGCATAATCGAGACCATCAAAGAGACCCTTCAGAAGGGCGAGCCCGTAATCTTGAGACGTTTTGGCACCTTTCAGGTGAGAGGAAAAAACGCCCGCATCGGAAGGAACCCCAAAACGGGAGAAGAGGCCCCCATCCATCCGCGAAAGGTGGTGCGTTTCAAATCGGGAAAGTACTTCAGAGAAGCAGTAAACGGCGGCCCCACCCGGTTCTAGGCCCTTGAGCCGGAAATTGAACTCGCTTCTGGCTCAACCGAAGCCCTGAGCCGGCTATTTGAAGCTCCTCCCTCCCCCTAGATAATAAGCATAGCATCGCCGTAGCTGTAAAAGCGGTAGCCCGCCTTGAGGGCCTCTCTGTAGGCTCGCCGTGTCAGTTCCTCCCCCATAAAGGCCGCCACGAGAAGGAGGGGAGTCGAGCGGGGAAGGTGAAAATTGGTAAGGAGGATGTCCACCACTTCAAAGCGAAAGCCGGGGTAAATGAAGAGGTCGGCCCTCCCTTTCCCGTGCAGGATTTTTCCCTTCCCCGAGAGAAAGCTGGCTTCAAGGGCCCTCACCGTAGTGCTGCCCGCGGCGAGAACCCTTCGCCCCTTCGCTCTCGCTTGCTCGAGGCTCCGGGCAGCCTCGGGGCCTATCCGGTAGTCCTCCGCCTCCATGACGTGCTCATCTACGTTTTGGGCCTTGATGGGCTTGAAGGTCCCGGGGCCTACGTGAAGGGTCAGGAATACGACCTCAACCCCCATCTCCTGAAGTTCCTGAAGGAGTTCCCGCGTGAAGTGCAGGCCTGCTGTCGGGGCGGCAACGGCGCCGGGCTCCCGAGCGTAGACCGTCTGGTAGCGTTCCCGGTCCAGAGGCTTGCTCTGCCGATGGATGTAGGGGGGAAGGGGGGCAAGGCCGTGCGCATCCAGCCAGCCCTTGATGTCCGCAGCGCGGGTGGCGCCTTCGAGCGAAAAGGTGAGGATGCGCTCCCTCCCCGGAGGGCCTACCCTGGCGCTCAGGCCTCCGGGCTCAAAAGCTATTTTATCTCCCTCCCGAAGGGCACGCCTTGACTTAATCAGCGCGCTCCAACGCCCCGGAGCCTCCTCCCCGAGAAGGAGCACCCGCACCTTTCCTCCCGTGCCCTCCCGCCTTCCCTCAAGGCGCCAGGGCATGACCCGGGTATCGTTCAGGACCAGGATGTCGCCCGCTCTCAAATAGTGGCCGATATCCCCGAAGGTTCTGTGCGCTATGGCATGCTTCTCCCGGTCTACCACCATGAGTCGGGCATCGGTGCGATGGGGGGCGGGAAAGGAGGCTATGAGCTCTCGGGGGAGCTCATACTCAAAGCGCTGGGTGGGGAGGGGGCTCAAGGTGATAGCCTCCTGAGCTCGGTCCCGGGGTAGTAGTGGCGAAGGATATCCCTGTAGGAAGCTCCCCTCTCAGCCATGGCTCTGGCTCCCCACTGGGATAGTCCCAACCCGTGGCCCGAGCCCCTGCCCTCTATAAGGAGGGTTCCCCGCCTCAGGTAGAGCCTGAAGGCGGTGCTCTTGACCGCATTCCAGCCGAGCAGACGTCTCAGCTCTCTGGCCTTGAGGCGCTTCTCTCCCGAAGAGCCCCTGAAGAGAACTTCCCGCGCCCTCCCCGCAGGGGTCCAGGAAATCACTCGGGCTTCGCTTATTCTCCCCAAGGTCGGGCCATGTCTCGAAAGAGTCCTCTCAAGCTCATGAAGGTCTATCTTGGCCCTCCAGCTGAAGCCCGGGGCCTCCCGGTCGTGGGGGCTCGGCACGCTCTTCAGGTAGGGGATTTCCTGACCAAAAAGAGAGGAAGAAGCCTCCGTCCTCCCGTCACTCATCGAGTGGAAATAGGTGCGGGCCAGGCTTCCACCGTAGAAGAGGACCTCCCCATGAGTCTCAGCAACGGCCCTGTCTGTGGCGGGCGTCTCGCCGAGGGCCCCTCCGTAGACCTGCCCGATAAAGGTCCCTTCCAAGTGATAAGGACCATCCCTCCGCTCTCGCTTGCTTGAGAGGATAAATGTACGGGAGGCCACACTCTGGGCTTTGAGGGCTTCAAGGGGCCACCCGTAACCCATCTCAAAGGAGAGGACACCCCTGAGGTATTCTTCCACCTTGAGCTCATTGACTACGAGGAAGCCTCCGCCTCCATCCTTGATGCAATCCATCAAACCCCGGTAAGGGCGGCCGTTAAGCAGGATAAAGCCCGAGAGCGCTCTCACCCTGAGGTTCTCCCCGGCCGCAAGGGTGCCCTCCCTCACCAGGAACTCCCCCTGCTTCAAGGTGAGCTTGAGGGTCTCGCCGGGAGAGCTCTCGTGGAGGATATTCCCTCCGGGCAGGCTGTAGAATCTAATGGAGCTCTCGGCCCCGAAGGCAACCTCCGTCACCCCTTTTATGAGGGAAACCCTCACAGACGGTGCGGCCAGAGCCGCTGAAGTCCAGCAAAGGAGCAAGAGGAGGACAATAAGGAGCTTTCTCATCTTCTCCTCAGGAAAAAGAGAAGGGGGAAAAAGTCCGTTAGGCTCGCCCGGAGTGCCTCTTGATGATCAACCCCCTTCTCTTCTGGATTCTCCGTGAGTTTATTCCTCGAATTTTGTGCTATCCTTCCCGGATACCTTCTGTTGATGATTACTGGAAGAATAAGCCTTTTCACTTCCCAACCCAAGCTTGCACAAGTATTTTTATACCACCTTGGAAACGGCCGCAGATGGGATTTTTTTGGTTGACAAGGTGGATTTTTTGTTGACAACATGCTCAGGAGCTAAGATTTTATAAGTAACCCAATATTTGGAATCTTCTAATTCTCATTCCTAATAGTTAGCACAGAAAAATTAGTGCCAGCACATTAAGGTGTGCGGGGTGCCTGTCTGAGTCCAGGAGGGGCTCTTCCGGGACCGAAACGGGGTCCATGGGAAGAATCCCGGGTCAGTCACAAGGAGGGGAAATATGAGCAGCAAGAGAGGACGGTCTGGCAGAATCTTTAAGTTTTTTGCCGTCGCGATGGCCGTTTGTGCAGCGGCGGCCGTGTTTCTGGTTGGCCTTTCCTCGCCGCTGGAGGCCAAGGAGCTAGAGAAGGTCACGGTCAGGTTCTCGTGGTTCAAGGCGTCGGGACCCCACGCGATCTATTATTTGACAGAAGATAGGGGCTACTATGCCGAGGAGGGCCTCAAGCTCGACGCTCTCGGAGGCAAGGGGTCGCCCCGCACGGTAAAACTCGTGGGAGCGGCGGATGCAGGCATTTTCGGCCACGCCGGCTACGAGAGCATGGCCCCGGCGATAAACCAGGGCGTCCCTGTGAAGGGGATCTTCGGCCTTTATCAGATGAGCCCCCAGGCGGTCATTTCGCACGCGGATAAGCCGATCAAGACGGCGAAGGATTTGATCGGAAAGAAGTTTGCCGTTTCGCCCCAGTCGAACCAGGAGACAATGTTTTACGCCGTCCTTGAGGTTCAGAATATCAGTAGGGATCAGCTGACGATCGTCCATGCCCCGTTCGACATGGCCAACACCCTGTTCCTTCAGGGGAAGGTGGACGGACTCCTTCATTTCTACACCACCATTCTTCCGCTTCTCGGGAGCAAGGGTGCGAAGCTCCATTACCTGAAGTACGCGGATATGGGGGTCAACGTGCCCTCAAACGGCGTGATAACGAATCTTAAAACCATAAAGGAGAAGCCGGAACTTATCAGAAGATTCCTCAGGGCCACGGCCAAGGGATTGCGAGATGCACGGGAAGACCCCGGGGCGGCCGTCGCGGCCATGGCGAAGTACGTGCCGAGGGCTAGGGGAAAAGAGAAGATACTCACTGAAAACCTGAAGCTCTCGCTAGAGCTCTTTTCCACGCCGGAGACCAAAGACAAACCCATCGGCTGGATTTACGATAAGCATTGGGAGAAGGCGCTCGATGTGCTGATGATGGTCAAGTGGATAGATAAGAAGCTCTCCCACGAAAAATACTACACCAATGAGTTCAACCCGGGGATAAACTGGAAGCAGTAGAAGGTAGAATAGGTGCGACTCTGATTACGCGGCCCCCACCGGGCCTCGGAGGGTGGGGGCCGCTTCACCGTGGCTCACAGGATTGAGGCTGGAGAATTCATGAGAGGGAGAGGTCGGGACGGCAGGTTCCCCGATTACGTTTACACCATATTTATGCTGGCCTTGTTCCTTGTTGCGTGGCAGACGGCCGTCATCGCTCTCAAGATCCCGAACTACCTGATTCCCACCCCGCTTCAGATGTTTTCAAGGTTGGTCACAGAAAGCCCCCTGCTGGCAACTGACATAAAAGCAACGGCCTCTGAGGCGCTTCTGGGCTTCGGATTTTGCATTCTGATCGCGGTGCCATTCTCGATACTCATCGTCTGGTTCCGGACGCTCGAACGGGCCATCATGCCGCTTCTAATCTTCACACAGACCACTCCCATGCTCGCCGTCGTGCCGATTCTTATAATCTGGTTCGGAATAGGGATACTGCCGAAGATCATAGTCGTCTTCATCATAGGCTTCTTCCAGCTCACGGTCCTGACTATAAGCGGGCTGAGGTCCGTTGAGCCTGAAATGCTCGACCTCATGCGGTCGATGTCAGCCAGCACCTACGACATATTCCGAAAGGTGAGGCTGCCGGCCTCGCTCCCCTACATCTTCGACGGGATGAAACTCGCGGCGCTCCTCTCCGTCGTCGGTGCAGTGGTGGCCGAGATCGTCGGAGCCGATTTCGGGCTGGGGCACGTCATCGTGTATGGGATAAGCGAGATGGATACGGAAATACTCTTCGGCTGCATATTGCTCTTAACCGCGATGGGAGCGGGGCTGTTCTATTCCATCGTTTACGTGGAGAAAATTGTGCTCTACTGGCACGTCGCGATGAGAAAGCAGGAGTTCGTGCGCGACGTCGGGTAGGGCGCGACACCACAAGAGTCTTAGGGTGCCTGAGATGAAGCGTGCAATTGAGGTCGACCGGCTTGGCATGACTTTCTTGACCGTCGAGGGACCCGTCCATGCACTCGACGGAGTCACCTTCGAAGCGCGGGAGGCCGAATTCGTGTCCATTATCGGCCCGAGCGGGTGTGGCAAATCGACGCTTCTCAAACTCATCGCCGGCCTCATGCCACCGTCGAGTGGCACGGTCAAAGTCAACGACATTCCGGTCGACGGCCCCAACACCAACATAGGCATGGTATTCCAGAACGCAATCCTCATGAACTGGCGGACCGCACTCGAGAACATCATGATCCAGGTCGAGGTGCGAAGGCTCGACAAAAAGAGATATGTCGAGATCGCCCGGGAGCTCATCAACCTGGTGGGCCTCTCGGGTTTCGAAAATAAATATCCCTATCAGCTTTCGGGGGGGATGGCTCAGCGGGTATCGCTCTGTCGGGCGCTCATCCACGACCCGCCGCTGCTTCTCATGGATGAGCCCTTCGCTGCGCTCGACGCTCTTACCCGTGAGAAGATGAACCTCGAGCTTCAGCGAATCTGGCTGGAGCGGAAGAAGACGGTGATCTTCATTACCCACAACATCCAGGAGGCCGTCTTCCTCTCGGACAGGGTGCTGCTCATGTCGCCGCGCCCCGGAAACATCGTGAAGGATATTTCGATCGGCTTCCCCAGGCCGAGGAAGCTCAGCACGATACAGTTGCCCGAGTTCAGCGACGTCACCGGCGAACTCCGGGTGCTTATGCATTCCCATAAGATGGAGGGTGATATGCGGTAGTGCGCCCTTCTGGAGCCCCGGGGGGGTTTGGGGGCTGGCGGTGACAGTTTGACCTTTTCGGCGGGCGGCGGGTGGAGTGATTCTGAACCTCTGCCCCAGTGGAATTTTGAACATGGCTGGTTCTCAACTGAAAGACGGGAGCGGGGAGAGGCTCAAACAGGCAGCCTACCCCCTCTTTTCGATTCTGGTTTTTCTTGTTCTCTGGCAGGGCTTCGTCCAGATTGCCAATATGCCGATATACCTTCTGCCCGCCCCCCTGGACATCCTCGAAAGCTTCGCTAAGAATGCAGCGTTTATCTTCTCAAACGCGAAACCCTCGCTCTACGAGTCGATCGCGGGGTTCCTGCTCAGCATCCCCGTGGGGGTGCTCCTGGCCGTCCTGACCATCTGGTCCGCGACCCTCGGCAGGGCCGTGATGCCGTTCATGGTTTTCTCTCAGTCCGTCCCGAAAATCTCCATCGCCCCTCTGCTGCTCGTTTGGTTCGGCTTTGGGATGACCTCCAGGGTCCTGATTGTCTTCATGATGGCGTTTTTCCCGATATTCATTTCAATGGTGACCGGGCTGCGGTCGGTGGACCAGGAAATGCTCGACATGATGACCTGCATGCGGCCGAGCAAGCTTCAGGTTTTCATTAAGCTCAGAATTCCCAACTCGCTGCCGTTTCTGCTCGACGGTCTCAGGCTCGCCGTAATACGTTCAGTTCTAGCGGCTGTTGTGGCCGAGTGGATAAGCTCTGACAAAGGGCTCGGGTACCTCGTCATACATGCTGAAGCCATCAGCGATTCCCCGCTTCTCTTTGCCACCGTCGTGTTGCTCGCGACGATGGGCTTCGGGTTTTTCACGATCGTGACGGCCCTGGGGCGATTTATGGTCCCCTGGTACTTCGCGATGCGAAAGACAGAGGCCCTCAGAGAACAGAAATATTGAATTGACCCCTGGCCGGTGTCACCTTCCCCGCGCTTGAGCCGGGCATATTAAAATTCGATAGTCTGGGATCGCATGCTACTAATACCCAGGAGGCTGAAATAATGAAGGAATACCAGAAGATATTCGACCACAT
>CAZNSX010000010.1:0-37972 GCA_964575845.1 uncultured bacterium | reverse complement strand
CGAGGAGAACGGCCTTCCGCCCGAGTGGGGGAAGATCGTCATGGCGCGGGGGGCCCGCAACCAGCGGGGGCCGATTATAGGGATGGTCAACGCGCTCAAGTCGGTTCTTGAGGTCACGGGTGATATCCCGGTGAACATCATCTTTGTCTTCGAGGGTGAAGAGGAGCTCATGAGCATCAACATCGACCAGTTCCTGGACGCATACCAGAACGAGCTGAAAAAAGCCGACGGCGTCCTGGGCCCCAACTTCGGCCAGGTGGGCCCCAAAGGCGACCACAACTTCCGGCTGGGAACGAAGGGGGTCATTACTTTCGAGCTCAGGGTCAAGGGGGGAGACTGGGGGGGACCCGTCAAGCGCGGCCTCTTCGCCGCGGATGAGGCCTGGGTGGACGCGCCCGCCTGGAGGCTCGTGTGGGCGCTGAGCACCCTCCAGAGCCCGGAGGGGAAGATTTTGATCGACGGGTTCTATGACGACGTCCGGCCGCTCACGGACGAGGAGAAGAGGCTCATGGGCGAAGTTGAGGCCAACTTCAAGGAAGAGCACATGAAGGAGACGCTCGGGATCGCCGAGTTCAAACGGGGGCGGCCGGGCAAGGCTCTCCTCCAAGACTATTACTGCAGCCCCATCGTTAACATAGACGGGTTCAACGCGGGCTGGACGGGGCCCTACGTTAAGACTTTTTTCCCGGGCAGCGCGTTTGCAAAGATGGATATAAGGCTCGTGCCGAACCAGGACCATGAGGACATCACGAGGAAGCTCCGGAAGCACCTCGATGCCCGCGGGTTCAAAGAGGTGGAGATAAATAAGTTCCGCGGCTTCAACCCGGAGAGGACCAGCGTCACGACACCGCTCGCCCAGGCCGTCATCAGGACAACGGAGAAGTTCAACCTAAAAGCCGTCCCCCTGCCATCTGGTCCCGCTGTCAACGGTCTCCGCTCGGCGCTCGAGGGACCCAAGTTCGGCCTCCCGGTCGTGACGGGCGGCCTCGGCCGGGGCTACAACTTCCACCAGGCGAACGAGTACTTCACGGTCGAGGGGCTCCGGCTCAACGAGAAGTGGGCGGCGGCCTTCCTGTACGAGTACGCAATAGCTTAAGGGGAAGAGCTCGATTGCGCGGGGAGCCTGCTCATCTTCTCCTGAGGAAGAAGAGCAGGGAGAGAAGGAAGCTTACCAGAAGGGAGCTGGCGAGCGGGAAGATGAAGGTTACCTTCCCCCACCTGAAAGTCAGGTCCCCGGGAAGCCGGCCGAAGAAGGGAATATGGGGGTAATAAAGCAAGGAAAGCCCCCCTCCAACCAGGAGGAGGCCCAGGACGATGAGAAAACCGGCTACTGTGCCAAAAGCTCCCATGGCAACTAATTGCGATTAACCTTACAAATTCGCTCCCAACATCAGTTGAACTCATATGAGGGCATCGATTGCTCTTGAGTAAACTACCTTTCTTGGCCGGGAGAATACGCAAGTTTTACTCGCGAATTCGCTTCCCTGTCGCTATGATTTCTATGAGAAAACTACATAGCTGTCGAGATAGTGGAGTATTTGAAGGGAAATTTCGCGAGCTCACCACTCATATCCTAAAGAAAAGTATTCTATTGGCTGAATAATTTCATACCACATATTCTTAGTAGCGCTTTCGAGTAAGCCAACCATATGGCACAATATTTTTTGCGTCCATTATTAGGACAATAACCCTATGGATTATTAGCGAGCTCTCGCTGATCTATACTTCTTTACAAGCAGGGTTTCTGCAAATTGGCGAGCTAATCGACAAATCCTTTCACAGGATTGCCATTCCTCAATTTCAATCGGTTCAACCCTCAATGAGGCATATGCCTGAGCCGCGAATCCCTGCTCATGTGGCGCTCTCTTTTCCACAAAGACAATGCATTTTCCGGCAATATCTTCTTGGTAAGAAGCGAGTTCTGTGATCGATCCAATGGATTCTGCGATGGCGACGATAGCATCCGCCTCTAATGCTTCATAAAACTCCTTGGCATAATCACCCCATATCTCTCTATATTCTTGTAGGTCGTGGTTCTCGCTGAAGTACACACTCTCACTTCCGAAATGGCAGGCGAGAGAATTTCTTACATGGCGTCGCTTTTTACTTGCTAAAGACTCAGATTTCTCCCCCGGTCCCCAAACCAAGATTACAAAGGGGGTCCTTGCCACCTCAGCACGTCGTTGTAATAGGCGCTTTTTGTATTCAGGATTGACCATGTTCCCAGTTTTCGATAACAGTATTCATAATCCTCTTACACAAAGGCGTAGGAACAATTTTTCCATCAACCAAAGCAATCAAGTCTTCATTCACCAGCTCCGCAAACGTATGTAAGTGATTATTCGACCTAAATATAATCGGGCAGATAGGATATAGTTGACTCTGGAGCTTTTCGGGAATTTCTTCAAGAAGCTCTATGGTCTCGGGCCTGATGATCAACGAATATAATTTGTTCTCCCGCAAGGTAATAGCCCTATTAAGGACTTCTTCTAAAGAAGGATACATACCCGGCTCTACTTCGGGAGGCAAGTATTCCTCTTGCCCTATATGCGGACTATCATATGTAAGATCCTCTTTCCTCTGCTCATATCTAGTTTGGAGTTTTCTCTTATAGTTGCCAAGCACATCGCTTTCTTGAGCGCTTAGAGTTACGGGTAGAGTAGCAGCAGTATTTGCAACCATTACAGCCCTCCCAGAGTCAATTGCCAAGCCTTGAGAGAGTCCTCCTTGGCCCGGGAAAGAAAGGAGTGGATCGTTCTTACCGGCATTTGTCTTAAGCCTTTCTTGGGTGTGAGTGTCAAGGTGGTAACTATTATTTGGGCAAAGTTGGGAACTTGAGCCTTAGATTTATATAATTCATGTTCACTGGATTCCTTAAACTCAAGCCATCTTTCTTGGATTTCATTTCCCTCAACAGGCCCCAGTAGGTGGTTTTGGTTGACAACGAACATTCGCTTAGAAACCTTTGACCCAACAGGCTCGAAATTAGGTCCAACCTGTTCGGTGCGCTCTATTGTTACCGCGTAATCCGTGAGCCCATCCTGTGGGAGCGGATTAAGTGCTTTATTTGTGAGAAATCTCTTGGCAAATTCGTCTCTCGCAACTCGTTTGGATTTCATTTCTTTTGCCTGTATCCCTCTGAACCGAATAGCAAAAATATCAGCTATCTCAAAATCTTTAAGCATATCGTAAGAGAGCTTTACACATTCTTCAAAAACATCAAGAGTAGACTGTCCTTCTGTCTTAACGATTAACCGGTTATAATCAAAGCGGATGACTCTACGTTGACTTGAGTCAATTAGGTTGAAGTGTCGCCCTCCTCTCATCCAGTGCGGAAAAGGTTGCGGATGATATCTTTTCATAACGTTATCACGGTTTTGAAAAAAAGCGAGCGTTGCTCGATAGTTGACGATAAGGGAGGTCAATACATGCTGCATTTTCCTATTCCCTCAAAATAACGTAAAACATGGGTTGCGAAAGTAAAAACATAATAGGGTGGAACAGTTGGATTCGGAGGTGCATTGATAGGATAGGTTACCGAACTGTCCACTGCATATCATTCGAGAGCGCCTAAGCAAATTTCTCAAGGGGTTAAAGTATAACATAGAATGCGACTCGCGATAGAGAAAACTTGGCGTATAGCAGAAACCAAAGCTAACAAACAATTGAGGTTAGAATAATATCAAGAACCCCTCAGCGCCAGAGTTCTTCCTGCGCTCCGGGGTTCCTCCTCTCAATGCCCAGGTGCTCATAAGCCCTGAGGCTTGCCTGGCGGCCCTTGGGGGTTCTTCGGAGAAAGCCTTCCTTGAGGAGGTGGGGCTCTACCATGTCCACCAGAGTGTCCACCTCCTCATTCAGGGTGGCCGAGATAGCTTCTACCCCGACAGGCCCCCCCCCATAGAAATCTATGATGGTCCGTAGCAATTTTCTGTCCAGCTCATCCAGGCCCTCCTCATCCACCCCTTCCATGATGAGGCCACTGCGGGCCACCTCAAGGCTTATCCGACCGTCAGCCTTCACCTGGGCGTAGTCGCGCACCCGCCTGAGAAGCCGATTGGCGATGCGGGGTGTACCTCGGGAGCGGCGGGCGATCTCCCGGACCGCTTTCTCCTCGATAGAAACATCGAGGAGGTGCGCTGAGCGAAGAAGAATTTTTTCTATCTCCTCTATGGAGTAGAAGTCCACGTGATAGATTATGCCGAAGCGCGCCCTCAGGGCGGGCGAAAGGAACCCCGCCCGCGTAGTAGCCCCGATGAGGGTGAAGCGCTTCAGGGGCACGTTTATGGTTTTGGCAAAGGCGCCCCTATCCACGACGAAGTCCACCTTGAACTCTTCCATGGCGGGATAGATGAATTCTTCCACAACCGTAGGGAGCCTGTGGACCTCGTCTATGAAGAGCACATCACCCGTATCGAGGTTTGTGAGGATGCCCATGAGGTCACCGGACCTTGGGAGCGCGGGACCCGAGCTGGTGAAAAGCCTCCCTTCCATCTCGTTGGCGATGATATAAGAGAGAGTCGTCTTCCCGAGCCCCGGGGGGCCGTGAAGGAGGGTGTGCTCCAGGGGCTCCCCCCTCCCACGGGCGGCCTCAAGGGAGATGGAGAGCTTGGCCCTGAGGTCTTCCTGTCCTATATATTCCCTCAGATAGCGAGGCCTCAGTGTCAGCTGGAAGGCCTCGTCATCGGCGCCTATGGGCTTCCCGGTGAGGATTCGCTCCCGGGTCATGTCATCTCCCTAAAGAATATATGTTTTCCGCAACGCATCTATCCTCCGCCCTTAATCTTCTGCTGGCGGAAGATCTCCTGAAGCAGGCTATCCGTAGTAACCTCTCCATCGAGGTTCCTCAAGGCTCTTTCTACCATGGCCCTGGCCTCAGCTATTTTGTAGCCCAGTTGCAGAAGTACCGCCTCGACCTCTTCCCCGGCGTCGCCCGCTTCGGGAAGAGGAGCTTCAGGCGCCTCATCCTCAGGCACAAGAGCAAACTCCATTACCTTCCCCTGAAGCTCGGCCACTATCTTGTCGGCCGTCCTCCTTCCCACCTCGGGGAGTCGGGCCAGGGTGGCGGAGTCCGACCGCTCAATAGCCAGAGCGAATTTCCCCACTGGGATGGAAAGGCACCGCAGGGCCTTCCTCACGCCCAGGCCCTTTACGGTGATGAGCCTCGAGAAGAACTCCCTCTCGGCACGGCTTAAGAAGCCTACCAGGCGGGGTATGAGGTTCCCTCCGCCAGCTCCTCCCTCTACGTAGTGGAGGGTGAAGAGCTCTACATCCTCTTCCCTGTCCATCCGGGCCCTCAGCTTTCCGTGTATGGCGCTGGGGATAAGAACCTCGTAGCATAGCTCCCCCACGCGCAGGACGGCCCTCTCAGGGTGGAGTTCCTCGATGGTTCCCCTTAGCCTGCTTATCATGTTGAAAGGGGCAGGGCAGAGGTCTCAAGACAGCAGAGGGCGATGGCTATGGCGTCAGCCACATCGGGTGGATGGGGAAGCTTCTTGAGGTTCAGCCGGCTCATAACAGTACGCTGGATCTGGTGCTTGCTGGCACGCCCCGAGCCGGAAACGGCACTTTTTACCCGGGTAGCTGAAAAACTTTTCACTGCCACTCTCTCGTGGGCGGCGGCCAGGAGCAGGGCCCCGCGGGCATGGCCCATGAGGATGGCTGTGCGAGGGTGGCGATAATGAGAGTAGAGCTCTTCCAGAGCCATAACCTGGGGGGAGAACTCGGAAAGAACCTCCCTCAGGCCCTTGTAAAGTGCCTCGAGCCGCTCGGTCAGTCCCTGAGAGCGGGGGCTCCGAATGGTCCCCGCCTCAAGGAGACGAACTCCCCTTTTGCTTCCCTCCACTACCCCGTAACCGGTTAGCAACAGGCCTGGGTCCACCCCCAGGACCCTAACTGTCTCTTTCTTGATGGCGGCTCTCCGGGCTGGGGCGAGCTATCGGGCTCAGACCTCCGCCATGACCTCCTCGGGAACGTCAAAGTTGGCATAGACCCTTTGCACATCCTCGTGGTCCTCCAGGGATTCCATGAGGCGGAGCATCTGCTGGGCTTGCTTGCCCTCGACCCTCACCGTACCCTTGGGAATCATGCTGACTTCCGCCAGGTTTGGCTCTATGCCTTTGCCCTCTATGGCTTCGTTCAAAGCCTCAAAGGCCTCCACCGATGAGGTGATCTCATAAACCCCGTCCGCTAGCTTCAGGTCATCGGCCCCTGCATCCAGAGCCAGAGCCATGAGCTCCTCCTCCCCTGCGGCGCCCTCATCCACGAGGATGAGGCCTTTTTTTTCAAACATCCAGGCCACAGAGCCAGCCTCTCCCAGGTTTCCCCCGTACCTTCCGAAAAAATGGCGGATGTCGGCCACGGCGCGTTTCTTGTTATCGGTCAGCACATCCACCAGGACGGCAACCCCCCCCGGACCATAGCCTTCGTAGACAGCCTCTTCGTACTGAGTTCCCGGCAGCTCGCCAGTGCCCTTCTTGACGGCCCTGGTGATATTGTCATTGGGCATATTGGCGGCCTTGGCGCTGGCAACGGCTGAGCGGAGGCGAGGGTTAGACGCGGGGTCGCCCCCTCCCAAGCGGGCCGCAATCGTGATCTCTTTTATGATTTTCGTGAAAGCCTGTCCCCGCTTGGCGTCCGCCACAGACTTCTTACGCTTTATAGTGCTCCATTTGGAATGACCCGACATGGCTAAATCCTCATAACCAGAGCCCCCTGGAAGCGGGGCAAGAGTCGGAACTCTTCTCCACTGGATGTGGAATAAAATCAAATAGTTTAATGTTCTCAATTATGAATGCCGAAAGCGTTGAGAGCTTTTCAGCTAGACTAAATTTAACATGAGCGTAGGAAATTGTCAAAGGCGCCGATTAGCCCCAGGGATGAGAGAAATGGATAAACTTATGGGGCGTTGCTTTACGGAAGGAAACCCTCTTATCTGAGATAAAGGAAGAGATTCGCAAGGACCGGAAAAAAATCGAGTATTCCCTCCCAGAGTATTACCCCGGCTTTCCCTCTCTCTCCCCGAGCAGTTAGTCTCCCCGGTGGAAAGTGAACTGACCGGCAAAAAGAAAATAGTTTCTTTTTGCCCCGGACCCTAAAGGAAAGCTCAAGGTCAATCGAAAAGAATAGTGGGAAAGTTGGAACCCCAGAGAGAGAGCTGACGAGGGAAGGTGATATTAATGATGGGTGCAGGAACTTTCAAGAAAAGCTTGACTTTGGCGGCGGCCCTGGCGCTTCTGGTCGGCTGTGCCGCTAGTCTTGAGCCGCGTGCTTCCACTCGGGACTACCTGAGCCAGTTCCGGGATGGCCTCTATGACAACAATACCTTCCTCGTGAATCCGATGGCCATGCGCCTTGAGTACATCTCCAAAGCCATGCAGACAGTTGTGACGGAGAGCGAGTTCAGGACCACTGAAGGAGAAATAGTCAAGCAGAAAAACGAAGGAATAGCGACGGTGCTCGGCAACCGCTACCTGCTCACGGTGGACCACGTGGTATCGAGTTACGAGCTTTCCGTTCCGACTCCCCTTGGCAAACTGGTACGGCCAGCCGAGAAGCTCAAGGAAACCACCTACTTGAGGCATGGCGACCGTCTCATCCCCCTCAAGTCGCTGGTTCGCGAGAGGGAGACGGATGTGGCCCTTTTCCTGCTGCCAGAGGGCATTAACCTGCCCAGCTTTCCCTACGCTATGGGCAACAGCGACGAGCTCCAGATGGGGAACTATGTCTACATTGTGGGCAATCCGCTTAACTACGGCCTCAACGTGCGGGAGGGCATCGTGAGCACCATGCAGGCCCCTCCCGCCATCCGTGAGGTCGATGCCGACGAGAAAAACGCTTTCATGGTCTCTAATGGGCTGAACCCCGGTGATTCAGGAGGACCTGTGATCGCCATCAGAGACGGGAAGTTCGAGCTTGTGGGCCTGGCCCAGGGGACCTTCGCCAATACCCAGAAGATGAGCTGGGTCATCCGCATTAACAGCATCCTCAACCGCCTTGCCAAAAAGCTCCAGGAAAGCAACGAGACGCGCTTCGTCCTTAACCTTATTAAGGGAATGCCGGCCCCACATCCTTAATCAAGAAAGCCTTCCTCATTTCCTCTAAAGGCTTCTCCAGCAGAAGTGCGGGCACAAGGGTTCTCGCCATAAAAGCCACCCTGAAAAGACCTTTGTGCCCTTGACAAAACTGAACCCAAGACTATATTTATACTTGGGTCACAAAATTCTTATGTTCAGTCTGTTTTCTTCCGCGCAAGCAGAGCAAGACTCTGCTCAAAAGGGCACCCTAGGATGATCCGTTCTGTCCCGAGCCGCAGGGAGAGGAAGAAGCTGGAAACCCGGGAGAGGATTTTCCAGGCAGCAGTCGCCCTCTTCCTGGACAAGGGCTTTGAGAACACAAGTGTGGAGGAGATTGCGGAAGCCGCCGATATCGCTAAAGGCACCTTTTTCAATTATTTTCCCAAAAAGGAATCCCTCTTGGGCTATCTGGGTGAAAGGCGCTTGAGGACCGTAGGGGAGATAGTCGAGAAGAATATAAACGAGAGCCACACCGCTGAGGAGAAGGTGCGGGTGATTATGGCGGCAATGGCTCAAGAGAACCTAAGGGAGAAGTCTCTTGTGAAGCTTATCGCTCTGGAGGCACTTAAGGCTAAGGGAGCCCTCAAGGATGAGGGTGCCAAGAGCATAATGGGCTTCATCATGCTCTTTCGGGCGATTGTAGAAGAGGGCCAGAGACGGGGAGAGTTTCGCGGGGATGCTAACCCCCTGGCTGTAGCCGAGATTTTGCACGGAATGTACTTCTCCTCCCTTTTCAAATGGCTTGACTTCGACTCCTCTTACTCCCTGGAGGAAGACCTTCTTGAGAAGACGGCCCTCATCTTCAGCGGCTTGAAGAGCTAGCCGCCGGGGCGCATCTCTGAAAAGGGCTCTCACTCATGCAAACCTCCGCCTCTAGACTGAAGGAACTTCTTCCCTTCGCCCTTCTCCTTTTGGTCCTGGGTGGGGGCGCCTGCTCGAATGAGTCCACCTCTTCCCCTCCCCCCGAGGGTGAGCGCGCTGTTCCTGTGGAGGTGAGGGCGGCTGCGCCCGAGAACCTCACCATAACTTCAACCGCCGTTGGAAGCATAATCCCCTGGAGAGAGGTCTCCGTTCCGTCCGAGGTGGAGGGGGTCGTCAAAGAAGTCCTTTTTGAGAAAGGCGACATAGTGCAGCGGGGCCAGGTGCTCCTGCGCCTGGATGACCGGGAGCTCAGGCTGGCGGAACTTGAGGAAGCTATCTCTCGCTATGAGCGGGCAAAGCGTCTTTTCAGTGAGAAGGTCATATCACGAAGCGAATATGACCGTGCCGAAAGAGAAATGAAGGTGGCTCGGGCGGCCCTCCGCATGGCCATAGAGGAAAGGAAGCTCACCGAGGAGGGAGCCCGGCGGGAGGATATAGAGGCCGCCGCGGCGACTCTCGAGCAGGACCGGGCGGCCGTCGCGCTCGCCCGGAAAAAACTCGTCGATGCCACCATAAGGAGCCCCATCGAAGGCCACGCTGTGGAGCGAGGGGTGGACGAAGGTGAGCTCGTGACAAAGGGGACAATAGTGGGAATGCTGGTCGAGCTCGGTCGCGTAAAGGTGAGAGCCGATGTCTCAGAGAGCGAGGTGGTCCGTCTCAGCCTCGGGGCAGAGCTCCAAGTAACGGTGGATGCTCTGCCGGCGCGCTCCT
Source organism: uncultured bacterium (assembly GCA_964575845.1). Classification (GTDB taxonomy): domain Bacteria; phylum UBA8248; class UBA8248; order UBA8248; family CAZNSX01; genus CAZNSX01. The sequence continues at coordinate 28,268 of CAZNSX010000010.1, read as the reverse complement.
TCAAAGGTAGTGTCTCCTATGTGGGGGCTGTGGCCGATGAGAAGACTCGGACCTTCCCCCTGGAACTCTCCCTCACCAACGCGGAGGGCCTTCTTCGGGCTGGCATGGTGGCACGGGTGGTCATACCGTTGGAGAGACTCGAGGGGGTGGTCCTCATACCTCAGACGGCCCTGGTGGAGCGGGGAGGTTCTCAGGGAATTTTCGTAGTGAAGGAAAGCAGGGCGGAGTTCCGTTCCCTTCGCCTTGGCCGACGCCTGGACGCGCGGGTGCAGGTGCACTCGGGACTCAAGGCCGGGGAGCGCTATGTAATAAGGGGTATCGAAGACCTTCGGGATAACCAGCTCGTTGAGGTTCGTTGAGGGATGCACATCTCGGAATTTGGCATCCGCCAGCGGGTGCTAGTAAAGCTTGTTCTCATTCTCATCATAGCCCTCGGAAGCTACATATACTTCACGCTCCCGAGAGCCCTTGACCCCGATGTTTCCTTCCAGGTAGCCCTCATCCGCACCGTGTGTAAGGGTCTCTCCCCACAAGAGGTGGAGGAACTCGTCACAGTACCCATCGAGGATGAGATAAAGGATCTCACCAAGATAGAAAAGTTCCGATCCTTCTCCCAGGAAAACCTCTCGACGATTGTGGTGGAGTTTGCGGCCGAGGAGGAGGACCTGGACAAACTGGTCCAGGAGCTCCAGAACGAGGTGAACAAGGTGGCGGACCTCCCGCCCGAGGCCGAAAAACCCGACGTGAAGGGCCTCGAGGTGGCAGCTTATCCCGTGGCCATAGTCGCTCTGGCCTCGGACCTTGACGAGGACCGCCTGAAGGATATCGCGGAGGACCTTGCCGAGGAGTTTGAAACCATAAAGGATGTCGCAAAGGCCGACATCCGGGGGGATCGGGAGCGGGAGGTCTGGGTGGAGGCCGACCCCCGCCGTCTCAAGGCCTATGGCCTGAGTCTTGGAGAGCTCATCTCTCTGCTCGGGCACCGAAACCGAAATGTCACGGGAGGAGATGTAGAGCTCGGCCGGGAGGAGGTGACGGTCCGCTCCCTGGGGAAATTCGAGCGGGTTGAAGACATGGGGGGTATGGTCCTCAAGCGAAACGGAAGGGGAGGGGTTGTCTATCTGCGGGATGTGGCCCGGGTGAGGATGACCCATGAGGACCCAAAGCTCAAAGTCACCCTCGACGGAAAGCCGGCCTTCTTCATCGAAGTCCTCAGAAAGAAGAAGGGGAACGACATACGGATAATCGAGGGGGTGAAGGAGCGCCTGAGGGAGTTTGAGGCCCGCTTCGGCGGGCGGATAAGGAGTTCCATCGTATTCGACACCTCGCTCGAGATAAAAAAGCGAATCTTCACCCTGCAACGCAATGCCCTTATCGGGATGGGCCTCGTCCTTCTGGTCCTCTACATCTTCCTGGGACTGAGGAATGCAATTTTCGCCTTCATTGGAATCCCCATAACCCTGCTCATCACCTTCATCTTCTTTTGGTGGCTCGGCATAACCGTGAACGGCATATCGCTTTTTGCCGTGATACTGATGCTTGGCATCATCGTGGATGATGCGATCATAGTTCTGGAGAACGCCGTTCGGCACGCTGAGGGGGGGATTCCCCCTGGCCGGGCGGCCCTGCAGGGGGCGAAAGAGGTCACCCTCCCCGTTATGGCATCCATGCTCACCACAGCAGCCGCCTTTGCCCCCCTATTTCTCGTTGTGGGCATCATGGGCCGCTTCATAGAGCAGATACCCACTGTTGTCATCATCATCCTGGCGGCCTCGCTCTTTGAGTGCTTTTTCATGCTTCCCTCCCACTTCGCCGAGCATGGCCGGCCTGACAAAGAAAAAAGAGAGCGCCCCTTTTTCCTGCCATATCTCAAGCGGCTCCACCGCCGGGTTCTCAAGGCCGCGCTCCGCCACAGGGGCCTAACGGTCCTCATTGCCGTACTATCCCTTGTGGGAGCCCTGGCCCTTGTGCCAAAGGTCGAGATGTTTCCTAACATGGATGCCTTTCCTCGGTTTGACGTGAAGGTCTGGATGCCGGCCGGGACCAGCATCGAGGAGACACACCGGGTGCTCCAGCAGGTGCGTGAGTTGGCTATGAAGCTCCCGCACGGGGAGGTTGAATCCACAGTGACCTATGCGGGGCTTCTGTTGGAGAACTATGCCGAAAGCCAGGGAGACCATCTGGGAATGGCGACCGTGCTCCTCAAGGAGCGGGGAAAGCGGCGCCTTGAGACGGTGGAGCTCATCGACCGCCTGCGCCCCATGGTCCTGAGGGAAGTGGTCGGGGCCCGCACCATAAAATTCGAGCGCATCCTGGAGGGCCCACCCGAAGGGGCGCCGGTGGAGATAGCGGTGAAGGGCAAGGATTATACCATCCTTAAAGCCATAGCCGGTCGCCTTAAGGAGGAGTTCCGAAAAATACCCGGGGTCGTGGATATTGACGATGACTACCGCCCGGGCAAGCGGGAGCTCAGGGTGCGGGTGGATGAGGCCAAGAGCCGTCTCTGGGGCATCACGGCCGGGGAGGTGGCGGATACCATAAGGGCTGCCTTCGAGGGGACGGAGGCGACGAAATTCCACGAGCAGGATGAGGAGATCGACGTGCTAGTGAAACTCCTCCCCGAGTACCGAAGGAGCCTCGACGATATAGGCTCCCTCACTCTCATCGGCGAGGGCGGGAGGGCCATTCCCCTCAAGGAGGTGGCCGGCTTCGAGCTCGTTCGCGGAATAGACCGCATAAGGCGGGTGGACGGAAAGAGGGCCGTGAGAGTTACGGGCGAGCTGACAGGGGGTGCCACCTCCAAAGCCGTCAATGACCGCATCCGGCGGAGAGCCCCCCTCCTCCTGGCGGGCTATCCGGGCTATACTCTTAGCTTCGGGGGTGAGTACGAGAAGACCCAGGAGGCTCTTTACTCCGTCTACAAGGCATTCGCTCTGGCCATCTTCCTCATCTACTTCATCCTGGGTTCCCAGTTTCGCTCCTTCAGCCAGCCCCTCATCATCATGCTCACCATCCCTTTCGCCAGCGTGGGCGTGATGATGGGCCTCTTCGTTCGGGGTGATAATTTCAGCTTCGCGACGATGATCGGGCTCGTTGCCCTGGCGGGCGTGGTGGTGAATGACTCACTCGTGCTCGTCGACTTCGTGAACCGCTACCGGCGGGAGAATCCCAACATCCTGAGGGCTATCCTAAAGGCCACAAGCGTGAGGCTGAGGCCCATCCTGCTCACCTCCATAACCACCATATTCGGCCTTCTTCCCATGGCCCTGGAGATAGGCGCTAAGAGCGTGCTCTGGGGCCCGCTGGCCAATGCCATGATCTGGGGCCTTATCTTCTCCACAGCTCTGACCCTGGTTATCATACCTGTGGCCTATATGATAATCGAGGACGTTAAGCGGTTTGGCCGGAGTCTAACGGGCCGGGAACCTAAGGCACCTTCCTCCCGGCGAAAGCCTGCCACCCGGGAGAAGGAAAGGGTTTTTGCCCCGAACCCCACCCCCAGGTCTTTGAAAGTTCCGCCTCTCGACCTCTAAAAAATCTTCCTTTCCCCGGGCTTGAGGATAAAGACCCTTTCTCTCACTCCCCGCTCCCGGGCGGCTCGCCCGAGGAGCCTCGGTGCCTCGCCAAAGGGCTCCCTCCCCACACCGAAGGTGTCGTAGTGGATGGGTACCATTTCCCTTGCCTTGAGCCAGGAAAAGGCTACGAGCGCATCCTCCGGGTTCATATGGTATTTCCGGAAAAATGAAGGCCTGTAGGTGCCTATGGGAAGGAGGGCGATGTCTATCTGATATTTCTTCCCCAGCTCTTGAAAGGTTTCACTGAGGCCTGAGTCCCCGATGAAAAGCACCGTTTTGCTCCCTTCAATGATATAGCCCTGGTATTTGGAATATAGGTGAAAGGGGTGGCGCCCCGTGTAATGCTTGACGGGAACGGCCGTTATCGTAAGGGAACCGATTCTCGTCTTCTCCCACAACTCGAGAACCCTTACGTCCCGAAACCCGTAATCCTTCACCACTCTGTCCAGGTCCCAAGGAAGGACGATCGGAATCTCCCTCGGAAACAGCTTCAGGGTATTGATGTCCAGGTGGTCCAGGTGGCCGTGCGAAATGAGGATGGCATCTATCGGAGGAAGCCTCCTGAAGGGGACTCCGGGAGGCTGCTTTCGCTCAAAGAAAATAAGCCTCTCCAGGTAGTTAGGGTCCGTGAGAATGTTTTTCCCATCCAGGTGAATGAGGACGGTTGAGTGCCCTATCCAGGTGACAGAGCTCTCCTTGGGCGAAAACTCTAAGGGCTCTCCCGAGAGGTACCCCTCCCCCGGCTTTAGCGCAAGGGTGGAGCAGGAAAGGAGAATGCCCGCAAGGGAAAGAAATAAGAAGGCCCTCATGAAAATTGAGATTCTAGAGGGAATGTTCATAATGACTCCTCCCGCAATCTACATCAAAAAACAGGTCCTCTGCTCCCTTATTCCCCAGAGGCATGAAGCTTTCTGCCGTTTCTATGTCGGGGCCGCCCGGCATGCGGGCGTTCGAGAGGAAAGCCCGGCTTTGGGAAAAAGTGCCGCTCGGCGGAAGGGTCGGGGGGAGCGGGAATGGTGCCTCCGCTCCTGCTGAAGCCACGGGGGACATTTAAGGCTTTACAATTTCTCTAATACATTGGAGAATATAAGGATTGACGTTTTTACGCGGTCTCACAAGGGAGGGAGGAACGCCTGAGAGGGCTCCTTCCTCAGGAGGGCGACAACAGTGATGAAAGAGATCCGCTTGCACGGACGGGGGGGCCAGGGGGTGGTCACGGCGGCCACGCTTCTAGCCCACGCCGCCTTTGAGGACGGCAAAATATCTCAGGCATTCCCGAGCTTTGGGTCCGAGCGAACGGGAGCCCCTGTTTTCGCCTTCGTGAGGATAAGTGATGAGAAAATAAGGTCTCGGGAGGAAGTAAGGAATCCCAACTACCTGATCGTCCAAGATCCGACCCTCCTGGCTGTGATCGACGTGTTCCAGGGGCTCAAGCCGGGCGGCATAGTCATCATCAATACCGAGAAGAAGCCTGAGGAGCTGAACGTCTCAGCCGATGCAAGACTGATGACGGTGCCAGCCCTTCAGATAGCCATCGATACCATCGGTCGGCCCATTCCCAACACCACTATGCTTGGGGCCTTCGCCGGAGCCACGGGAGAGGTGACCATAGAGTCGGTCAAAAAGTGTGTCAAGGCCCATTTTCCGGGGAAGACCGGCGAGCTCAACGCAGAGGCGGCTGAGAAGGCCTACCGTTACATGCAGGGAGAGAAGAGATGAGAGTCAGGTTCAAAACCGCCGTCACAGAGCCTGAGAGCAGTCTGGCCAACAAGACGGGCTCCTGGCGGGTCGAGCGCCCCGCCTGGGACGCTGAGAAATGTACCGACTGCAAGCTTTGCATTTTGGTCTGCCCCGAGGGGTGCATATATACCGAGGATAAGCGGTATGTATTCGACCTCGATTACTGCAAGGGGTGCGGCATCTGCTCCGAGGAGTGCCCGGTGAAGGCCATCGGCATGGAGCGGGAGGAGATCTGAGATGCGCGAGTTTTTGGAAGGGTCCCGGGCCGTGGCCGAGGTTGTGGGCGTGTGTGGCGTCCAGGTGGTGGCCGCCTATCCAATCACCCCCCAGACCCACATCGTGGAGGAGATCTCCCAGATGGTGGCGGACGGGGATATTAAGGCCGAATACCTGCGGGTTGAGAGCGAGTTTGCGGCGGCATCTGTGGTCCTGGGGGCCAGTGCCACAGGAGCCCGCACTTACACCTGCACTACCTCCCAGGGGCTGCTCCTCATGAACGAGGTCCTTTACAACATCTCGGGCCTCAGGCTTCCCGTTGTCCTAACCTGCGTCAACCGGGCCATCTCTCCCCCCATCAACATCTGGTGCGACCACAGCGATTCCATGACTGTGAGGGATGCCTGCTGGATAACCTTCTACGCCGAGGACGTGCAGGAGGCGGCGGACCTCATATTGCAGGCCTACCGCGTGGGAGAGGACAGGCGGGTGCTTCTGCCCGTGATGATCAACATGGACGGCTTCATCCTCTCCCACTGCTATGAGCCGGTTGAGATGTGGGACCATGAGGACGTCCGGCGATACCTTCCCCCTTACGACCCTCCCGACCGTCTTGACCCCGCCGACCCGAAGACCTTTGGCGGCATGGGCGGACCCGATGTTTACATGGAGGCGCGCTTCGCTCTGGAGAATGCCATCGCGAACTCCAAAGAGGTCATCATCGAGGCCGCAGAAGAATTCCGCTCCATCTTCGGCCGAGGGGGCGACGCTCTTGTCGAGGGCTACCGCCTGGAGGGAGCCGAGACGGTGGTTGTCGCTATGGGGTCTGTCCTGGGAACGATAAAGGACGTCATCGATGAGCTCAGGGAGGGGGGAGAGAAGGTGGGACTCCTAAAGGTCCGCTGCTTCAGGCCCTTCCCCGCTGAGGAGGTGGCCGAAGCCCTCCTGGGAAGGCGCCATGTAGCCATCCTCGACAGATCCATCTCCTACGGTGCGCAGGGCCCCCTCGCCACAGACATCAAGGCGTCCCTCTACGGGCTCGAGGGCGCGCCGCCCTTGAGCTGCTTCATCGTCGGGCTTGGGGGAAGAGACATCACCAAAGAGGACATAAGAAACGTTATCGAGAAGGCCAGGGAAGGCCCCGTAACCAATGAATTTGTTGCCCTAAACTGGGATCTACTGGAGGTGATTCCCGAATGAAGCAAAATCTCATAGCGCCGGGACACGCGGGCTGCGCGGGTTGCGGGGAACTCCTGGGGGCGCTTCTGGCGCTCAACGCCGCCGGGCCCAATGTCATCTACACTAACGCCACGGGGTGCCTCGAGGTTGTCACCACGCGCATGCCTCAGTCGGCTTGGCGGGTCCCGTGGATCCACTCCCTCTTCGAGAACGCGGCGTCTGTGGCTTCGGGGATACGGGCGGGGCTCAAGGCCCTAGGCAAGGAGGATGAGGCCAAGGTTATCGCCATGGGCGGGGACGGGGGCACCGCCGACATCGGCCTTCAATGCCTCTCGGGGATGTTCGAGCGTGGGGACGATGTCCTCTACATCTGCTATGATAATGAAGCCTACATGAATACTGGCATCCAGCGCTCGGGCCTCACCCCCCTCGATGCCTTCACGACAACCAGCCCTGCGGGCAAGATGTCCTGGGGGAACGACAGGCCCAAGAAGGACCTGGCCGCAATCGCCGCGGCCCACAACATCCCCTATGTGGCCACAGCCAGTGTGGCCTATCCCCGTGACCTTGAGAAGAAGGTGAAGAAGGCCCTCAGCATTCAAGGGCCTAAATTCATCCACCTGCACGTGCCCTGCCCCGTGGGCTGGCGCCACGCCTCGGGCCTCACCATCGAGATCGCCAAGCTGGCGGTGCAGACGGCCCTCTACCCCATCTATGAGCTGGAGAACGGAAAGCTCACCGTCCGCAAGGTTCCTAAGCGGAAGCCGGTCGAGGAGTACCTGAAGCTCCAGGGCCGCTTCCGCCATCTCTTCAACTCAGAGGGCGGCAGGGCTGAGATAGAGCGCATCCAGGCTATCGCCGACGCCAATGCCGAACGCTTCGGACTCGATAAGAAGCCCGAGCCCAAGGTGGCCGCCCCCAAGGAGGCCTGAATAACGGCTGGGGCCCCTGAAGCCAGATGTAAGGGGAGAGGGAGTTAGAAGAGGGCTCATGCGAGACCATGATGTTATCATCCTGGGCGGGGGACCCGCCGGTCTCTGTGCGGGCCTCTACACCGCCCGTGCCAAGCTGAATGCGGTGCTCTTTGAGAAGCTCATGCCCGGCGGTGAGATACTCAATACAGACCTTGTAGAAGATTACCCGGGGTTTGAGCGCATAACGGGGCAGGAGCTGGCCCAGAAGTTTGAGAATCACGCCCGGAAGTTTGGCCTGAACATACAGAATCAGGAGGTCCTTCGGGTTTATAGGGATGAGCCCGATGTCGTGGTGGAGACCGATAATGGTACCTTCCGGGCCGGGGCGGTCATAGCCTGCGTAGGAGGCGAGCCCCGCAAGCTGGGCTGCCCTGGGGAGGCCGAGTATGCGGCCAGGGGGGTGAGCTACTGCGCTCTCTGCGATGGACCTTTCTTTCAGGATGAGACGATCGCCGTTGTGGGAGGGGGGAACTCGGCGCTGGACGAGGGTCTCTTCCTCACCAAGTACGCCGAGAAGGTCTACATCGTCCATCGCCGCGACCAGTTCAGGGGCCATGGGATCTTGGTGGAGGAGGCGAGGGACAACCCAAAGGTCGAGTTCATACTGGATACGGTCGTGAGAGAAATATGGGGGGATGGAAAGTCCCTTCAAGGCGTGACTCTGCGCAATGTCAAGACCGAGGAGGAGCGAAGGCTCGAGGTCGGCGGGGTCTTCATCTTCATCGGCTTTATCCCACGGAGCCATATTTTCAGGGACGGAATAAAGACGGACGAGGGCGGCTTCATCATCACCGATGATCACATGAGTACTTCGATCCCGGGCGTTTTCGCTTGCGGCGACGTGCGCTCCCAGCTCATCCGGCAGATAACCAACGCCGTGGGGGACGCCACGACAGCCGCCGTGGCGGCCGAGAGGTATCTGAAAGCTCAAGGGACCCGAGAGAGAAGCAGCTGAGAGTCCCGCGACCGAGAGGAAGGTTTCCCCATGGCGGAGCCCCGAGCAGGCCTGAAGCACAATAACATCCTCTCTAAGGTGTTCCTGCTAGACATCCGGGATGGCCTGGCCAGGACCCTGAGGCATCTTTTCAAGCCCCCGATCACCCTACAGTATCCCTATGAGCGGTGGGAGCCGCCCGAGAGGTTCAGGGGCTTCCTGGGGCTGTCGCGCAAGGAGGCTGGAGCGCCCAACTGCATCGCCTGCCGGGCCTGCGAGAGGATCTGCCCGGTGCAGTGCATCAAGGTCGTTCCCGAGGGCAAGGGAAAGGATATGCACCCCAAGTCCTTCACTATCGACTACACTCGATGTATGCTCTGCCGGTTCTGCGTCGAGGTCTGCCCCACCAAACCCAAATCCATCATCCACACCCACATCTACGAGCTCACCGCTGAAAGCAGGGAGAGGCTCACCTTCCAGAAGGAGGAGCTCCTCGGCCGTTGGGACGAGTTCACCGGGTTTCGGCCCCAGGCTGTAGTCGGCGCTGAAGGCCCTTCTGAGGCCGAGCGCCAGGAGAGCTGATAACCCTATGGCTGAACTCAAGATCGAAGCGGGGCTCAAGCTTCACACGGCCAGCTTTGAGGAGATCCGTGCGGGTAAGGTGACGGATATATATTTTGAGCGCACCCGCAGGATCCTGGAAGCCAAGGGCATAAGGAAGAGGGTGAGGGCGGAGTTCACCTATAAGGGAAGCAGGCCCCAGTGGTTCATCCTGGCGGGCATCGAGGAATGCGTTGCCCTCCTTCAAGGGATGGGCATTTCGGTCAGGGCTCTGGAGGAAGGGACGGTCTTCTACCGTGATCAGCCCGTGATGGAAATAGAGGGCGACTATAACGCCTTCGGCGTCTACGAGACAGCCCTTCTCGGCTTTATCTGTCAAGCCTCGGGCATCGCCACTAAGGCCGCCCGCTGCAAGAAGCTGGCGGGAGAGAGGCTTGTCATAAGCTTTGGTGCCCGGCGCATGCACCCGGCTATAGCGCCCATGATCGAGCGGAACGCCTACATCGGAGGCTGTGACGGTTTTGCCGCTGTGAAGAGCTCCGACCTTATCGGGGAGCCCGCCACGGGCACGATCCCCCATGCGCTGGTGATCCTCATGGGCTCGGTGGTTGAAGCCACGAAGGCCTTTGATGAGGTGATAGAGCCGGAGGTCAAGCGGGTCGCCCTGGTGGATACGTTTGCCGACGAGAAGTTCGAGGCAGTGGCGGCGGCTGAAGCACTGGGCGAGCGGCTCTGGGCCGTGCGCCTCGACACCCCGAGCTCCAGGCGGGGGGACTTCCTGGAGCTTCTGCATGAGGTTCGATGGGAGCTGGACAGGAGGGGTTTCGACCACGTTAAGATAATTGTGAGCGGAGGGCTGAGCGAGGAGAGCATCCCCAAGCTCAACCCCGCCTGTGACGGCTACGGGGTGGGCACTTCCATAAGCAGCGCCGCGGTCGTGGACTTCTCCATGGATATAGTCGAGGTGGAGGGTGAGCCCATCGCCAAGCGAGGCAAGTGGTCCGGAGCAAAGAGGTTGAGGCGCTGCCGGAAGTGCCGAGCTGACGAGATCGTGCCGCTTGAGAGAGAGGCTTCTTTTTGTACGCGCTGCGGCGGCCCCATGGAAGAGCTCCTCACACCTCTTCTCGCAGGAGGGCAGTTGGCGCGACCCCTGAAGTCTCCCCAAGAAATTCGGGAGTATGTCCTCTCGCAGATTGAGGACCTCCCCGTATGAGGCCATAAGGATAAACCCTTAACCATTCAGAATATTTTGACAAGAGGATAGTTTTGAAAAAAAATATTCGGCACCCCCGGAAGAGCCCCGAGGAAACTTCAGGGGAGAGATAGGAAGCCCATGTCCCGAAAGCTAAGCCTCAGCCTCGAGGAGACAAAGCGAAGGAGGCCCTCGGCCAGCGACCGCTGGGAGAGAATCCGGCAAATTGTCGACGAGGGGAAGAGGTTCATCATCACGACGCACGTGAACGCGGATGGCGACGGCCTGGGCTCAGAGATGGCCCTCTTCCACTTTCTGCGCTCCAGGGGGAAGGAGGCGGTCATCGTCAACGTAGGCGCGATGCCCGAGAATTACCGCTTTCTGGACCCTGAGGGCGTTATCCGTTGGGCTGAGGACGGGGAGGCTGACGAAGCTCTTCCCATTGGCTTTGATGCTATCTTCATCCTGGACACGGGCAAATTCTCCCGCCTGGGACACCTCCATCAGTCAGTCGAGGAGAACGGGGCCACCCTCATCTGCATCGACCATCACCCCAAGGAGATGGGGTTTGCCCATGCCGAAGTTATCGACACCGAGGTCAGCTCCACGGGGGAGCTCGTCTATGACTTCATCACGAGTTGTGGCCTGCGGATCTCCAACCCGCTGGTGGCCGAGGCCCTTTTCGCAGCCCTCCTTACGGACACCGGTGCCTTTCGCTTCGCTAATACCACCTCCCGGACCCACCGAATAGCGGCTGAGCTCATCGAGGCCGGTGCTGACCTCATGAAGGTCTACCACGAGATTTACGAGCGGGGCTCTCTCTCTCGCCTCAGGCTTCTGGGGAAGGCAATGGCCGGCCTTCAGCTGGAGTGCGGCGGGCGGCTGGCCTGGTTTTCCATCGACCGGGAGACCCTCTCGTCCCACGGGGTGAGATATGCCGAGACCGAGCGCTTTGTGGACGAGCCCCGACAGATAGAGGGGGTCGAGGTCATCGTCTACTTCCTGGAGACTCATGAAGGGACTATCCGCGTCAGCATCCGCTCAAAGGGGGATGTCACGGTCAACGAGATTGCCCGACATTTTGGAGGTGGGGGCCACCCCTACGCCGCCGGGATCCGAATGCGGGGGCCGCTGCAAGAGGCGGTGAGGCGGGTAATAGGCGCTTTGTGCGAGACTTTGGAGTCCCCCCGATCTTCTTAGGGCCGGTCAGGCCATCCCTTTTCCCCCTCGGGCATGACTAGCGGCCATCTCCCGGAGAAGCTTCTTGGAAGGTGGGCTGGAGCTCAAGGTGCCGGCGGGGGGGGGAAGGCGGGAAGCAGAGACTCCGCATGGTCAAGTACCTGAAGCCCGGTGCGGGGAGCGACCCCTGCGCCCCTCATGCGGCCAGCGCCTCCCCGAGCTCGCGGGCCCTCCTCAGGGCCTCGGGAAGTTTCCTTACCTCCTCCGGCCCTTCCAAGCCCGGCAGAAGTAGCTCCCCGCTGTACTCAACGGAGAGCACGTTGAAAAGGGCCCTCACCGTCTTGACTGCGCCGTAGAAATTCTTATCCCCGCCCGAGCAAGCTATGAAGGCTCCCCGCCTGGGGATGCCGGCCCTTCCTTCAAGGGGCTCTCCGAGGAGCTCCTTCCTCACCCAGAAGGGCTGGCAGCGGTCTATGAGGATTTTTAGCTGGGCGCTCACACCCATGAAGTAGAGGGGGGAGGCCACGAGCAGGCGGTCCAGCCCGATGAGCTTGGGATAGACCTCCTGCATGACGTCGAGTGTGGTGCAGGACCCTGTCTTCCTGCAACCCTCGCACCCGGCGCATGGCCTTATCTCCAGCTCGCAAGCATTTAGTACCTCCACCTCCGCGCCTCTGCTTCTCGCCCCCTGAATGGCCTCCCCAAGAAGGGTCCAACTGTTCCCACCCTTTCTCGGGCTTCCCCCAATGGCCAGAAGCCTTATGGCCATCTAATCCCCGGCCCTGTAGACCTCAGCGAGAAGCTCCATGGGGTGCATGACGCGGACCCGAACCCCATACTTTCTCCTGCCCTGCTCGAGCTGGAGGAGACAGCCTGGGTTCCCGGCCAGCACCACATCCGCCCCAGTGGCCGCAACGTTTTCCATCTTCCGCTCCTGAAGGCGCGAGGATATATCGGTATGGGTGAAGGCGTATGTGCCGGCGCTACCGCAGCACCAATCGCTCTCCGGAAGCTCCACAAACTCTAGACCGGGGATGGATTTGAGCAGCTCTCTGGGCTCACGGTGAATCCCCTGGGAGTGGATGAGATGGCAGGCATCATGATAGGTCACCTTGAGCTTGAGCTCCCGCTCTGGAGCTCTGGGAGGGAGCCGCCTCAAGAAGCGGTGCACATCCTCTACCTTACGGCTGAAGGCCTTAGCCCTCTCACGGAGGGAGGGGTCCCCGGCAAGAAGAGCGCCGTAGTTTTTGAGGTCCGCCCCGCACGCGGCACAATCGGTCACTATGGAGTCAAGCTCGAGGCGCTCGAAGAGCTCTATGTTGAAGCGGGCAAATTCCTGGGCAAGTTCCCGCTCGCCCTCGTTCGCGTGGGGGGCGCCACAGCAGCGTTGCTCCTTGGGGATGAAGATCTCGCACCCGTTGGCCGAAAGAACCTCGAGTGTGGCGCGGCTTGCCGGAGTGAAGAAAAGGTTCATGACACAGCCCAGGAAAAACCCTACCCTGGCCCGCTTTTCCCCACGCGGCGGAATCACCTCAGGGAGCTTAGGCCTCAGGGGCCCACCGGGAAGGGGGGGGAGATAGTCTTCCATGCGCTTTAAGGAGGAGGGGAGTAGGCTGGTGAATCGAGTCTTTCTCATCAGCCATTTCAGCCCGCTCTTCTCGAAGAGGTAAAGGGGCCGGGTGAGAGCTTCGAGCCTGCTGTGCCTTCCGAGAGCAAATCCCAGGATAGCGCGGCGAAAGAGGCGGGGAAGGAAGGGAGGGGGGCAGCGGTCCCTCAGCTCGGCACGGGCCAGCTCCACCATCTCCCCCACCCTCACGCCCGAGGGGCATACGGTGTGGCAGGCCTGGTCATTGAGGCAGAGGTACATGTGCTTGGAAATACCATCGAGCGAAGGGAGGCGGCCTTCAGCCGCCGCCTTGATCAGAGCAGCCCTTCCGCGGGGGGAGGCCGTCTCTACGCCCAGCTCTCGGTAGGTGGGGCATTGGGGGAGGCAGATCCCGCAGCGGACACAAGTGGTTAGCTCCTCTTCGGTCGGCACTCCGAGCCACTCGTTCACAGGGTCTCTGAGGGCGGGAGCGTCTTTAGTTTCCATTGCCATTTCAGTACCTTTTTATTCTTTCTTCGAGACCTAGGAGTCTCTGACTTATTGGGCCCCATTCCATTCTATCATGGGAGGCCCGAAGGAAAAAGGGCACTCCGGAGCCATGCTCGAGGAGAGAGACGGCTGAAGGCTCTTTCTCGCAACGAGTCCAAGATCGAGTGGAAAATTTTCACCACTTATGCTAGTCTTTCACCTGTGTTGTCGAGGGTTGGCCTTTTTGTCCCTCATCTTTCCTGCTTTGGCTGTTATGGGATTCCAGAGAAAGAGACCGATGTTGGAGCGGGCTCTGAAGACTTTAGACATCGAGGCCCAGTCCATCCTCAACCTCAAGGAGCGCTTGGGCGAGACTTTCGTCAAGGTGGTGGAAACCCTGAGGGACTGCCAGGGCCGGGTAGTGGTTACTGGTATGGGGAAGTCAGGGCTCATCGGCAAGAAGATAGCTTCAACCCTGGCCTCTATCGGCGTTCCGGCCCTTTTCATGCACGCTGCCGAGGGGGTGCACGGAGACCTCGGCATGGTGGCCCGGGGGGATGTGGTAGTCGCCATCTCAAGAAGCGGTGAGACGGAGGAGATCCTGAAGCTCTTGGGTGTGATCAAGCGCTTTGGGGTCGTCCTCGTGGCCATGACGGGTCAGCCAAAATCCACCCTGGCCCGACATGCGGACCTGGTGCTCGACGTCAGCGTCAAAGAAGAGGCCTGCCCCTTGGACCTGGTGCCCACCGCCAGCAGCACCGCGGCTCTCGCCTTGGGGGATGCCATTGCCATGGCCCTCCTTGAGGCTAAGGGTCTGCGAGAGGATGACTTCGCCGTCTATCATCCCGGAGGCAGCCTGGGCAAGAGGCTCCTGCTCAAGGTCTCCGACCTTATGCATAGTGGGGAGGAACTCCCCGTGACTCCCAAGGAGTCTTCCATCCGCGACGTCATCTTCGAGATGACGAAAAAGCGCCTGGGGATGACCTGTGTGGTGAATGGCGACGGCTCCCTTGCGGGCATCATCACCGACGGCGACTTGAGGAGGGCTCTTGAGAGGGCGGAGAATATTTACGAGACCCAGGCCAGAGACGCCATGAGCCCTTCTCCCCGCGTCATCGAAGAGGAGGCCCTCGCCGCCTACGCCCTCCGGGTCATGGAGACCCACAAGATAACCTCCCTCATAATCGCCGACTCCCGGGGTCGCCCCAAAGGCGTCATCCATCTCCACGACATCCTTCAGGCGGGCGTCGTCTAAGAATGAAGGGAAGCCCCTCCGGTTCCAGCCCCGCCGCACGTTCCAGGAAGGTCAAGATGCTGGTGATGGATGTGGACGGTGTCCTCACCGACGGGCAGATGATCTTCACAAACCAGGGGGATGAGCTCAAATGCTTTGACGTGAAGGATGGCACCGGCATCACCCTCGCCCATCGGGCCGGGCTCCTGACAGCCATCCTCACGGGCAAGTGCTCCCAGATCGTTGCCCGACGGGCAGAGCAGCTGGGCATCTCCTACTGCCGCCAGGACCTGCGGGATAAGCTCCAAGCTTATGAGGCCATGAAGGAGGAGAAGGGGCTTGCCGATGAGGAGATAGCCTATATCGGCGATGACCTCATTGACATTCCGGCCATGAGGCGGGCGGGCCTGGCCGTGGCCGTGGCCGATGCTGTGGAGGAGGTCAAGGCCGAAGCGCACCTGATAACCAGGAGGTCCGGCGGCAAGGGGGCCGTGAGGGAAACCGTGGAGTTCATACTCAAGGCCCAGGGCCGGTGGGAGGAGTTACTCAAGAAATTCTACGGCATTTGAGCCATAATGTTCCTCTTTATTTCTCTTTTTGCCGGTGCTCCACAACCTTGGCCCTGAGCTCTAAGGCTTGGGGTTCCGGCCCTTCTCTCCACTCAAGCGAAAGCGAGGGGCTGCCATGAAAGCTGCTGTTCTGCCAGCGTTCGGTCAGGAACTCATCCTGGAAGAGCGTCCCGTGCCTGAGCCCGGACCCGGCGAAGTCCTTTTCCGGGTAAGAGCCTCGGGCCTCTGCTACACCGACCTGAAGATAATCGACGGGAAAAACCCCAAGGCTAAACCGCCTCTCGTTCTGGGCCATGAGTTCAGCGGCGTGGTGGAGGCCCTGGGGGCGGGAGCTGAAAGGTTTAAAACAGGCGACAGGGTTATCGGAACCCCGGACGGTGTGTGCGGCCGGTGCCCCTCCTGCCTGAGAGGAAACACGAACCTCTGCAATTTCTTGCATCGCTTCGGCTTCGAGCGCGACGGGAGCAATCAGGAATACCTGGCCGTGCCCGAGGAAAATCTTGTGCCGCTTCCCGAAGGGGCCTCCTTTGAGGAGGGGGCCATTCTGCCCGATGCAGTTGCAACCGTATATCATGCCGTCATGGACCGGGGTAGGGTTCGGGCGGGCGAATGGCTCGCGATTCAGGGAATAGGGGGACTGGGCATTCACGCCGTCATGGTGGGCAAGCTTGCCGGCTGCCGGGTCATCGCCCTGGATCTAGAGACGGAGCGCCTTGAGCTAGCCTCTCGGTACGGGGCTGAGGCGGGGATCAACCCCCTCAGCGAAAACGTGGTCGAAAAGGTGATGGCCCTCACGGATGGAAGGGGTATTGACTGCTATGCCGACTTCCTCGGCACCAAGGAGACACTGGAGACGGCTCTCAAGTGCCTCGCCAAGGAGGGAAGGCTTATCGTCGCGGGTTATCTTACCCCTGAGTTTTCGGTATCTCCCTACCACCTCCTCAAGAATGGGCTCGAGGTGCTGGGCAGCCGGAATGCCCCCCGCTCAGTCACCTGGGAACTCGTGCGCCTGGTGGAGGCGGGCCTGTTGAAACCCCTCGTGAGCCGGACTTTTCCGCTGGAGGAGGTAAATCAAGCCTACCGCGAGCTCAGGGAGCACAGGATACTCGGCCGGGGAGTCCTCCTCCCCTGATTTCCCGGGTAATGCTGCTTGAGTTCACACCGCCGGGCGGAATATGGTTTATAATCGGAAGCGTCATCCAAAGGGGTCGTCAATGATGCGAAATTTCGGCTGGGTTATCGTTCTGCTGGCCGTCTTGTTTTGGCCACCCGCCCACCATACCCGGCTTCCCATGATGAGAGGCAAGCCCCCTTTCAATTTCGGAGTGGTGGAAGAGGGACGCATCTACCGCTCATCGCAGCCGAACCCTGATTTTCTCAAGCAGGTGATCGCTGAGAGAGGAATCAGGACCATCCTGAAGCTCAACCCGCCCCGAGGCGAATTCGAGCGGAAGATTTCTCAAGCTTACGGGGTGAAGCTCATAAACATCCCCTTAGAGGTGCGGAACATCAGTTACACCTGGGCGGAAAGGGCCGCCGCCATTCTCGCCGACCCCAAGAACCAGCCGATACTGGTGCATTGTTCCGCCGGAAAGGACCGGACCGGGTTAGCGGTCGCACTCTATCGGTTGACCGCGCAACATTGGGACCTGAAGAAAATATTTGTGGAAATGATGACGTACGGCTTCCGCCCGTCCCGTAACCCCAAAATGGTTCGCTATCTGTTGCACGAGATGGGCGAAGTGCGGGCGGGAACGGAAGAAATGCTTTCGGTGACCGCGGATGAAAGGGATGACGAAAAGGAGCTTTGGGAAACTCCAGAAGAAAGGCCGGTCCTGGAGCTTATTCCCATCATCATTAAAATTGGTCCCTTCCATTTTCGCTGGTACGGCCTGATGTCCGCCCTGGCCGTGCTGGTGGGTATCTGGCTCGTCCGCCAGGAGGTTAAGCGGAAGGGCTATCCGGTCAATGTGAATGAGATCATGGAGTTCGCTCTCACGGTCATACTCGCCGGCATCGCGGGGGGGCGGGCTTACTATGTCTTGTTCAACTGGGATTTCTACAGCCTGGATCCGGGGGAGATCCTCCGAATCTGGCATGGTGGCCTTGCCATCCACGGGGGTCTCATCGGAGGTCTTCTGGCCGGATGGTTCTATTTGCGGCGCCACCACGTACCCACTTGGGGGTTCGCTGATGCTGTCGCCCCGGCGGTCATGCTGGGGCAGGTGTTCTGCCGGTTCGGGAATTTTATGAACGGGGAAGCCTACGGGTTCCCCACGAGCATGCCATGGGGAGTGGTCTTCCCACCCGAAAGCATTGCCGGGCGGCAGTTCCCCGGCACGCCCATTCACCCCGTCATGCTCTATGAGCTGGGGCTCAATCTGCTCTGGTTCATTATTTTGCGACACCTCCGCCTGCGCCGCCATAAGGAAGGCTTTATTTTCTGTCTCTACTTCGTGCTCTACTCGACCGGCCCGCTCGCGCTCTCGGGCTTCCGGGCCGACAGCCTCTGGCTGGGCCCTATCCGGGAGGGCTATGTGGCGGGCGCGGTCTTTATCATCGTCTTCGGCGGGATCCTCCTGAAGTGGCGGCTCTGGGAGGCGCCGAAAGAGGCCGCCCGGAGACTCATCGGGGCCATGGCCCCGGGCGCTGTCTGAGGGGGGGCGGATGCGTTGAAGGGAGGCCGTGTTTGGAGCTGAATCGAATCATTTTTCCGGCTGATCAGGTATGAAGGCACGATGCGAGGGGAAGCTCCTATCATATAAAGAGGTCCGGCGCCGCCGTCGCTATCCTGCTCTAAATAGCCGCGTGGGAAGAAAATGAGAAACTGGCCCAGATTTATCGGCCAATGCCAAAAGACTTTTAATCTTTGGCTTTTTTTTGCGGCTTACTTTGCGGTATTCAGATTTATCCTTATATTTTTCTTCCGACATCAGATCAATGATAGCAGCGGCTCCATTCAGTTGCTAGCGGCCTTCTTGAATGGCATACGCTATGATTTTGTTGTTGCCACCTATATCGCGCTTATCCCTTTCGTGTTGAGTATCGTATGTGGTTTTCTCGATTTGGGAGCCTTTACGAACAAGGTTCGAAATGTGGTTGGCACTGTATTCATAATTTCGTCGACCGTTATCTATTTTGTCTCACTCGGCTACTTCAAGGAATATGGACATCATTTTGACCATTTTCTATTCGGTTTAATCTACGACGACTCACGGGCCGTTCTGATTACTCTATTGAAAGAATATAATCTTATTCCAGGCCTCATCGGGATGCTTGTTGTCATTCTAGTCTGCTTGAGAATGGAGAGGCTGTTTCTCAAGATAGAATTCTTATCAGGGGAAGCCATAGATAAGTATCTCTCCCGCGTTCCCTATAGAATTATTTATATCGTAGTGTTTTTATCTCTTTTTACGGTTGGGATTCGGGGTTCATTTGGGAGCCGCCCGGTACAGCTGAAGGATGCCGCCGTAACGAGAGATGAATTCCTGAACGAGACGGTCTTGAATCCATATACGGCTTTGGTATATGCGATTGGGCAACAATTGAAGCTTTCGGCGGCGGGAGGGCTTGAGGTCTTTCTCCCGGACGGCGACCTTATCAAGGCCGCAAAATATTTGTTTTCTACGGATGAGACTTTCAATAATCTCGATCGCTACATGATTAAGTATGCGAAAGGGCCCAAGGGCGAGCCTCCCCGCCATATCTTTCTGATAGTCGGGGAAAGCTACAGCGCATGGCCGCTGCTGAAGAAATATGAACCTCTGGGATTGGCGGAGAGCGTGCGAGGGCTCGCGCGAAAGGGTCTCTACGTCGAGAGTTTTGTCCCCTCTTCGCGTGGTACGATGTCATCTCTGTCGGTCATTGTGACCGGGCTTCCGGATGCCGGGCTGGTCACGAACTATCAGAAGACGTCGACTAAAGCCTACCCATCCAGCCTCGCTGCGATATTCAAACAGCTCGGTTATAAGACGCGGCTTTTTTATGGGGGGTTTCTGAGCTGGCAGAGGATTGGGGTTTTTAGCCGCGCGCAAGGATTTGAAGAAATATATGGTGGCGGGCATATGGGAAACTGGGCATCTTCGAACGAATGGGGGGTAGATGATGAGTACCTATTCGACTTTATTTTAAGAACCGTCAAAGATGACCGGCCGAGCTTTAATCTTATCATGACCACGAGTTTTCACCCCCCTTACGACATTGACGTGCGCGGTAAAGGCTTCAAGCTGACCGAAATTCCGCGGGAGCTCAGGTCCTGTTGCAATAGTAATCTAGACTTTAACATGTTAGGACATTTCTGGTATTCTGACCGGTGCATCGGGGACTTTGTCAAAGGAATTGAGAAAAAGCTGAAATTGAGCTTAATCGTTGTCACCGGCGACCATGCTGCGCGAAAAACTATAAGCGAGAGGCCGAGTGTTTTCGAGAGGTTGGCTGTTCCACTCGTCTTCTATGGCGGGGACGTTCTGAAGGGGATTTCCTTGCCTCAAGGAGTGGCGGGGAGCCATCTTGATATCGGCCCAACGCTGGTCGAACTTACTGCACCGAAGGGTTTCCGCTATCATTCTCTGGGGAAAGACCTCCTCGACCCAGAACAGAGGTCCGTCGGAATCGGTCGAGGAGTTGTCATAGGACCAGATTTCATTGTGGATCTGCACGGGCTTCCTAAGCTATATCCCCTCCCCGACCGAGATTTGCCGCGTGACCCCCCCGATCTTCTGGACCTAAAGAAGCTTTACGGCGCTATTCATGGTTTTGCTTGGTGGCGTATTAAGCACGGCGCGAGCTTGAAGATGCCCCAAAATCAAAAGAGATAAGAATCAAGATCCCTGAGCTCTGCTCTGGCTTCTGGTGAAAGGCGGTGAAGTCAAACTGAAGTTGCTCAGCCAGCGTTGCCAAGGGGAATCCTCCAGGACTCCTTATTCAGCTCAGGGATATAGGCCATCGCCAGGCTGATGGGGAGACCGGTAAGACCTCTTCCTTCACAACTCGGTGTGATGAAGTGCTTCATGGACGATGAAACAGACCGGTCCCCCAATAACATCGCCTCTCTTCGATGGCTGATCCTTCGCTCATTTGGGCTAGATGCTCACCTCCGGGGAGGGCGCCTCTGCGAGGGCCGTGCTGAGGTAGCGCTCGCCCGTGTCGGGAAGGACTACGACTATGAGCTTCCCCTTACTCGTGGGCCGCTCGGCCACCCGAAGACCCGCCCACATCGCCGCTCCCGAGGAGATGCCGCAGAGAATGCCCTCCTCCCTGGCCAGCCTCTGGGCGGCGGCGAAGGCGTCCTCCACAACTCGGTGTGATGAAGTGCTTCATGGACGATGAAACAGACCGGTCCCCCAATAACATCGCCTCTCTTCGATGGCTGATCCTTCGCTCATTTGGGCTAGATGCTCACCTCCGGGGAGGGCGCCTCTGCGAGGGCCGTGCTGAGGTAGCGCTCGCCCGTGTCGGGAAGGACTACGACTATGAGCTTCCCCTTACTCGTGGGCCGCTCGGCCACCCGAAGACCCGCCCACATCGCCGCTCCCGAGGAGATGCCGCAGAGAATGCCCTCCTCCCTGGCCAGCCTCTGGGCGGCGGCGAAGGCGTCCTCGTTAGAGACCTGGATGACTTCATCCACCAGGTCCATGTTCAGCACGTCGGGCTTGAAGCCGGCCCCGATGCCCTGAATCTTGTGTGGGCCCGGGGAGCCTCCGGAAAGGACGGGAGAGTCCTTGGGCTCCACGGCAATGGCAATGAAGCTGGCCTTGCGCGGCTTTATCACTTCGGCGACACCCGTTATGGTGCCGCCCGTGCCCACCCCTGAGACCAAGATATCGGCCCGGCCGTCGGTATCGCGCCAGATTTCCTCGGCGGTGGTCCTCCTGTGGATCTCGGGGTTGGCGGGATTTTGAAACTGCTGGGGGACGAAGGAGTTGGGGAACCCCTTGGCAATTTCATCGGCCTTGCGAATGGCGCCCGCCATGCCCTCCCCTCCGGGTGTGAGCACCAGCTCCGCCCCGAGCAGCCTCAAGAGGGTGCGCCGCTCGACGCTCATAGTTTCGGGCATGGTGAGGATTAGACGGTAGCCCTTGGCCGCGGCCACGAAGGCGAGGGCGATGCCCGTGTTTCCCGAGGTGGGCTCGATAAGGATGGTATCCGGCCCTATTTTGCCTTCCCGCTCGGCCGCCTCTATCATGCTCACGCCGATTCTGTCCTTGACGCTTCCCAGGGGGTTGAAGGCCTCTAGCTTCACGAGCACCTCGGCCTTGGTATGGCTTGCCATGCGGTTAACCCGAACCAGTGGTGTATTTCCGATTGTCTGAGTAATGTCCTCGAATATCCTTCCCATGGCTCCTCCCTCAGTTTATCCCTCGCGGGTTTAAGGTAATGGTTACGAGGCCCCGCCTCCCTTATCCTCGGGCAGGACCTTTTCCTCCGGACTTTCAACTTGTGACCTCAGGCCCTCAAGTTCGGACTCCACCAGCCTCAGGCGGCGGTCGAGCTTATCTTGGAGCTCTAGGAGAATCTTGACGATGTCGCTCAAAGGATCGGGCAGATTCCCATGCTCGAAGGTTCCCTCGCGTCTCTCTTGCGCACTTATCCTCTCCACCTCTCTCCCGGGCACGCCGACCACGGTGGCGCCCGGGGAGACGGACCTTACAACCACGGAGCCCGAACCTATGCGGGCTCCATCGCCTATCTCGATGGCCCCCAGAATGCACGCGTTTGACCCGACCACGACTTTTTTCCCCAGGGTGGGATGCCTCTTTTTCTTCTCCAGAGAGGTGCCGCCAAGGACCACCCCCTTGTAAAGAAGGCAGTCGTCTCCCACCTCAGCCGTCTCACCGATGACGATGCCCATCCCGTGGTCTATGAAGACGCGGCGGCCGATCTTTGCTCCGGGATGGATCTCGATTCCCGTGAGCCATCGGTTGATGTGGGAGATGAGACGAGCCAGGGTGAACCAGCGCTTCTGGTAAAGCCGGTGCGCAATCCTGTGAAGCCAGAGGGCATGGAGGCCGGGATAGCAGAGAAGAATCTCAAGGAAGTTTCTTGCTGCCGGGTCACTGTCGTAGACCGCGCGAATATCCTCCCTCATGAGGCTCAGCATAGTGGACCCATCTCCCAAAAAGAGAAAAAGGTAAATTTTCCACCGGAATCATTTAGAAAGAACAGAGCTTTAAGATTAAAATTCTTCACCAAATTTGTCAAGATTTTTCCGTCCTAAAGTCGATAATTTTTGCAAACGAAAAAGGGGGAAACTGGGCCCAGTTTGTGGGAGAAAAATCTCTCGGCGCCCTCCAGGCGAGAAAGTCATGAATGGGGCCCACCAGGCCCTCAGAGCTTTAGAAGCGAGCGAGCGTTTTCCTCGGAGATAAGCCTTTGATCTTCCTCAGATAACCCAGCCTCTTCCAGGGTCTTCAAGGGCTCAGGGTCTTGGCTATCGTAGGGAAAGTCAGACCCCAGAAGCACGTGCTCTCTTCCCACGGTTTCCACAAGAAACCGGAGGATCTCGGGCCTGAATACCACCGTGTCGAAATAAAAGCGCTCGATATACTCTCCCGGAGGCCGGCAGCCCCCAGAGCGACAGTCTTCGACCGCTTGATAGCCCCGCTCGAGTCTCCCCCTGAGATAGGGAAAGATTCCCCCCCCGTGAACCAAGATGAAGCGCAGCCCCGGAAAGCGCTCAAGGCAGCCCGAGAAGATGAGGCGGGAGAGGACCAGCGTGGACTCCAGGGGATAGCCCAGGAGATTAAAGAGGAAGTACTCCTCCGTGAGCTCCCGGGCCGCATGCGGTATGGGGTGGATGAGAAGGGGGACGCCCAGAGCCTCCACCGCCTCCAGAAAGGGCAGGAAATCAGGATGGTCAAGATAGCGACCGTTTATGTTGGTACCGGCCATAACCCCCTTAAGGCCGAACTCCCCGACGGCCCTCTCCGCCTCCTTTACGGCGGCTCCCACATCCTGCAGGGGCACCGAAGCTATCCCCACGAAGCGCCCGGGGTAGGCCGTAGCCAGATCCCGATACCCTTCATTCACCGCCCGGGAAAGCTCCGCCCCCAGCCGGGACCCCGCCCAATAGACATTGGGCCATGAGGACAGAGAAACCACTTCGGTCCGCACGCCCTTGGCCTCCATGGCCTTCAGCCTCAATTCCGGCTCGGAGAAGGGCTCAAGCGGCGGGTGAAGCCGCCCCTTTATATTGCACCTGAGCCTCCCCTCCCGGTCTCTGCAAAGGGTGAGGTTGAAGGGCTGGCCCTCGCGGTCGATGAGCTCGAGATAGCCCTTCGGGAAAAAATGGCAGTGAATGTCAATTGCCACGATAGAGCCTCCTCAGGCCCGGCCACAGATTCTGCTATAATTGTGATTTTAATGCACCCGATTTTCTTCTAACACCCGAAGATTAGACTGTCAACCATGCGGGCCTTCAGGGGCCCCCCGAGCCGCGAGGAAGGGTGATGAGGGATTATCAGCTTTTCGCCAGGGGGAGTTTTCAGGTCGATTGGGAAGAGAGGATAGATTTCGCCCGCCTGAGGAGCGAGAGGGTGAAGAAGACCCAATGGGCCATGCACGAGAAGGATATTGACGCCCTAATCCTCTGGAAGGATGAGAACGTGCGCTACCTCACGAGCCTCCGGGCGATTATGCTCGCCTACCGCTCTTCCACCCAGTTCGGGGTGCTTCTCACCCAAGAGGAAAGCCCCGTCCTTTTTGCCTCAAGTGCCGAAGCCGCGCGCATACCCGAGGCCATGCCGTGGATAGAGCACCTGGTGCCCATTCCCATCATGGAAGAGCCGGAACTTGTCGAGAATATCGTGAAAAACGAGCTCGTGCGCTACATGGAGAAGTTTGGCGTGGCGAGGGGGAGGGTCGGGCTCGATGCTCACACCTTTACCCAGCGCCAGATGTATGAGCGCTACCTGCCGCACGCGGAATTTGTGGACGGAGAAAGCTTCATGTACTGGTCGAGAATCCGAAAGCTCCCCGATGAGGTCAAGTGCCTCCAGGAGGCGACGGCCATCGCCGATGCGGTGGTCCAGACGGCCCTTGATGCAGTCAGGGCGGGGGTGCGGGAGTATGAGGTGGCGGCCGAGGCGATGGCGACCCTTTTCAGGCTGGGGGGCGAGTTTGCCCATCTGGCCTCCCCCTTCGTGGCCTCGGGAGAGCACATGAGCCCCCCCACACGCTTTCCAACCGATAAGCTCATCCGCAACGGCGACATCGTCTTCATCGACATCGGTGCAATGTGGAACGGCTACTTCGGAGATGTGGGAAGGGCGACCATTTGCGGCGGCAGGGCCTCCGAGGAGCAAAAACGAGTCTACACCGCGGTTAACGAGGTCCTCCAGGCGGGGATCGAGGCGATGCAGCCGGGCAACACAAATCGCCAGGCCACGAAAGCCTTCATCGGAGCGGCGGCCAAAAGGGGGCTCGAAAAGAACTTCATCCGGCTCTTCATCGGCCACGGGATCGGAATAAGCTCAAATGAGCCGCCCTATATCGGTGAAGTGATGCCGGGAGCGGGTGAGGTGACCCTTGAGCCCGGAATGGTCTTTGCCGTGGAGCCTTTGATTTGGCTCCCCGGCATAAGGGGAGGAGGGGGGGTGAGGCTTGAGGACATGGTTCTCATCACCCATGAGGGACCCCACGTCATGTCCCGCGCCCCCTATTGTGAGGAGCTCATGGTCTGAGGGGCCCTCACGCCCATGGCCCTTTCAAAGAAACCTATAAAGGACGCGGTGGCCCGCTTTCAGCAATAGAGGAAACTCGATGTTAATCCCGCTGAACCGGCCGGGAGCTTTTTCGCCTTAAAGGGGCGCCCATAGCTGCGCTGGCGTTCACGGGTATGAAGTTCAAAGCCTCCCCTACCCCAGGTTCATTCATTCCGCGAGATGCCCATCTCCCGGAACTGCCCCCCCATTTCCCTCGGGGTTAATCGCCGGCGCTTCAACCGCGAGGCTTGCCTCCGCCTCATTCAGGTCAAATGGTCGGCGTTTGTGTAACTCGGTATCCGATAGCTCAAGCGCGCGTTCCTCCTGAGAGAGGATCGAAGCCTTGTCCCGTGGCTCAAGGCTCAGCTGACCCAGGTCCATGACTTCCTCATGCTCGTTGATCTCTCGGGGGATGAGGCCAGAGAGAGCGGACTTATCCGGGGCCCGCTGCGGCTCAGGCGTGCGCCGAGGAGCCTCGCGCCTGAGCTGCTTGAAGAGAGCCTTTGCCCTTCTTTCCTTTCCCAGCTCCTCCATAAAATTCTGGCAGGCATTCAGGTAGTCACAGATCTCATGGTATGGGCCCTCGTCCTTGAAAAAGCTCTCCACGTCCTTTTCAAGAAGTTTTCCCAAGAAATCAAGCACCCTCGCGTTAACCACCTGGGCGGTGCCGGCCTCCACCTCAAAAGGCCCTTCACTGCGAGATAGGGTAGAGGTGACCCTCGCGCCTTCGGCCCCCCTCACGGCCTCAAGCCTTCCTGCGCACACGGCATTGGTGAGTGCCAAGAGGAACCCTTTTGTCCGGTCAATATCCTCAAACTCCCGCTTGGTGGCCTCCGAGGCCCCCTGGGGGCTCTCAAGCCTGAGCGAAAGATACCTCTTGTAGAGGGTATTCATGTGGTGGAGGCTACGGCGGAGAAAATTTAGGTAGGCCTCGGCTTCCATGACCACAAGGCCCTGCGCTCCCTCCAGGAAGGCGGCGCAGAGCTCGCCCTTGGGAGCCCTTACCTGGAGAGCTTTGAACCCGGTCGGAGGCCCCGGGGTCGGCTCAGCACCAGGGAGATGGGCCTCCGGAGCCTCCCTTACGGGGTCCGGCCGTATCCCCTTCGGAGGAGGCTCCCGGCGCTGAGGCTCGGCCTCCGGCGGCGCAGTCTCTCTCTCCTTGAGCAGTATCTTGAGGCTTGTTTCGTACTCTCCCAGGATTCCCTCTTCTTGCTGCCGGAGGGCCTTCAATCCCTCTCGGTAAAGGCCCTCCGCTTGCCCGAGGCCCCTGAGCTTTCCCTCAAGCTCAGAGAGTTCTCTCTCGAGGAGAGTCTTTCGTCCGAGAAGAGCCTCTCGCTCTGTTTGCTCCTTGTTGCAGCGCTTCTCCAGCTCCTCCCGCTTCCTGTCCAGCTCCCCGAGGCGCCTCTCAAGCTCTTTCTCGAGAGCCCTGAGCTGAGAGATATCTTTATTTATTGCGGCCCGGCTTTTCTCCTTCCTGCAGAGCCGGTTCCTCAGCTCCTCAGATACCTTCCTGCGGCGGCTCTCAGCCTCACTCATGCGTGAAATCCCTCCCCTCAAGCGCGGCGGGACTTTTCTCAAGCCCGCGCCTTTCTCCTAGGAGCCCTTCAGGTGAGAAGAATGAGAAATCGATGAGAACCCCGGGTTGCCCGGCGGGCTTTCTCTCCGTCATCAGAATTTCCGCCTCAGGGCAACCCCGCTGCTCCAGAAGGAGAAAGGGACGCGTTCCGACGCCCAGCTTCCGGGAGCAAGCAAGATACTCTTCTATTTCTGGTAAGGGGCCTTCCGGCTCCAAAAATTCCTCTGCCTCCATGTTCATGAGCCCGAGCGGCCGTCTGAGGGCCCTTGGGTTGAAAAGCTCCTTTGTGCTCTCCTCGGGGTCGAAGCGCTCTTCAAAAAGTCTCTCTCTTTCCCTTTCGACAATGGTTCGCTTCTTGGGATAAAGGAGGGACGGCGGACCCTCTTGCTATTTTTCCGAGAAGAGTCCTCGGAGAAAAGCCTTTTCCTCTTCGGTCATCTGGTCCGTGAGAATAGATTGCGCCCCCCGCCGGTCGACCCTTCTGCGCTCCCTATGCCTTCTCTCCTCTTTTCGCCGGTCCTTGAACCTTCTATCCATCTGGCGGCGTTCCGCCGTGCGGCGCTCGGCGTAATTTAGGGTGGTTTCCGCGCCCCCCTGACGCCTCTCTGCTTTACGCCTTCCTTCTTTGCGGCGCTCTCCTCTTCGTCTATCATTCTGACGACGTTCTTCCGTACGCCTCTGGCCGCGGCGGAAATTCATCAAGCTTACCCGTTAGTTCTTCTCAGTCGATGAAGTGCTCCGCTGCCTGGAGTAAAGAACAGGATGAAGGGATCCCTCGCCGCTTTCCGCCAACCTTGACCTTATTCTTCCAATACAATAATCATACCAATATATCACCGGCACTCCGCCCAGGGGAAGGCTTTTTCGCCCTCGGGGAGAATGGCCTGGGCCTGAAGGCTTTGTTTGCGGATGAGGAAGAAGTCTTAAGAAAAAGTCATCGAGAGGGGCTTCGCAGGAAATTGGGCTTAACATAAAAAAACCCTCCGGCCCACCATCAGACCAGGAGCCAGAGGGTTATAAAATCTTAACCCCGGCGGCGACCCACTCTCCCAAGGGGTCTCCCCCGCAGTACCATAGGCGCTGGCGGGCTTAACTTCCGTGTTCGGGATGGGAACGGGTGTGGCCCCGCCGCTGTAGCCACCGGGAAAATCTTTCTTCAACTGAATAGAGGCGCTCGGGCAGTCACCTCAGGAGGCTAGACCCAGAGACCTATAATTCCTTTATGGTCAAGCCTCACGGCCGATTAGTACGGGTCAGCTGAACGCGTTACCGCGCTTACACCTCCCGCCTATCAACCTCGTGGTCTACGAGGGGCCTTCAGGTAGGTTGCCCCTACAGGGATATCTCATCTTGGGGGGGGCTTCCCGCTTATATGCTTTCAGCGGTTATCCCTTCCGAACATAGCTACCGAGCACTGCGGCTGGCGCCACAACTCGAACACTAGTGGTTCGTCCGTCCCGGTCCTCTCGTACTAGGGACAGCTCCCCTCAAATATCCTGCGCCCGCGACAGATAGGGACCGAACTGTCTCACGACGTTCTAAACCCAGCTCGCGTACCGCTTTA
>CAZNSX010000009.1:0-109510 GCA_964575845.1 uncultured bacterium | reverse complement strand
CTACAGTGAGGAGGAATGCCGCAGAGTGGGCATAACCCCGGGACTCATCCGTCTCGCCGTAGGCATCGAAGACCCTGCTGATATCATTGAAGACCTGGGCCAGGCTCTGGCCAAAATATAACAAGGGGGAGGATGTAGCGGGGGGAACCCTTTTTCGTCTTATTTTTGGAAGACCTTGGCTGGAGGGATCTGAACCCCCTTAACAAATTCGCCAAGAGGATTAATATTAATAATTAGAAATAATTAGGGGTTTATCGGGGCTTTCGGGGAAGGGAAAAGGTAAAGATTTCTCTCAAGTGGGCAATATTTTTGACGAGAAATTGTTAAGAAAGAGTGATTGTGCTAAATTAAGAGGCGGAGGTGAATTGAGATGGCTGAATCTCAGGAGGTGCCGGAAGAGATTGGCAGGCTTTCAGATGCGATAATTAAGGCCATCCTCGGCTCTGAGGAAGTGAAAGGAATCCTTTCCCTCTTACAGCAGCGAGGCCTTGTGGCACCCGATGATATCTTTGCCCTGGCTCTCAAGTTCCCCACCGCAGGGGTGATGGAAGCGAGGATGGGCCAAATCCGACAGGAAGGAAGAGGGGGAGAGAATGAGCTGGTTATTTCCCCACCTCCCCCGCCTAAGGAGAGAGAGCAGTTTGTGAATGGGAAAAAGCTCTCCCCCGCTGAGGAGGCCTTCATGGAGTATTGTGCCGAGAGGTTTGATACTTCCGCCTGGCTCAAGAAGGCCCGAATACGCTTCCCTGACTGAGGGCTCAGCCTGGACTCCCCCAAAAATTACCCCCGGGCGCATGGCCCGGGGGTTTTCTTTTATCAGGGAGTGGCCCTCTCAGGAGCGCACCGCCTCCTCCCTCAGGCCGCAGAACCAATCATAATCTATGAGCTCTCGGATGGCTGGGTTCTCACCGCAGATGGGGCAGGCGGGATCCTTTCTCAGACGGAGCTCCCTGAATTTCATTTTAAGGGCATCATACGTGAGAAGCCTGCCCACCAGGGTCTCACCCTGCCCCAGGATACACTTCACGGTTTCCGTGGCCTGGATCACCCCGATGATTCCGGGCAGTACGCCCAGCACGCCCGCCTCCTGACAGCTGGGTACAAGCCCCGGGGGCGGAGGAGAGGGGTAGAGACAGCGGTAGCAGGGGCCTTCTCCAGGCTCGAAGATGGTGCATTGCCCCTCGAACTGGAAGATGCTCCCGTGGACATTGGTTTTTCCAGCCAGAACACAGGCGTCGTTGACAAGGTAACGGGTGGGAAAGTTATCGCACCCGTCAACGATGATTTCATAATCGGCTATGATGTCCATGATATTTTTGGAGGTGAGGCGCTCCTGATAGGTCTTTACCGTGAGGTCAGGGTTGAGGGCGAGTAGCGTCTCCTTGGCGGATTCGGTCTTGGGCACCCCGATGCGGTCGGTCGTATGGAGAATCTGGCGCTGTAGGTTGCTCAGGTCGACCACGTCGCTATCCACTATACCCATGGTGCCCACCCCTGCGGCGGCCAGGTAAAGGGCTGCCGGAGAGCCCAGGCCTCCCGCCCCAATTAGAAGGACCTTTGCCTCCAGGAGCTTAAGCTGCCCTTTCTCGCCCACCTGGGGGAGGATGAAGTGGCGACTATACCGGGTGAGCTGGTCGTGGGTGAGCTGCTTATCGACAACTATGGGAAACCCCTTCTCCTTCCAGCCGCTGAACCCACCAGCCATGGATTTAACGTCGCCATAACCCATTTGCTTCAGGGACCGGCCTGCGAAAAGGGACCGCACGCCGACGGCGCAGTAAAGGATTATGGGTTTTTGGCCATCAGGGACAAGGTCATTGACCTTAAGCTCAAGTGTTCCCCTACTCGCTAGAAGGGCGCCCGGGATGTATCCCTGCCGATACTCATCGGGGTCGCGGCAGTCTATGAGGACAAGGTCCTCATTCCCGTCCAACTTCTCCATTAACTCCTCAGCGGAAACCTCATCTATCTCTTTTTTCGCTTCTTCCACCAAGTCTCTATAGCTCTTGACCATTACGCCTACACCTCCAGGGGACAGATTTAGAGCTCAACGCCCCAGACTCCAATCGAAAAGCTCTCCATCCCCTCCTATGCCAACCGTCACCCTCAGGGCCGACCCCCTGAGATATTAACATTATAAAATTATAAATGAAGCTCGGTGCATTTTGCAAATAATTTAGTCGGGATTAAGCCGGAATAAATCTTCATTTTCGACGTAAAAATAAAGAGATAAAGCCTTTTGCTATTCTCTTTGTTTTTGGTCCCGGGTTTTTCTTTGAGAAAGGAGAAAGAATGCAAAGGATGCACCAGCCTTCAGAGGTGCCTCGCATGCCCCTGGAGAGTTTACATGAGAGGCTGAGGCGGGGAGGTAACATTCGGATAATCGATGTGAGAAGCCGAGAGGCGTTTGCCGAGGGCCATATTGAGGGGGCCCTCAGCTTTCCGAAGGAGGAGTTCGAATCATGGTGGCGGAGCCTACCACAGGGGGAGGACCTGGTCTTGTACTGCACCTGACGCAATGAGGGTTCCAGCGCCGGTACGGCCGCCAAGCTCATGGATAAGGGTTTCAGACGGGTCTGGGCACTTGAGGGAGGCTTGGACTCCTGGAAGAAGGCTGCATGAGAGAGTACCATCCTCAGTCTCTCCCATAGCAAAAGATGGGCCCGAAGGGAAGACCAGCCCGCGGGCCGCGGAATTATCAGAATCAATTCTCAGAGGCCTTGCAATCTTTCATATACCTCGATTATGGCACCCAGGTCCTTATCGCCGAAGCCCGCTGCGCTCGCTGAAATATATATCTGCCGCGCAAGATTGCTCATGGGAAGAGGGGTTTTCAGCTGCTCGCCCATGGTGGCGATAAGCCTCAGATCCTTGCGCATCATATCCACGGGGAAGGTGGTGGCATAGTCCTTCCGCGCCATGGGCCCCCCCTTATAATCAAGGAGTTTCGGCACCGCGCCCGTCTTGAGTATATCAACCATGTACTGGGGGTCCAGGCCACCCTTGTGCCCCATTGACAGCCCCTCGGCCATGCCGCACATCATGATGGAGAGGATGTGGTTCGTTACCAGCTTCATGTAAAGCCCGTGGCCGATGGGCCCCATGTGGAAGACGGAGCTCCCAACGCTCCGGAGGATATCCATGTTATCATCCATGACCTTCTTCTCGCCGCCGACCATGATGGTTAGCTGGCGGCCCTCGGCGTGTATGACGCTTCCGCTAACGGGCGCATCCAGCATATCCACTCCCTTCCGGCGGGCAATCTCGGCCACCTCCTGAGAGACGGAGGGGTCTATGGTGCTGCCATCGATGATGACACCGCCCTTTTTCAGCGTGCTCAGGATTCCCCCCTCGCCACAATATACCTCCCTCACGGTCTGGGAGTCAGGAAGCATGGAGTAGACCACCTCAGCCCTGCCGGCCAGGTCCTTAATGGAGCTTGCAGCCTCAGCGCCGGCTTTCACCGCCCGCTCAAGGCACTCGGGGCTTATATCGAAGCCCACGAGTGGGAAGCCCTCCTTCATGAGATTTATAGCCATGGGGCAGCCCATGCGCCCAAGCCCCACAAATCCTATCCGCTTTTTCATTTCAGCCTCCTTCTTGGGTGCTTAATCCCGGCCAGGCTATGAGAGAGAAAGGCTATAACCCTCACTTCAGCCATCCTTCCGGGACCAATCGTAAGGGATCTCCTCGGTATGTGGGGGCAGCCGGTATTCATCGGGCTCCTCGTAGTTATAGACCTCAGTCGGGCAGTTTATGAGAAGGGCCTCCTCCACGCTTATGGTCTTGAAGCCGTGGTAGACAAGCTGTGGGATCTGAAGCAGGATGGGGTTGTGCTCGCCCATGAAAAATTCATTCACATCGCCGAAGGTTGGGGAATCCTTCCGGGCGTCGTAGAGAACCACCTTCATCATCCCCCTGATGACCGCGAAGTTATCCACCTGCCTCTTATGATAGTGCCAGGCCTTGACAACCCCGGGGTAGCCGGTAGTGAGGTATGCCTGGCCAAATTTGATGAAAAGCTCGTCATCGGCCCTGAGGATCTCTATGAGTCGGCCCCGCTCATCGGCGTTAACCCTGAGCCGCTTAATTCTGACTCCCTCTATCATGGTCCGGCGCTCCCTGTGGAGTCTTCTTTCTCCTTTGCCTGGTGTCAGGGCAGGAGTGGAATTTAAAAATCAATAATATCAGAGGGAGACCGCAGTCAAGAGGAATAATTTAGAAAAACCCCCCCTTTTCAGATTCATCGCCCTCTCATTTCGCCTGTTCCACACTGATGCCCGCCCCAAAGGAACAGAATTTAAGAAATAGCCGAAAAACCCTTGCTGAACGGAATCGTTTTTTCTAATATTGTGAAACCAAAAGAATGACAATAGTGCTTAATTAACCAACCATCTCTGAAGTCAACAAAATCCTCTTTTTCATTAAAAGATTTGTTGAAATATCTTTCTAAAGCTCTAATCACCCCTCTCCTATTATTCCATCCGACAAGCATGATGCCGTCCTTGTTAAGACAGACATTTTTCAAATTTGTATCATGGAGAAAAACTTTCGACCTACTTGACATAAAAGGAAACCAAGACTTGATTTCTTGAAGGGTTTGTTCAAACACATGGCTTGTGTCAATGAAAAGAATATCAATTCTTGGCTCGATGCCATGTTTTTTACACCAACTTTCGAATTCATTTGCGAATTCTATATCATCTTTTTGGACAAAGACCCAATCCTCATAAGAGGAAGCATCATGGCAGTCCTCGATATCCACACTGATCAATTTTGAACTGCATAATCGAGCTACACGCTCCAATACAAATGTGCTTTCACCACCCCTTACGCCGAGTTCCACTATTAACTTCGGACGGATACTTAACGATTCGACAAACAAAGTGACTAACTGATCGCTAATATCTGTTCTTGCAAGAGACCGCTCAACGACCTCATTCAATTCATTTAACTCAGAAGAGGCGACCTTTCTGGGATTTCTTATACCTAGAAAAGCATTATAAAATCTGCTTATTAAAAGAAAGAAATAAAAAGTTCGTCTCCTCGGGTCGCTAATGACCCTTATCAATTTTGCAAATATACTCATAATTTATAGCTTATCGTTCAGCTCAAAAAATCTTCGACCCGGAAGTCTATGACCTTCCTCCCTGCAAAATGAGCTAGAATATCAGTCAGTTACAATGGTTTCCGGTTTGGAATTAGCATCCCAGAGAAATAATACACGGTCAAGAGGTTTTTCCCAGGCACTCCTAACCATTCGCTCAAGGGGGCTCCTTTAGTCTTGAGGAATTAGCTCTTGAAAGTCGGGGCCTTGATGGAGTAAATATGCAATGTTTAGTTAGCTCTAAAATATCAATAGCTTAAAGGGATTTACCTTCTGCCCGAAAGAAAACTCTTGATGCCAGAAATAGCGGCGGGCCGGAGAATTGTCATTTTTACCACCCACTGCGAGAAGCAAAGTCTGAGACTGCCGGTTTCGGCTTTGGAAGGCAAGAGTCTAGAAGCCGGCATCTTAATAGTTGACGATAATCCTCCTTATGGGACCGCCGGCCTCGCCCGTCCTCTCACCCTGGAGGGACGCCCCCCAAGGTCTCACCTCCGCACTGAAGCGGTGGCCTCCATATGGCGCTCCCGCGGGTGCCAGGTGCCGGCGCGGGAGGACCTCTGAGGGTGAACACCGTTTGGCCGCCTCAAGGGCGAACATCCGCAGGAGATCCCCTTTCAGTACCGGGTCTCTCCTCTTCCCTTCCCGTGCCACCGCCTCGGGTGTGCGTCATCGTGCTAAACTGGAACGGGAGGCGGCACCTCGAATACGCCATACCTTCGCTCCTCGCGACCGCCTACCCGGCCTTCGAGCTCTGGATGGTGGACAATGCCTCGACAGACGGCTCCCCGGAGTTCGTGGGGGAGCGTTTTCCCCGGGTGCGCATCCTCCGAACGGGGTGCAACCTGGGTTTCGCCGGAGGGAATAACCACGGCATCCGGGCGGCCCTCGCGGAGGGCTTCCCCTTCATCGTCCTTGTCAACAGCGACGTGCGCGTGGACCCTCGGTGGCTGGATGGGGCGGTCCGGGTGGCGTTGGCGAACCCCCGGGCTGGAATGCTGGGTTTTCATGTGTTTGGCGCCTCACATCGGGAGCCGGAGGAGGCCTTCGAGGAGGCGGCTGCCGCGTTCAGCCGCCTCGAAGTCCGGCCCGCTCCCTACATCGTGGGCTGTGCCCTTTTCATACGCTCGGCTACCTTTCGCGATGTGGGCCTCCTGGATGAGGCCTACTTCATGTACGAAGAGGAGAATGACCTCGCTCTCAGGGCACAGCGCAACGGGTGGCTCCTGGCGGAGACCAACATCCCGCTTTGGCATTTCTCGGAAGGGAGCCGAACCGCGCGCACCGACCTCAAGGCGAGCTGGTACCAATACCGGAACATTTTTCGTTGTGCCATCAAGAACCGGCCCGTCAAAGACATTGCCCGCCTTTTCGCCTTCGTGCTCTGGCACGGTTGCAATCCCTTCAGGTGCCCGGACCCGGAGGTCGCCCTCTACCGCCGGCTACGGCCCAGGGGCGTGCTCTGGAACTGGGCGCTTCTGGCGGGCGCGGTCGGGTGGAATCTAGCCCACTGGAGGGAGACACGGCGGGAAGCAAGGCATGGGGGACTTTCCCGCAAATGAGCGGCACGTTCCCCCTGGGCCGGGTCAGACTTGGAGGAGACGCAAGGGCAAGCCTGAAGCGGAGCCCTGGGATTCTGCATTCATTCGAGGAAGGGGGGTGAAGCCCATTCGTGTCATCCTCATCTCCCATGCCTACTCCGTGCCCATCGCTCGCGAGAAGGCGGAAGCCTTGGGCGCATTCGAAGGCCTGGACCTCACGCTCTTCTTCCCCTCACACTGGCGGGAGGGGAGCCGGGAATACCACTTCCCGGAGGGGGAGCCCAAAGGAAGCAGCTACCGTGTCCGTACGGGACGGGTTCTTTTCTCGGGGCGCATCGGGGGACACTTCTACCTCACCGGCCTCCTCCGGACACTTCGCGAGATTGAGCCCGACTTGGTGCACCTGGAAGAGGAACCCTGGAGCGCCGTGGCCGCACAGGTTCTTCTTTTCAGGCGAATTCTTGGATCCCACTTCCGTCTCATCGTATTTAGCTGGGAGAATATACATAGAGAATTTGGCTTTCCCTACAGGGAATTCGAGAGGGCTACCTTAAGGGGCGCGGCCTTTTTAATTGCCGGAAACGAGGGAGCACGCAGGGTCCTCGAAGCCAAAGGCTTTTCGTCGCAGAGGATAGCCCTGCTGCATCAACTAGGGGTTAATCCTCAGGAGTTTAGTCCTGGCAAGGAACCTCAGAGGGAGGATTTCAGGGTAATCTTTGCGGGGCGTCTTGTGGCTCAAAAGGGAATAGAGACCCTCCTCAGGGCGGTGACGGAGCTACCCCAGAGGGTCAAAACCATTGTCTTGGGCGAGGGCCCGCTCAGGCAGAAGCTTCAGGGTCTTGCAGCCGAACTCGGCCTCCAGTATAGGGTTGAGTTTCTCGGCTCCCTGGACCACAGCGATGTGCCAGGAGTGCTCCGCCGCTGTCATGCACTGGTTCTCCCCTCCCTCACAACGCCCGACTCGGTGGAGCAGTTCGGCCATGTCCTCATTGAGGCCATGTCGTGCGGGGTGCCTGTCGTGGGTTCCACTTCAGGGGCCATCCCCGAGGTCATAGGGGACGCGGGCCTGGTATTTCCCGAGGGGGATTCAAGAGCTCTGGCCCTGGCCCTGAGGAGTCTCTTGGAGGATAAGGCCCTCTGGCGGAGGCTGGCCGAGCGGGGAAGGCGGCGGGTTCTGGAGCGCTACACCTGGGATAGGCTCGCAGAGGAGACAATCTCCATCTACAAGCGGTGCCTCGAGCCGGAAGCTTAACTTTAGGGGGAAAGTCGAGAGCAAATCATGAGCACGGCGGCCAGGGTCTTCAGGAACTCAGGGGTAGTGCTGGCGGGGCAGGGCCTGGAGCGCCTGCTGAAGCTCGTGGTAATAATTCTCCTGGCCCGCCACCTCCAGGCCCGGGGCTTCGGAACATATGCCTTCATTTTCGCCTATGTGGAGCTATTTGCCGTCCTCACGGACCTGGGCGTAAATGCCATACTCGTCAGGGAGGTATCGCGGGACCGCGAGCGCGCGGCGGAACTCCTGGGAGGCGCTCTCTTGCTCAAGGCCCTCCTTACCCTGGCCGCCCTTGCCCTCTGCTGGGGCATCATTGCCGCCTTGAGCTACCCCAGGGAAATAAAGCTTCTCGTCTGGCTCGCCTCGGCGACTCTCATCCTCTCCTTCCGAGTTAATTCCTTCCGCATGACCTTTGACGTGGTCTATCAGGCGGAGCTCGAGATGAAGTATCCCATGGCCCTGGGGGCCATGAGCGAGGTGCTCTCGGCCGCCCTCATTCTTCTGGCGATAGCCAAAGGACTCGGGCTCGGGGCGATCGTGCCACTTCAGGTGGCGGCTTATCTTCCGGGGTTTATTGCCTTTGGGGTCTTATTTCAGCGGAGGGTCAGGCCCATCTACCGAGTGGATTTGGCCCTCTGGAGAAGGCTCCTCTCGCTCGCCTTCCCCATAGCCATGGCTAATCTTTTCATCATGGCCTATTCCAGAGCCGACCTTCTGATGCTCTCCTTCATGAAGGGCGATGCCTCAGTCGGATTTTACGCCTCAGCCCTGAAGCTCGTGGGCTCCCTCGGCATCATACCTCTTGCCCTCTCCATCTCCCTCTATCCCCTTCTTTCGAGGTATTACCTCGAGGACCGAGAGAAAGCCGCCCGGCTCTTCCGCTATGGAATGAATTCAGCCATCGCCATGGGGTTGCCCATAAGTGTTCTCGTCACCGCCCTGGCCCATCCCATAATGCTCGCCATCTATGGCCCCACTTTTGAACCTGCGGTGCCCGCTCTGCGGCTTCTGGTCTGGGCAGTGGCCATAAACTTCCTCCTCTACATTCTCACCACCACCTTCAACGCCATGGACCGGCAGCGAATTTTCATGTACTATGCCATCCTTTTGACGAGCCTGAACGTTGCCTTGAACTTTCTTCTCATCCCCCGCTATGATTTTCTGGGGGCCTGCTGGGCTACCCTTCTAACTGAGGGAGCACTCATGGTCGCGGGCCTCTTTTATCTGAGGCCTCTGATGGGAGCCTTTACCGTGAGGGCTCTTTTGAAATATATCCCGCCAGTACTCGCCATGGCAGCGGTCCTCTGGGGGCTGGGGCTTCCCTATTTGGTGGGGGTGCCAGCCGCCTTGGCGGTTTACGCGGCGCTCCTTCTCATAATGGGTATCGTGAGCCGGGAGGAGCTTGATATCCTCAGGGAGGCCCTTCGCCGGGAGGCCAGACCCAGCGAGAGGGCGGAGCCGAGCCTCGGGTGAAGAAATTGAAAAAGGGTTCTCCTCTGGCGGAACCAGCGGAAGGGGCGGCCAAATATCCATTCCGGTCGCGCCTTAAGCGGGTGGCCGCTTTCCTCTTTGATAGAGCGGGATATTTGCTCACCAGCGGGGGCCTCAGGGCCACGCCGCCCGAGCCCCAAGGGGTAAGGAAAATCCTCGTCGTGAGGCTGGACCACATAGGCGATGTCCTTTACAGCCTTCCTGTGCTGCCGGCGCTCAAGGCCTTATATCCGCAGGCCAGGTTGAGTTTTCTCGTGGGGCCTTGGGCCAGAGACCTCCTTCTACACAACCCTCATCTGGATGAAGTCCTCGTCTGGGACTGCCCCTGGATGCGTAGGGGAGTGAGTAAGGGCATGAAGGGAACCCTCAGGTTCATGAGGGAGCTTCGGCGCCATGACTTCGACCTGGCCCTCGAGCTCAGGGGAGATTTGCGGCATATTCTTCTTCTCTGGCTCGCTCGTGTAAGCTTCAGGACGGGTTATGCCGTAACAGGAGGCGGTTTTCTTCTTAACCAGGAGCTTGCCCACCCGGTGGGAATTCATCAGGTTGAGCGAAACCTTGAGGTTTTGAGGGCACTGGGGGCACAGGCATCTTTTCAAGAGCCCAAGCTCTACCTCAGCCAAGCGGAAAGGACAGAGGCCGCAGCTTTCCTGAAAGAGCTCGGAGTGAGAGAAGGGGAGCTCCTTGTGGGGGTTCACCCCGGGGCTGGCTATCCAACCAAGAGGTGGGGGGCTGACCGCTTCGCCCTCCTGATCAGGGGGCTTACCGGCGAGCTCTCCGCCCGGGTCCTTCTATTCGGAAGCAGCGGGGAAAAGGCCCTGGCCGAGGAGATATTGGGCGGGGTGGGAGTGGATGGCATTTCCTCCCGACCCATCAATCTCGTGGGAAGAACGAACCTCCGGCAGTTCATGGCCCTTGCCGAGCGCTGCGACCTTTTCATAGGTAATGATTCGGGACCGGGACATCTGGCCGCCTCCCTGGGCACAACCTTCATCGGGATCTTCAGCGGGACCAACCGCGTGGAGGAGTGGGGCCCTCGGGGGAGAGGAGGCGTGGTGCTCAGGGCTGAGGTGGATTGTGCTCCCTGCGAGCTAACCCATTGCGATGATTTGACCTGCCTTGAGCGGGTGACGGTGGAGCAGGTTCTTGAGGCGGCAAGGGATTGCGTATCGGCATAGATGCCAGGATGTATAGGCTCTCCGGTGTGGGCACCTACCTGGAGAACCTGCTCAATGGCCTCGCGGAGCTGGATGGGGAGACCGAATACCTCTGCTTCCTGAGGGAGGAGGACATCGGAGGCTTCTCGCCCCCTGGGTCTAACTTCAGGGCCATTCCGTGCCTTCCTCCCATCTATTCGCTGAGGGAGCAGTGGGCTCTTCCTCTTCTAGCCCGTCGTCAAGGCCTCAATCTCATCCATTATCCCCACTACGCCTCCCCCCTCTTCAATCCCTGCCCCGCCGTAATTACCGTTCATGACCTCATCCATATCCTATTTCCCAAGTATCTGCCGGGGCTCCACGCGTACGCCTATGCGCGCGCGATGTTCTTCGGGGCCTCCCGTAGGGCGCGGCTCATAATTGCGGTCTCGGAGAATACCAGGCAGGATTTGATGGTGAGGCTGGGGGTGAGGTCCGAAAAGATGAGGGTTGTCCATAACGGCCTGGGGCCCGAGTTCAAGCCCCCACCTTCGGAGCAAGAGGACTCCCCCTGGAGGGAGCGCCATGGTGCCGGAAGGCCCTATTTTCTCTATGTGGGAAACCATAAGGCACACAAGAACATACCTCGGCTGCTTGAGGCCTTTTCCCTCGTCAGAAAAGAGGCTCAGGTTCGGCTCCTCCTCACTGGCAGAGGGGAGGCTCTGGAGTCCCTTGTGAGGAAGCTGGAGATAGAAGAGGATGTGGTTTTCACCGGTTGGGTGGAGCGAGAGGAGATGCCCCGGCTCTATCACGGGGCCCTCGCCCTCGTCTTTCCCTCAGAATATGAGGGCTTTGGCTTCCCGCCCCTTGAGGCCATGGCCTGCGGGACTCCCGTTATTACCTCTGATTGCTCCTCCCTTCCTGAAGTGGTAGGGGATGCCGCAATCAAGGTATCTCCCCGCAGAGTTGATCACCTGGCTGAGGGAATGTATAATTTATTAATTAAAGCGGATTTGCGGACGAAGTTGAGAGAGCGGGGTCTTGAGCGCGCTTCCCGATTCAGCCGGGAGCAGATGGCCCGGGGAACTTTGGCTGTCTATCGCGAGGCCCTGGGGATGCCGCCAGATGGCTTGACATGACTACCGAGCGCCAGCTCAGGGAGCGCACCTTTCACGAGCGCCAGGGCGCCCGAGAGCTGGCGAGCCTCCCCCCAGAATCTGAGCTTCGCTTCCGTGATGAAGAATATCTTGACCATGAAAGCTGGGTGCGTCCCAGCTTTAAGCTTTTAGGACCCCTGGAGGGGAAGCTCGTCTTAGATTACGGCGGAGGGTCGGGTCTCAGCACGGTGGTCCTTGCCCGGAAGGGCGCCAGAGTGGCGACCTTCGATATAGCTCGCCATATGGCAGAGCTTGCGCGACGGAGGGCAAAGGCGAACGGGGTTGGTGAGAGGGTGATGGCTCAGGCCATGGCGGCCGAAAGCCTGGGCTACCGAGACGGGGTCTTCGATGCCGTTTATGGCAACGCCATCCTTCACCACGTCTCTCTTGAAGAAGCGGTACTGGAACTCGTCCGGGTGATGAAACCCGGGGGAGTGGCCGTTTTCTCCGAGCCTCTCGGGGGGAACCCCCTTTTAGAGCTCGTCAGAGACCGTATCCCCTACCCGGGCAAGGCCAGGACCCCCACCGAGCGGCCCTTGACTGAAGGGGATATAGCCCTTTTTCGAGCCCATTTTGGGGAGGTGGAGCTCGCCCATTATCAGCTCCTCTCCATGGCGCGCCGCCTCATCCTTTGGCCACCTCTCGTAGGTTTGCTTGAACTTCTGGATCGTTTCCTTCTTGCGCTTTTCCCCCCGCTGCGTCGATTTTGCCGGTACTGTGTCCTATTTCTCAGGAAGATTGAGGCTTAGGGTATCTCCGAGATGAGGGTTGCTCTTGTCCATGATTGGCTTACAGGGATGCGAGGGGGAGAGAAGTGCCTTGAGGTTTTCTGTGAGCTCTACCCCGAGGCCGACCTTTACACTCTCCTGCACCGCAAAGGAAGCGTCTCCCCTCGCATAGAGGGGATGAGAATTCACACCTCCCTCATCCAGCGCCTTCCGCTCGCGGCCAGGAGCTATCGCTCCTACCTCCCCCTCATGCCCTCAGCCATAGAGCGCTTTGACCTGACCTCTTATGACCTGGTTCTCAGCTCGAGCCATTGTGTAGCCAAGGGGGTGGTGACCCGGCCCGAAACCCTTCACGTGTGCTATTGCTTTACCCCCATGCGATATGCTTGGGAGAGCCATCACCGCTACTTCGGAGATCACAGGCTGGGCTGGGCTCAGCGCAAGCTGATCCCCTTCCTCTTCAACTATCTGCGCCTCTGGGATGTGGCTTCCTCCCAGAGGGTGGACTCTTTCGTGGCCATCTCGCAGGCCGTGGCCCGGCGGGTGAAAAAGTATTATGGCAGAGAAGCCGAGGTCATCCATCCTCCAGTAGATACCGCCCGCTTCAGAGTTGGAAGGGGAGAGGGAGGTTATTACCTCATAGTGTCTGCTTTTGCGCCCTATAAGCGCCTCGACTTGGCCCTCGAGTCCTTTAAGCTCCTGCCCAGGTCCCTCAAGGTGGTGGGGAAGGGTCAGGACGAGAGGAGGCTCAGGGCAATGGCAGGTCCTGGGGTGGAATTCCTGGGCTGGAAGAGCAATGGGGAGCTCGCGGAGCTCTACAGGGGCTGCCGTGCGCTCATCTTCCCCGGGGAGGAGGACTTCGGCATTGTGCCCCTGGAGGCCATGGCCTCGGGAAGGCCTGTCTTGGCCCTGGCTAAGGGAGGGGCGCTTGAGACAGTGGCGCCTCCGGGAAGGGGGGAGGCGGCTACGGGACTCTTCTTTTACGAGGAGACCCCCGTGGCTCTGGCCGAGGCCGTCGAGCGCTTTGAGGCTATGGAGGGGGATTTTGACCCGGAGGCCATCCGCCGGAGCATCCTTCCCTTTGACAGGGCTCTCTTCAAGGGGAGGATTTCCGTTTACCTGGAGGAGAAGCTAAGGCGTTTCCGAGAGGGAACGCGCTGAAGAGCCCTATCAATGCTGAGAAAAATTGGCCAGCTAAAACTCTCCGTCCTTTTCCTGGGTGACCTGGTGGCCCTATCGGTTGCCTGGCTGCTCGCCTACTACATGCGCTTCCACCTGGAGATTATCCCCGTGACAAGGGGATTTGCCCCTCTGGGCGATTACCTAGAACTTTTTCCCTTTGTAGTTATCTTCTGGCTTGCGGCGGCCCGGCTATCGGGTCTATACCGCCTCTCGGCCGGCCTCTCCCGCAAGGGGGAACTCTCAGGGCTCACCCGCTCGGCGGCGATAGCCTTTCTGCTTCTCTTGGCGCTTACCTTCTTTTACAGGGAGCAATCCTACTCCCGTGTTCTCATGGCTTATTTTCTGGTATTGAGCACAATCCTCCTTTTAGTGTTCCGGAGCCTTTCCTGGCATGTCTTGGCGGGGCTCAGACGGCGGGGCTTTGACGTGAGGCGCGTCCTCATTGCAGGAGCGGGCCCCCTGGCGGAGCGCCTGGCGGAGCGCCTTTCCCGCCACGCCGACCTCGGTTTCGAAGTGGTGGGAATGCTCTCGGAGGGAAAGCGCAGGGGCGAAGGGAAGCAAGCCCGCTTCCCGGTGCTGGGTCCCCTTGAGGAGGCCAAATCCCTGATCGCCCAAAGAGGGGTAAATGACCTCTTCATTGCCCTTCCTTTAGAGGCCCATGAAGAAATGGATGAGCTCCTGAAGAGCGTTGCAGATGAGACGGTTGACATTCGGGTATTGCCCGATTTCACTGAATACATGCGCCTCAATCCGGGGATCGAGAACTTGGATGGACTCCCCGTGGTGAACCTGAGCGAGAGCCCCCTTTTCGGCTGGAACCGACTCATCAAGCGGGGGGTTGACCTCATCCTTGCCACCCTCTCCATAATCATCCTCTCACCCTTGATGGCCCTCATAGCCCTTCTCGTTAAGCTGACCTCTCCGGGGCCTGTCCTCTACAAGCAAGAGCGAATGGGTCTTGACGGGGTCCGCTTCCAGATGTATAAGTTTCGCTCGATGCGGGTGGGCGCCGAGGCAGACACGGGAGCTGTCTGGGCCAAGGCCGGAGACGAGCGCCGCACAAGACTGGGAGCCCTTCTCCGCAAGACCAGCCTCGATGAGCTTCCCCAGCTCTTCAACGTGCTCAAGGGGGAGATGAGCATAGTGGGGCCCCGGCCCGAGAGGCCGGTGTTTGTGGAGGATTTCCGAAAGTCTGTGCCCGGCTACATGCTTCGCCACAAGATGAAATCGGGCATAACGGGCTGGGCCCAGGTGAACGGCTGGCGGGGAAACACCTCCCTTGAGAAAAGGGTCGAGTTCGACCTTTACTACATCGAGCACTGGGCGCTCCTCTTTGACCTGAAGATAATGTGGCTCACTCTCTGGAAGGGCCTCTTGAGCAAGCATGCCTACTGAGGGGGGTGCTGTGGTCCGGGTTCTCGCCGTGATCCCCGCCCGCTGGGCGTCAACGCGTTTCCCCGGAAAGCCCCTGGCCGATGTCCTGGGAAAGCCCATGGTGCAGCGAGTGTATGAGCAAGTTCTGAAATCCCGACGGGTGGAGCGGCTCGTGGTGGCCACCGATGATGAAAGAATACTTGATGCAGTTCGGGCCTTCGGCGGGGAGGCCTGCATGACGT
This sequence comes from uncultured bacterium, assembly GCA_964575845.1. Taxonomy (GTDB): domain Bacteria; phylum UBA8248; class UBA8248; order UBA8248; family CAZNSX01; genus CAZNSX01. Next base: position 94,279 of record CAZNSX010000009.1, on the reverse strand, counting down.
CGCCCCGGCACCCGAGCGGCACCGACCGGGTGGCCGAGGTCGCCCGGGGTGAGGAAGCGGAGCTGATTGTGAACGTGCAAGGGGATGAGCCCTTCATTCATCCCGAGCTCATAGACAGGACGGTGGATGCCCTTGAGGAGGGAGAGGAGGCGGTCGTCTCGACCCTCATGCGAGCTATCGATGAGGAGAGTGAGCTTACGGACCCCAACGTGGTCAAGGTGGTGGTCGACCGGCGGGGCTATGCCCTCTACTTCTCCCGCGCTCCCATACCTTATTTTCGCGATGGCGGGACGGACCGAAGAGTTCCCGCCTTCAAGCACCTCGGCCTCTACGCGTACCGAAAGCCCTTCCTCCTTCGGCTCACCTCGCTGAGGCCCACGCCCCTGGAGAGAGCGGAGAAGCTGGAGCAGCTGAGGGTGCTTGAGCACGGTTACAGGATAAAGGTTCTGGAGACCCCGCACCGGTCCATCGGCATAGATGTGCCGGAGGATCTCTTGCGCCTTAAAGAGCTCCCCTGGGTGAGGGAGCTTACGGGCTGATGGCCAAATATATCTTCGTTACGGGCGGCGTCCTTTCCTCTCTGGGAAAGGGCTTGGCCTCGGCCTCGATCGGGGCCCTAATGGAGGGCCGGGGCCTCAAGATCACTCTGCAGAAGCTTGACCCTTATATCAACGTCGACCCGGGCACCATGAGCCCCTTCCAGCATGGCGAGGTTTTCGTCACCGATGACGGGGCGGAAACGGACCTGGACCTCGGACACTACGAGCGTTTCACCCTGGCCCGCATGGGCAGGGCCAACAATGTCACCACCGGAGAGATCTACTACTCGGTTATCACGAAGGAGCGGAGAGGGGACTACCTGGGCGGCACCGTCCAGGTAATCCCGCACATAACCGATGAGATAAAGAGCCACCTGAGGGCTGTGGACCGGGGCGAAGACATCATCATCTGTGAGATAGGCGGTACCGTGGGAGATATCGAGGGCCTACCCTTCCTGGAGGCCATCCGCCAGTTCCGCTTCGACGTGGGGAGGGGAAATGCCCTCTATATCCATCTGACCTTGGTGCCGTTGGTCAGGACGAGCGATGAGCTCAAGACCAAGCCCACCCAGCACAGCGTGCAAAAGCTTAGGGAGATAGGCATTCAGCCCGACATCCTCCTCTGCCGTACCGAGCGTCCCCTGAGCCGCGAGCTCAAGGAGAAAATAGCCCTCTTTTGCAACGTGGATCCACGGGCCGTCATCACCGCCATAGATGTGGATACCATCTATGAGGTCCCCCTTAATCTGCACCGGGAGGGCCTTGACGACATCATCGTGGAGATGCTTGGGCTCAGGACACGGCCCCCGGATCTTAGCCTCTGGCAGAGGACGGTTCGCAGGGTGAAGGACCCCACACTTGAGGTCCGAATTGCGATCGTGGGCAAATATGTGGAGCTCAAGGACTCATATAAGAGTCTCATCGAGGCCCTCACGCATGGGGGCATCGCAAATGATGCACGGGTGGAGTTCCTCTGGGTGGACTCCGAGGAAATAGAGCGCCGGGGGCCCACCGCCCTTATTTCCGGCGCCCACGGCATCTTGATCCCAGGCGGATTCGGCCAGAGGGGGATCGAGGGAAAGGTGGCCGCCGTGCAGTACGCCCGGGAGAAGAAGGTGCCCTACTTCGGTATCTGTCTTGGCATGCAGTGCGCTGTGGTCGAGTTTGCCCGCAATGTGTGCGGCTTAGGGGGCGCCAATAGCACCGAGTTCGACCCCCGCACGTCTCACCCTGTGCTGGCCCTTCTGCCGGGGCAGGAGGGAAAGGAAAAGGGCGGAACCATGCGCCTGGGGGCCTATCCCTGCCTGCTTAAAGAGGGCACCCTGGCTCAGAGGGTTTATGGGGAGAGCCTCGTTCATGAGCGTCACCGTCACCGCTATGAGGTCAATAATTCCTACCGGGCGCGCCTCGAGGGGAAGGGCCTCCTGGTGAGCGGCGCCTCGCCGGACGGTAGCCTTGTGGAGCTGGTGGAGATACCCAGCCACCCTTATTTCCTGGGGTGCCAGTATCATCCGGAGTTTCGCTCCTCCCCCCGGAAGCCCCATCCCTTGTTCCACGCATTTGTGGCGGCGGCCATTAAGGCAAGCGGCGAGCTCTTCACCTGAAGGGAAATTCAGCGAGCTATGCCAAGAGCCCTTGGCTGTAACATTGGGAATGTAACGGTGGGCGGAGGTGCACCCTTAGCCCTGATTGCCGGGCCGTGTGTCATCGAGGGAGAACGGCAAGCGCTTGAGGCGGCTCGGGCAATCAAGGATATATGCTCATCCAGGGGAATTCCGTTTGTCTATAAATCCTCCTATGATAAGGCCAACCGAAGCTCCATCGGCTCCTTTCGGGGCCCCGGCCTCAAGAAAGGGCTCTCCATCCTTGCAAGGGTGAAGGAAGAGGTAGGTGTGCCCGTCCTCTCCGATGTTCATAGTGAGAGCGAGGCCTTGGATGCGGCCAAGGCCCTGGACGCCCTGCAGGTGCCGGCCCTACTCTCGCGTCAGACTGACCTCCTGCTGGCGGCGGGCTCTACGGGCCTTCCCGTCAACGTCAAAAAGGGTCAGTTCATGTCCCCTTGGGACATGGGCAATGTGGTTGAGAAGTTAAAGTCCTCGGGCTGCCGCCAGATCCTTCTGACCGAACGAGGAACCACCTTCGGCTACAACAACCTGGTCGCGGACATGAGGTCTCTTGTGGTGATGGCCCGCTTCGGTTACCCGGTGGTGTTTGATGCCACCCACAGCTTGCAGCTTCCGGGAGCTCTGGGTCACGCCTCGGGTGGCCAAAGGGAGTTTGTACCTCATCTGGCGCGAGCAGCGGTGGCCGTGGGATGCAATGCTCTATTTTTGGAGGTGCATCCCGACCCGGAACGTGCTCCCTGCGACGGTCCGAACATGCTAAGGCTTGAGGACCTCCCCCAGCTCCTGGATGAGGTCATGGCTATAGACCGAGTCGCGCGCGGGGCGGGCTAAGGGCCGTGGAGCTAGAGGCCCGCCGTCAGCTGGGCCATGCTGCTCCTCTGGTCTTGGCGTTTCTCATCCCTTATCTCTCTTATTCCCTGGCCCTGATTCTCTCCCTTCTGGGATTGGGTTTCGTATTCTACGCGGGTCGCCGCTTCCTCAGGGGCTTTTTCAGGGGGGAAGAGCTGGGAAGGGGTTACTCCGGGGGCCAGGTAACCTACGCCCTTGCCATCATCGTGCTGGTGGTGCTTTTCTTCAGAAGCTGGCCGGAGGTTCTGGCCGGGGCCTGGGCGGTCATGGCCCTGGGCGATGCAGCCTCCGCTTATTGCGGGGTTCGGTTGGGAGGGCCTTCACTCCCCTGGAATAGAAGAAAGCACTGGGCGGGAAGCTTGGCCTTTTTTATCTTCGGTGTCCTGGGCGCGGCCTTCATGGTCTGGTGGGTCGGCGGTTTAGGGAGCGGCGGAGCCCTTTGGCCCTCGGCCCTTTCCGCAGGGGGCGCTGGTTCTGCCGCCGAGTCCTTGAGCCTTAGGGTTGGTCCCTGGAAGGTAGACGATAACCTCACCACATCCCTGGCCGCGGCTGCGGTGCTCTGGGTCTGGATGGGGTGGGGCTCTTAGAGTCCTGGGCGCTGAGTTATAATTGTGGGGGGAAGTAGAGTCATGAAGCGGATTGCCGTGCTTACAAGTGGTGGCGATGCCCCCGGGATGAATCCCGCTATAAGGGCGAGCACAAAGGCATCTTTGTCCAGCTATGGGCTCTCGGTTTATGGCATAAAGGGGGGCTTTGCCGGCCTCGCAGAGCTGGCGGAACTGGTCGACCGCGTTGGAGCCGAAAGGGTAGAGGAGGAGATGCACTCAAAAATGGGGCTCATGGGCCTCACCGATGATGACCTGCCCATCTTTCGCCTCACCTACCGCTCCGTTCACGACATCGCTAAACAGGGCGGCACAATCCTGGGCTCCGCCCGCTTCCCGGAGTTTCGAAAAGCCTCCCTCCGCCGCCGGGCCGGAGAGGCCCTGAAAAAGGTGGGCATCGAGGGTCTCATCGTCCTCGGAGGAGACGGCTCCCTGCGGGGCGCTCAGACTCTGAGCCGGGAGGCGAGCATTCCCACGGTGGGGCTTCCCGCCTCCATCGACAATGACATTGCCGCCACGGATATGTCGATAGGCGTTGATACGGCCCGGAACACTGCTGTAAACGCCATCAACATGATCATGGATACTGCCGACTCCCTGCACCGGACATTCGTGGTAGAGGTCATGGGCAATCGCTGCGGAGACCTCGCCTTGATGAGCGCTCTGGCTACCGGAGCCGATGCGCTGATAATCCCCGAGCAGGGCCCTCTGAAAGAGTCAGACCTCCAGAAGATCGGCGAGGATTTGCTGCGGGGCTACCGCAGGGGTAAGAAACGAGGTATAGTGGTTGTGGCCGAGGGGGCACGAATGAAGGGCAAGAATGGCCAGCGGGCGACTCTTGCCTTAGGCGAGAGCCTCCAGCAGAAGGCCGAGATCTTCGACCCCAGGGTGGTCATCCTGGCGCACCTTCAGCGGGGCGGCTCGCCGACAGCCTTTGACCGTATCCTGGCCGCCCGGATGGCGGATGCAGCCGTCAACAAGCTCTCCACCATGAAGCCCAAGGATAAGGCCATAGTGGTTTTGCTGAAGAATAACGCAATTGTAACTCAGCCACTGGAGAAGGCCTTGCTCCGGTCTTCCGACAGGGTCATTCAATTTAGAAAGCGCATGAGCCAGCTCTATGAGCTCTTTCAATGTCTTTCGGTATAGGAGCTTAAGGGCTTCCCTCATCGGCCAAGCCTTGGTGTCCCTGGCCGTCTCCCTTCTCATCCTCCAGGGGTGTGCCTCTTCTCCCTCCCTCTGGCGTTCCCATCCGGCTAGCTCACCCGGCCTGGAAGCCGGAGCCGAGGTGCTGGGTCGCCTCATTGTTGAGGAATACGGGAAGGCCCTGGCCCGCGGCCGCCTGAGTAGAAGGGGCGTGGATCGGGGCGTTCTCTCCATTGGGGTTGGGTCCTTTGTGGAGAAGGGTGAGGGCAGGAGGTCTTGGTTCTCCTGGGAGCTGGAGAAAGGCCTCTTGAGGAGCTTGAACGCGTCCGATAGCTTCTCCGTTTACCCTCGAAAAGATTTTCTCCTTTGGGAAGAGCGCGTTGCTGGGCGTCGAGGCATAGGGGAAAGCAGCTATGGTGAGGAGGCCTCGGTCAAGGCGGCTCAATTTCTCGGACTCGGGGCCGTGGTAGTGGGAAAGTATGAGGTGATGCCTGAGAAAGTAGTCATCTGGGCCGAGCTGGTGAGGGCTGAAAAGCCGCAGGTACGCATTTTCCGAAAGAGATGGACCTTCCTGGAGCCCCGGCAGCCCGAGGGGGAACGCCGTCGTCTGGCCAGGGTTAGGGTGAACATAAACCGGGAGTCCATCTCCCCCCTTTGGCTGCATACGGCCGCCCCGTCCTCGGCCTCAGGCTCCCTGCCCAAGGCACCCGAAGGCTGGCTCAGACCTCCTCTTCAGCTCTGGTACGAGATCATAAGGTCTGACGGCAGGAGGGAGAGGGGTCTGGGAGGAGGGGCCGTCGGCCCTGATGATACGATCTTCATACGTTTTTCGGCCCTCAGGCCCACATATCTCTACCTTTTCACCTTAAGTCAGGGGGGAGAAGTGGCTGAGGTATTCCACGGTCGGAATAAGGGCGGGGCAGAGCAAATCGAGGTTGGGCGTTCTCACTCGCGCATAATTCACATTGCTGAGCCAAATCAAATCGCCTTCCTCTTTTGCTTGGCCTCTGGCCGCCCCTTTGACTTCAGGGAAGACCTGCTGGAGGGCCTTGTGCCCATGTTTAGGCGCCTTGAGAAGGAAGGCCGCCTCCTGCGGGGGGAGGGTCTCGCCCTCCCCGCTTACTTCTATCAACAAACCTTTTGGTTTCTCCGCGACCGGGAGGGCGAGAGGGAAAAAACTCCTTGAACTCTCTTTTTTTTCTGCTATCCTCCGCCTAGCTAGTTGAGGTAGCCAATTTTGCCTCCGCCACTGGGGAGGGCCTCCGAGAGGCGGGAGTACTTTCTTATTAGAATATCCAAGAAGCTTTCCCGAAGCTAACCCTCAGGCAGGACCCTCACCATGCTCAGGCCATGAACCGACGAGCCTGGCTCCATGCCGTCGCGGGATATCTGAGGAGGGAACTCGCTCCACGCTCCTTAAGACTCAAGCCACAGACGCCCGCCCTCCTCGATGGCATCGCTCGACGCCACGCCCAGAAGATTCGCTTCGGGGAGGCCTCTGCTCTCATCCAGAGGGCGTTCGACCGAAAGCGCAAGAATCAATACTGCGGACGGCGGTCGGAGAAATCCTAGAGGGCGAAAACCGGCTGAGGGGAGGAAATGAAAGGGGCTTTTCTCGCGCTGATAATATGCCTCATCTTGGTGCTATTGGGCTGTACAAGCATCAGGAAATTTATTGACCGGCAGGTTATCGAGGGTAAGGTCCTCTCCGAGGGGAGGGAAGCAACCCTCCTTGAGGAAATGGGACACCGGGCGGTCTTCCCTGGATAGGAGGGGAGTGCATGGCCATAGTGACTATCTCCCGGAAACTTGGAAGCGGTGGTGACACTCTGGCGGAGATGGTGGCGAGTGAGCTGGGCTATACGCTGGTTGACCACCGTCGTTTCCGTGCAGAGGCTGAAAGGTATGGGTTGCTGAGGCCTGAACTAGAGAAGGTGGACGAGCGGAAGCCCGGCCTCGTCGACCGTTTCTTCCGGGAAAGACAGGCCGTTTACCTGGACCTTCTCCAGGCCATTGTCTATGATTTCGCTGAGAAGGGGAACGCTGTCATCGTCGGCCGTGGAGCAAATTTCCTGCTTAAAGATATCGGCCACGCGTTCCACGTTCGCGTGGTCTCCTCTTTTGAGGCTAGGAAGAGGCGCCTTATGGCGAACGAAGGGGTAACGGGCCAGCTTGCAGAAGAATTCATCGCCCACAATGACCAGGAGCGTGCGGCCTTCATCAAATACTTTTTCGATGCCCGGTGGGATGATCCCATTAACTACGACATGGTCATCAATACCACCCACCTGGACCTTGAGACGGCGTGCAGGCTCATCATCCAGGCTCTCTCCGCCCCCTGCTTCGTAAGCCCTGAGCCAGAATCTGGTAAAATTCTTCAAAGGCTCTCTCTGGCGAACCGACTTAAGGCTGAGCTCATGAGTGATGAGCGCATTGATGCCAGCGGCATCACCGTTACGGCCGAGGAGGATGGTGGCCTCCTGCTTAAAGGGCGGGTCAACAGCTCTGAGGAGAGGGACCTGGCGGTGGAGTTGATTAGCAAGCATGCCGAGGTGAGGGAGGTACGGAATGAATTGGTTGTGATGCCTCCCATCGAAGGCTGGTACCCGGTTTGAGGCGGAAGAGCCATGAGGGATGATCTCTCAAAGTTGGAGAAAGGAGGGCTCAAGTGAGGGTCAGAACGAAAAAGGCTGGAATGGTGATCCTCGTCTTTCTTTTGTTAGGCATCGCCGGCTGTGGGATATCTCGAATGGAGTATACTGAGGACCTTCTGGCCACTCGCAAGGACATTAAGGACCTTCGCCAGCAGCTTGAGGTGCAGAAGGGGATTCTGGATAGCCACGGGAAGGCCCTGGCGGAGAACCGCCTCTCCGTCAAGGACAACACCGCAGCTCTGGCAAACATGAGGGCCAGTGTGAGGGCTGCTAAGGAGGCAGCCGATAAGGCGCTTGCCAAGGCCCTTGCCGAGGCGGAGAAGCCCAAGGAAGTGAAAGCTGCGCCCCTTAAGGCGGCGGCGCCCCTGAGCCCGGGGTCGCTGGTCCGGGTGCGCTCGCAGGTTCGAGGAAAGCCCCTTTATTTTGCCGGCGGTTTTGAGGAACCTGGCGACCAACGCTATATCCTGCGTTTGTTGCCGGGCACCCTGTTGCGAATCCTGGGCGAGAAGACAGACAAATTTACCCACGTGAAGGTTCTCTCACCTCAAAAGATGGCGGGAAAAGTAGTTTGGGTTAGAACTCTCTGGCTGGAACCCGTGGAGTAGGGGGCCTGAGCTTCAAGCAGACCCGCACTCCATTATGAGATGAGGTCGAGTTCTGACCAAGAATCCGTGAGTCTGTTTTCTCCCTTGAGCCTTAAATTTTCTCCAAGGACTGCCGAAGGTCCTCGATAAGGTCCTCCAGATCTTCCAGGCCTACTGAATATCGTACCAGTCCATCCCTAATACCCTGGGCGTAGCGCTCCTCCCGTGAGAGCTCCCAGTAGGACATGAGGGCGGGCTGCTCAATTAGACTCTCAGCCCCCCCCAGGCTCGGCCCTATCTGGGGGATTTTCAACCGGTCGACGAATGCGGAAGTGGCCTCCAGGTCACAATCCAGCTCGAAGCTCACAACGCCCCCGAAGCCCTTCATCTGCCTCGCGGCTATGGCGTGATGGAGATGGCTTGCGAGGCCTGGATAGAAGACCCGCTTCACTTTCGGGCGGCCCTCCAGGAACTGGGCGAGGCCCAGGGCGGTGGCATTTTGTCTCTCCACCCGCAGGGACAGAGTCTTCAGGCCGCGAATGAGGAGGTATGCGCTGTGAGGGTCGATCACTCCGCCCAAGATCCCGTGTGCGTCGCGGATAGCGCCCACCATGTCGCCACCACCCACAACGGCCCCAGCCATGAGGTCATTGTGGCCTCCCAGGTATTTAGTGCCACTGTGGATGACGAGGTCTATGCCGCAACTGAGCGGCCTGAGATTATAGGGTGTGGCAAGTGTGCTGTCGATGATAGTCCGGATCCGATGAGCCCGAGCCCAAGCGGCCACCCGCTCCAGGTCCAGGACATAGAGATATGGGTTGGTAGGGCTCTCGGATAAGAAGAGCCTTGTATTTTCCCGGCGGGCCTTCTCCATGGCCTCGTAATCTCCAGCAGGAACCACTGTGGTCTCGATGCCGAACTTCTGGAGGATGGTCAGGCAGAACTGCCTGGTCCGCCGGTAGGAGTCATTGGTTATGATGAGGTGGCCTCCGCTCCTCAGCATGGCGATGAGGGTGGAGGTTATGGCACTCATGCCACTGGCGCAGAGGAGGGAATCTTCGGCCCCTTCCAGCGCGGCCAGCTTCTCCTCGGCCGCCCGCTGGGTCGGATTGCCGTACCTGCCATACTCATAGCGCTGGATGCGATGTTCCTGATAGGCCCTGACTTCATCCGAGTCGCGGAAAACAAAGGTCGAAGTCTGGTAGATGGGAGTGGTTATGGCATTCTCGGGCTTTTGGTGGTCTTCGCCGGCATGCACGGCCCTTGTGGAGAATCCGGCCTCCTTCTTTTCCATTTATTATTTTATCCTTCCTTCAAACCCGCTGAAGGGCGTCAAGCCTGCTGAAAATAGCGTCCCTGACCCGCTGGTACTTATCGGGAAGAACAACAGGGAGGTTCACGTACCGCGACTCTACCTCTTCCAAATGGCTCTCATGATAGGCGATCTTGAAGTCAGTGAACTTGAGCCCATGGGCTGTGGAGATGACAATCACGCGGTGCTGGGGCTCTATCACCCCCTGGTCAACGAGCTTAAAGAGCGCTGCCAGGGCCACGCCCGTGTGGGGACAATTGAACATTCCAGTGCGGTCGGCCCGTGCAGCGGCATTGGCGAGCTCATCTTCGGTGGCCTGCTCTACGATGCCGTCGAACTGCTTCAGGACGTCGATGGCTTTCTCGATGCTCACGGGATTTCCGATCTGGATGGCGTTCGCCAAGGTTTTGCCCGCCGTCATGGGGGAAAACTCTTTGAACCCCGTCAGGTAGCTCCGGTAGAGGGGGTTAGCTTTGGCCGCCTGGACGCACACTATGCGGGGAAGGCGGTCGATGAGCCCCAGCTCCTTCATCATGAGGAAGCCCTTGCCCAGGGCGCTCACGTTGCCCAGGTTGCCCCCCGGGATGATGATAAAATCCGGGACCTCCCAGTCGAACTGCTGGACGAGTTCGATGCTGACGGTCTTCTGGCCTTCGATCCTGAGGGAGTTCATGGAGTTGGCCAAGTAGATCTGGTTCTCGCTGCAAATCCTCTGGACGATCTTCATGCAGCCGTCGAAATCAGTCTCCAGTGAGAGCACCAGAGAGGAATTGGATATGGGCTGGATGAGCTGGGCATTGGAGACCTTGTCCTTGGGCAAAATGACAACGGACTGGATTCCGGCGGCGGCACAGTAGGCGGCCAGAGAGGCCGAAGTGTCCCCGGTGGAGGCACACGCCACGGCCCTTATATCCCGGCCATCCGCAATCATCTGCTTGACCACTGAAACCAGTACCGTCATTCCCAGGTCTTTGAAGGAGCCCGTGTGGCTGTTGCCGCACTGCTTTATCCAGAGGTCGGGAACGCCTATCTCCTTGCCGAGACGGTCGGCCCAGAAGAGGTTCGTCCCGCCCTCATACATAGAGACTATATTCTCGTTATCCACGCTGGGGCACACCCACTCTTTCTTGCCCCACACGGCACTCCCGTAAGGCCAGATGTGGCGCTTGTAGCGGTCATCGAAGAGGTCTTTCCAGTGTTGAGGCGTCAGGGCCCTCAGGGCCTCCAGGTCGTGAACCACTTCCAAGAGGGACCCGCATTTCTGGCAGCGGTAGACAGTGTCATAGAGAGAGTAAGTTTCGCCGCAGCGGGCGATACACTCAAACCACGCTCGGTAACTCATTTTCTTCTCCCCGCACCTGAAATAATAGTCTTACGATTATTTTATATCAAATACCTTCCCTCAAAGCAATCTCCACATAAGCTCTATCTCTGGGAATAAAGGGTTTGACAAAGGGGGAGCCCTGCTATAGTTTTAGTGGGTTTTGGCTTAAACTTCCAGGAGGTGCCTTCAGAGAGGAGATTCACTATGCAGTTCGCAACCGATCATGTACACCTCATCAGTGAGAAGCTGGAATCGACCGCCCAATTTTACAAAGATGTTTTCGGTGCTGAGGAAACAGGCCGTGTGGATATGATGGGAGCGCCGATGGTCTACATGCGTTTGGGGGATATGCCCCTCTTCATCCGCGGTACCAGGCCAGGGGAGGATTACCCCTCTGGGGGCAGGCCGCCAGGCCATGGGATTGACCATATGGCCATTCTGGTGAAGGGGAGCCTTGATGAGTTCTGTGAGGAGCTGAAGAACAAGGGGGTCACAATAGTACGAGAGCCCTGGGACGTTAATCCCAAGACACGTGCGGCCTTCATCGAGGGCCCCGATGGGGTGTCGATAGAGCTCCTCAATCGGCGGTGAAAAAGCCTCCCTTGGGGCTTTGGCCTCTTTAAAAAGAAAAAACCTCTAAAGTTTTGCCTCCCTCTGCCGAAGAACACGTTAAGAAAAGATCTGCGCAGATGGGAGGTATACTGCATGATCGAGAGAATGGCAGGTCTCGACCTGGGTCATCACGGAGGACCAGCGAGGCGGGAAAGAACCCTGCCGAGAAGATCCGGGACTCAATTACCAAGCTCCAGTGACCGGGTTACGCTCCATTTCTCGGGCAAGAGAGGCCTCTTCCAGGTGCTTTTAGAGATGTCGGCCAAGAGGGTTAGGGACAGCTTCTCGGCAAAGGCGACCTCCACAGAACCCGAGGGCTGGCCAGAGGTGAACTCTGCAGAGTCGGCCGCTAGCCGCATAGTCAGCTTTGCCGCTGATGCCCTCAGCTCCAGTGGGCAGCACCGGAGCCTCAAGGAACTCAACGGCAAGGTGGCGAAGCTTAAATCTTCCATTGATGAAGGCTTCAATCAGGCCTTAGAGCTCCTCTCCGCCATGGGGGTCCGGTCGGGTGACCTCCACGTCGGCATGGCTGAGGCATACCGACTGGTGATGGAGGGAATTCGGTCCTTCTACTGGGAGGAAGCCAAGGGGTTAGAGGAGGAGGTCAAAGGGGTCTAGTCCTGCTGGTCGGTCGATAGTTCAGGCCCGCTCCTTCGGGAGCGGGCTTTTTTCTCGTAAACCTGCAGAGAACAGGAGAAAATAGTGCCCGCGACGGGAAGAGGATGTGTTATATTGAGGGTGCGATAGCCATTTAAATCATTCATTCATTCACTCATTCTCCTAAAGGCTGAGGATGTGGCCCATGGAAAAAACCTATAAACTCTATATTGTTTCCAGTATGGGCCCCTTGTGTTGCTGGCATGTGCATGCCGCCGCATCCCCCGAGGAGGCCATGTTTCAGTGCTTTAAGGTGGATAAGCACATGGATGAGCGCGCCCGAGCCAGCTGCCGCGTGGAGGAGCTCAAGGTCGAGGGTTTTGAAATAAGGGTGATAAGGAAGGATGGCTGAGCCTGAGGGTTATTCCTTTCTGGGAGAGAAGCGATTTCGGTGAGCCAGTTGAAGGTTAGGCCAAAGGCGGGTCTTCCGCGGGGAGTAGTGCGGGTCGAGTGGAACGGTACGCTGACGGATGCTTTGAGCACTCTGCAGCTTTCCTTCAACGGCATTCCGGCTCGTCCCGTGAGCATCTCACGGCGATTTCTCACTGTACAGATTCCAGAGGGGGCAGCCTCGGGTATTTTGAGGCTGGAGGCTTCGGGGAAGCCGGTGGCGGAGACTTTCTTTGAGGTGGGGGTGCAACTGGCGGGTGATCTCCATCCCGTGGCTAACCCCGCTGTGGACTCCGAGGGAAATCTCTTCGTCACTTATAGCGGAAGCAGGGGTGAGCGGGTCCCAGTCTCCATCTTCAAGATGAGCCCCTCAGGCGAGAAAACCCCCTTTAATTCCGATATTGTCAACCCCACCTCCATCGCCTTCAACGCCGAGGGGCTACTTTTTGTCTCCAGCCGGCTGGACGGTAAGGTTTACGTGGTACGCCCTTACGGAGAGTTAGAGGTCTTTGCCGAAAACTTGGGTATCACAACGGGGATAGCCTTTGGTTCCGATGGAGCCCTTTATGTGGGAGACCGCAGCGGAACCATCTTCCGCGTGGATGAGGCGGGCATGGCAGAAGCCTTCGCTACTCTGGAGCCCAGCGTCTCGGCCTATCATCTGGCCTTTGACAACCACAACCACCTTTACGTCTCTGGCCCCACTCTTTCTAGCTATGACAACATTTATCGCTTGAGCCCCACGGGCGAGGTTAGCACATTTTACACGGGCCTGGGCCGCCCCGAGGGGATGGCCTTCGATGCGGATAATAATGTTTATATCGCCGCTTCTTTGGGCGGCCAGCGAGGCCTTGTTCGGATTGCCTCTAATGGCGAAGCCGAAGTGGTGGTCAGCGCCCCCAATCTCATCGGCGCGGCCTTTGACCGGGAGGGGAATGCCTTCATGGTAACCAGGACGGCTGCTTTCCGTCTGTTTCTGGGCATCGAGGGAAAGACCCTCCCCTGAGGAACTTCTCCGATTTTACCCTCCGCCAGGTCTGCTCGAGAGCCCTGATAGCGAAGGCGCCTTGGCCTTCGGGGGCAGGGCGTCAGAACGTAAAGATGCCTTTTGTGATTGATGGATATATGATAATATTTGCTTTGGAATTTCGAACATGAACGTCTTGCGCTACTAAGGGGTGAGGCCGGTGGGGGAGGGGTGCTACCCTGAGCCAATCTAACCGTTGGAGGGGTATTTATGTGGCAGAAAAAGCGTGAAGAGAAGGAGGAGTTGGGTCTCCCGAGGGAGTCTGAGAGGCCAATTTTCGAAGATGCGGCTTCTCGGGTCAAATCCGGCAACAAGCAGGGTACGCGCATAGGGGAAAGCATTTACATCAAAGGGGAGCTCTCGGGAAATGAGGACCTGGAGATCGAGGGCAAGGTGGAGGGAAAGATCAGGCTTGAGAGCCACGACCTCATGATCGGTGAGACAGGCAACATTGAGGCCGAGGTCATAGGGAAGAATGTGCGAGTGGCCGGCAAGGTCATAGGCAATATAGCCGTTTCCGAGCGCCTGGAGATAAAGAGCACGGGGTCGGTGACGGGTGACCTGAAGGCTCCAAGAATAGTCATCGAGGATGGGGCCAACTTCAAGGGAAGCGTTGAGATGGAGGAAGCGCCAGCCACGGTTACAGCTTCCTACTATTCCCGCAAGCTGACTAAAGGGGCTCAAGAGAAATTGGAGAGTTCGGTGGCTGGCAAGGTGGAGGGGGAGTCCTCGGAAAGCGGTGAGAGTTAGCAGGTTCTTTTTCGTGAGAAGGGAGCTCATGTCTTTCCCTTTTGCCAAGGCCTGCTATCGGGCCCAAGGCAATTAGTTCTCCTTTTCCGCAGTCGGCCATGGTTTGGGGAAAATTCCTTCGAGCCAGAGTGGACCAGGAGGCACAATCCGTGTCGCCTCTTGTTCATTCAACACTCGCCTTCAGAAATTTCATGGACTATCTGGAGAAGAGGCCGAGGCCCTGCGTCTTGGATTTGGGCTATGTCTGCGGGAGGAATATCGAATATCTATGCAATCTGGGCATGAAGGTCTACGTAGAGGATATTCTGATTACCTTAGCCCGGAGGGAGCAAGAGGACGAAGGGGAAAAGTCAGACTTGCTGGAGGGATTTAGCTATCGGGAGGATTTCTTCGACGGCATCATATATTGGGACGTTCTGGATTACCTGGAGCGAGAGGTTGGTCTTGCCTTGGTGCAGAGGTGCTTCTCCCTCCTCAAGCGGGACGGCTTTGTCTTTGCCATCTTCAACCTTGAGCTGGGCTCCCAGTCCAAAGAGCAGGTGGTCTATAGGATTATGAACCGAGGTCGGTTCGAGTACCTGAGCGCGGGGCAAGAGCGGGACCGCAAGGTGGTCTACAAGAATCGGGAAATAATAAAGATTTTCTCCGGATTTAAGCTCTTGAATTTCTACTTTTTGGACAATAGCTTGCGGGAGGCGCTCATCCAGAAAGAAAGCTGACGAGAGGCACCTCTCGACCCTCCCCGTACCCCTTAAACTCTTAAGGCCTGAGACCTGTCTGGAACTGGCCCCGGATTCCGTCGGTCTTGTCCAATCCCCTTTGAGAGTAATCGAATAGTGCGGGAAACGGACTGGTTCAACCCGAATTCGACACGGGAGCGTGCCAACTGCTAAGGGCACGTCTACAGTATCATCGACCAGTTCAATATCTTGTGGGAGAAATGATTCCTAGGGTTTCTTCTCAGAGCTCTTGAGGCTATCCGGTCCCCGTTGGAGGAACTGCTCAAGCTCCGCCTCGCTGATGGTAGCAATTCTCAGGCGCTCGGCCTCCCGCAGCTTGGACCCGGGATTGGCGCCCGTGACCAGGTAGTCCGTTTTCGAGCTGACGCTCGATGCCACCTTCCCCCCCTTGGCCTCGATGGCACGCTTGGCCTCATCCCGAGTTCTTCCCTCAAGGGCTCCCGTTAGCACAAAGCTCAGGCCCCACAGCGGACCCGCTTCGCCCATGGGCGTACCGGTCTTCCGCACCTCGACACCGGAGCTCAGAAGGCGCTCTATCACCTTCCGGTTTTCAGGTTGAGAGAAGAATGTGGCGACGCTCCGAGCCACCTGAGGCCCCACCTCTTTGATTGCAATAAGCTCATCTTCTTTGGCCTGAGAAAGCTTTTCCAGACTTCCGAAATGGCTAGCCAGCACCCGAGCCATGTGCTCTCCCACATGGCGGATGCCCAGCGCAAAAATAAAGCGGGAGAGCTCAGGGCGCTTTGAACGCTCAAGAGCAGCAACGATGTTGGCCGCCGACTTTTCCGCCATCCGCTCCAGGGCTTCCAGTTCCTTCTGGGTCAGCGCGTAGAGGTCCGCCACGTTTCGCACCAGC
Source organism: uncultured bacterium (assembly GCA_964575845.1). Classification (GTDB taxonomy): domain Bacteria; phylum UBA8248; class UBA8248; order UBA8248; family CAZNSX01; genus CAZNSX01. The sequence continues at coordinate 78,609 of CAZNSX010000009.1, read as the reverse complement.
CCCTTTTCCACCAGCTGAGCCACAAGCTTCTCCCCGAGCCCGTCGATATCCATGGCGTTTTTGGAGGCGAAGTGCAGTATGCCCTCCTTGAGCTGAGCGGGGCAGGAGAGGCCCACGCAGCGGTGGGCCGCCTCACCGGGAAGCCTGACCACCTCCGCGCCACACTCAGGGCAGCGGGAGGGCATGCGGAAGGGTCGCGTCCCCGGCGGCCTGCGGCTCGGCACCACTGACACGACTTCCGGGATAACCTCCCCGGCCCGCTGGACCACTACCGTGTCCCCGACCCTCACATCCTTTTTCTCAACCTCGTCCTGGTTGTGCAGTGTGGCCCGGCTGACCTCGACTCCCCCCACTCTCACCGGCTCCATGATGGCCACGGGCGTCAGGGTTCCCGTGCGACCCACCCCCACGATGATGTCCTTCACGACGGTTGTGGCCTGCCTGGCGGGGAACTTATAGGCCAGTGCCCAACGAGGGCTTCGGGACTTTTCGCCCAGGAGAGCCTGCAGTTCAAAGCTGTTCACCTTGATTACCAGGCCGTCCATCTCATAGCCCAGGGACTCCTTCCTTTCCAGGAGTTCCTCATAGTAGTCTTGAGCCTCTTTGATGCCGCGGCAGAGCCGCGCCTCGGGGTTGACCCTGAGGCCCCAGGAGGGCAGGGCCTGAAGGGCCTCCCACTGGGTCTTGAGGCTCACCCCATCCACCCGGCCCACTCCGTAGCAGAAGATCTCGAGCGGACGGGAGGCGGTGACGCGGGAGTTCAATTGGCGGAGGGAGCCGGCGGCAGCGTTCCTCGGGTTGGCAAAGAGGAGCTCGCCCGCCTCGGCCCGTTCTTCATTGAGGCGCTTGAAATTCTCGACCCGCATGAAGACCTCGCCTCTCACCTCCAGAAGCCTCGGGACCCCAAGGAAATCTGCGTCAGGCCTCATCAGGCTCAAGGGAATACTCTTTAAGGTTTTGAGGTTCTGGGTCACGTCTTCACCCCTCACCCCATCTCCGCGGGTGGAGCCCGTCGTGAGGAGGCCATCTCTGTAGACCAACTCCACGGCCACGCCGTCCAGCTTGGGCTCGGCCACATAATCCAGCCCCTTCACCCATGTTAAGTGCTTGATTCCCCTGAAATTGCTGATGGGGAGTACGATGAGTCCTTCCTGGCTAAGGAGGAAACGCTTGATGCGTTCGTCAAACTCTTTTACCTCTTCAGCGCTGACGGCATTCTCCAGGCTCAGCATGGGCAGGGAATGAAGGACGGTGCCGAACGTCTCAAGGGGCTTTCCCCCCACCCTTTGGGTCGGGGAGTCGGGAAGATGGTAGTCATACTTCTTCTCAAGCTCCAGGAGCTCCCGCACGAGAGCATCATATTCAGCATCAGCAATTTCAGGAGAATCAAGCACGTAATACCGGTAATCGTGGTAATTTATGAGCCCGGCCAGCTTCCTCATACGGGTCTCTACTTCTTTAGGAACCATGGCCTTTCTCACTGATATCCATCTCTTCCGGGACCCTCAGCCCCATAACAAGAGCTGAGGGCCTGGCCTTCCTTTAAGGCAGGATCTTCCTGAGGAGTTCCTTTATCCCCTCCCGGAGCTTGTCCTTTTGCTCCTCCTTGGCCCCTTTGGAAGGGCCGAGAAACCCCTTCATGAGGAGGTTCGCGCGCTCCGGGTCGAGACGGATGAGGGGGTTCCGGAAATTGCGCTCTATGACGAACGGAATGGTGATTCTTCCCTTGCTATCTTCGAGGAACCGCCTCAGGTCGCGGCCCATGAAGTACCGGGCCCACTTTCCGCTCAATATGGCCGAGGCCTTAAAATCGAGATTCCCCTCAAAACTCAAGGCGCCTTCTCCCTCCAGGCGAAGACCATCGGCGCGGAGGTTGAGGTCGCTCGTCCTCACCTCGCCCCGAGCGACCTTAAAGCTGGCTCCCGCCCCCTGAAAGGGGGTCTCGCCCAAGGGCTCCCGTCCACGGTAGAATCGTCGCACCTCCTCCATCAACTCCAGAGGGTAGATTGAGCCCCCCCCGACCTCGACCCGGCCTTCTCCCTGCAAGCTCTCTCTCAGAGCCTCATGCTCGAAGCCTGAGCCAACGAGCTCAAGGGTACCGCTCAGCTCCCCCCTCAGCAGGTTTCCCTTTCCCCAGAGGGCTGCGACCTCACCGAGCTCTGCGCCGTGCAGGTTGAGGGAAAAGTGGTAGCGCGGAGGCCCTCCCGAGAAATTCAGCTTCCCCTCAGCGAAGGCCTCGCCGCCGAAAAGCCGAGCGCTCAGGTGCTCAAAGGTCAGGTCCCCCTTTTCATAGGATATCTCTCCCTTCAGTCTCTCGAATCGCACCCCCTTGAATCGGCCGGAATCCACCCCGAGGAGGCCTCTGGCCTTTATGCGATGGAGGAGTGAGGAGGGCTTCACCGGAGGGGAGGGATTCCCCCCCGATTCAGCCGAGGCCATCGGGATGAGCGAAGAAGACAGAAGGGTTTTCGCTCTGCGCGGCTGCTCCTTTCTGTGGCCCCTCTCAGGGATGAGCTCATCCAGAAGAAGCCTTCGAGAGTGAAGCCTGAAATTCAGCCGGGGTGAAGCAATGCCCTCCAGGGTTCCGTCCAGGGAAAATGTCGAGCCCCCCATCTTCCAGGAGATATTTCTTCCGGAAATCACCCCTTCCTTCAACTCGAAGAAGCCACTGAGGGACTCAACGGGCTTTTCCACCCCCGGAAGGGTGAGGCCTACGTTCGCAAGCTGCAGGGAACCTCGGGCTCTTCCCCCATTGAGACGCGAGAGAGAACCCTCAAAGGAGAGCTCCAGTCTGCCCTGACCGCTGAGCTCAAATGGCTCGAGCCGCGGGGAGAAAAGCGTGACTTTCTCCAGATTCATCGGCTGAGAGGTAAGAAGCAAGTTTAACTTCTGCCCCTCCCAAGGCTCGGAGAGCGTCCCCCTGCCCCCAACTACCAGAGAGCCCAGCTGAAGCTGGATGAGAGAGAAATGCAGTGCCTCTTTGCCGACCTCCCCCACCAAGACCAGCTGCAGGGGAACCCCTCTTTGCTTCTGGAAATATCGCCCGAGGCTAAGGGATGAGCCGTCAAGATAGAGGCTGGACCTGACCTTCAGGCCTTCCCTCATCTTCCCCTCGACCTTAACCCTTGCGAGGGCGTCTCCCTCCGCCCTGAGCCCCTCGGGCCATGGGAGAATACGCCTCAGGGGAGGGCTCATAAGGCTTTTGAGGTCAGCGGACTTGAGCTCAAGCTCTAAGGTAAGTTCCCTCTCTTCTCCAAAGGGCCTCCTCAAACTCCCCCGGCCCTTAACGCTCAGCTCCCCCCCGTGTAACTCCAGGTGAGAGAGGTTCAGCTTTTCTCCCTCCCATTCATATTGAGCCTCAACCTGAGAGCTGAGGGTAGCACCCTCCGCCAGAGGCCCGGAAGAGCCTCTCTGAGCCAGGCTCACCCCGTGCAGGCGGATTTCCCCTTTGAGGCTCACCTTCTTCCCCGCTCTCCCCTTGAAGGAGAGCTTGAGGTCGGCCCTTCCCTTTTCGACCCGAAGGGGCAGCCTCCCTGAGAGCTCGCGTATATATTTTCCCAGGGAAGCAAGCTCTATCCCCTTCGCGCTCAGGTCTCCGCTGAAGGGGGATGAAAAGGGCTCCTCGGGGTCCACGGGGCCTAATTTGCCCCTCACCTCTAACTCCGGCCTCCTGGCCAGGAGCCTGAAGCTGGAGGGAGCGGCCGGAGAGGGGGGCTCCGCTCGCAGGCTGAGACCCTCGATGGTTGTGAGATGCGGAGTCCCGGGGCTTGCTCGCTCGTCAATAAAGCTCATCCTCCCCCCTTCTACCCGAAGAGCCGCCGCCAGGAAAAAAAGAGGCGGGGGAGCCTTTTCAGGCAAAGGAGTCGGGGGCGCCCCGGGAAGGGCTCCCTCGGGCGGTGGCGAGGGCTCCTTCACGGGGGGCCTCGCGGAGGAAATAAAGTTGTAGCGGCCTTCCATGTTCCTCCTGAGAGTCAAAGCCGGCCTCGCCAGCGAGACCCGGGCCACTTCCACCCTTCCCCGCAGAAGGGGGAGCCACTTGAGGCTCACCCTCAAGCTCTTGGCTGTGAGAGCGGGCTCACCCCCGAACTCGGGCTCATCATATACCGTCAGCTCCCTCCCAATCAGTGCCACCCGGGGGAGCAGGCGAAGCCTAAACCCCTCAAGCTCAACCCTCCTCCCAAGAGCCTCGCTCAGGCTCCGGGTGAGGCGCTCCCCTTGGGGGCTCAAATCCAAAAATGCCGGCAGGAGAAGGGCTAATAGGATAAGGCCCAGAAAAATGGCCCCCACTGCGATGAAAACCTTTTTCATGAGAGGAGTGGGCTCCCGGAAGGCGAAACGGGTTTCGGAAATTTCAAGAAGAATTATAGCATTCCCTTCCACTACTGAAAAAGGGGGACTTCCTTCGAGGAGATGCCTGGAGGGGGAGGAGCTACGCCTTAGAGTTCTCCGAGCTTCTGCTTGGCTAGCCCAGCGGCTGGGGAGGCCGGGAAACGGGAGATGAGTTGCCTCAAGAGGTCTTTGGCGGCGTTCTTATCCCCGAGGGCGGCGAAGGAGAGGGCCTGCTTGAGTACGGCATCGGGAACTTTGTCGCCCTCCTTGTATTTTTCCTGAACTTCGGCGAAGGCCAGAATGGCCCGCTCGTACTTATTTTCCACATAATAGGTCTCGCCTATCCAATACTGGGCATTGTCGGCCAGCTCACTCAGGGGATATTTTTTGATGAATTTCTCAAACATGCGGCGTGCGAGGTCATATTGCTGCTTTTCGCGCAGGGTGCTAAGCGCCCGGTGATATTCCAGTTCCTCTGGCAAAGGGACGGGGGGGGAAAGGACACCTCCGGGAACTTTGGCCTGAACCTCGGGCTTCGGGGGAGGTGCCTCTTGCTCTTGGGGTTTTGGAGCGGGAGCCCGGGGTGGAACCTCGCCTTCCTCCGAAGGCAAGGCGGACACCTCCGCCGGAGCCGGTGTCTTGGTCCCCGGAGTTAGAGCTGCCCCGACTTTTCCCTCAGGAGTGCCGGGTCCGGCAATACCCAGGCGGGCCTTAACTAACTTGAGCTCCTCCTCTATGCCCTTAAGCCGCGAGTCCAATTCTTTCTGGAGCTCGGTCACCTCGCGGTCTGTCTTTTGCGCCAGGTGGCGCCCCTCCTCCGAAATGCTCGTCTGCTTTTCCACCTCCCGCCGCACGCCCTCCAGGCGAGTCTCAAGGTCCGCCTGAGACCTTCGTGCTGATTCTATAGCACCCCGGGCACTCTGGAGGTCACTCCTCAGGGTGGCCTGAGTCTCCTGGCCCTCCCCAAGGGCCCCCTCATAGCGCGCCGCAAGTTGGCGGTAATCCCGGCGGAGGCTCCTCAGCTCTTGGTATACGGGGTCGAGATCGCTCCTTAGGACAACGCCCTCGCACCCGAGCGGAAGCAGCAAAAGAGCCGACGCCGCGATAACTCTAAAAGAAGAGCTTCTGAGGAGCATGGCTGGAGCCCTGCCGAAAGAAAAAAATCCTCCCCGCCTCTGGAAGGAGCGAGGAGGATCCGAGGGGGTTCTCAGTATGGCCGTCCGCTCAAGATTCTGAACTTAGCCCTTCGGTTCTTACTCCAAGCCTCCTCGCTATGGCCTGGGTCCAGAGGCTTCTCCTCTCCGTAGCTAATGGTTTTCAGGCGGCCCTCCTCCACGCCTAAAGCCACGAGATATCTTTTGGCGGAGACGGATCGGCGTTCGCCCAGGGCGATGTTATATTGAATGGTGCCGCGCTCATCGCAATGGCCTTCTATTTCGGCCACGACGCTCTTGTATTTGAGCAAAAACTCCGCCTTTCGGTCCAGAATCGCCTTGTACTCAGGCTTGATTTCCGATTTGTCGAAGTCGAAATGCACGAGTTCCGACTCAAAATCCTGCGCGGACATGCGGAACTCGGCCGCCAGTCTCTCCTCCTTCTCGCGGGCCATTCGCTCCCGCTCCTCGGGCGAGACCTCAGGCTTTGGCGGCACCACCCGCTTGGGCGGCTGCACTACTTTCACCTCGGGTTTGGTTATCTGGGGCTCCTCCTTCTTGACGGCCTTCCTTGCACAACCCACGAAAAATAAAAGGGCAATCGCCAAAGAGAGATGTCCGCCAAGGCGGAGATACCTATTTGCGAGCATTACAACTCCTCCCTCAGATTGCAGGGCAGCGGTCAGGCTATCCTGCCGGAAGTGTTAGATACTCTGAGTTTCCAAAATTATATCCCAGGGATTGCAAATTGTAAAATAAAATATCCTGCAAATCTAGCCTTTGCCTTCACGGCAGACGAGGGGACCAGCTGGGCTCGGACCCGGGACCCAGCCGCTTGAGGTTCTCCCCGAAAGCCGTCATACGGTAGATGGCTGAGTAGCCCTCCCGCGTGGAACTGAACAGGAGATGGCGCCCGTCGGGAGACCAGGACGGCTCCTGATTGTCGCCAGCATGAGCCGTAAGCTGCTGAAGGCCACTCCCGTCGGGCTGGATGAGGTAAATGTCAAAGGCCTTGCCTCCCTCTTTCCGCGAGGCAAAGGCTATGCGGTTACCACGGGGCGACCAGGCTGGCGTGGAGTTATATTCCCCCTCAAAGCTGACGCGGCTCAGGTTTCCACCCTCGGCATCCATGATATATATTTGCGGGCTCCCGGGCCGGCTGGAGACGAAGGCTATGAAACGTCCATCTGGCGACCAGCTGGGATTTACATCTATGGCCCAATGACGAGTGAGCCTTCTGAGCTTTCGGGAGGCGAGCTCCATGAGGAAAATCTCGAAGTTATCCCCGACACCAAGGGCCAAAGCCAGCCGCTTCCCGTCGGGAGCCCAGGCCGCTCCTATGGCGGCCCCCCTCCGCCAGCGCACCTTCCACTCTGAGCCCGTCCGAAGATTCCGAATGAAAATTCCCGCCGCGCCATCCTTGTAGGAGATGTAAGCCAAAGACTCTCCATCTGGCGACCAGACGGGGGAAAGGTTTATTGAGCGATTTGCCGTGAGCTGAACCATATTATAGCCGTCAAAATCCATCAGGAAGAGCTCTTTATTTCCAGTGCGGCGGTTCACAAAAGCCACCCGCGTATTGAAAACCCCGGGCTCCCCCGTAAATTTGAGGATAATCTCGTCGGCGAATTGATGAGCGAGGCGACGATAGCGGCTGGCGGGTTTGTCGAGTTCCTTGCTCAACTCCTGGGTTCGTCGCAGCACATCGAAAAGGCGTCCCTGCATTCGAAGGATTCCTTTTCCGTCCAGGGAGTAGCCCCCCTTTATGAGGGCCTCCGCTCCAAGGATGACCCAATCCCTGAAGTTTTGCTCCCCCAGGCTCAGGCCCGCACTCTGAGGGTCCTCCAGATAGGCAGCCGGGTCGATTACCCTGAAGAGGCCGGAGGCCCCGAGGTCATCGGAGATAACCTGGGACAGTTTTATTCCCAGCACCCCGCCCTCCATGCCTTGTCCCAGGTAGCGGAAAGCTGGGATCGCGACGGGAAGCTTTCGGGCTGCTGGAGAGTAAAGGTCAAGATAGACCTTCCCCTCCGGGAACTGGCCGAAGGCCAGGCCCATAAAGAGAAGCGGTGAGGCGGCGAGAAGGATTGAGAGAAACTTTTTCCCTCTGAGCTGTTTCATGGGAGCTCAATCATTAGGGTTGTGAAAGCGAACACCCACCATCAGATAAGGACGCGTCAACTCGGGGGGAAAGGACGGCAGGGGGTTAACCTTTTGGACGGCCCTGAGGGCAGAGTTATCGAAGTATGTGTTCCCCGAGGAGCTCTCAAGGCGCACCTTGCTTATCTCCCCCGTCCTGGCCACCTGGAATTCCACAATTGCCACCAGACGTTTCCTCTCCCCTTCTTCTATATTCTGCGGAAGTACCCAGGCATCACTCACCCGCTCCCAGATGAGATTATAGTACTCCCGAAAAATGATGTCTGTGAGCCCCGCGCTTCCTCCTCCGGATGGTCCACCAGAGCCCGGGGCCGAGGGAGTGCCGCCAACGGGAGCCTCCTTGGCTAGCTTCTGGCGGATGCGTTCGACAGCCGCGGCCACCCTGGAGCTGGGCTCTGGGGCCTTATTGACCTCACGCGCAGGAGCCTCGGGGGGCACCTTCTTGGATTCCTTTGCTGAGGCAACTTTCTCAAGGGGTATCACTTTGGGTTTGGCTTTTGGCTGCGGTCGGGGTCTCCTTTCCTTCACCTTCTTGACTGGCCTGACCGCCTTGGCCTCTGGCCTCGCCACCGACTTTTTGGTGGCCTCGACCCTGGAAGCAGGCTTTTCTTCCCGCAGCGCTCCCGGCCCCACCAGGCTAACCGTATAGGCGGGGGAATAAAATAGCCTCCTCGGGTTAGAGGGCACCAAGAACAGGGCCGCACCAAAAAGCAGTAGATGTAAGACCACCGAAAAGCCTATGGCCTTTCTGAAGCTTGGCCCATCCCTGAACCCCCGCAGCTCATAGTGCTCCGCTACCACCTTAGCCCTCTGCCGAAGGAGAAACCTGCCCTCTCACTCACGGTTTCTGGAAGTTACCCTCTGGAGGCCGCCCCCTGTGGGACAAAGCCGGGGCTAGAAACTATCGAGCTTAACGGGTTCGGTGATCATCGCCAACCGGTCGATACCGCTCTCGCGGATGACAGCCATCGCCTCTACCACTACCCCGTAAGGCACATCCTTATCGGCTCTCAGAAAAATGACCTTATCCCCCCGCTCCTTGAAGATGGCTTTCAGCTTCTGTCCAAGCTGGGGCAGGGTGAAAGAATGCTGGTTCAGCCAGACCTTTCGGTCCTTCGTGATAGTGAGGACCACCTGATCCTCTTTGGCTTCGACGCCCTTTCCCTTGACGCGGGGGAGGTTCACATCGAGACCCTGCTGGAGCAGAGGGGCCGTCACCATGAAGATGACCAGAAGCACCAACATCACGTCCACAAGGGGCGTAACGTTAATCTCCGAGAGAGCCGTCCCATCCTTCCGGCCTATAGCCATGACCTCACTCCCAGAGCCAGCCCGGAGTTCACTTCTGCAAAAAGGAGCGCTCGACGATGTTCAGAAATTCCGAGGAGAAATTCTCCATCTCCGAGGAAAGCAACCTTATGCGACTCAAGAAATAATTATAAGCTATGACAGCAGGTATTGCCGCCGCCAACCCCATGGCGGTGGCGATGAGAGCCTCGGAGATGCCCGGTGCCACCACGGCCAGGCCGGCCGTACCCGCCTGGCCTATCTCCCGAAAGGAGTTCATGATGCCCCACACTGTTCCGAACAGGCCGATGAAAGGAGAGGCGCTTCCGGTAGTGGCGAGGAAGGTCATGGCGCGCTCGAGTCTTGTCGTCTCAAGGCTCGTCGTGCGATGGAGCGCCCTGCTTACATTCTCCATCGTCAGCTCAGTGGTGAGAACGCCCACACTCCCTCCCTCATTCCTGGAGGCTATCCGGGAAAATTCCCTGTACCCTTCCCTGAAAACCTTAGCCAAAGGGCTGTGGGGCAGCCCGGCAGAGCTTTCATAAAGGGTATCGAGCTGTCGGCTCCCCCAAAAGGCTTGCAAGAATTTGTCCGATTCCCGCTGAGCCCTGGACAAAAGCAGGTATTTTTGCACTATGATGGCCCATGAGACCACCGAAAAGAAAACCAGTACCAGGAGAACAAACTTCACCACCGGGCCCGAGTTCCATATCAGCCCTAAGGCATCACCCCTGGGCGAAGCGGGACTGAGAGCGAAAGCTGGAACAGAGGAAAAAATACTGGGAAACAAAGGGTTCTCCTCGGGGCGGTATTTCAATTACGCTACCACCATGAGAAACAAAAGTCAACGGCTAATTGATAATGGCATCCGTTTGACAAGGAGGGGAGGGTCTGGGATAATCGGGCTCCGTCGGAGGGCCTACCCCTATCCGTTGCCTTCCTGGAGATTTGGGAGAGTTGCTAAATGCGCTTGAGCCAGCTTAAGAGAGAGCTCTGTCGTCAGGTCGAGGCCCAAGGAAAAGAACTCTGGGCCGCCTGCTGCAAGATTCACCAGGAGCCTGAACTGGGCTTTCAGGAGTTTAAGGCGTCGACCCTCCTGCAGGAGCTCCTCCGGGCGGGAGGTTTCCGGGTGGAGGGAGGGCTTAAGGGGTTGGATACCGCCTTCCGGGCCGAGCTCTCGGGGAGTGCTCCCTCGGTTGCCTTGCTGGCTGAATACGATGCCCTGCCGGGCCTCGGTCATGCCTGTGGCCACAACATCATAGGTATTGCCAGCGTGGGGGCGGCCCGAGCTCTCGCAGCCCTCGGAAGCCACTGGCGGGGACGGCTTCTGGTAATAGGGGCCCCGGCCGAAGAAGGGGGAGGAGGCAAAGTCATCCTGGCTCAGAGGGGAGCCTTCGACGGGATCGATGCCGCGATGATGGTCCATCCCTCAAACGAGACCCGTTGCCTTGTAAGCTTTCTTGCCATGCGGGAGCTTCGCTTCTGGTTTAGGGGCCGGGCGGCTCATGCTGCTGCGGCCCCCCATCGGGGCCTCAATGCTCTGGATGCCGTCATCCTCACCTTCAATAACATAAATGCCCTCCGCCAACAGGTCAGGAGCGATGTGCGCATCCATGGCATCATAACCCAGGGAGGAAAAGCTCCAAATATCATCCCCGAGGAGGCGGGTGCCTGGTTCTTTGTGAGGGCGGCCGATGATGGATACCTGCGGGAGCTGGAGGAAAGGGTCATCGCTTGCGCCCGAGGGGCGGCCAGGGCGACGGGCACGAGGCTTCGCGTTAAGCGGGGGGAACGTCCAATGGCCTCAATGAAGCCCAATCGCTCTCTGGCCGAGCTTTTCAGAAAAAATCTCCTCCTCCTGGGCATCAAAGAGGAGCCCACCCGCGGGCCCGGAGAGATTGGCTCCTCGGATATAGGAAACGTGAGCCAGATCGTGCCTACCATTCATCCCAATTTGGCCCTGGTTCCCGCTGAAGTCCCGAGTCATACCCGAGAGTTTGAAAGTGCAGCTGCTTCCCCCCGGGGGAGAAGGTGCCTTCTCACAGCAGCCAAGGTGCTTGCCGTGACCGCTGCCGACCTGTTCCTGGATCAAGGGGCCATGAGGGCTGTGCGTTCGGAGTTCAGAGAGAGGGCCTGAGGGGGAGGGGATGGGAAGGATTTTCCTCTTAAGTGCCCTGCCCCTCCTCCTTCTTGCCTCCCAAGGCTTTCCGCTCTGTGGGCCCCCTTCCCCGGAACACCCCAAGCTCATCCTTTATCCCGACTCCAGGGCTAAGGCCCTTCTCGAGGAAAGGAAATGGGCTAGGGCCTTGGAAGAGCTTGAGACCCTGAGAGCAAGGAGCAGGGAGCCTGTGGAGAGGTCCCTTTTGGATTTCCTCATGGGCTATGCGTCCTTCGAAGCTGGACTCTACGATAGGGCTCTTCTCTCCCTCTCCCGTGAGGAGGCCGGCCTACCTCTGCTCGAAGAGCACGCCCTTTATATGCGCGCCAGCTCCTACCTCCATCTGGCGCGCTGGGAGGAGGCGCAGGAGGCCTTCGAAAGGCTCCTCGCCCGCCATCCCCGGGGCGTACGGGCTAAGGGCTCTCTGGTAGGGCTTGCCGAGGCTTTGGATGGGAGGGGACACTTCCGTGAGGCCGCCTCACTCTACCGCCGCTTCCTTCGGCAGTATCCAGAAGCGGAAGAGGCCACCTATGTTCAATATCGCCTGGCCGAAAGCCTCGAAGCCGTCGGAGAGGAGAGGCCGGCGGCCCTCTTGCTGAGGAAACTCTGGGTTGAGAAACCCCTGGCTTCGGAGGCCCCCCAGGCCCGAAGACAAGAAGAGGCTCTGAGCCGCACCCTAGTCCCCCCTCTCCCAAGGCTTACAGCTGGAGAACTTTTCCACCGTGGAATGACTCTTAAGAAGGCCTACCGCTGCAGGGAGGCAATCGAGGATTTCAAGGCGAGCCTCGGGGAAGGGCCTACCCGGCCCATGCGAGGCCTCATTGAGCTCGAGCAGTCCCTCTGCCATTTTATGCTTAGGCAAAATAATGAGGCGAAAAAACTCCTCACAACCTTCATCCGCAATAATCCTGGAGATTCAAGGGTTTCCGAAGCCCTATACTACCTGGCCCGGGTCCATCTCAGGCAGGATTCTGTGAGGGAGTTTCTCCGCACCGTTCGGTCTCTCATGGGGAGGAAAGGGGCTGGACCCTGGGCCCCGAGGGCCGCGTTCCTTCTGGGGCGGTATCGGGAGGATAGAGGGGACCTGAGAGGGGCCCTCAAGCATTATCGGCAGATCTTGCGCGGATGGGAGAGTAGCGACCGAGCCCGTCGAGCATGGTGGAGGATCGGCTGGATTCATTACCGTCGGGGTAACTACCTCAGTGCCTGGTCAACCTTTGGGCAAATGGGAAAGCGCTTCCACGAGGGGGACCTTCTGGAGGATGCCCTCTACTGGGAGGGCCGCTCTGCTGAGAGGCTCGGGAAGCCCGTGCACGCCGCCTCGGCCTACCGCCGCCTTCTTTCCTCCAATCCCTACAGCTATTACGGTCAGCTGGCCCGGATAGCTCTGGAGCGGCTGGGCATTGGGGAAGTGCTCTCCTCGCCCGGGGGGGGCCTTCCGCAAGCCCCAGACCCGAAGAGTATGGGTCCCGCCCTCAGGGAGGAACTACGGGCCGCCCGGCTCTTGAAGGAGTTGGGGCTATTTGCGCTTGAAGCCCTCCATCTGGAGCGCCTTCCAGAAGAACCATACTTCCGCTACCAGCTGGCCTGGGCTTATCACAGAGGGGGGCAATTCCACCTCTCAACGCGGATTCTGAGGGACAACTTCCCCGACCTCATCCTCCGGGGTAGAGGACTGCGGCCGGAATTCTGGCAGATGGCCTATCCGGTGGTTTTCAAAGGAGAGCGGGAGCCCGGATTGGACCCCCTGCTGGTCAATGCTATGATCATGGCGGAGAGCGGATTTGACCCGGAGAGCCTCTCCTGGGCCGGAGCGATCGGCCTCATGCAGCTGATGCCAGCCACGGGTCGCCGCCAGGCGGCCCGCATAGGGGTTAAACTTGAGGAGGAGCAGGAACTATTCGACCCCCAGATCAACATTCGTCTGGGTGTGGCCCACCTGAAAGAGCTCCTCTCGAAGTTCGGGGGTGCTGTTGTGCCGGCGGTGGCAAGCTACAACGCAGGGCGAGGGGTTGTTGCGCGCTGGTGGCGCGCGCGAAAGGGGGAGGATTTGCAAGAGTTTATCGCCCGCATCCCCTACCAGGAGACTCGTCACTACGTTCAGCGGGTTTTGGCTTATTGGGGGGAGTACCAGAGGATTTACAGCGAGAGTCAAGAGCTCAAAGACAGGATGCCGAGCGGAGGGCGGAGAAAAGTTGGGACGCCGTGGTGGGGATAAGCTCTGGACCCTCATAGGCTTGATCTCAGGCACCTCGGCCGACGGGGTGGATGGCGCGCTCCTTAAGCTCAAGGAGAGTCCCGGGGGTCTTCTCAAGCCAAAGATTCTTGGTTGCCTCACCCTCCCCTACCCCCGACATTTGAGGGAACAGGTGCTCTCAATTTCGGGGTCGGGTGGAGGTACTGCCTCAGAGATATGCTCGCTCAACTTCGTGCTCGGCGAAGCCTTTGCCAGAGCCGCCGTCGAGCTGGCCAGAAAAGCCAATGTCCCTCTCTCCCGGGTGGACCTCATAGGAACCCACGGCCAGACCATTCGGCATATTCCCAAGGGCACCTGTTTCCGGACTCCCTATGGGGTCGTCGACCTCACCCCCTCCACCCTCCAACTTGGAGAGCCGGCCGTCATTGCCGAAAGAACGGGTGTCACCACGGTTGCTAACTTCCGCTCTCGCGACATGGCGGCCGGGGGGCAAGGGGCACCCCTGGCACCTTACGCCCATGAGCTCTTTTTCCGGCGGCCCGATGAGGCCGTGGTGTTCCTTAACATAGGGGGCATCGCCAACCTCACATATCTTCCACCGGAAGGCGAGGGACCGCCCCTGGCCTTCGACACAGGACCGGGAAATAGCCTCCTTGACGGAGCGGCACGCCGCCTCACCGGCGGTGAGAAGAGCTTCGATGAGGGCGGCCTATTGGCCTCCCGGGGCCGGGTCCACCAACGGCTCTTGGGGGAGCTCATGGAGGACCCCTTCATTGGGGCCACTCCCCCCAAATCCACTGGACGGGAGGAGTTTGGCGAGGCGGCCCTCTCCCGCGTCTTTCAGAGGGCCCATGAACTCAAGCTCAGGCACGAGGATATTATGGCCACCCTTACCGCCTTCACTGCCGAGAGCTTCCTCTTCAACTTCCGAGAGTTCCTGCCGGGGAAGTGCCCAGTGGTTGAGGTCATTGTGGGAGGAGGCGGGGGCCACAACCGCGAGCTCATGCGCATGCTCCGCGAGGGGTTAAAGCCCGTGCCCTGCCATAGAAGTGACCGGAGGGGAATTCCCGCTGACCATGTGGAAGCTGCGGTCTTTGCCCTGCTGGCCCACGCCACCCTCAGCGGCCGCCCGGGCAACATCACTGCAGTGACGGGGGCAGCGCGGGAAGCCCTTCTGGGAGTCATCGCGCCCGGGAGAAATTTTCGGAGGATTCTTGAAAAAAGCAGCTAGGCTTTGCCTCCCTGGGGCGCTCTATGCTATAAAAATCTGGGGTAAGCTGCACACAGAAAAATTTTTCAAGGAGGTGGATCTTGAAGGAGCGCTACCTCGAGGAAGTTGTCTCTCTGGCTCAGGAACTTGTGCGCATTCCCAGTGAAAACCCAACCGGAAGTGAAAGGGCCATGGCAGACCGGGTTGCCCGCTACGGGCGGGAGCTCGGGGTGGAGGTGTTCCGTGAGGAGGTGGAACCCGGGAGGGAAAACGTCATCCTCGCCCTGGGGGAGGGGAAAAGTACCCTTGCCTTCGTCTGCCACATGGATACCGTTCCTATGGGAGAGGGCTGGAGCCGGGAGCCATTTGCGGGCACAATCGAAGGGGAAAAGCTCTTCGGCCGGGGGGCCGCCGACCTGAAGGGCGGCTTTGCCGCCTGTCTTGTGGCCTTTCGTTATCTTACCGAGCGGGCGTCCCGGGGGGAGAGCTTCAAGCGGCGGGTACTTTTATGCGGCACAGTCGATGAAGAGGGAGCCCTCATGCGAGGGGCGAATGCTCTTGTGGATAATGGCTGGATAGATGGGGAGAGCTTTGTTCTGGCATCCGAGCCTACTTCTCTGGAGCTGGTGGTGGCTGCGAAGGGGGTGATGTGGTATGAGATTAGCGTGAGGGGCAGGAGCGCCCACGCATCTGTGCCCCACACAGGTGCCGACGCCATCTATGCCATGATCCTGGCTCTGTCGGAGCTGAAAGACCGGGTGGCGGCTCTGGAGCACGAGCACCCCCTATTGGGGAAGGCCACCCTGACCACAAGCGTCATCGAAGGGGGAACGAAGACGAACGTCGTCCCGGGCCTTTGCCGGGCCGAAGTGGATTTACGTTTCCCGCCCCCTCTTTCATGCGCTGGGGCCTTAGAGCTGATAACCGAGAGCGCCCGAAGGGGAAGCGCCCGAATCGCTGGCACCCTGGCGGAAGTGAGAACTTTGAGCCTCGAGAGGCCTCCCGTAGTTGCAGATGAGAAATCTCCCCTTGCAGGGGCCTTCAGGAAAGCCCGAGAGGAGGTCAGCGGAAAGCCCCTCAAGGTGAAGGGCGTTCCCTATTACACCGATGCGGGAATGATCGCCGTCCGCACGGGAAACCCTCATTGTCTTGTGTTCGGGCCGGGCAACATTGACCATGCCCACGGGCCTGATGAGTTTGTGGAGCTGGGAGAGTTGCGCGAGGGGCTTAAGCTTATAGCTAGAGCCGCCGAGCTGGTGGTCCATGAGGGGACGGCCCCCCCGGACCTTTAGAACACTATGGGTTCTCCCGGGTCCGTCTCATCAAAGTGCATTAAAGCGGGAGAGGGCTTTGACGAAGCTTAGGGTCCTTACCATCATAGGCACGAGACCTGAGGCCATCAAGATGGCTCCGGTGGTGAAGGAGCTGGAGAAGCACCGCGAGGAGGTGGACTCCATCGTGGTGGCCACAGCCCAGCACCGGGAGATGCTCGACCAGGTTCTGGACCTCTTCAAGATAATCCCCCAAAGGGATCTTGACGTCATGCTTGAGAATCAAGACCTCTTTCAGCTCACCCGGGAGATCGTCGAAAAGATGGAGCCGGTTTACCGGGAGTTCAGCCCTCATCTGGCCCTGGTTCAAGGAGATACAACCACTACCTTTATGGGGGCCCTCCTTTCCTACTACTGGGGCTGTCTCGTGGGCCACGTGGAAGCAGGCCTCAGGAGCGGTGACAAGCAGAACCCTTACCCCGAGGAGATAAATCGCCGTCTCACCACTGTCCTTGCCGACTACCACTTCGCCCCTACGGCAAGGGCCAGGGAAAACCTTTTGAGAGAGGGGGTGCCACCGGGGAGGATACTGATTACGGGAAACCCCGTCATTGACGCCCTCCTCTCAATAGCCCGGGAACCCTTCGACCTCATGGCCTCAGGACCCCTTCGGGGGTTACCCCTGGAGGGAAGGCGCCTCATCCTCGTCACGGCCCACCGGCGGGAGAGCTTTGGTGAGCCTCTGAGAAACATATGCAGGGCACTTGTGGAGCTGGGCGAGTGCTTTGAGGACCTGGCCATAATTTATCCAGTCCATCCAAACCCCAATGTGAGGCGTGCTGTGGAGGCGCTTCTGTCGGGTAGGGAGCGCATCCACCTCACAGAGCCCCTAGATTACCGCACATGTGTTCACCTGATGAAACGCTCCTATATTATCCTGACCGACTCGGGCGGCATCCAAGAGGAGGCCCCCACTTTTGGGACCCCTGTCCTGGTGCTGCGCCGGGTGACCGAGAGACCTGAGGCCGTGGAAGCCGGCGCGGCTCAGGTAGTGGGAACCGATACAAGCGAAATCCTCAGGGCGGCCACATCCCTTCTGACCGATAAGACACGCCACCAGGCCATGTCGAAGGCCATCAATCCTTACGGAGACGGCGCCGCGGCGGGGCGTATCGTAAGTTTCCTCCTTGAGAGGAAGCGTGAGATAATGGCTGCAGCCCGGGGGCCGGCGGCTTATGTGAGCGTCTGAAGGGCTAATGGTAGGTTATTTGCCCTCAGCCCCCCGAAAGAGGAAAAGGTGGCCCTGGATCCTGATCATCCTCGCCCTCATCCTGGCGGGCTTGTTTTTCCTTTTGCAAAGGCCGGCTAACACCCGAGAGGGGGTCGATTACGTCTTCCGCGAGAGACCCATTCCCCTCTACCTTAAACTCCTGACCTTCTTTAGCCGCCATTACCAGTTCAAATACCTGGCTCAACAGATTACCCTGGGTGCCCCCACCGGTGAGGAGAAACTCCTGGGCATCCTCAGGTGGGTGCGGGCCAATATCAGGTTTGGAACTCCGGAGGGCCTCCCCGTGAGGGATGATCACATCCTTAATGTCATCATCCGCGGCTACGGGGAAGGTGACCAGGTAGGCGATGTCTTCACGACCCTGGCCACTTATGCGGGCTATCGTTCGGCCACGTACCGGCTGCACGCCCCCGACGGCACAAAAGGCCCCACCGTGGCGGTGGTAGAGCTGGGCGGGAGGATGCTCCTCTTCGATACCTACCTCGGAGTCGTCTTCAGAAACGCCCGAGGCCAGCTTGCGAGCCTCGATGACCTCAGGGCCGACCCTTCTATAGCCCAGAGGGCAGTCGGCTCGGCTCGCTTCAGGGGGCGCCCTTACAGCGATTTTTACAAGCGCCTATCTCAGCTCAAGGCTCTTCCTCCTATCATTAAGCCCGAGCTTCAGATGCCCCTTCGTAGGGTGGTCTACGAGGTGAGTCGAAAGCTCGGGCTTATGCAGAGGGCAAGGGCCCGGTTTGGAGGGTCCCCTTCGCCTTAGTCCAGCTGAAGTCTGGGCCTTGATAATTCTTTTGGCTTCTCGTAAATATTATTTTTTCTTATAATAAGAAACTAGTTCCCCTGGCGAGGAGAATGTCGACAACATGAAGGTCCTCTTCATCGTCCCCTATCCTACGGAAGGGGCCAGCAACCGCCTGCGCGTTGAGCAGTTCTTGCGCTACTTGGACCAGCGGGAGGTTCAGTGGCGGGTGGAGCCCTTCATGTCCCGTGAGCTATACAGCATCCTCTATGTCAAGGGCCACAGGCTGCGCAAGGTTTACTACTTCGTGAAGGCATTCTTCCGCTACTTATGGGTGCTTCTCGCGGCCTCAAAGTACGACGTCGTCTTCATCCACAGGCGCATCTTTCCCATCTGGACTCCTTTTAACACCTGGCTCCTCAGGCGCCTCCCCTCGGGTATCATCTTTGATTTCGATGACGGCATCTTCCTTTCCAATAAGTCTGACCTCCGGGAGAGGATCTACACCTTCTTCAAGCAGAGCCACCGGGTGAGGGACATCATAAAGCTCAGCTCCCGTGTCATTGCGGGAAATGAGTTTCTGAAAGATTACGCCCTCAAATATAACCCCAACGTGGTGATCATCCCTACGCCCGTTGAGACTGAGGTTTACCGGGCTGAGAGCCCCAAGGACGGGCGGGATGGCAGGGTGATAATGGGCTGGATAGGTAGTCACACAACGGCCAAATATCTCAAGATGCTGGACCGGGTGTTTGAGAAGCTCCTGGCGAGGTATCCTCAGCTGGAGGTGCGGGTCATCGGCGGGCAGTACACGCCGCCATCGAGGAACGGCCGCATAAAGAACCTCCCCTGGTCCCTTGAGCGAGAGCTGGAAGACCTGAGAACTTTCGATATCGGCATCATGCCCCTCAGGGATGACGAATGGGAGAGGTATAAGTGCGGGTTTAAGGCCCTTCTCTATATGAGCGTGAAGCTCCCCGTGGTGTGCTCCCCCGTGGGCGTGAATAACTACATCGTGGAAGATGGGGTCAACGGCTTTCTCGCAAGGAGTGAAGAGGAATGGATAGAGAAGGTCTCTCACCTTGTGGAGAGCCCCGAGCTCAGGGAGAGGATGGGGCGCGAGGGACAGGCCCGGGTTGAGGCCCACTACTCTGTTAAGGGCAATTTTCACCTCTTCCAGCAGGTCATAAGTGATGCATATGAGGATGGCCTGGAAAAGCGGCGGGCAGAATTCGAACGCTCCCAGAAGAAGACCCAGAGAAGTTTCGATTTTCAGTGGACGGAGTTTCCCGATATGGTCCCGGCCAATGAGGAGCACTTCTTAAACTATATCCACCCCGTGGGGCCAGGTTTTTTCAACGGAAAGGTGGGCCTGGATGCGGCTTGTGGCTTCGGCCGGCATCTCTACTACGCTGCTCAATATGGCGCTCGTCGCGTCGTCGGCATGGATTTCAGCAATGCCATTTTCACCGCGAGGGCCACCAACCGCGACTTCGCGAATGTGTCCCTCGCCAAGGGAGACATCTACTCCCTGCCTTTTAAGCCCGGTTCTTTTGACTTTATTTATTGCCTGGGGGCTATTCATCACCTCCCGGACCCGGAGCGCGGTTTTCGAGCTTTGCTCAGTTGTCTTAAGCCGGGCGCTCCCGTCTTCATCTGGGTATACAGTACCAAGCGGGTTTTCATCAATTTCGTCACCGAAAGTGCCCGGCGAATCACGCATCGCATCCCTCACAGGGCCCTTAAGCGCATCTGCTTTGTCTTTGCCCTCCTGGATTACATGCTCTTCATCAAACCTTATAAGATGCTCCGGAAGTTCCCGCTTATTGAACGAATAGCCCTTTCCCGGATAAAGCTATATGCCAAATTCCCCTTCTCGGTGTGTTACGCAGACTGGTTTGACCGCTTCTCCGCGCCGATACGCCATTACTTCGGCGAGGAGGAGCTCAGGGAGTGGGCCTACCGGGCGGGGCTCAAGAAAGTTATCATCACTCCTACGGAGAAGTACGGATGGCGCCTTTACGGTGAGAAGGAAGAGCGTTCTCCTTCATGGGAGAAGGAATGCGCCACCGAGGAGGAGGCGGCGGTCCGAAGGCTGGGCCCTGCGATAAGCTCCCCGGCCCAGGGGGCATCTTCTGCTCTCTCCCCGTGAGCCCTCCTCCAGAGCCCTTTGCGGAAAGTCCCCGGAAGGTCCATGGCCAAAGAGAAAAAACCCCATAGGGTTCTTTTCGTCTCCTATAACGGCATCCGAGAACCTCACATACGCTCGCAGGCAATTCCCTATATGCGGGAGCTTTCCAAGCGGGGGATGAGGTTTACCCTCCTCACCTTTGAGAAGCCGGGCGAGCTTCCCAGCAACGACAGGGAGGCCCTCGGGCGGGAGAAGAGGGAGCTTTCCGAGCAGGGAGTAGATTGGCACTGGCTTCGCTACCATAAAAGGCCCTCTTTTTTGGCAACCCTTTGGGATATCCTCCGGGGCTTCCTTTATTGTGCCTATCTTTTTCCGAGAAGACGCATCGAACTCGTGGACGCCCGAGCTATCATGGCAGCCCTTATGGTCTACCCCCTTTGCCGGCTGCTCAGAGTGCCCTTCGTCTTCAACATCCGGGGACTCATGGGGGAGGAGTACGTGGATGCCGGTCGTTGGGCTGCTGGCTCGCTCACCTACAGGCTGACATCAGCCCTTGAGCGGCGCTGCCTGAAGGGGTGCGATGCCGCGGTTGTCCTCACGAGAGCCCTTCGCCGGGAGATTGAGGAGGGCTCACTCAGGCCTCCCGGGGGGCCTCCGCCCGTCAGGGTGATCCCCTGCTGCGTTGACCCGGAACGCTTCAGAAGGAGGGCGGAAGCGGAGGACGCAGAAGGTGGGCTCACCTTTCTCTATGCTGGCTCTGTTGGGGGATATTACCTGGTGGAGGAGATGCTGCGCTTTTTTGAAAGGGCTCAAAGGCTTATCCCCGATGCCCGGCTTCTTTTCCTGGCCAATAATGACCTTTCAGGAGTGGAAAAGGCCCTCACAGCCGGAGGCCTTCCCCTCGGCAAGGTGAAGCTTGCCCGGGTCCCCCACGAGGCAATCCCCGGCGAGATGGTGAGAGCCCATGTGGGCCTCCTCTTCCTCCGGCAATCCTTTGCCCGACGGGCCATGTCACCCATTAAACTGGCCGAATACCTGGCCTCTGGCCTTCCCGTGGTGATGACTCCGGGAGTGGGGGATAGTGAAGAAGACCTCCTCCCTCACAGAGTAGGGGTAATGGTAAGGGAACAGACTCCCGAGGGCTACGACCGAGCCCTTAAAGAAATCCTTGACCTCCTGGCGGACGGGCCCGCCTTGAGGAACCGTTGCCGCAGAGTAGCCGAGAGTCTCTTCAGCCTCGAAGCAGGGGTCTCAGAGTATGAGGCCCTCTACCGCTCCCTGCTCCCTTCCTCCTGAAACTGCCGCTGCACGAAGGGCTCTCAAGGCTTGCCTGAGATAGACGAGGGAGAGGCCCGGGAGAGCTTCACCGCAAGCCTGACGGCATCGGCCATGCTGGCCCCGTCAGCCAGGCCGCGGCCAGCTATATCCAGTGCCGTTCCGTGGTCAACTGAGGTGCGTATGATGGGAAGGCCCAGGGTGACGTTTACGCCGCGCACTTTTCCCCTTACGCCGCGCTTCAAAGAGAACCCCCCCAACTTTCCAGCAATGTGCCCCTGGTCGTGGTACATGGCCACAACGCCGTCGTAGTGGCCGTCCCGATGTTTGATGAAAACGGTGTCGGGTGGGAGGGGCCCTTCCACGCTGAAACCCTGCTTCCTGGCCTCTTCCACTGCGGGTGCTATCTCCTCCAGCTCCTCCAGGCCGAAAAGCCCCCCTTCGCCTGCATGAGGGTTCAAGCCCGAGACCGCTATCCGTGGCTCCCCTATGCCGAGGCGCATCAAGGCATCGGCCAGGAGAGAGATGGCCCTTAGGATGCGGGGTCGCCTCACCCGGCGACAGGCTTCCTTAAGGGAGCAGTGGGAGGAGACGTGAGCCACCCGGAACCGGCCGCAGATGAGGGTCATGACGGGGTCCGCGCCCCCGACGAGATGGGCCAGGAACTCCGTGTGGCCGGGGTAAATGTATCCCGCCTGCTGGAGGGCTTC
Source organism: uncultured bacterium (assembly GCA_964575845.1). GTDB lineage: Bacteria > UBA8248 > UBA8248 > UBA8248 > CAZNSX01 > CAZNSX01. The sequence goes on along the minus strand of CAZNSX010000009.1, from coordinate 56,700 downwards.
TTTGCTTATGGGAGCGGTCACAAGGGCAACAACCCCGCCGGAGAGGGCGAGTTCCACAGCCCGCTCGATCGCCTGGGCGGCGGCCCTGCCCGTAAGGGAGGTGCTCTTTCCGAAAGACCAGGAGCCTTCTTCCAGGTTATCGAGGTCCAGCACGTTAATCTCGGGACCGGCCCCGGCGCCCTGCGGACCCCCCTTGAGGATGCGGAGCTTTACTTCGAGGCCTGAGGCACGGGCCGCCCTCTTGAAGGCACTGGCATCCCCCACCAGCACAGGGATGCAGACCCTCCTCACGCCCGGAAGGAGCGCGGCCTTCAGGGCCACCTCTGGTCCCACTCCCGCCGGGTCTCCCATGGTAAGGGCAACCAGAGGCTTAACCCTTGCCCGCGGCCTGGCCATTTCTCTCACCTCCCTCAAGAAGCCTCAAGTAAGCATCCTCAGGCCCAAAGCCCCCCGGCTTGGTTATGCAGGGGAGCTCCTTTCCCAGAAGTCGGCAGAGGGCCACACCGGGCAGAAGGGCCTTTCCGACGCTGAGCCCGGGCGAGCCCGACTCTCTAAGGAAGGCCCTTGCCGTGTCGCCCCCGGAAAGAATGACACCTCCCAGCTCGACCATCCCTTGCAGCGCGGCTCCGAGCCGCCCCAGAAGGGATGCCACATCAACTGCATCCCGGGCGGAATTCACTGGGGGCGGGGAGAAGACCCCCAAATCCTTTCCTCTGGAAAGCTCTTCCGCCGCGCTTTCCAGGATCTCCTCCTCGATATACTCCAAGGGAAGCCTGAAGAGCAGAGCCCTGCCCGAGGCCTCAAGCCGGGAGAGCTGCCTGAGATTGAGGGGATGGAGGGATCCTGAGAGAATGAGCCTCGGGGGCCGAAGCGGGAAGGGGGGATCAGGCCTTGAACCCTCAGAGCGAAGGCCCTCGGCCAGGGGGCCGGCAAGCCCGGCGGAGCCGCAGAGGAGGGCCCTCACGGGCGAGCTTTTGACAGCCTCGACAATCACTGCAAGGTCCTCCTCTTCTTCCGCGTCGCATATAACGACCCGAATGCCCTCATCCTTGAGCTTCACCAAGAGACCCTTAAGATGCTCCCTCCCTCGCCTGATATCTTTGAGAAAAACTTCTTCCGCTAGCACTTCCAGCCTCCCAAGGTTAGCCTTGACCCGGGAGGAGACCCTCACCCGGACACCCCCCTCATAGAGGTCAAGCTCAGAGAGTGGGACCCCCGCCACCCGTTGCTCCCCGCGGGAGGTGGTCCTCCCGTTGGCGGGGAACGCGGGAGCCAGAACCGCGAGCTCAAAGGAACCCTCGTCCAGTGCGGCCTCAAGCTCGACGCCGAGGTTCCCCCTGAGGTTAGAATCTATCTGGTAGGGGTCATCGAACACCGCCTCCAGCGCTAGGGTGGTTATCTCGGAGATGTGGTATTGAAGGGACTGCTGGGTTTTCAGGCCCACCTCTCGGATGATCTCCCGGGCCTCCTCGTGCCGGCGGAGGTCCCGCCCTTTTTCCTTGACCGCCCGTTCGGTCTGCTCAAGGTTCTGGAGGATCTGAGCTCGGCGGCCTTTCTGCTGCTCCAGGGAGTGGCGGAGAGATTGAACGCTAGGCATCGAACTTCTCAGGACCCACCGTCGGGGTCTCGACCAGGTTCATACCGCAGTAGCGGCACCGCACCGCCGCCCTCTGGAGGATCTCGGCGCAGTAGGGGCACCTCCTCGTGTCGCCGCGCATGAGCCTCCTTCCTTCGAGCACTCTATGGTCAGGTCTCAAAAAGAGCCCTACGATGAAGCCCGCCAGCGGCGAGAGGAAGATGCTGAGGGTGAAGCCTCCCCATAGCGTTCGTCCCTTGCTCGACCAGTACCAGCCAGCCAGGAACGAAAATCCCAACCACAGAGTCAAAGACACCATCTCCCCCATTTATCCTATCCTCCCGTAGTTTCAACGGATGCCTCCGCTAACTCAGTTCTTGATTCCTCAAAACCTCACGGTGGGCATTTTCGGCCTCAGTCTCCTCCTAATGATGGGGCGGGAGCAGCGTCGTGGACCAACCTTTGCATGTATTCTTTCGCCTCCTCGAACCCATAATCCCACCCTTGTTTATAGAGGAGACTGTCCTCGGAAGTGCCTGAGTATCGTTGCTTGTCTCTCCGATACACCGAGCAGCAGCCACCCGCTGCAGGCACGCCGCTGTCGAACCCATGTATGAAGCCTTCTCGATAGGCGAGAGGCTTGTCGGCGCCGACCCACCAGTTTGCAAGGTCCATGGTCATGCCACAGGCGGAGATCAGGATCGCTGAAGCGAGCAGCAGCACCGCTCCTAAACAAGACTTTGTTTTTCTCATAGCTCGTACCTCTCCTGGAGTTCCTTGGTTCCTCGCTCGATCTTCCCGCTCAGCGCCTTCGCTTCCTCCTCCAGCTTGGTGAGCAACCGCTCGGCTTCCGTTGTTGTAGAGCACTGCCAGGTCTCTTTTAGCTCTTGCTCCAAGTAGCTCTTCTTCCCTCTCAACTCGGCCACCTGAGCTTTAGCGTCCTCGACCTTGCGCTTGAGTGCTAGGAGCCTACTCTCGTCCATGATCGATACCTCCATTTGCGCTCAACGTTGGGGTGGGACCTATCTATTTTCTTGTAGATGAGCTCTCCCCGTGCCTTGCGGATAAAGCCCAGGGCATCCTTTACCCTCTGGGATGCCTCAGCCTGGGGGAGCGCCCGGCTCTCGGTATCCAGGACCATCACCTCGGCCTCCCATTCTCCCAGGGCGGGAAGGCCCTCATCGGTGGGAAGGACGCAGACCCTGAGGCCTTGGGCCGTGAACATGAGGCCCACGTCACAGCCTCCCGTAAGGTCGTCCGCAAGGACAAAACCTTTCATCTTACAAGCATAACCTCCGTCATAATTCATGATAGTCAAAAGGGGGCGCGGCTTCCAGGAGAAACTCCTCTTGCCCTGGTCGCCCCTCAGACATTCCAGATGTGGAGTGGAGCTGAGGAACATTAGAAGCGATAGCGCTGGGTTTTTTCCCTTGACAGAGCTTGGGCCCTTTGCTAGCTTTGGCGGCACGCCAAAGGGGAAGTCCCTCGTTGCCAAAATTCTTCAGCACGCTTTCGACGACAGTTAAGCGCGCCGGAGCACTCCGGAGCGATGCTTTTCAGAACAACCCTCGTTAGGACCGAGTCCACCAGGTTCTTTGGTGAGGGACCATCGCTCTATAAATGTGTGAGGAGGGAGCCGAGATGGGCGGTAGCGCTCACCGCGTCGGGGGGACCCCATGAGGTTGGATGGGAGAACCGCTGTCGTTACCGGCGCGGCTACGGGAATCGGCCGTGCCATCGCGCTCCGGTTTGCCCAGGAGGGGGTCGACCTGAGCATCTGCACCTCTAAGAGAATGAAAGAGCTCGAAGAAACGGCTCGGGAAATAGAGGCCCAGGGCCGCAGAGCCCTCGCCCTTCAGGTAGACATCAGGAAGCTCTCCGAGATCGACCGGCTTGTTGATGAGACCGTAAGGGCCTTCGGAAAGATAGACATCCTGGTCAATAACGCTGGCCTCACCCTTCCGGCAAACCTCGCGGACGTCACCGAGGAAGTTTGGGATAACCTCATTGACACCAACCTTAAGGGAGCATTCTTCTGCATCCAGAAGGTGGTGCCCCACATGCTGAAGCGGGGAAAGGGAAAGATCATCAACCTGGCCTCCACGTTCGGTTTCGTGGGATATCGGCGCTACGTTGCCTACTGCGCAGCGAAAGGGGGAGTTGTCAATATGACGCGCGCCCTGGCCCTCGAGCTTGCCCCCCTCAAGATCAACGTCAACGCCATCGGGCCGGGGACCACTGAGACCCCTCTCATCCAGGAGACCCTGGCGGACCCCGAGAAGGCCAAGCTCTACCTGGAGCACCTTCCTTACGGCCGCATGGCCAAGCCCGAGGAGATGGCGGCCGGGGCCGTCTACCTGGCCTCCGATGAGGCGGACTTTGTCAACGGCCATTGCCTCATGATCGATGGGGGATGGCTCGCCCAGTAAGAAATGTATTCCCCGGAGAGAGCGCGCACAGAGCTGGCCAGCCGGGGGCCGTCCAGTGAATCTGAGGGAGGCTCGTTCTTAGAATTCCCCGGCGGCTTTGAATCTAGGCCTTCCTTCACCCATGAGGGGTCTTGGAGCCATGAAGACAGCGAAGATAAAGGTGGATGAGGGGACCCTCCGCTCCGTCTGGCACCAGTTCGCCCAGATGGATGACTATGTGAAGGAGCCGAGGGTCATCGTTGAGGGTGAGGGGGCCATCGTTCGGGATATCGACGGCAAGGAGTACATCGACGGCCAGTCTGGAATGTATGTCACCGCAGTGGGGCACGGGAGGGAAGAGATAGCAGACGCCGTTGCCGAGCAGATGAAGACCCTCGAGTACTTCGGGCTTTTTGAGTATACAACCCTGCCAGCCGTGGAACTCGCCCAGAAGCTCTCGGCCATAAGCCCGGGCAGGCTCTCCACCGTCTGCTACGGGGTATGCGGCTCTGAGGCCGTGGAGATAGCGGTCAAGATATCCCGCCAGTATCAGACACTCAGGGGCTTCAAGAAGCGCTATAAGGTTGTTGCCCGCCGCTACGCCTACCACGGCGTGACCATGGGCGCCCTTTCTGCTCTGGGTATCCCTGCCCTGAGGGAGGCATTCGAGCCGCTGGTCCCCGGCTTCCGCCACATTACCCACCCCAACTGCTACCGCTGCGAGCTGGGACTCGAATACCCCGAGTGCGGGGTGGCCTGCGCAAGGGAGCTCGAGAACCTCCTGCGGTTTGAGGTGCCCGAAACCGTGGCCGCCTTCATCGGGGAGCCTGTATCTGTGGCCCACGCGGTCATGATCCCGCCAAAAGAGTACTGGCCCATGATTCGGGACATCTGCTCCGAGCATGGGGTGGTTCTCATCGCCGATGAGGTCATCACCGGCTTCGGCCGGACAGGCCGTCTCTTCGGGTGCGAGCACTGGGGGCTCGAGCCCGATATGCTCCTGTTTGCCAAGGGTGTAACGAGCGGCTATATGCCTCTCGCTGGGGCCCTCTTAATCCCCGAGATACCCGATGCCTTCAGGGGTGGGATGAAGGAAGCCTTCATGCACGGGGGCACCTACTCGGGTCATCCGGCCGGTTGCGTGGCCGCCCTGACTAACATAGACATCCTGGAGAGGGAGAAGCTCGTGGAGAGGAGCGCCCGGCTTGGGGACTATCTCTTGAGGAGGGCGGAGGAGCTGTACCGCCACCCAATCGTCGGCCATGTGTGCGGGCTGGGGCTCCTTGTGGGTCTCGAGCTCGTTGTGGACAGGGATAAGAAGACACCCGTTCCGGTCGAGGTGTCCCGCTTTGTCCGGAGGCGCACCTGGGAGCTTGGCCTGATTTACCGCTACCGCAATACCGGCATAAACCTGGCGCCTCCACTGACAGTCACAGAGGCGCAGCTTGAACGCGCCCTAGAGATTCTGGACCAGGTTCTCACCGAAACCGAGAGAGAATACCTCTCCTGAAGAGACTCCGGGCTTCAGCCCCTTGAGCCTGAGGGGGGGGAGTCGCTTTCTTCGCCTCCCTCCAGTTGCAGGGCGGCGCGCATGATCTCCCGGTAAATGGCCTGAAGGTTCTCAGACGGGAAAGGCCCTCGGTTATAACTTCTGATATTGCGGTAGACCTCTTCTTCTCTCTCCGGGTCATGGAGGCTCAGCTTCAAATTCCTTTTCGACCTGCCGATGGCCTTGCAGAGTTCACCCCGCTCCGAGAGCAGCCGGACGATCCTGCGGTCCAGCTCATCGATTTTGCGGCGGAGGTCCTCCAGCTCCATGCGCGCTCCGGTTACTCCTTTTTTGTCCTCCAAGACCCCTCCCTAGGTGGCTAGAGCGGCCCTGAAGCCCCCGTGGAGGGCTTCCAGGAGAGAGCCCGGCTCAAGGCAATCGCCTATGGCCAGGACCTCGGGCGCCAGGGATTTAACCTCCCCGGTGAGCTCATCCCTGGGAGCCGAGCCCACAGCCAGGATGACGCTCCCGGCCCGATGGTGCTCAAGCCCTCCCTCACTCCTGTAGCAGATTCCTTCTTCCTCCAGGGCTTCCACTCGGGCGTTAACTAGTATCTTGACTCCAAGCTCCTTGAGCCTCTTTATTAAGACCCAGCGGGCTGTTCTCACCATCCGGCGCGCGAGGCTCGGTCCCTCTTCAAAAAGGGCCACCTCATGGCCCCGCTCGGCGAGAAAGGCGGCCACCTCGCATCCGACCCGACCCCCTCCCACGATAACCGCGGGGTCGCGGAGCAGTACTTCTCCAGCAAGGACGGAAAGGGCCGTGAAGGACTCCGGGGTGTGATTTCCATTGAGCTCGGGGATGATTGGGCGGGCTCCCGTGGCCAGGATCAGAACCCCAGGACTCCTCTTCCTTATGACCTCGGGCGTGGCCTCCTGGCGGAGTTCTATCTTAACGCCGGCCCTCTTCGCCCCTCGGGAGAGGAAGCGAATGAGGCTCCGGAGATCTCCCTTCCCCCGCGCTGAGGCCGCGAGATTGAGGGCACCTCCCAGGCGTTCCTCTTTTTCCATGAGGGTCACCTCGTGGCCCCTTTCGGCTAAAACTCTGGAGGCCTCGAGGCCGGCCGGACCCCCTCCCACGACGAGCACCCGCTTCATGCGACGGGCCGGCTCCACGGTGAGTTCCCCCTCGTGTCCCGCCCTCGGGTTCACCGAACATTCCACGGCTTTTCCCTGAAAGGCACGGTCAAAACAGAGACAGCAGGCCGCACATGGCCTTATCTCCTCCTCCCGGCCCTCACGTGCCTTGAGCAGAAAATGCGGGTCAGCTATCAAAGCCCTGCCCAGGGCCACAATGTCCGCCTCCCCCCGGCTTAGGACCCCCTCGGCAATAAGGGGGTCATTGATGCGGTTAGCGGCCACAACTGGAACGCTCGTCCTCTCCTTCACCGCCGCCGCCAGATAGCTGAACGCGGCGGGAGGGACCTCCCTCTGGACAGAAGGAACGGGGCTCTCGTGCCAGCCCCCTGTTATGCTGAGAGCCGCAACGCCCGCTCTCTCAAGCCAGGGGAGCATCCTCAGAGTATCGGCGAGGCCTCCTCCCCCCGCCATGAACTCATCCCCAGAGAGGCGGCAGAGGATTGGGAAGTCCTCCCCGGCCTCGGCCTTTACCCCTTCTATTATTTCCAGGAGGAAGCGAAGCCTCCCTTCCAGGCTTCCCCCGTAGGCGTCGGTGCGCCTGTTGGAGAGAGGGGAGAGGAACTGGCTTATGAGAGCGCCCGCAGAGGCATGCAGCTCCAGCGCATCGAACCCCGCCTCCCTCGCTCTTCTTGCTCCCTGGGCAAAGGCCTTTACGAGGAGCTTGATTTCTCCGGCCGATAGCTCCCTTGGAATCTCTCCCCCCGGCCGCGCTGGCAGAGGGCTTGGAGCCCCGGGCTTCTCCCCCAAGGTTCGGCTATCCGCCTGGCGGCCCGGATAGGATAGCTGGAGGGCAAGCCTTGCGCCCTCTCCCTTGAGGGCCTGGGTGAGCTCCCTCAGGGGAGGAATCTTGCCATCATCCGCCAGGGAGAGCATGCCGGGAAGGGGCTTCTTGAAGCTGACGGGATGGGCCGCGCCCACCACTATCAGGCCCACCCCGGCCCGAGCCCTTTCCAGGTAGAAATCGGTGAGGCGTCTTGTGGCGGCGCCGTCGGCGGATGCGTAGTTTAGCTGAAGCGCGGGCATAAGGGAGCGGTTAGAGAGAAGGAGGGAGCCGATGGAGATCGGCTCAGAGAGATGTTGATATCGACCCTTCTCACCGGACCCTTCCTTAGGCAAAGTCCCCTCTCCTCAGAGAAAATCAGGGCAAAACTATACCATCAATACTGGCGTATTTCCACCATGTTGCCCTCTGGGTCATAGAAGTAGATGCTCGTGCCCATCCCCCTGGCTCCCCAGCGGGGCACAGGGCCCAGATGCATCTCGGCGCCGGTTTTTTTCAGGTGGTCCACCACCCGCTCAAAATCAGCCTTCTCTATGACGAGGCAGAGATGATTCATGTTGCCGCGGTCTTTCTCCCAGGAGGCCCGGTGCCGCTCGGGGGGAAAAAAATCTATGATGGTGCCCTCGCTTACCCTGACTGAGGGGAAGGGTGCCTTTCCCTGCTTGTACTCCTGCATCCGCAGGAGCTCAAGACCGAGCCCCTCTGAATAGAAGGCGGTCATGCGGTCAACATCCTTCACGTTCAAAACCACGTGGTCTAAATCTATAACCTTGAACATCGTCCTGCCTCCTTGACCTTGATTCCATGGAAAGAGGGAAGGCGTTTTCCTCAGGGCTCGCACCCATCCTTATATCACAAGGGGGGCTCCCCAAGGAAAGGGAATGGGTGCGCAAGAAGGGGAGGGCGGTTTCCTCTCTTGACAGAATTCAGGCCTTTGCGCTAGCCTCAGAATCCTGCGAGAGGGGGGAACATTTTATCTCCTTACTCCTTCGGGCCTGGTGTCAGGGGCGGCTTGGGGGTGCCGGATTCCTCTGGGCCAGGACTTCAGCAATAATCCCCGGTTACCATTTTCCATTTCAGGTTGGAAGTAACGCGCCCGAAAGAGGAGGCTACCCATGGTTACCATAAGCGACCCCGTCAATATCGGCACCATTCAGTTGAAGAACCGATACGTGGCGGCTCCCATGGTGGTCAATGCGGCGGACGAAAGCGGGTACGTGACCGATGTTCTGGTAGATTATTATGAACGGAAGGCCAGGGGCGGCTGGGGGCTGGTCCAGGTGGAGGCCTCCCATATTTCCGTTGAAGACCGTGGTTTCTCGGGCATGCTGGGCATCTTTGATGACAAGTGCGTGATGGGGCTGCGCCGAATAGTGGAAGCCATCCAATACTGGGGTGGGAAGTGCTCCATTCAGCCCCAGCACGGCGGCCGGCAGACCTCCACATGGGTGGCGGGGAAACCGAACATGGCCCCCATGGAGAGACCCACCTGGCTGAAACAGGATACAAGGGCTATCCCAGACGCCGAGGTGGATAGATATATTCAGATGTTCGCCGATGCCGCCCTCAGGGCGAAGGAGGCGGGTTTCGATGCCGTCCTCCTCCACGGCGCGCATGGGTTCCTTATCACCCAGTTCATGTCTCCGTACACCAATCGCCGCGCAGACCGCTGGGGTGAGCGCACTCTTTTCCTGACCGAGGTGATCAAGCGCACCAGGCGGGCGGTGGGGCCGGACTACCCGGTCATGATCAGGGTGAACGCGGACGAGTTCGTCCGGGGTGACTTTCCCCTCCTTCCCCAGGAGGACGCGGACCCCGCCTGGGAGGGGTACGGAATCGAAGAGTTCCTGGAGGTGTTCCTGCCCGCGCTGATAGGGGCGGGAGTGGACTGCATAGACGTCAGCAAGGGGAACTACGATTCTCAGGACCGGATGATAGAGCCCCTCTATTATCCTCGAGGCTACCACACTTATCTCGCGGCCAGGGTCAAGAAGCGCATCTCCGAGCTTGGGTCCAAGGTTCCGGTGATAGCTATCGGCAGGCTCAATGACCCCGCCCTCTGCCGCAGGCTCATCGAGGAAGAAAAGACGGATATGGTGGCGCTCGGGAGGCAGGGTCTTGCCGACCCCGATTTCCCCATCAAGGCGCTCACGGGCAGGGAGGAGGAGATCAATCGTTGTCTTTTTTGCGACACCTGCACGGGGCGGTTGTTCGCCCGCTGGAGGGTTCACTGCACGGTGAACCCGGAACTGATGAACGAAAGGAAATGGAAGCTAGGGATGCACAGGGCCGAGAGGCCCAAGAAGGTGGTCGTTGTTGGTGGGGGTGTCGGCGGGATGGAGACGGCGGTCATCTCGGCAAAGCGCGGGCACCGGGTCACCCTCATCGAGAAAGACACCGCCCTGGGCGGCACGGTGAGGAAAAACGCTTCCGCCATCCCTAACCTTAATACCCGCGAGCTTGGCAATGTGGTCACCTCGCTCATGCGCTGGATAAGGGAACAAGATAACATTGAGGTAAAGACGGGCACCCTCGCCGCGGCCGAAGAGGTAGTGGCCATGAAGCCCGACGCGGTGGTGGTGGCCACAGGTGCGCGGCCAATTGGCCCCGATGTGCCGGGCATGGATAAGCCCATTGTGACCTATCTGGACCAGTACCCGGCCAATCACACCAAGTTCACCGAGGGCAAGCGGGTGGCGGTGGTCGGGGGAAGGTATGGAGCGGAGGCCGCCGTGTCCTTGTCCCGTAAGGGCTGCCGGGTCACGCTGGTGGGCGAGGAGGAAATGGGGAGCGTGGGCGCCACCCCTTACACTACACCCTACATCCATCGCCAGCTGCTGCTGCAGAGGTTCCTCCAGGGTTATTACCTGCCGGAAGAAGATGAACCCGGATTCCCCGGACTCCGGCATAACCCCTCGTATGCGGTTGAGGTGCTCACGGAAACGAAACTCAAAGAGGTCAGGGATGAGAGCATCATAGTGACAGACAAGAAGGGTTCGGAGAAAGCTATAGGGGTGGATTACGTGTTCATCGCTTGGAAGCTTGTTCCCAATGACGAACTCCACCGGCAGCTCTTGGGAAAGGTTCCTGAAATTTATAGCATCGGCGATTGCAATGAACCCAGGAGCTGCGGGTACGGCATACACGAAGGGGCTACGGTCGCCCTCGGGCTCTAGGGCCTTAAACGGGTTTGGTGATGCCCGTGCCCATCCCAACACCAGGGAGGAGGGATTGGCGATAGCCTATTCTCATTCTGTAGCCCATGTCGAGAATAGCCTCCTCCAAGTCTGAAGCTCCCTCGCAGATCCCGTCTGGAAAAGGACCAGAAAAGGAATAGAGGTGGCTGTAGTCTTGGATGCGCCCCCGACGTGACCTTCAGAATCCGCTCCCCCTCGACCTCTCCCTGGCCTTCTTCCTCCGCCTTTCCCTGGGCACACCATCCTGCTTTATGAGATGAAAACCACAGCCATCCTTGAGGTTCTTCCGCTCCTCCCCCTTGGGATAGTCCCGGCACATCTGGGGGCGGCCCTCATAGTCGGCGCAGAGGTTATCTGGCCCGAGAAGGGTGCAATCGAAGGTGGCGTTCCCGTGCTCATCCATTCCGGTGAAGCGCCAGCGCCTGAAATCCTCATCCTCCTGGCAGATTTTCAGAAACTGCGATTTTGTCCTCACGGGCTTTCCGTCATACCAGAGATTCATGTCCCGGCAGCAGCAGCCCGTCATCCGGCATGAGCCAGCGAGGATGTACCTGGTCCTGGCCATTTACCCCGGACTTAGCTCCGATATGTACTTTATTAGGCGGGGAGTTGAGGATATCTCGGGATATCGAAATTGGCTTCTTTCCAGAGGACAAAGAGTCATAGCGAAACACATGGTGCCGACGGCCGGACTCGAACCGGCACGGGCGTAGCCCACCACCCCCTCAAGATGGCGTGTCTACCAAGTTCCACCACGTCGGCACCGATGGCTTTTATTTCAATATGTTAATCTAAAGGCCCCCGTGCCTCTCTGTCAAGGATTTTCGGGGGCTACCTTCTGAGCCTGGGGTCAAGGGCATCCCTGAGCCCCTCTCCAAAGAGGTTGAAGGCGAGCACGGTGACGAGTATCGCCACGCCCGGGAAGAGGGTGAGCCACCAGGCATCGAAAACATAGAGTCTTCCTTCGGTGAGGATGTTTCCCCAGGTGGGCTGCGGGGGCTGGACGCCGAACCCGAGAAAGCTGAGGCCAGCTTCTGTCAATATCGCTCCGGCCACGCCTAGGGTTGCCGAGACCAGCACGGGAGCCATGGCATTGGGAAGGAGGTGGCGGAAGATGAGACTCGCGCTCTTAGCCCCCTGGGCCATGGCCGCCTGGACGAAATCCCGCTCCTTGAGCGATAGGAATTCAGCCCGGACAAACCTGGCCGTTCCGGTCCAGCCGGTGAGACCTATGACTATCATGACGTTCCAGAAGCTGGGCTTAAGCAAGGCGACCACTGTGAGTATGAGGAAGAAGGTGGGAAAGGCCATCACCACATCCACAAAGCGCATGAGAATGTTATCTATCATCCCGCCGAAAAAACCCGCCACGCTCCCTATCATGATTCCTATGAGCACAGATATGCCCACCGCCACAAAGCCCACCATGAGGGAGATCCTGGCCCCATAGAGCATCCGGGAGAGGACATCCCTTCCCAGATGGTCCGTGCCCAGGGGATGGGTGAGGGAAGGGGGAAGCAACCTCGCCTCTATGCCCGTGGCCGAGGGGTCATAGGGGTAGTTGAGACCCACAAGCTCTAACGACCAGAAGACGAGAGAGACGACGAAGAAAAGGACCACAATCCACATCCCCGCTATGGCCAGCCTGTTTTTCACAAACTGGCGCCTCACCTGCTTGAGGGGGGTCTCGGGCTCCGCGGCCCTCGCCCAGGCCTCCTCTTCAGCCCACTCCTCACGTACCCTAGTCATAGTGCACCCTGGGGTCAACGACCCCGTACAGAACATCGGCCACGAGATTTCCTATAAGAACCAAGACGGCCGAGATGGTGTTGAGGGTCATCACGGTCGGGTAGTCCCGGGAAAGGACACTCTGGTAAGCGAGCCTCCCGATGCCCGGCCAGGCGAAGATGCTCTCGATTATGACCGAGCCGCCGATGAGGCTCGGGATTAGGAAGCCGAAGATGGTGATTATGGGCATGAGGGCATTGCGAAGCGCGTGGCGGTAGCGGACCTCCTCCTCAGAGAGGCCCTTGGCGATTGCCGTGGTTATGTAATCCTGCTGGCTCACCTCAAGCATGCTCCCCCGCATGTAGCGAGAAATGGAGGCAACTCCCATAACCGCCAAAATGATGGCTGGCACGGTGACATGCCACATCCTGTCGAAAAACCCGGCCAGGGGGCTCAGCTCCACGAGGCCGAAGGTCCTGGCCCCCAGCACCGGAAGGCCAAACCCTTGGACCAGGAGAAGGATGAGCATGTAGGCGAACCAAAAGCTCGGCATTGATATGCCCAGGAAGGCGAAGAGGGTTCCCGCATGGTCAGCCAGGGAGTAGCGGTGGGAAGCTGAATAGATGCCCAGGGGAATAGCCAGGGAGAAGATTATGATCGTTGCAAAGATATTGAGGATTATGGTGGCCGGAAGCCGCTCCATGATCTTTTTTATCACGGGCTGGCCGTCTTTGAAGGATTTGAGGCGCCCTGTGAGGAGGTCCCTCAGCCAGAGCCCGTACTGGACGTAAAGGGGCTTATCAAGGTGGAAGTTCCGCTCCCACTGCTCCACGACCTTCTGCGGGACCTTCGGGTCAAGGGCCAGCCCTATGGGGGAGCCCGGAGCGAGATGGATTATGAAGAAAGAGATGACGGTGATGCCGAAGAGGACGGGCACCATCTGCAGAAGGCGCCTCAGGACATAGTTAAGCACGGCCCCCCTCAGGTGGTAAGAGTGTGACCCCGGACGCGGAACCAGAAGTTGAGGAAGTAGGTGAGGCCCACCTCGGTCATCTCGATGTCTTCCACTACGGTGCGCCCGTTAACAGACCTCTTTATCTTGAACTCCCCCCGGTGAAGGGCCAGGGTGCCCTCTCCCACAAAGAGAAAAATGTAGGGCTGGTCACGGTTTATGAGCTCATGGATCTTCCAGTAGATCTTCCGCCGCTTCTCCCGGTCAAATTCCGTACGTCCCTCCTCAATGAGGCGGTCCACTTCAGGATTACTGTAGGCGGTGAAGTTGAAGCCCTTCTCTATTTGGCTCGAGTGCCAAATTTCATAGATATCGGGGTCAAAGCCGAGGGACCATCCCAGGACGGTGGCCTCGTAGTTGCGGGCGTTAATTTTGTCCCGGATGAAGACGGACCACTCGTAGAGCTCCACATCCACCTGAATCCCGAGTTCCCGGAGCTGTCGCTGGACAAGCACCGCCACGTTTTCCCGGACCTTGTTGCCGTTGTTTGTGATGAGAGAGAACTTAAAGGGGCGGCCATCCTTATCCAAGATGCCGTCTCCATCGGTGTCCCGCCAGCCGGCCTCCCGGAGGAGTTCCCTGGCCTTCTCGGGGTCATACTCGAGAGGCTTCACCTCAGGGTTTGAATACCACATCTGGGGCGGGAAGGGACCGGTGGCTATTACTCCCAAGTCATAGAGGAGGAATTTGACGATACGCTTCCTGTCGATGGCATGGGTGAGTGCCCTTCTGACCCTCACGTCCTTGAAAAGGTCCACCTTCTGATTCCACCCGATATAGGTGTAACCGTTGGATAGCCGGCTGTAAAGCCTGAAACGGGGGTCGGAGCTGTAGCGCTTGTACTGATATGGCTGGGGGTTGTCGAGGTCTACGCCCCCTGTGAAAAACTCGAGCTCCTTAAGCGGCGGCTCCGGGATTATGCGGTAACTTATCTGGTCCAGGTGAGGCCTCCCCTCAAAATAGTCAGGATTGGCGACGAGGGTTATCCTCTCATCCGATACCCACTCCTTGAAAATAAAGGGACCCGTCCCGATGGGCCTGCGGTTGAGGGGGGAAGTGTTTATATCGTGGCCCCGGAAAAGATGCTCAGGGATTATGCCCATCCCCCAGGCCTCAAGGGCCGGCGAAAAGGGCTTCTTGTAGATAACCCTCACGGTATGGGCGTCCAAGACCTCAAGGCGCTTCACCAGCTCGAAGAGAGGTCTCCTCACGGTATTGGTCCTCTCATCCATTATCTTCTCGTAGGTGAAAGCGACGTCTCTCGCCGTGAAGGGCTCCCCGTCGTGCCAGCGCACCCCCTTTCTCAGGTAAAAGGTGATGACGGGCTCGTTATCCACGTGAGCTCTTTCAACCTTGACCACCCTTCCCAGAACCTCCGGCGCCTTTTCCTTCCCCGAAGGCCTCCCTCCCCTGAGCAAGCCCTCAAGGAGGCCCATGAAGGGCCCATCCTCCCCCCTCAGTTTCAGGGCAAGGAGAGAAGAGTTCTCGATGAATTGCTCGAGCGACCTCTCCTTGAGCTCGGGGCGAAGCCCGAGGGCCTTGAGGTAACGCTTGAGAAAAGAGTTCGCCCCAACCTCCTCCCCATCGGGAAACTTGCGTTTGGTATCGAGATAAACGAAGAGGGTCACGATAGGCTCCAGGGCCTTCTGGGGGAGAAGCCTTAAGGTCTCCTCCTCAAAGGCGCGGCCTGCAGTCTTGAGGTGAATCTTGAGTGCCTCGTTTCCTTGGGGCGCTATGGCCTCTATCTTCAGGCGTTCCATCCCTTCGGGGCCAAGGGCCCTTCTGAGATTCCGGGATGCTTCGTCGGAGGTCAGGCCTGATGAGGCCTGAAGGTAAATGGTGGATGTCTGCTCTACCTCCCACCTCTCGGCCAAGTCCGGTGCCAGCTCCTGGTTCTCGTTATATTTGACAAGGCCGTTGAAGACGAGGCTATTGATGTCGCTCGAGGCTGAGTCGGTTGAGAGGACGGGGTTTAACTTCTCCGCATCCCCTATGGAGGAGAGGATGAGCTGGTTTACCTTCCGGTCAAAATTCTCGCGGGCGACCAGGAAAGACAGCAGGAAGAAAGCCCCTATGATGATGGGCATGAGAAAAAGGGCCTGGCGCACCCTCAAAGCTTGTCGTCCTCTGGAAATTCCCCAAACAAAATGGCCCTCGAGTTGCCGAGGGCTTCTCCCATGCTATGAAATGGCCCTTAGCCGCAGGTTTTCTCTACCCTTATCCTTGCTCGTCCCGCCAACCTAAGGGCTTCCGGCTCTCCCCGGCTTTAGAGGAGCTTCTGTCCCGGGCTTCTCTTTCGGGACCCCGGTCTTCGTGAACCTCGTTGCCGAGAACCAGGCCAGGCTCAGGGAGGTGAACATAAAGAGGATGGCGGCCACTGTCGTCAGCTTACTCAAAAAGCTAGCAGCACCGCGGCTGCCGAAGACCGTCTGGCTGGATCCGCCGCCGAAAGCGGCCCCCAGGGAGGCCCCTTTCCCCGTCTGGAGGAGCACTATGAGAACCAGTGCTAAGCAGACAAGGACGTGCAAAATTGTAAGGCCAGTAACCATCTCACCAATCCTATTGATATTTTCTTATAATTCTATCAGAAATGCGCAGAAGGTCAACGAAAACCGAAGCCTTAAGGCTGGCCCCCCCCACGAGAGCCCCATCGACATCGGGCTGGGAGATAAAGGAAGCAATGTTCTCGGGGGTCACACTTCCGCCGTATTGTATCCTTAAGTTTTCGGCTCTCTCCCGTCCGTAGCGCTCCCCGATGAGACCCCTGATAAAGCTGTGGGCTTCCTCCGCTTGCTCGGCTGAGGCCGCCCTCCCGGTGCCGATAGCCCATACGGGCTCATAGGCAATGACGAGATCACTTAAGGCTTGAACCTCGAGGCCGCCTAGAGCCAAGGTAAGCTGGTGCTTCAGCACCTCCAGGGTCTTCCCTGAATCCATCTCCTCAAGCCTCTCACCAATGCAGAGGATGGCCTTCAGCCCTGAGGCAAGGGCGGCCTTCAGCTTTCGATTAATCATCTGGTCCGTTTCACCCATCAGCCCCCGTCGCTCCGAATGGCCCACCAGAACAAAGCAACAGCCCGAATCAACAAGCATTGGGGGCGAGACCTCTCCCGTGAAGGCTCCCCCTACCTCCCAGAAACAGTCCTGGGCCCCAAGGGAAAGGTGAGTACCATTGAGGAGTGGCCTAACTGCGGCAAGAGCCGTGAAAGGAGGAATGAGCACTATATCCAGAGACCTCAGCTCTCTCGTCCCCTCCACCACTTCGCGGGCCAGCTCCCGGGCCTCGTGGGAGAGCTTGTTCATCTTCCAGTTCGCGGCGATGATGGGCCTTCTCAAGGGGCTCCTCCCCTCCGCTACGCCCTATCGGTAAGGGAGGCCAGGCCCGGAAGTTCATCTCCTTCCAGAAACTCCATGAAGGAGCCGCCACCCGTGGAGATGTAGGAGATCTTGCTGGACTCGCCAGCCCGGTGGACGGCCACATCGGTATCGCCGCCGCCGACGATCGTGAGCGCATAAGAATTGGCTACATGATAGACCATAGCGAAGGTACCCCGGCTGAAGGCATCCACCTCGAAGACCCCCATAGGACCGTTCCAGATGATGGTCTTGGCGTTTTGGAGCACCTCACCGAAAAGAGTGGTAGTGGCTGGCCCGATGTCAAGTCCGTACCAGTCCTCAGGGATCTCCTGAACGGGCACCACCTTGGTCTCGGCCGATGCCTCAAATTTATCGGCCACCACACAGTCCACAGGAAGGTAGATCTTGACACCATTCTCGGCCGTTTTGCGCAGGATCTTGGCCGCCACCTCCACCATCTCGTTTTCAACTAGGCTTTTCCCCACCCGCAGGCCCTGGGCCTTGAAGAAGGTGAAGGCCATGCCCCCTCCGATTATTATCTTGTCCACCTTGTCGGCCAGATTATCGATCATAGCGATTTTAGTGGAGGCCTTGGCACCGCCCAGGATGGCCACGACAGGCCGCATGGGATTGTTTATCGCCCTGCCGAGATAGTTAACCTCTTTCTGTATGAGGAAGCCAGCTGCGGCGGGCTGAAGGAATCGGGTCATTGCGTCCATGGAGGCATGGCGGCGGTGGCAATTTCCGAAGGCGTCGCTTATGTAGACCTCCGCCAGCGGGGCTAGCTCCCGGGCAAAAGCCTCATCGTTGACCGTCTCGCCCGGCTGAAAACGCAGGTTTTCCAGCAGGATGATATCCCCTTCCTTCATCCCCTCCACCATTGCCCTCACCTCGGGTCCCACGCAATCCGGAGCGAGCCTAACCTCCTTAGATAGAAGGCGCGCGAGCCTCTTGGCCACAGGAGCCAAACTGAGCCGAGGGTCAGGCTTTCCCTTGGGCCGACCCAGATGGGAACCCAGAATGACCTTGGCATCTTCATCCAGGAGGTAGTTGATGGTGGGAAGGACCGCCCGGATGCGGGTATCGTCCGTTATCTGGAGCTTGGCGTCCAAGGGGACGTTGAAGTCCGTCCGGACAAAGACCCGTTTTCTCTTCACATCGACATCTTCAATGCAGAGCTTAGGCTTTCCCGTCTGGGATATAGAGGCATACACATCATTTGCCATGGCTTTAGTATTTCTCCATAGGGGTATAAACCGAACGCGGCCCCGCAGGCCTGAACCCCGGCTAGCATATCAGAGAGGAACTATCGGCCAATGTGTTTAACCAGGTCGAGAATCCGACAGGAGTAGCCCCACTCGTTATCGTACCAGGCCAGCACCTTCACCAGGCACTTCTCGATTGCCCGAGTGGAAAGGGCATCGACGATGGCGGAGTGAGGGTCACCATTGAAGTCCCGGGAGACCAGGGGCTCCTCGCATACAGCCAGAATGCCCTTGAGCCTTCCCCTGGCCGCGCGACGCAATGCCTCATTGACATCCTCGGCCGAGGCCTCCTTCTCCAGCTCCGCCACCAGGTCCACCACCGAAACATTGGGCGTAGGGACCCGGATGGCCATCCCATCCAGTTTCCCCTTGAGCTCCGGGATGACAAGACCGACCGCCCTGGCGGCTCCCGTGGTGGTAGGTATCATGGAGAGCTGCGCAGCCCTTGCCCTGCGTAGATCCTTGTGGGGGAGGTCGAGGATACGCTGGTCATTGGTGTAGGCGTGGGTGGTGGTCATGAGGCCCCGCCGAATTCCAAACTCATCCAGAAGGACCTTTGCCACCGGTGCAAGGCAGTTGGTGGTGCAAGAAGCGTTGGATACGATGTGGTGAGAGGCGGGGTCATAGGCTCCCTCATTGACGCCCATGGCGATTGTTATGTCAGGGTCCTTGGCAGGAGCCGAAATAATGACCTTCTTTGCTCCCGCCTCCAGGTGCCCTGAAGCCCCGGCCCGGTCGGTGAAACGCCCCGTCGACTCTACCACAATCTCCACCCCTAGCTGTTTCCAGGGAAGCTCCCGGGGGTTACTAACAGCCAAAACTTTAACCTTCTTTCCATCCACCGCTATGAGGTCTTTCTCAGCCCTGACTCCCGCCTTGAGGGGGCCATGGACCGAGTCATATTTGAGAAGATGGGCCAGAGTGGCGGCGTCGGTAATATCGTTGACGGCCGCAAACTCAAGAGACTCATCCCCCAGGGCGGCTCTGAAAAAGTTTCTTCCGATCCTGCCGAACCCATTGATGCCAACCCGCAGGGCCATCGAAAATCTCCTCCTAAAAAGAAGCTACAACGTTCCTTCGGATCCTCTTCTAATACTATCTATTAAGAATGCTCAGTGTCAACCCATTTTAGGAAAAGAAAGCGATAACTATTAGTTTTTTCAGCGCCTTAACCTCCCCAAGGGCTCAACCAGTATCCCTCTTCCCCGATCCTTTCCCTTGCTTCGCAGGAATATGATCCCACGAGCTTCTCGCCAATACAAAGAGGCCGGGCAAATGCCCGGCCCCCTCATCTATTAGGTACCTTTTCCAGCTATAGGAGTCTCTCTTCCAGGTCCGGCAGGAGGCGCTCCAAGGCCTCGTTAAGAGTGTCGTTCAGGGATTTCTTGAGCAAGTCGCTCTGGGCAGCCCAGGGGTATTGCCCCTCCGGCTCAACCTCGATGGTATTCTTAACAGTCATAAATTTCTTGGTTGCTCCCATGGTGAGGGTGATCTGCACCCTGGTCAAGATATTGTATCGGAAGGCGAGGTTGGCGCCCTCCACCCAAAGGTCTTCCACGCTGGCACCAACGGCAAAATCCACCCCCAGCCCGGGAAGGCTCTCCGGCTTCTGGTCCCACCACGGCAGTTCCACCACAGTCGCCCCCCGCGCCCGATAGTAGTCCTTGACCACCTCGGTCACAGCTTCGCTGATGCTGGAAGGCTCCAGGGTGAGGTGTTCGATGCGGCCGAAGAAATAGGTCATTTTTCCCACCCTGCTCCCCAGCTCCTTGCGCTTATCGATAAAGGGCGCTACGCCGACTTTCAGGCCCTCAAAGGGTCTGAGCGGTTTTTCCTTGATATAATTAAGGGTAGTCTTTGTAGTCAGCTCGCCGCCACAGCCCAGGAGAACTCCCCCCGTGAAAATCAGGAGCAGCAGAAGCGAGAAAGCCTTTCTCCTTTCCATATTCATGCCCCCTCAGCCGCAAGAAAATCTCAGCGAAAAGGTCTCCTTCCCTTGACAAGGGATTTTATAAAATTATCAATATTCCGCATATCTGTCAATTAGAAGAGTCAGCCTTTCTCGGGGCCGGAGACTGAGCGGAAGAGCACCTCATCCAGCTTCTGAGCCGAGAGAAGCCCTTTCTCTAGCACAATCTCCCTTATCTTGCGTCCCGTAGCCTGGGCTTCTTTGGCCACTTGGGCAGCGGCATCATAACCTATGTAAGGGTTCAGGACGGTGGCAAGGCCCAGGCTGTCCTCGGCGTAGCTGCGGCAGCGCTCGGCCCTGGCCAGGATGCCCACGACGCATCGCTCCCTGAAGACCCTTAAGGCATTGGTGAGAATTTCAAGGGAAAACAAAAGGTTGAAGCTGATGAGGGGCATCATGACGTTTAGCTCAAGCTGACCCGCTTGAGCGGCCAGAGAAATGGCGAGGTCATTGCCCATAACCTGATAGGCCACCATGTTCAAGGCTTCAGCCATGACGGGATTGACCTTGCCCGGCATTATGGATGAGCCCGGTTGCACCGGAGGGAGAATAACCTCGGAGAAGCCCGTGCGGGGGCCTGAGGAGAGGAGCCTGAGGTCATTCGCAATCCGGGTCAGCTCGACGGCAAGGGCCCTCAGGGCACCCGAGAGACTTACAAAGGGGGCCATGCTGTTCATTGCCTCCATGAGGTCAGGAGCTCCCCTGAGGGGCACGCCCGTGAGCTCTCGGAGGCGCTCCATCACGCCCTCACGGTAGCCGGGGAGGGTATTCAGGCCTGTGCCCACGGCACTCCCGCCGATACCCACCTCATAAAGACCCTCGGTTGACCTCTTCAAATGCTCCAAGGCCTTCTCTATGGTCCGGCCGTAAGCTTCGAACTCCCTCCCCAAGCTTACGGGGGCCGCATCCTGCATGTGAGTCCGCCCCGACTTGATGATGGGCCGGAACTCTTCACCCTTCTTGGCAAAGGCCTCCGCGAGGAGTGAGAGCTCCGGGAGGAGCCTCCCCAGAAGCCTCAAGCAGGCAAGGCGCATGGCCGTTGGAAAAACGTCATTGGTTGACTGGCCGAAATTCACGTGGTCATTGGGGTGGACCCTCCGGTAATCTCCTTTTCTACCGCCCAGAAGCTCTGCCGCACGGTTGGCCAGCACCTCATTCATGTTCATGTGTAGGGAAGTTCCTGCGCCCGCCTGAAAGACATCTACTTGGAACTCCTCCGCCAGACCCCCCTCGGCCACCTCTCGGGCCGCCTGGGCTATGGCCTTCCCCACATCCTCCTCAACGGCACCGAGTCGCAAATTGACCTCCGCCGCGGCCCGCTTTATCTGGGCCAGAGCCCTGATGAACTCGCCATGAGCCCTGAGGTCGCTTATGGGAAAATTCTTGAGGGCTCGCGCTGTCTGAGGGCCGTAATAGGCCTCGGCAGGAACTTCCACCTCACCGAGGGGGTCCCTTTCGATGCGGATGGAAGCAGGTTTATCCAATTCTCTTCCCCTTGTCGGTATCCCCATGGGGCACTATGAACTCCTTCGTAGCGCCGCACTGGGGGCACACATCGGGATGGGTGTAGGACTCCCAAATATAGTTGCATGTTATGCACTTCCAGAGTTTCATCCGACCCCCTCCCTTAGTCTATAAGCAGGGTTTCAGAAAAGTTAGGCCCAATTATAGATGAGCCCATAATGGGCGTCAAACGTCAAGGGAGGAAGGATATAACTTGTTGACATTGCTCATACTTTGAAAGAATAATAAAAATTGAGGCTTTTGCCCGCTTATTCCTGCCCGTATTATGATTTTGCGTTGGTGATATCTGTAAGGGAATAAGGGCGGAGAGCGAGGGTTATTTTTTCACTGGAATATGGCGGGATGATGGGATGGAAAAGATGAAGGTTTATTGCTATCTGAAGAAGATGGAGATCGAGGGCTGCAAGGACACCAAATGTGGTTTTTACATCAGAGCCATGCGGCAGTCGGAGCAAAATGTCTGTGGTGCATGCTTTCTTGACCTCTCCCAGGTGGACATAGAGAAGCTCGAAAGGGAGCTCAGGGAGAAGCAAGAGGCGAAGGGGCGCTAAGAGAGGAATTCTTATGACCGATGCCGCAGGGCTCCCGTCATCTGGGAGCACGGCTCGGGTTGAGACTCCACCCTTTCCCGTGGAGGCTCCCCCCAAAGAGCCCCCCCTTGGCGAGGAAGAACTCAAAGAGCTTCTCCGCAAAATGCTCCTTATCCGCCGCTTCGAGGAGAAGGTTGCGGAGATGTATCTTCAGGGCAAAGTGACGGGTTTCTGTCATCTCTACATAGGTCAGGAAGCGGTGGCTGTGGGTGCCATCTCAGCAATCAGGGCCTCAGACCCGGCCATCAGCCACTACCGGGAGCATGGCCATTGCCTGGCCAAAGGGAGCGAGCCTCGGCGGGTTATGGCCGAGCTTTTCGGCAAGGCTACCGGAGTCTCGAAGGGAAGGGGAGGTTCCATGCATCTTTTTGACCGGGAGAAGCTCTTCCTGGGGGGCTATGCAATCGTAGCTGGCCAGCTTCCCATAGCTGCTGGCGTGGCCTTTGCCATAAAGTACCAGGGAAGCCAGCAAGTGGTTCTCTGCTTCTTCGGCGACGGGGCCCTCAATGAAGGGGCCTTCCATGAGACCATGAACCTGGCGGCCCTCTGGAAGCTTCCGGTCGTTTTCCTTTGTGAGAACAATGCCTACGGCATGGGGACGAGCGTTGAGCGAGCCTCCGCCGTAAGGGAAGCCTATAAGCGGCTCAGCGGATACGGGATTCCAGCGAAGCCTGTGGACGGGATGGACATCCTGGCCGTGAGGAAGGCGGTCGATGCTGCCGTGGCCCGAGCCAGGACCGGGGAGGGACCCTCCTTCCTCGAGGTCATCACCTATCGCTTTGTGGGCCACTCCATCATGGACCCGGCCCGCTACCGTTCTAGGGAGGAACTTAAAGAATGGCAGCGCCGAGACCCCATCGAGGGTTTGAAGGAGCGCATGCGCAGCTGGAACCTCCTGGACGAGGGGGAGGAGGAAGCCCTGGAGGCTGAGGTACGAGAGGTGGTGGATGAGGCGGTCGAGTTTGCCGACACCTCCGAGGAGCCCCCTCCCGAGGAGTCAGAATTCTTCGTCTACGCTGACTGAGGGTGATTCGTTTGGAAATAACTTACCGGGAAGCCCTGAACCAGGCTTTGCGGGAGGAGATGGAGCGCGATGGGCGGGTCTTCATCTGCGGGGAGGAGGTGGGAGTATACGAGGGAGCCTACAAGGTGACCCGGGGACTCATGGCGGAATTCGGGGAGGGGAGGGTCTGCGATACGCCCATCTCAGAGGAAGCCATAGCGGGCATCGGCATAGGCGCGGCCATGATGGGCCTGAGGCCTGTGGTGGAGATGATGACCGTCAACTTTTCCATCCTGGCCCTGGACCAGATAGTGAACCATGCGGCAAAAATCTGCTACATGTCGGGCGGGCAGTTCACCGTGCCCGTGGTCATCAGGGCGCCTAATGGAGGAGGCTTGGGCCTCGGGGCTCAGCACTCTCAATCGCTTGAGTCCTACTTCGTGCATGTGCCGGGTCTCAAGGTGGTAACCCCCAGTACCCCTTATGATGCCAAGGGGCTTTTGAAATCCGCCATAAGAGACGATAATCCCGTCATTTTCCTGGAAAATGAAATCCTCTACGGCCTCAAGGGAGAGGTGCCCGAGGAGGAGTATCTCATCCCCCTGGGTTCGGCCGATGTGAAGCGGCCGGGGAGGGACCTCACCATCCTATCTTACAACCGCATGGCCATAATGAGCCTGGAGGGGGCAAAGCTCTTGGAGAAGGAGGGGATCGAAGCTGAGGTATTGGACCTGAGGAGCTTGAGGCCCCTCGACCTTGAGACCGTTCTCACGTCCATCTGTAAGACCAATAGGGTCCTCGTGGTCCAGGAGGGATGGAGGCGAGGTGGCCTCGGGGGGGACGTGGCGAGCATCATCTATGAGAATGCATTCGATGAGCTGGATGCTCCGGTAAAGGTGCTCACCGGGGCCGAGGCGCCCGCTCCCTACAGCCGAAGGCTGGAGCTGGCGGGCATCCCCAGCGCCGAGAGCATAGCCGGGGCAGCCCGGGAGCTTCTCGACTCTGGGCCCGACGGGGATATCTGACGTCACTTATACAGGAGCGATGAAGCCGGGGAAAGCTGAGGCAAAGGGGCCTGAGTTCGCCGTTTGCTCCCGCGGGCGCTTCGTGGTGCATGAGCACCACGCGCGCCACCTGCACTGGGACTTTCGCCTTGAACTCGACGGAGTGCTTAAGAGCTGGGCCGTGCCCAAGGGGCCGCCGGAGGAGCCCGGTGTGAAACGTCTTGCCGTGGAGGTGGAAGACCATCCCCTCGATTACATAGATTTTGAGGGCGTCATCCCCGAGGGGCAGTACGGAGCCGGCGAGGTAGTGGTTTGGGACAGGGGGAGTTTTGAGCTTCTGGAAAGGTCTGAGCGGGGCATTAAGGCGAGGCTTAGAGGGGAGAGGCTGCGCGGGAACTACCAGCTTCTCAAGACGGGCGAGCGCCAGTGGCTTCTCTTCAGGCTGAAGCCCAAGGCGGGGGAGGGAGCCTGAGGGAGCTGGGAGACCCTTTATTGATGGCTTTTTCGTTCTATCCAAGGTTTCCCTCTCGCATCGAGGAAAAATGCATAGGTCAAAACAACCGGGAGGCATGAGAAAATGGGAAAGAACCTGGTCTACAAGATTCTCTCTGCGCATCTGGTTTCCGGCACCCTGGCCCCCGGGGAGCGGGTGGCTATCAGGATGGACCAGGCCCTCACCCAGGACGCGACAGGCACCATGGCATACCTCCAGTTCGAAGCCATGGGCATCCCCCGTATACAGACGGAGCTTGCCGTCAGCTACGCGGATCACAACGTCCTGCAGACGGGCTTTGAGAATGCGGACGACCACCGCTATCTGCAGTCCGCCGCCACCAAGTACGGCGCCTACTTCTCTCGACCGGGAAACGGCATCTGCCACCAGGTGCACCTGGAGAGGTTTGCCCAGCCGGGGAAGACCCTCATCGGTTCTGATAGCCACACGCCTACTGCGGGCGGAATGGGGATGATTGCCATAGGCGCGGGCGGGCTTGATGTCGCCGCGGCCATGGGAGGCGCCTCCTACTACATAAATGTTCCCAAAGTGGTGAACGTCTTCCTCACAGGAGAACTCCCCCCTTGGGTGTCAGCAAAGGATATCATTCTGGAGCTATTGAGACGCATCAGCGTCAAGGGGGGTCTGGGCAAGATCATGGAGTACACAGGGCCCGGGGTATCAACCCTCGCCGTGCCCCAGCGGGCAACCATCACGAACATGGGAGCAGAGCTGGGGGCCACCTCCTCCGTCTTCCTCTCCGATGAGGTCACCCGCAACTACCTCAGGGCTCAGGGCAGGGAGGAGTGCTGGAGAGAGTTGCTGCCCGATGTGGATGCAGAGTATGACGAGGAGATAGAGATAAATTTAAGTGAGCTCGAACCCCTCATCGCCCTTCCCTCAAGCCCCGACAATGTGAAGCCGGTCAGGGAGGTGGAGGGAACTCCGGTCGCCCAGGTGTGCGTGGGGAGCTGTACTAACTCTTCTTACTACGACCTCATGGTGGTGGCTAACATCCTTAACGGGAAGCGCGTCCACCCGAGTCTCAACATGACCATATCGCCGGGCTCCAAGCAGGTCTATGAAATGATCGCCAGGGAAGGAGCCCTGGCGGAACTCGTAGCCGCCGGCTGCCGCATCCTGGAGTCGGCCTGCGGCCCATGCATCGGGATGGGGCAGGCACCTCCCTCGGGCGGGGCGTCCGTGCGCTCGTTCAATCGGAACTTTAAGGGAAGGAGCGGCACCGCCGATGATTTTCTCTATCTGTGCGGTCCCGAGACCTGTGCCGCCACGGCCCTCGAGGGCAAGATAACTGACCCCCGTAGCCTCGGAGAGATGCCCAAAATAGAGTGGCCCGAGCGTTTCATCATCAACGATAACATGATTATCCCCCCAGCGAAGGACCCCTCTGGGATGGAAGTCGTACGGGGGCCCAACATCAAACCCGTCCCCCTGAATAAGGCTCTTCCCGAGAGGGTCGAGGGACAGGTGCTCCTTAAGGTGGGCGATAACATCACAACCGACCACATCATGCCCGCTGGAGCTAAGGTGCTTCCCTTGAGGTCCAACATCCCGGCCATCTCCGAGCATGTATTCGAGAACGTTGACCCGACTTTCCCCGAGAGGGCCCATAAAGCGGGGGGAGGGTTCGTGGTCGGCGGCGAGAACTACGGGCAGGGCTCCTCGCGGGAACATGCTGCGCTTGCGCCCATGTTCCTGGGGCTGAAGGGGGTTATCGCCAAGTCTTTCGCACGCATCCACAGGGCTAATCTCGTAAATTTTGGCATCCTCCCCCTGGAGCTTGCGACCCCGGCCGATTATGAGAGCCTGGAGCAAGGCGATGAACTGGAGCTCACCGGTGTCAGCGAGAAGCTTAAGAAGGGAGAAGTCTTTAACCTGATTAACAAGACTAAGGGGAAGGAGATAGCCCTTCGGTGTCCCCTGGACTCCCGGGAGTTTGCCATAATAAAGGCCGGAGGTCTCCTCAACTGGACGCGGGAACAGCAGCGATAACGGAGGTTTTAGGGTTTAGAGGGGGAAGACCTGCGTCCCGGGGTAGTCAGCAGTCCCGCTCTCCTCAAGCCAGTGCGGGTTTGACGAATGCGAAGTGCTGAGCTTTTTGCCAGATGCCTTGAGAGGGAAGGGGTCCGATACATCTTCGGCCTTCCGGGAGAGGAGAATCTGGATTTCCTCGATGCGCTGCTCTCTTCTTCCATAAGCTTCATCCCTACCCGGCATGAGCAGGGAGCCGCGTTCATGGCCGATGTTTCCGGTCGCCTCACGGGAAGGGCGGGGGTGTGCCTGGCTACCTTGGGACCCGGGGCCACCAACCTGGTGACGGGGGTGGCTGATGCCAACCTGGACAGGGCGCCTCTCGTGGCCATAACGGGCCAGGCGGGTCTCAGGCGCCTCCACAAGGAGTCCCATCAACATATAGACATAGTCGAAAGCTTCCGGCCCATTACCAAGTGGAACGTCCGGGTGGAGCGGGGGGCCACCGTCCCGGAGGTGGTACGCAAAGCCTTCAAGGTGGCTCAGACGGAGAAGCCGGGAGCCTGCCATATAGAGTTTCCCGAGGATGTGGCCGGGGAGGAGGCAGAAGGAGAGCCCCTTCGCCCAGGAAATGCCCAGAGGGCCACCCCTGATGAGAGGGCGCTCAGGGCCGCAGTGAAGCTCATTGATGAGGCGCGCTATCCTCTCATTCTCTCAGGAAACGGCGTCATTCGCGGAAGGGCCGCCCAGGCCCTCCGGGCTTTTGCTCACCATGCGCAGATCCCCGTGGCTGAGACCTTCATGGGGAAAGGAGCCCTCTCGTGGGAAGATGACCTCTCCCTTCTCACCATAGGCCTTCAGAGCAAAGACTATGTCAGCTGTGGGTTCGACCGGGCGGACGTCATCATCGCAGTGGGCTATGACCTCGTGGAGTACGACCCTGAGTTCTGGAACCCCGATGGCCGAAAGCGCATCCTGCACATAGACTCCACCCCCTCCGAGGTGGACGCCCACTACATGCCCGACATCGAGCTCACAGGCGATATAGCCGAAACCCTCGATGCCCTTCGCCACATCATAAATAGTCCCAAAGAGTTCCACTACAGCCGTACCCTGAGGGACTATATCTTCACGGAGCTGGAGGAAAACGCCCACTCCCAGCGCTTCCCCCTGACCCCCCAACGGGTGATTCATGAGGTCAGGAAAGCGCTGGCGCCGGATGATATTCTCATAAGCGACGTGGGTGCGCATAAGCTCTGGGTGGCGCGCCTCTATAGGACCTATGAACCCAACACCGTCATCATCAGCAACGGCTTCTGCTCCATGGGCATCGCCCTTCCCGGGGCCGTCGCTGCGAAGCTCCTCTATCCGGAGCGAAGGGTCCTGGCCCTCATGGGAGACGGCGGGTTCCTCATGAATGCCCAGGAACTTGAGACGGCCTGCCGGCTGAAGCTGTCTTTGGTTGCCCTTATCATGAACGATGGGGAGTACGGGATGATCAGCTGGAAGCAGATAAGGTACTTCGGGAGAAAATCGGGCGTGGCCTTCTCCAATCCTGATTTCATCAAATTTTCCGAGGCCTTTGGCGCACGGGGCATTGAGGTGCGGGGAGCCGAAGAGCTGGCCCCTGCTCTGCGGGAGGCTCTCGCCTCCTCCATGCCCGCAATCGTCTCTGTGCCTGTGGACTACTCGGAGAACCTACGGCTCACCGAGCGCATGGGAAAGCTTGTCTGTCCGGTGTAGCCACCTCGCGCGGGGGAGCAGCATCCATGACGCTGGCTGAAGGATGTCGAGGGGAATCATCTGGGCTTTCCGGGCGGGCTTGATAAACATCACCTCTCGTGCAACGTGATCTCCCACCCCTCATGCACGCTCAGTTCTTTTCAATAGACCTATCGGTCCTCCCCCGTGGCCGCCATTTTATCAGGAAGTAAAGGGTAAGGCCGCCCACAAGAAGGACCTGCCCTATCTCAATGGCCGCCTCCTTGAGGATCGCCCGCGTGAATGGAGCCCTCCAGCCCAGCATGGCCATGCGCCAGAGGGCTACGGCCAGGAAGAGGCCCACTGTCGAGAGAGTGACGATCAGCACGCCGAGCCTCAGGCTTTCCCTCAAATCTCTCTCCCCACTTCTCTCAGGGCCTTTCTGTGGCCCTCTATAGAGCGCACGGCCAGGGGCATGGCCCTCATCCCGCGAAGGCCCAAACGCTCAAAGGTGACCTCCGTGAGCCTTTTCCCATCGACCTCCTCTCCCTCCTTTTCAAGAGCCTCGGCTACCGCCCCGTGGATCTTCTCCACGTAACCCATGCCCTCATCCAGCAGTGCATAAGGCTTATGCCTCCTCTCAAGGGGATGCCAGGCGGAGAGCAGAAGCTTAAGCTCTGGGAGAGACTTGAGGCGCCTGAGAGAGCGCATAAGAGTCGGCACGTCCTCATATATGGGAAGGCCTCCGGGAAGGGGCACGGCATCGCCAGCAATCAGAGCCCCCTGGCCGGGAAGCTCGATCGATATGGAGCCAGGGGAATGTCCGGGCGTGTGAAGCACCCTGAGCTCAAGGCCCCCCAGGTCGAGAAGCTCACCCTCCCTCAGCTCCCGCTCCACCCTCACGGGGGAGCCCACCAGGCTGTGAAAGACCGCGGTGGGGCGGTGGCGGTACTGGACCTCATAATCTTCTATCCAAAGCTTCTCCAGGGGGTGAGCGCAGAAAATTGCGCCCGAGTGGTAACGTACCCCTTCGTTTCCTCCCGTGTGGTCCGCGTGGCTATGGGTATTGATGACCAGCTCCACATCCATTGGCTCCCGACCCAGCTCTTTAAGGGCGCGGTAGATGAGCGGGGTTGACTGGGCCACGCCTGTATCCACAAGGCAGACCCTCTCGCCCAAAAGGATATAGATGAAGACACTTCTGGGGATGAACTCCCCGGGCTCACCCCATAGTGTGAAATCACACCTCAGTGCATGAATGCTATCGGTTATCTTCATAGTGCGCCCTCTTCTCATGCTTCGTCCTGCTGAATGGGATAGCCGGTCGAAGTATAGACCCGATGAACCGGTTGTGCAAATCAAAGGGGGGTACATTAGGGAGAAATCCCTCTGGCAAAAGGAGGCCCCATTGGGTTAATATGGATGCGGCTTAAACCTCAAAGGCTCCCAAAATTCTTATCCCAAGGTTTAAGCACCTTGGAATGATTTCTTTTATAGGCATTATTCAGACAGATAGCTTCTTGTAAGCGGTGAGATATTTTGTTAACCTTGTAAGCAATGGGCTGGGAGGCTCTCCAAGAGCTAGGTCTTAAAGGGAGAGGTTCTTAATGGGCCGCTTCTTGAGAAATTTATCCTTAGGTATAATCCTACCGGCGCTCCTCCTCTTGCCTTCATCACCCCTCTACGCTCAGGAGCCGGCCTACCAGCAGGCCCTCCGCAACATGAGCGAGAAGTTCGGCGAGCGATTTCCCCATATAGAGGGCTTTGTAGTCTCGGTCCAGGGGGGTGACCTTTATCTCGGCCTTGGCGAGCGCGACAGGGTCAAGAAGGGGTTGAACCTTTCCGTGCTGCGGCCTGGGGAAGCCTTCAAGCACCCCATCACGGGCGAGGTTCTGGGATATCTGGAGGAAAAGATAGGGGAAGCAGAAGTCATCGAGGTGAGGGAGAAGTTCTCCATCGCGCGCATGCTGAGGCTCGTGCCCGGCAAGGGCTATAGCCCGAGGAAGGGAGATAAAGTGCGGTTCTCCTCGGCCAAGGTGCGAATCGCCGTTCTCCCCTTCCACAACAGGACCGATGAAGTCATCAATACCGACCTCCTCACCCGCACCCTCGTCGAATATCTTAAGGCCACGGGCCGCTTTGAGGTCTTCGACCTGGACCGGCTCCAGGTCTGGTTCCTTGAGACCGGGATCCCCTTGGATAAGATCCTTGAGGGGGATAACGCCCGGCAGCTTCAGCGTCTTATCATCCGGGACTTGGTCCTGCAGACCTCAATCCGCTCCCTGAAGGAGCACATGGTGCTGGAGGGGAGGCTCTTTTCCCTGGGGACCGGCAATATCCTCGAGGAGGCGGAGGCCGTCCTCGCTGAGCTGCCCAGCGCCGTGGTGGCAACACAGACGCCCGTGCCACTTGCGCGCGAGGGGAAGGGCCAGGCTCCCAGGCCCCAGGGTCCTTCCCTCGGCTCCCAGTTTCTCCTCTCAAGAGAAGGGGCCCCTTCGGCCAAGGGCTCCCTTCAGCAGTTCATCCTCGACGGGATGGAGGTGAGGGGCGCGGCCCTGGGCGATGTGGATGGCGACGGGAAGAATGAGCTGGTGGTGGCCGGCCAGAACCTCATCAAGGTCTTCCGGGTTGTAGAGGGCCGCCTGGATGCCCTCTACACTTACAAGGCGGGCGGCTTTGACAAGTGCCTCTGGATAGATGTGGCCGATGTAAACGGAAACGGGAGAGAAGAGATCTATGTAACAAGCGTTCGCGATACCGGGCTCCTCTCTTATGTACTGGAGTTGGAGGGGGGAGAACTCCGCCTCCTGACCTCCAGTCAAAATTACTACTTTCGCGCGTTCAAGGCGCAAGAGGGGAAGCCCCTGCTTGTGGCACAGCGCCAGGGCATCACGACCCCCTTTTACGGGAAGGTGGTGAAGCTCGGCTGGAAGTCCCGAGGGCTTCGCTCCCTCGGCTCCCTCGGTCTTCCCAAGGATTTCGACATAATGGCCTTCACCATCTGGGACCTTGACGGCGACGGCAGGGAGGAGTATATACAGGTTGGTGCCGACGACAAGCTCCGTGTATATAATAGCCGGGGCAGAGTTCTCTGGACGAGCAGCCAGCGCTACGGCGGTTTTCCCGTGTCGTTTGACTTTGAAGCCCAGCATGAGGTGGCCTTTAGAGATCGAGATAGTCTGGGCACTCTTAAGGTTGAAATCCCCGTTCGGGGAAAGGTTCTCGTCTACGATGTGGATGGCGACGGTGTGAAGGAACTCCTGACCCTCGAGAACCTCCCCGCAGTGAGCCGTGCCGTCAGGGGTCTGGGCTATGAGGGAAACCACATAGTGAGCCTCGTTTGGGATGGGAGCGGGCTCGCCGAGGTCTGGCGCACCAGGCAGCAGGCCGGCTACGGCACAGACTTCTTTGTGGGTGATGTGGATAACGACGGGCGGGAAGAGCTCGTGCTGGTTACGGTGAAACAGGAAATCCTTGGGTCGAGAAGAAGCAGGATCATTATCTTTAAGATTAGAGGCTAGGTGTGGCTTTGATGGGGTCTGAGATTTCTTAAAAAAAGCTTGACAAGCATAATTTCCGGTGATATTATCCGCTCGAAAATTTGGGGCATTCAAAAAAGTCGATGGTTCTCTCGGGGTTAAGGAGGACGGGAAGAGGACGTCTTTCGTGCCAATACCCATGATAACCGCTGGGGGCTTGGCGCGGGAAGAGAATTCATATTGTGAGAGGGTGAAGGTTTAGTTCAGAAGGTATGGGGAAATCAAAGGCGGAAAGGAGCGGCAATACTAAAAAAGGATGTTTTTTAACGACCTCTAAGGCCCAAGAAGGAGGTGATGCTGAGAAGGCGGGAAGGAAAGAGGACTCTTGGGAGGAGATCTGAAACGCTTTCGGGCTGAATGTGAGGAGGTTCGAACATGCGCAAATTTCTGGTTTTCGGGGTGGTGGTAGCCCTGGTGGTGGCTGTCGCGTGGCCGGTCATGGCCGCGGACTTCCTCTTCACGGGCATCTACCGTACACGGGGTATCGCTTACGACAACGTCGATAAGAATGATGATACCCACGACAACGCCCAGTACTACACGGCCCTCTGGCGGCCGAGGTTCACGGCTACATCTGAGGGCGGCAAGGTGGTCGGCTTCTACGAGATAGACGGGATGTTTGAGAACGGACGAATATGGGATGGACAGGCCCGCTGGCCGGCCAAATCAAATAGATGGTACATTGACTTCCTCGTTCCCTACACCAAGTTGCGGCTCAAGACGGGCCGCTACGACTATGCGGAAGTCGGTACCTCCCACCTGGTTTACGGGTCCGGCGGACTCAACCGTAAGAGCGGCCACTGGCTCTACGGCCCCATCGTCGGCGGCCTCCAGCTCAGTGCCTGGACGGTGAAGCGGGGTGAGGGCGTGACCGAGGCAGCGGATACTGACGCGCATTACATCGCCCTGAGCTATAACGTCATGCCCAAGGTGACCCTGACCGCTCAGTATTCGCGCTATAATTCGTTGCCGACCCAGACGGCCAAGTACGCCGGAGCCGGCACGCCCGCGATCCGCCGCGACTACTGGGGCGCTAACCTCAGGGGAGCCTCTGGCATCTTCAGCGGTGAGGCCACCTACTGGTACCAGCATGGAAAGCAGGAATATTCAACCTCCACGACTGACCTGACTGAGAGGGCGAGCGCTGGCGACCTCCGGCTTGCGCTCAACCTGGGCGACCTCAAGCTCGACACCTTCTTCCTGTGGAGCACGGGTGATTCGGACCCGCTTGACAACGACATGGAGCGCTTCATGGCCGTCGGGCCGTGGGCGGGCCGCAACGGGCCTATCCTTTTCTTCGGGGCGACCGGCATCAACCCCTTTGGCCTCGAGAACAGGTCTCCCAGCGGCGACGGCGCCGCCTGGGGCAACGGGTTGGCCGTCTACGCCGGAAGCGCCACCTACAATTTCACCCCGAAACACATGGGCTTTGTCACGGGAAGTATCATCCGCTCCGCCGAGAAGCGACCGGATACCTCCACCATTACCTACGTCAGCGACAAGGACATCGGGTTTGAGCTCGACTTCTACTTCCAGTATAAGCCTTACAAGAGCCTGACCATAAAAGCCCAATACGCCTACCTCTGGATGGGCGACTACGGAGAGCAGAAAACTCCTGCACCTACGAACAATGACGACGCCTGGCTGCTTGGAGGAGAGATTCGCTACGACTTCTAGCTCGTAAGCCAAGCCAGAGCCCAGCGCCCGGAAGGCCTCGCAAGGCCTTCCGGGCTTTTTTTGCTTGGTGGTGGAATTTGGCGCGTCTCACGACCTGCTTGGCATGCAAGAAACTTTCTTTCCCACATTTGCGGCCCGATTTCAACCGCTCCATCAGGGTTGATTTCCGGGGCGCCAGGGTAACTTCCGATGTGGGTTTTCTACTCCTGAGGGAAATTGACGAGCGTTTCGGAGTCATCGGCCTCGTGGGCGACTGACTCGAAGACCCGAGATCGCCCCTGCACACCAGACACTCCCTTATTCAGATGATGCCGAACTGCAGTGGTATTGAACTTGGAGCAGAAAGGGGGTATTATCCGCCGGATACGCAGTATTAATAATTTGTTCGCTATATCCTTGGGCCAAGCTCCCGAGCCCACACCGGATTTTATAGCTTGGGTGTTTTTCTGAGAGTGAGAAGAGGACGCAGAGGGAAAATAGAGAGGCATATTGGCCAGAGCGATTCTGTCGTCATTGACCCGCAGGAGCGAAGGTGAACGAACTCAAGGACAGGCTATGGATTTCAATTGCCGCCTTTGGCGTCATGCTTATCACAGTCTTTCTTTTTGATAGGCAGGTCGGAACCTTCATACAAGGACTGGTCCCTGATGACGCTTTCTTCCTTGCAAAAGTGCTGTCACGGCGGGGACTCTATTTTTTCTATGCCGTCTTTGGATTGATGTTGGTCTTCTCGCTTCTTAAGAAGAACAGAAAAACACTTCTTTTTTTATGGGCCTATATCAAATCCGAGATCATCATAGCTTTCGCTTTTGTCCGACTTCTGAAGATCCTTTTGGGACGTGCAAGACCTGGAATCGGCTCTGGGTTTGCGTTTTTCTCTCTCGATTCCAAATATAACTCATTCCCATCAGGGCACTCGGCCGATGCTTTCGTATGCGGGATCTTTCTTTTCTATCTGCTCAGCAATTCAACCTATTCGAGATATCGTTTTCTACCTCTCATTCTCGCCTCTCTCGTGGCCCTATCCAGAATTGTGGTCAATGCTCATCATCCATCGGATGTTGTCGGGGGCGTGGCCATTGGTGTCTTGGGAGCTTTGTTTTTCCTGTCTCCACTCTCCAACAAGAGGGTTTGATCATCCGTCCCTTTATCCCGGCCATTGGAGGAGGCTGTCCAGGCGGGACATGAGAGTTAGGCGAAAACCCCTTCGGATTTAAAATTGACAAATTTTGCCCTTGAGGGCTAAATAAATTTTTGGCTTTGTGAAACTTGGAGGGTGGCCCTTTGAGTGTGCTCTGGAGGGTCTTGGTCAGCGACGGCACATCTCCGAAGGGCCTGGCTATCCTTCAGAATGCATCTGATGCCGCTGTGGATAATCGTCCGGGTCTTCCACCTGGGGGGCTGCTCGCGGCCCTGCCCGGCTATCAGGTCCTTATCGTGAGGAGCGTAACCTCGGTCAAACGCCTTTGAGGTGCGGGGGACCGGCGACCGGGCAAAACAGGAGGAATTTGCGCGTGAGTTATCCCCGAGCAATGCCGCCGGGGGTGCGGGTTTTTCTGCCCCGTGAAGCGGGCCGGAAACGGGACCTGGAGGGGAAGCTTCTCTCGGTCTTCTCCCGCTGGGGCTTTCAGGAAATAGTCACTCCCACTTTTGAATACTATGAAGCCTCGGGCCCGGGTGGGTCCGCTCTGAGTGAGGAGGCATTCAAGATCATTGACCGCGAGACGGGCCATATTCTCGCCCTAAGGTCTGACATAACACCCCAGATAGCCCGCATCGCCAGCACCCTTCTCGCCACTCAGCCCAGGCCCCTCCGCCTTTGTTACTGCACTAGTGTCTTTCGCCACGCCCGCGCCGGAGGGTTCGTCCAACGGGAATTCCACCAGGGCGGGGTCGAGCTCATAGGGCTCAGTTCCCTCGAGGCCGACGCCGAGGTGGTGGCCATAGCCGCCGAGAGCCTCAGGGAGGTGGGGCTGGAGGATTTTCGCCTGGCCTTGGGGCATACGGGCTTCTTCCGGGGAATCCTTCAGGAATTGGGGGTCGGGGGGAGCGAAAGGGAGCGGATCCGGGCGGCTGTGTTAAAGAAGGATTCCTCGACCCTGGAGAAAATTCTTAAGGGAGTAGGGGTTCCCCCTGGGAGCAGGGTCAGGCTCTCGGAGCTACCAGACCTTTTCGGCGGCCCGGAGGTTCTCAAGAGGGCGCGCTCCCTCATCAGTAACCGCCGTTCCAGGAGGGCGCTCGCCGACCTTGAGAAGATCCACCGGATGCTTGAGATCTATGGACTCTCGGGCTATGTTACCTTTGACCTCAGCGAGATCCGGGGCTTCGACTATTACACGGGGATAATCTTTGAAGGCTTCCTCGAAGGGTTCAGCTACCCCGTCTGCGGCGGCGGGCGCTATGACGAGCTACTTTCCCGTTACGGGGACGCAGCTCCCGCCACGGGATTTGCAGTCGATATCGACCGGCTTCTCCTCGCACTCTCCCGGAGGGGGGGGCCTGAGGAGTTTTCTGCGGTGGATTTTCTCATCATCGACTTCAGCCGCGGAAAGAGGGGGGCCCTTGCGCTTGCCCGCAAGCTCAGGGCCCGGGGATTCCGGGTGGCCAGGGATATAATCCGAAGGGACCTTGCAGGCTCCCTTGACTATGCCCGCAGTACTGGGATAAGGAAATGTATTGTTCTGGGAGGCAAGGGGATTGCGCCCGGAAGAGCCCTTGTCAAGGACGTGGTCTCGGGGAAGGAGGAGGCCCGGGAGCTGGTGGACCTGGAGAAGGAGCTCGAAGGCGAGAGGTGAGATTATGCCCGTGGTGCTTGTTGTAGGGATGCAGTGGGGTGATGAGGGTAAGGGAAAGGTGGTGGACCTACTGTCTGAGCGCGCGCAGGTGGTGGCCCGCTACCAGGGTGGTCATAACGCTGGCCACACGGTCCTGATAGGGGAGGAGCGATTCATCCTGCACCTCGTGCCCACAGGGATACTGCGGCCTGGCGTGCGCTGCGTCATCGGGAGCGGCGTTGTGGTGGAGCCGAACGCCCTGATCAAGGAGGTAGAGGAGCTAAGGAGCAGGGGCGTCGCCATCGGCGGGAACCTCTTCCTGAGCAAGCGTGCCCACCTCATCATGCCCTACCACCTCTACCTTGACCGCGAGGTCGAGAAACTGATGGGGGGCAAATCCATCGGCACTACGGGCCGGGGCATCGGACCCGCCTATTCCGATAAAACTGGAAGGCTCGGGATCAGGGTGGCGGACATATTTGATGAGGCCCTCTTCAGGGAGCGGCTCGAGTTGAACCTCCTTTTTAAGAGGAATCTTCTGCCACTCTTCAGGGGGAAGGGCGATGATTCCACGCCGGAGGAGTTCGACCCTGACCTCATCTTCGAGGCTTACCAGCGCGTGAGGTCCGAGCTTGAACCCTTCGTGGCCGACACCGAGAGTTTGCTCCTCCAGGCACTCTCTGAAGGGCAGTGGATTCTTCTGGAAGGAGCGCAGGGGACCATGCTGGACGTGGACCACGGCACCTATCCCTACGTCACCTCCTCAAATCCTGTCGCGGGCGGAGCAGCGGCGGGCCTGGGAATACCTCCCGCCTCGATGAGCTACACCCTGGGAGTCACCAAGGCTTACACCACCCGGGTGGGGAGGGGACCCTTTCCCACTGAGATAGCAGGGCCCGAGGGTGATTCCATCAGAGAAAGGGGAAGGGAGTACGGCGCGACCACGGGGAGGCCTCGCAGGTGCGGCTGGTTCGATGCTGTGACGTCCCGCTACGCCATTGCTCGAAACGGTATTAACAGCGTGGCCCTCATGAAGCTGGACGTTCTGGACGGGTGCGATGAGGTCAGTCTTTGCACGGCTTATGAGCACGAGGGTCATCTCATCGAAGATTTTCCGGCCGAACAGAGCGTTCTTTCCAATTGCCGTCCCCGTTATGAGGTCTTTCCTGGTTGGCGGGAAAGTACTCTCGGAGCCACGGAGTTCCGGGAGCTGCCCGTGGGGGCCCGAAATTATGTGGAGGCCCTGGAGGAAGCCATCGGGGCTGAGGTCTCCATCATTTGCACAGGTCCTAGACGCGACCAGGTAATATGGAAGAGGGAGTTTTCGCTTCCTTGAGCTCCAAGACTAAAGGGCTGCGGTGGCTCGTGCTCAGGGCCATACTCGTCGGGGCATGCTTTGCTCTCCCACCGGTCCTCCCATCCTGGGCGGAGCAAGACCTCCCCGGTTTCGGCCGTCCTTACATCGTTCGCCTGGATTCCGATGGGATAACCCCGCGGGAGCTGAAGGTGGAGGCCGGAGGCACTGTTGTCTGGCTCAACTCCACCCAAGGCTACGTGGGAGTTGTCTTCATCCAGGGGAGGCAGCTGACCTTAGCCACCAAGGCCCCCACCCGTTTCTTCCTGGCTCCTGACGGCACCTTCACCTCTAATCCATTTGCGCCGGGTGGGGTGGCGAGCCTCGCCTTCGTAGAGAGGGGCCGATACAGCTACTTCGTCACGGGCCTCAACATCGAGACCGGGGCTGCTTTTGGTATCATCACCGCCCAGTGAGGCCCGCCTGCCGCTGAGTCTTGTAGAGCCTGCGAAGTTCCTCAAAGAAAGCCCCGTGGTGGGGCGCCCGGTAATCGGGGTAGGTCCACGGAAGGGGCTCCCAGCGACCCCGGCGGAAAAGATAGGTGAGCTCAGCGTAGATGCCGAAACCTAGATAAGGGCGATGGCTGTAATTCTTAGTTGTGGCCAGAACCACTTTATCCAAGAAGAGCACTCCCGGGTCCAAGTTGACCCGCCGCGCGCCATCTCGCGAAAAACCCTCCTCCATGCGATTGGTCTCATGCTTTATGAGGGGAAGGCGGCCGGGGTCGATGAGGGATTCGTGGCTAAGGAAAAGTCGCTCGAGTTCTTCCCCCATCTCGGGGCGGTAGTAGGGTGTCTCAACGAAGGCATGGGGTTCGCTTTCAAGGTCGATTGGGCCGAAGCGCCGGGCCAGGCTCTGCCGGACCTGGGGGAGGAGTTCGGGAACACCCAGGATAATCCCGATGAAGAGTTTCCCCGGCTCTGGCTCCCGGGCTCGCCCCACGGCATTGCCCCTCCGCCTATAGGATGGCGTCAAAGCCGTGGAGGTCCCCCTGGAGCTCCTCCCACTCCACCTGCAGGTCAGAAACTCTGGCCCCCCAAGGTCCCTGCCGACACCAGCTCAAGAGTTCTCTCAGGGCTTTCTCCTCCCCTTCAGCCAGGAGCTCCACGCTGCCATCGGGCTTGTTTCGGACCCAGCCCTTGAGGCCAAAGGTCCTCGCTCGGCGGATGGCTCCGGCCCGGTAGCCCACTCCCTGGACGTAACCGCGTACGATGACATGAGCACGCTTCTCGGGCATCAACCCTCCCTGATCAAACCATCGATTCGCTGAGCCAACCCTTTCTCGACCTGGTTGAGAATGGCTCGTGCGGCCTCCAGGGGGGAGGGGGCAGAGCGGATGGGACGCCCCACGACGATGAAATCCGCCCCTCCGGCCAGAGCCGCTGCCGGGTCGGAGACCCTCTTTTGGTCATGGAGCTCCCCTCCTCCTGCTCCCAGAGGTCTGACCCCAGGGGTCACGATAATGGGCTCTGGGCCCAGCTCCTGGCGAAGGAATGGCGCCTCCTCGGGCGAAGCCACGAGGCCATCCATGCCGGCCTTGAGGGCCAGCCGTGCAAGCCTCAATACATGTTCTTCCACCTTTGTAAAGAGGCCGAGAGCTCTGAGGTCCTCCGCCCCCAGGCTTGTGAGCACCGTGACAGCCAGGGCGAGGGGAGGCTCAGGGACCTTACGGCAGGCCTCGGCACAAGCCCGCATCATCTCAAGGCCCCCGGAGGCGTGCACGTTCAGCATGAAGGCGCCAAGTCGCGCCGCCTCAAGAGAAGCCCCGGCCACGGTTGCTGGAATGTCGTGGTATTTGAGGTCAAGAAAGACCCGCTTTCCCCGAGCCGTGAGCTCCCTCACCGCAGGGGGGCCAGAGCGGGTGAAAAGCTGGCTTCCTACCTTGTAGATGAGAACCTCCTCCCCCAGGCCATCCACCAGTCCGAGAGCTTCTTCTTCCATCTCAAAATCGAGAGCGACTATGAGGCGCTCCCGCGGGGAGAGCAGAGTCCGGTCAAAGGAGGAGGCGTGCTTACTCCTCGACATCTTCATCTTCCTCCTCTTCTTCAGCCTTTTTTCTCATCCCCTTGGCGACCCAGATGCTCACCTCATAGAGGCCTAAAAGGGGCCCAGCCATCATCACCTGGGTGAAGACGTCGGGCGGGGTCAGGATGGCCCCAATGATGAAGGCCAGGACGACGAAGTACTTACGGTTCCGGGTGAGGAACTCGACATCGATGATGTTCAGCTTCACCAGGAATATGGTCACAAGCGGCATCTCGAAAACAAGGCCGAAGGCGAACATGAGCTTGAAGGCAAAGGATACGTAATAGCCGAAGGCGATCTGAGGGACGAGCAGCGGGGTGGCGAAGCTGAGCAGGAACTTGAGGCCATAGGGAAGGATGAGGAAATAAGCGAAGCTCGCGCCTATGACGAAGAAAATAGTCCCGAAGATGACGAAGGGAAGGGTGTGCTTTCGTTCCCGCTCAAGAAGTCCTGGCATCACGAAAAGCCAGAGCTGGTGCAGGGTGAGGGGCATGGAAAGAAAGATGCCCGCAAATAGACCGATCTTCATGCGGGTG
Source organism: uncultured bacterium (assembly GCA_964575845.1). Lineage (GTDB taxonomy): Bacteria > UBA8248 > UBA8248 > UBA8248 > CAZNSX01 > CAZNSX01. Next base: position 16,507 of record CAZNSX010000009.1, on the reverse strand, counting down.
AAAAAAGCCTCGGTGGGAGAGAGAAAGACGAGCTTCTCCCCCAGCTGCCTCTGCAGAATCCAAACCAAGAAAGAGGAGGAATAATAACAGATTCCGAAGCCAACCCCCACGCCGATGAAGATGATGATGAGCCGCGTCCGGAGCTCCTCCAGATGCTTTGTGAAGGGCATCCGGGCTTCATCGCTCATAGGGGCTTTGCCTCTGGGGAGCCATGACTCCCGGGCTCCTCCTTCTGGGAAGCTTCAGGAGGCTGGGGCGAAGGGCGCTCCTCCTCCTGCGCTGAGGGTGCTTCGCTCACCTCCTCTCCAAAGGGAAGCTCGGGTTGCTGGGTATCGCCGCCGCCGCTTTCATCCTCCTCCCCCGCTTCCCTGAAGTAGTCGTCAAGGTCGGTGCTAGTTTCTTCGAGCTCGAGGGAATCCCTCAAGTCGCTGGTAGCACGCTTGAACTCCCCTAAGCCCTTGCCTAGGCTTCGAGCCAGCTCGGGGAGTTTCTTGGGGCCGATGACCAGGAGCGCGATCACGAAGATAACCAGAAGCTCGGTCATTCCTATCCCGCCGCCAAACACCGCGCTTTCTCCTTAGGCTATCAGGATATTTTCCCTGGAAAATATAGAGCCAAATGGGGATCTCAATTCAAGGATATCAGAAAGAAGGGAGCAAAACAAGAACCCTCCCCCGGTGGACTCTCCCCGGAAGACCCGTCCGATCAAACCAAGCCTATAAGAACGCGAACGCTCAGATTAGGGGAGAAGCAACAGGGAAAAGCCCAGCCTTCATGGCTCCGGTCTCCGTCACTACTGGGCCGGGCCAATAGAAGCTCTGGGATAAGCTTCCGCCCGGGCCGGGGGATGGATTTTCTGCCACGACTCCCGCAACCGGCTGAAATTTGACGATAAATGCTCTCCTTCCCTCACTCCTCATCCAAAATTGCCACAGCTCTTATGGGAGAGCCCGAGGCTCCCACGAGCTTCAGGGGGAGGCCTATGAAGGTGAAGCGCTTTCCCACGAGCTTATCGAGGTTGCAGAAGTTCTCCATGTGGGTTATGCCGAACGCTCGGGAAACCCGGTGGCAGGGGTAGGAATTATCGAAGTAGCCATCAGGGCTTACATTATCCACCCCAGCATTCTTCATCCCCTGCTCGCATAGCCAGCGCCACGCCTCCTCACTAAACCCCGGATGCCTGGTGGCGTACTCGGGGCTCCCCTTGTGGCGCTCATAGATGCCCGTGTGAAAGAGAACTATATCTCCCCGCGTCATCTCAACCCCGCTCCTCGCTACAGCGTCCTTTAGCTGGTCAAGGGTCACGTATTCATTCTCGGGCAGATGGCTTATGTCGATACACACGGCATCTCCCATGAAAAGCCCTAAGTCCATCTCATGGATGCTCTCGGCCTTAGGGTCAGGGTCGAAGTGACAGAAGGCATCGATGTGGGTTCCCGTATGGTCATTCATGAGGAGCATCTTCGTCTGGAAGGTCACCCCCCGGAAGGCCTCCAACCCCTTGCATTCCTCGTGGCTGAGGTACTGCCAGATCATGGGCTTGGGATGGACGGGATGAACGGTCATCTTGTTGGCGATGGGCTGTGAGATGTCGATGACTTTGCCTATCTTCATGCCGCGCTTTACCTCCCTTCATGATTTCTTAAATTTCGAAAAAGCTTAAAATTCAAGAGTATCTTAAGCGAAGGGAGCTGTCTTTGCAAATCTAAAGGCCGTTCCTTTCAGATGGTTAGATAAGGGATGACGGAAGAAGCGGTTGAAAGAAAGGAAAGTTTATGCCATTATTAAATTTTGAAGTACTGAAATTTTTCATTCGTCCGGCGATTTGGACCTTCCGGCCTCTCGGCCCGAGCTTATGAGAGATAGAATATATCAGCTCTTGAAAGAGGAGGGTGGGGCTCTAAGTTGCCAGCAGCTGGCCCAGAAACTCTTCAAGGCGTCGCGGATAAAATCTTCCCTCAGCCGTAACATCCTCGAGCCCATCTTAAGGAATGACCCCGCATTTATGCCGGAAGGCGGGGGTAGATGGCGGGCGGCTGAATGCGAGGGCAAAGATTCTCCTCTATCTTTCCTTAAGTTCGCAGTGGTCGATCTGGAGACTACCGGGGGGCGGCCTCCTTCGCACAGAATAACCGAAGTTGCGGTTATTATCCTTCAAGGCGGCAGTGTTGTCGAGAGCTTCCAAACCCTTGTCAATCCCGGACGATATATCCCCTGGAGCGTGGTCAGGCTCACCGGCATCACGGATTCCATGGTAGCCGATAAACCCGGTCTGGGGGATGTCCTTCCTGAGGTTTTTCGCCGCCTTGAGGGGGTGGTATTCGTCGGACACTGCGCCCACTTTGACCTGCGCTTTCTCAATCACTATGCTCAAGAGACCCTTGGACGGAGTGTCGAGGGTCCCTTCCTTTGTACCCATCGATTGGCCCAACGCCTTCTTCCAGGGATGAAGGGCTACAGTCTCGACGCCCTGGCCGACCGTTTAGGGGTAACCATCAGGGAGAGGCACCGCGCCCTTGGCGATGCCCGCGCGGCGGGGGAAATTTTTCTTATGCTCCTCGGCATGCTGAAGTCTTTGGGTTTTGAAAGCCTGGGTGAAATTTTGAATTTTCAGAGGGCTCCCCGGGGCACGGCCCATTCCATTCTATCAGGCCTCGGGCCGGACCTGGGGCCTCTCAGCCAAATTCCTTCCAAACCTCGCTCTTTCCGTACTCCCTCAAAGAGGGGACGCCCTATAGTTGACCCTGTCCACTGACATGAAAGAAAAGGAGCGTTGGGCGGAGCTGGCGGGGCAGCAATTTTCCCTTGCAGAGAAGGGGGCTTTGTGCTAGGTTTTCGCATCCCGATGACAGTTTGGCGTCTTGCCACGAAATTCGTGGGGGCAAAGCGGTCGGTTTCCTCTCAATGCCCGCGCTTAGAGGGGAGAGAGCTTGAAAGAGGTTGAAAAGATATGGATGGATGGGGAGTTGGTCCCGTGGGAGGAGGCCAAGGTTCACATCCTTACCCATAGCCTTCATTACGGGCTGGCCGTCTTCGAGGGAATCAGGTGCTACAAGACAAGGCTTGGTTCCGCCATATTCCGACTGGAAGAGCACATGAGGCGCCTTTATGGCTCAGCCCACATCGTGGGCCTGAAGCCTCCTTTCAGCCAAGAGCGGATGACCCAGGCCATCTTCGACACAATCAAGGCAAACCGTATGGAGGAGTGCTACATCCGGCCCCTCATATATATCGGTTACGGGGAGATGGGGGTCAACCATCGGGGAATCCCCATAAGGTGTGCCGTGGCCGTGTGGCCTTGGGGGGCGTATCTCGGTGAGGAGGGTATCAATTCGGGAATCCGGGTGAAGGTGTCCTCCTACACCAGCCACCATCTCAACACCAACATGACAAAGGCGAAGGTCACGGGAAATTATGCGGTGTCCCAGCTTGCAAAACTTGAGGCAATCAACCAAGGGTATGACGAAGCCCTGATGCTCGACCCGAACGGCATGGTGGCACAGGGCTCGGGGGAGAACATCTTCATCGTAAGAGATGGTTATCTGAAGACCTCGCTCCTCCACTCTGTCCTGGAGGGCATAACCCGCGGCTCGGTCATCGAGCTGGCCCGAGAGCAGGGGCTAGAGGTCAAAGAACAGGATTTCGGTAGGGATGAGCTTTATATTGCCGATGAAGCCTTCTTCACGGGCACCGCCGCGGAGGTAACGCCGATCAGGGAGGTGGACGGAAGAGGGATAGGGGAGGAGGCGCCGGGCCCGATCACCAAGCGCCTGCAGGAAGCCTTCTTCCAGGTGGTTCAAGGGGAGGATGAAGCCTACCTCAAGTGGCTCACCTTCGTCAGGTAGGCTACTGGAACGGTTGGGAGGAGTATCGACCACAGATGCCTATTCATGAGTATGAGTGCGAGAATTGCGGTTACCAGTTTGAAGTGCTCCAGAAGATAAAAGACCGCCCCCTTAAGAGATGTGAGCGTTGCGGGGGGCGCTTGCGGCGTCTCATCTCTCAAACCTCTTTCGTCCTCAAGGGATCGGGGTGGTACGCGACCGACTACGCTTCGGAGTCCAGAAAGAAGACCGTGTCTGAGGAGAAGGGGGAGGGTCACTCCAAGGGAGCATCGGTCGAGAAGCCTAAGAAGAAGGGGGAAGCCCCCAAGGTTGCTACCGAAGCCAAATCATAGCTTAAGGGAAGGGAGAGCCCCTGGGTTCTCTCGAGGAGCCACTCCATGCGTCCTGTCTCCATAGTAGGTATCGGGGTCACCCGCTTCGGTATTCTCAAGGAGTCCGTGGGGGAGCTTGCGGGCCAGGCCTGCCTTGAGGCCATGGGCGATGCAGGCATATCCAAGGAAGAGGTTCAGGCGTTCTACCTGGGAAATTTTGCCGCGGAGAGCTTCGTCAACCAAAATCATTTGGCCCCCTTCGTGGCGTCCAAGATCGGACTCAAACGCATACCCTGCACCCGGGTGGAGGGGGCCTGCGCCTCGAGCGCGGCGGCCTTCGTCCAGGGGATCTTCGCCATCGCCTCGGGGGCATACGATACGGTTCTGGTGGGCGGCGTGGAAAAGATGACAAGCGCCGAAACGTCCAGAGTGACCCAGATCCTCTCCTGTGCCGGGGATTGGGAGCTTGAGGTGAGCGCCGGGGCCACATTTCCCTCGCTTTTTGCCATGGTGGCCACCCGTCACATGTATCAGTATGGAACCACTAAGGAGGATCTGGCGGCGGTGGCAGTCAAGAACCACCGCCACGGCGCTCTGAACCCCAAGGCACACATGCAAAAGGAGATCACTCTGGAGCAGGCCCTCCAGGGAAGGCCTGTGGCGGAGCCCCTGGGCCTTTTCGACTGTTCCCTGATCAGCGACGGGGCCGCCGCGCTCGTGCTCTGTGCAGGTGAGCGTGCCCGCGAGCGCCACGAGAAGCCCGTTGACATCATTGGGTTCGGCCAAGCCTCAGACTGGTTCGCCATGGATGAGAAGGATGACATCACGCGCCTGGATTCCACCGTTAGGGCCTCCGAGCTCGCCTACAGCATGGCAGGCCTTGGCCCCGGGGACATGCATGTGGCCGAGGTTCACGATTGTTTCACCATAGCCGAGATCGTAGCCATCGAGGACCTGGGCTTCATGCCCAAGGGCGAAGGCGGCAGGGCTGCCCGTGAGGGGATAACCGCCTTGGGGGGCTCCATTCCGGTCAATACCAGCGGGGGTCTCAAGTCCAAGGGGCACCCTGTGGGCGCCACCGGGGTGGCTCAGATTGCCGATGTCGCCCTTCAGCTTCGGGGCGAGGCGGGGAAGCGCCAAGTGGAGGGCGCGGAGGTAGGGCTCGCCCACAACATCGGTGGCTCGGGGGCAACCTGCGTCGTCACCATCCTTAAGCGCGGTTTTTGAGATAAGGAATACCTATGGCGCCTGGGCTTACCGTCGCGGGTTTTAGGTGTAGCCAGTGCGGTCATGCGACGATTCAGCGGAAGTTTTTTTGTCCCGCCTGCGGAAACTCTGATTTCAGCCCCGTGGAACTGGCCGGACGGGGCACTATTTACTCCTTTACCCGAGTGCACCTCGGCACTGAGCTCTTTAAGGATAAAACGCCTTACCTCCTGGCAATTGTGGAGCTAGAGGGAGGTGCCCGTGTGACAGGCCGGGTGCTCGAACCCGGGGAGGGGGAGGCCCGCGTGGGGCAGACGGTGGAGCTTATCGAGAGCGGACCCACAGGGTTCATCTTCACGACCGGCGCTTAGAGCGCCTCTCGCCAAGTTCAAAAAAGAGCAGAACCCTTCTATCATCCAGCGGGCATGGGCTGAGGGGGAGGCCGTGAGCCCCAGCCGTATCCTTTATTTCGGCCGTCCTGACGAAAGAACCAAGCGGCTCTCGCATGCCTTGAGGGAGCGTGAGGTTCAATTCACGGTCTCCGATGACCCCAAGGATCTCAGGTCTTTGGGGCTTGGGGGGTACACCATAGCCCTCGTGCCCCTCAGCCAGCACTCCTGGACCACCCTCCGGGGGGAGCTGCGTCGGGAAGAGGCGGTTGAGCTTGCCGGGTTCATAGTTGTGACGGTAACCCCTACGGCCAGGCCCTCGGCCTTGGCCGCATTGCGGGGGGGAGCCTTCGGCTACCTCCTGGAGCCCATAGATGCAGAGGAAGTGGAAATTATGGCGGAGCGCGTAAGCGTCCGGTGCGCTCTATCCCTTGAGAGAGCTTGGGTCCTGGAGGAGCAGAAGGAGGCGCTGGGGGGAGAGGGATTTCCCGGGCGAAGCCGAGCTTCCCAGCAGATAAGAGCCTCTATCCGACGGGTGGCCCTCGATGAAGGCCATGGGCTCATCATCGGGGAGGCAGCGGCCGAGCGGGAGTGGGCCGCGCGGGCCATCCATCTGTTAAGCCCCCAGAGCGCAGGCGGCTACCGCTCTTTTGACTGCTCATCCCCCCAGAGCGGAGAGCAGGGCCAGCTCCTCTTTGCCGGTTCAAAAGAGAGGAGGAAAGCCTATCCTTGGGAACTGGGAGGCACGTTATTACTCAACCATATTTGTTTTTTTGGGAAGGAACAGCAGCGAAAGCTTTTTTCAGTCTTCTCTAAGAAGACTTTCCCGAAGGTTAGGATTCTGGGCGGCTGCCATCTCTGTCGGCAAGCCAAGGCTCGAAGGAAATCGCTAGGGGGCGAACTCCTGCAAGCGCTTACGGCTAATGTCATCGAGCTTCCTCCCCTCAAGGAGAGGCGTCAAGACATTCCCGACCTCGCGCAATTCATCTTGAGGGAGCTCTCCTTCAAGCTGGGCTCTCCTCCCAGGAGACTTTCCCCTGAGGCCGCTAAGGCGCTGAGCGATAGCTCCTGGGTGGAGAATACGGATGAGCTGGCGAGGGTCTTGGGAAGGGCCTTTTTCCTCTCCCCCACCGACCTCATCGAAGCTCGCCATCTCGCGGCGGAAGAGAAGAGCCTCGACTTGGAGTCCCTCCTCTTAAGGAGGTGGGGTGAGGTGGTCAGGCGGATGGACCCCTCGGTGGACGGGTCTCTCTACGACATAGCCATGAGGAGTGTTGAGAAGCCCCTTCTCAAACTGGTCATGGAGAAGACGGGCGGGAACCAGCTGAGGGCGGCAAGCATCCTGGGCCTTAACCGCAACACCCTGAGGCGAAAGCTGAAGGAGCTGGGACTCGGCCGGACCGGCAGGGGATAAGGCCCATGGGCGGGAGAGGGGGGAACTCGCCCCGCCCTCTTGCCACAATCGTCTTGGCGGCGGGTCGCGGGGTGCGCATGCACTCTGAACTGCCGAAGGTCTTGCACCCTTTGGGCGGCCGCCCGATGCTGGAGTACGTGCTGGAGCTCGCTGCAGGCTGCCGCCCGGAGCGCCTCCTGGTGGTTGTGGGACACGGTGCGGGAAGGGTAAGAGAAGCCTGCCGGAGATGGTTTGCCGCGGGGAGTAAGGGGGCTAGACCCGAGTTCGTCCTTCAGAGGAGGCAGCTCGGGACGGGCCATGCGGTGAAGCTCGCCTGTGGGAGGCTGAGGGGCTTCGGGGGCGACCTCCTCATCCTCTCGGGCGATGTCCCCCTCCTGAAGGTCGGCACCTTAAGGGCCCTCATAGGGAGACGCCGCAGCAGCGGCGCGAGCCTTGCGCTGCTGACGGCGGAACCGTCTTCCCCTAAGGGATATGGCCGTATCATCAGGGATGAGCGGGGAAGGGTCCTCCGTGTAGTGGAGGAGGCCGATGCGCTTCCTCGAGAGCGCCGCATCCGAGAGATAAACACCGGCACTTACTGCTTTGAGTCGTCCTTCCTCATGAGCCACCTGAAGGCAATTCGGCCAGATAACCGCCAACGCGAGCTATACCTAACCGACCTCGTGGAGCTAGCGTCCCGGAGGGGGCTCAAGGTTCTGGGCCTGAAGGTGCGGAGGGCTGAGGCGGCCCTGGGTGTTAACTCCCGCAGGGAGCTAGCGCGGGCAGAGGTCCTCTTGCGAGAAAGGAAGCTGCTCTCTCCCTAAGGCTCACCCCTTGGGTCTCCAGGCCGAAGCGGCCGTTGAAAGGCCATGGCTGACTCTGCTATAATTAACTCTGTCCTGAGTGATGACGTTCAGGTCGGCTGTGGTCCCCGGCTGCGGGAAAGCAGCCTGCCACCAGGCAGCCGCAACTATTTCCTCTCCGCCCTGAAAGGGAGCACGGCTTGAAAGCTCTCATCCTGGCCGCGGGCCCGGGCAAGGGCCTGAGCCCATTCACCGCTACCCGTCCCAAGGCGATGATCAGCGTGGGCGGGCGCTTTCTCTTGGAAAATATCATAAGGCTTCTCCGGGACGCGGGCGTCAATGACCTGGCCATCGTGATGGGGCATCAGCGCTCCAAGATAACCGAATATTTCGGCCGGGGAGCCGAGCTTGGGGTAAATATCTCCTACGTTTATCAAGAAGAACCCCGCGGCATCGCCGAGGCTATTCTCGAAGCGAGAGAGATCTTTTACGGGGGGGAGTATTTCCTTCTCGTGTACAGCGACCACCTGACGGTTGAGAACATCTACTTGCAGGCCCTAGAGTCCTTCGGCTCCTTCCGTGCCCCGATGGCCTCTATCTGCCATACTCCGGAGGCGAAGCTCTACGGGAACGTCTACCTGGACTCCCAGATGCGAATCTCGCGCATAATCGAGAAGCCACGTCGGGTAGACCTGGGCAACTACGTCCTGGCGGGTGTTTTTGTTCTGCCCGCCCGTTTCTTCAGCCTCCTGGAAGGAGCCTCCATGGAAGGTGCCCTGGAGCGCCTAATATCCCAGGAGGGCCTCTACGCTTCCATCTGGGAGCGTTCCTGGATAGACGCCTGCTATCCCTGGGACATCCTCATAGCCAACCGGATGGTGATGGATACCTGGAATGAGGCGGTCCTGGACTCCACGGTGCAACTTCGGGGAGACGTGAAGGTCGAGGGGCCCGTGCACATCGAGGGGAATGTGGTCGTGGAGTCAGGGACCACGATAAAGGGCCCCTGCTATCTGGGGCGGGAGAGCTTCATCGGAAACAATGTCCTCATCCGCAAGTATACCAGCATCGGGCCCCGCTCCACCATCGGCTATGGGGTGGAACTCAAGAACTGCGTCATGTTCGGTCGCTCCAGGGTGGGGCGCCTCTCCTTCGTGGGCGATAGCGTCGTGGGGGAGGGGGTGGATATAGGCTCGGGGACCATGACCGTTAACAATAACCTTGACGGCTCCACCGTGAAGGCCTGGGTTAACGGGACCCTCCACGACACCAAGCTCAGGAAACTTGGGGCCTTTATCGGCGACGGCGCCAAGATCGGGGCCAGCAACACCATCATGGCGGGCACCGTGATAGAGGCTGGCGCCATCATTCATCACAACCGGAGCTACCCAAGGGAGGGGTGAGACGGTGTGCGGCATAAGCGCCATAGCCTCCTCCAAGAACGTTGGCCGGAGACTCTTCCAGAGCATCCTAAGCCTTGAGTACCGGGGCTATGATTCTTGCGGCGTTGCCATTCAATATAACGGCCGGATCGAGGTCCGCAAAGACACGGGCACAGTTGAGGCCGTGAATGAGAGGGAGAGACTCACCGAGATGCGGGGGGCCGTGGGCATCGCCCACACCCGCTGGGCCACTCATGGCAAGGTGAACAAGGCAAATACCCACCCTCACCTGAGCTGCGAGGGGGATTTAGCCGTCGTTCATAACGGCATCATCTCCAACTATAAGAGGCTGAAGGAGGAACTCTCGGGGGAGGGGCACCTCTTCCACTCCGAGACCGATACCGAGGTTGTGGCGCACCTGGTAGAACGACACTTGAAGGCTCTCGGCGATACAGAGACCGCCTTTGTCAAGGCCCTGAGGGAGATTGAGGGAACCTTTGCCCTGGCCCTCATCAGCATTCATGAACCCGAGAAGGTTTTCTGTGCCAAGAAGGCGAGCCCTCTCGTCCTGGGCCTTGGGGATGACGCCAACTACGTGGGCTCCGACTTCAACGCTTTCATAGAGTTCACTAAGAACGCCGTCGTCATGGATGACGGGGAGTACGCCGTCATCACGAGGGATAGTTTCGCCGTGAGGAGCCTCTCCACAGGGCTCCCTGTCCGCAAAGAGGTCATGAAGATCCACTGGGATGCCGAAATGTCCAAGCGGGGCGGCTATCCCCACTATATGCTCAAGGAGATCTACGACCAGCCCCAGGCCATCCGAAACGTGCTGAATCTGGAGGTGGATGAGCTCGCGTCCCTGGCCCAGATGGTCTATGAGAGCCGGACTGCCTATCTCGTGGGAGTCGGCACCACCTACTACATCTCCAGGGTGGGCCAGTACTACATGTCCCAGCTTGCGGGGAGTTATATTCCGGCCGTGAGCAGCGATGAGTTCGGCAACCTAGCCCAGCTGGACTCCCGGTGCTTGACCCTGGCCGTGAGCCAGTCGGGGGAGACCTATGATACTCTGAGTAGCCTGCGCTATGCTCAGGGACGAGGCGCCCGCACGGCGGCCATTGTGAACGTCATGGGCTCTTCCATGGCCCGGATGGTGGACCGCGTCATCCTTCAGGGGTCCGGCCCCGAGATCTGTGTGGTGAGCACCAAAGCCGCCTTCGCGCAGATGGCCATCCTGTACCTCCTGGCTTTGGAGTTGGCGCTGAAGCAGCGCCGGATAAGGACCTCAGAGCGGGACCGGCTGAGGGGCCTCCTGGGAGAGCTACCCGAGCTGGTGGAGGCGACCCTGAACGAGCGCTCCGGCTTTGTGCACACGATCGCTAACCGCTACCATGGCGTCCGAAGCTGGCTCTACCTCGGGCGGGGCATCTACTATCCTACGGCTCTGGAGGCTTCTCTCAAGATGAAGGAAGTCACTTACCTCCATGCCGAGGGGATGTCGGCCGGCTTCCTCAAGCACGGCACCATCGCAATGATCGATAAGGACATTAATACCGTCCTCTTGGTGCCGCCCCCCTCTGACAGCGAGGTCTATTCCCTCACTCTCAGCAGCGCCGAGGAGATAAAGGCTCGCGAGGGCTTCATCATCGCACTCCGCTTTGAGGGCGACTCTCCCCGGGAGGGGCTCTTCGATGAGGAGGTCGTCCTCCCCTCGGTTCCGCCCCCCACCGCCCCGTTCCTCCACCTTCTGGCCGCCCAGCTTTTGGCCTACTTCACCGCTGTGGCCCTGAGGCGGGACCCCGATAAGCCGCGCTCCCTGGCCAAGTCGGTGACGGTGGAGTGAGCGCGACCTCTTTCCGACCTTCTCCGAAGTGAGAGGAGCTGTTGTGCGCCTTCAGGGAACTGATGGCGTCCGGGGCCCGGTTCTCCCGGGTGGTCACCCTTCTCTCGCGGGGCTCTCCCCTCTGGAAGCCTTTCTTGAGAGGGGAATCCTGACGGATGGGTTCATCCGCCTTTATGCTCGCTCCTGTGCAGAACTCCTTGAGGAAGAGCTTCTCCCGGAGCTCCCCTCCCTTGGGAAAGAGGTGGTCGTGGGCTGGGACCCCAGGGACGGGGAGGGAACTCTCTCTGAGGCTGCCCTGCGAGGGGTGAGGGAAGCAGGCCTCAGGGCCGTCCGCGTGGGGGTTTTCCCTACACCCGCCATAGCCCTCCACATGCTTTTCAGAGGGGCGGCGGGAGCCCTAGTTGTGACGGCCTCCCATAATCCCTCCGACCAGAACGGCGTGAAGCTTTTTTTTGGTGGCCGAGCCCTCAAGCCCCTTCCAATCGATGATGAGCGCCTTACAGAGAAGGTCTTTTCCTCGGCAAGGTCGGATATAGGGGGGGAGAAGCCTCTCGGTGAGCTTGAGGATGGGGTCCGAGAAGCGCGCTCTTTTTATATCTCTCACCTCCTCCTTCCTGAAAACTCCTGGGCGACGGAGGAAGAACCACTAAGGCACTACCATGTCATAGTGGACCCGGCGGGGGGGGCATTGAGCGGCCTTGCCGCCGAAGCTCTCTCGGCCCTCGGTGCGAGGAAAGTGCTTGAGGTTAACCCCTTGGGAGAGGTTTCGGTGAATGAGGGAGGGGGTGTCGTGAGCCTCGAAGGGGTTACCGCAATCTCAGGAGACCTAAGGGGTCAGGAAGGCTCTTCCCTCTCGGGGCATGGGGCTGTCGGGGCCCTTTTTGAGAGGGGGAGGGTCCTGAGGAGCGAGGCCTCGCGGGGGAACCTTCATGTGGTGGGTGCCGTTTTCGATGCCGATGGCGACAGGGCCGCCCTCCTCTGGTATGACGCCCTGAGAGATCGCGCCCTCGTGCTCTCGGGAGATGAGATGGCCTTCCTTCAGGCAAGCTTTCTTCTGAGAAGCGGCACTGCTTCTAAGAGCTCCCTTTTCCTGCACACCATCGAGAGCGACCTTAACCTTTCTCTTGCTCTAAGGGCCCTTGGGGTAGAGCCGCAGCTCTCGGCCGTGGGTGATAAGTGGCTCCTCTCTGCCGCCTTGAGGGCTGGCCTCGGTGGGGAGGCGCCGGGAGATTCCCTCTCTCTCACAAAGGCCCTTCTCTCCCGGGGCTACCTTGCTGAAACTCTCCCTCATTTTGCCCTGGGCTGGGAAGAATCGGGCCACCTCGTCTCGCGCCATGGGGTGGCGGTTAAGGGCGGGGGATCTCTCTCATGCCCTCTTGGATGCGGCCTCAAGGCCCTTATTAACACACTCATTTCGGTTGAGGGATTGGGCGGCGGCATGGACCTTGAGAATCTTCTCAAGCTTCTTGCAGCCCCCTTCCCCAGGGGTATCAAGGGAACCCTATATTGTTACTACACGGATAGAGAGCTTTTTTTTAGAGGCTCTCCCCTCTGGGAAGATATATCGCAGGTTATCCTCAGGGAGGGCAAGAATCTCTTTGGCTCGAACTTCAGAGCAGAAACCCTTGATATTCCAGGAGACCCTGAAGTTCTTTATTTTTCTCTGATGGGCCGAAGCGACGGTGAGCAGTGCGCCCTTTTCGTCAGAAACTCGGGGACGGAGAGCAAGACAGGGGTCTCCTTCAGAGGCATGGGGGGGCAAGAGGATGCCCTCTTTCGGCTGGCTGGGGCCGTTCACAAGCATCTTCTCTTAAGGCTCAAGAACCCGAGCGACCCTTATGCCCGTGCAGAGCTTAAGGGCCTTTCGCTATTGGAGAGACATCCCCTCTCACCTCAGGCCTTTCAGGGAGAGCTAAGCACCTTATCGGATGAGGAGGGAATCTCCCTGGGGCGCCTCGTCAAGGAGATGAAAAGGGAGGGCTTGATAAAGGAGGAAGGGCAAAGCCTCTCCCTCACTTTCCTGGGGGAGGCCTTTCTTGAGACAAAGAGGAGGCATCCGTGACGGGTGTAGAAAACTACTTTACTTCTCTCGAAAAGTTCGGTCATCGGGGTCTCTTCGAGGGGGTGAGACACGTCTGGGAGGCGGTCGGAAAGATAGGGGCCTACATAGAGAGTTTTATCGGGGAACTCTCCAGGGAGCTTTCGCATGAGATTCCTCCGGAGGAGCTTTCCCTTCACGCGGGCATGGTCTCCAGCCAGGGGCTCCTCATAGCCCGGCATGACCTTCTTCTTCGAGGGCTTTCCATATTCATCGCGGAAGGCGCAACCATAGAGCCCGGCGTTGTGATAAAGAGCGGGGCCATAATAGGAAGCGGGGCCGAGCTCCGCCAGGGAGCTTATCTGCGGGGAAATGCCGTCATCGGAGAGGGGGCGGTCGTGGGCCATGCCACAGAGGTCAAGAACTCCCTCTTCTTGGACCACGCGGAGGCGGGCCACTTCGCCTACGTTGGCGATAGCCTCCTGGGGTTTCACGTTAATATCGGGGCGGGGACCAAGCTCGCCAACCTACAGCTCCGCTCCCCTGCGATGAAGAAGGGTGAAACTATTCCCACCATAAAGGTCCCCACGGGGGGGGAGTCCCTGGATACGGGCCTCGTGAAGCTGGGAGCGGTGCTGGGGGATTATGTGGAGATAGGCTGCAATACCGTTACAGCGCCCGGCACGCTCGTGGGCCCTGCGAGCTGGGTCTATGCTTGCATGAGCGTTCCCAAGGGGGTCTACCCTCCTAACTCCATACTCAGGCACAGTGAGCGGGGGATTGAGACGATTCGGAGAGAGGAGAGGCGCTGAGGTCCGGGGGAGCCCTCTTGAACTATCTCGATGAGCTCAATCCCTCTCAGCGGGAGGCCGTTGAGGCCGGCGAGGGGCCGGCGCTTGTGCTTGCGGCCGTGGGCTCGGGAAAGACCCGGGTCATCACCTACCGCATCCTTCATCTTCTGCGCACCGGACGCGCGCTTCCACAAGAGATAATCGCCCTCACCTTCACCAACCGCGCCGCCCGCGAGATGCGGGAGAGGGTGGATGGCCTCCTGGGAGGGGGAGCCCGGGGGCTCTGGGTCGGGACCTTCCACAGCGCCTGCGCCCGGGTCCTCAGAAGCGAGGCCCACCTCCTCTCCCTTCCTCCGCACTTCAGCATCTACAGCCGTGCCGAGAGCCTCTCCCTCGTTAAAGAGCTCTCGACCGAGATGCGCCTAAACCCCGAGCTCTACCCTCCGGCGGCCCTTCTCTCGACCATAAGCTTTGCCAAGGCGAGGCTCATATCGCCCGAGGCCTTCTCTAAGGGCGCGCCTTCCTTCGGCCTCAAGGCCAAGGCGGCCTCCCTTTACCCCTTCTATGAGAAGGCCCTGAGAGGGGCGGGTGCCCTTGACTTTGACGACCTGATCAAGCTGACCGCGGAGCTCTTGAGCAGGCGGGGGGAGTGCCTCCTTCGCTATCAAAAGAGGTGGCGGCATATCCTTGTGGATGAATATCAGGACACAAACGAGGCGCAGGCCCGCCTCCTGGAGCTCCTAGCCGGAAAAGGGCGCAATATCTTCGCTGTGGGAGATGATGACCAGAGCATCTACCGCTGGCGGGGGGCGGAGGCGGGAAATATCCTGAACTTCGAGGAGAGTTTTCCCGGAGCCAGGGTCTTTCGCCTGGAGGAGAACTACCGCTCGACCGCGCGAATCCTCAAGGGCGCTTCTTCGGTTATCGCGGCCAACCCCGGCCGGAGGCCCAAGCATCTTTTCACCCGAAGGGGAGAGGGGGAGGGGATAGTATTCCATTGGGCGAAAGACGAAAAAGAGGAAGCCCGGTTCATAGCGAAGAGACTTCTGACCGTAAAAGAAGAAGGAGCCTTGGGCCTCGGTGACACGGCCGTCTTCTACCGGACCAACGCTCAGGCGAGGCCACTGGAGGAGGCCCTGAGGGAGGCCCGCTTGCCTTACCAGATCCTCAAAGGGCAGGCCTTTTTTGAGCGAAAGGTTATTCAGGACCTCCTGGCGTATCTTCGCCTGGCGGGGAATCCCGCAGATGAGAGGGCTTTCACAAGAGCCCTATGTGTTCCTCCCAGGGGCTTTGGGCCAAAAGCCCTGGAGCGCCTGGCCCCCTATTTGAGGGAGTCCCCTGAAGATGTTCTTGAGGGAGCGGGGAAGGCCCTCTCGGTGGGAGGCCTTCCCCCAAAGCAGGCGAGGGCCCTTGAAAGTTTCCTCGGACTGATGGAGGGCCTAAGAAACGACGCCAAGAGCCTGCCCATACGCGAGTGCCTGGAAAAGCTTCTGGAAAGGACAGGGCATCTCTCCCCCGAGAAAAACGATGGGGAGAGCATCCTGGAGTTTCTCACCCTTGCCCGGTCCTTCATCCCCGAAGGGGAAGTCTCTGAAGGAGGGATGCTCTCTGCTTTTCTGGAGCACCTCGCCCTTGCGAGCGAGGCCGATAGCGCCGAACCGGGCCGGGAGGCCGTCTCCCTCATGACCCTTCATGCGGCCAAGGGACTTGAGTTTCCGGTGGTCTTCATAGCCGGGGTCGAGGACGGGCTGATCCCGCACCGGAGAAGGGGAGGGGATGCTCTGGAGCTTGCCGAAGAGAGGCGCCTCTTCTATGTGGGGATGACCAGGGCAAAAGAGCTACTCTTCCTCAGCGGAGCCGAGGAAAGAAGCACGCCTGGCAGGGCTCGGAGGGGGAAACCTTCCCCCTTTATCGCCCAGATCCCCCAAGAGCTTTTTGCAGAGCCTCTTTCACGGGATGCGGTGCCACCTTCTTTAAGCCCTTTCCCTCGGGGTAGCCGCGTCCGCCACCCCGTCTTCGGCCTGGGGGTGGTGAAGGATTTTAAGGGCTCGGGCGAGGAACTCATGCTCTTGGTTAACTTTGAGAGGGGAGGTCAGAAGAAGCTCCTTCTCAAGTACGCGCGCCTGGAGCCCGTCTGAGGGGTTAAGATATTCCTAGCGCTCCCGTATGAGTGGCCTAACTTTCCTTCTCAGCGGCCCCTCAGGTATTCGGGAAGCTCTTCCTCCTTCTTTCCCTCGAACATGCAGCGGGGAAGCACACGCTTCTGGGCAAGGGCCCGCCGGCTATCCTCAAGGCTTTCAGCGGGGGACCTGGGGGTGCAGGTTTCGCAAACTCCCTTCCTGGGGCTCACGGGCTTCTCACCCTTTATCGACTCGACTATCTCGATCGCCCTCTCCACAGGTTCCCTTTCCCCTTCGGCCACCAGCACCACCGAGCCCTCGGAGCCGCTCACCCCGCCGGAGGCAACATGCCTGGCTTCCACTCCCGCAAGCACCCGCAGGGC
>CAZNSX010000008.1:130552-201798 GCA_964575845.1 uncultured bacterium | reverse complement strand
TGATTGCCCTCGCCGCGCTTATCTCCAATCTCGCGCTGAATAGCCAAAGCCTGCTTATAATACTCGATAGCGCGCTGCAACTGGCCGAGGCCAGCATACGCAATGCCCAGATTGCCTAGTTGATTGCCCTCGCCCTCCTTATAACCAATCTCGCGGCTTATGGCCAGGGCCTGCTCATGATACTCAATGGCACGCTGCAACTGGCCGAGGGCAGCATAAGCAATGCCCAGGTTGCCGAGGTCACCGCCCTCGCCACGCCTATCGCGAATCTCACGGCTTATGGCAAGAGCCCTCTCATGATACTCAATAGCACGCTCCACGTGGCCGAGGGCAGCATACGCAATGCCCAGGTTGCCTAGTTGACTGCCCTCGCCGTGCCTATCTCCAATCTCGCGCTGAATAGCCAAAGCCTGCTCATAATACTCGATAGCGCGCTGCAACTGGCCGAGGCCAGCATACGCAATGCCCAGGTTACCTAGTTCATTGCCCTCACCGCGCCTATCTCCAATCTCGCGCTGAATAGCCAAAGCCTGCTCATAATAATCAATAGCATGCTCTACCTGGCCGAGCCGATAATAGGCAGCGCCCAGGTTGCCCAGGTCACCGCCCTCGCCCTGCTTATCACCAATCTCACGGTGGATAGCCAGGGCTTGCTCGTAATACTCAATCGCACGATCTACCTGGCCGATGTCAGCGTAAGCAAGGCCTAGGCCACAGAGATCGCCTCCCTCGCCGCGCCTATAACCTATCTCACGGCTTATAGCAAGGGCCTGCTCATGGTACTCAATGGCACGCTCCACCTGGCCGAGGGCAGCATAGGCAAGACCTATTTGGTTGATTACAACAGTATGCCATTGCTTTTCCTTCAATAACGGCGGATTCTTTTTCCAGTCATGTGGAATTAAACGCTCATACATCTGAACGAGCAAAGCTGGATATCCCCAGAGATCAAGATGCTCGTTGAGCTTATTTTTAAACAATGCCTCGCACGCTCTATCATATTCACCCCCCTCACACTCGTGATGATGAGCTTCAACGAAATCCCTAAAGTTCTCCTGGGTTACCTTCTCGTGAAGCGAGCGGTAATACCCTGCGGCCTTGAGATGGAGGGCCTTATGGGCCTCAATATCTAGGCGGATGTGAATGAACTCGCCGATCAACTGGTGGATTGAATAAGAGTCCTTCCTCTCGCCCTTATCAATCAGGTGCCGCTCTATGAGGGAAACCAGAACCTCGTCAGGTTTCCCATCGTCATATCCGTAACAGATGGCCTCATATGGAACTGCCTCACGGAAAGTAGCTATCCAGTGTAGAAGCTGCCTTTCTTTCTCTGAAAGGGCACTGTAAACTTCATTAAGCAAATATTCTTCTATCGGCCCCTCTGCTGCCAGAAGGCCATCCAATGCTACCTTGACTCCAATTTTGCTAGCACGGCCGCAGAAAAGCTCTATGAGTTTGGGATATCCCTTAAGGCGTTCATTCACCTTGAGAAGGCTTTTTTCCGGCACTCCCTGAAGCCCCAGCTTTTTCATTAGCCTGATGGCCGAATCTTCCTCAAGGCCGCCCAGCTTTCCGCCACCGATCAGGGCTGCATCGGGTATAAAGTCAGGTGCCCTGCGGGTCGTCATGATAACTTTTGCTTTCCTGAGACGGCTATTAAGCGCGGCCAGTAAATCATGGACGGCCTCCGACTTGATGCGCTCATAGCCGTCAAGGAAGAGAAGGACATCGCTCGCATCCAGAGACCGGCTCAGCGCATCGGCCATATAAGCGACCCGCCGCTCATCGGCGGGCAGATTCTTCATGGCGGCCTGAAGGCTCACAGCATTCTCCTCATCCAGGGACCGCACAACCTCCTCAACCAGGAGGTCCGGGGAATTGATAGTTTCACACTCAACCCAGATGCATGTGCGGCCCTCCTGCTCCTCCCCGAACTTCTTCGCAAGCTCGGATTTCCCGATTCCCGCGAGGCCATCAATGATTACCGTTGTGTTATGTGAAGCCACGGCCCCCCTGAGCTCCTTCAACTCCTCCTCACGCCCGACAAAATTGGCCGTGGGGCGAGGGAATAGGGGGCGGGGTGGGCGAGGTTTTTCCCTTTCCTCAAGATCCGCTGGCACGAGCTCATCGAGCCTTTCAAGGATCATGTTAATCTTGAGTTCCATGAAATATTTTTGTAGTTTGTGATCCCTCTTTAAATGTTCAGCAACGCAGGCAATATACCGGTTGACTACATGCTCAACTTTATCAGCCTTATCAGTCCAGGCTTCTCCCAGCTCAGCGTTGATTTCATCTATGATGGGCTGTGCGTCGATATGGCCAGAACCCCGTCTAAGGTTTTTCAGCGTTTCGGCAACCCGTCCCTTATCCAGCCTGAGCTTCCAGTCCATGTTGTTAAAGGTTGTGAAGATAGCTACCAATTCCTCATCCTTGAACTCTTGCTTGAGTTGCTTGATGGCAGCCGTGCGGGCTTTCTGAAAGGCGCCGTAATGCTCTCCCAACAGAAGCTTGCCGCCGAATTTAAACAGGTCATAGAGACCCGCAACGATCAAACCTTCTGCAACAGCCATAAAACTAATCCATCCTCAGGCTTTTTGATAAGGCCATGGGCGAATCAGAACAGGCTTGGTCCTGTTCATTATATACAAAAACCTTTTACTTCAAGAGGACTTTTGGATGGTAGCCTGGAAGCTCAGGGCCTCGCCGAGGGGGGTTGCAATTTATTGTATTTCAATCGTTCGGGTCTTACGGCTCAAAGGATGTCTTGGACACGTCCCTCGGTATGGCTGAGCATTTGCTGACTCAACTCGATTGCACTTAGAGCTTCCTGTTCGGTAATCTTATGCTCGTAAGGCCGATACCGAGCCATATCTCGCCGCTTAATTAAGCGGTTTAATGCTCTCCCAAAGCCTGTTGGGACATTTCCGAGATCTTCGTGCATTGAATACCTACTCAAGATTCTTTTGTGTCTTTTCGGAATCTCGAGAGGCTCTGTCATAAGAAATCCCTTGGCGGATAGTTCACCGGCTGCAAAGGCGAGGTCGAGACTTAAACGGTGCTTGTGCTCTACAATCGCTTGTCTGGCATAATCTAAATACTCTCGCGCCGCTACAATTACGGAACGGACCTTTCGCTTGTTATATCGCAAGTCAAAGCCGATGCGCCAGAAGCCCTTGACAAGGATCATGGTGAGATGTCCCCGATCGAGCTCTTCCTCCGGCAGGTTGATTTTCTTGAGCTTTTCAATCTCCTCTAGTGAAATTGTCCCCTTGTTAATATCGACATCACGACTAACGCTCACCTCAAAGGTCCCCCTGACCTCCTTATTAAGGCGCACTTCTGGCGGACCCCCGCCAGGAGGATCGAACATGACTTGAGCAGCCCAAAGACTAAACCCTTGGGGGAGCCTTCCCTCGTCATGGCGGCGTTTGATCTCTGGTTTAATCCAGAATTCCATCGCTTGCTCAAAAAATCGCCTTCCCATCTCTTCATCTAGCATGTTTTCTTTTATCTCCTCTTGGAGCCATCTTCCCCTCTTCGGCCCGTGTTGCCACTTCCATCACCTTCCGGGCGCAGCCCCGTGGACTAAGAAAGAGCAAATAATAGAACCTCGCTGGCACCCCATTTTCAAATTAAACCCCTTGAAATTAAAGGCCTTTGCAAAAATAGTACTAGGAGTATTTGGACGAAGGTTATTATTTCCCCCCCATCCAACACCCCTCCTCATGGGGCGTGGGGAGGCGGCCTATGCTCTGGAGGAAGCTCTCGGCTATCTTGGGGCCCATGAAGCGGAAGCGCTTTTTGAACTCCCTGAAGAGGGCTCCCTCATCCATTCCGTCAAGGCTCCCGAGGTATTTATTGAATGAGCCGAACTCCTTTTTGAGCTCGAGGACAACCCTGGCGTTCTCTATCGCGGCCTCTATCTTGAGGCGGTTCCTTATGATTCCCTCATCCCTGAGAAGGCGCCCAACGTCTCTTTTGCCGAAGGAGGCGACACGGGCGGGGGAGAAGCCGGAAAAGGCCCTGCGGAAGGCCCGCCGCTTATGGACGACCATCCGCCAGTTGAGCCCGGCCTGGAATATCTCCAGGATGAGGCGCTCGAAAAGCTCCCTCTCCCCCCTTATGGGCTTTCCCCACTCGATGTCGTGATATCTCTCAAGGAGGGGGTCGCCCGCGCACCATGCGCAGCGCTTTTTGGCCTTCATGGATGACCCTCAAGATGGGGCGAGATCCCGGTCAGCCCCTTTTCGCCAGGAAAACCACCCTCCCGCTCTTCTCGGTGGGCGGGCTTAAGGGGTCGGTATCAAGGTCGTAGGTGTGGAGGTCTGCGAACCCCAGCTCCCTCAGAAGCGCCAGAACCTCCTCCACCTCATAGCCGCGCTCCGGGTGAAGCTCTTCGCTCCTCCTGTAGAGGCCGTCAGGGCCTTTGAGGAAATTTATCATCAGGAGGGAATTGACCTTTTTTCCCGCATCCCAGGAGGTCTTCCAAATGCTCGTCACCCCCTCATCCCCGTGCAGGAAGACCTTCTCATCCCCCCACTCGTGCTCTAGGTTATAGGTGGTGTTGAGGTCGAAGATGAGGTGGCCGCCGGGGGCGAGGTGCCGGTGAAAGCGGGAGAGGGCTTCCCTGAGCCCACCGTCCTCTATGAGGTAGTTGAGGGAGTCGTAGTTGCAGGTTATGAGGTCAAAGGTGATGGGGAGGTCAAAATCTGTGAAGGAGGCTATCAAGAGCTTTGCGCGGTTTCCCGAATTTCTCTTCTTCGCCTCCTCAAGCATCTCGGGCGAGAGGTCAAAGCCCCAGGCCTCCTTTCCGTGGTCGATGAAATATTTGACCACGAGGCCAGTGCCGCAGCCCGCATCGAGCACCCTCTCGTATTCTATCCCGTGGCGGGCGACGAGCTCCTCGAAATAGACCTGCCAGGCCATGTAGTACTGCCGGCCCACGCATCGGTCATAGAAGAGGGCGAATTCCCTGTAAGGTCGGACCTCCATGGACTACCTGAACCGCCTGAGGAGACCCACCACGACCCCCTGGATGAGGAGCTCCCCATCTTCCAGGATGATGGGCTCATGCTCAGGGTTTCGGGGCTCCAGGCGGATTCTTTTCTCCTCGCGGTAAAAGCGCTTTAGTGTGGCGCGCTCGCCCTCAATGAGGGCCACGACGGTCTCCCCCTGCCGGGGTTCCTGCCTCTTCTCGATGATGACGTAGTCGCCGTCCTGGATGCCGTCCTCCACCATGGACTCCCCCTGAACCCTGAGGGCATAGACCCCGTGGGCGCTTCCCCTCCAGGGGATGGGGAGGGATTCCGCCCCCTCAAAGACGGTTATAGGCTCGCCGGCCGCGATGACGCCCAGCAGGGGCACTTCTCTCTCCTCCTCTCTTTGCTCCACGAGCTCTATGGCGCGGCTTCGGTTCCAGTCCCTGCGGATGAGACCCTTGGAGGCGAGGTTTTGAAGGTGCTTATGGACTGTGGCGGGGGAGGAGAGACCGAAGCGCTCCCCTATCTCCGCAATGGAGGGGGAGTAGCCCCGCCGCCCTATGAAATCCCTTATGAACTCAAAGATCTCCCGCTGCCGTCGAGTCAGGTACATCGCCATCCTCCCAGAGGCGGCTTTTTCATTCATTAAGTATAGGCGAAGAAAATACGAAGGTCAAGTTCAAAGAATTATTTGGAGTTCACAGAAAGGGGGAAATTTTTATTGACTTTCGCTTTTCTTTCGCTTATATTTTATAAAGAATGAAATTATCTCAGAATAACATTGAAAATGAAGTGTTTTATTTTGGAAAGAGCCTTCGCCATTTTTTCGCTTGAGAAACAGAGGAGCCTTATAGGTAGGTCGCAGGGTAGGAAAGAGGGGGAGGAGCTCATCAGGCAGGAAAGGAGATGAAAAAGATGTCTAAAAGGAGTGTTTGGCAGAGGGGAAAGGAAGAGGGCTTTGAATGGAAAAGGGAGCCCGAGGGGGAGCTCGCCCTTGAGCGGGACCTCCTCTCGGCCATGGCCTTCCATCCTCAGGAGGTACTCCCCTTCGAGGCCGCGGCGATGGGCCTGACCCCCTATCACTTCAGGGCCCCGGAGCACAGGAGGGCCTTCAGTGCCCTTCTCGACATCGAGGATGCCGGGCTTCTCAGCTGGAATGAAGCGGCCAAGGAAAGGTTCATCGAGCTCACGGGCGCGGATGAGGCCTCTGCTCAGGCCATCTTCAGCTACGCCCGGATGGGCCGTGGGGAAGCCCTCCGCCGGATAGAGCAGATGGTGGAAGAAGGCGAGATCGAGGGAAGGGTCAGGCGCCTTTTCCGGTGGGCATCCGCCCACATGAAAGGGGAGAGCATAGGCAAGAGGTCCGCAAACGCGGCTTGAGTTCTTGAACTCTGGCCTGCTCTTTACCGCCAGCCCCCAGGGATCTCCCCCCATCTAGGGTGGGACCGGCCACGCCGGGGAGCAAGGGTTAAGGGGCACCATCAAGCTCCCCGGCGTCCCACCCTCTTCTTTAGGGCTCCATCGCATTTCTCAGAAGAACTCCTTGACCGCCTTTATCAGGTCCTCCTCATCCGGGATGCAGAACTGCTCCATCACGGGCGCAAAGGGTATCGGGACGTCCGGGCAGGCGACGCGCTTTGGCGGAGCATCAAGAGAGTCAAAGGCCCTCTCGGTCACGATGGCCGAGAGCTCCGCGCCGAAGCCTCCGGTGAGGGGAGCCTCGTGCATCACGACGAACTTCCCCGTCTTCCTCACGGACTCCACTATGGTATCCCTGTCCAGGGGGTTAAGGGTCCTGGGGTCTATGACCTCGACCTCTATCCCATCTTTTGCCAGCTTCTCCGCGGCGGAGAGGGCTCTTCCAAGCATGAGGGAGTAGGCCACTACCGTCACATCCTTCCCCTCGCGCTTGACCTCTGCCTTGCCCAGGGGGATGGTATATTCCTCCTCGGGCACCGGGCCTTTTGTGGCGTAGAGGACCTTATGCTCTATGAAGAGGACCGGGTCGTCGTCCCTTATCGCGCTTTTTAGAAGTCCCTTCGCGTCATAGGGGGTCCCCGGCATCACCACCTTGAGTCCCGGCACGTGCACGAACCAGGCCTCGGGGCTCTGCGAGTGCTGGGCAGCGGCGCTGAAGCCGGCCCCGCCCTCAGTGCGGATGACAAGCGGAGCCTTGACCGCACCGCCGTACATGTATCGGGTCTTTGCTATCTGGTTCACGACCTCATCCATGCAGACACAGAGGAAGTCGGCAAACATTATCTCGACAACGGGCCTGAGCCCCGTTATGGCAGAGCCCATGCCAACGCCCGCAATTGCCGTCTCGCTTATGGGTGTGTCCTTCACCCTCTTTGGGCCGAACTCCTTCTGCAGCCCCGCCGTCACCCCGAAGATGCCGCCAAAGACGCCTATATCTTCTCCCGCCAGGAAAACCGTCTCATCCCTCCTCAGCTCTTCCCGGAGGGCCTCATTAAGGGCTTCGCTAAAAGTTATCTCTCTCATCTCCCTCCCTCCCGGAAAAAGTCATGGATAGGATACGTAAACATCCTCAAGCGCCTCCTCGGCAGCGGGAAGAGGGCTCTCCTCGGCAAACTTGACCGCCTCGTCGATCCGGGAGAGGGCCTCTTTTTCCATCTCCCCGTACTTCTTCTCGGTGATTATCTTCCTCTTGAGGAGTAGCTCCTTGAACTTCTTCAAGGGGTCCTCCCCCATTCCGGTATCTATTTCTTCTTTTGTGCGGTAGACCTGCGGGTCTCCCTCGAAGTGCCCACGCCACCTGTGGATGCGGCACTCGATGAGGCTCGGGCCCTTTCCCTCCCTCGCCCTCTTGAGCGCCTCGCCGACCGTCTCATAGACGGCTATGACATCGTTTCCGTCTATGGTCGCGCCCGGGATGCCGTAGGCGGAGGCGCGGTCGGCCACGTTCTTTACCCGCTGGTGCTCGGACTGCTTGAGCGAGATGGCCCAGTTGTTATTCTCACAGACGAAGAGGACCGGAAGGTCCCAGATGGAGGCGAGGTTTACGGCCTCGTGGAAGGTCGTGTGGTTTGATGCGCCGTCGCCGAAGAAGCAGACCGTCACCTGGTCGCCTCCGCGGTACTGAGAGCTCACGCCGGAGCCTATTGCGATGGGGAAGCCCGCGCCCACGATGCCGTTAGCCCCCAGGATGCCCACCCCGATGTCGGCCAGGTGCATGGAGCCTCCCTTGGCCTTGCAGTAGCCCGTGCGCTTTCCAAAGAGCTCGGCCATCATGCGGCGGATGTCGGCGCCCTTGGCGATGCAGTGGCCGTGGCCACGGTGGGTTGTGATGATGTAGTCATCCTCCCTCAGGCAGGCTCCCGCGCCGGCCGCGACCGCCTCGCCCCCTATGGAGAGGTGCACAAAGCCAGGGAGCTTCCCCGCGGCGAAAAGGTCCGCCACCCGGAGCTCAAAATGGCGGTTCGTGATCATCTTCTCCAGGATCTTCAGACAGGTTTTCTCATCGGGCTCCATAAGCTTTCCCCCTTTCAGGATTTATCCAGGAAAAGGCCCTAAGCCGGAGGCAAGCGCCCCCGACTGGCAGAAGCCTCAATATTTTAAGGCCAAAGATGGGGTATTTGCTCGGAAAAGTCAAATTTTTCAGGAGGGGAGAAGGGGAAGCTCGCGCAGGTGGGGGCTGAGCCGCGCCATCATCTAGCAGGGAGAGTCACGGCACGGCTGTCACCTACCCGACTTATTGATTGAAATATCTCGTGGGAGCCTTTCTTCACCTCGCATTGCTAAAAATAGGGGTGTTCCGGCGGCAGCTCGCGCGTGAACTCCGTCCCCTCTCCCCAGGGCCCGGAGCCCCTCTTCCGGATGTAGGCCTTCCTGTCGTGACCTTCGGGCAGGCCGTCCCCCCTGAGCACCGTGCTGAACCAGTCGCATACGGGCTGATGTATCCCGAGGCCTCCGTTCCCCTCAAGCTTCCAGAGGGGATGATACTCGTCCTCGAAGACCCAGAGCTCCTTCGGCGGCGCGAGCTCGGCGAAAAGGGCGAGCGTGTCCTCAAGCGGCGAGAGCGGGTCGAACTCCCCCGTGACGAGAAGGGTAGGGCATCTCACTTTCTTCCCATACCCCTCGCAGTGCATGTTCTCGACCATGGCGTCGAACTCGGCCTCATCCGCCATGCCGGCCATGTACATGAAGACCTGCTTGAATCGCGGGGAGCTCTGGCTGAAGATGGTGTTATTGGGGTTGAAGCAGGCCACCCCCGCGCAGAAAGCCGCAACCCTCTCCTCACGGGCCGCAATCCTAACGCTCCAGAAGCAGCCCATGCTCACGCCGTAGAGGGCTATCTTGCCGGGGAGGACCTCGGGGCGAGATTGCAGGTAGTCGATGACCGCCTTAGCTGCGCGCTCGTAGTTATCTCCGACAGCGCGTATCTTGCGGAGGTTGCTTATACCCTGGCCCGGGCCGTCCATGGAGAGGCAGTGCAGGCCGCGCTCGAGCGCGATGTTATGCACGGGGTGCGGGAACATTTCCTTCGTCGTGTCCATCCCCGGCATGTAAAGGATGCAGGGCCGGGGCTCTCCCCCCGGATGGAGGTGAAGAAGGCCCTGGATATGGCTTCCCTCGAAGGGCACCTCCACCCTCTCTATCCTGTAGTTGCTGAGCTCGATTATCCGGTCGAAGCACTCGCTCATCTTGCCGTGGAGCTCTATCTTGCGCGGGTGGTCGTCATAGAAGATCGCGTGCTGGGCCAGGCGGTAGTCCATTGCGGCATTGTAGTAGATCTCAACCGCCGTCTCCCCGTAGCCCATCCTCTCATACGCCCTCGCCGTAGCCGCATAGCGGTCCCCACGCTCCGCCTGTAGCTTTGAGACCTGTCTGTAGTTCTTGGGGCTCCCCGGATGCTCCGCCTCATCTATCTCGAAGGACTGCACACGGCCCGTGAGCTTTACCGCAAGGTCGAGCATCCACTGCTGGCTATCGCGCTGCCTGCGCAATTCCATGGCTGCACCCTCCCTGAAGATAAGATGGCAAAGGCCCCGACCTCTCTTTTGCCCCCCTGAATGGGGAAGGGCGGGGCTGCGCCTCGCCGTTATTTGATGTGCGCTGTCACGGCGCGGCCTTGACCTACCCTGCTTTTCTTAAAAGCTCCGATATTCTAGGGCCAAAGCTCAGCCATTTCGCCGTAAAAGTCAAACTTTCCTACTTCTTCAGCCAGCCCCCCTTCAACACCATCTGAGCGAGCGCCTCGCCGATCACCGCGTGGCCCGCCGCGCTCACGTGCCCGTCTCGGGGAAGGAGATAGAGCTTCCGGGGGTCGGGCTCTTTTTCAAAGAGCGGGATGACATCCAGAAACGGAAAGCCCGAGGCGAGGCTCGCCTTGCGGAGCGCCCGGCTATCGCCCTGGTAGGCGGGGGCATTGAGTGAGCCCCCCGCCGGGATGAAAGAGAAGATTATCGGAACGCCCAACTTCTCTCGAATTTCGGCCCATTCGGAAACCACCTTCTCCACACCCGCAACCAGCTCAGGATCCTTATCGAAGTCCCGTCGGAGCGCCTTCCTTTCGGATTTGAAGTCCGGGTAGGGATTCCGGCGGATGAGCTCTCTCGATGCCCTCCGGAGCCTACGATAATTGAACCAGATGTTGTAGAGGCGCAGCATGCTGGCGGTTCCGCCCTTGTGTCGGGCTATCTCGGCCTCCTCCTCGCGGGTTCGCTGGGCAATTTCCCCTTTGAGAAAAGACTCAATCTTGGCGTAGTACACATCATCCACGAAGAAGCTCATCACCACGAGGTCGGGCTGAAAACGGACCCCCTCCTTTTGAAAATAATGCAGAGACTGGACGCTGTGCCACGCAGGCACCGCGGCGTTCAGGACCTCCACCCTGTACCCCTCCTCGAGGAGCCGCTCCTTCATCACGTTTAAGAATATTTGATCTTCCTCGACGCCCCAGCCGAAGGTGAGCGAATCACCCAGCCCCAGGATGCGGAAGACGCCCGGAGGTTTTTCCACCGGATAATCGGGCCCCCGGTGGCCATGGCGGTTGATGCGGATGTGGTAGCCGATATCCACATGCCAGCCTTTCACGCCGGGGCGATTCAGCCAGCCGAATTCAGGGGAGAACCTGGCGTAGCTCCGCACGCGGCCCCGGCTTATGGGTGGGTCCCAGACCCGGAGCGCAACTTCGACAATCACCAACGCGAAAATTATGGCCACGCACACAAGCGCCAATCTTTCCAGAAGGATGCGCCATCTCCAGCGCGCCCCCGCAAGCGCGGCCCCGGCCGCCACGGCCCCGAATATTACGGAGAGGAAAGCCGGTTGGGCATGAATCGAATAACCGGAGAAAAATTGAAAGGAGACGATCAATATTCCCAGGACCCCGACCGGCAAGAAGGTTCGCCCCGAAGAACCTGCTCCCCCTTTCCCGCCGCGTCTCAGCACAATCGCAGAGGCCCCGATCGCAATCAGGGCGGCCAGCACGAGGAACAGCCAGGCCGCACTGTACGGTTCCCTGCTTCCGCCTTCCGGTTTCACAAGGAAGATGGAGTCTATATTGAGGAGGTAATTCCGGTGATCGACCCGCCGGATTGAGAGTCGGCTTCCTTCCGGCAGTTCGAACGCAATTTCCCGTTTCTCTTTAGCCGGCACAAAAGGCGTGGAGAAAACCTCCCGGTTCCATCTCCCTCCCGCCTTCAAGCGGCCGACTCTTTTCCCGGAGAAGAAAACCGCAGCCGGCTCATCTCCTTCGAGAAAATAAAAGACACGGACCAGGTAGCTATCGGAGAGGGAAAACGGAATCATGAAGCGCGGGCGCGCCACCCGATTCTCGACAGCATCGGCTCTGCCGTGGCGCACGGCGGAAGGACTCCAATCATCCGATACGACAACCCATTCCGGCAAAAATCGCTTATGAAAAGGAACGGGCGCCCTATCTGCGGCGAGGTGGAACGCCCAGAGAGCCAGCAGAATTGACACCGCCCCGATGAGCCGATCGCGCATCAAAAACCCCCGGCCACATCCTTAAGCAGCCGAAAAAAGCGGAAAAGATTTATCGCGAACAAGCCCTTCAGATGAAGGAGCGCGAAAAAAGCGCCCCCCCTCCCGCAAACCCCGATATTTTAAGGCCAAGGGTCGGGGATTTGGGAGGAAAAGTCAAATTTGGGGGGAGGGGAGGTGAGGGAGGAAATGAGGCCTTAAGGGGTCAGGGTGAAAGGCTCCAGCTTGGGTGGGGCGAGGCTCCAGATTGACATTTTCTAAGATCGATGCTCACCGGGCGGGAGCTCGCCGGCTTCCAGTGGAAAGGGAAGATGCTGGCGCGAAGACAGGAAGTGCAGGAGCTGACAAAGCTAGGTTATTCGCCATAAAGGGGGTTATACACTCATTTCCTCTGATAGATTGAAAGGCGCCCGGCGGCAAAGACGAAGGAGCGCTCTGATCGCTAGCTCCGCGTCATGAACCACCACATCTTCCACCGGGGTATCGGAAGCGATCGCCCTACGCAATAGCGAACCCTTGCTGGTTGGGGACCGCGGGTGCGCATAAGGATTACGAATTTTCCGAAGGCGGTCAAACAGCGTGAACTCTTCTTCGGACAAATACCGCTCCTCTCGCGCTTCCCGGAGTAAAGTTTCAAAGGAGGCCCGATCAAGGTCATCACGGCCAGCAAGCCGAAATAGGCCCCCGAGCATGTGTTCCAAACACACTTGGCACAAGATCGCGCAAGCCATGAAAAGGCCGTGAAGGTAAGCCTGCCTTGCCTCCTCGAACGCAATGGCGCTGATCGGTCGCCGGAAAAGAGGCGTATGCTTTCCTCCGGCCCGTACTCCTCCACCAACAGCCGCAAGCGCTGAGCACGATAGGGCCTGCTGCTGGCCTCATCCTTTTCAAGCCATGCGATGTACCTATCTATCTCTGTCATTCCATCATTTGAGTTATTGAACTGGACCACTTCCTTTTTTGCGCATCGTTAATTCGTCTAATAACTCCCTGATCATATCCTTATATTTCTCTTCAATCCTATAATTTTCTTTCTCCCAAGGACTCACCTTCTCATAACGAATTACTTGACGCAAGTAATCCCGTTGCGGAATCCCCAATGCCCTTGATATTGTTGTAAGTATTAAGCCGGCTCGTCCTTCGTCTTTTACCTCTTCTATCTTAATAAGCTGATTCTTAATCTCCTCGCGCCTAACAGGCTCATGGTCTACGCATAGAGGTAATAAAATTTCTCTAACTCGGCGGGGAGTGGGCCTTTCACTAGAAAGATATTCCATTAGATAATTCCTTAGCTCATCATCATCATAATTCCCGGGTTCATCTGACATTGGTATTTTTCTTTGCTGTTTCTGGCTCCTCTCTTTTTCTATTTCCTCGGGTATTATCACCGTGCGCCCAATCAATTCTTCACCGCCCTTGGTCCGAATATATCTCAAGACCACAGCGTTTATAGCCAATTCATAATTTCCTGAAAGCCACTCTATCATCCTTTGCAAGGATTCCTCAATATAAGTTCCAACCAGAAGGATTCTTTGAGCCTGGTTAAGCGAAATATCCTCTACACCAAGATCTTCAAAGCTCTCCCCCATATATTCATCCAGCGGTTGTCCTTTATACTTCTCGCATAGCTCATTCAGTTTATCCACATCCCACGAGGCGACATCGGAAGCATAATCTATAGCCTGGGCTAAGGCTTCCCGGGGAATTTTGTCCTTTTTTAGTTCTATGATGACAGCATTTCCAGCCGCGTCTATCGCAAGTAAATCCATAGGCCCAGACCTTGTTTGCACTTGCTCCCCTATTATCAGAATATCTCCTCCCAATAAGCTAGGACTATTCTTTATCCATTCCTCAAGGTCCTCCTTTTCTTTCCTCCCTGCCTCAGCCATTGTAGTTTCCAAGGGAAACAACCTTCCGTCCTCCACTTGCCATACTTTGATTTCTGTGGCCATCTTTTCACCATCCTATTTTTCTACGGTCGGCGGTAATGCTTATGAACAAGGAATAATTATCTCTGAAATAAACGCGAACCAGAGGGTAGGGCGATGCTGCGCCTCGGCGTTATTTGATATAGAAAGTCATGGCGCAGCCGGGAACTAGCCGGCTATTGGCCGCAAAGGTCCTCTTTGCCTCATTTTTGACTGTCTAAGTCTTTTTTGAATATGGCCTTCTCAACATCTCTGCAAGGAAGACCGACTTGTCTTGCGAGTTTCCTCAGTTCTCTGAAATATTTGAGGCAGTCTTGCTCTGTAAAGGTTTTTTTATCACTGCTGAAAAGGCCGTGCCACGCGTGGAAGTCTAGGACGCCGTAGTCTTTCGGCTCGTAGAATGCGAGGATTACCGAGGCTACGGCCTCTCCTACACCATCTATGGACTTGAGGAGTTTCAGCTTGAATTTATCTTCGGGCATCTCGAACGCCAAACTGGTGATTTTCTTTGCGACCCAGTCCTCGATAGGTTTGAGCCTTGCCAGGTTCATTTGTTGTCTTCCCGTAAGTCTGCCTTGGAACTTCCACTTCATTATGGCTTCGAGGTCTTCTTTCGTGACGTGCTGATTTCTCCTGAACTTTGCGTGTAGTTCTTCTTCTGTGCCTTTATTGTAAAGATCTTCCTCGCGGTCGTACTTGTCTCTCCAGAAAATGATTTCCTCACGATTCATGCGCTAATTATGCCAGTACGGTTAATAAAAATCTTCTGTTTTAGAAGGTCAGAGTATACTCCATCCCCTTAACATTCTTGTTCTCACTGATTTTCCGAGCCATAATTCTTATAATTCCATAAAACCAAACTTTCAATAAAAAAATAAACTATTGTTTCCTTTCCTGCCTCTTTTCGGTACCCTCTCCTCCCCCTTGCCCTCCCCTCAGCCCCCGTGCTATCCTCTGGCCCATCTCTCCTGAATTTTTCACCTTCTCAGGGGAATCGAGGGGAAATCAGTTCGACCATATAAAGGCAAGCCTCAAGCGGTTGGTTCGAACAACGGGAACTTGACGGCCGGAAAGCGAGGGACGAGATGAGCCAGTACAAGAGCGAAATCAGAGACGGGATGCTGATCGACTGGGACGTCCCCATCGAGATGGAGGATGGCCTTGTGCTCCGTGCCGATGTCTTCCGGCCTGTCGAGGAAGGCAAGTACCCGGTGATCCTTACCTACGGCGTTTACGGGAAGTGGCTCGCCTTTCAAGACGGCTACCCCGTTCAGTGGGAGCTCATGGCCGAGGACCATCCGGACGTTCCAGCGGGCTCCACCAACAAGTACCAGAACTGGGAAGTGGTGGACCCTGAGAAGTGGGTGCCCGATGGCTACGCCTGCGTGCGCGTCGATTCGCGGGGCGCTGGCCGCTCGCCGGGCTATCTCGACCCCTTCTCCTTGCGCGAGGCCGAGGACCTCTACAACTGCATCGAGTGGGCCGCCGCACAGCCATGGAGCAACGGCAAGGTGGGCCTGAACGGCATCTCCTACTACGCGATGAACCAGTGGCAGGTGGCCTCCTTGCAGCCTCCCCACCTGGCGGCCATGTGCGCGTGGGAGGGCGCGGCCGATTTCTACCGCGAAATGGGCTACCACGGGGGCATCCTGTCAATCTTCGGGGCCAACTGGTTCGAGAGGCGGGCGAAGTCCAGGCAACATGGCCTCGGAGAGCGGGGCTACAGAAGCCGCGTGAACGGCGATTGGGTCTCCGGCCCAGAGACCCTTTCCGAGGAAGAACTGGGGACCAACCGCTGCGATTTAGGCCAGGATTTTCGCTCCCATCCGCTCTATGACGAGTACTGGAAGGAGCGCATGCCGGACTGGTCGAAGGTCACTGTTCCCTTCCTATCCGCGGCCAACTGGGGGGGCCAGGGACTTCATCCGCGCGGAAACCTCGAGGCCTTCGTGCGCGCGGCCTCCGAGCGAAAATGGCTCGAAGTGCACGGGCTCGAGCACTGGACCCATTTCTACACCGACTACGGCGTGGGCCTGCAGAAAAAGTTCTTCGGCCACTTCCTGAAGGGCGAGGACACGGGCTGGAAGGACCAGCCGAGGGTACTGCTCCGGGTGCGCCATCCCGGCGAGAAGTTCGTCGAGCGCCGCGAGGATGAATGGCCGCTCGGCCGCACGCAGTGGACCAAGTTCTACCTCAACCCTGCGGGCCACAGCCTCAGCCGGGAGCCGGTATCCGCCGAAGGCGCCATAACCTACGAAGGCTTGGGCGATGGCGTCACGTTCCTGACTCCGCCGCTCGATGAGGAGACCGAGGTCACCGGGCCATCGGCCGCAAAGCTCTTCGTTTCATCCGAGACGGAAGACGCGGATATTTTTCTCGTCCTGCGCGTGTTCACGCCCGAGATGAAGGAGGTGACTTTCAGGGGTGCCCTCGACCCCCACACACCCGTCGCCCAGGGCTGGCTGCGCGCTTCCCACCGGAAACTCGACCCGGAGTTGACGCGGCCCTACCGGCCTTATCACACCCACGACGAGAAACAGACCCTGACGCCGGGCGAAGTGTACGAACTCGATGTCGAGATCTGGCCGACCTGCATCGTGGTGCCCGCCGGATACCGCATCGCTCTCTCGGTGCGGGGGAAGGACTACGTCTATCCCGGTGGGGCGAGCCAAGGGCTGCCGAACATGCCCGCGCAGTTCACGGGCGTCGGGCCCTTTCTCCACAACGATTCACGCGACCGCCCGGCGGATATCTTCGGCGGTAAGGTGACGCTGCACACAGGCCCAGACCGGCAAGCGTATGTGTTGTTGCCCATCATCCGACCCAGATCGGGTTGATTTGCTCCCCTGAAATCGGTCCGGGCCGGATGTCAGGGTTTTCGATACCGGGGAGCCGTGCTATACTCTGGCCCGTCTCTCTTCTGGATTTTTCACCTTCTGAGGAGGACCCGAGATGGCTAAGTACCCGACGACTCATATTGATAAGGTGAAGCCCGAGCCGGTTGCGGAGGAAGAAGGCTGGCACAAGATGGACATCCGCTTCATCTGCACGAAGGATAGGCTCGGCTCAAAGAACGCGACCTGGTTCAGGACGGTCTTCCCGCCGGGGGGCGCGCACAAGAAGCACCATCACACGAAGGCCGATGAGATCTACTACATCATAAGGGGAAGGGCCGCCGGCGGGGCGGAAGATGAGGAGCAAGAGCTGAGGCCGGGAAGCCTCCATTTCATCCCCAAGGGCGTGACCCACTGGACGAGAAACCTGAGCCCGACGGAGGAGCTGGAGCTCGTGGGCATCTATACCGAGGTCGGGAGCCTCGAGGACTCGGGCTACGTCTATGACGGGGAGTGGACCGAGAAGGACAGGAAGATCAAATGAGCGGCGCGGGGCATCAAGGAGGAAGGGCGATGCCCGACTATCCGCTCACCAAGCTCGAAGATGTGCCGCCAGAGCCCGTGGCCGAGGAAGAGGGCTGGCACAAGATGGATATCCGCTTCATCTGCAACAAGGGGAACCTTGGCTCAACCAATGCCACGATGTTCAGGGCGGTATTCCCTCCGGGCGCCGCGCACAAGAAGCACCGCCACCTCCGGGCCGATGAGATCTACTACATCGTAAGGGGAAGGGTGGCCGGCGGGGTTGGTGATAAGGAGTATGAGCTCGGAGCCGGAAGCTGCGTCTTCATCCCCAAGGGGGTGACCCACTGGACGAGGAACTTGAGCCCCACGGAAGATATGGAGGCCGTAGGAATATATACAGAGGTCGGAAGCCTCGAAGACTCGGGCTATGTCTATGACGGGGAGGTGACGGAGAAGGATAAGCAGGTCACCTAAGGCAACCCCGCCATGGAAAATTGGGTGGGGCGAGGCCGCGTCTCGCCATCATGTGGTATTCATGGCCACGCCGCGGCCATGACCCGCCCGGTTCAGCACTTACCCGTTAGCACTTGAGGATTGCCCTTCCGGGCCCCCGGGTGTCAAACCCCTGAAGGGCCTTGTTTGCTTCCTCCAGCCGATACTCTTCCACCACCTGGGGGATTACCCTCCCGTCCGCCACGAGCTCCATCACTTCAAGCATGTCGGCCCGGCAGATGGAGAGGGTGCCCAAGATGTCGTACTCCCGCAAGAGCAGGGCGTCCTGCTCCACAGAGAATGAGGAGCCCGCCACGTAGCCCATCATAACGAGCCGGCCCCCTCTCCTAAGGGCCTTTAGGGATGCCTCCATCGTCTCCTTTTTGGCCACGCCTTCGAGGATGAGGTGGGCTCCCCGGCCTGAGGTCTCCCTGAGTATGGCTTCTGCGGTCTCTTCTTGTGCGGCGTTTATGGTGGATGAGGCTCCGAGCTCGCGGGCCTTCTCAAGCTTCCCCTCATCGATATCGACGGCGATGACCCGTGCGCCGAGCGCCCTTGCCACCTGGACGCCGTGTATCCCCAGGCCCCCTACTCCCAGGATGACCACGTCTTCTCCCGCTCTGAGCTTCCCCCTCCTCACGAGCCCGTGGTAGGGGGTGCAGAGGGCATCGGGGAAGAGGGTCGCCTGCTCGAAGCTCACCCCGTCCGGGATCTTTATGCAGCTCTTAGCCGGAACCTTCACATATTGGGCATAGCTCCCCGGAACCTCAAAGCCTATCCTGCCGCCGAAGTTCTCGCAGATGTTCTCCCTTCCGTCAACGCACTTTGGACACGCCCCGCAGGTGATGTAGCAGTAGATGGCGCAGCGGTCCCCCTCCTTTATCTCGGGGCGGATGCCCGCCGCGCTCGGCCCCAGTTCAACCACCTCACCCGCTCCCTCGTGACCCAGGATGTGGGGGAGGGGCACCTGAACCTTCCCCTCCCACACCGCGTGGTCGGTGTGGCAGACCCCGCACGCCCTGACCCTCACGAGCGCCTCTCCGGGGCCCGGCTTCGGCGTCTCCATATCTTCATATATCAGGGGCTTCCCGACATCCCTGAGGACCATGGCTTTCATAAGGTCTCTCCCAGAGTTAGTCCCCTTTTGCTAATGAGAAATGCCAGAGTCAGACGCTCGCTCCTCATTACCAGAGGAAAGCCCCCTTGTCAATGAACCGGGAAGCCTTGCCCATCACAGCAGAGTTTTGACAGCGTAGAGCGAATGAGGTTATCCTTAAGGGCACCCCTTGCATTAAAAACATTTCCTTAGCTCAGAGAGAGGAGGAGACCCATGCACCACGATAGACTCTATGATGCCATGCGGCGCAGGGTTCCTGTGGTGGACCCGAGCTTCAGGAGCCGGGACTTCGATAAGCCGAGCGACCTGGGGCGGGGCCCATCGGGAACGGAGTTCGAGCGCCCCTACTCAGACCTGGGCCACGGCGTCATGGGCCAGGACTGGGAGGAGGGGATAAACTATGACCGGATGCGGCGGGAGAGGCTAAAGAAGGCAAAGGACGCCCTGGCAAAGACCGATATGGATGCGATTCTCATCTTCCGCCTGGAGAACATCCGCTACTTAACGGGCTTCCGCAACCACGGCTTCCCCATGATGTTCTGGGGGATAGCCTCCTGCGTGCTCCCCAAGGGCGGGGAGCCCCTCCTTTTCACCATGGACATCGACCACTGCAAGCTCCGCATGCCCTGGGTGGCGGATACCTCCTTCCCCTCGCCGGGCGGCGGCCTTGAGAGCGAGGGCGGGGCCCAGATGTGGCTAAAGGAGGTGCTCGGCAAGCTCTCAGACTTAGGCATAAAGAGCCCCAAGAGGCTCGGCGTTGACTCGTGGTCCACGGGCATGTTCTCGGGCTTTCCCAAGGCGGCCCCGAAGATGGAGTGGGGGGATGCGCAGGCAGTGATGCTCCAGGCTCGGGCCATAAAGACCTGGGATGAGATCCAGTGCCTCAAGATGGCAAACTCCTTCACCATAGCCGGTATGCAGGCGGGCCTCGAGTTCCTCAGGCCGGGGGTCAAGGAGAGCCACGTTAGGGGGGTCATCTTTGAGACGATGGACCACCTTGGCTCTGAGGGCTCGCAGACCACTAACTGCATAGTGTGCTCGGGAGGCGCCACAGCCCCATACCGGCGCTTCACCTCGGACCGTATCATGGAGTACGGCGACCTCGTCATAATCGACATGGGCGCCTGCTTCAACGGCTATTACGGCGACTTCACCCGTACCGTCATCTGCGGGGACGCCAGGCCCACAAGGCGTCAGGTGGAGCTTCACACGGCGGCCTATAACGCCCTGCGCAAGTCAGAGGCCGCCATAAAGCCCGGCAACACAACCTTTGAGGTGGGTACCGCGGCCGGGGAGTGGGTCCTTGGGGGCCTCCTGGGCCATGGCCTCGGGGTGGCGGGAGTGGAGCTTCCCTTCGTGGGCACCCCGGAACTTGTGCCCAGGGAGGCGGCCACCCTGCTTGAGCCCGGCATGTACTTCTCCCTTGAGCCCTATGCGGGTGAAGTGGGCGTGGGCGGCTTCCGGCTGGAAGATGGGGTGGTGGTGACCGAGAAGGGCTGCGAGGTCGTTACTAAGTTCCCCTTTGAAGAGCGCCTTATCGATGAGAGCCTGCTCGAGGGCTGGTGAGAGGACCCGAGGGGGAGGGGGTGCCTGAGTTTCCCCTCCCCATTTTCTGGCTGAGGAGGGAGAAGCCTTGCGCATCTTCGAGCCCCTTAAGATAAAGGGGGTCAGGCTCAGGAACCGGCTCGTCATGGCGCCCTTCGAGACTAACTGGGCGACGCGGGAGGGGTACCTGACCCCGCGTCAGCGGGATTTTTACCTGAGGGTGGCGAGAGGGGGCGTTGGCCTCATCATACTTGAGGCCGCGAGCGTAAACCCCAGGACCAAATATACCCCCTATGGCCTCGGCATCTATGACGACTCATTCATCCCCACCCTGAGGGAGCTCACGGACGGGATAAGGGGGGAGGGGGTGGCCTCCATCTTTCAGGTGGCGGATAAGGAGAACCTTCAGGACCGGCGGAAGCCCGCAGATTTCACCCGCGGGGAGATAAAGGAGATAGTGGGATACTTCGTCGCCGCCTCACGGAGAACCCGGCGGGCGGGATTCGACGGGGTGGAGTACCACATGTGCCATCTCTACACGCTTGCTGATTTTCTCTCCCGCCGGGCTAACAGGAGAAGGGACGAGTACGGCGGCTCAGTGGAGAGGAGGATGCGGATCGCCCTTGAGGTCGTGGAGGGCGCGAGGAAAGAGACCGGGGATGATTTCCTCATTGCCTGCCGCTTCAACGGGGACGATTTCGTCACGGGCGGTAACACACTTAAGCAGAGCCGGGAGATCGCCAGGCGCTTTGAGGCCGCTGGGGTGGACATCCTTGACATATCGGTCGGGGGCCGGGTGGATGACGCTCCTGCGGGCGCGTGGAACTCCTACAGCGCCGAGCGCTGTGTGCCCCCCGCCCAGTACCCAGATGCCACAAACGTGGAGCTGGCTGCGGCTATCAAGGAAGAGGTGAAGGTACCCGTGATAACCGCGGGAAAGCTCGGAACGCCTGAGCTGGCGGAGCGGGTGCTCTCCGGGGGAAAGGCAGACTTGGTTGGCCTGGGAAGAGTTATTTTCGCCGACCCAGAGTTCCCCCTGAAGGTCCGGGAGGGAAGGCGGGAGGATATCATATACTGCACTTGGTGCAACATCTGCCACAGGCTCTACTTTGAGGAGAAGCCTGTCACCTGCCCCCTATGGGAGAATAAGCCCGGCCGGGCTTAAGAGGGGTGCGGGGGAGCTTCTTCCTTTTATTCCACCCTGAAGACGGAGACGGGCTCGGCTATATTCTTGAAGCAGACCTCGCCGAGCCCTGCAAGGGGAAAGGCCCCTCTCACCCGCCTCGCGGTCTCGGGCCCGAGGAGGATGGCATCCGTCTGGCCCAGGTCCGCAAGCCTCGCGGCCAGGTTCGTCACGGGCCCCGAGGCGGTATAGGTGAAGCGGTCGCCCGTCGTCCCCCGGAAGTGGGTCGACCCCAGGAAGGTCCGGCCCGAGTTTATACCTATCTTGACCTCAAGTGGCGAGAGCTCCCCCTGAAGTTCTTGGTTCAGCCTGGAGAGCCTCTCCCGAACAGCCAGGGCCGCCCTCACGGCCGAGAGCGCATGCTCTTTCTCATCCTCGGCGAGGAAAAGAGCCATGAGGCCGTCGCCCGCGGTCTCGTTTATGTCGCCGCCGTGGCTATAGATGGAATCAAGAAAGCTTGAGAAATAGCGCTCAACCAGCTCATTCACGGCCCCCTGCTCGAGCTTCTCGCTGAGCCTGGAGTAACCGGCCAAGTCCAGGAACATTACCGAGAGGTCGGCCTCGCGTTTTTCAAGTGAGGCTCCCTCGGGGTCCTTCTCGATCAGGCCGCTCACGGCCCTGGGAAGGAACTTGCCCATCTCGGCCTTCACCCTCTCGAGCCTTCCCACGCTCAGGCGGGCGGCGGCATACCGCCGGGCCAGGAAGGAGAAGTAGATGGCCGCGGAACCCAGGAGCAGAAGTAAAGCGGCGGTGAGGTAAATCTCGCGATGGATGCTGGCCCGGTCCTTCTCCAAAAGCTTCCCCTCAAGCCCGACCGCTACCCTCAACCCCTCTTCCAGAGGAAATGCGGAAGCCCTCATGGGCATCATGCCCCTTGCTTCCATCCCTGGCGGGGGCTCGAAACGGAAGTGGTTGAAGGGTACCATTGCCATGAAAAGCTCCGCCCTGTTTCCGGGGCCGAGCAGCTTGGCCTCGCCCATCCGCAGGCGCTCCTCGTACCCAGCCAAAGAGAGAGGGCTTCCCACGAGCTCCGGGCGGCTGTGAGCCACGAACTTCCCTTCCTTGCTTACCAGCGCGATAAATGCTACCCCTTCAGCCTTCGCCAGCTCTTCAAGCAGGCTCTTGAATATATCCTCCGCCGAGCTCATCCTGCGCCCCATGCGCGTTCCGGCCTCAAGCGATTGGGCAATACTTATGCCCTTCTGCAGGAGACGGGTTCGCATGAACTCCCTCTGCCGCTGGATGGCGGTGTAGGTGTTCACGGCGAGAACCGCCCCGAGGACGACGATGGAGATGAGGATCAAGCCCCCGTGGGAGCCGAGCCCACCTATGAGGTTAGTGGCGTGGCCCCTAAGCTTCGCGAAGATTTTGGACATATCCTTCCCCTTAATTAATGCTTGACCCTCATAAAATAATATAAATTTATTCTTTTTTCTTCAAGTAATTAGACGTCCTTCCGTTCCCTCAAGAAAACCTGCTCGAAAAAGATCTATTCCTTAGAAAGCTTCAGGGTGGAATAAGCGTCAGCTGCCCCGTCGGGGCTCGACCATTATGGAAGGGGGGTTTGTTACGCAGATGTATTGACAGACTCCGCAGCCCGCGCACCTATCGCCATCCACTATCGGGCCAGCTCTTGAGGTCATCCGAATGGCCCGCCCCTTCAGCGGGCAGTGCTCATAGCAATAGCTGCAGTCGAAGTCATGCCTCCGCCAGCTCAGGCAGCTCTCCCGGAAGACCCTGGCCCTTCCCAGGCGCACCTTTTCCCTCTCCTGAGGAACGAGGGCTCCTGTGGGGCAGGCCTTTATGCAGGGAAGCTCAGGGCAGAGGTAGCAGGGGGCCTCGCCGGGCTCAATGAAAGGGGTGCCCGCCCGGAGGCCGAACCCATCCGGCGCCGGCTTTATGGCCCCATGCGGGCATGCCTCAGCGCAGAGGTCGCAGGAGGGGAGGCACCGCTCAAGAAATTCCCCCTCCTCGATGGCCCCAGGCGGCCTGAGGCAGGGGAAGCGGAAGCGGTCTCGCAGCTTCCCCTCTGCGCCCTCCCTAAAAGAGCGGGCAAGTTTAAGAAAGCCCCCCTGGAGAAACTCCCTTCTCTTCACCTCAGGTTCCCTTCGTCTGGAGGAGGACTAAGCCGCACGTACGAGCGCCCTCCTCCAGAAGAGAAGGAGAGCAAGGGCCCCAGCGACGATCAATCCCACAACCAGGACCGCGCGCCAGGGAAAGCCCCCGCGCTCTAGCTCAATGTGGAAGCTCACGCTCCTCCTCCCCTCCCCCTCACTCCAAAGGACCCTTAGTCCGAGCTCCCGCAGGCCAGGAGGCAGAGCGTACCTGGCCCGGTAGGTGCTCTCCTCATCGGGCTTTTCCCGCCTGTAGGCGGCAAGCAGTGAGGCACCATCCCTAAGCTCTATTGTGAGGGGACCCTTGTAAGGCTTCTCTTGCCGCTCATCATGGATGGCCACGTAGAGCTGCACGTCATCGGGGGAGGTAGACTTTTCCCGGTGGAGCCCCTCGAAGAAAAAGCTCACAGCATAGACGCTGTAGGGGCCCTCGCGCAGCACATATTCCTTCGAGGGAACCTGTGGGTAGTTATCGGCATAGCCGTAGTGGGGGAGACCCATGATGTGATGGGCCCGTGCCAGTGAGAAGCTGAGGAAGATCACCGATAAGAGGGCCAGAGCAGCCAGGGCCACGCGGCTTATGGGGGCCACGCGCACCCCTATGAAAGATTTCGGGCAGCGGGAGATGCAGCGGAGGCAGAAGTGGCACTCCGGCCAGAGGCGCTCCGCTCGGGGGTTGAGGCCCATTCCGCAACTCTCGAGGCAGCTCACACACGAAGGGGGACACCTCATATTTTCCTTTCCTTCGACCCTGAGGAGGCTCACCCGCCCGATGAGGGCCAAGAGCCCGCCCGCAGGGCAAAAGTACCGGCACCAGGCTCTCCTGGATATGAAGAACTCGAAGAGCAGAATGCCCAGGGGAAGAGCCAGAGCAAAGGAAAGGCTACCGAAGAATACGTAGAGGAAAACCCCGCGGCCCAGGGCCAGATAGGGCAAGAGGAGATGAATTAGCGAATAGCCCGAAAGGAATGTCGCAGCGAGCCCCGCCAGGAGGAGGTAGTACTTATTGCTCCGGCTGAAGCTGAAGTCATAAGGGCTCAGAAGCCCCTTCTCTTCGAGCCGCGCTCTCAGCCCATGGGCAACCTCCCCCAGGGTATTCACCGGACAGGCCCAGCCGCAGAAGGCCCTCCCCATGAGGAAGGCCAGGCCCAGGGGAATGACCACGGCGGCCAGGAGGGGCGCATATATGTCCCTAGCCGAGAGCACGAAGGAAAGGGCTGCCAGTGGGTCTGCGATCTCAAGGCCAAAGAGCCTGAGAGACCAGAGGGTACCGGTAAAGCTCTCGGCCAGGGCCGAAGGTTCAAACCCAAGCTCTGAGAGCTTCTCAAGAGCCCCGTGCAGAAGCCAGTGGCCCCTTCCTCCCGCAACCCAGGCCAAGTGCCCCCCGTGTGGCCCATAGGCCTGGTAGAGCGCGGCTGCGAGACCCAGCAGGGGGAGAATCAGGATGAGGAGCAAGAAGAAGGCCTGAATGATTCTTCTGAGGGCCTGTGTCATCTCAGCTCTTGCCTCTGGGCTCTATCCTTATAGCCTGGGGGATGTGGATGCAGGCCCTCTCGCAGAGGCCGCAGCCGACGCACTTCTCCAGCACCTCGGGCCTTTCGAAGGTCTTTATCTTCATCGCAACTCCCGGAAAGGGACACGCCCTGTAGCACACGCCGCAGGTCCTCCCGTTATAGGAGAAACACATGCCTTTATAGAGCCGAGCCTTTCCCATCCGCACTCTGGAGAGAATCTCCTCCTCGCTCTTCTCTATCCTCTCAAGAGCTCCTGTGGGGCAGACCGCGGTGCATTTCATGCAGAGCATACAGCCCTGCTCCCTTGGCCTTATGTAGGGCGTCTGGTAGAGCTTGAGCCCCTCCTCAAGGCCCATGAATCGAATGGCGGCATTCGGGCAGACTTCCCCGCACCTGAAGCATCGAATGCAGCGCCTCAGGAACTCTTCCTCCGCAAGCGCGCCCGGCGGCCTCAAGGTGGGAGCCCGCAGGGGGCGGTCCCCGAGCTTGAGCCCAAGCGGGAGGGCGGCGGAAGAGAATGCAAAGAGGCCCAGGCCGAGGAACCTTCTCCGGCTGAGGCGATTTCCCTCCCTCACCTCCGGCTTCTCCACTGGGAGGGCCCCCGAAAGGGACCCTCCTGCAAGTCAGATGTGCTCTATTCTCGCCTTAAGGTGCTTGTAGTCAGCCTGACCCGAGACCGGGTCAAAGGCCCTGTGCGAGGTTTCATTAACGAGCCATCGGTTCTTCTCAGGGTCGGCGCTATCCGCGACCGAGAGGTTCCAGGGCGAGAAGAGCTGGCCCTGCAGGACCTTGTTGCGGGCGGGCTTGACCGAACTCTTGACCCCGATGCTAACACGGGCCTGGTAGCTCCCCCGGGGGGTGACAACCTTCACCCACTCGCCATCCCTTACCCCGAGGCTTTCGGCATCGTTGGGATGCATTTCCACATACTGCTCGGGCACCAGCTTTCGCGTGGTGGCCGAACGGATGGTCTTTGAAGTGTGGAAGTGCTCGAAAACTATGCCCAGATTGAGCCAGAAGGGGTATTTATCTTCTTTTTTCGACTCTTCTATGGACCTTCCCAGATATTCAAAATCAGGGAGCTCCGGGGTGAGTGCGTTATCCCGCATCTCCACCAGGACGTCCAGGTGGTCGATCACGAAGAAGCCGGGGTCCTTCCCCACCTTGTCTAGCTTGGCCAGGATCTCACGAGCCCGCGAATAGTCCTGCTCGCAGATCTTGAAACGGGCCTGCCCGCTCTTGGTGCGGAAATTCCCGTAAGGTTTGCCCACCCACTTCTCCTGGTCCATGAAGCGGCGGGGCGCACCTCCGGCCTTGGCGATGCCGTAAGTGGGAGCGGGCCACTGGATGCCCTTCAGCTTCCGGATCTGCTCATAGGGGGAGACCTTGTCCCTTGCTTCCACATCGAGGATGCCGCTCAGGTCGGCGTCGCTTCCCCGGCTGGCCCGGCAGATATTTCGGAAGACCTCCTCGGCATCATAGGTTCCGTCGGGCCGCTTCCTGTAGGGGAAAACCTTTTCGGGGTCGAGGCCGAGCTTGGCGGCCATCCTTTTTCCCTCGTCGATCGTTATGTCGAGGTCTGACCTGGTATTGGGGGGGCCTTCGACGGCCTTGTCGGTGACGTAGATCCGCCGCTCGGAGTTCTGGTAAACGCCCCACTTCTCTCCGAGGGTGGCCGCGGGGAACACGACATCTGAATAGAGCAGGTTCGGGGCGTGGCGGTAGGCCTCGGTGCTGATGGTGAAGGTCCGGGTGATGGCGGGCCTCACTAGGGTCTTTACCTCGGGCAGGTCTATATGAGTGGCGTACTTGAAGAAGATGGCTTGAACCTCCCCCTTGAGGGCCCTCTCCATCATTCCTATGGCATACCCCTTGTTGGGCTGGGCCGCGGTCTCTGCCAGGCGCTCGGGTGGGACCCCCCAGGCGAGGGCAATCTGGTCGCGGTGGGGGGCATTTTCTATCCCCTGGTTGAAGGGGAGGCGTCCGGTGAGGCCACCCATCAGTCGCTCGCTCATCGCGTTCGGCTGGCCCGTCATTGAGAAAGGCCCGCAGCCCGGCCGGCCCACGTTTCCCGTGAGCAGGTGAAGGTTGACGATACTTATGGTCCGGTGTTGGCCGTGGATGGACTGGTTGAAGCCGATGCCCCAGAAGCTGAGAACTCCGCCCTTTCCCCTCTCCCTTCCCCGCAGCGTGGCCTCGGCCCAGGTCTGGGCGATCCGCTTGACGAGCTGAGGGGCTATTCCCGTCCTGTCTATGACCTGCTCGGGGCTGTAGCGGGAGGTTA
Organism: uncultured bacterium; assembly: GCA_964575845.1. Lineage (GTDB taxonomy): Bacteria > UBA8248 > UBA8248 > UBA8248 > CAZNSX01 > CAZNSX01. Next base: position 174,314 of record CAZNSX010000008.1, on the reverse strand, counting down.
TTCCGTGGCGGTAATCCTCGAAGCCCTCGGTGTTCTGCCGGATGAACGAGTCGTCCACGGCCCTGGGGTATTCCTTGAGGAGCACGTGGGCGATGGCGTTCGCAAGTGAGATGTCGCCGTTCGGCCTGAGCGTGATGCTCAGGCTATTGGCCGGGTTAATCTGGGCGTAGCCCGCCATTGTGCCCGTGTAGCGCGGGTCGACAACCATCGTAGGGATGTTGTGCTTCTCCTTGCTGGCGGCGACGCGCCAGAAGAGAACTGGGTGAGCACCCCTGGCGTTATGGCCCCAGTGGTTTATGAAGTCCGCCAGCTCGATGTCGGCATAGCAGGAGGGAGGGGTGTCGGAGCCGAAGGTGGCGAAGTAGCCCGTTACGGCCGAGGTCATGCACATGCGGGCATTCGCCTCGATGGTGTTCGACTGGATGACCCCTTTCATGAATTGATTCTCAAGCCACTGCTCCTCCATTGTGAGCTGGCCCGAGCCATAGAGGCCGATGGCGTTTCCGCCGTCTCTCTTGATGATTCCGGTGATGATCTCGGCCACGAGCTCGCCGGCCTCCTCCCAGGTGGCCTCCCGGAAGACAGCGTCATCGAAGCGGCCCTTGGTCTTTGATACATGCCCCGTAAGGGGGTTAGAGATATCCTTGCGCACGAGGACCTTGTCCAGACGGTCCACGTAGAGGGCCTCGGCCGCGGTGAGGCCCTTTATGCACTGAAGACCCATGTTGACGGGGGAGTCCTTGTCGGGCACAGCGGAGATGATCTTGCCGTTTTCCACGACGAAGTAGGTGTGGCAGCCCATACCGCAGTAGGGGCACTGGCTGGGAACGAGCTTGAGAGGCTTCTGGGCCTCGGCTTCCAGCGGCTGGAAGCGGAAGAGCTCCTTCTCGGGCCTGTAGAACCCGCCCGCCACGGCAGTACCCGAGGCGACAGCCGCCGCCGCTCCTTTGATAAAACTCCTTCTTGAGAATCCACCCTTTCTCCTCATCACTTCCTCTCCCTTCATGGCTCAAGCATAAATTCTTACTTCTTCTCCCAGCTTCGGATGAAGGACACGATATCATTTATTTCCTTCTCGGTGAGTTCAACGAAGCCCTGCCTCCCCTTGAGGAAGGCCCCCATGGGTGTCCCCACCCGGCCATGCATGAGCGTGGCCTTGATGTAGCCATCGGTCGCGGACTTAAGGAAGCCCTGGTTATTGAGGGCGGGGGCCCTCGCCGCTGTTATGGTCGAGGTGACGTGAGCTCCTCCGAGGCCCTCGGGCCCGCCTTCCCCGTTTAGCCCATGGCAGCCCGTGCAGATCCCGCTGAAGAGCTCCCTTCCGTCCTCAGGGTCGCCCTTGATAGGGCCATCCTCTTCGGGAATGCCCTCTTGGAACTGCCACGACCTCACGAAGCTGACGATGGCCTCCACCTCCTCTGGCTTGAGCACCGTTTCGAAGGCGGGCATGAGGCGGCCGGGGCGGCCGTAGAGGATGGTCTTTTTGATGTAATTCTCGGGCGCCACGACCAGGAAGCTCTGAAGGTTGAGGGGAAGGCCTAGGCCTCCCTCGCCGTCCCTCCCGTGGCACGCGGCGCAATTTTGAATATATAGTTTCTGCCCTCTGGAGTAAGCGTCGTTCCAGCGGGGGTCGCGCTGGAAGTCAAAGCCATGCGCCGCAGTGAAAAACAATAGCGCCGCCCCAAAGAGCGAGAGGGCCACCCCTCGCCTTATCCCTCTTGCTCCCTTCGGTATACCTTTCATAGAAAAGCCTCCTCCATCAGGAAACCCGAGACCTCGGGCCTAGGTCTGAGGGTTTAACGCATTCCCTTTTCCTTCCACTGAAAGGCCGAAGCTCTTCCTTCTGCTCATTAAAGAAGACCCTGCTTCTATCCTCTGAGTTCCTGGCATAAACCCCGAGGAAATCTGCTATTGAGGAGACTCGTCGGGGAGGCTTATTGTGTTTGAGCTTGTGTTTTTAATCACTAGGCTAACAAAGAAGGGAAGCTAGTAGTTTGACCTAGGTCAAAATTTATTAAATTAATTTTCCGGGAGGTCTCTTCTCTTGAAGGAGCTTTCTTCTTCCTCACTCCCCGAAGCCGCGGATGCGGGACCAGATAGAGAGGAGGAAGAGGACTCCTCCCGCCGCCTGTGAGGCGGCGGAGATGGGAAGGAGGGCACGCGGAAGGGGGGAAGCCTGGGAAAAGGGGAAGAGCTCTACCGCAATCCTGAGAATTAGGCCTCCATTCACAAGCCAGTAGTTTGTTAGGGCGAGGCGCCTGTGGTAGCGGCCCCGTGTCTCCTTATATCTCAGCTTATCGAGGGGGAACATCCAGTAGGCCACGCCCATGACCATGAGCCCGAGCCAGCCCACGGTGCCCATGTGCACGTGGACGCTCACCAGGGAGGGGGGGAAATAGCTTGCCACGGGGTCGGGGCTCGCGAGAAGAAGGGCACCCAGGAGGAAAGTCAGGGCGAAATAGATGAGGCTCGTCTTTATGAAGAGGCGCACCACATCGGGCATGGCGTGGACTTTATAGCATAAAGGGGAGGGTTGGGGGAAGAGTCAGCCCCCTCGCCCTTGACTCCGTTGATGCGGGCATCTATGATTGCGCTTGACTTTCGCTTTTTTTTCGCCTATATTTAATCGTAGAGTCGAGCATTAGGGGCATTTTTCTGGAGTCTTGGTCGCCATGGGAGAGCTACCTTCAGCCGCCCGACATCCCCTTCAGGCCCCGCGGCTTGCGCCGCCGGGCGCCTTGAGCCTCCTCACGGGCGAGAGGCCCATCCGCCGCCTCTATCCCCTCCTCTTCGCCAGGGCCCTTCGGGCCGGGGAGGGCCTCCTCGTAGCAGACGGCGGAAACTCCTTTGATGCCTATGCCTTCAGCGAGCTCGCCGGGTGGCTCAGGCTGAAAAGGGAGAGGCTCTTAAGACAGGTCAAGGTCTCCCGCGCTTTCACCTGCCACCAGCTGCTCGCCCTTGTGCGGGCGCTTCCCGGCCTCTGCCGGAAGGAGGGCATCCGGCTCGTTGCCCTTCCAGGCCTTCTGGACACCTTCTACGATGAGAACATCCCCTCCTGGGAGGCAAGGGGGGTGCTTGAGGCCACGGGAGGGGCACTCAGGCAGGCTGCCTCAGAGGGGCTCGCCCTTCTGGCTGTCTGTCCCGGCCATGAGATGGAAGGGAGGCGGCCCCTTCTGAGGAAGCTCGCGGCATATGCGGAGAGAATAGCCATCCTGCGGGGGATGGATGGGAGAGGCCTCGAAATAGAGCTCTTCCGGCCGGGCCGCCGCCTCATTCACTACCCTCTGCCCCCCGGCGCGGCGGCCTTTTTGAGGGCGGAAGGAGAGAGCCGTGGGTAGGACTCTTCCCTCTTTCACCCAGCTCGTTAACTCGCTCCCCGAAGAGTGGGGGAAATTCAGAAGGGCCTTGAGGCGCGAGGATAGAGCCTTACTTGATGAGCTCTTCTCGCTGGCGAGATACCACTCCGCGGCCGCGGCATACGCGGGAAGGGCAGACCCGATGGAGCCCGTGCTGCTCGCCATATGCCTTGAGCTCCTTCGCAAGGTGAAGGAGCTTGAAAGTAAGCTCAAAGCACTTGAGGGGGAGCATGAGGGCGAGAGGCTGGATATTCGACATCTACCCGGCTGAAGGAGGGATGACCCTCTGGCTGGCGGATGAGGCGGGAAGGCTCTCGGCCTTTAGCTTCCCCTTTGCCCCATCCTTTTATGCCAGGGGGAAGGGGAGGGCGCTCGCCCTTCTCCCCCACCTCCTCTCAAGGACCCGCATCCCTCACTCGGCTTCGCTTGTGGAAAGAAAGGACCTCTATACGGACGCCCTGCTCCCCGTCCTCGAGGTGGCTATCTCCAATCCCATCCTCTATCCCCGCGCCGTATCCTCCATCCAGAGACGCCTCAGGGAGCTTGAGCTCTTCACCTGCGATATTCCGACGCAGCAGCTATTTTTCTACAAGACCGGCCTCTTCCCCCTGGCTAGGGTAGAGGTCGAGGTGGATGGGGAAGGGAATATCCTCTCCTTTGAGCTCCGGGATGACTCCATGGCTCTTGACTATGAGCTTCCTCCCTTGTCTATCCTCGAGCTATGGCCCGATGGCCTCCTTGACCACCCCTCCCACGGGGGGAGCCCACGCCTTGCCTTTCGGTTTGAGGGAAGGGAGGAGGTGATGGAAGAGGAAGATATAGTCCTTGCCCTCTCAAGGTTAATCGCCCGCTTCGACCCCCACCTCATCCTGACCCGCTGGGGGGATGAATACCTGATGCCTGCACTCCTTCGCCTGGCGAGGGGCCGCCCCCTCGTCCTCAACCGGGACGGCGGCCCCATCCGGCGGGAAGGGAGGGCGAGGAGCTATTTCTCCTACGGGAAGATCGTCCACACGGGCCCCACCTACACCCTCCGGGGCCGCTGGCACATAGACCTGAAGAACTCCTTCATAGCCGCGGAAGCCGGGCTTGAGGGAATCTTTGAGCTCGCGCGCCTGGCCAAAATACCGGTCCAGAGGGTGGCCCGAATGAGCACGGGGAGCTGCATCTCGGCCATGCAGCTTGAGGCCGCAATGCGGGAGGGCTACCTCATCCCCTGGCGGAAGGCAACGGTCGAGGAGCCCGTGGATGCCGCGCATCTCATCGCCATCGACAAGGGAGGCCTCACATATCAGCCGAGGCCGGGCATGTATGAGAACGTGGCCGAGATAGATTTCGCCTCCATGTATCCCTCCCTCATGAGCCGCTATAACCTTAGCCCCGAGACCGTGAACTGCTCCTGCTGCCCCTACCATCCCGGAAACGGGCTTCCGCTTCTGCCAGAGGCGCCGCGGCATCGTGCCAAAGGCGATAGACCCTCTTTTAGAAAAACGAGCGCTCTACAAGGGGAAGATGGCTTCTGTGACTGACGCAGCCGCGCGCGAGCGCTACAGGCTCAGGGCCACGGCGCTCAAGTGGTGCCTTGTGACCTCCTTCGGCTACCTCGGCTACAAGAACGCCCGCTTCGGCAAGATAGAGGCCCACGAGTGCACGACGGCCCTGGGCCGAGAGGTCCTGCTCCAGGCCAAGGAGCTTGCGGAGGGGAAGGGCTTCCGCGTGCTCCACGCCATGACGGACGCCCTCTGGGTGCACCGGGAGGGCGCGGGGACTGATGACTATAGACTTCTCGCAGAGGCCATAACAGAGGCGACAGGGCTCCCCGCCCTGCTCGAAGGCGTGTATTGGTGGATTGCCTTCGTCCCCTCGAAGACTGACCCCACCCAGGGGGTGCCGAACCGTTTTTATGGCGTCTTCCGGGACGGCTCGATGAAGGTCCGGGGCCTTGAGGTGAGGCGGGGCGACATGCCGCGCTTCGTGAAGGAATTTCAGGGAGAGCTCCTCGCCCTCTTCGCCCGTGCCAGGACTAAGGCCGAATATGAGGCCCTTATCCCGCAGGCGCTCGAGCGCCTGAGAGAGGCTTTGACCCGCCTCCGGGAAGGAAGGGTGCCGATAGAGGCCCTCGCCGTGAGGAAAAGGCTCTCAAAAGAGCCTCTAAAATACGAGAAGGCAAGCCCGACAGCAATAGCCGCCCAGGAGCTCCTCGCCAGGGGAGGGACCCTCTACCCCGGCGAGAAAGTGGCCCTTGTGCACACGGATGAGAGGGCGAAGCTCCCCGAGGAGCGCGTCAAAGCGCTTGCATCCTGGGACGGGGCGAGAAGCTACGACCCCGCACCCTATGAGAGGCTGCTTCTGGAAGCGGCGGAGGCGGTGCTGATATATTTTGGTATTGATGATAATGGAAGGAGGCCTAGGGTGGAGTTCCGGCAGGCGGGAGTTTGACTTTTATACATAAGGATAAAGCAAGTTCGGCTTTTTAGGGGCTTTTTCTGGGCCTCAGAGCCCCATTTGAGTATGAGCAAGAGCAAACGTATAAAAAGGATTTTCGGTTCCTGACCCTGATTTTTACATTGACAATACTTTTGAGACTATCTAAGAAAGTAGTGAAGCTATTAATCCTCATATGTGAGTGCTTAAGCATTCTGGTGGCCTATCTAAAATCCCCCCTTCTGGAGGATGGCCCGTATGCGAGCATCTTCCTGCACTCACCACCGCCACTATCACACCCTTATTTCTCTCTTTGGGCTTTGGCGAGCAAGTGCAATGGCTACAGAAAGGAGCAATGTGGTGCCGCTTGGGAGCTGAAGCATATTACTGATCAGCCAGGCTGGTCCTAGTAGCCTTTTGTGTCGGGAAAAGGGGAGGCAAGCCATGTTGTTCGTAACATTGCTTAAACCAAAAGCAGGAACTTCCAAGGAGAGGATTACCCGCCGAGCGCAATGGCAATACCCCCAGGGAATGCGAATGGTAGCCGAGTACTGGCTCCAGACGACCGATCCCGCCGTCATCTCGGTCTGCGAAGCGGAGAGCGTCGCCCCGATCATGGTAGCTCTCGCTGAATGGGATGATGTTTTTGACTTTACGGTAGTCCCGGCTATCACAGCGGAAGAGGGGCTTCAGTTAGCGAAGCAGATGATTCAAGAATAGTGCTTCCTGGGTGCCGACTATAATACTTCATAAGTAGTGGAGCATCCACTTGCCAACCCCTAACCGCCCAGGTAGGAAAGGCGGGAATTACGGATATCTTGGTTATCGCCAATCAAAAGGGTGGAGTGGGCAAAAGCACTATCACCATGCATCCAGCGGCTGGCCTGGTTCTCCTCTTGGCAGTTCTTTTTTTCGCCCTCTCACTACAGACCCACGCCCAGGCCTAAGAATGGGCCACTGTCCAGCGGGTCATCGATGGTGATACCTTCGTGTTAGCCAATAAGGAAAAGGTGCGTCTTATCGGAGTGGACACCCCGGAGATGAAAGACCCCCGGCCAGAAGTGCGCGGGCTGGTGCGAGAAGCTACGACCCCGCCCCCTACGAAAGGCTGCTTCTCGGCGCGGCGGAGGCGGTGCTGGGGTATTTTGCGATTGAGGGTCATGGAAGGAGAGGCAGGGTGGTGTCCCGGCGGGTGGGAGGTCTGCTGTAGGTATCTGCGATCTTTCTTGATAATACATTATTTGTAGACTTTTTCAGCAGCCACCATAAGTTCCCCATAAATCCAGAGCATGAGCTATGAGGATTGAAAAACCTACGGCTCTGCTTGCTCGTTGAAGGTAAAAACGGTTAGTTGAAATAGATAGATAGAAGGAGAGGCAAAAGCAACAATCTGTTATGAATCATTATTTTCGTTGGCATCTTTTTCTCGTCTGGTTATCTTTACATCGCTTTTCGATACAAAACCAAATCCAGCGAATTCTGAAGGGATATGAGGGATATTCTTGCTCGTTATATACCATTCATCTGGTCTATCCTCTGAATCATTTGCGAATCCAATAATAGATTGGCCTTTTCTCAAAGTTAAAACAGGACTTCTTGTTTTTGTGGGTTGTACAATTAAACGTATTGGCGCATAAAAAGACCGATCCCAAATTATTACTTCATCATTTATTGCTTCGATTATATCCTCATAGACGTCCTGATAGGGTATCAGAGGATAGCTTTCGTCTTCTTCTCTTCGAAATTTGAGAGCTGCGTCGATACAGAAACTTAAGCAAAAAGTTGCGTTATGTCTTGTCCAATTCCCGGGATGTCCTAAATTCTTATCCCAGCGGTGTACCAATTCTGATGTATCTCCACGCCTACCCACCTGAGGGGTCATATTTTTGAATCTGTAGTATAGATATGGGTCGACTCCGTGTTGAATAAGTTTAATTGTTTGGGGAATCGAGTGGATATCAGGGAAATGAATTGGTTTTTCATCCAATAAGACAACTAATAGCGAAATGGCTTCGCAGATATGATACATCGCATAGGCCAAAGAAATGAGAGCTTTTTCTATATTGCCCACTTTTAGCTCGCTCTCAGCTTCTTCTATTGACTGGAGCACTTTTCGATTATTTATTAAGGATTTCAAGCTAACAGAAGAGAAATCTAGGGCAAGATATGTTTGGCAAATATCATCCAAAAGGGCATGTACTGTTGCAGGAAAATGAGCATTGCCCTTGGGGTCTGGGAGTATCCCTTGATGTTTCGCATTATTTCGAAGGGTATTCAAATTTCGCATTTGGGTTCTATAAGGAACTTTTCGACCTTGGGGGTCTGCATTTTCAATCAGGTCATAATAATCCAGAAGATAATGATTGCCGGTAAGCCTTGCATTGAGATGATCCGCTATTGCACCGAGCCCAGCCTCTGCGGCATCGTGTAAAAGCAATATTCCTTTAGTAAAGTTCATTTGGTCGTTCCGGCTTGCACAAGCAGCATCGCCAGCCCTGTGGAGGGATTTTGCTAAAACAAGTCGGCGGTAAACTTCTTGTCTAATATTGCCCGCCATATTATCCCTTACTCCATTTTGAAGGTCATACTATAGTGAGTCACCAAAAGGATATCAGATCGAGAAGCGGAAAGGAACGCGCTACCGGCCAGCCCCCTCCTCACCCCTTCTCAATGTCTGCGAACCCAGGGCGCCGGCGAGGGAGACGGCTGCGGCCAGGAGGAAGGGCCAGGTGAAGGAGCCGGTAGAGTCGGCGAGCGCGCCCCCGACCCAGGGGCCGAGGGCCTGCCCAAGGCCGAAGAAAAGCGTTATGAAGCCGAGCCCCGCGGGTGAGAGCCTTGGGCCCACATAGTCCCCGGCGGCGGCGGCCATGATGACGGGCACCGACCAGGCCGTCACCCCGAAGACGACGGCAGAGAGGTAGTGGCCGGCCGGGGACTTCTCCAGGGCAAAGATGGTGTAGGCCAGGGAGAGGGTAAGGTAGGAAAGGGTGAGTCCCCATCTTCGGCCCAGGAGGTCGGAGAGCCCTCCCCAGAGAACCCCGCAGATGATGCTCAGCCCTCCCACAAGGGCCACGAGGCTGCCCGCCCGGGAGTAGCTCATGCCCATCTCCTTGACTAGAAACGCGGCGAAAAAGGTCCAGTAGATGACGTAGGAGAAGCCGTAGGCGAAATATACGACGCCCAGGTGCCAGACCCGCCTCAATCGGTAGACTTCCTTCCAGCTCGGGGCTTCCGCTCCTTTCGCCCCCTCAAGGGCCTCTCCCGAGCCCTCCTCCACGCCGACGGGCTTAAGGCCCAGGTCCTCCGGCCTATTGCGGACCGCCGCGAAGCAGACCCCTGAGATTACGAGCACGCCCCCTCCCAGGTAGTACCAGGCAAAGCGCCAGCCCTCGCTCCCATGGGCCTGGATTATGGGAGGGACGAGGATGCCCGCGAGCAGCGTGCCCCCCCCGATGCCAGCCGCGATAAGCCCCGTGGCGAAGCCCCGCCGCCTCATGGCGAACCAGGCGGAGCCGAGCGCCATGGCGGGCACATAGGCCCCTCCATTTCCAAGGCCCGTGAGTGTGCGCATGGCGAGGGCGAACTCGAAGGTCCGGGCAAAGCCCGTGAGCACCATGCTCAGGCCTATGAGAAGAAGGGAGAGGGAGATGACGAGCCTTGAGCCATAGCGGGTCGCCAGCATGCCGCCCAGGAGGGCGGCCACAAGGTAGCCCAAGAAGTTCCCGGTAGCCAGGAGCCCCATGGGCGCATAGATGAGCTGGAGGCCTTCCTTCATATCGGGGAGGATGACGGTATAGGCCATCCGGCCGAAGCCGTGAGCGCCGATGGTGGTGAGAAGCCCCATGAGGGCGATAACCCAGCCGTAGTGGAGCCCTTTCCTCCGCCGCATCAGGCCCCCTTCCTCCTTTGCCTCAGCGCCAGGAGGGCTATGTTGACCGTCGCCCCCAGGCTCAGGATAGACATTATGAGGAAGCCCGCGCTGTAATCTCCCGTGTAGTCGCGGGCGAACCCCACAAGGTAGGGAGCGAGCACCCTGCCCACGTTTGAGAAGGAGTGCACAATTCCGAAGCCGAGGCCAAGGTAAAGGGGGGCTACCAGCTCGGGAGGAAAGGCGAAGGTGGGAGTGGGCACCAGGGATGAGAAGACCCCGAGCATGATGAGGGGCAGGAGGTAGCTCTCCCGCTCACCCGCCATGACCACCATGATAAGGGCCATAGAGAGCCCTCCCAGGCCGATGAAGTACTCCTTTCGGCCCAGGCGGTCCACAAGCCAGCCCACCAGGGGCTGGATGAAGATGTGGGCGGGCAGGATGAGTGAGGGGAGGGCGCTCGCAAAGGCGAGGCTCAAGCCCTTTCCCAGAAAATAGTCAGGCGCAAAGGTGAGAAAGGAGATGATGACCGATTCAAAAGAAGTCCAGGAAAAGGCCAGAAGCCAGATGGGAAGCCCCAGGCCCAATATCATGGAGGGCCTGAAGGAGGCCCTCTCGGGTTCCGACGCCTCTCCCAGCCGCTCGCGGCAAGCGAGGTGAAATATTGCGAGCGCGAGAGCTCCTGTGCCAGCGCTCACCCAGACGGGGGCCCGCCAGCCAAACCCCGCCCCCAGATAGCCAAAGGCATTGAAGCTCAGCATGGTCCCTAAGGGATAGGCCGTGGAAAAAATCCCCATCGCCAGGCCCATCTCCCTTCCCATAAACCACTGGGAGAGGAGTTGGTAAAGAACGGGTGTGACGGCCATGGCGCCGACTCCGGTGAGCGTTCTGCCAAGGAGCAGATGGCCATAGCCCGTGCTCAGTGCAGCCCAGAGGGGGCCGAGCGCCATGAGGGCCAGGGAGATACCTCCAACGGTCTTGATTCCGTAGCGGTCGGAGAGCATGCCCGAAAGGATGCAAACGACGATTCCGGGGAGGGCAAAAACACCCATGAGGAGCCCTCCCTGAGCGTGGGAGAGCGAAAGCTCCCTCATTATCAGGGGCAGGACCGGTGGGATGGCGTGGTAGGCAACGGCAAAGGCAACCATCCCCAGATAGACAGTGGCCAGGATGGTCCAGCGGAAGCGGTCTTCCTGCAAAGGAGAAACCCTCTGAGGATAAATAAGAAGAGGGCCAATCCTGCGCCCGGCCGAATGCCCTCACAAATTGACAGAAAATGGCGGATTTGGGAAGGGGAAATTGAGGGGAGAATTTAAGAATTCAAGCGGGCTCAGAGGAGCGAGTGAGCCATAAGGGCCCATCCGCGCCTGAGCTTTCTGAAAGAGGCTCTCGGCTAGAGGAATGCCATAACCGAGGCCCTGGCCGCCTCGATGAAGGGGCCCGGGAATACGCCCAGGAGGAAAGTGGCCCCCACCATGATGAGAAGGGCGGCTATCAGGGCTTTCGAGCGGGAGAGGCGGGGAATGCCTTTGAGGTCACACATGTACATGAGCATGACTACCCGGAAATAGTAATAGACGCTTATGGCACTGTTGAGCACCCCTATCAGGGCAAGCCATACATACCCCTTCTCGATAGCCGCACCGAAGATGTAGAGCTTGGCCACGAAGCCCGCCGTAGGGGGTATCCCCGCCAGGGAGAGGAAGAAAACCACGAAGGCGAGGCCCGCCACGGGGTGGACCCTGGCGAGGCCCTGGAAATCCTCTATTCGGTCTCCCCTGAAGCCCTCGCGGCAGAGCAGGATGACCATGGAGAAGGCGCCTATATTCATGAATATATAGACCGCGAGATAGAAGAGGAGGGCCGTCAGGCCAGTCCTCCCACCGGCCACAACCCCTATGAGGAGATACCCCGCGTGGGCTATGCTGGAGTAGGCCAGCATGCGCTTTATATTGGTCTGCGCTATGGCGGCCACATTTCCCCAGGTCATGCTGAAGGCGGAGAGGACCCAGAGGAGCACGTTCCATTTGACGTCAAGGGCCGAGAAGCCAACCAGGAGTATTCTCACCAGGCCGGCGAAAGCAGCGGCCTTGACCCCGACGCTCATGTAGGCCGTGATGGAGGTCGGGGCGCCGTGGTAGGCATCAGGGGCCCACATGTGGAATGGAACGAGCGCGATCTTGAATCCAAAGCCTACCACGACCAGAACGATTGCCATGGTGAGGGCCGGGTTATCAAGGAATCCGGGGCTCATCTTGAGGGCCCCGGCTATCTCTTTTAGGTTTGTAGACCCTGTGAGCCCGTAGGTGAGGGCCATGCCGTAGAGGAGGATCGCGGATGTAAAGGCCCCCAGCAGGAAATATTTAAGGGCCGCCTCCTGGGAGCTGGGGTCCTTCTTCATGAAGCCCACGAGCACATAGATGCTTATGCTCATGAGCTCGAGCCCCAGGTAGATGCTTATGAGGTCGCCGCCCGCGGCCATAATCATCATCCCGAGGGTCGCGAAGAGCATGAGGCCGTAGTACTCGCCGAAGTTGATGTCCTCGACCTTTAGATACTGAAGGGATATGAGGATGGAAAGGGACGTTACGGCCAGGAAGATGAGCTTGAAGAAGAGGGCGTACCCATCAAGGAGAAACATGCCGCTGAAAGTCTCGGCCCGCTGATTCCACATGGCGAGCGTCACGGCGGCAACCACAAGAAGCCCCAGCAGGCTCAACACCCCCACTCTCATCTTGGCGGCCCTCGGGGTGAAGAGGTCTACGCCAAAGATGAGGCAGATGAGCCCCGCCATGAGGAGCTCGGGCAGCGCGGCCGAAAGGATGGGTATTGGAATGGCTAGAGGCATTCTCGATTACCTCTTCTCTTTCGCGGTCTTCACGCGCAGGATCTCCCCGTTAATCCCCTTTCCCGGAACCTCCCGGGGAAGGCTGACCGCTCTTGAGAGGCGATTCATGGGCTTTCTCCCCGCTTCGTAGGAGGGGTTAACCCTCTGGACCACCCTGACCACGCTGGGCTCCATGAGGTTGAGGAAGGGCCTGGGATAGAGGCCGATCCAGAACATGAAGAAGATGATGGGCACCATGTAAACTACCTCCCGCGCGTTGCAGTCACGGAGGTGCTGGTTCTCGGGGTTATTAACCGTGCCGAACATCATCCTCTGGAAGAGCCAGAGCATGTAAGCGGCCCCGAGCACAATGCCCGTTATGGCGAAGGCGGCATAAACATAGCTAACCTTAAAGGCGCCGATCAGGATCAGAAATTCCCCTATGAAACCATTGAGCCCGGGGAGGCCTATGGATGAAAGCATGGTGATAGCAAAGATCACCGTGAAAACCGGGATCACCTTGGAGAGGCCTCCGAAATCTGAAATCATCCGGGTGTGGCGGCGCTCGTAAATGATTCCCACGATCAAGAAGAGGGCCCCCGTGCTGAGCCCGTGGTTCACCATCTGGAGCATGCCCCCAAGGACCCCCTGAGGGTTCAGGGCAAAGATGCCCAGCATGACGAATCCCAAGTGGCTCACTGAGCTGTAGGCCACCAGCTTCTTAATATCCGTCTGCGCCATTGCGACAAGGGCGCCATAGATTATGCCTATCACGGCCAAGACAACCATGAAGGGCACGAAGAGACGGCTCGCCTCGGGCAGGAGGGGGAGGCTGAAGCGCACGAAACCATAGGTGCCCATCTTGAGCAAAATCGCCGCCAGGATCACGCTTCCCGCCGTGGGGGCCTCAACGTGGGCATCGGGAAGCCAGGTGTGGAAGGGGAACATGGGGACTTTTATGGCAAACCCCACGAAGAAGGCGAGAAAGATCCAGAACTGGTAGCTCAGGGGCAGGTTCATCCTCATGAGGGTGAGCGCGTTGAAGGTGAGCTCCCCCGTGCCGTAGGCGGGGTTCCCGTTGAGGAAATAGAGGGCCAGGATTCCTAAAAGCATGAGCACGCTCCCCAGGAGCGTGTAGAGGAAAAATTTGATTGCCGCGTAAAGCTTTCTCGGCCCTCCCCAAACCCCTATTAGGAAGTACATGGGGACCAGCATAACTTCCCAGAAGACGTAAAAGAGGAAGAAATCCAGAGCCATGAAGACCCCCAGCATTCCCGTCTGGAGGATGAGGAGGCACACATAGTATTCCTTCTGACGCTCCTCGATGGCCGTGAAGGAGCAGAGCACGGAGATGGCCGAGAGGAAGGTGGTCATCAGGATGAGCAGGATGCTTATGCCGTCGATCCCGAAGAAGTACTCAACCCCGATGGAAGGGATCCAGGAGACCTTCTCCACAAACTGCATCCCCTCCTGCGCGGCGCTGAAGTAGAGGACGAGGGGCAGGCTCACGATGAAGTCCAGGAGGGCGACGCCGAACGCAAATCGCTTTATGGCCTGGGTATTCTCCTTGTCGAAAAAGATCATGATGAATATGGCGCCTATGATGGGAATGTAACAGGTGAGAGAGAGGATGGGAAAACCCAGGACGTTGGTCAACATGCCGCCTCCCTTAAAGCCAGCTCGAGCCCCTAGAGAAAGAGATAGAGGCTTATTATGAGGAAGACCCCAAGAAGCATGGCAAAGGCATAATTCTGGACCATGCCCGTCTGGACGAGCCTTAGCCCGCGGGCGCCTGCACGGATTATGACGCTTATGCCGTTGACGCTTCCATCTACTGTGGTGAGGTCGAAGATGCCCGAGATCCTGCTGGTAAGCACCGTCATGAGGGAGCTTCCGTTGACGGCGCCGTCTATTACAGAGAGGTCAAACCGGAGCATGGCCCGCATGAAAGCCAGCACGGGCCGGACCACGATTGTGTCATAGACCTCATCCACCCAGTACTTATTGTAAAGAGTCTTATAGACCCACGGGAGAGCCCGCGAAACCCTGGCCGGAAATTCGAAGTTTATAGTATAGGCGTAGCGCGCCAGAAGCCAGCCCGCCACCCCCACAGCCACAGAGAGAAGCATCAAGCCCCAATCGAGGGGCGTCAGGCCAAGGAAGTGGACCTCCCCCCCACCATGGGCCGCCGCGTGGGCGAGGCTCACGAGGCCAGAACCTCCGGCATGCCCTGCTCCCGCCCCGTGGCCGCCGGCGATGGATTCGGAGAGAAACCTGTGGATCCAGCCCCCCTCGGGCGGAAAGCCGGGGATGATGCCGCCCACTACCGACAGGATCGCCAGGATGATGAGGGGCCATGTCATGACGCCCGGGGACTCATGCAGATGGGCCTTGGCATGCTCGGTCACCCGGTCCTCACCGTAGAACGTCATGTAGATGAGGCGGAACATGTAGAAGGCCGTCATCAGGGCAGCCACAACGCCCATGACCCAGAGAGCGTAATGGCCGCTCTTGAAGGTATGGGCCAGGATCTCGTCCTTGCTCCAGAAGCCCGCAAAGGGCGGTATCCCCGCGATGGCAAGTGCCCCGATGTAAAAGGTCACGGCCGTGCGGGGGATATGGGGCCTGAGGGCTCCCATGCGGCGCATGTCCTGCTCTCCGGATAGGGCGTGGATGACGGAGCCCGAGGCCAGAAAGAGAAGCCCCTTGAAGAAGGCGTGGGTCAGTAGGTGGAAGATGCCCACGGTGAATGCCCCCACTCCTGTGGCCAGAAACATATAGCCAAGCTGGCTCACCGTGGAGTAGGCGAGAACCCTCTTTATGTCGTTTTGCGCGAGGCCTATGGATGCCGCAAAGATTGCCGTAAGAGCCCCCACCACCGCCACCACCTCCATGGCCGTGGGTGAGGCGAGAAAGAGGGCACTGCTCCGGGCCACCATGTAGACGCCGGCCGTTACCATGGTGGCCGCGTGGATGAGGGCGCTGACAGGCGTGGGACCTTCCATCGCATCGGGAAGCCAGGTGAAAAGCGGTAGCTGGGCTGACTTTCCCGTGGCACCCATGAAGAGGAGAAGACAGATGGCCGTGAGGGTTGCTCCCTCCACCCCGGCCACGTGGCCGAAGACCTCCTTATAGTTTAGGCTCCCGAAGGTCGTCCAGATCATGAAGACGCCCACGAGGAAGCCCGCATCCCCTATGCGGTTCACGATGAAGGCCTTCATCCCCGCATCCGCGGCCGACTTTCTCTCATACCAGAAGCCTATCAAGAGGTAAGAGCAGAGCCCAACGCCCTCCCAGCCCAGGAACATGAGAAAGTAATTATCGGCCAGGACCAGGATGAGCATGGAGAACATGAAGAGGTTGAGCTCCGCGAAAAATCTGGGGTAGCCTGGGTCGCCGTGCATATAGCCTATGGAGTAGACATGCACGATGAAGCCCACTCCGGCCACTACGAGAAGCATGATCACGCTTAAGGGGTCTATGAGGAAGCTGGCCTCTACTCGGAAGTTGCCAGCCACAACCCAGGTGAAAAGCGTGTTGGTGCCGCGGAGCCCGTGGAAGATCGCCTGATAGGCGATGACCAGCGTTACAGCCAGGGAAAGGGCTACCGAGGTGACACCGACCCAGTGCGCTCTATCCTTTATGTATCGGGCGCCCAGGAAGGCGTTTACGACTACCCCCAGGGCGGGTAAAGCCGGGATCAACCAGACGTAATCAAGCATGGGTCATTCCCGCCCCTGACGTTACCATTTGAGGAGATTTATCTCGTCCACGTTGAGTGTGGGGCGGCTCCTCACAAGCGAGATGATGATGGCGAGCCCCACCGCCGCTTCGGCCGCCGCCACCGTGATGACAAATAGGGCGAACGCCTGCCCTGTCAGATTTCCCTGATGGCGGGAGAAGGCTATGAGGGCGATGTTCACGGCGTTCAGCATGAGCTCGATGCACATCAGGATTATGATGGCGTTCCTTCTGGTCAGAACGCCGAGGGCCCCTATGATAAAGAGGGCTCCGCTCAGAAGGAGGTAGTATTCAAGGGGGACCAACGCCTATTTCTCCTCTCTTTCAATTTCCCGCTTGGCCAGCACGATGGCCCCTATCATGGCCGCAAGGAGCAATAGGGATGCCACCTCAAAGGGGAAGAGAAACTTGGTGAAGAGCACTGAGCCGAAGGCTTCGGTGTTTCCTTCGGCCGGAGGTGTCGTGGCGGGACTCACTGTGGGATAGTAGGATCTTGTCGCCACCAGGAAGACCTCCACCGCCAGCAGCACTCCGAAGACGAGGGCCACGGGCCCCTGGCGCTGCCACTGGCACATCCGTGCCGCCTCCACAATCCTCATGAGGAGAACGGCAAACAGGTAGAGAACCATGATGCCGCCTGCATATATGAGGACCTGAACCGCCGCCAGGAACTCAGCGTTGAGCATCACGAAGAGCCCGGCCACGAAGAAGAAGGTCAGGATCAGGAAAAGGACGGCGTGGACGATATTCCTTCGTGTCACCACCATGATGGCGGAGAAGATCGTGCCCAAGGCAAAGAGGGCGAAGAACGCAAGCTCCATCTCGTTCCTCCTAGAGGAGGAGATATTTCACCAGCCCCGTCACCGCAATGTTGGCTATGGCCAGCGGGAACATGAGCTTCCAGCCAATCGCCATGAGCTGGTCATAGCGGTAGCGGGGGAGGGTCCCCCTGAGCCAGATGAAAACGAAGAGCAGCACCCCCACCTTCAGGAAGAGCCAGATGGGCCCCGGCAGCAAGGGCCCGTGCCAGCCTCCCAGAAACACTACCGCCGCTATGGCCGAGACAACTATCATATTGGCGTACTCGGCCAGGAAGAAGAAGGCGAACTTCATCCCGCTGTACTCGGTGTGGAAGCCCGCCACGAGCTCCGTCTCGGCCTCGGGGAGGTCGAAGGGGCAGCGGTTCGTTTCGGCCACGCCGGCGATGAAGTAGATGACGAAGGCAAGGGGCTGCAGCACGATAAAGGGGAGTTCCCTCTGGGCGGCCACGATGGCTCTCATGTTGAGGCTCCCCGCCAGCAGAAGCGGCCCTATCAGGGCGAAGCCCAGGAAGATCTCGTAGCTCAGCATCTGGGCCGCAGACCTGAAGGCCCCCAGGAGGGAATATTTGCTGTTAGAGGCCCAGCCCGCCATCACGATGCCGTAGACCCCGAGGGAAGAGACGGCTATGACGAAGAGAAGCCCGATGTTTATGTCGGCGACCCAGAAGTGGTCCGTCACGGGTATCACCGAGTAGACTACGAAGGCGGGCATGAGGACGATGACGGGGGAGATGAGGAAAACCCACTTGTCGGCCGCCGTTGGTATGATGTCCTCCTTCATGAAGAGCTTGACCCCATCGGCTATTGGCTGGAGGAGTCCGTGCCAGCCCACCCGCATGGGACCCAGGCGGACCTGGATGTGGCCGATGATCTTGCGCTCAAGATAGGTGAGATATGCCACAGCCAGGGACACTGCTCCCAGAACCACCGCGATCTTAACCACCACGACGATGAGGTCGACTATAACCTCCCGCCAGTAGGGGGCTATACCCAGAGCGGCGAGAAAGCCTATGAAGAGGTCGAATGGGTCCATGGATGATTACCTATCGGTCTCGCCCAGCACTATATCTATGCTACCGACGGCCGCGACACAGTCGGCCACGAGGCCGCCCCTTATCATCAGGGGAAGGGACTGAAGGTTGACAAAGGAAGGGGTCCTTATCTTGACCCGATGGGGCTTTTCGGTGCCGTTGCTCACTACATAATAGCCCAACTCCCCCTTCGGTGCTTCCGTCCGCACATAGACCTCACCCGGCGGCGGCTTTATGGTTCTCGGCACCTTGGCCCGAACCGACCCATCAGGCATTTTCTCGATGCACTGGCGGATGATGCGGTTACTCTGCCGCAGCTCCTCTATCCGGCAAAGGTAGCGGTCGTAGACATCGCCCTCGGTTCCGATGGGGATGATGAAGTCCATCTCCGGATAGACACTGTAGGGCTCGGCCCGCCGGATATCCCACTCGACTTGGGAGCCCCTCAGGTTTGGACCCGTGAGACCCAGGTCGATTGCATCATCTGCGCTTATCCTGGCTACCCCCTTGGTACGCTTGAGCCAGATCCTGTTCTCGGTGAGAAGGGCCTCGTAATCACCTATCCGGGAGGGAAAGACCTCGGTGAAATTCCACGCCTTCTCCAGGAACTCAGGCGTTACGTCCTCATAAAGGCCTCCTATCCTGAAGCAGTTGACCGTCATGCGGGCGCCGAATGCCATCTCGAAGAGGTCGAGAATTAGTTCCCGGTCGCGGAAGCAGTAAAGAAAAACGGTCATGGCCCCGATATCGAGGGCGTGGGTAGCGAGCCACACGAGATGGGAGGCTATCCGGGAGAGTTCGGCTGCCATCACCCGGATGAACTCCGCCCTCCTGGGCACCTCAATCGACATGAGTTTCTCAACGGCCAGGACCCAGCCGAAGTTCATGGCCGGGGCTGCCAAATAGTCCACTCGGTCGGTGAGGGGGGTGAACTGGGTGTAGGTAAGGTTCTCGGCCAGCTTCTCGGTCCCCCGGTGGAGGAAGCCGATGTCGATGTCGGTGTCAACGACCGTCTCTCCGGTCAGGGTGAGAATGAGGCGCAGGACCCCGTGCGTGCTCGGGTGCTGGGGCCCCATGTTGATGATAAGCTCTTCGGTCTCTGGCATGGTTATGAATGGGCCTCCCGGACCCACATAAGGGGCGGGACTCAAATCCCGCCCTTTTCCCTCAGCTTCGGGTCTCCCACTACCGCCTGGGGCGTCGGTAAACTACTTCCCCCCTTCCTTCCAAGGGGTAGTCTTTGCGCAGGGGGTGGCCTACCCAGTCCTTGGGCATGAGGATGCGCCGAAGGTCGCGGTGGCCGGAAAAGCGCACCCCCATGAGGTCGAAGGCCTCCCGCTCATGGAAGTTCGCGGTGTGCCATAAATCGGTTAGGGTGATGGCCTCCTCCCCCTCATCCAGGCAGACCTTCAGCCGGAGACGCCTTCGGTAGGGCATGGAATAGAGATGGTAGACCACCTGGAAGGGCTTTTCAGCCTCTGGATAATGGACGGCCGTGAGGTCCGCAAGGTAATTGAACCGAAGCTCCGGGCTCTCTTTGAGATATTTACAAAGCTTCACGATATCCCTGGGCTCTACAGTGAGGGTGAGCTCGTCCTCCCTGCCCCCGAAGGCGGTCACTTCCAGGATGCTCCCGGGGAACGAACTCTTGAGCTCCCCGACGAGCTCTTCGCCCCAGCCGGAGTTTCCCTTATCTCTTGTCTCTTCCATTACCCCTCCTGAGGTAACGGTCTTTCTCGATCTTCTCTTGCAGTTTCATCACCCCGTACATGAGGGCCTCGGGCCTGGGGGGGCAACCCGGAACATAGACATCCACGGGCACAACCTGGTCCACCCCCTGAATCACGCTGTAGGTGGGGTAAGGACCTCCGCTCGCGGCGCAGTTTCCCATGGCGATGACCCACCGGGGCTCGGGCATCTGGTCGTAGACTTGCCGCAGGGCCCCGGCCATCTTGTGGGTCAAGGTCCCCGCCACTATCATCACGTCTGACTGCCTGGGAGTCGCCCTGAAGATCACGCCGAAGCGGTCGAAATCATAGCGGCTCGCTCCTGTGGCCATCATCTCTATGGCGCAGCAGGCAAGCCCGAAGGTCATGGGCCAGAGGGAGCCCTTGCGACAGTAGTTTATGATGCGGTCGAGGGTAGTGGTCACTATATTCTCGCTGAAGCGGCCTTCCACTATACCCATTCCAGGGCCCCTTTTCGCCAGGCGTAAAAATATCCTACGAGCAGTATGCCTATGAAGAGCATCATCTCGATGAAGCCGAAGAGCCCTATTCGGCCATAAACCACGGCCCAGGGGTAGAGGAATACGGCCTCAACATCGAAGAGAAGAAAGAGGATGGCGATGATGTAGAAGCGGATTGAGAAGCGCTCTCTGGCGCTCATGAGGGGCGGCATGCCGCACTCATAAGGAGAGAGCTTCTCGGCGTAAGGCCGGTTGGGGCGGATGAGCCATGCAATTACCAGCGTGCCCGCCCCGAAGGCAAGGGCCACCAAAAAAAAGATGAAGATGGGAATGTAACCGTGGATGGCTACGTAATCGCTGAAGAAGCGGGACATTCCACCAATGCTAATTTTTTGGTCTCAAAGGAAATAATCGCCACGGAGCCCAAAATCGAATTGTATGATAACATACAATTCTCTTTGCCACAACTTCAAAAAAGCTTCAGCCTTCATGTTAAGGCTGTGATGGACCGCTGGGCCAGCTCCATAAAGAGCGAGGGGAAAACCCCCAGCCCCAAGGTTCCCAGGACGGTAAGGATAAGGGCGATGACCGTATACGCGGAAATGGGAGGGGCCGCGAGTTCCCTCTCCGGCTCGAGCATATACATATAAACGACAACCCTCAGATAAAAATATACCGAAACTACGCTATTGAGCACTCCGATTATGGCCAGCCAGATGAAGCCCGAGTTCACAGCAGCGCTGAAGATATAGAACTTGCCCACGAACCCCGCCGTGGGAGGAATGCCCGAAAGGGAGAACATGAAAACCCCCATTGCGAAGGCAAGGCCCGGGTATTTGTAGCCAAGGCCACGGTAGTCCCTGAGGTCAAGAGTCCCTTCCTCCTTCGTCTCAAGAGCCGCCACCACCCCAAAGGCCCCGAGATTCATGAGGGTATAGGCCAGCAGATAGAAGAGGAGCCCGCTGCTTGCGAGCCGATCCCCCACGACTACAGCAATCAGCAGGTACCCTGCATGGGCGATGCTTGAGTAGGCGAGCATCCTTTTTATGTTGAACTGGGCGAGAGCGACCACATTGCCGAGGGTCATGGTGAGGGCGGCTATCACCCAGAGGAGCGCTGTCCAATCGGGTTTAAGCTGGGGAAGGGCTGCGGCAAAAATGCGGAAAAAGGCGGCAAAGACGGCAGCCTTTGGCCCCGCGGACATGAAGGCCGTAACCGACGTGGGCGCCCCCTCATAGACATCGGGTGTCCACATATGGAAGGGCACGGCCGCCAGCTTGAAGCCCAAGCCCACGATGAGAAGCGCCATTCCTGCGAGAAGGAGAATATTGCCCTTCGCCGCCTCCTTTAGGGAGAAGGCGGAGATCCGACTCAGGTCAGTTGAGCCCGTGGCGCCATAGATGAGGGCAATGCCGTATAGGAGAAACCCTGTGGCAAAGGCGCCGAGCAGGAAGTATTTGACTGCTGCCTCATTGGAGCGTGCCCTCGTCTTGAGGAACCCTGCAAGAACGTAGAGGGAGATGCTTATCACCTCCACTCCTAAGAAGATGGTTAAGAGGTTATTGCCGCCGGCCATGAGGATCATCCCAATGGTGGCGAAGAGGATGAGGCAATAGTACTCGCCGTATGTCAGGCCCTCCCGCTCTCCATAGGAGACGGAGATGAGAACCGCCAGGAAGGAGCCGAGGATGAAGATGAAGGTGAAGAAGAAGCCGAAGCCATCCACCACGTACATACCGCCGAAGGCCACCCTTGCGCTCGCCCCCTCGGGCGGCAAGCTCACGAGCCCGGAAATAAAGGAAAAAGCCAGCGTGATGAGGCTTATTAGAGCCAAAAGAGTTGAGTTCTTCCGGCGGCTGAAGGCATCCCACATGAGGACGACCAAAGCCCCCACGAGGAGCACTATGAGGGGAGTGATGCTTCCCAGGTCAATGGGTGGTATCGTGAGAGCCATCTGAGTCTCCGCTTACTATCTCCCTTTGAGCCAGGAACCGGGGGAGAGGAGGCTTCTGTGCCTCCACCTTCATGACCTTCGGCCTCACCTGCTTGAGCAGATGCTCCACCGAGGCTTCCATTTTGCTGAAAAAAGGATTAGGCGCGATCCCTATCCAGAACATGAAAAGGGCCATGGGCGCCAGCACGAAAACCTCTCTCAGAGTGAGGTCCCGGAGCCCTCGGTTCTCCTCATGGGTTATCCCCCCGAACATGACCCGCTGGAACATCCAGAGCATATAGACGGCGGCCAAGATTATGCCCACGGCAGCCAGGGCCGCATAGAGGGCCCGGTGGCGGAAAGCCCCCACAAGGATGGTAAATTCCCCCACGAAGCCATTCAGGCCGGGGAGACCGATGGAGGAAAGAGTCGTCACCATGAAGAAGGCTGCGAAAAGCGGCATGACGGTTGAGAGGCCGCCGAAGTCGGCAATCATGCGGGTGTGGCGGCGCTCATACACTATTCCCACGATAAGAAAGAGGGCGCCGGTGCTGATACCGTGGTTCACCATCTGAAGGATGCCCCCCTCGATCCCCTGGGCGTTATAGACGAAGAGGCCCAGCATCACGAAGCCAAGATGGCTCACACTGGAATACGCCACAAGCTTCTTCAGGTCCGGCTGCACCATGGACACGAGCGCGCCGTAGATGATGCTGATGATTGCCAGGGCGACTATCAGCGGGGCGAAGAAGCGGGCCGCCTCGGGGAAAAGGGGAAGGGCGAAGCGCAGAAACCCGTAAGCGCCCATCTTGAGGAGGATTCCCGCCAGGATGACGCTTCCCGCGGTTGGGGCCTCCACGTGGGCATCGGGAAGCCAGGTGTGGAATGGGAACATCGGCACCTTAATGGCGAATGCCACGGCAAAGGCGCCGAAGAGCCAGTATTGGGTCGAAAGGGGCACGGGGGTCTTGAGTATCTCCAGGAGGTCAAAGGTAGGGGCCCCAGCGGCCCGGCTTTGAATGAAATAAAGGGCCAGGATGGCCACCAGCATAAGCACGCTTCCGGCCATGGTGTAGATGATGAACTTGATGGCCGCATAGATGCGGTTTGGCCCGCCCCAGACACCTATGAGCAGGTACATGGGGATGAGCATGGCCTCCCAGAAGACGTAGAAGAGGAAAAGGTCAAGCGCCATGAACACCCCGAGCATCCCCGTCTCAAGGAAGAGCATGGCCATGTAATAGAACCTGACCCTCTTCTTGATATCCCGGAAGGAGGCCAGGATGGCCACAGGGGTGAGGAAGGTAGTGAGAAGCACGAGAAAGAGGCTTATGCCGTCCACCCCGAGGTGGTAGGAGATGCCGAGAGAGGGTATCCAGCTGGCCCTCTGCACGAACTGCATCCCGGCGAAATCCTCCCGGAAGTAGAAATAAAGGGGAAGTGAGAGGAAGAATACCCCCAGAGAGACCGTGAAGGCCGTCACCCTTATGGCCCGTGCCCCGCGCTCGGATTCCTCCCGGATGAATCCCAGGGCGGCCGCGCCCAAGAGCGGAAGGAAAATTATCCAGCTCAGAAGGGGAAAGCCCAGTTGATTCACGCGTTATGACCTCAGGGTGAGGTAGATGAGTATCGCCACCGCCCCCAGGAGCATGGAGACGGCATAGCTTTTCACGTACCCCGTCTGAAGGCGCCTGAGGCGCAGGCTGCCCCAGCCCACCACCTCCGCCGCGCCGTTCACTCCTCCGTCCACAACCCGGACGTCAAACCCGCGCCAGAGCGCATCAGCCCCCCGCCTGACGGGGTTCACGAAGAGGAAATTGTAAATCTCATCCACATAGTACTTGTTGGCGACAATCCGGTAGGCCAGCGGGAACCTCTCGGCCAGGCGCTGCGGGGTCTCAGGTCTCTTGATGTAGGCCCGATAAGCGAGGACTATGCCCAGGAGGGCGATGACGAGGGAGATAACGATCAACACGCCCTCGAGCTCCAGAGAAGCATGAAGTGAGGGGAGCTTTGCCCCTTCAAAGACAGGCTCCAGGAAGTGATGGAAGACGTTTGCGCCTTTTATTATCGGTATCCCCACGAACCCTCCCACAGTCGATAGCACGGCCAGGATCAGAAGGGGAATCGTCATGACGGGAGGGGATTCGTGGAGGTGGGCCCTGGCCTCGGGCGAGAGGTTGCTCTCGCCATGGAAGACCCGGAAGACCATGCGAAACATGTATAGGGCCGTGAGCAAAGCGACCACCACTCCGACGAGCCAAAAGCCGATATTCCCCCTCATGAGGGCCATGAAGAGGATTTCATCTTTGCTGAAGAACCCCGCGAATGGAAAGACCCCTGCGATGGCGAGGGCTGCTATGAGAAAAGTCCAGTAGGTAATGGGCATGGCCCGCCTGAGGCCACCCATGCGGCGCATGTCGAGCTCCCCTTCGAGGGCATGCATGACGCTCCCCGCTCCCATGAAGAGGAGGGCCTTGAAGAAGGCATGGGTCATCAGGTGGAAGATCCCCGCCGAGAAGGCCCCCACCCCCGCGGCGAGGAACATGTAACCCAGCTGGCTAATGGTGGAGTAGGCGAGCACTCGCTTTATATCGTGCTGAAGGAGGGCTATGGTGGCGGTATAAAGGGCCGTGGCCGCGCCCACAACAGCCACAACCAGAAGCGCCGCCGGGGCCAGCGTGAAGAGAACATGGGTCCTCGCGACCATATAAACTCCAGCCGTCACCATGGTGGCCGCGTGGATGAGGGCGCTCACGGGTGTGGGGCCCTCCATGGCATCGGGGAGCCAGGTGTAGAGGGGGATCTGGGCCGATTTCCCCGTAGCCCCCATGAAGAGAAGGAGGCAGATGGCGGTGGCGGTTCCGCCGCCCAGGGCCAGAACCTTGGACGCCTGAGAGAAGACGCTCTCGTAGTCCAGGGTGCCGAAGGTGGTGAAGATCATCAGCACGCCCAGGGCGAAGCCGAAGTCGCCTATGCGGTTAACGATGAAAGCCTTCTTGCCGGCATCGGCCGCGGCCTTCCGCTCATACCAGAAGCCGATGAGAAGGTAGGAGCAGAGCCCCACGGCCTCCCAGCCTATGAACATGAGGAGAAAGTTATCCGCCAGGACCAGGAGCAGCATGGAGAAGGTGAAAAGGTTGAGATAGGCGAAATAGCGGGGGTAGCCCGGGTCCCCGTGCATATAGCCGATGGAGTAGATGTGGATTATGAAGGCGACTCCCGATACGGTGAGAGCCATCACAGATGAGAGGGGGTCCAGAAGGAGGGAGAAGCTTACCTGAAAGTCTCCCGAAGCTATCCAGGTGAAAAGGGACTGGTGGAAGACCCTCTCCTCCGCGGGAAGCCTGATGAGGGAGAGGAATATGACCGCTGCGGCCACGAAAGCGAGGCCAACGGCCGCGGAGCCCACGATCCCTACGGCCTTCGTGCCTATCTTCCTTCCCAGGAAGGCGTTGAAGGCCGCGCCCAAAAGGGGCCAGAAGATGACCATCCAGAGGAGTTCCATCCGTCCCCCTCAGTATTTCATGAGGTTTATCTCGTCCACATCGGTGGACTCCCGGTTCCGGTAAATGGCGATGACTATGGCAAGTCCCACCGCGGCCTCGGCCGCCGCCACCGTCATAGTGAAGAAGACGAAGACCTGGCCATCGATGGAGTTGAGGTAACGGGCGAAGGCCACGAAGGAGAGGTTCACGGCATTCAGCATGAGCTCGATTGACATGAATATAACGATCACGTTCCTCCGCACCACGACCCCTATGACCCCCAGCGTGAAGAGGATGGCGCTCAGCAGAAGAAAGTGTTCAAGGGGTACCACCGCTAGAGCTTCCTCTTGGCCAGCACCACGGCGCCGATGATGGCTATGAAAAGAAGGACGCTCGCTATCTCAAAGGGGAAGACGTAGTCGGTGAAGAGAACCCTCGCGACTACCTGAGTATTGCCGACCTCGTTCACCCGCTCGGGGGTGAAGGGTCCCGGCTCCCCCGTGAGCTTCACTCCAACCACCGTGGAAAGGATGGAGACGAGAAGCACGAAGGCCAAGAGCACCCCCAGAATCTTCTGCCGCCGGATCTTAAACGGCGCAGGCCGCTCCCTCCCCAGGCCCAGTAGCATGATGACGAAGAGGAAGAGCACCATTATCGCCCCGGCATAGATGATGACTTGGGCAACGGCGATGAACTGGGCGTTCAGAAGGAGATAGATAGCCGCAATGCAGAGCATCACCAGGATGAGGCTCAGGGCGCTGTAGACGGCGTTAGGAAGGGAGATGACGAGCACGCCCGCCACCACCGACACGAGCGCCAGGAGGTAGAAGATACCAGAAGAGACGATCAGGCTTGACATGGTTCCCTTCAGCTATCAGGTGTTGGCCGCCATGCGTCCACATACTTGAGGAGCTTGTCCTCACTGTAGCGCTCATAGAGCTCTGGGAGCTCCCGGTTGCTCTTAACCAGTAAGTCCTCCTTGGTATAGAAGAACTTCTCCCGGGAGTCCTTCGAGAACTCGTAATCGTTATACAGCACGATTGCGCCCACGGGGCAGGCCTCCTCGCAATAGCCGCAGTAGATGCAGCGTAGCTCGTTTATCTCGTAGATGGAGGCATATCGCTCCCCCTTTGAGACCTGGTTCCCGGGGCTGTTCTCCGCCGACTCCACATAGATGCACATGGCGGGGCAGGCGGCGGAGCAGAGCTTGCAGCCGACGCACCTCTCCAGGCCATCCTCCCAGCGCATGAGACGGTGGAGACCCCGGTAGCCTTTGGGCATCTCCCACTTCTCATCCGGATATTGAAAAGTGAAAACCGGTTTAAAGATATGCCGGAAAGTCAGGGCCAGTCCTCTTGCTATCTCTAAGAACATCTTCCAGTCATCTCCCGGGAGGGCCTCAGAAGCCCATGATGGTTATGATGCCCCCTGTTATCACGATATTGGCAAGGGCCGCGGGCAGAAGCACCTTCCAGCCGAAGGCCATCAGCTGGTCGTAACGAAGACGGGGCAGGGTACCCCGGATCCAGATGTAGAAGAAAAGAAAGCAGAAGACCTTGATAAGAAACCAAAGCACGGGCGGAAGTATGGGGCCACGCCAGCCACCCAGGAAAAAGGTAGTGGCCAGGGCTGACACGGTTATCATGGCGGCGTACTCCCCCAGGAAGAAGAGCGCGAACTTCATGCTGCTGTACTCGGTGTGGAAGCCGGCCACGAGCTCCTGCTCGGCCTCGGGGAGGTCAAAGGGGGCACGGTTCGTCTCGGCCACGGCGGCGCAGAGGAAGATGAGAAAGCCAAGCGGCTGGAGCAAGATGAAGGGGACTCGCGCCTGAGCATTCACCACGTCCACAAGGCTCAGGGAGCGCGTGAGCATGAGCACGCCCACAAGCGAGAGGCCCAGGCTGAGCTCATAGCTTATCATCTGGGCCATGGAGCGCATGCCACCCAGAAGGGAATATTTGCTGTTAGAAGACCAACCCGCCAGGACTATTCCGTAAACTCCTATCGAGCCCAACGCGATGATGACGAGGATGCCGACATTCACGTCGGCTATGACCATGTCCACCTTCCGGCCCAGGACGGTGACGGAGTCCCCGAAGGGGATCACCGAGAAGTTGACGAGAGCGGGCGTGATGCTGATGACAGGGGCCAGGAGGTAGACTAATTTATCGGCGTGAAGGGGAATGATATC
This sequence comes from uncultured bacterium, assembly GCA_964575845.1. Classification (GTDB taxonomy): domain Bacteria; phylum UBA8248; class UBA8248; order UBA8248; family CAZNSX01; genus CAZNSX01. The sequence continues at coordinate 146,446 of CAZNSX010000008.1, read as the reverse complement.
TTCTTTGAAGAAAAGCTTAATGCCGTCGGCTATGGGCTGGAGAAGGCCATGCCAGCCCACCCTCATGGGCCCAAGCCGGACCTGGATGTGCCCCACTATCTTTCGCTCGAGCCAGGTCGCGTAGGCCACGGCCAGCATCAGCGCCCCCAGGACCACAATAGCCTTTATGACGATGATGAGAAAGTCTACAAGCGAAGGCACCCTTAGGCCCTCAGGTCCACCCAAGAGAAGGCGCTCGTCCCCTCATATATGAGGTTCACCGGGACATCATCAATTTTTCCTACGATGCCCTCAGGGAGGAAAACCCGTCCTGCGGTAATCCTCTCATCAGGCTCCGAAACAATTCTTAGCTCTCCGCCGCCAGGGGAAACAAGGGTCACGGGCTCCCCCTCCTTTACTCCGAGCCCCTCAGCATCCTCGGGGCTTATGCGCGCCCTCGGCTCTCGCATATCCTTAAGCCTCTCCCCCCACCAAGCCCAAACGCCTGAGAGAGGAAGTTGGGGGCCTGTCATGAGCCTGAAGGGAAAGCCAGGAGGCCCCTCCTCAAGGGGAGCGGGAGGGCCGGAGGGCATGAGAGATAAAGCCCTCCCCTCTTGCTTCCATCTCAACCCCTCTGGGGGAAGATGCCTCAGGTCAGCCCCGCCATAGACCCCAATGAGGGCCGACATCTGCTCTTCCACCTTCCCCTCCTCGGCCGCGCGCATGGGCTTTCCGAAGGCCCTGGCCAAAGCCGCCAGAATCTGACCGTCATCTCTCGCGTCATCCTGGTGCCTGAGGGAGGGCTTCCCCCTCTGGAGGCGCCTCTCAAAGTTGGTGAGAGTGCCCTCCTTCTCAGAAAAGCCTTGTGCCGGGAGCACCACATGGGCATGGTCGAGGCTCGCCGGGGGGAGCGCATCCTGTACCACAAGGAGTTCTGCCCGCTCCAGAGCCTCCCTTATATACAGGCCATCGGGGAACTCGCTTGCCGGGTCAGAGCCCATCAGGAAAAGCGCCTTGAGTTTTCCCGCTCTCAGGGCCTCGAACATCCCCAGGGCCGAAAGGCCTCTCTCAGATGGGAGGGAGCATCCATACTCAGTCTCAAAGCGCGCGCGGGCCTCGCCATCCGTTAGGTCCTTAAAGCCGGGAAGGAGACCCGGGTGAAGGCCGGCCTCAAGGGCTCCCTGGAGGTTTGGCTGGGACGGGATAAAGCAGGGCCTCAGGCCAGTCAGAAGGGAGAGGTCAAGGAGCCCCCGGCAGGCTCCCTCATCCCAGAGGCTGGGCCCACCGATGATGAAGCCGCTCTTTCGGTCCAAAAGAGCCCTTGCCGCACGTCTTAGGGCCCCCTCCTCCGCACCCGAGAGGGAGGCAAGCTGGGAGAGGCTCTCACCCCCAAGAGAGCTCTTGTAGTCCTCAAAGCCCTCAAGCTCCTGCCTAGGCGGCCCCTCCTCAAGGATGGCCTTAGAGAGCGCCCTGAGAAAGATGGCCTCGGCTCCTGGCAGGTGGATGACCTCCGTCATCTCAGGAAGGTGAAGCCTTATTTTTCGTGGGCCAGCCGAAAGGACCACCGCACCCTTCTTCCTCCGGGGGTTCCTGACCCTCAGGGCCAGCACAGGATGTTCCTCAAAAGGACTTGAGCCGAGGAGGAAGATCACATCCGCCCCCTCCAGCTCCTCTATGGGCGAGGGCCAGCCCGTGAGGCCGGAGGCCTCAAGCTGAGCCTCTGTCTGGGCGTGATCGCGGGGGTGAATTCGACAATCCACGTTATTCGTCCCGAGCACGGCCCGGAGGAATTTTTGAAACAGATAGCCCGCCTCGTTGCTCGAGCGCCCCCCCCCGATGCCCCCTATTGCTCCTGGTCCATGGGCCTCAAGTATGGCCTTGAGCCTATCGGTCACGAACCCGATCGCCTCCTCCCAGGAGGCGGGCTGAAGCCCATCCCCTCGGCGCAGCAAGGGCCCCTTGAGACGCTCCTCCGTGTGGATGCCCGCTATCCCGTGGCGGCCCACATCGCATATCCATTCTTCATTTAGGGCCGGGTTCGTTCCTGCGGTGCACCGCATGATGCGGTTCTCGCGCGTCCAGACCTGAACCCGGCAGCCCACGGCGCAGAGATGGCACACAGTTGCCGTCCGCCGCATCTCCCACACTCTGGCCTTGAAGCGGTATTTTCTATCGGTTAAGGCGCCCACGGGGCAGATGTCTATGACGTTTCCGGCCACGATGCTCTCGAGCGGTAGACTCTGGTAGTGGCCCGTCTCGGTCTTCCAGCTTCGGTGGAAGAAATCAATCTCCGCCCCACCGTCGATCTCGCTCGTGAAGCGCACGCACCGGGTGCAGTGGATGCAGCGGTTCATGTCGCGCTCTATGTAGGGGCCCATGGAGACACGCCCATAGGTCCGGCGGCGCTCCCTGAAGCGGGTGATGGCGTTGGCGTAACGGTAGCTTATGTCCTGAAGGGGGCACTCCCCCCCCTGGTCGCAGACCGGGCAGTCGAGGGGATGATTTATGAGGAGGAACTCCAGGATGCCCCGCCTGGCCTTGTCCGCCCGCGGGGAGTGGGTATTGACCACCATTCCGTCGCGGACCTCGGTGCCGCAGGCTATCTGGAGCTTTGGCACCCCCTCCACCTCCACCAGGCACACCCGGCACTGTCCCACGATGCTGAGGAGCGGATGGTAGCAAAACCGCGGGATATCGATCCCCGCGCGCTCGGCCGCTTGGATTATGGTAGTGCCCGCCGGCACCTCGATGGTCTTGGTTTCAAACTCCCCATTTATGGTGATGGTGGGCATGACACCCTCTCAGTGAGCGAGACGGATATAGGGCTTTCCGAGAGGACAGCGCTTCTGCTCGATGTGAGCCATGAACTCCCCCATGAACTTCTTGACGATGCTCCTCACGGGCATCGCCACGGCGTCGCCCAGGGGACAGAGGCTTATGCCCTCGATATTGTCACAAATTTCTATCAGGAGGCCTGGCTCGTCGCTTTGGCCCTTTCCGTTCTCGATGCGCTCGAGTATTCGGTACATCCAGTTGCAGCCCTCACGGCAGGGGGTGCACTGCCCGCAGGACTCATGACGGTAGAATTTGACTATCCTGAGGGCGGCCCCAACCATGCAGACCGTATCATCCATGACTATGACCCCGCCAGAGCCGGCCATGGTCCCCGCCGCCGTCAGGCTCTCAAAATCCATCCCCACGTCGATCTCTTCCGCGGTGAGGACCGGAGTAGAAGACCCCCCAGGGATCACGGCCTTAAGGGCCCGGTCGTCCCTGACTCCGCCCGCGTGCTCGAAGATGAGCTCCCGCAGCGTTACCGTCATGGGGAGCTCATAAACTCCCGGACGTTTCAGGTGACCGCTCAGGCAGAAGAGCCTCGTGCCCGTGCTCTTCTCCGTCCCCATGGAGGCATACCATTCAGGACCCTTGAGGATGATGTCAGGAAGATTGGACAGGGTCTCCACGTTATTTATGACGGTTGGCCTTCTGTAGAGACCCACTATCGCCGGAAATGGGGGCTTGAGGCGGGGCTGCCCCCGCTTTCCCTCGAGTGATTCCAGAAGGGCCGTCTCCTCCCCGCAGATGTAAGCTCCGGCCCCCATGTGGATGAAGCAGTCAACCGAGAGGTCTGAGCCGAGGATATTCTTCCCCAGGTAGCCCGCCTCATAGGCCTCATCTATGGCGCCCTGCATCATCCGGGCGGGCTCCGAGAACTCCCCCCTTATGTAGATGTAGGCCGTCGAGAGGCCCGTGGCGTAGCAGCAGATGAGGATCCCCTCGATGAGGAGGTGGGGATCCCGGAGCATGATAACCCGGTCCTTAAAGGTTCCCGGCTCTCCCTCATCCGCATTCACGGCCAGGAATTTCGGGCCCTCCACCTTGGGGATGAAGCCCCATTTGACGCCCGCGGGGAATCCGGCTCCCCCCCGGCCCCTGAGGCCCGAGGCCTTTACCATCTCGATGACCTGAGAGGGCTCTATCTCCCGGAGAACCTGCTTTATGGCCTCGTATCCTCCGCCTTCGAGGTAGACGCGAAGAGTATGGCTCTCCTCCTTGTGGAAATTCTTACTCACTACCCTTATGGCCTCAGCCACGGGATTACCCTTCCTCCTGGGGCTCGCCCTCAGGAGCCCCGGCCTCGGCCTTGGGGGCCGGCTTTTTAGCCGGGGCTGGCCGGAGCTCCTCCAGGAGCTCGTCCACCTTCTCCTCGGTCATGTCCCCGTAATACTTCTCGTTCACCTGCATCGCAGGAGCATTTCCGCAGAAGCCGAGACACTCTACCGTGGAGAGGCTGAAGAGGCCATCCCGTGTGGTCTCGCCCGCCTTGATGCCCAGCTTATGCTCCGTGTGGCGCACGAGGTCCTCGGAACCCAGGATGCCGCAAGAGAGATTTGTACAGACCTGGATGTGGTAGCGACCCACGGGTTTTGTCCTGAACATCGTGTAGAAACTCACAACCCCCCATATATCCATCGGCGAGAGGTCGAGCTGCCGGGAAAGAAATATTATGGCCTCGTGAGAGATATATCCCTCCTGCCGCTGGGCCAGATAGAGGGAGGGAAGGAGGGCCGAGCGCTTATCGGGATAACGGCTCGAAATCCGCTGTAACTCCAGTTGGTTCTCTTCACTGAAGGAGAACATCTCTCCCTCTCCCTCCTAGCGGTCAACCTCGCCGAGCACGATATCGATACTGGCTATGGCGGCCACAACATCAGCTACCAGCATTCCCTTCACCATCTTGGGAAGAGACTGGAGGTTGACGAAGCAGGGGGGGCGTAGCTTCGCGCGATAGGGTTTGGGGCTCCCGTCGCTCACGATGTAAAAGCCTATCTCGCCACGGGGGGACTCGATGGGCACAAAGACCTCGCCCGGGGGCACCGGGTAGCCCTCGCTGGCTATCTTAAAGTGATAGATAACGGCCTCCATATCATTGGCGAGCCTTTCTTTATCGGGTACGACCACATGGGGGGCGTCGGCCTTGATGGGGCCCACGGGAAGATTATCCAGGGCCTGGCGTACTATTCGTGTGCTCTGTCGCATCTCCTCTATCCGGCAGAGGTAGCGGTCATAGACATCGCCATGGGTCCCGGTGGGTACTATGAAGTCAAAGGCCTCGTAACTGCTGTAGGGCTCATCTTTTCTGACATCCCACTCCACTCCCGAGGCCCTAAGCGATGGCCCCGAGAGGCCGAGCTCTATGCCGTCCTCTGCGGATATCACCCCAACGTTGCGGGTGCGCCTCAGCCAGATGGGGTTTTCGGTGAGAAGGGTCTCATATTCACTTATCCTCTGGGGGAATTCATCGATGAATGCCCTCACGTCTTCCTCAAACCGGGGATAGGGAGGACGGTACAGTCCGCCCGGGCGGATGTAGCTCGTCATCATGCGTACACCCGAGATACGCTCGAAAATGTCGAGGACTTTCTCCCGCTCCCTGAAGCAATAGAGGAAGACCGTCATGGCTCCGAGGTCAAGGCCATGGGTCCCGAGCCAGACCAGATGGCTCGTTATGCGGGTGAGTTCCACCAGAATCACCCGGATGTACTGGCACCTCTTGGGAACCTCGATCCCGAGGAGCTTCTCCACAGAAAGAGTGAAGGCGAGGTTGTTCGAGAGGGGGGCAAGGTAGTCCATCCGGTCCGACATGGTGAGGGCTTGGTTATAGGTCTTGGCCTCCATGTTCTTCTCGATGCCCGTGTGGAGGTAGCCGATCACGGGCTCGGCGTTCACCACGGTCTCTCCCTCAAGCTCAAGTATGAGCCGCAGGACCCCGTGGGTGCTGGGGTGCTGGGGGCCCATGTTTATGACCAGGCGGTCGGTCGTTATGGGACCCAGGGCCTCTTCCACCACTGTGCCTCTCTAATCCTTGGCCAGCTTCCTCTCCACCCGGAGGAAGGTGTACTCCACATCCTCCACCCGGAGGTCGTAGTCCCGACGGTGGGGGTGCCCCACCCAATCATCGGGCATGAGGATGCGCTTGAGGTCGGGATGTCCCCGGAAACTTATCCCCATCATGTCGAAGGCCTCCCGCTCGTGAAAGTCGGCGGTGGCCCAGACGCCCCTCACCGAATCCACTACCGGCCCCTCCTCGGGAAGAGGCACCTTCAGGCGAAGGCGCTTTTTCCGGGGGAGGGAGTACAGGCCGTATATGAGCTCAAAGCGGTGCCACCGTGGAAGCTTGAGGCAGTCCACAGAGAAGATGAAGGAGAGGTAATTATAGCCCTGCTCCTCCTTGAGGAAGCGGCAGACGGGGACTATCTCGCCGGGCTCAACCAGGACCACCGTCTGGCCCCGCTGGCTCTCCACGCCCAAAATTGCCGGGCCGAAGCGCTCCCTGAGAAGCGGAACGTCAGGGTCGTCTTCCCCGGCGCTCTTAGCGGCGGTCCTTTTCAGTTCCTCATCCATGCTTTTCCTTTTCAGGGAGCAGGCCACTGAGCTAGCGGGGCCATCTCGCCCTAGGCGCGATCCAAAACGGACTCGCGCTCTATCTTCTCCTGGAGCTTCATGATGCTCTCGATGAGGGTCTCGGGCCTGGGGGGACACCCTGGCACATAGATGTCTACAGGCAAGATGGTGTCGACTCCCTGGACCACGGCGTAGTTATTGAACACCCCGCCCGTGGAGGCGCATGCTCCCATGGAGATGACCCATTTGGGCTCTGGCATCTGGTCGTAGATCTTGCGCAGGACCGGGGCCATCTTCCAGGAGACGCGGCCGGCCACAATCATGAGGTCCGCCTGCCGGGGGGAGGCCCTGAAGACTTCGGCACCGAAGCGGGCGATGTCGTAGCGCGAGGCCGCCATGCACATCATCTCTATGGCACAGCAGGCCAGCCCGAACAGGGCAGGCCAGAGAGAGTTCTTGCGAGCCCAGTTGACCACGGTATCGAGGCGGGTGGTCATGAAGCACTCGCCGAAGAGGGTCTCTAGTCCCATTCCAGTGCCCCCCTCTTCCAGGCGTAGGCGAGGCTCACCGCCAAAATCAGGATGAAGATGAGCATCTCGATGAAGCCGTATAGCTTGAGCTCCCGGAAAACCACCGCCCACGGAAAGATGAAGATCGCCTCGATGTCGAAGACGATAAACAACATGGCAATCAGGAAAAATTTGATGGAGAGGCGCACGCGTGCGGGCGTTCTAGGCTCGATGCCGCACTCATAGGGGGTTATCTTCTCAAGGGTAGGTTTCCGGGTCCCCACAAGATAGGAGATGATTACAGTGCCGATGGCAAAGGCAAGGGCTAGGATGAAGAGGACCACAATGGGCAGATAGTCTCTAAGCATTAAGATGCCCGAATCCAGAGGAGAAAAACTATCCTGACCAGCACTAGCCTCTTCAAAGGCAAGTAAACATAGCCCTCAAAAGGAGCCAGATTAAAGGCAAATTCTTCAAGGACGCACTATAGCCTTTCCGTTCTTATGTGTCAATAAATTTTGAACTTCCTCTCGCCGGTGTTTATGGCGACACCGTCCAGGAGGTCCACCTCTAGGCGAAAGCATAATAAAAACCCTTAAGCTCCGCCCATAGAATGTCGAAAAGTATATAAATTGAAGACTATCTGTAAAGATTCGGAGAGGTGAGATGAACGAACGGCTTATCTGCACCTTCTGCTGGTAAGGGGAACTCCGCCAGTGAGCTTCGCGGAAAGCGTAGAATCGGGACGTCCTGGTGTGCCTCCGCCCATAATGAGGGAGGGGGAGGGCTGGGAGACTGCCAATATCCTCGTCATCGGCCCGGGGCGAGCCGCAAGGCACCTAAAGGGGTGCCTCTCGGCCGAAGGTTTCTCTGTGATCTGGGCCGCTGACGCTAGGCAGGGCCTCCGGGAGCTACAAGAAAAAACCGTGAACTTGGCTATCGTGGAGCTGGAAATGCCCGAGATGGACGGCTTCACCGTGCTCCAGTTAGTCAAGTGCAACATGTCCCTGCCGCCTCCAGTCATAATTCTCTCCTCAACCCATTCCAAGCAAGATATAATACACTGCCTGCGGCTGGGTGCCCGTGATTTCGTGGTGGACCCCATCGACTACCCCATCCTTCTGAGAAAGATTCAGAGGCTCACCAGCGCCTGAGCCTCCGTGCTCCCCTGCCTATTTCCATTCTTCAGTTGACGGGTTCTCCTCTCTTTGCTAAGAAGACCCCTGATTCATCCTTAGGAGCAGGTCTTTCTCTCACGGGTGAATAACTCTAATTATGGTGCTTGAGGACAGGGTGGCCATCATAACGGGCGCTTCGGGCACCCCTTAGGTCCACGGTGGAAAGGCGCACACGCCACCTCCAAGGCGGGGACCTTTGCCCTGAGCCAAGCCCCGCCCGAGGAAACACAGGCTATCCCCCCCTTCAGGTCAATGTGATTTTCCTCAGCATGATGGCAACCGAGGCCAGGCCGAAGGCCTTCCCCAAGGCCGACCCCTCGAAGTGGGTTTCTCCAAAAGGGCTGGCAAAGACGCTCGGCTTTCTCGCCTCTCCGGAGGCCGAGCCCATAACGGGAGCGGTTATAAGAATCTCCGGCGGGGGCTGAGAGGGGCTCTATTGCCGGATTAGCCACTGTTCCCTAAGATATCCCGAATATCTGAGTTCTGGTGAGCGGGGAGGAAGAGTGATGGCTGCTTGCGGTCGCGGCCCCAGAGGCCTTTGGTACGGTTGGGTCGTGCTGGCGATTGCTTTTCTCACCATGGTGCTGAGCGTGGGGATAAGGGATGCCTTCGCCGTCTTCTTTGTGGCTATCCTGAAAGAGTTCGGCTGGTCGCGCCAGCTAACGGCGGGGGCCTTCTCCGCGGGGAACCTGTTCCAGGCCCCGCTATCCCCCCTGGCCGGATGGCTAACCGACAGGCTGGGCCCCCGCCGTCTCATGCCAGCCGCCGCCTTGGTTATGGCGGTTGGCCTCATCGGGGCGAGTCAGATAAGCTCCCCCTGGCACCTATACGCTGCCTACATTTTCATGAGCCTTGGCTTCATTCACCTCACCTTCATTCCCTTCACCGCAATCCTGCCCAACTGGTTCGTTAGGCGCCGGGGGCTGGCCTTCGGCGTCATGATGTCCTCTATCGGTCTGCGCTCAGTGGTGGCCGTTCCGGTCCAGTGGGCGATCGATGCCCTGGGCTGGCGCCTGGCCTATGTGCTCTCGGCCGGGGTCATTGTGGGTGTTGTCCTCCCCCTCACAGCCCTCTACGTTAGGGCCAGGCCGGAGGAGGTGGGTTCCGTGAGCGATGAGCACCTGCTTCCTTCCCCCTCTTCGTCCATGAGGAGAGGGCTCCGCGTTGTGGATAGAAGCTGGGCGGATAGGACCTTCACCGTTAGCTCGGCCGTGGTCACGGGCCGCTTCTGGAGTCTTTGGGCCATGTTCTTCATGGTCGGGGTAACCTACCGGCTTCTGGCCGCACACCAGGTGGCGAATCTCGTGGACCTGGGCTTCGGGGAACTCCTGGCGGCCGCCTACGTGGCCCTATGGGGCGTGGCGGTGGTTGGCGGAAATGCCCTCTCATTCCTTTCCGACCGCTGGGGACGCGAGCGGACTTACGGCCTGGGGGTCATTCTTTCTCTCCTGGGGGTGGCTCTCCTTATGAGGCTCTCTGGCCCTGATGAGGGGCTCATCCTCTGGGGCTATCTTCTGATTCTGGGGGTGGGCCTGGGCATTGCCAGGCCAGTGGCACAGGCCGCCATTGCCGACATCTTCGTGGGCCGCAACTTCGGAGCCGTTAGCGGTGCGATTTTCACAGGCTTCGGTGTCGGAGGAGCCGTCGGCCCCTGGCTGGGGGGCTATATCTTTGACCACTGGGGGAGTTACCACTTGGCCTTTCTCGCTGTTGGGTTCTCCATCGCCTTAAGCTTCGGGGCGCTGCTCTTGAGCAGCCCGGCCAAAGTGCGGAGCGTACGGTGAAGGGAGGACATTCACGGGGGCCAGGGCTCCCGCCGCCTCGAGCGGCTGAGCGCCGCAAACCTTCCCTTGACACGTGGAGCGGGTCGCGTATATATTAATATATTCGGATATCCGAAATTACGGATTTTTCCGGTAACTCGCGGGGTTTCTGGAGATGACTATCTCTGAACTGAGCGCCATTTATAAGGCACTTTCCGATGAGACGCGCCTGAGGCTCCTTCATCTCCTCTCTCAGGGAGAGCTCTGCGTGTGCGACCTGACGGCAGTCCTGGGGATGCCTCAATCGACCGTCTCCCGGCACCTGGCGTACCTCAGGAACGCCGGCCTGGTGAGGGACCGGCGCGAGGCTGTCTGGATGTATTACTCCCTCACCGAACCCAAGGGCCGGGTCCACGCCTCTCAGATAGAGTGCCTGAGAAACTGCTTCAAGGAGTTCCCCCTCCTCCGGGAGGACCGAAAAAGGCTCAAGGCCTTGATGAGAGATAAGAATCGCTGTGTCTGAGAAATTTTTTTGTGAAGCTTTAATCAGTCTATGCGGATAGAAGGTTGGATTCGCCTCTCACTCGAATGGTCCCTCCACGGGAAGGGCCGACGGTTGAATTCCTCTAAATCCTGAAAAAGGAGTCTGGAATGGCCCAGGAGCGGGAAATGAGCGTTTTTGAGAAATATCTGACCGTGTGGGTGGGACTCTGTATCATTGTCGGGATACTTCTCGGTAAGACGTTCCCGCAGTTGGCCTCGACCCTGGACCGGTTTTCTTATGCCCAAGTGTCCATTCCCATCGCGATTTGCCTCTTTTTTATGATCTACCCCATCATGGTTAAGATCGACTTTGCCAATGTCATCCGCGCGGGAAAGACCCCGAAGCCGGTTGGGCTCACCCTGTTTATCAACTGGGCGATCAAGCCATTTACCATGTTCTTCATCGCCACCTTTTTCCTGGGCTATGTGTTTGAGCCCTTTATCACGGGAACGGAAGTGGTCAGGGGGGAGGTGGTTCCACTCTGGCGTTCTTACATCTCCGGGGCCATCCTGCTGGGGATTGCACCTTGCACCGCAATGGTCCTGGTATGGGGCTTTCTGGCCCGAGGGAATGACGCACATACGCTTGTGATGACGGCGATAAACTCCCTCACCATGCTTTTTCTCTACGCCCCTCTGGGTGGTTGGCTTCTCCGTGAAAACAGCATGCCCGTCCCGTGGCTGACCATCATCCTATCGGTCTGTATCTATGTGGGGCTCCCCCTTTTGGCGGGCTATCACTCGCGGAAGTGGATTCTTAAAAACAGGGGCGAGCAGTGGTTCAAGATCCGTTTTCTCCCCTATCTATCCACCATCTCCATAGTGGCCCTGCTTGTGACGCTAGTGGTTCTCTTTTCTCTGAAGGGTGAGATCCTTCTGACCAATCCGCTCCATGTTCTTTTCATAGGCATTCCCCTGTTCATCCAGACCTGCCTGATTTTCGCCATCGGCTATGGCCTGGCGAAACTGCTCCGCTTCACCTACGAGGATGCAGCGCCTTCGGCCATGATCGGCGCCAGCAATCACTTCGAGGTGGCCATTGCAACAGCGGTGATGCTCTTCGGCCTGGCCTCCGGCGCGGCCCTGGCCACGGTGGTGGGTGTGTTAATCGAAGTCCCCGTGATGCTCATGCTGGTCGCCTTTTGCAAGCGGACCCGCCACTGGTTCAGGAGTGAGGAAGCGGCGTTTATGGTCTCCTTGGGAGCTGAGGCGGCGGGGGGCTCAAGAAAAGAGAAGCTCTAGGTTTCCCGAAACGTCCGGAACGAGCTTGCCAAGCTGATCAGCTCTCATCTCTCAGCCGATCCTCAGTAGTTTAGGCTCCGAGGGAAGGAAGGGAGCCTCCCCCTCTTTTCTGCCTCGCCGCCGGATCGTAAACGGAACTATTCAGTTTATAATATGGCATAGAGCAAATTTTTCCCTTTAGGGGACTTGAACCTATTGCCTGAGCCCCGGTCCGTGCCCAGTGCGCACGGGAGTCCTTGGCTTTTTCTTTAGGCTCGGGCTGGAGCCAAGGGCTCGGGAATAAGCGGCTCTTAACCAAATTTCTTCAAAAGAAGCCCGTAGGTGCGGGAGAGATAGTGTCCTTCCCATCATCCACCCCTGCTGTCTCCAGCCGTCGTGTCGTCATCACAGGGCTAGGCGTGGTGAGCCCCCTTGGAGTGGGAGTCGAAGCCTTCTGGCGAGGGCTCAGGGAGGGAAGGAGCGGGGTGGGCAGGATAACCCTCTTCGACCCCTCAGACCTACCCTGTCAGATAGCGGCCGAAGCGCGGAGTTTTGACCCCTCCCTCTACATGGAACCCAAGGAGCTGAGAAGAGTGGCCCGCATTGCCCCTATGGGGATTGCGGCGGCGCTGGAGGCCATGCGGGATGCGGGGCTGGAGCCTAAGGCTCTCTCTGAAAAGGAGCGGGAGGAACTCCATGTCATCGTGGGCAGTGGAGGGGGCGGGGTGGAATTCACCGAAAGGCAGTATGAGCTCTATTTCCGCCGGGGACCCAAGCGCCCGAGTCCCTTCGGCATTTCGTCCTCCTTTGTGGGGATGGTCTCAAGCGAGCTCTCCCTCGCGCTGGACGCCCGGGGCATGAGTCACGTGATCTCCACCGGCTGCACGAGCGCCACCGATGCCATAGGCTATGCCTTCTTCCTCATCCGCTGGGGCAAGGCCGAGGTCGTGCTCACGGGTGGCCTCGATGCCTGTATCACTCACGGCCTCATGACGGGCTTCTGCAACATGCAGGTTGTCCCCACAGGCTTTAACCATGACCCACCGAGAGCCTCACGGCCCTTTAGCATCGACCGTCAGGGCTTCGTGCTCGGCGAGGGGGCGTGGCTGATTGTGCTTGAGGACCTGGAGAGAGCGCGCTTCCGGGGGGCACGCATATATGCCGAGGTCCTGGGTTACGGTGCCTCCTGCGATAACTACCACCGGGTGCGCACCACTCCCGATGGGATGGGGCCCTCCCGGGCGATCCTCTCGGCCCTCTCGGGCGATCCTCTCGGCCCTCTCCGACTCGGGCCTCGCTCCGGACAAGATCGATTATGTTAACCTCCACGGGACCAGCACCCCCCTCAACGACCTCACCGAGACCAATGCACTGAAGCTTGCCTTTGGCCAGCACGCCTATCGCCTCTCGACGAGCGCCACCAAGTCCATGATAGGCCACCCGCAGGGGGCCTGCGGCGCGGCGGGCGTGGCGGCCACGGCTCTCGCCATGAGGGAAGGTTTCATCCCGCCCACCATAAACCTGGAGAACCCAGACCCGGAGTGCGACCTCGACTATGTTCCCAATGAGGGGAGGGGAAAGAAGATCCGCCACGCGCTCTGCAATTGTCTCTCATTCGGGTCCAAGAACGCCGCCCTGGTTCTTTCCGCTCCCGAAGGCCTCTCCTGAGGGGACGAGGCGCGTGCGGGTTCTCCTCGTCAATACCAACCGGCAGCTCACCCCTTACCCGGCCGTCCCCATAGGCCTCTGTTCGGTGGCAACGCACATTTCGGCTCTGGGCCATGAGGTGCAACTGGTTGACCTCTGCTTTGAGAAGAATGTGGAGAGAGCTCTCTCTCGGGCCATCGGGCGGTTGCGCCCTGAGGTGGTGGGCCTGGGAGTGCGTAACCTCGACAACTGTGATGCTCTGAGCACTCGCTTCTACCTCCCGGAGGTCAGGGAGGTGGTAAGGTACCTCCATTCTATTACCGATGTTCCCATAGTGGCCGGCGGCGGAGCCCTGGGGGTGGGTCTTGATGAAGCTTTTCGCTTCCTTGAGGTGGACTACGGGGTCTTTGGCGACGGGGAGCTTTCGGCCGCCCTTCTGCTCGAGGCCCTCTCCGGGGAAAGGGAGCTCATGGAGGTGCCGGGGCTCATCATGAGGAATGGCGAGGAAGTGAAGCAGAACCCCCAGACGTGGGCCTTTAAGGTGGAAGACATGCTTCACCCATGCCCCGGGCGATGGCTTGACCTCGGGCGCTACATCCGCTGGGGGGCTTCCGTTCCCCTTCAGACAAAGCGCGGATGCGCCTTTGAGTGCATCTACTGCACTTACGGGAGCCTTGAGGGGCCGGGCTACCGCCTGAGGAGCCCCCAGGCGGTCGCGGATGAGGCGGCGGAGCTAGTGAGTCAAGGGGCAGGGGAGATAGAGTTTACGGATGCCACCTTCAACCACCCTCCCGAGCACGCCTTCTCCCTCTGCCAGGAGCTGGCAAAAAGGAACTTCCCCCTTCGCTTCAGCAGCACGGGCATAAACCCGGCCGCTTATGCGGAGGGCCTTTTTGAGGCCATGGCCGAGGCCGGCTTCGGGAGTCTCACCATTACCCTTGAGAGTGCCTCGCCGCAGGTGCTCGCATGTTACCGCAAGGGCTTCGATGGAGAGGCGATAAGCAGGGTAGCCCAGGGGGCCATCAGGGCCGGGCTCCCCACCCTTTGGGTCTTTCTCATGGGAGGGCCCGGAGAGGATGAGGGGAGCTTAATAGAGACCCTGCGCTTTATTGATGCCCACCACCGGGACCCGAACATATTCTTCATAAGCTTTGGAGTTCGGATCTATCCGCGGACAGGGCTCGTTCCTCTAGCCGAGCGCCAAGGGCTTCTTCGTGGGAGGGAAAACCTCCTTGAGCCGACCTTCTACTTCTCTCCCGAGCTTGACAGAGCCTGGGCGGCCGAGAGGCTTAATGCCTTTGCCCGGAGGCACCCTCGGGTAATTCTTTCCTCTCAGGCGCAAGGGAGCCTCCTGCCCTTGCTTCAGCGCCTTCTCTCTTTTCTTCGGGTTCGTTCTCCCCTCTGGCGGCTGGCTCCCCTTCTCAATCGCCTGCCGGGACGGAAGCTCCCCTTTTGAAGGAAAAAAAGGCCGGGAGGAGCCCGCATTCCGGGCCGGGCTCTTTCCCGGTCTCTCTTCCCTGGCTGGAGGGTGCGGCTGAGGTAGCTCTATTTCTTCAGGGCGGCCTCGGCTGCTCTCGGGTCAGAGACCTTGAAGATCCCCACCGATTTCGTCCCCATGGCTCCTGCGCTCCCGTACATGTAATCGATGTTTATCCTGGCTGCGGAGAGCTTCCTTGCCACCTGGGCCAGGGCTCCAGGCACATTTCCCATCTCCACGGCAAGGACCGGGGTGGAGATGACCTTGGGGCTTATGCGCGAAAGGGCCTTCTGGGCCTTGGCCGCATCACTCACGACCAGCCTCAGAACCCCGTATTCTATGGAGTCTGAGACCGTTAGGGCGATGATGTTGACCTTCGCTCTGGCCAGCGCGCTTCCGACCGCCGCGATCTGCCCCACCTTGTTCTCGAGAAAGACGGATAGCTGTCTTCTTACGGGCATGGCATCCTCCTCCCTACTGTGTTAAATAAAGAATAGCTGGGGTTATTTTTTAACATAGTAGATGAAAAATAATTTGTCAAATCCCCCGTTCCTTCCAAGGCCCCGAGGAGGGAAAGCGACAGGAGAGTGTCCCGGACCGGAAGTGAGGCCATTCACATCTACAGGGCGAAGATTATAAGCATTTTTCAGGTCGACAAAAGAGACTGCTGACGCTGCTTTCTACCGATAGGGTAGCCCACCGAAAAAGCTTCACCACCGCGCCCTTAAGCAGGGCTAAGGGTCATTAGGGCCAGCCCTATTCCTGAAGCCGCTCCAGAATATCTTTGTTCCTTCTGAGGCATTCCTCGGACTCTTTCGGCTCAAAACCCTGTCTTAGACTGTTGATGTCTCTTTCTACATTTTTCGCCGCAACCGAGGCCTGAAAGGGAGCTCCACTAGAGACCTCCCAGGCCATGAGGTGGCTTTCAAGGGCTTGGCAGATCAACGCAGCATCATTTTTCCGCTCGCCCAATGCGTAAAGTGCGCTGCCCAGGTTATTCTGTGTTATCGCCCATTGCAGAGGCACGCGCTCGCTGGTCCATTCCTTGAGCGCTTGCTCATACGCTGCCACTGCTTGCTCAAGGCGCTCTGTCCCGGATTCCTGCTCACCGAGCGCCAGAAGCGCATTGCCCAGGTTATTCTGCGTCATCGCCCATTGCAGAGGCACGCGCT
>CAZNSX010000008.1:0-130452 GCA_964575845.1 uncultured bacterium | reverse complement strand
CGCGGGTTCGCTCCTTCAGTGCTTCGCGGAAGGCTGCCACCGCCTCCTCTAGGCGCGCGGTCCCGGACTCGCGCTTACCGAGTGCCGCAAGCGCATTGCCGAGGTTATTCTGCGTCATCGCCCATTGCAGAGGCACGCGCTCGCGGGTTCGCTCCTTCAGTGCTTCGCGGAAGGCTGCCACCGCCTCCTCTAGGCGAGCGGTCTCGGACTCGCGCTCACCGAGTATTGCAAGGGCACTGCCCAGATTGTTCTGCGTCGTTGCCCAGTCCAGAGGCACGCGCTCTCGGGTTCGCTCCTTGAGGGCCTCGCGGAAGGCTGCGACCGCTTCCTCAAGACGCTCTGTCCTGGACTCCCGCTCTCCGAGTGTGCGAAGCGCACTGCCCAGGTTGTTCTGCGTCATCGCCCAGTCCAGAGGCACGCGCTCTCGGGTTCGCTCCTTGAGGGCCTCGCGGAAGGCTGCGACCGCTTCCTCAAGACGCTCTGTCCCGGACTCGCGCTCTCCGATTCTCAGAAGCGCATTGCCCTGGTTATTCTGCGTCATTGCCCAGTCCAAAGGCACGCGCTCTCGCGTCCATTCCTTCAGGGCCTCGCGGTAGGCTGTTACAGCTTCCTCAAGAGGTTCATTCTTTCCGCCCTGTTCGCCAAATTCGCTTAGGGAGGTGGCAAGAATAAACCTCACGAGGGTGCGGGCTTCCGCATTCCAGCCCTCCCGCTCCTGGCTGCCGGCCAGGAGCGGGCGAACCCTTCCAATGAAGGGTTCGAGCCGGTCGGCAACGAAATGTCCCTCTTGCGCGGTGAATTCGGCGTAATGGGTGATTACCAAAAGGCGAAGAATCTCTGCCAGGTCGCTCCAGAAGATGATCGGTAGATTCAGGTCTTCCGTCGGGCGATAACGTCCCCATTGCCCTATTAACTCTAACTCTCGTGATGTAGTCCAGTAGACCTTGAGGATACTCTGGCGGGCACGCCTCAAAACGATTCCCCAGATAAGGATGTGAGCGCCCGATTGTTTGAGAAATTTGCGGGCCCTCCCATGCCCAGACCTTTCAGCCTCATCTGGCTTAGGCCCTTTGAGTGAAATGGTTCTATCGAAGCGAAGAAGCTGAACGCCTCGGAACTCCTTAATAGCTTCAACAATTAGCAGTTCATGCTCAAAGTCTTCGCTGTCATTCTCCAGGTGCGCTACAGCTACAGAGAATCGCTTGGGGTCAGAGCTCGGTAAAGGCTCTTGGGATAACTTCTGGAAAATGGTACTGACGCCAGGAAGTTTTTTAATTTTCTCCCATTTCCACCATATAGTTGCCAGCAGTAAGAGGACGGCCAAAACAATTAATCCCGTAATGCCAAACTTTGAGTAGATCCAGGCTTGAAGCCATGTCCAAAAATCAGTCGGAGTTCCCTCTTGGTTCGGAATAGATGATTGGGAAAGCATTTGGTGCGCAGGATTAGCGCCAAGAAAGTTTCTAAAGTTGTCCCAGCTTGATAACACTAGCCGCAAAAATGAAAGCAAGGCAGAAAGAACGGGGGACATGGCGGGCCTCCTGGCGATGAATAATATCCCATTCCGGCGGCGATTTCATTGTTAAACCTCAGCATAGCTCGTGAAATATCCCCATTTGGATTATAATCACCATGACGAGCGATCTGTGAGACCTTGGGGTCAGCGAAAAGGAGGCTCCCTTGTCTCAGGACCTGAGGGCATTTCTGAGGCTTCTCGAGGAGAGAGCGCCCGGCGAGCTTTTAAGGGTTGCGAGGCCCCTGAAGCAGGAGTATGAGGTTACGGCGCTCGTCTTTGAGCTGGAGCGCCGGGGAGAGAGCCCCGCCATAATTTTTGAGGGGCTGCACGCCGCGGCCATGCCGCTTATCACCAACCTCTATGGCTCCCGCAAGCGGCTCGCTCTCGCTTTGGGGGTGGACGAAGGAGAGCTCCTCGAGGCGTGGCTTAAAAGGGAGGAGCTTCTCACCCCGCCCCGCCTCTTGAAAGAGGGGCCCATCCTTGAGGATGTCCTTCTGGGCGAAGAGGTAAACCTCTTTTCACTTCCCATCCTCACCCATTTTGAGGAGGATGCTGGCCCCTACATCACCGCCGGGGTGCTCGTGGCCAAGGACCCGGAGACTGGTGTCATTAACGGGAGCTTCCACAGGCTCCAGCTGAAGGGTGCGAGAACCCTGGGCGTGAGCCTGCACAGCCGGCGCCACCTCTGGAACTACCAGCAGAGGGCGGAGGCCCGCGGGGAAAACCTCCCCGTGGCCGTTGTTCTCGGAGCCCACCCCCTTTTCCAGCTCGGGGCGGGGCTCTGGAAGGGAGATATAGGGAGGGATGAGTACCATGTGGCCGGCGGCTTCCTGGGAGAGCCTCTCGAGGTTGTGAGATGTCGCTCAGTGGACCTTGAGGTGCCGGCAGGTGCGGAAATAGTAATCGAGGGGGAGATCCTCTCGGGCGTGAGGGAAGATGAGGGGCCCTTCGGGGAGTTCACGGGTTATGCCTCAAGCCACTCCACCCGCCACCTTATTCGGGTGACGGGCATTTTGAAGAGAAAGGATGCAATCTATCAGGATATTGTGCCGGGCTATTCCGAGGAGCACTGCCTGCTCCTTAGAGTCCCCCATGAGTGTCGTATTTTCCGCACACTTAAGGGGACTTTCCCCACCCTCAGGGCTGTCAGCTACCCCCGTTCGGGCGCCTGCCGTTTTCACTGCTATATATCCCTGAAACCCCTGGCTCCGGGCCAGGCCAAGCAGGCCATCCTGGCCGCCTTCGCCGAGGACTCAAGCCTGAAGCTGGTCGTGGCCGTGGATGAAGATATAGATGTCTACAGGGAAGAAGAGGTTCTCTGGGCTATGGCGACCCGCATGCAGGCCGACCGCGACCTCCTCGTGATGCCCGGTCTCATGGGGGCCATGCTGGACCCCTCAACCGAGGGGGGGGTGACCGCAAAGCTGGGCGTTGATGCCACGATCCCCACCTCCGGCTGGAAGGCTGTCCGCACAAGCCTCCCCCGGGAGGCCAGGGAGAGGGCCTCAAGGCTCGCTGGGGAGCTTATGAGAAATCTCTCCTCTGAGAGGGGGGATTTGTGACCGATATCCAGTTCATGGGCTCTGTTCGAGAAGGAAGAGGCCGAGAGAGCCCCGGCAAAGCGCACTCAGCGGCGGCTGGGCTTAAGAGGGCGACCAAATGATAATCTTTGGTGAGAAGATAAACACCATAAATAAGAAGGTAGCCCGTGCCCTGAAAGAAAAGGACGCGGGGTTCCTTCAGCGTCTTGCGCTCAGGCAGGCCGAGGCCGGTGTAGATGTGCTGGGAGTGAACGTGGGGATGGACCTTGAGCTCGAGCCCGGCATGATGAGGTGGGCCATGGAAGTCGTCCAGGAGGTCACTGACAAGCCCATCGCCATCGATAGTCCCTATCCCGAGACCATAAGGGCGGGCCTTGAGGCCTGTCGAAACCCGCAGGCGGCTGTGGCCAACTCCATCACCCATGAGCGCCACCGGGTGGAGGGGGTGCTCCCCCTTGTGAAGGAATATGGCTGCTCTTTAGTGGCCCTGCCCATAGACGAGAATGGAATTCCTCCCGCTGCTCAAGGAAGGCTTGAAGTTGCAAAGAGGCTCATGGACATAATAGCCTCTTATGATATCCAGCCCGACAGGGTATATCTCGATTGCATCACCGAGCCCGTGAGCGTGAGCCCCGACCGGGCTCTTATTGCCCTGGATACAGTGAGGGCCATGAAGGGGGCCTTCCCAGAGGCCAGGATTATCACCTCCATAACGGGTATCTCCTTCGGCCTTCCCAGGCGGAGGGTCCTCCATTGGGCCTATCTCCCCCTTCTCGTGCGCGAGGGGATTGACGCCCTCATCCTCGACCCACTGGACAGGCGGCTCATGGCAGCCCTGAGGGCGGTTGAGGTGCTCATGAATGAGGATGAGAACTGCGCGCGCTTTATCGAGGCTTACCGCAGGGGGGCGCTTGAGGTTTAGGAGGGCCTGGATGAGAGGTGCCTCAAGAAACTCTCCTTTATTTCTTCCCGGCTTAAGGGTAAGGGTGGCTCCGGATCGAGCGTTGGGGTGACCTTGGCCCAGAGAAGGGCGGGTCCTCCCCGGGCTAGCGCCAGCTCGTAGGCCCTCCCGAACTCCTCGGGGCTCTCGGCCAGGTGGGCGTTATCTATCCCGGCTCCCTGTGCAAGCCTCACGAAGTCCGTTCTCCCGGCATTGACCGTAGGGGTCCTTCCTCCCGACTCATAGCAGCTATTGTCGATGATGACGAGGAAGAGATTGGCGGGCTTCTGGTGGGATATAGTAGCGAGGGAGCTCAGGTACATGAGGAAGGCCCCGTCCCCTTCGAGCACCAGGACCTTGCGCTCGGGAAGAGCTAGGGCCAGGCCCAGACCAACAAGTGGGGCCTGCCCCATGGGACCTCTGAGGTAGAGATTTCCAGGCCTATGGCCGGTGAGATACCAATAGACGCTCTGAGCCCCGATGCCGCAAACGACGAGCTCATCCTTTACCCTCTTGGCCAGCTCTGCGAAGGCCTCGCGCCTATCCATCGGATGAGTCCACCACCTTTTTCGTTATGAGGAGAACCAGGGGCTTTCCTTCCCTTTCGGCCTCCTCCCAGGCGCTCTTGAGGGCACCCCCGAGAGGAGCCTGGAGCTCCCGGCAGGGTAACCCCAGAGCCCCCAGCATGGGCCGGGTAGCCCGGGCCTTAGGCACGTGATGGGGAAGCGCGTCATCGGCCCTTCCCCTATCGGCCACCAAGAGAAGGAAGGGGATGCCGTAGGAAAGGGCAAGGTTCGTCAGGGCACCCCCGCTGCTTAATAGCCCGGCGTTTTGAATGAGCAGGGCTGCCCGCCTTCCCGCCAGGGCGGCTCCGCAGCAGATGCCCACCCCCTCTTCCTCGCGGGCCACGGGCACGTGGCGCAGCTCCGGGTCCCTCTCGACAAGGCTTATGAGCTCGGCGAGCCAGCTATCGGGAAGTGTGACGATGAAACGGGTTCCCGTTGCCTTGAACTCCTCGACCACCTTATCCGCCCAGGACACCCCTGACTCCCTTTCCTTCAGCTCGACTATCTTCTCTTCTTTAACCTTGCTCTCGCCTGCACTCTTCGAGATAACTCGCGGCAAGCTCTCTGGCCGGACACAGGTTGAAATGACGAGCCATCAGACCGATACAGTAATCTATCATCTTCATCTTCTCCCTGGCACCCCTTTTCAGTCCGGGAAGCCGGCTCAGGCGAGGGTCGACCCTGTCCTCCAGGCCGAGAACCTCTATGGGGTGATACTGGAAAACCACCCGCCCGGCGAAAAGACGGATGAGGCTGAGCCCGACTCTGAAGTAAAGGATGCCAGAGAAAAGCACGAAGGTCCCGTAAAAGGGAAGGTTCAGAAAAGGGACCACACTCAGGGGTATCTCAACGATATTTCTCTTTCCCCTCAGCCAGATGTACTTCTCATGCGGTCTGAAAGGCCCTTTAGGGGAGAAGTTCCAGAGGGCATTCCCCCGATGTATTTTCGACCTCTTGTCCCTGGCCTTCCAGCGGATTATCGCCTGCTGGAGAGGGAAAAAGAAAGAGGGGTATATCGACGAGTCATAGAGGTAGCCCCTCTCCTCGAGGACGTCCATCGTGACCCGGTCTATCCAGTGGACGGGCGCCCTGAAGCCCACCACCTTCTGGCCCGTTAGATCCTCGGCGGCCCTGGCCATATTTTCTATTTCTTCGACCTTTTCCTCTCGGGAGAGTCCCCCGAAGTTCGGATGATGGTTCATGGTGTGGTTAGCTACCTCATGTCCCGACTCCACTATCCTCCGGATGGTAGCCCTGTGGCTTCGCTTCTGCATCTCCCTTCCCACGAGGAAAAAGGTACCCCTCACCCCGTGCTTATCCAAAATGTCCAATAACCTGGGGAGCCCCTCAGTGTAGGTCGGGTCAGAAGGGGTCAGGGAGAAGGGGTAGTTATAGGTGGCCAGATAATCACTTACCGAGTCGCAATCTACGGATATCACTCCCTGCGGCTTAAGCAATTCCTCCCTCCTGAGGAGCCCGGTTCGTGGAGAGTGAGAACCTCCCCGAGGCATCAGACCTCTTGCTCACCCTCGGGCCTTTAAACTTTAAGCCCCAGCCCCACGGTCTGGGGAAGGAGAGATTATTATAAAGGAAAGCCACCGCCAGGGGTCACTAGCAAATTGATAGGGGAAAGCGAGGAGTCCTCTATTTCCTCTCTCTATGGGCCTGGGCAAGCCCAACCTTTCGCACTTGCCGGTAGACCCTGTTCAACGTCAAAAAGTACTCCATGATGGTTTTTATTATGGCCAGCTTGCTCCTGCCCCGTTTGAGGTCATAGTTAAGGGTCAGCGGGACCTCGGCTATCGTCGGGTTGAGGGGCCGGAGTTTAAGCAGGATCTCAGACATGACCGAGAATCCTGGGGCCGTCATGAAGGCATCCCCGTAAGCACGTTGAGCCCGCTTCAGCAGGCCCCCGCGGTATGCTCTGAAGCCGCAGGTGTAGTCCCTCACATTCTGGGTCCTGAAGAAACTGCTCAGCACGAAACGGGCACAGCGGCTGAGAAGACGGCGGAAGAGGGAGAGCCCTATCTCCCTTGCCCCCTCCCGAAAGCGGGAGGCTATGACCACATCGCTCCCAGCTCGAAGAGCCTCAAGCATGGCAACGCAGTGGCTGGGGTCGTGGGTATTATCGGCATCCATGGTGATAAGGACGTCTTCATCCCCGAGTTCCTCAAGAGTTCTCAGGATTCCCCGGCGGAGAGCCCGACCCAGTCCCAAGTTAATGCCATTACTCAGGATGGTGATGGGAAGGCGCCCTTCAAAGGAGGCCGCCGCCTCTGCGGTGTCATCCGTGCTCCCATCATCGACGAGAAAGACTCGAACGTGCCACCCCTCCTGGAGAGATCTCGCTTCAATCTTTCCCAAGAGGGGGGGAATATTTTTCCCCTCATTATAGGCGGGAAGGCAGAAGGCGATCACAGCGGGCAAGGTGGAAGGCCTCTGGATGCTGCAAGGAATTCAACGGAACTTTTGCGCTTGGGATTCTTGTTCCGCGGGTTCATCAGGCGACAGCACTATAGCATCGCTCCCCTTGCGAGAACAAGGGGATTGTCGGAGAGGATTCTGCCATGAGGGGGAAGAGTTTATTCAAACCAAGGCGAGGCGCTGCCGCTCACAACTTTACCGGAAGACGGCGGCTTCCGAAATTTTGGGTGAAGCCCTGAGAAGGGATCAAGCTTTTTCCCCCTGGCCTGAAAGGGGGCCCTCCCGTGATGTGCAATCGCTAGAAGGCCTTCTTTTTTCATCCCTGGGTTTTCCGCGCAGCCTTCCAAGGAGACTTCTTCGATAGCCTTCCTCCAGCTTGGCACCTCCCCGAAGGAAAGCAAGGCCGGCCACCGTCAGGAGGATAAGGAGCGGGAGGTAGCTCAGGGAGAGTGCCTTTCTATCTATTATTTCCAGAAGCAATAGGCTGGCTCCTGCTCCCAGGATTATAAGCCCCGCCGCCATTAGCACCCGTTCCCGGGAACCCCAGAAGGCTTCTTTGGGGGCATTACAGGCGAAAGAGTCCTTGCCGATGTCTGCGACCTTGGTTAAGAGGCCGAGCGTGGAGCCCACGAGGAGGCCTGAATCGAGCATGGGTCTGGGGGTTTCTTCCGGGGTCGGCGGCGCCTCCTCCCCCTGCTTCCTCGGGCTCGTTGGAATCTTTGCAAAAACTTTGGCTATGTTCCTCTCCAGTCCCTCCACTAGCCTGCAATAACCCCTGAAGGAAGTTCCAATAAGTGAGAGGATAAAACTTTCCCGAAAAGCGAGAGAAACCTTCGAGAGGAAGGGGCGGATGGGAGAGGCCATAATTTTTTTCAGAAGCCGCGCCAGACTCTCTTTTTCTGGCGCCGCAGTAAAAAAATCAGGGACTCGACTCGGGTGGGAAGTTCCGCAAGTCCTTCGGTGGAATGATATCGATGATGACACCTTCCAGGTCAAAGAAGAGCGATTTGAAAAGAAAACGCCTTGCGAGCTTAAGAAACTTGGGGATCCTTTTGACCTTGAGCTGCACGACCACCTCTTTCATCGTTGGATGCGGCACCATTACGTAACGCCACTGCTGTTTATCGATCACAAAGACCTTCTGGGGCTCGACGCTGATAACCTTCTCGACCTCGGCAATCCCAACGCTAAGCCTTTCGGTTCCCGCCGAAAAGCTTCCCCCCCCTCCGAGTCCAAATTTGCCAATGGTCCCTGCGCTTATAGCCTTGGCCAGGTATTCCGGAATGGGGTCGGTCTTAAAGAGCACGGTGACCCGCTGAGCTTCCAGGACCTCAGGGGGAGGGTTCTTAGCCAGGGCCTTTTGATTGTAAAAGCGGTAGCTATAAAGAAAAAGAGGAACACAGACGATGATAAAGAGCAAGATCAGAAAGTCAACTATGTTGACCAATCCAAAGAGCTTTCCCCTTTCATCTATGAATTTCATCTCCCGATCTCTTCAGGGCGCGGAGCCTCTATTCCTGCCCTGGGCTGCGATGGTTCGCCGAAAAACTGGGAAAAAATTCTCCCCTTATATACTTTAGGATGGGCCACAAGGTCAAGGGGTTCCTCCGTCAGAGGGAGCGAGCGCCTCAAATCCTTCCCCCCCCGAAGCTACTCTCCCTCCCTCCAGGGCGGAGAGAGCCTTTTCTGTCCAGCAACTTCGCAAGACCCGCAGAGGAAAAGACCAAGAGGAAAGGTTCGAGATTGCCCCTGTGTCTCACCGCGGTACCCACATTTCCCTCCGCCAGGCCCATGATGGCCAGGGTCAGGGCTATGAATATCAGGGCTGACCAAGGGGCAATGGAGAAGCCACTCAAACCTCTCCCCAGACCAAACACCGCAAGGATGAGGAGCCCGTACCAGAGAGTTACTACGGGAATGCCGGCCAGCTGAGCGGCCGTTCTGGCTGCCCAGGGATGGGGTTGGGTGAGCAGGTGGAAGACGCCCTTGAGGGTCGTCCAGGCTGACTCCGACAGGGAGATCTCGCGCGGGCCCTTGTCCTCATCGGCATAGTATCGCTCGGGCCAGAAGCGGTAGGTGGAGCCTCCAGTGATGATATAGCCGTAGTGTAGGGCCCAAAGACTTTCGAAGAGCACGCCATAGAGGCTCCTCCCCTTTTGGAGGGGGGAGGGTGGGGAAGGCATGAAGATAGGGAGGAGAATTGAAATCGCCAAAAACAAAGCGAGGATGCTGATGGTGTGGCAGCGAAGCCTTTTCAGGGCGAGGACAATCAAAAGGAAAGCGGCTGCACTCCCCGTGGTGTAACCCCAAAAAGGCCTTACCGCATATGCAGCTAGTATAGTCAGGAGGATTAGCCCACCCAGGCTCCAAGAAGGCCTTTTCGCCATCCGGACGAGCAAGAGAAGTGAAAGACCCGCAGCGGCGGAGCTGGCGCCATCCTTTATTAGCCCTGTGGAAGACCAAAAGAGCAGCGAAGGGAAGAAGAGCCCTCCCACGAGCGTGATCCTGGCAACCCTTAGGTCAAAAAGCTCCTTGGCGATAAGATAGGCGCTCAGTGCAGCCAGCGTGAAGAGAAGGGCTGTCAGGAATTTCAGGGCAAGTGGTGAGTAACCGAAAAGAGCATAGAAGATGCCCATGAAGTAAACGAAGATGTTGACTCGGTACTGAGAAACAGGGATCTGGCCCCCCGTCCTATCGTACCAATAGATGAGGTCTTCCCAGGATAGCCAGGAGTAAGGCGCTACGGCCGAGGCCTGGGGCTCTTTCACCCCCTGGAGAACCTGGGAGATATAGAGGCCGAAGCTGGCATTGGAGTGGGCATCGCCGAAGAAATCCTCCATATCCACCGTCCAGAGAGCAGCATGATAGAGAACGGCCGCCAGGAGGAGCTTGACGCCAAAGCCCAGGGCTAGCGTCTTGAGGAGAAACCCTCGCTCATCGGGAGAGGCGCTCCTTCCCAGACAGTAGAGAATCAGGAAAAACAGGAGAACTACCACAAGGCTCGCGGCCGAGTAATGGAGCCAGGCTCCCAGCGCAACTCCTAGGCCGAGCCAGAGCCAGAAATGGCCGCCGGCAGCGGGCGTAATTCTTGTAGCCATCCCTTCAGCTCTCACTTCCAAGGGAAGCCTCTTTCTCTATCTGACCCACGTCTCGCCTGAAGATGAATATGGTGGGAGAGGTATAGTCACTGGGATTTGTGTTCCAGAGGAGGTTCCATCGGCTGTTATGACGGAGCTCAAACTTTGCGGTGAGGCGATAGCCAAACTCACCGGCAAGAAGCCTACAAGTAATAGCTTGGCGGATGCCGCCACCTATACTCTTGCAGAAGCTCTCGGTCTTTACTCGACCGTAAGTGGCGGGCACATGGCTCACGAAATAGTCAGCCTTGGGGCCCTCGCGGTGGAGCTTCTCGAGGTACTCATGAACCTCCGCCGCATCTCGCATAGCTTTGAAGTGCGTCCCGAAGGGATGACGGCGGCTCTCCTCCCCAAGATAGATGAAATTATATTTTTCCAAAATACGGGGGGAAAGGAATACGCTGATCTGTCGGGGCACCTCTATGGTGGCCCCCCGGCGAACGTTGGCCTCTACCCAGCGGGTGGCCTGCTCGCGAGTATCGTTGAAGAAAACGGCCTCGGCTGAGATTACAAGGGCGAGGGTGTAAGCAAGGCCCATAGAAAAAATCCCCGCTCTCAGCTTTTTCCCCAATCTCTCCCACCTGAGAAAAAAGAAGACACCTAAACCTCCGAACAGAGCGAGAGCTGGAAGCAGGGCAATCATGAATTTATTCTCGGGATGAACTCCCCCTATGGCGCTAAAGATAGTGAAATACGGTACAGCGAAGAGAGCCAAGACGAGCAGGGGAGCTTTCAGTTCTGCTCTCCTTTTGAGGGCAATCCAAATTCCCAGGGCGATGGCTGCGGCGGAGGCAAGACCATGGTTCGTGATGAGGGTCAGCAGAAAGCTCAACGTGTTGAGAGTGAAGCGGGCGAGGAAGCCAGACCTCTCCGCAGCCCAGTAGGGGAGGTACTCGGGAATGCTCTCCCCCATGTACAAGTGGAAATGGCTCACTAGCGTCGGCCAGCCTATTAGAATTCCCAGGAGGTAAAAGACGGCTCCTTTTGCCAGAAGGGGATTGAAGAAAATTCTCCGCGCCAGGCTCTGAGGCTCCTGGCCAGGACTTTTCCTCTTAACCAGGATGACGTAAGTCGTGAGGAGAGGAAGAAGAACAATGCCGCCATTATATTTGCTGGCGAGGGCCAGCCCTCCAAGAAGACAAGCCCATCTAAAGGGTCTCTCTGGGCTCTCTCCCTTCAGGGCTTTCATGGAAAAATAAAGACTTCCCATGAGGAGGAGTGTGACCAGAAGATGGCTCTGGGCAAAATGGGCAACACCCACGTGGCCTTTGGTCAGAGCCAGTAGGCCTGCTCCCGCAAGCGCGGGCCCCGGGCCGAAGAGAAGCTTCCCGAGGCGGTAGAGCATATATACGGTGGCCACCCCCAGGGCGCCGGAAAGCAACCGGGCGGCAAGGTAGATGCCCCTCGCGAAGTCGGGTGCCACATGAGCCATCTTAATCCAGGAGACGGAAGCCGCCTCTGCAACGGGCCCAAAGGGGTAGCCCGAGATTTTCAGGAAAAGGAGGTAAGGACTCAGCCAGAGACCTAAAAGATAAGAATATAAAGGGGGGTGGGTTAGGTCGTCATAATTGACCGGGGTGCCATTGGCCATCATTCTGAGTACTGAAGCCACGGGCTCATCGGGATTCCAGCGGTAGGGAAGCCCCCAGCCGATACCTATGATATTGAGGGCCGCACTGGCGATAAGAATGGCCAGAAGGATCCTGCCCTCTCCTCTAACTTTACCGGAGAGGGCCATATCCCCGAAAGCGGGATATCTTTGAGCGCCCCCTACCGTTTTAGCAACCCCTTTATCCATTCCTTCCATTCAGCATGAAGCATCCAGTGCCTGTGGTGTAAATACAATATTCTTCTTATTTCTTCAATATCCTCATATAGCATATGTTGATTTTTAGATGGTCTGGACGAAGGCGAAGCTAATAGGCGAATTCCGTCTTCCGCATCTTCCATTTTCGTGACTTCAAGCCCGGCTTTGGCTAGCATTGCAATAAGCGTTGTCGGCGTATATATAATAGGATGAACAATATTCACAAACCCCTTTCTGATATTACCTCGCGGTCTCTTTAGGTCAGGAGTTTCTATGTAAACAAGCCCATCATTTTGTAAATAGGCTTTTACTTTTCCTAAGAAAGCCAGGGGCTCAGGAATGTGCTCAATCAGATGGAACATCGCAATCACATCGAATTTCTTGTCTCCTATTGCAGGCGGAATATCCATGCCGATAATAATCTCTAACCCCCAATGCTCTCTGCCATAAGAAGCGAGGTCCTTATCAGGCTCTACTCCGATCACAACCCAGGACCTCTCCTTCATCTCCTTGAGGAAAGCACCTTCTGCACAACCGATTTCAAGCAAAGAATTGCTCTCCGCGCAAGATCCTTCTAGCCACTCAGCTCTATTGCGAGCATGATAAAGTTTGTATCTAAATTTAGTATCAGGGTCGATTATAAATCGTCTACTGACAGAGTAACAACGTCCACTGTAAAGCAACCTCGATTCATCATCTGTGAGCGTGGGATTATGAAACGCAAGACCACAGGTCGAGCACATTACCAAAGGGCTCTGGGCCTCTCTTAACCCAGGTATTTCCTGGAGCCAGGGGTCTTTCTTAACAGTGTGGAGCTCTTCGTAGGATTCTGATCTGCATAAAGGGCACGGAATTACTTTCATCTACTCTCACTCGCAATTTTAACTTCCCTGATAGGTATTGCCCCTCATCGATTTTTCAGGCAAATGGCGCTCCCGAGAATAAAGCGATAAGGTGATGCCATGGAAAAGCCGCTTTTCAACCTTCCGGAAACCCAAGTGGCCGAGCCACTCATCAAGAACCCTCTCCCCCCCGGCAAAGGGGGTTTTGCCGTAAATGACCCATACGCGGCCGGCTGAGCTAAGGCTCTCCTTCAAGCCTTGAGCCCCTTCCCGGAGAGGCCTCGAAAGGTCGAGGCCCCCGGCCTCCACAAGGAAATGTTGGTCCAAGTCTATCCAGGGAAGAGCCTTAGGGCCATAAAATTCGTAGGCGGCGGAGCTGTGGTTCAGGGCCACGAGGTCTCCGGGGCGTGTCTTCTCCGAAATATATGCCATGGCCTGTCTCCAATCTTCAACTGGCTGGTAGAGGACTGGATAGCGGATCATCCAGAGGACGCCAAGGGCAATGGCGCACATGAGAGCCACCTTCCGTACTTTCTGCCACATGGCAAAGGCGGCCAGGATGTAGGAAAAGAAGAGGAAGCAGGCCACAAAGTAGCGGGCATTTATCGCAAAGCCCAGGAAGTAGTTAACACCGAGGGCGGATACAAGGGGAGTCAGGGCCATGAGAACGAAAGCGAAGGTCCTGCCCCTTATTTTCCCTCCAAAGGAAGCTTCGTAGCGGTGGGCGCCACAGAGGATTATGATAAGGGCTCCTATGGCTAAGCCAAGGAGGAGCGCTGTCAAGGTCCAAGAGAAGAAGTGGCGGAACTCCTTGAGCCCCAGGAACCGCGGGTCAATACCCAGGAGGTCTAAGGAGCTGCGCATGAGTCCCCCCAGGTGAACCCCCCCCATATAGAGTCCCAGCTTGTACTTCACATGAAAGACTTGGGCGCTCCGGGCATGCTGGATGAAGTTGAGGAGCCAGGGACTGAAAAGGAGCAAGATGCCCGCCTGAAGGAGAGCCCATCGGAGGAGAGCCCTCAGGCTCCGACAGCAGAGGAGAAAGATGATGTTCTGGGCCAAAAGGGCCAGGAATGCGAAATAGAAGGTATAGAGGCTCAAGGTGGCAAATAAGGGATAGAGGGCCCAATCCCTCCCCCGGGCCCGTCCCTCTTGGATTCTCAGGAAGAAGAGGGTTGAAGCTACTATGAGCAAGGTGGAGAGGGCGTAAAATTTGAGCGTCTGGGACTCCCAGATGTGAAGGGGTGAGAGGACCACAAGGAGGAGGGCCCCGAGAGCCAGGCCCTCCCCCCAAGTTTCCCGGCCAAGCCTGTAGATAAGGTAACAGGTGGCGACCCCGGCGAGGACCGAGAAGAGGCGGGCCCACCAGGCAGCCTCCGAGACATAGAGCCAGCCGTGGAGGAGGAACAAATAAAAGGGCGCGAAGGACTGCTCCGACTTAAGAGACGCAAGAATCTCCCCCAAGGGAGCTTTCGCCATGCCAAGGATGATGACCTCATCGGCCCATAGGCTCCGGTCGAGGAAAAGCACCCTGAGGGCAAGGGCAAGGCCCAAGAGAGCTAAGAGTAGCCTGGGGGCACCCAAGCTACCCGATAACGCTTCTCCAAAAGACGCTTTCCTTTCCGCTGAAGAGAGGGCCTCTCTCCCAAGGCGTGACACCGCACCCCTTCCTCGCTTTAAAGGCGCCTGAACACAAAGTCGAGCATCTTCCTGTCGAAAAGCCCCTTGAAACCCACCCAGAAAAAGGCCAGAACCGGCAGGGGATCATCCCGGTCCAGTATGCAATACCCTACATTATTTCCGAAAAAATTAAAAAAGCTCGGCCTCAGACGAAACCTCGCGGGGTTGGCGGCAAAGTGCAGAATTTCCCCGGGAAGCATCCAGCGGCAGATCATCCCCGTCTTGTAAGTGAGCTGGGGTTCTACATCTCCCTCCATGGCCATGCGGTAGAGAAGGTAGGGAATGTCCATGCCTGCCAGGATGCAAAGCTGGAGGGTGCCCCAAAACCTGGGGTTTATCTCCATCAGTTTGGGGAGCCCGTCGCGGCTGTCAATGAGGAGTTCCACGCAGGCAACCCCAGACCAGCCGAGAGCTTTCATTAGCTCCACGCCGAAGCTCATGACCTCCTCGTTCTCCACGCTCTCAAAACAGGTGCCCGTTCCGCCCCTCAGCGGATACTGGCGGTGAAACCTTTGCACAATGGCGGCCCGCAGTTCTGAGCGGCTGTTAAAGAGGCAGCACACCTGATACTTCGTGCTCTCGGGCGGGATCATCTCCTGGACCATGGGAAAGGGAAATTTTGAATGTACCCTGCGATATGCCTCCTCCAGCCCGTTCTCGCTCTCGACAAAAAGCAGCCCCTGGGCGCCCGCGGCCTCAAGGGGTTTTATCACGACCGGGAAGCCGAGCTCCCGCCGGACATCCGCCAGCTGGGAGAGGTCTTCTGGAAAGAAAGTCTTGGGGCAGGAGAAGCCGTGGGCCCGGGCAAATTCCAGAGTCAGACGCTTGTTGAAGGCAATCCTCATCTTCTCCTCATCCGCAATGGGCACCCTTGTGTACGGGAGAAAGCGGTGGAGATTCCGGGAGACCAGGTAGACCACTTCATCGATCATGGGAATGAAGAGGTCAAAGCGTCGCTCCCGGCAGAGGCTGACCATGTAGTCGATGAACTCCGAGGGCCGCTCCAGGGGGTCGGGATAGATGAAACTCTCCCGGCAGTATTTCGAGTAAAACCCGACGGCTCCCCTCCGGTGATAGCCGAGGCTCACCGGTATCCCCCTCCTCCCCAGGCTCCTGGTTATGGCCAGGGTGTTTCGCCATTGGGCATCGGTGATGAGCACACCACTCATGGGAAAGGTTGCCGGATAGGCTTCCTCGGTTGAGGGGAGAACACCAGCCGCCTCAGGGCCTTAAGCCCGGCCTTCTTGTGAGGAGCTCCCGCAGCTGGAAGAGGGATATGTTCTCCCTTATCAAGAAAAAGAGGCCCAGGATTATAAGGTCCAGGATAACGAGGCTGTGATAAGAGAGGGCAAAGCTCAGGCCCAGATCCTTAGGCACGGCAAAAAGGGATAAGGCCAGGATGGCGAAGTACTCCAGTGTCCCCACCCCGCCCGGGGCGGAGGGGATAAGCGCGCTGAAATAGATGAAAATGAAAGTTACGAAGGCGGCCTGAAAGGGAACCAAGCCGAGCCCCAGGGCCTTGATGAGCCAGTAAGCCGAAAGACCGCCGAAAAGAAAAATGGGGAGGGAGGCGAGGAGCACCTTGAGGAGAAGGCCCGGCCCCCTGAGCACCCCCAGCCCTTCAAGGAAGCGGTCATAGGTCCTCTCTATAAAATGGTGAAGCCTGGGAGCCCTTCCCGCAAGAATGCCTCTCAAGAGACGAAATGATTGCCTATCGGCACGACTGGCGTAAAGGAGGAGGAGGGATACAGCTGCGATGATCGCGGAGGCCCCCACGAGGACCGGCTTCAGCCAGGAAGGAAGTGGAGAGGAGAGGGCAATGGGCAGAAAGACGAGAGTGACAAGCACGGCGTCCACCAGCTTCTCAAGGAGCAGGGTGGCGGCCGTGGTCATCTTGCTAATTTTCTCGCGCTGCTCCAGGAGGAAGATGCGTGCAAGCTCTCCCAGCTTGAGGGGGAGGATGTTGCTCAGCATGTAACCGATGACGGTGACGGAGAAGAGGGTCCCCAGGCGGATGCGCTTCGCCGGCGTGAGGATGAGTCTCCAGCGAAAGCTTCTGAAGAAGAGCCCGGCCAGATGGCATAGGACGAAAGGAGCTATGTAAATGGGGCGGATACCCACCAAATGGTTCAGAGTGGCTCGAAAATCAAGCATATGAAAGATTAGCACTATGAAAAAGGCGCTTATCGCTAGCCCGATAATGTTCCTTAACATGCTCTCTCGTCGGATTTCAGGCCTTGCGCAGGACGTTTCCGATAAAGCCCCTCGAGGGAGACCCACCCTAATGAAACGGGCCAATTCTAAAGAATACCCTATCACCTGCCAAGGATAATTTTCGCTCATTGCCCTCCCGCTCGTCCGCCATTTCTGCGTGGTGGCGAATTCCGGGCAGGCCTCCTCCTGGGCCATTGGAAGCTTCTTCACCTTCTGGCGCTCGGCCTCCCACTTCCCAGGACATTCCCCAGAATCCGCATAAATATCGACCATGGCGGGCGGTGTCCTGATTTGCACAAGTTAAAATTTCTTCCATCGTCCAGACGTGCTTTGTAATCCCCGCCTCCGTCGCAGGGTCACCCGCGATGTCCGGTGAGCCCGCCAGGAGTTAGGTAATGCTCTATTTTCATCCCACAAAAAGAACGGCTAATAGGGCTGCAAGACCACTAAGAATTGACCCAATGGCGGAGAACAACGCTACCCACCACAGCTGACTTTGGCGAATTGATCGCTCTACCTCAATGACCCTGGGCAGAACTTCGTCCGGCCCATATACCCATTGGTCAGCGTGTATTCCAGATGGCAAAAGTCGAGATTTAGCCGGAAATGCTCCCAATTTTTTTCCGTATTCGAATAACTCATCCGTATTCTTCAACTTGAGAGATTTTTGTTTAAACATCTAAAATTTCCTCCATTGCCCAAACATGGTCTGTTATTCCCGCCTCTATCCCAGGCGTAACCCTCAGGGTCTGGTGAACGCGGCAAAAATTGCAGTGGGCGAACCGCCTGTGGCTCCCATTACTATTATAGAATTTTACGAGCATAGCATAATCGATATGGGTTCCGGGGGCCGCATCAACAGGCTCTAAATAGCCGGGAAAGGCATCCCTCGTGAGCTGGAAGCGGGCAATTACTCTCTCTCGAAGAGGTAGCATAAATGGTATAGCAGTTTGTTGGTAGCTCTTGCCGACTGCAAGGCAAGGAATGAGCTTGCCATGTGCTTCGAGAGCCACAAGAACAAATCGGCTTCCCAGTGGCGCTAGCCCTTGCAGGGACGGAAGGCATGGGATAAGATTTTCTTTATTCGCGCGGCATGGCTTAACCCTTACTCTCCTATTCTACCCAGGCTCCTTGCAATTTGGGTTTTGGAGAAAGTGACACTTAGTCCCCTCAGGAAAGAAAGCTCAAGAGCCAGCCTCCTCCTTGTACTATCTTCCCTGAGCTTTTTCCTCCTTTTCTCATGTGCTTCATCCCGGAGGGCCCTCGAAGAGGCGAAACTCCTTGGGAGCACCTTTTTGGCGAAGTTTCAGGGTTGGGAAAGGCTTGCGCTAGAGCAGGAGGAGGCCCTCCTCAAGCACCCCGATGATGTATGGGCTCGGGTCCGCCTGGGAGCAATTTACATAAGGGAGGGCAAATATTACAAGGCCCAGATGCACCTGAGTCTAGCTGCTGCAGAAAAGCCCGCTCTTGCCGCTTTTGGCCCCGAAGGAAGAATAAACTATGCTCTGGAACCTCCTCCAGGGGCGCTTCCTCCCTGGGCCCGGGTGGCCGGGCCCGAGGGGAAGGACCTTCTTCCCCGCTACCTTCTCATCCTTCAATATCTGGCGGATGGCAGGGGAGGCGAGGCCCTCTCCCTCTCTGAGGCCCTGCTCAAAGAGAGCCCCGGGGACCCTCTGGCAGTAGTTTTTCAAGCGCGAGCATTAGAGCTTCAGGGAAAGGGGGAGGCCGCGGAGAAGGCTCTTCAGGGCGGACTGGAGAAAACGGGAGAGGACCCCCTCATCCTTCACCGATTGGGCTCGCTCTATGGGCAAGGGGGAAAGCATCGGGAAGCTGTGTCTCTTCTCCGCAAAGCCCTCTCTCTCGCCCCCGATTTCAAGGAAGCGAGGCGCGGTCTGGCCCTATCCCTCCTGGCTGCGGGAAATCCTGAGGAAGCTCTCCCTCTCCTGAGGGAGGCCCTCAAAGAGGGGCCCGGGGATGGTGCGCTCCATAACGCGCTTGGGGAGGCGCTGAAGGCCCTGGGAAAGGATGAGGAGGCCCTTTCGGCTTTCCGCGAGGGGGTGAGGCTTGAAGCCAGTGCGGTCGAATACCGGCTAAACCTGGCTGCGCTCCTGCAAGAGATGGGAAGAAAAGAGGAGGCTGCTCAGGCCTATGCCGGGGCGGGGCGCCTGAGAAAGGGAAATCCTATTGCTTTCCTTGCCGCAGCCCGGCTTAAAGGGGACTTGGGAGACATCAAGGGTGCCCGGGCTCTCATAGCTGAGGGGCTTCTCAAATCCCCTAAGGAGAAGGCTCCTTTCTACCTTTTGGAGGCCGAGCTTCTAGTTAAGGAAGGGAAGGGAGATGCAGCCCTGGGTATGCTCCGCAGAGCTCAGCAGGAAGCGCCCACGGATGCAGAGGTGGCCCTCAACTTGGGCAGGCTTTATGAAGATATCCACCGCCCGTATCTCGCTTCTGCCAGCTACCGGCGCTACCTGCACCTGAAGCCCGAAGGCTCAGCCGAGGATTCCCTGGAGCAAAGGGCTCAGGGGTTTGAGAGGGAGTTTGAGGCCGAGATTGAGAGGCTCATGCGCTCAGGTCGGGAGGCGGAGGCCTTGAGGAGGCTCAAGGAAGAGCTTGCCGAGATGCCCGATGACCCTCTCTTGAATCTTCTTCTGGGCAAAGCACCCGGAGGCCCTCTCTCCAAGGAGAGTGAGAGGATAAAGGCGGTGAAAGGGCCGCCCTCTATTCCTTCGGAGAGCCCTTCTTTTAGGCCCTATTTTGCCCGGGTTTTCGTTAGAGGGAGCCCGGACCCCATACCGGGGCGGGTGCGGGTAGTTTCCGAGAGGGAAGGCACTGTGACGGTGGAGCTGGTTGACCTCCTCAGGACGAGGCTTTCCTTTCCCCGGCGGGATGTAGTTATAGAGAAGATTTCCCTCCCAGAAGGAGGGGGTTAATGGGAGGCTTCGGGAGAAAGTTCGCCCCTATTTTCCTGTTCTACTTTCTAGCCCTGGGCCCCTTAGCCTCGGCCGTAGGCGAAGTCCAGGCCGAATCTCGCCCGAGGGGGAATATGCCTAAGGGAGAGGAGTTTTCTCTGCTCCCGGGAGCTGGGCCTCTCATGAAGAAGGCCCTCTTGCTATATTTCTCCGGCAAGCTCGGGCCTTCCCTCAGGGCCTTTCAGAGGGCGGCGGAGGGGGAGGAGGACTATCGCTCCCGGTTCTATCTGGCTCTCGTCCAGTTTCGCCTGGGCCGCTACCAGGGAGCCCTTGATAACTTCAATCGGGCCCTGGCCCTGAAACCAAGCCTGAGCTATCTGGAGCCAATCCGCGTAGGCCTGAAGTTCACCCGCGAGCAGCTCTCCCTGAGGAAGGCCCGGAAGGCGAGGAAGTCCGCCAAGGGCACCCCGAGTTACGGCCACCCTCGGGCTAAGGCAAGAGAGCCAGAGAAGGAATCACCCGCCAAGGGCTCCGCCATGAGCGGGGCCGAGCTCCTATCCCGGCGCCTCCACAGGCTTACCGCCCAGTTCTTCGAGCTGGGGAGCCAGCTCAAGACGCTTCGCCTGCGAGTCCGAGACCATGAAGAGGCCATGCAAGGTGAGTTTTTTCAGGGACGCTATGAGAAGGCGGAGCTCCAAGGGATGGATGAGGGGTCTTTTGAGAACTTCCTCTCCGAGGAGCGCCGGGCAATGGCCCTTTGGCTTCTAGGCCTTCTGGAGAAAAGGATAGGGGAGCGGCGCCAGGACTACAATGCCTACTACCCGAGGTTTAAGGCGGAATTGGAGCGGAGGGAGGCGAGGGGAAAGGGGATCGTGGAAGAGGGCGAAAGGCTCCTCTCGACGCCCCAAGGCGATATCGAGAGTAACCGCCGCCTTCAGGCTCATAATGAAGAGGAGCTAGAGAAGGTCAGAGGGCAGCTTAGCAAGCTGGAGAGCTACCGTATGGACTTCCATCGCTATCTGGAAAGTGCCGAAGCAGACCTCAGGTTTTTAAGGAAGGTGGCGGGGAGCAGGAACTAGCGGAAGTCGGGGGCTCCTGGGGTCAGAGCCGCAATCATGGACTTTGGAGCCGGTCTGACGAGCCGAAGAGGGACCCAGCGTGAAGTTTGAAGTGATAGGGAAGTCCCATCCCCGCTTTGATGCCGCCTCCAAGGCCGCCGGCTCGGCTTCCTATGCGGATGATCTCACGTTTCCCGGTCTCCTTTTCGGGGCCACCCTGCGCACGCGCTTTCCCCATGCGGAGGTCCTCGGGGTGGACGTTTCGGCAGCCCTTCGACTTCCCGGTGTGGTGGGAGTCGTGACCGCCAAGGACGTACCCTTTAACTCCTTCGGGTCCTATGTTCTTGACCAGCCCATCCTGTGCGGCGAGAGGGTTCGCTACATGGGAGACCCGATAGCGGCTCTTGCGGCCGAGAGCCGTGAGGCCGCTGAAGAGGCCCTGGAGAAGGTTAAGGTGGACTATCGGGAGCTTCCCGCGGTCTTGGAGCCATTCTTAGCGATGGAGCGAGGGGCCCCTCTCCTGCATCCCGATCATGAAGGTGGGAACATCGTCGTCTCGTGGAAGATCCGGAAGGGAAATCTGGAAGCGGGTCTTCGGGAGGCAGACCTGGTGGTTGAGGAGCGTTACTGCTCCCAGGTGCAGGAGCATGCCTTTATCGAGCCACACGCCTGCATTGCCCAAGCCGACCCCTCGGGGAAGCTGACCGTCTACACCACTACCTCCCGTCCCTTCGTCATCCGGAACACTCTCAGCCAGGTGCTCCAGATGCCAATGAGCAAGATCCGGGTTATTAACATGACCGTGGGCGGGAGTTTCGGGGGAAAGAATGAGATCACCGAGGAGGCTCTGGCCGCCCTCTTGGCCCTGCGAACAGGAAGGCCCGTTAAATTTGAATACAGCCGGGAGGAAGAGTTTCTGGCCTCAACAACGCGCCACGCCTTCTATATGGATTTCAAATCCGGTGTTAAGAGAGATGGTTCCATAACGGCCCGGGAAATCCGCATAGTCGCCGACTCGGGGGCTTATTGCTCCTGGGGAGAGACGACCCTTTCCAAGGCGGCCCTCATGAGTGCCGGGCCCTACCGGGTCCCCAACCTCAAGGTGGATGCTCATCTAGTTTACACCAATAACGGTTTGGCCGGCGCGTGCCGGGGCTTCGGTGCCACGCAGGCATGCTTTGGCTGTGAGTCTCACACGGACACCATCGCCCACCGCCTCGACATGGACCCCCGGGAGTTCCGCTTGAGGAATGCAATGCGCGCGGGAGATAGGGCCCACAGCGGGGACGCCCTCTCGAGTTGTGGCGTGGTCGAGACCTTAGAGAGGGCTTCATCGGGATTTGGCTGGGATGGGGGCGGCGGAGCTAGAGCCCCCTCGACCCGCAAGCGCCGCGGCAGAGGCATCGCATCCATGATCTACCCCATAGGATTCACGGCTTACAATAACCCCAGCTCGGCCTTCATCAGGGTAAATGAGGATGGCACAGCCACGGTATGGACGGGATGTGCCGATGTGGGGCAGGGCTCAACCGTGGCGCTGGCTCAAATTGCGGCCGAGGAACTGGGCCTTCCCCTGGAACACATCACAATGGTAACCCATGATACGGACATCACGCCCCTGGATATCGGGACGGTCGCAAGCCGTGTGACTCACATCGGAGGAAACGCACTGAAGAGGGCTTCGGCCAAGGCCAAGAAGTTACTTTTTGAGACGGCGTCCTGGATGTTGGAGGCTCCGCTTGGAGACCTCGTTTGCAAGGGAGGGAGGATCTTCGTCAAGAGCGCCCCTGAGCGTTTCCTCCCCTTAAGGGAAGTTGCGGCTCGGAGCCACTCGGACGGAAAACCAATCCTTGCCGAAGGCTCTTATAACCCCGACATCACAAAGCTCGACCCCGAAACGGGGCAGGGAAAGCCCTATGATTGCTATGTCTTTGCCACCCACATTGCCGAGGTAGAGGTGGATGAGGAGACGGGTGAGGTAAGGGTCTTGAGGCTCGTTGCGGCCCATGACGTGGGCACTGCGGTGAATCCCGTGAATGTGGAGGGACAGATCGAGGGCGGGGTTTCTCAGGGAGTGGGCTTGGGCCTTATGGAAGAGCTCCGCTACCGGCAGGGCGTGGCCGAGAACCCCGACCTCGCGGGATACTCTATCCCCACCTCCCTGGACATGCCGGACGAGCTCAAGGCCCTGATTGTCCAGGGGGAGGAGCCTAGCGGTCCCTTCGGGGCAAAGGGTGTGGGGGAGCCCGCCCTTAACCCCACGGCTCCCGCCATCTGCAATGCCATCTTCGATGCCGTGGGAGTCAGAGTTTTTTCCATCCCCGCGATAGCGGAAAAAATTCTGTTAGCCTTAAGGGATAAGAAGTTGAAGAGGAGTTAGTTATGGCCTTCCAGCGCGAGCGGCTTTTCGAGGCGGTGGACTCCTTACTTCGGCCCCGCTCCAGGCCCCAATTTCAGCCTATTTTCAAGGTTTTTATGGTAATAAGCCCTTGGACGCCGAATAAAATTAGTTATTGACAGTAGGGAGATTTGGGGATAAAGTAATTGACTATCATTTGGGGATCCTGTGAATTATGTCCCTTTGTTGGGCTCAAAAAGATTCCTACCGCTTTGACCAGAAGTGGGAGCGTTCCTCATTCTGGTCTGTTTCGAATAGTAGGGTTTCCCTTAATCGCTAAAGAAATTCTTCCCTCTTTCGGGGGAGCAGACAATTTAGAGTGTATCGGCGGCTATATCGGCAGAAAAGTTGTCTCGCCCCTCGCGGAAGCAGGATGCGCGTTTGATGGAGAAGGGAGAGGATGGCAATGAGAGATAAGATAAAGGTCGCCATTGCCGGAGTCGGGAACTGCGCGAGTGCCTTACTTCAGGGGATGGAATACTACAGGCGATCCCAGGGCGATTACACAGGACTCCTTCACAAGGATATGGGCGGATATGGGCCCTGTGACATCAACGTAGTGGCAGCCTTTGATGTCGATGCCCGCAAGGTTGGAAAGCCCCTTCATGAGGCTGCGTTCGCTCATCCGAACTGCACCTACACCATCTGGCCTGATCTGCCCGACTACGGGGTCATTGTAAATATGGCGCCGGTGCTCGACGGTGTTTCCCCCCACATGGCCGACTATCCCTCGGAGCGGACCTTCGTGGTGGCTCAAGAGGAACCCTGTAACGTGTCTCAGGTTCTCCGGGAGAGTGGGGCGGAGATGCTTATCAATTACGTGCCTGTGGGTTCCGAAGAGGCGGCCAGATTTTACGCTTCCTGCTGCCTGGAGACGGGAGTGAGCTTCATCAACTGCATGCCCGCCTTCATTGTCTCTGACCCGGGCTGGGCCAGCCGCTTCGAGAGACGAGGCATCCCTGTTGTGGGCGATGACATAAAGTCGCAGTTCGGAGCTACCGTGGTGCACCGCATCCTGGCCAAGCTCTTGGACCAACGGGGAGCAAAGCTTCTCCGGACCTACCAGCTCAACACGGGAGGCAATACTGACTTCCTCAACATGTTGAACCGAGACCGGTTGAAATCCAAAAGGCACTCCAAGACCCAGTCGGTCCAATCGCAGCTCGAAGTCCCTCTTGAGCCGGAAAACATCCACATCGGCCCAAGTGACTACGTCCCCTGGCAGAACGACAACAAGGTATGCTTTCTCCGGATAGAGGGAGAGGGTTTTGGCCGGTTTCCCTTCTCCCTGGAGCTGAGGCTTTCGGTCGAGGATTCCCCCAACAGTGCCGGCATGGTCATCGATGCCATCCGCTTCTGCCGGATAGCAAGGTCTCGGGGGGATGCGGGGCCCCTCTTTCCTATTTCCGCTCACACCATGAAACACCCGCCCAAGCAGATACCCGAGCCCGTGGCCCTTGAGCTCATCCATAACTACCTGCAAGGAGCCGACCGACCGGCCCTGACCCTGGAAGCCAACGATGAAGGCGGTGATATCGGCGGCAGGCCAGGGTATCCGTTTGCGTGAGCTGACGGGAGGAAGTCGCAAGGTTCTCCTGAAATTCTTGGGCCTTTAGGTTTTGGCCATTCCTACGAATCCCCTGATTCAGAATCTGCTCACCGTTGACGAGGAGATTCTCCCTCAAGCCAAGCTGACGAGCACCTACGTGAGAGGTGAGGTCTCGTCCAAAAAGCGTTGACTGGCGGCTCCTTCCCCGGTATCATTCATCGCAAATTAATTTTGGTGTCAGAGCCCCCAGGTTTTTGGCACTCCAGCGAGCCCCTTTTTCTTTAGGAATTTTCCAGGGAGGGAGATGAAGTTGGGGAGAGTTCTGCGCGTGGACCTCGGCAGCGGCCACACTCAAGTTGATGAGCTGCCAGAGCCTGTGGTGGAAAATTTCCTGGGGGGAAGGGGCTTCAGTTCCAAGTTCCTCTTCGATGAGGTAGGCCCCGAGGTCGAGCCCTTCTCTCCCGAGAACCGCCTCATCTTCTCCCCTGGGGCACTCGCGGGCACTGCGGTGCCGGCCTCGGGCCGCACGACCGTGGCGGCCAAGTCTCCCCTGAGCGGCCTCCATGGGGACAGCAGCGCCTCCTCAGAGTTCGGCTCACAGCTCAAATATGCGGGCTTCGACGCTCTTTTGGTTCAGGGTAAGGCTCCTTCACCGGTTTGGGTCTTTGTTGATGAGAGGGGGGCGGAGCTAAGGGATGCCTCCCACATCTGGGGCTCTCTCACATCTGAAACGCATGAGACGCTCGTAAGTGAGTGCCGCGACGACAGGGTCGCCACGCTGGCGATAGGCCCCGCGGGAGAGAAGCTCATCCGTTTTGCCACTATACTCGCTGACGGCGGGTTGGGTGCCCATGGCCGCTGCGGCCTAGGGGCTGTCATGGGCTCGAAAAACCTTAAGGCCGTGGCCGTCCGGGGGAAGGGAGGGGTGGCGGTTGCCGATCCCGACGCCTTCAGGCTGGCCTTCCGGGACTACAGGGCCGTAATCGAAGTTGACCCCTACTGCGCTCCCGCCCGGCAATACGGCACACCGCGGTTCATCTACCATCGGGCCAAGTTCGGAATTCACGGCTCCGACAACTGGCGCTACGGCACCTTTGCCTGGGAGCCCTTGGACCCCAAGGTTCTGGTCAAAGAATATGAGACCCCTATGCCCGACTGCCCGCGCTGCATCATTTACTGCCGGAAAAGATTCACCATTGACCGGGGGCCCTACGCCGGGAAGGCGCCCAAGGTGGAGTGGGAAGCCATAGCGCGCTCCATCACCTGCAGCATCAACCAGCCCTGGGCGGTGTTCTCCTTTGCTCATATCTGCAACGAGCAGGGCTTGGATGAGGAAGGGCTGGGTAACACCATCGCTTTTGCCATCGAGTGCTATGAGAGGGGGCTCATCAAAGAGAGGGACACAGGAGGCATCAGGCTCGGCTTCGGGGACCCCGGAGCCTTTCTGGCCTTGGCCGAGAAAATTGCCGGGCGAGAGGGAATCGGCGATATTCTGGCCGAGGGCTCGCTCAGGGCCGCCCGTGAGATAGGCGGCGGGGCCGAGCGCTTTGCCATCCAGGTGAAGGGCGTGGAGATGAGCGCGGCAGACCCCCGGGGCATGCCCCTCAGGGCTGTGTCCTACGCCACCTCCACCCGGGGCTCCGACCATCTGAGGTCAAATCCTTACATAGAGGAGATCGCCACACCCGAGGAGGCCCTGCGCCTTTTCGGTACCGAGGAGGCGGTGGACTTGAAGGCGGTGGGGGGGAAGGGGAAGCTCCTAAAGTGGAGTGAAGACTTTGTGACTATCGGAGACCTCCTGGGTATCTGCAAGTTCGCTTATTACCGCTCGGCTTCCTGGGAGCACCTTTACCGCAAGGGGGTGGAGCTGGCCAGGCGGTTCTTGGGCGCGTGCACGGGAAGGGAGCTCACCGATGAGGAGCTCCTTCGCTGCGGGGAGCGCACCTTCAACGTGGAGAAGGCCTTTAATGTGAGGGCCGGTGCCGGGAGGCAGCAGGACCTCGTGCCCGAGCGATTTTTTGAAGAGCCTCTTCTGGGCGGCGGGCCGAGCGGAGGAGCCGTGGTCGAGAGGGCCGACTTTGACCGGATCCTCGAAGACTATTACGAGGACCGCGGCTGGAACCGCAAGAGCGGCCTCCCAAAGACAGAAAAGCTGAGGGAGTTGGGTCTGGAGGATGTGGAGAAGGCCCTGGCCGAGAGGGGTCTTTTGGGTTGAGGGCCAAAAAGGGAGAAGCCGTGACCCTGGAGCTATACCCGCCACTCAGGGAGGCGGCGGGCGCCGGGGAGGCGAGCTTTCCTCTTGAGGGGGAGCTTCCTCTCAGGGGGCTTCTGGAGCGGCTCTCCGAGCACTTCGGTCCCGCCTTCAGGCGAAATCTCATGGACGAGAGGGGAGAGGTCATTCCCGGCTGGGCTGTCTTCTTGAACGGCTGTCAAATGCCCCTGAATCAGCCGGGTGCCCTTGAGAAAAAGATAAAACCCGGTGATCACCTGGCCTTTGTGCTGAATATTGCGGGCGGCACCAGGGGGTAGGAGGGGAGAGGCAGTGCCGGAGCTCAGGGTGCCTTACGGTAAGGAAGTCCTTCGGCTCGAAATTCCTGAGAGGAATCTTGTCTTCACGGCGGAGCCCAGGACTCCTCCTCCCTTCCCTAACCCCGAGGCCGAGGTGGAGCGGGCGCTGGAGGAGCCCATAGGGACGCCCCCATTCAGGGAGCTTCTGGGCCGTGGCAGGC
This sequence comes from uncultured bacterium, assembly GCA_964575845.1. GTDB lineage: Bacteria > UBA8248 > UBA8248 > UBA8248 > CAZNSX01 > CAZNSX01. The sequence goes on along the minus strand of CAZNSX010000008.1, from coordinate 103,142 downwards.
GGGTCGCCTTCCTCGTGGATAACTTCGCACGGGCCACTCCGGCTTATGAGATCCTGCCCCCGGCACTTACGATGGTCAAGGAGGCCGGGGCCAAAGCGGAGATAATCATAGCCGCGGGTTGCCTCAGGCCCATGACAGAAGGGGAGCTCGAGCTAAAGTTGGGGGGAGAGATACTCAGGAGCGGGGTCCCCATCCATCAGAATCAGGCAAGGAACACCTGGGAATTTGAATTCCTGGGGGTGACGGACCTGGGAACCCCCCTCTTCCTCAACCGTCGCTTTCTCGATGCTGACCTTTCAGTGGGGGTGGGCCTCACTCAGGCGAGCCTCTGGGGATATACCGGAGGGGGTAAGATAGTGCTCCCAGGGGTAGCCTCTTATGAGACCATCGAGTGGAACCACCGCCTCTCCACCTCCCGGAGCTCGGGCCTCGGCCACCTCCCTCCCGATAACCGGATGCGGGTGGATATCGACGAGGCCGCCGAGATGGCGGGGCTCACGATGGTCGTAAACGTCATCCTCGACCCACAGGACAGGATCGTTGCCGTCAGGGCGGGTCATTTCTGCCAGGCCCACCGGGAGACCCTCAGCCTCTACAATGACTACTACACCTTCGATAAGGAGGCCATCCCCGGCGGCCCCGCTGACATAGGCATCACGGGAAGCCTCCCCGGGGACACCTTCTTTGCCCATGCCTGCTGGTCAATCGCCAATCTCGACCATGTAGTCCGCGACGGGGGGACGATCATCCTGGCTTCGCCGAGCCCGGGCGGTCTCGCCCACTTCGCCTATGCCGCGGACTACATGCCGCCCACCCGGGAAAACCTGGCCAAATACTACCTGGATGTTTACTACAGGAAGCAGGAGCTCTGGCACAGCTGCCTCTGGTTCCCGATCCTCGAAGTGCTATCCCGCAAGGGGTGCCTGGTGGTGACAGGGGAGGAGAACCTGGCTCCGCTTGAGAGGCTCAAGCTCAGGGCGACGACCTCGGTCAAAGAAGCCCTCGACTGGGCCCTGGCCCGCCATGGAGATGATGCGAGGGTCGCCTTCCTCCCTAACGCCAAGCGCATGCTCCCGCGGGGGCTGAGCAAGGTGGAAAGCCCCACCTCTGAGTACTGCCCCGGCCGGGCGAGCCGCCACGCCCGCCACCTGGTGGCGGATATCATGCCCGCTTCCATCGACTGACCTAAGACAAGATAAACTTGATTGTTTGACACAAAATTTCCTTCCATCTATATTTTATGCGAGATTTCCCATCCCTGAATTGATATTGATGCGACTCGATTGTGACAGGAAAGCCCGCAACCCCGTGGCAAGAAGGTTCTGCCGGATGCCAGGGGGATGGAAGTATTCAAGCTATGAAAGTTATCACCTCGGCAAGGAGCCGGTATTTGATATAGACAGAGTTGATTTATTTTAATGGGAATGGGTAGGTCAAAGCGCAGGTTTAACCCGAAATTACCCAACAGGAGGCCACGGCGCAGCCGTGACCTATCCGGCTTTTCTTGGGTCTTGGGATTGGGACGAAATATGAGCTTACCCGGCGCTCCTCGATTATTTCGTTTGTGATGCCGTCCTCGGGGAACCGAAAGTGCCGCTTGGGTTCTTCGTAGGGGGAATTGATGATAGGGTTTTCAATGACAGTGTCTCTCATTTGATGCTCCCGTTCTTAGAAAAACTGGGTTCAGCCAAGCTACCTCTGAGCCTTGGATTTGCCAAGAAATTCTGAATAGTTAGAGGCTTCGTTCTGTATAACAAAACCCCCACATCATCTAACCGCGATAACTCTTATCTTATCGTGCTTCTCCAAATCCCTGATGAACTCCTCGTCATTAACAATGAAGTCATCATTGTCATAAACCACGAACAGCACAAACGCTCCCTGGTTGCGATAGATGGTGATTCGGCTCGTGATCTCAGTGATTATCTTGTTAAGCTTCGGCCTGTTGGTCACAAGCTTAAGCTCTATGAAAAGCAGACGGTTATAATCATTCGTATCCGCGAAATCAGGCTTTGTGCTGACCACCGAGTAAGAAAGCATCGGGCTTTCCCGGCGCAGCCGCTCGTCCGCAGCTGCCAGGGCTGCCTGAGCAGATTCCTGGAGGCGGGGCTCTGTTTTCGGTTTTTCTGTCTGAAAATCAATCCTGAGGCCAGCCCCAAGGATTCTTGCTAATTTATCAGCGTACACTTCAAGGGGATTCAATAGATGACGCCGGTGCGCAAGCATGGAAATAAGGCAGTTGTCAGGTAGTTTCCCTGCCAAGAGCTCCTTTTGGTGCTCGTTGCATTTGCCTGTTGCGCCTCTGACGACCTCGGTCGCATGACGCTGAAACAGGTCATACAGCTTTTGACCGCAATCATCCGGGGGAATGCCTAAGAAGTGAACAGCCTCCTCAAGCTCTGGATACCTGCTGAAAAACTGGACATCATCCATCTCGTTTATTTCGAATGCTGTCCGAACATACGCTTCTGCAAACGCGGTCTCTCTGCCCTCTTCAAGAGAATGCAAGAATACGTCTTTTTCGTAGTATTTAGGCTTGTCGTGCTCTTCCAGACCCGCAGCCACTACCGAGAACCGGCGGCCAATGCACTGCGAGCATGTGCCGCACTGGGGCTGCATCTTTGTTTTTCCCTGCGTGTAGGAGCATGAAACCGTAGCCTGCAAAAGCTCGCCTTGATTCCACCTCATGAGCATGTCAAGCAGTTGGGTCTTTGTTGAGAAAATAAAAGGATTCTCAACCGAGAAATCTGTTTCAAACAATCTCTTTATGAATTCATTGAACAAAGCCAAGAACTTCGGATGAGTCGTTCTTGTAAGTAATGTGCCGACAGTCTGTCCGGATATGGGGATATTAAGGCTTACTACTCCGTTTTCGCAGATGTAGATTTTTTCCATGCCGAGCTGAAACGCGACAGCGCTGGCTATTGACAGATAGAGGAATGACCTGCTTCTTTGCGTATTTTCAACAGCTCGATTGCCCATCCGGTTGACCCACACGCTCAGATGAGGAAACTGCCATTCCGGGTTTCGGTCTTGAACAAGTTTGACCAAGCTTTTCTGGCGCGCATCCATGACAGGCACGCTGCGATGGCTTACGAGAAGCGGGCGCTCATTTTGTTCCCTAAGCAGGAATAGACTGCCCACAAGCGAGTCTATCCCTCCAGAGAAAAGGCATATGCAGTCAGAGCCTGGGTAAGCAGGGAGGCTATCGCCCAAATTCAAATATAGCTGCCTCGGCCTGGGGCCGCAGCCTGTAAAATTGAACGAAAACTCATCCCCGGTTAAGAACTCCAGGGTTTCGGTTAGCAGGTCCTTGACTTCAGGATTGTTCCACCTCGCGGGATTGCTTACCGGAACTACAAGCTCGAATCTTCTTTGCCATTTATCTGCATAAACATTGGCTTCTTCACCCCGCTTTATGGAGCAATCCGCATAGTACGTGAATGAAGCTATTTCCAGCAGGTCATGCGCAAGAGAGTTCACGTCCTTTAGAATATGGTGGCTTATATTGTCAACGTGCAGCTTCAGATTCTGGTCAGGAGGCGTAGGATTGATGCTGAGTGAAGCATCAAAAGGCGTGCTTTGCGGCGCAGCTTTGCTCTCGCCATGATTGCATAGCACGAGAGTGTTTTTCATTTCCCCGCCCCCGCAGTCTGTCCCTCGCGGGCTATCTCTGCCCTTAATTTCTCCATTGCCACAGCGACAAATCCTTTGGCGTCCTGCTCGGAGATTTCGCCCTGCCAGTTTCTCTTGGAATACCAGCCCCCGGCAAAATCCTCGACGATTTTTGCGCTTTGATAGCAATATGCCTCAAGAGCAGCATTGAAGTCTGAGAGGTCTGAAATGTCCTTGAATTTCTTGCCTTCGCCAATATTGTTTGGTGACTCTTTGCTGACGAAAAACTGCATGCAGCGGTTTAGAACCTTGGAAAAATACAGGCGGGATAGCTTTGCGAACTGATTCGGCCTTGAATATCTCTGGCAGGCTAATATGACGTCCTTCTGTGTCGTTCCGAACAGTGACTGAGATTGTTGTCCAATCGTCTCGGTAAGCACCTCGCGAAGCGATAATTGGGTGAACTCTGAAAGCGGGAATGTCTCACCCCGTTGCTTGATTTCTGAGCGCGTAAAACTTGCGACACTTCCCAGGAAGTCAAGTGCGCTCTCAACCTTGCTCATATCGAGCCCGATTTCTTTGATTTCCTCTATGAAATTGTCGCTTTTTGCTCTGGCAGTGATTTGTGTGAGAAGCCAATATGAGAAGACTAACGAAGGATCAGTGCTTTTTTGGCTTATGAAGTCTTTAGCCGCTTTTGCAGTCGCTGCAGCAACGTCAGATGAGGAAGAATCGCCAGAGTCAAGAAGGGCTATAACCTGTTTCCAGCCTCTAATCTTTGGTAATCTCCCCACTCTTACGTGACCCATTCTCTGTTCCTCCTCTTGCGAGATGATGGTGGCCACTCATCTGTTTTTGCGGCCCCCAGAATCTAACAGACAGGCATCATGAATCTGGCGGGATTATCTTGTTTGCATATTCCCTGATGTTTTCCACTTCCTTTTCAGTAAACACTCTCCAGCCTCGGACGTCCCTTGCGACCTCTGGAATTTTTCCGTCCTTCAGCCATCTCAAGAGGGTTGCCTTGCTGATACCTGCCTTTTTTGCCGCTTCTGCTGTGTAAATCCGGTCTTCTGGTGGGGGCATGATTCCGCTCCGTAATGACTGAGAAATAAGTATAGTCAACTATATTCACGTATTCCTGTAAATGTCAACAATTAATATCCAAAAATCCTATTTCGGGGTTACCCCGTCAATTTGGTGCGAGCATAGGGGGGTCGAAGAGGAGACTGACTACCACTTTTCAACCCACGAAACTGTAGGGGAAGAACTTAACTTTTACAGATTAGGTAGTAAGAAAAATATCCACTCCGACAAAAGAAAGCCACCCCCATCCCGGAGGCGGCCTTTCTTTTGCCTTCTCTTGCTACCCGCCCTGCTTCTCAGCCCCTGGCCTCTCCCCCTAGGTCTATGAATTCCACCATGTTGCCGTTGGGGTCGCGGGCGAAGACCTGCCTGAAGCCAAGCGCCGGGATGAACTGCTCCAAGTGGGGTATCCCCTCTTCCTTGAGTCTCTTAATGGTCCCCTCATAATCATCTATGGCGAAGGCCACATGCTCATCCCGCGGGCCAGGAGCTTCATCGGGGGTGTGGGGCACGCGGCCGGAGATGAGGTGGAGCTGAATGTCCCCCAGCTGGTACCAGGCTCCTGGAAAGCCGAAGTCGGGCCTGGAGATTTCTTTGAGACCCAGGACCCTGCCGTAGAAGTCCTTCGAGGCCTCGAGGTCAGAGACCATGAAGGAGACGTGGTGGAAGCGGTGAAGTCTTATCATCTATAGCTCTCCCTTTATGCTTTCGGGCTCGGGCCTTCCCAGAAGATGTCTCAGGCCCGCCGTCATGTCCATCCAGAGTGTAAATACGATGGGTACCAGGATCAGCGTGAAAATCGTAGAGGCGAGAAGCCCCCCCACGACCGCAGAGCCCAGGCCACGGTAAAGCTCGCTCCCCGAGCCCGAGGAGAGCACCAGAGGCAACATCCCGAAGATGCTGCTGATAGTGCTCATGAATATGGGGCGGATGCGCACCCGGCAGCTATCAAGGATGGCGGCCCTGTAGTGAGAGCCTTCCCTCATGTGGTTCAGCGCCTGGTGCACGAGGAGGATGGCGTTATTGACCACGATCCCGACCAGGATGACAAAGCCAAGCATGGTTATCACATCCATCTTCACCAGAGGTTGGAAACTATTGGCCAGCTTCACCGCCATGATCCCGCCCGTGGCCGCCATGGGCACGCTGAACATGATGATGAAGGGGTAGGTGAAGGACTCGAACAGGGAGCACATGAGAAGATAACTGATAACCACGGCCAGAAGGAAAGACCACTTCACGGCATCCCAGGTGCGGTCTAAATCCCGCGCCTGCCCCGTGATCTCTATGCTGTAACCGAGGGGCAGGCCCTGCCGGAGCGGCTGGACCACGCGCCGGTCGATCATGTCCACGGCCTCCTCCATGGGGACCTCGCCCCTGAGGTTAACCGTGAGCTCTATCGAACGGTCCCGGTCAGTGTGCTGGATCTGAGTGGGGCCGGTAGTCCCCCGAACTTGAGCAATGTCGGAGAGAAAAACGGTGCGATCCAGAGGGGAGTGTAGGACGATCCCCTCCAAGTCCTGAGTGCGGTCGAATTCTTGCTTTTCACCCCTCAGGGTTATATCCAGCTCCTTTCCATTTTCCCGGAAGCTGCCGGCCTTGGTGCCGTTAATGAGTGTCTCGACTATGTAGCCAACCTCAGCGACCGAAAGGTTCAGGTCGGCCGCCTTCTCCCGGTCCACCTGAACCTGGAGCTCTGGGTTCCCCAGCTCGAAGCTGCTGTTGACGAAGTTGACCCCGGGAAGTGCATTCACTTCCCCCTCGATGGCTGAGGCGATGCGCTCGATCTCAGTGAGGCTATCCCCCTTGACATCCACCTCGACGTTAACCCCGCCTATGAAGCCCCTTCGCTGAAAGAGGGCCACCTGGCTCACGAAGACAGGTGTGCCGGGGATGCCGGAGGAGGCCTTCCGCATCTCCTCTGTAAGCCGCTGCATGCTCCTGATGTCGGAATACTCCTCGCTAGCCATGGCTCCGATGAAGGGCGTTCCCGGCCGCACCAGCGAGAAAAGGCGCTCTATCTCCTTAATCCGGCTGAACCTCTCCTCAAGCTCCCTCACTATCAGCTCATTCTGCTGGAGGTTAAAGCCGGGGGGCGACTTCACCAGGCATAAGACAAAGTTCCGGTTTCCAGCGGGAAGGTAGTCCATGGGTGGAGCAAATTTAAAGGCCAGCCAGAGGGAGGCTCCCACAATCAGGGCTCCCACGGCGAGCCTCCTCGTCACTCCCCTGGCTAGCCAGCCGTTTGCCCCGAGGATAAGCCAGGAGATCAGCCATCCCACCCAGGTGAAAAGTAGAATGTCCAGGGGGCCCACCCGCCTCCGGCCTTCTCCCTCCTTAGCCCTCACCCGCAAGAAGCGGGCGCTCAGCATGGGAAGCACTGTAAGGGCCACCACAAGGGATATGAAGATGGCCACCGCTATCGTGATCGCGATGTCCCGGAAGAGCTGGCCCGCCTCCTCCTTGACGAAGATTATGGGGACAAACACGGCCATGGTGGTGAGACTGGCGGCAAGCACCGCCCCCCAGACCTCTTGGGTGGCGTCAAGAGCAGCCCTGAAGGGGCCCTTTCCCATCTCGCGGTGGCGGAAGATGTTCTCCAGAACCACCACCGAGTTATCCACGACCATGCCCACGGCGAAGGCGAGCCCGGCGAGTGAGATGATGTTCAGCGAGCGGCCCAGGAAGTCCAGGAAGACGAAGGTGGTCACGATGGAGATGGGCATGGCGAGGCTGATCATAACGGCGCTGCGGGGGCTCCGCAGGAATAGGATGAGGATCAGGAAGGCCAGGCCTACCCCGAAGAGGAGGTTCTTTACCACCTGATTTACGGACTCTTCGATATAAACGGTCTCATCGTAGACGAGCTCGAGATAGATGTCCTTACCCCTGTAGAGCTTGTTATTCAGGTAATCAAGCTCACGCTTCACCCCCTTCATGACTTCCACTACATTGGCGCCGGTCTTCCGGAGCACCCCGAAACCTATGGTGGGCGCGCCCTTCTGGCGGGCGAAGAACTCAAGGTCTTTGTAATCGAAGCTCACCTGGGCCACATCCCTAAGGTAAACCGGTCTTCCGTCCTGCTGTGCGACGATCGTACTCTCCATCTCCCCCAGGGTGCGGAACTGCCCCACAGTGCGTACCACGTGGCGCCGCTTGCCCTCATCGATCTTCCCGCCTTTTATGTTGCTGTTCTCCCTGATGAGGGCATCCCTAACCTGGCTGATGGAGATGTCGCGAGCCGCGAGAGCCCTTTGGTCAAGGGTCACCCTCACTTCCCGCTCCTGGCCGCCGAACATCAGGACATTGCCCACTCCATTAACGCGTTCCAGATGAGGCTTTATCACATCCTCGGCCTCGGGCCGAACTTCGTTGATGTCGCGTCCCGTGTGCAAGATGAGCCAGGCCACCGGCCGCTCTTCATCTGAGTTGACAGCCCGGATGACGGGTTCCTCAGCATCCTCAGGGATATCCTTGACGAGATTGAGCTTCTCCGAGACGTCCAGGCGGGCGATATCCTTGTTGGTCCCCCAGTCGAATCTGAGCACCACGGAGGCCCTGCCATCGAAGGAGGTGGAGGTCATCTCCAGCAGGTTCTCCACGGCATTGAGCTGCTCTTCCTGCCGGTCGACTATCTCCTCCTCCACCTCTCTGGGCGAGGCCCCGGGATAGGCGGTCTCAACCGTGATCTCGGGCCGGTCCACTGTCGGGGTCATCTGAAGGGGGATGCGGAAGAGGGCTATGCCGCCAAAAAGAAGGGCGAGGATTATCCCCACAGTTACCGTAACGGGGTTCTTAAGACAGAACTCGACTAATTTCAAAGTAAGCTTACCTTGCCTATTTTGAAGGAGCGCGGGCGGGCTCGGGCGGTTTCCCGGCGGGTGGAGGGAGCTTCTCTCGGTTCCTGACTATTACCTCGGCTCCGGGGCGAAGCTTCTCGTTGCCGACGACGATGACAGGATCACCTTTCTTGAGGTTCGCTCCCAGCACCTCCACCAGCCCCCCCAAAGACCTTCCTGTCCTGACCCGGATCATGTGGGCCTTGTCGCCGTTGACGGTATAGACGAACTGGGAGGAGCTCTGGAGCACGACCGCGTCCTTGGGGACAAGGAGTGCGGTGTTGCTCTCGCCATACTCGATGGTAACCCGGGCGAACATGCCGCTCTTTAGCCGGTAGTCCCGGGTGTTCTCAACCTCCATCTTAACGGGGAAGGTTCGGCTGGCGGGGTCGGCCTGGGGATTTATATGCTTGATCCGGCCGCTGAAAACCTGGCCGGGAAGAGCATCAAGGCGGATGCTGGCCTCATCCCCCACCCGAAGCTCGCTGATATTCCGCTCCATGACGGGGGCCCGGATGTATACCTTATCGATATTGATGATGTCAGCCACCGCCCCCCCCTGCACTACCCATTGCCCCACCTCTATGTGCTTTTTTACCAAGAAGCCCGAGACGGGGGAGCGGATGGTAGTATTCCCCAGCTCATCCTGGATTCTGCGCACCTGAGCCCGATAGCGTTCCACCTCAGCCTTGGAAGCCGCCACCTCCTCTTCCCGAGGGCCCAGTTCCGCGAGCCGCAGCTCCTTCTCGGCGCGCAGGTATTGGTACTTCGCGGCCAGATAATCACTATTTGCCTTTACATATGAGGATTCATCGAGGACCTTCTCCTCAAAGAGCCTCTTCGCCCGCTTGAGGTCGCTTTCGTATTTCTCCATGAGGGCCATCTTTTCCTGAAGCTCTGCCCTCTGCCTGTCGATTTCCTCCTTTCTGAGGCCCCGTCTGAGCTTCTTATACTCCTCCGAGGCCTTGGCAAGAGCGGCATTTGCCTCCTGAAGTTTTATTAGGCGGTCGGTGCGCTTGAGCTGCACGAGGACGGTTTCCCCCCCTTTGACGTAGTCTCCCTCCTCGGGGTCAGCCCTCTCGGTGAGCCCTTCAACCTCAGCGCTCACAGTTGTGGAGAGCCATGGCTCCACGGTGCCCACTACCTGAAGCTGGTTTCTTATTCTTCGCTCCACCACAGGCTCCACGACCACCACGGAAGGGGGAAGGCGGAAACCAGGCTCCTGGGCCGAGCAGAGCTGAGGAGCCAGAGCCAGGCCCACGAATAACAGGAGGCCTACCAAGAAGGCTCGCTGCGCTATTTTCAATCTGGCCAGGCTTTTCAAAGAGAACACGTTTACCCCATTTCTAATTTGCTGAAATACGAAAATAACCCTGAAATTACCCTTTGTTACTATATTAAATTTTACCCGCCCCCGCGTATGCTGTCAACGGGAGGTCTAGGGAAGGGCCCTTTGCCCCGCCTTAAGGAGACTTCAGAGATGGTGCGGAAGTGGCTCTGAAGAGAAAACAAACTAGCCGCAGGGCCGCCTGCTTCGCTAGCCAGCAGATCCCTGTCGGCGATAGCGGCCTTCTACCTCTGCCGGGCTCTGCCCGAAGGACCCCACCCTCAAAGAAGGAGCTCTGCCACCTCTACCGCCCTTCTTTCCTCTGCAGAGCGCATGGCAGCCAGAACCATGGCCAGGGCAATAAGTCCCTCCTTCCCTCCCGTCTCAGGGGGGGTGCCCGTGCGAACGCAGCGGGCAAAGTCTTCGAGCTCATCCAGGACGGTATTGACCACCCCGAAGGGAATGGGCTCGGCCCCATCCACTCCTCTTTTCTGCAATAAGAGCTCTGCTCCCTCATCCGCCCTGGTAATGAACCCTATGTATTCCTCAAGGGAGCTCTGAGGGAGGCGTATGCGAGCGCTCAGGATCGCATCTGTGCCGTAAACGGTGGTGAACCAGTTCTTGGGCGTGTTGAAGTGGCTTCCCAGAAATCCGTGGGCTCCGGATTCAAACTCTAGCAGGGTGCTGGTGGTGTCGAAGATCTCTGAGCGGGTGGCGAGCTTAGAGGCCAGAGCCTGTACCCTTCTTACCGGACCCAAGAGATAGGTGAGGGCATCCAGCACGTGAATGCCGATCTGCATGAGCACCCCTCCCGGGACGTTTTCCCTGTAGTAATGCCAGCGCTCCGGGCCCAGGACGAGGCCGAACTCGTGGGAGAAATTGGCCTCTGCCGCAACGGGCATTCCTATGGCACCGCCTTCTATGAGTTCTTTCATCTTGCGGTAGACCTTGAAGCGCCGCTTGTCGAGGCCGACCTGGAGTACCACCCCGAACTTGCGACACTCCTCGATGATGAGCTCCGAATCGGAGATGGTGTTGGCCATGGGTTTTTCAACGAAAACGTGCTTCCCCGCGCGGGCGGCCATGATGGCCTGCTCGGCATGGAGGTGGCTGGGAGTGGCTATGATAACTCCCTCCACCTCTGGGTCTTCAAGGAGGGCTTCATAGCTCCCCGAAGCCGGGCAGCCGTACTCCCGCGCAAATCGCTCCCGCTTCTCACGAGTTCGCGTGAAGCAGCCCGCCATCTTGAGCAGAGGGCTTTCCTTTACGGCATCGGCCAAAGGGGTTGCCCAGAGGCCGATTCCCAGGAGTCCAACGCCGACGGGTCTATCGGAGGTGTTCATGCTCTAGCTCCGCTCAAGCTCCCTGATATACTCCTCGATCTGCTTTTTCTCCTTGAGGTAAAGCTTGTAGGCCTCGGGGTCTTCGTCTTTTCTTGGCTTTATTTCGAGATAGTTCTTGAGGGCAACCCGGGCCTCCTCCCTCATCCCCAGTCGATAGTAGGTGAGGCCAATCGAGCGGTAGGCGAGGCTGAGATCAGGGTCAAGCTCCAGGGCGCGACGGTATTTTGAAATGGCTTGCTGCCGCTCAAGGACGGATTTGGCTGATAGGCGATAGAGCTCCCCGTAGTAATAATAAGCCTTGGCGTCATTGGGCATGATGGAGAGGGCCTTTTCCAGGCCCTCTCTCCCCTGATTATAACGTCCCGCCTGGATGTCGAGATAGGCGTTCTCTCGCACTAGAACGCGGGTTCTCATCCGGAACCTTTCGGTGTTTTTCACAAGGTCTGGCCGCGCCACCGCTTCGGCATACTTTCCCCTGAGAAGCTCCCGGTAGTTGGCGATGCGCTCGCTGTTATTGGGGTGACTTCCGAAGAAAAACTGCTCGAGGGCGGGGCGGTCGCCATAGGTCTTGAGCATTAGCTGAAAGACCTTGGGAGATTCCTTGGGGTCATAGCCCGCATCCAGGAGATAGCGCATCCCCACCAGGTCCGCCTCCCGCTCAAGATCCCGCCCATAGCCGTTCACGGAGGCAGCATAACCGAACTTGAGGCCCAGGCTCAAGAGTACCTGGCCTGTCTGATAAATGGCGGCCCCTGCTTCAGGGTGTCCCTCCTTCGCGGCCCTGGCCCCTAAAACGGCCAGGCCGATGCTCGCCAGAATGGCTGCCACCGTCAGGCCTATGGCCTTATTTCTCTGGTCCCGATAGCCCCGGATGGCGTGGCGGTAAGTCACGTGGCCCATCTCATGGCCCAGCACGGTTGCCAGCTGGGCCTCGTTCTCCGAGCGGGCGATGAGGCCCGAGTGGACGTAGATGCGGCCGTTGGGATAGGCGAAGGCATTGAGCGTGGGGTCCTTTATGACTTTGACGCGAAAAGCAACCCTGGGCTGGGCCTTCACCTCAGGGGGGATGAGGCCAAAGGCAATGTCATTGACATAGTCCTCAAGAAGAGGGTCATGAAGGATCTTGTCGCTGGCATCCAGCTTCACCTCCTCCTTTACGACAGCCTCCCATAGCCTCTTTTCATCATCTTCGGGCTTAAACGTCTTTCCACCGGCGCCTATCGGCGGAAGATATGTGCTGGCGCAGGAGAGGAGAAATAGAGGAATGAGGATAAGGGAGAATATCTTTGCCCGCGTAATGAATAGTCTCATGAAACCACCCCCTCCAGAATCCATATTTAATATCGCTGGTTTCTCTGTAATTCTAACATTTTTTCACAGGTACTCAAAGCTCCTCACCAAATAGGTTCCCGCGGGAGATTTCAATGCATCCTGGAGGAAAATGGAAAAAGCCTGAGCGTCGAGAAGGCCCTCGACCCCATCGAGACGGCCGGGGTGTGGGAGTTCAGGTGGAACTCCCTCAAGAATTACCACGCCGTCTTTAGGCCCCGCTAGGCCCTAAAAGGAACCCAGGAGCCGGGTCTGGGCATTTTAGATCAGGCCTTTCCCTCTGGTTGACTTTCTTCTTCCGCCAAAAAATTAATCATTTATGATCTAGATCATGGCTCGTTGAAGCAGCAGGGTTTATCTTTAGGATGGAGTTTGAGAATTTTTTATTTCTCGGAGAGGAGACGTCATGGACAGGACAACCGTTTGGTTCATCCGAATGAGTCTCATTTATCTTCTGGTGGGGGCTGTCACCGGTGTTCTCATGGTGGCGGTTCCCCGCTACATCGTCTACTATCTCCCCGTGCACTCGCACATCATGGTCTTCGGCTGGGTGACCATGCTTATTTTCGGCGTGGGCTATCACATCCTGCCGCGGTTCAGCGGACAGCAGATCTGGAGCCAGGGCCTTTTCAAGGCAAACCTCTGGCTGGCCAACGTGGGAGTCATCGGTATGGCAATTTTCTGGGCCTTTTCGCGCCATCGCCCGGAGAGCGCGGCCATGGCCTCTCTCTTGGGTGTCTTCGGCGTCATAGCCTTCGTGGGCATCCTCTGTTTCGTCATTAACATGCTCAAAACCATCAAGCCGGCTGAGGGTATTCAGCCGCCGGCAAGGTAAGAGGAGAGAAAGATGAGCGAGCAAAAATTCACCGTTACTCGTGACACCGTCATCGGAGATGTCCTCGACAACGTGCCCGGCGCCACGAAGGTCATCGAAAAATACTTCGGCCAGGGGTGCTTCACCTGCCCGGGGATGAGGATGGAGAGCCTCGCCTTCGGCGCAGCCATGCACAACATGGAGCCCGACACCATCGTGAAGGAGATAGAGGAACTCATGGAATGAGCGGAAGCTCGGGGAGGAGGCCAGTGGGAGTCAAGAGCCTTTTTGAGGAAAGGGAGTTTTACGGCGACCGTCCCGGCATGAAGCTTCTCCATGATTCGGAGGCCATGCGGGTCGTGCTCTTCACGTTTGAGCCCAGCCATGAGAAAGAGGTCCACACCTCCTCAAGCCGGGTGTTGATGCTTGCCCTTGAGGGCTCGGGCACCTTCACTCTGGGAGAAGGGGAAAGAGCTGTGAAGGCCGGAGACCTTGCAATCTGCGAACCAAATGAGCCCCATGGCATGAAGGCTGACGGCGGCGAGCCCTTGACGCTGCTTGCCATCATCGCCCCCAGACCGGGCTGAGCTCAGGGGAGGAAAAGGAGTATGGCTGTGGTAACCATCACCAGAGATATGGTCATAAATGATGTCATAAAGTCCTATCCTGAGACCATCGAGGTCTTCAACCGCTTCCGGGTGGATTCCTGCTGCGGAGGGGGAGAGAGTATAGAGCGGACGGCCACCCGGGACGGGGTGGCCGTGGAGGAGCTCCTAAGAGCCCTGAACGAGAGGGTCAGGAAGGAGGGCTGAGGGAGGCATCAGCCTTGTACTCGGGCCCATCCATTACTTGATGTGGGATAAAATAAAAGGGGTGCGCCGGAGGGAGGAGGCCCTCTTCCGCGCCTTCAGGAGCGGTTCGGTGAAGAAATGGAGAGGCTCACCGGAAGGGGGGCCGAGGACTACCGGAGTGATGAAGAACCCCGCTTGAGGTTCTGGTGGGAGATAGCTCAATTCACTTCTGGCTCACTGAACAGATAGCCCAGGCCGAGGGAAAAAGGCTCCGCTTTCAGCATACCCCCGCGTTAAACCTTGGTCATTGGGAGGCGGCGGGAGCCAGCCCAGAGCTCATGTGCTCCATTCTCGAAGCCTGGATGAGGGGGTTTCTCCAAGGGGTTAATCCCGAGATAGAGGCGGAAGTGGAGTCAAGAGCTTAGCCGCCCTTGGGCTGAGAGGCGCAGGGGCGATTCAGCGACTAAGGGAAGGGGCTGGGTTTATGTAGACTCAAGTCCTCAATCAAGAAGCCTCTCCTCAAAATCAAGCCTGTTCAGGGCACGGCAGCCGGTCTCGGTGATGAGGATGGTGTCCTCGAGTCTCACACCGCCGCCTCCCGCAATGCCGGGCAGCCAGATCAGGGGCTCAACGGCGAACACCATGCCGGGCTTGAGCTCCACGGTCTCCGCTCCGGGGAGGGTCTCCCCTATGTATGGAGGCTCATTCCCGCTCATCCCTATGCCGTGGCCTATGAAGAGGCTGATGAAGCGCTCTCTCAGGCCATGGCTCGCGGCCGCCTCCAGCATGGCCTCGGCCACCTGGTCATTCGTGACCCCTGGGCCCATGGCTTCCTTACAGACCTCAAGGCATTCATAAACTGCTCTATAGACCCTCTTCTGCTCCCGCGTCGGCCTTCCGCAGATGGTCGTCCTCCCCACATCATTGAAATAGCCGTTCCAGACAGCCCCTATATCCACGAAGACTAGGTCCCCTTCGCGGATTATCTTGTCCGTGGCATAGCGCATGGGAGGAGAGAGGTGCTCGCCGGAGCCCACGAAGGGGGATAGGGTCATCTGGAATTCCCCGCCGAGGTAGTAAAGGGTCTGCATGGCGTCGCCCGCGAGCTCGCACTCCCTCCTCCCGGCCCTGACCCTATCGAGGGCCCTTCTCGTCAAGGCGTCCCCCAGGGCCGCCGCCTCCTCGAGAAGAGCTATCTCTTCGGGGAATTTGATAAGACGCGCCCTTTGCATGGGGGCATCGCCGTTTGCGAACTCCACACCGGGGAGGTGCCTCCTGTAGGCCTCGAACTGAGCCGAGTGGACGACGTCAAGGCCCACTCGCCCCCTCTCCAGGCCCCTCTCGGAGAAGACCCTTTTCAGAGTCCCGGAGACAAAGGCCTCGATGAGCCCCCGCTCTTCCATGATGGGGATGGGGTAGAACTCTTCAATCCAGGGCATGTGCTCCTCTATGCGCTCTCTCTCGCCCCCGGAGCAGAAGAGCACAAAGGAGCCATCCTTGAGGAGGAGGACGCCGTTGAGCGAGGCTGTCTTTCCCACTATGAGCTGGGCCTTGAGGGAAGTTATGTACCTTAGGCTTTCATCCTTCCAGAGGAGAAGGGCATCGAAGCCATCTTCCTTGAGGGAGGCGACCGCCCTTTCCACCCGCTTTCGCCTGAGGGCATCGAAATCCACCCTCTTCTGGTAATCGACCTGAAACTGACCCAGGGCATAGCTATCCATGGGCCGCCCGTCTCCTCAGGCGCTCTTATTTCTTCCCCACCAGGGCCTTGAAATCATCCATGGTGAGAGTGCGGTGGAGCTGGTAAGACCTCTCCTTCACCTCCCTGACAAGGCTCTCCATCTCCTCCTGGCTCGCCTTGATGCCGAGCTGCTCCAAGAAGATGGCCACAGAATCTATGCCGCTATTCTTTCCCAGGATGGGCTCCGGCGGCTTCTGTCCCACGAGGTCCGGGTGGAAGGGTGTGAGTTCAAGGAGCTTATCCTCGTCCAGGTTCTTGAGCCAGCTGATGATTATCCCCGACTCGATGTTGAAGAGGGTATCGCCCACGATGGGACGGTTGGGCGGGATGGGCATGCCACTGATGTCCCGCATGAGCTTTGACAGCTCGCAGAACTTTTCCGCCTTGAGGCCTATATCCTTGTCATACATGCACTTGAGGGCAAGGGCGACGTCCTCGTAAGGGGTGTTGCCCGCCCGCTCACCGATCCCCGTGATCGTCGTGTGGGCCACCTCGGCCCCCGCGGCCAGGGCCATGATAGTATTGGCGGCGCCCAGGCCGAAATCCTCGTGAAAATGCGTCTCAAGGGGTTTATCGATACGCTCCTTTATTTTGCCTATGAGGTAGGGCACGGTGTGGGGCTTGAGGCCGCCGAAGGTATCCACCACGGCCAGGGCATCCATGTGGCCTTCGGTGGCCACTTTTGTGATGAGGTCAAGCACCCAGTTGATGTCGGCTCTAGTGAAATCGATGGGAAAGAAAACGGTGTAGAGGCCATTTTCCTTGGCGCATTGGGTGGCGGAGATGGAGAGATCAATGGCCCTCTGGAGGGGCCAGCGATAGGCATATTCTATTATGTGTTCGCTGGAGGGGATTTCCACCACGATCCCATCCACGCCACAGTCCGCGGCCCGCTTCACATCATCCACCATGCAGCGGGCGAAGCAGAAGGTCTTGGGCCCGAGCTTTGCCTTAACGATGCGCTTTATTGCCTCGGCGTCCTGAGGGCTGACCGCAGGCATGCCGGCCTCGATGCGCTGGATTCCCACCTCGGCCATCTTCTCTGCGAGCCTCAGCTTCTCATCAGCACTGAAGATGAGCCCTGCCTGCTGTTCGCCATCCCGCAGCGAAACATCGTGAATTTCGATCCGCTCGGGGAAGTGGCACTGGTCGGTGACTTCTTTGTGGAAGTTCCAGGGGCTAGTGAACCAATGTTTTGTCTTCCAGGGCTCCGTCATTTCGGCTCTCTCCTCTTGGGTTCAAAGGCAAGGGGCTCTGCTGGCTAACGTCCGGTCTTCCCTCTCCCAGGGGCGAGCGGTTTGCCAAAAAGAAATGCCTCCGGGAAAGCCCCTAACCTTAGAATGAAAAAAGATGGCCCCCTCAGGCCAGCTCAGTTTATTTTCGCCCATCCTCTCTGTCAACTGGATTTTGCTCTGAGCTTAAGAGACGAAAGCTGCGCCTAAAGCCTTCCGCCACAAAAGGTGTCAAGGAAGATGGCGTAGGGTTATCTGCCGACCCCTTACCGACCTCAGCGCCCAAAGGGAGAAAAAACCTCAGGTTCTCTGCAAAAATCTTCGGGCTCCCAATCGCTCCTTCAGAAAAAAGTTCCGGCTGTTCAGCTGCTTCTCTTCCTTAGCTTTCCCTTTCTTGAGGTCTTCCCTGGCGAGCACACTAAGCAGTCTGCCGTAAGCGATCTCGGCTACCTCTTCGAAGGGGACATACTTGGCCCTAACATCTTCTCCCGCCACAGTCACCACAGCCCAGCCGTTCCAGAAGTCCTTGCCGCTCTCACAATCCCAGAGCTCCATGGAGACTCGCACGGAAGACTCAACGGTCTCAACAAGGCGGACACCGAAGAAGGTGACTCGAACATTCCGGTGCTGGGAGAACTTAACAAGACTCGGCTGGACCACATAATCAACCCCCATCGCCTTCCCTATCCTCGAGATGGTCTCCTTTTTGAGAACGCCCGTCCTCTCATAGGAGAGCATCATCCGGGCGTACTCCTCAGAGAGCCCGTTGGCATTTATGCGGTTAAGGCTCTCGCGTGGAGGCACCAGGATTATTCCCAGCTCAGAGTTGAGCTTCGAGAAGGCACGGGCCAACGAAAGGGTGGTGAGGCTCCGGTACTGCTCGTTTCCGGTGGTAACGGTGGCCGTGAGAAATCCCACTCTTTTTCCCCTGAGAATGGCAGGGGCGAAGCCCGCATTCTCCGGCGACTCCCTCACCGAGTACGCGAGCTGCTTGAGCGGCCCGGCGCACCCGGAAACGAGGAGTAGCGCCAGCAGGATGCCGAGGCCTGGCCTTAGGCCACTGGAGGAGGATTTCAGAACTCGCGACATCCCTTTCCTCCTCCGCTAGCTCCGAACACCCGTCATAAGGTAGAGTCCCGTCCCGACGAAGATGAGGTTGGTGGACCAGGCGGAGAGCAGAGGAGGTAACCTTCCCGCATGCCCGAGGGAAATGCCCAGATAGAACAGCACAACATAGCTGAACCCGATCATGAAGCTGAGCCCTATTCCCAGGGCGACCCCTCCGCTGCGGCTGGGCCTAAGGGAAAAGGGTATTCCCACGAGCACCATGATGAGACTCACTAAAGGAAAGGCCAGCTTGGCCTGAAGGTCGACCGCATATTTGGTAGTGTCAAAACCGTTTGCCTGGAGACCTCGGATATAGCTGCGCATCTCTACAAAGCTCATCTCCTCCGGCTCTTTATGGGTCTGCTTGAAGTCCTCGGGCCTCTCAGGCAGCAGGATTCGTCGACTGTCGAAGGAGCTGCTGACGAGAGCCCCATCGGCGGGGAACTCCCTCACCACTCCTTTCTTGAAAAGCCATCCCTCCCCATCCCAGCGCACCAGGCTGGCATCCACTCGCTGGACGAGACGGTTTCTTTCATCCAGCCGGTATAGGGTGACATCCTTCATGGTGTCGGTGCGGGGGTCGAAGGCTTCTATGTTCCAGATGGTATTGTCTTCGGAGCGGTACCAGATACGATTCTGCCGCAGGAGTCCCCGGGGGGCATACTTCTTGATCTTGACATTGAAGATATAGTTAACCTGACGGTTGGTGTAAGGGATGATGTACTCGTTGGCCCAAAAGGAAATGGCACTCAACAGCAGGCCCGTCAGAAGAATGGGTCTCACGATGCTGAAGAGAGTTATCCCGCAGGCGCGCATGGCTGTTATCTCGTTGTTGCGGGAGAGCAAAAGAAGGGAGAGGATTGTGGCAAGAAGCACCGCCAGAGGCAATGACCAGTAGAGCATGAGGGGTGTCTTGTAGATAAAGTAAGCCACGGCGTCCCGTAGCTCCGCCCTCTTCTCGATGAAATCGTCGACGCGCTCGATGAACTCCGCGATGAAAAATATGTTAAGGGCGGCGGCGAGCGCGAGGCCGAAAAGGCGAAGAAACTCCCGGAGCACGTAGCCCCTTATGATCCTCACAGCGGCTCAGCCCTCCGGCTCCGGCTGAGGCCCCTGTAACGCGCTGCGAGCCTCTGCTTCAGTCCCTCGAGGGGGGCGGGCATCTCGATGAGCCTTCCCCTGCCAACATGAAGTACCGCCCAGAGGCCAAGCGCGCCCAGCAGGGCATTGGGAAGCCACATGGCCAGACCCGGCGGTAACTTACCTTCTTCTCCAAGGCCCTCGCCCACTGTGATCAGGATGTAATAGATGAAAATTGCTCCCAGGCTCAGGGCAAAGCCTCCCGCCTTTCCCGACCTGCGGCTCTGAACACCCAGGGGAGCACCAAGGAAGCCCAGGATCAGGCAGGCGAAGGGGAGGGCGAACCTCTTATGGAACTCTACCAGGAGGGGGTAATAGTTGCGGTCACCCTTATCCATGGATGCAAGGCGCGCCCGGATGGACTGAATGGGAAGCTGCTTGAGCCCTCGCCCGAGAGCCTGCTCGCCCATGAGGGTGCCCTGCGCATCCAGGGAGAGGTCGTAGTTTTTAAAGCTGACCAGCTGATATTTCCCCTCCTCCTTCTGCAGCGTATGGACGGTACCGTCCCTCAGGCGGAGCACTATCCGTAGGGAGCCGGGGTCGGGAACGAGAAAGCCCTCACGGGCAAAGATGACCCTGGGCTCCCCCTCCGATCGCCGGTCGGAGATGAGGATTCCTTTCATGCGGGAGTCGCCCCTGGGTATCTCGTTGACGTAGAGGACCAGGCCGTCAAAGCTATCATTGAAGACGCGTTCCTTCACCTCAAACCCAGCTGCCTGGGACCGGATGAGCTCATACTTCATGCTCTCAAGACCCCGGTGGCTCCAGGCGAGGGCATAGAGCATGAGGGACGAGGAAAAGGCCCAGGAAGCCAGGGAGAGAAGGAAGACAGGCAAGAGGAGGTTATAGAAGCTAACTCCAGAGGCCCTCAGAGCGACTATCTCTGAATCGCTTGAGAGGCGGCTGAAGACCATGATGCAGGCCACGAGAAGGGCCAATGGTATGGTGATAATGAGGAAGGAGGGAGTGATAAGAGCCAGAAGATGAGCGACTGTCCTGAGGGGCACACCCTTATTTATGATGAGCTCTGTCAGGTGGAAGATCTTGTTCAAGAAGAGAACGAAGGTGAAGAGGAAAAGGGCGAGCAGAAAGTACTCTAAGAGCTCCTGCAGAATAAATCGGTGAACAATCTTAAGCATTGGCGCACTCAGACTCCCCTCTTACGGAGGATACTATAGTTTCTATCAAGCGTAAAGCAGGCAAGCTTGCGTTTGACAAAATCCTGCACAGTTGTTAATTTAAAGGCATTTAGCACATTAGGTAATACTCTCAGAGGAGGGACATCATGGGAAGCCTGGAGGTGGGCTCTCTCAGTAGAGTGCTCATTTACGGGCCCTCCTGGATCGGCGACACCGTTATGGCGACACCTCTTTTGGTGAGCCTTAGGGGTGCCCTTCCCGGGGTGCGGATTGAAGTTCTTACAACCCCCTGGTGTCAGGGACTGTTGGAAGGGAGCCTGCATCTTGACGAGGTTATCGTCCCGAAAGGCACTGGTGGTTCTCCGCAGCTGGCTCCGACGGGGTGGCTTAAAGCCGCTCTTTCCCTGAGGGAGAGGCGTTATGACCTGGCCCTTCTCCTTCCAAATTCCTTTAAGGCGGCTCTGGTGGCCCGCCTTGCTGGAGCCAGAAGACGGCTGGGATATGCCACTGACAGGAGGGCCTTTCTTCTCACTGACCCGGTTGTCCCTCCCTCAGGGGATAACCCTCCCCATCTTGTGGACTACTATCTGGGCCTTCTGGAAGCTATGGGCGTGGAGCCTTCGTGTCGGGAGCCCACCCTTGAGGTCTCCCAAGAGGCTGAAGCTTTTGCCGAGGAACTATGGAGGGAGCTGGGTCTGGGGGAGGAGGTAGTTGTGGGCCTCAACCCCGGGGCATTCTACGGCGCCTCTAAGATGTGGCTTCCCGAATTCTATGGGAAGCTGGCCGTCAAGCTTTATGAGGAAATGGGAGCCCATGTTCTCCTTTTGGGGGGGCGGGCTGAGGTGCCCGTGGCCGAAGGCATCTCTCAGCTTTCAGGCCGGAGGGCTCGCTCCATTGCGGGACGGGATACCCTCAAGACCCTCCCCGGCATCCTCAAGAGGCTTGATGCTCTTGTGTCTGGAGATACAGGTCCCCTACATATAGCCGCTGCTGTGGGAACGCCGGTGGTAGCCCTTTTCGGACCCACCGACCCCCGGTGCACGGCCCCGCTGGCAAAGGTGGCGGTAGTTATCCGCAGGGAGCTGGACTGCTCCCCCTGCTTTGATAGAGAATGCTCCTTGGACCACCGGTGCATGCGTGACATCGGTACCGAGGAGGTTTTCAGGGCTATGGCGAAGGTCCTTAAGCGAGGGGCAAGCCTCAGGCCCTGAAGTTGGGGGCATCCTTTGGGGGAAGTGGCGGCATTCATCGACCGTGACGGAACCCTATCCAAAGAGGTAGGCTACGTGAATCATCTGAGCCGCTTTGAGCTCCTGCCGCGGTCCGCCGAAGCCGTCAGGACTCTTAACAGGGCGGGCCTCAAGGCTGTTTTGGTGACCAATCAGGCGGGAGTGGCCAGGGGATATTTCACGGAGAGTTTGGTCGAGTCCGTCCACCGCAAGATGCACCGCCTGCTGGCTCAAGAGGGAGCCCGGCTGGATGGCGTCTACTGCTGCCCCCACCATCCCGAAGGTGTGGACCCCCGATACCGGCGGAGATGCTCATGCAGGAAGCCGGTGCCGGGGATGTTGAAAAGAGCCTCAAGGGAGATGGGGATAGATTTATCGCGCTCTTATGTGGTGGGGGATAAGATAACGGATATAGAGATGGCCCATCGGGTAGGAGCTCGGGGTGTTCTGGTACTCACGGGCTACGGGCTGGGAGAGCTTGAGCTCCACGGCCACCTCTGGCGGGATGGGCCCGAGGCTGTTGCCGAAGACCTTCTTGAGGCCGTCCTCTGGGTAAAGGCTGACCTAGCGGATGGAATCAGGGGGGGTGGCTAGGTGCAAGGGCTCCTGGAGGGCTTTTCCCAGGTTCGCGTGGTTGTCATAGGAGACCTGGTGGCCGATGAGTATATTTACGGCCAGACAGACCGTATCTCCCGTGAAGCACCTGTGCTCATTCTCAAATACCGGAGCCGGGAGCTGCGCCTGGGGGCTGGGGCCAATGCCGCCCATAACGTGAGGTCTCTGGGGGCGCAGGTGTCACTTGTAGGTCTAGTGGGCGATGATTCACCGGGGCGCCAGCTCAGGGAAGCTCTCATCTCAAAAGGGATCGAGGCCGATGGGGTGAGGACGGTGAAGGGTATCGAGACCTCCGTAAAAACCCGCATCTTGGCGGGGGGCGATAATACCACAAAGCAGCAGGTCATTCGTATTGACCGGGAGTTCGGGACCTCCCTCAGCCCTGAACTAGATGGGGCCCTCTCGCAGGAGATGCACCAGCGCCTTCGCGGGGCACACGCCCTCATTGTCTCAGACTATGGCCTCGGGGTAGTGTCGCCGGCTCTGGTGGAGGAGATTAACAAGCTAGCCCGCGCAGGAGAGCTCCTTATCAGCATCGACTCCCGCCATAACCTTTTGGCCTTTAGGGGGGCAACCGCCATTACACCCAATGAGGAAGAGGTGGAGGAAGCCCTGGGCTTGAGGCTGACAGAGACCAATATTCTTGAGGCGGGCCACAAGCTCCTCGACCGGGTGGACGCCCGGGGCGTCCTGATAACCAGGGGAAGGAGGGGGATGATCCTTTTTGAGCGGGGGGGAGCTTTTACCTCCTTGGGAATTTACGGGTCGGATGAGATTGCGGACGTCACGGGTGCAGGGGATACTGTCATAGGGGTTTTCACTCTGGCTCTGGCTGCAGGAGCCTCTATGGTCCAGGCGGCAGAGATGGCTAACCGGGCCGGAGGGCTCGTGGTGATGAAGAGGGGCACGGCCGTTATTTCCTCGAAGGAGCTGGCGGCGACGCTGAGCTGAGCGGATATTGGAAGAGAAATACGGCGGGAAGCGAAAGAGCCTTCCGGAGCTGAAGGAGATCGTCGCGGGACTCAAGGCAAGGGGAAAGCGCATCGTTCTGGCTAATGGCTGCTTCGACCTCCTGCACGTGGGACACCTCAGGCACCTAAGGGCTGCCAGGGCTCTGGGCGAGGTGCTTATCGTGGCCGTGAACGATGACGCCTCGGCGAGAGCTCTTAAAGGTCCGGGCCGGCCGCTGACGCCAGAAGATGAGCGAATGGAGCTTCTATCCGGCCTTGAGTGTGTGGACTATATCATCCTCTTCGGGGAGAGGGACGTGAGGAGCATCCTTTTTGCCCTGAAGCCCCATGTGCATGCCAAGGGTACCGACTACAGCGAGGAGACGGTGCCAGAGCTTGAGGCCGTGAGGTCCTATGGGGGTGAGGTGGCTATTACTGGAGACCCAAAGGCCCATTCCTCAAGCCGCATGGCTAAGCTTATTTTGGAAGGTCGGACAGATGGCTGAGAGGCGCTTTCTCATCGTCAGGCTCAGCGCGTTGGGCGATGTTATCCATGCACTCCCCATGGCGGCGGCGTTGAAAGAGGCCTTCCCCGATGCCTTTGTGGGCTGGGCGGCGGAGAAAGGGGTGAAGCCCCTTCTCGCGGGGAATCCTGCTGTGGATACCTTCATTCTCCTCGATACCAAGGCCTGGAGGCGGAGAGGGTTCTTCCCCGTCTTGGGAGATGCAGTTGCTTCCTTCAGAGAGCTCAGGTCCTTTTCCTTTGACACCGCCCTGGATGCCCAGGGCCTGATAAAGAGCGGGCTTATTGCCTTGCTCAGCGGAGCGCGCGAGAGGATAGGGTTCGAACGAAAGCACTGCCGTGAAGGGCTTAGCTCCCTTTTCACTAACCGCCATGTGGCCCCTCCGGCGGGGCACCACCACATTGTGGAAAAAAACCTGGCGCTCCTCGCACCCCTGGGGATAAAGCCCGCCTCCCCGCGCTTTCCTCTCCCCAGCTTTCGGGCCTACCGGCTCATGGTAGACACCTTCCTGAGGCGCTCCGGCCTGGGGGTCGCCAAGCCCCTTATCGCCTTGCACCCCGGGGCTGGCTGGCCCACCAAGCGCTGGGGTGAGGAAAAGTTCGCGCGGCTTGGGGATGCCCTGGCCTTGAGGACGGGCGCCCAGATCATCATTACTTGGGGGCCCGGAGATGAGGGGGCGGCCTCTCGGGTCAACTCTCTCATGGCCTCAGAGCCAAGGCTTGCTCCAGCCCTCACCTTACCGCAGCTAGCCTGCCTCCTTGAGCACTGCCTCATGTTCATAGGGGGGGATACCGGCCCCCTCCATTTGGCGGCCGCCATGGGGGTGCCGGTTCTGGGCATTTACGGTCCCACGACCCCTTGGCGAAACGGCCCATTTGGGGTGGAGCACGCCCTCCTCTACCGGCCCCTTCCCTGCTCTGGTTGCCACAAGCGAAGCTGCCGAGACCCTCTCTGCATCCTATCGCTCACAGTGGAGGAAGCCCTTGAGGCAGCCCTCGAGCTCTGGGGAAGGGTGAGGGAGCGCTGGGCGGGACGCCGCGTCCTTGAGGGCTGAGTAATGCGCTACCTCCTCACGGGTTGTGCCGGCTTCATCGGCTCCCACCTCGCCGAAGCCCTCTTGGAGAGAGAGGAAGAGGTGGTGGGTGTGGATAATTTCAGCGATTACTATCCCCGCCGGACCAAGGAGGAAAACCTGAAGGGTCTCAAGCAGAGGAAGGGCTTTAGGTTCATTGAGGCGGACCTCAAGAAGACGCCCCTGGAGGGCCTCCTAGGTGAGGTGGATGGGGTAGTGCACTTGGCCGCGCAGACGGGCGTGAGGGGGAGCTGGGGGAGTTCCTTCGAGGTCTATGCGGGGGATAACATCCTGGCTACCCAGAGGCTCCTTGAGGCTTCCAAGGAAAAGCCCCTCAAGCTCTTCCTTTATGCCTCTTCCTCTTCGGTATATGGAGACTCGAGCGAGATGCCCCTTCATGAAGATGCGCCCCTGAGGCCCAACTCCCCTTACGGGGTGACAAAGCTGGCGGGGGAGCATCTCTGTATCCTCTACTGGCGGAACTACCGAGTTCCAGCCATGGCCGTGCGCTACTTCACCGTCTTTGGCCCCAGGCAGCGCCCCGACATGGCCATCCACCGCTTCATCTCGGCCCTGCTCAAGGGGGAGGAGCTGGCCCTCTATGGCGACGGCCAGCAGAGCCGGGATTTCACCTATGTGGGGGATGCTGTCAGTGGTACCATCAAGGCCATGGAGAGGGGGGAACCAGGGAAGGTCTACAACCTGGGTGGGGGTTGCCCCTGCACGGTTCAGGCCCTGATTGGGGCCCTGGAGGAGCTAAACGGCCGCCAGGCGAGGATAAGGCGCATTGAGACGCAGCCGGGCGATGTGCGCCACACGGCCGCGGATATCAGCCTGGCCCGCGAGGAGCTCGGCTTTGAGCCCAGGGTCTCCCTGAAGGAGGGGCTCCTAGCCCAGTTCGAGTGGTTGAAAGGGAGGTAATTTTATGCCAATTGACCCCGAACTTTTGGAAATTCTCGCCTGCCCCTCGTGCAAGTCCGACGTCTTCCTGGACGACGACTGGCTCCAGTGCGTCAATCCTCAGTGCCGTAGACGCTACGCCATAAAGGAAGATATCCCCATCATGCTCATCGATGAGGCCGAGGTGCTGGATGAGGAGACCTTCGCGGCCAAGATGAAGGCCCGCGAGAAAAAGCCTTAGGGCTGCCCTGAGGCCATGCGGCAGAAGCTCTCTGTCACCGTCATTACTCTCGATGAGGAGGCCAATATTGCCGATTGTCTGAAAAGTGTAGCCTGGGCCGATGAGCTGGTTGTGGTGGATGCGGGGAGTGAAGACGGTACCCAGGAGGTCTGTTGGCGCCTGGGCGCCAAAGTTTATTCCAACCCCTGGTCAGGCTTTGCCGCCCAGAAAAACCTGGCCTTGAGCCTGGCCTCCCACCCTTGGGTCTTGAGCCTGGATGCCGACGAGCGCGCGACGGAAGAGCTGAGGGAGGAGGTGCAAGGGCTTCTCGGAGAGGAGCCTCCCTGCGACGGTTATTATATACCAAGGAAAAATATTTTCATGGGGAAGTGGCTTCGCCACGGTGACCACTACCCCGACTGGCAACTCCGACTTTTCCGGCGCGAGAAAGGCCGCTTTCTTGATAGGCCCGTGCATGAATCGGTGGAGGTAGAGGGGAGCCGGGGCTATCTTGAGGGCTCACTTGAGCACCTGAGCTACCGCGGGCTCAAAGATTTTCTCGACCGCCTGAACCGATACTCCGCCCTGGCCGCTGAGGAACTCTACAGGAGGGGTGTAAAGCCTCGAGCAAGGCACTTTCTCCTGAGGCCTCCGACCCGTTTCTTCCGCAGCTACGTGCTTCAGAGGGGCTTTCTGGATGGTGCCGAAGGCCTCATCCTGGCGGCCTGCTACTCGTTCTATGTCTTCATGCGCTACGCTAAGCTCTGGGAGCTCCGGCGAGAGGATGCAGCTAAGGATTCTCCACACTGAGTCCTCTCCCGGTTGGGGAGGACAGGAGAAGCGGATTCTTCTTGAGTGTCTGAAGCTCAAGGAGCGGGGCCACTGGTTTGCCATTGCGGGCCAGCCCGAGGGCCGGCTTGGAGAGGAGGCCAGGCGGGAGGGGCTCGCTTTCTTTCCGGTCAAGATGCGTTCTAGCTTCGACCCCTTGGCCCTGCTCACTCTCATGCACCTTGCGAAGCGGGAGCGCATAAACATCATTCATACGCAT
This sequence comes from uncultured bacterium, assembly GCA_964575845.1. GTDB lineage: Bacteria > UBA8248 > UBA8248 > UBA8248 > CAZNSX01 > CAZNSX01. The sequence goes on along the minus strand of CAZNSX010000008.1, from coordinate 76,081 downwards.
AGCTCGAGGGATAGCTGGCTGGGGGGCGTTGCCGGGAGGCTGCTCGGGGTCCCCGCCGTAGTGAGAACCCGTCATGTCTCCATACCAGTGAGCAGCAACCCCCTGAATCTCGTATACCGCCTTCCTAAACGGGTGGCGACCACCGCCCTGTGCAGCCGGGAGCTCATCCTCAAGGCAACAGGTCTAAGTCCGGGGCGAGTTCTGGTAATTCCGACCGGGGTGGAGCTTGAGCGTTTTAATCCCGCCCTCTCAGGGGAGCCTTTCAGGCGGGAGTTTGGCCTGAAGGAGGGAGAGAAGGCCGTCGGGATCGTGGCTCAGCTCAGAGGCTCCAAGGGCCATGAGCACTTCGTGTCGGCGGCCGAGAGAATCTGTTATACCCATAACGATGTGAGGTTTTTCATCGTGGGGGACGGCCACTGGCGGCAGCTTATCGCTGAGGACATAAAGAGGAGGGGCCTCGAGGGTAAGGTGGTGATGACGGGCTACCGGGAGGATATCCCCGAGGTCATGGCCGGCCTTGACCTGCTCGTGATTGCCAGCATCCGCACCGACGGAATCCCCCAGTCCGCGCTTCAGGCCATGGCCATGGGGCTTCCGGTCGTGGGTACGGAAGTGGGAGGGATACCCGAGGTCTTGGCCCCGAGTGGGGCGGGGGTGCTGGTTCCTCCGGCGGTTCCCGAGGCCTTGGCGAGAGCGGTCAAGGAGCTCCTTGATGACTCCGCCCGCCTCAGGGAGATGGGAGAGAGCGGGAGGCGCTTTGTGGCGGCGGGCTTCTCCCTTGAGCGGATGCTGGATGAGACGGAGAGGCTTTACCGGGAGGTCTTGGGGAGGTGAGGCGGCTCTCTGTCGTTCAGATGATAAGCAGCCCCTGGTGGACCGGCGCGGCGGAGCCCGCCCTAGAGCTGAGCTTGGCCTTAAGGGAGAGGGGAAATCGTGTGATTTTCGCCTGCTCCCCGGGCGAGCGTCTGGAGGAGGAAGCAAGAGCGCGGGGTTTCGAGCTGCCCGAAGGGCTGAACCTTAACCGCAGGCTGAACCCCCGCCACCTCCTCGGTGAGTTCCGCCGTCTGGTGCGCCTTCTTAGGAAGGAGACCCCGGACATACTTCACATGCACCTCTCCCATGACCACTGGCTCGGAGCTCTTGCGGCCCGGCAAGTGAAAGGCGGCCTGAGGACCCTGCGCACCTTCCATAGCCCGAGGGCTATCCGTTGGGACCCGGCTCACCGCTTTCTTTTCAACTCCCTCACGCACGCCTCTGTGGCGGTCTCAGAATTTATCGGTGGGGTTTTAATAAAAAGGGGAGGGCTCCTGCGGGAGTGCGTTTACACAATCCCCGGAGCCGTGGATACGGGGCGGTTCTGCCCCGAGGTGAGGCTGGCTACGAGGGAGCGCTACCGGGAGATGCTGGGCCTCAAGGAAGGGGAGCCCACAGCGGGCATGGTGGCTCGGGTAAGGAAGGACCGGGGTCATGCACTGCTCCTCAAGGCTTTCAGGAGGGTCTTGGGGGAACTCCCCGAAGCGCGGCTCGTCATTGTGGGAAAGGGAGAAGGCCTCCCCGGCATCAAGGCCTTGGCCCGGAAGCTTGGCCTCGAGGCGAACGTTATCTTCACGGGCTATAGGGAGACGGACCTTAGGGAGATACTCGGGGCTCTGGACGTCTTTGTGCTCCTCAGACCCGGCTCCGAGGGGAGTGGTCGGGCCGTCCTTGAGGCCATGGCCATGGGGCTTCCCTGTATTGTAGCCGACGGGGGAGGGCTCGCAGAGCTCGTTGTCCAAGGGGAAACGGGCCTCGTCGTTCCCTGGGGAGATGAGGGAGCGCTCTCCGGGACGCTCCTAAAAGTCCTCGGGGAGCCCGAGCTTGTGAGAGTCCTTGGCCGGAGGGGAAGGGAGAGGGCTCTCAGTCATTATAGTCAGAGCCTGAGAGCCGGGCGGACAGAGGCCCTCTACCTCAAGCTCCTTGAAGGTGAGAGTGAGAAAGGGAGCCTCTCCTTCCCTGGGGTTAAAGGTCTTGTTAGGAGAAGCTGAGCTTGAAAACTTATCTTAAGCTTCTGGCCTATCTCAAGCCCTACTGGAAGAAGCTCCTTTTGGCCATCGCCTGCATGGTTATAGTCGGGGCCCTCTCGGCCGTGCCAGCCTATCTACTCAAGTATGTGGTGGACGACCTCTTCATCCGCCGCGAGGCCCTCATGCTCATGGTGCTGCCCCTGGTGGTGGTGGGTACTTATCTCATCAAGGGTTTTTTCACCTATCTTCAGACCTACCTCATGTACTGGATCAGCCAGCGGGTCGTCATGGACGTGAGAAACCAGCTCTACGCCCACCTGATCAATATGCCCCTGAGCTTCTTCAGCAATGTAACCACGGGGGAGATGATGTCGAAGATCATTTACGACATCTCCCTCATGCAGAAGGCCGCCTCTCAGGCTGTGCGGGATATGGGGCGCCACTTCTTCAGCTTCCTCTTCCTGCTGGGCGTGGCCTTTTACATGAACTGGCTGCTGACCGTCATCTTCCTCATCGCCCTGCCGGCCCTGGCATTCCTGGTCTCTCGCCTGGGGGAGAAGATAAGACATGCCACCCGTCAGACTCAGAAAAAGATGGGCGACATCACGGGCCTCATGAAGGAGTCCTTCTCGGGCGTCAGGGTCGTCAAAGGATTCAACGCGCAGGGCTTTGAGGAGGAGCGCTTCCAGAAGGCGAACAGGCGATTCTTCAGCCAGATCATGCGGGCCATGCGGGCACGTGCCCTTGCCTCGCCTGCGGTGGAGGTGCTTGGAGGGCTTGGAGCGGGCTTCGTCCTCTGGTACGGCTCGTGGCAAGTGCTCGATGGGCGGGTAAGCGCCGGGGAGTTCACTTCCTTTCTTGCAGCTATAGGGATGATCTACAGCCCTCTCAGGGGCCTCACGCACGTTTACCATACTATTCAGGAAGGGGTGGCGGCGACGGAATCGGTTTTCGAGATAATGGGGAGGGAAGAGAAGGAGGAGCTCGAGGGGGGGGGGATTCCTTTCAAGCCCCTGGAGGAGGGGATTTCGCTTCGCCGCGTGAGCTTCTCCTACGGGAGCGTCCCCGTGCTCCAGGATATGAATCTGGAGATAAAGGCGGGTAGCGCCGTTGCCATCGTGGGTCTTAGTGGAGCCGGGAAGACGACCCTCATGGACCTGCTGGTCCGCTTCTATAAGCCCACCCAGGGGAAGATCTACTTTGACGGGGTGGAGATAGGGGAGCTCGATGTAAAGAGCTTGAGGGAGGGGACAGGCCTCGTCAGCCAGCAGGTCTTCCTTTTCAACGATACCGTGGAGCGGAACATCGCCTATGGCATGAAAGATGTTTCCCGAGAGCGGGTTGTGGCCGCCGCCAAGGCGGCGAACGCCAACAACTTCATAGAAGCCTTTCCACAGGGTTATGAGAGCATCGTGGGAGAGGAGGGGGTCAAGCTCTCGGGAGGTGAGCGCCAGAGGATAGCCATCGCCAGGGCCATCCTAAAGAACCCCTCAATCCTCATCCTGGATGAGGCCATGTCGGCCCTTGACAGTGAATCGGAGGTCCTCATCCAGGAGGCCCTGGAGCGCTTGATGCGGGGGAGGACCACCATCATTGTGGCCCACCGGCTTTCGACAATCCGGGGGGCCGACACGATCGCCGTCATCGACGGCGGCCAGATTGTGGAAACGGGTACCCACTCTTCCCTCATGCAAAGGGGAGGGCTCTATAAGAAGCTCCATGACCTGCAGTTTCAGGAGGCGGCCCTCACCGATTAGGGTTCACCGTGGAGAAGCTCTCCATCCTTCAGGTTGTTAGCTGCCGGGGCTGGAGCTCTGACGCCTGGCTTGCGCTCTCACTTACAAAGGGCCTTCAGGAGCGGGGACACCGCGTCGTGCTTCTCTGCCGCAGGGGCCCGGGGGCAAGGGTGGCCGAAAGGGCTAAAGCCATGGGCATAAGGGAGGTCGGGTCCCTGGCCCTTCCGGGAAACTTCAAGCCCCATCAGTATCTTGAAGACATCTTCACCCTCAAACGGCTCTCCAAGGCTTTATCCCTGGATTTAATCCATGTTCACCGTGGGGTGGAGCACTGGCTCGCGGCGGCAGCACTTCTGGGCAGGAGGCGTCCTGCGCTCGTGCGCTCCCGCCACATCCTTCTCCCCGTGGACAGGAGCCCATTCAACCGCTGGCTTTACAACCGGGCTACGGACCGTGTTGTCGCTGCGGCCGAGGCCATAAGGGAGGGTTACCTGAAGGACGGGTTTTTCAGGGCGGGGAAGTTTGTGACCATAGGCGGCGGAGTGGATACCGATGCCTTCAGGCCAGACCTGGATGGCCTCGCCTTAAGACAGACGGAAAACCTCCCCCACGGGGTTCCCCTGATAGGGGTAGTGGGGAGTCTGGTACATATGAAGGGGCAGGAGTACCTCATCCGTGCCATGGGCATCTTGAAGGAGGGGGGTTACAAAGCCCTCCTCCTCATCATAGGCCAGGGGGGGGATGAGGGGAAGCTGAGAGGGCTCGCTCAGGAGCTCGGCCTTGGAGGTCATATCCACTTCATGGGCTTCCAGCCGGAGCTCCCCCCACTGATGGCAGCTCTCGATATCGGTGTGTTCCCCTCCATCTCCTCTGAGGGCACAAGCCGTGTCATCTTTGAGCATATGGCGGCGGGGACGCCTCTTGTGGCTACCGATGTCGGATGTGTCAGGGAGATCGTGCGCCACGAAAGGGAGGGACTTCTCGTCCCGCCTCGCTCTCCGGAAGCCCTTGCCGCCTCCATCCTGAAGCTCCTCGAGGAGCCGGCCATGAGGGAGAGAATGGGCGGGGAAGCGAGGCTCAGGGCCGAGCAGGAATTCAGCCGCGGCGCTCTCTCTTGCCGAATGGAAGCCCTCTACCAGGAGGCAATGGAGGAAAGGCTAAGCCGAGGGGGGCTTCGGTGATAGTCCTGGGCATTAATGACGGCCACTGCGCCACGGCGGCACTCCTCAAGGATGGGGAAATCCTGGCCTGCACGAGCGAGGAGCGGTTCACCCGAAATAAAAATGAGAGCGGCTACCCCAGGCTTTCTGTGGAGTGGCTTTTTGCCTCCCAGGGACTCAAGCCCCACGAGCTCGAAGCCGTGGCCCTGGCGGGGCACGAGGCCATCGAGCCGGCCTGGTTTTTCCGCGTGACGAGGGATGACGCTTACATTGGCGAATACCTGGGTCTGCGGGATGGAGGACCGGGCGGTCTTATCAGAGCAAAGGTGAGGCGTCTTTTCTCCAAGCTATCCCTCACGAGCCGGCACCCGGGAAAGAGGCCCTTCAGCCTGGCCGACAGGCACCGCGCGGTCCGGGAGCACCTGGGAGTGGAGGAGGTGTGCATCCACCAGATTGAGCACCACAGCGCGCATGCGGCCGCGGCCTACTGGGCCTCTCCCTACGGCGCAGCCGGCCGTGATGCCACCGTCCTCACGAACGATGCCGCAGGAGATGGCCTCTGTGCCACCTGGGCCATCGGGGGGGCGGAGGGGCTGGAGCGGCTCTCAGCCTCGCCCAGCGCAGCGGGCTCCCTGGGGAGCTTCTATTCGCTCGTGACCCTCTTCCTGGGCATGCGCCAGCTGGAGCATGAATACAAGGTCATGGGCCTTGCTCCGTATGCGCCGGAGGCGGGCCTCAAGAGGTCTTATGAGGTTTTTCGGCGGATGATCGAATTCTCACCGGGAAACCCTCCATGCTTCAGGTGGAAGGTGAGGCGGGGACGTTTCCGTTACATGATGGAACATCTCGCAAGGCACCGCTTCGATTGGGTGGCCGCCGCCGCCCAGTCTCTGCTTGAGGAGATGCTGGAGGGGTGGGCGGTTCTTGGCCTTGAGCGGGCGGGGAGCCCCATGCTCGCGTGCTCGGGCGGAGTCTTCATGAACGTCAAGGCCAATAAGCGCATCTCGGAGCTTCCCCAGGTGGAGGAACTTTACGTGTTGCCGAGCTGCGGCGATGAATCCAACGCCATAGGAGCGGCTTACGCCCTCTACCGCGAGCTGACGGGTAAAACTCCCAAGGGCCTGGGCCCTCTCTATCTCGGGCCCTCCTTCGGGGATGAAGAGATAGGCGAACTGCTCGAAAAGACCGGCGCTCTGCGGCGTCACCGGGTCGAGCGCCTGGATGAGCCTGAGGAGAAGGTGGCCGCGCTTCTGGCCGGAGGGGAGGTGGTAGCCCGGTTCTCCGGCGGGATGGAGTTTGGGGCGAGGGCCTTGGGTAACCGCTCAATTCTCGCAGACCCCCGCGACTACCGGGTCGTGAGGCTGATAAACAAGATGATAAAGTGCCGGGATTTCTGGATGCCCTTTGCCCCAACCATCCTCAAGGAGAGGGCGGGGGAATATCTTGTGAACCCAAAGGAGCTTCCCTCCCCTTACATGATGCTCGCCTTCGACAGCACCCCCAAGGGCAGGGAACTCCTCGCCGCCGCCTCCCACCCCTATGACGGGACGGTGAGACCGCAGATCCTGGAGGAGAGGGATAACCCCAGCTACTTCCGACTGATAAAAGAATTTGAGCGGCGCACAGGCGTCGGCGCGGTGTTGAATACATCTTTCAATCTTCATGGTGAGCCCATAGTATGCTCTCCTGAGGATGCCCTCCATACCTTTGAGAATTCCGGCCTGCCCCACCTAATGCTTAATAGTCACTTGATGAGCAAGAGGGGGTCCTAGGGTGCGGGTTTTGGTCGGCACCAACTATGAGGCCGACATGCCCGGCACAGAGGCTATGGGCTATCTCAGGGCCTTTAAGAGTCTCGGCCACGAGGCAGAGTTTTTTTACTACCGGAAGAAGAGCTTTTTCTATACGAACTTCAGACGGCAGTGGGTCAGAAGGATGAACGAAAGAATGCTAAGAAAGGTGAAAGAAAGGGGCACCGACCTACTGCTCATAATAAGAGGAGGCTATGTTTCCTCCGATGCGATAAATCGGATAAGGAGGGAGACTTCCTGCAGGACGGTTAACTCCTGTCCGGATAATCCCTTCGGGCTTCCCACATATCGTCCTCTGGCCAGCGATGCGATAGCGGCCTACGATATCTTCCTGACCAAAGACCCCTTTTTTTGGGCGGAATTGAGGGCCCAGGGTTATTCGAACGTCCGATACCTCCCCCATGGTTTCGATGATACTGTGTACCGGAGGTTAGGAGAGGAAAGGCAGGGGGAAGACAAATACTCGGCCGACGTAGGCTTTGTGGGCTCGTATTATCCCTACAGGGCTAAGCTGCTTGATCGGCTTGTGGGTCCTGAGGTGAACCTTAAGATTTGGGGGGGCAGGCAGTGGAGGGAGGCCGCCAGTCCATGGCTGAGGGAGAGATACTGCGGCGGCCCGATATTTTCAGAAGAGAAAGTTAAGATGATCAATTTCACAAAAATCAATCTGAACCCTCAGCACCCCGGGGGTGCCGTGTTCACCCCCGATGAGAGGGTTTTTCAGATTGCTGGCTGCGGAGCCTTCCAGCTCGTCAACAAGAAACGCGATCTTTCCACGTTATTCAAGGAGAACGAAGAGATTGTTGCATACGGGAGCAGGGAGGAGTTAAAGGATTTGATAGATTACTATGTTAATCATCCTGATGAGAGAGAGGAGGTAGCGGCCAAGTCCCTCAAGCGGGCCAGGGCTGAGCATACTCACCGCCACAGGGCGATGTCCATCCTGGAGATACTGGAGCGCGGGCTTTGAGAAAAAATGTTCACGGGATAAGGGCGTGGAGGACCGATTCGAAATATCGGCACCTCGTAACTTTCTCTGCGTGGCACGGCGCTGATATGGCCCTCATCTGAGGTGAGTGGAACGATGAAGGTCGTCTTCATTTACCTCGATATGGCGACAAGAGCCGAAGGGAAGCTCCACCTTGGCATCGCCTCCCTTTCGGCGGTGCTCAAGAAGGCTGGCCATAGCGTGGGTCTCATCCATATTTTTGAGCCGATGAGCCGGGAGGAGTTCCGGTCGAGGCTTGCCGCCGAAGGACCCGACCTTTTGGCCTTCTCCTGCACATCCTTCATGTGGGCTCCGGTGCTTCATTACGCGCGCATGGCTAAGGAGTTTATGGATGTTCTTTCCATCTGTGGAGGTATACATCCGACCCTGAACCCGGAGGAGGTCATGGCCGAGCGCGCCTTCGATGCCCTCTGCATCGGCGAAGGGGAGAGGCCCCTCCTTGAGCTCTGCCGGAGGATGGAGCGCGGGGAGGATATCACCACCATCCCGGGCCTATGGGTGCGGGCCGATGGCGGGGTGAAGCGAAATCCTCCAGGCACTTTGATTTCCGACCTTGACAGCCTGCCGGACCCCGACCGAACCATCTTCGATTACCCCAGGCTTCAGGATGCAAAGTATAAGCGCGCGCTTTTCATGTCAGGCCGGGGCTGTCCCTACAATTGCAGCTACTGCATCAATGAGTCGCTGCGGGAGGTGCAGGGGGGGAGGTACGTCCGGCTCAAGAGCGTCCCCAAGCTAATGGGCGAGATCGCCGCCTTCAGGGAGCAGCAGCCCTTCGAGCACATCGAATTTGCCGATGATATCTTCGGCCTGGGCCGGAAGTGGCTGGCGGAGTTTTGCTCGGCCTATCGGAGAGAGATCGGGATTCCCTTCCGGTGCAGCAGCCGGGCGGACCTCATAGACCGAGGGATGTTGACCATGCTAAAGGAGGCGGGCTGCTTCAAGCTCTCCATCGGCATTGAGAGCGGAAACGATTTCATCCGGCAGGAAGTCATGGGCCGCCGCATCACTCAGGAGCAGATCCTGAGTGCATTTCGCCTCTGCCGGGAAGTGGGGATCGAGACCTTTGCCTTCTACATGGTGGGTTTTCCCTTCGAGGACATGAGGCGGGCGCTCGACACGGCGAAGATGCATGCGCGGGTGTGGCCCGACTCCAAACAGATATCAATCCTCTATCCCTACCCAGGGACCCGCGTCTATGACCTCTGCCTCGAGCACGGCTTCATCACCGAGCGCATGCATCAACGGGAAGTGACGAGCTATTTTGATGATACGGTCCTGGAGCTCCCTACCATCACACGGCCCCAGATACTCTTCATAGCCCGCCACTTCGGGTTCCTCGCCCGACTCTATCGCTACGGCGGCTTTCGCGTTGAGGGGCTTCTCGACCGGGCCCTCTCCTCAGGCTCTTTCGCCCGCCTTCTCGCGCTGCGCTACGGCTCGGTGAGGCCCAGCCCTGGCAATCTGAAAAACCTCCCCGCACTCTCGGCTCACATGCCACCCGCGGCCGCGGCCGACCCGCGCGACTCCATGGCGGGGAAATCATGAAGATCGCCCTCCTCCGGAGCAATGTTCACCAGTGGGGCGGGGCGGAGAGGTATGTCTGGAGCCTTGCCCGTGAACTATCCAGACGGGGCCATGAGGTTCATGTATTTGCGAGGAGGTGGGAGGAGCCCCCGGGCTCTTCGGTGACCTTCCATAAGGTCCCATTTCTGGGTGGGCTTTCCTTCCTCAAGGTTATCACATTTGCCCTCTTCAGCCGGGCCATGCTCCGCCGGGAAAGCTTCGATATCGTTCACAGCTTTGAGCGCACCTTTCCGCAGGATATCTACCGGGCGGGGGATGGCCTTCACCGGGAGTGGTTGCGGGTATCGGCCTCTCATCTGCCCTTCTGGCTTCGCTGGAGCCGCCGGCTGAACCCCCTCCACTGGTCCATTCTCTGGCTTGAGGGGCTCATCCTGAAGGAGCCATCTTGCCGAGTGACGGCTATCTCCAGAAGAGGGGCTCAGGAGATAGGGCACCACTTCCCTGAAAGGGCCGGAAGGGTTCCTGTCCTTTTCAATGGGGTTGACGTGGAAGAATTCTCTCTCGAGAAGCGCCGCTTCAGGCGGGAGGTCAGGGAGCGCCTCGGCCTCGGGCCTCAGGATTTTGTGGTGCTCTTCGTGGGTACGGGCTTTTTCCGAAAGGGTCTCGGTCCTCTTATAAGGGCTCTGGGCCTCCTTAAGGCGCGTGGGAGGGAGGTGAGGCTTCTCATAGCCGGCCGGAGCGCCCCCTATCCTTACAGGAGAGTTGCGCGGGCGCTTGGGGTTGAAGGGTGGCTTTCCTTTGCAGGAGGAAGCAGGGAGGTCTCAAAGCTCTATGGCGCTAGCGATGCTTTCGTGCTCCCGGCCCTTTACGAGCCTTTCGGGAATGTGTGCTTAGAGGCGCTGGCGAGCGGTCTCCCCGCGATCCTCTCCTCCCGGAGCGGCGGGGCCGAGATACTGACCCACGGCGAGAACGGGCTGGTGCTCTCTGATCCTAAAGACCCCGAGGAGATCGCCCGGCTAATCGAGAAAGTGATGGACCCAGAGTTTTCCCGGAAGCTGGGTGAGGCGGGAAGGCGTCTCGCCGAGCGCTTCACCATCGCCGCCAATGCCGATGCCACAGAAGCACTCTACCGGGAGGTGCTTGAGGCAAAGCAAAGGCTGTCCGCAGGGCTTCTCCGTGAAGGTGCTCCTGTGCGCTAGCGCATACCCTCCGGCGGGCGGAGGGGTCCAGACCTATGCCTACAGCATGGCCCTTCATCTCGCGCGGCGAGGGATTGAGCTTTGGGTTCTCGCCCGCTCCAAGGAGAGGACCCCCGAGCTTGATGCCCGAGTTGGGGCGAGGCGCACCCTGAGGGTCGGCCACAAGTTTTCCCTGTGGCCGGCCTTTGCGTGGGCGGCTATGGCCTGGAGGCCCCAGGCGGTATTTCTGACCCATAGGGCTGACTTCCTGAGGCCGGCCCTGCTTTGGGGAAGAGTTCTTGGGCTCCCCGTTGTGGTGACCGTGCATGGAAACGAGCTCTATGGCTCCCCCAGGAGGGAGGCCCTGGTGGAGGCACTGAAGAAGACTCAAGCGGTCATAACCGTCAGCCGCTACGCCCGAGAGAGGCTCCTCTCCATGGGACTTGAGGAAGGTAAGGTCTTTGCTATCCCCAACGGGGTCGACCCCGCGGCCTTCGACCCGGCGCTTGATGGCTCTCTGCTCAAGCGGAGGCTTGGCCTTGAGGGAAAGAAGATGGTGCTATCTGTAGGACGCCTCGTCAGGGTCAAGGGATTTGATACCGTCGTTCAGGCCCTCCCCGAAGTGGCGCGGGCGTTTCCCGATGTGGCCTATGTCCTGGTCGGAAGGGGGCCAGAGGAGGAGAGCCTCAGAGCTCTCAGCCGCGAGCTCGGGATGGAAGATAGAGTGATCTTTGCGGGCGAGGTGCCGCATGAGGAACTCTCAAGAGCCGAGGACGCCTTTTATAATGCCTGCGACATTTTCGTCATGCCCAGCCGGGAGGACCGGGAGACGGGGGCGGTTGAAGCCTTCGGCATCGCTTTTCTCGAGGCGGCCGCCTGCGCCAAACCAGTGGTGGGCACTCGCTCGGGAGGGGCCGAAGAGGCCGTCCTCGACCGGAAGACGGGTCTTCTCGTAGAGCCCGAGAATCCGGGGGCACTTGCCCGGGCTCTCATTACGCTTCTAAGCGACCGGGAACTCTGCGCCCGTCTGGGCGCGGCGGGAAGAGAGCGGGTCGAGAGGGAGCTCAACTGGGAGAGGGCGGTATCGCAGGTGGAGGGGGTTTTGAGAGGGGTGCTTCATGCGGGTTCTTGACGCAGGCTGCGGGCACAATAAGCACCCCGGGGCCATCGGGGTTGACATCCGCCGGGGGACGGCTGCCGACGTCATCCATGACCTGAGTGCCTTCCCATACCCCTTCAAGGACGGGGTCTTTGACAGTATATACTGTCTCTCGGCCATCGAGCACCTGCCGGACCTGGTTGGTGTTATGGATGAGTTTCACCGCATAGCGCGGCCCGGGGCTAAGGTTCACATACAGACACCGCACTACTCCAGCGTCTACTCCTGGAGCGACCCCACCCACCGCCACCATCTCTCGAGTCGCTCCTTTCTCTCCTTTACCGATCACCCCCAAAAGGGGGGTGTCTACACCGACAGGAGCTTCCGCATCGTGGAGCAGCGCTTTATCTTCAGCCGGTCCTTGGTATCTCTCATTCCCCGGCTTCTCGCCCGTATCTCTCCCTGGCACTATGAGAAGCACCTTGCTTTCATATTTCCCGCCAATGACATCTACTTTGACCTCGAGGTTCTGAAGTAGAGGTGGAAGAGCTGGAGGTGCTCGAACGGTATGTGCGGGAGTCCCTGGCCATGGGCTGCGCGGGCTTGAGCCACCTTGACACCCCCCTGGGAAAGGAGTCTTACCGAAGGAAGGCGGGCTCCGTGGCCGCGCGGCTCACCCCCGGCTCCTCCATCCTGGATTGGGGCTGCGGCTACGGGCAGATGAGCTTTTTCCTTCGAAACCGGGGCTTCCGTGTGATAGCTTACTCGGTTGAGAATCCGGAGCCTGACCCCTGGAACCGCATGCTCCGCGGCGTAGGGTTCCCTGTGGTTTACAGTCGAGAACCCGTGGCTCTTCCCTTTGGGAGTGGCTCCTTCGATTCGGTGCTGGCCTGCGGGGTACTGGAGCACGTGCAGGATGAGGAGGGCTCTCTGAGGGAGCTCGGCCGGGTGCTTCGACCCGGGGGGTTACTCTTCGTCTTTATGCATCCTAACCGTTTCTCTTACACGGAGTTTCTGGCAAGATGGCTCTTCAGGATGGATTTCCACGAGAGGTGCCATACGCTGGGGACTCTCAAGGAAAAGCTCTGGGAAGCGGGGTTTGAGCCGGTGAGCGTGCGCTACTCCCAGATGTTTCCCCGCAATTTCAGCATTCTTCCAAGGAGGCTCAGGCGGGTCATAACGGGGAGTCCTGCCTTCCATCTGGCCGCGGATGACTTCCTTTCCAGAATCCCCCTCCTTCGCAGGCTGAGCGGAACCTTGGAGGGGGTCTTCATCAAGAGGGAAGAAAGGGGTTAGTCGTGGAGCTCATCCCACGGGAGATAGGCGGATACATACGCTCCCTTCCCCCTTTGAGAAAGCTTACCTTTCTCTCCCTCATAGGGTTCGTCGTCTTCTCGAGCCTCTCCATTTCATTGACCGAGGCCTCGTTCGCCATCGGAGTTATAAGCTGGCTTCTGGCTGAGATTAAGGAGGGGCGGTTAAGGAGGATTCGGCTGCCGCTCCTTCTCCCCTTTCTGGCCCTTGTGGGCACGACCCTGCTCTCGGCCGCGAACTCGGCCAATGTAACCCGGAGCCTCATCGACTCCAAGCAGCTCTCTCAGATTTTCATCTTTTACCTTTTCCTGAATAACATTCACTCGGACCGTGAAGCGGGGTTCCTCTTTAAGGTACTGGTGGCGGTGACGGGGGCTGTGGCGGTCTACGGTCTCTATGAGACTCTTACCACACCCGGGGGGCTCGCCCACCGCATCCGGGGCCCCTTCAGCATCTACATGACTTTCTCAGGGGTTTTGCTGCTTGTGGCCACTCTGGCCCTGGCCTATGGCCTCATCCCCTCGGACCGCCGCAAGTGGCGCTGGGTCTATTGCATTGCCTTCTTGATCGTGATGTGCCTGCTTTCCACTTACACCCGAAACGCCTGGGTTGGCCTTCTGGTCGGGACCGGCTTCATCACGGTGCTCAGCCGAAACCACCGGGCGCTCTTCCTCATCCCCTCTATTCTGGCCCTCATATTCGTCTTCTCACCCAAAGAGGTGAGGGAGAGGGCCAAGAGCATAGGGAACCTCCGGGACCCGACCGTGAACGAGAGGCTTCTGATGTGGCGGAGCGGCCTCGAGATGGTCAAGGATCACCCTCTCACGGGCGTGGGCGTGGACATGGTGAAGCTCACCTACAGCCGCTACGCCAATCCTAAAGCGATAAAGCAGCAGACGGGCCACCTTCACAATAACCCCCTTCAGATCGCGGCCGAGCGGGGGCTCCTGGGCCTGGCCGCCTGGCTATGGATCTGGGTGGCCTACTACCTGAGAACGTTCAGGGTGCTGAGGCGACTGGAGCCGCGGGAGGAGGGGCGCTTCTGGACGATCGGGAGCATGGCCTGCATATCGGCCTTTCTGACAGCGGGAATGTTCGAGTATAACTTCGGGGACTCGGAGGTGGTGATGCTCGGCTACTTCGTCATGGCCCTGGCGTTCCTGGGCACTCCCGGCCTGAGGGCTGCCGAGGAGAAGGTGAGCGCAGAAAGGTTGGCCCGGAGGGGACGGGGGGCCTCCCCGGGCCCAAGGGGCTCAAACCCCGTTTGAGAGTTTCTTACGGTAATACTCCACCGTTCTCTCGACCCCGCTCTTGAGCTCCACCCGCGGTCTCCAGCCCGTGAGTTCCCTGAATTTTGTGGAATCCAGGCTGATGCGGTCAATCTCGCCCGCTCGCTTCTCCGAATAGATGGGCTCCAGCTCAAAGCCCAGGGGAAGGCGCACCGCCTCGTAAACCTCCTGGTCGCTAACCTCCTTTCCCCACCCCAGATTGTAAACGCCGGCGCTGCCGTCCCGTTCCAGAAGAAGAAGATTAGCCTCCATCACGTCATCGACATGGAGGTAGTCCCGCGTCTTGGTGCCGTCACCGAAGATGGTGGGCCGCTCTCCCCGGATCATCTGCTCGGAAAAGATAGCCACAACGCCGGCCTCGCCCCGAGGGTCCTGACGGGGCCCGTATACATTCGGATATCGAAGGATGGTATATGGAAGCCCGGCCAGGCGACCGTAAAGCTCGATGTAAGCCTCGGCCGCATACTTCGAGAGTCCATAGGGTGAGAGGGGAAGGATGGGGTGCTCCTCATCCACGGGAAGCCTTTGAGGCTCCCCATAGATAGCCCCGCCGGAGGAGCTGAAGATGAAGTGTCGGGTTCCCCAGCGCAGGGCACACTGGAGGAGGTTCACCGTGCCCAGGATGTTGCTCCTGGCATCCCCGAAGGGGTCCTCCACCGATATCCTCAGGTTCACCTGGGCGGCATGGTGGCTCACTATTTCCGGGCGCTCCCTCTCGAAGACCTCCGAGAGTTCAGGCGAGCAGATGTCAAGCTCGTAAAAGCTAACTCCATCCGGCAGGTTTTCCCTTCGGCCCGTCGAGAGGTCGTCTACAACACTCACCCTGTGGTTCAGGGCGAGAAGCCTCTCGACCAGATGGGAGCCTATGAAACCCGCCCCCCCCGTAACCAGAGTCCGCATGGCCAAAGCCCTTGCCCTGAGGGGAAGCCCCTCAGAGGATACCCGCCATCTTGCGGTAAGGGATACCCAGCTCTTCGCAGAGATTCGTCACCGCCGCCATTTGCTCTTCGGATGCTGAGGGGATGGCGATGAAGAGCTCTTCCACGCCCCTTTCCCGCACTATCTGACCGAGCTCCCGGCAGGTGCCCAGAACCTCTATCCCGTGGATCTTGCGCCCGCGCTTCACCAGGTTATCGTCAAGAAAGCCCACGGGCACATAATGAAGATTGCGGTTATTGTTGATCTCCCTGAGAAGCATTTCTCCGGCATCCCCGGCGCCCAGGATGAGGACCTTCTTTCCGCCATCCCGGTAAATGCGCATGAGGGATTCCTTGAAGGTCCGCAAAACGATCCTCACCCCCGATACGCAGACAAGAAGCAGGAGCCAGTCGATGACAAAAGCTGCCCGGGAGTATCCCTGAAAGCCCAGGAAGTAGAGGATGAGGAACACGCTCGCCACGGAGCCCACCGTAACGGCCTTCGCCGCGGAGAATAGGTCCTGGAGCCCGACATAGCGCCACATTCCCCGGTAGAGGCCAAAATAATAGAAGGAGGAGAGCTTTATCACTATGAGGATGGGAAGGGCCTCCCAGAGCCTCTCCCTTTCGGCTTGCGAGAGAATGCCCCCAAAGCGCAGCAGGTTGGCCGCATAGAAGGAGAGGCATATGAGGAGGAAGTCGATGAACATCTCGGCGAACTGCCGTTTGTAGTAAAGCATGGAATTAAGGATGACCTTATGGGCGGCGGCCTCCCGGTATAGAGCGCGCTCCAGCTCCTCCTCGGAGTCGGCGGTGACCTCTCCCAAGAAGAGGCCGAGGAGGATGGCAAAGATGACCGCCAAGGCCGCGAAGATGGTTATGATGGTGACGTCCACCCTTGCGTAGAAGAGGGCGATGAGGCCGAAGCCCAGGCTCATGGCATAGATAAGCAGCACGGTCTTCCGCTCCGAGAGGCCCAGCACAACCAAACGGTGGGAAGAGTGGTCGCGTCCCCCCTCGGAGACGGGCTTTCCCCTCATCTGGCGAAGGAGGGAGACGAAGGTTGTGTCGAATATGGGCACCCCCAAGACCAGCACCGGCACAATGAGAGTGGCCAAGAGGTTAGACATATGGTTGGCCGTGCCGATAACCGCGACCACCGAGATTGTGAAGCCCAAGAACATGCTGCCACAATCGCCCATGAAGATCTTGGCGGGGGAGAAGTTATAACGCAGAAAGCCAAGGTTCGCGCCGGCCATGGCAGCGCAGAGGATACTCACGAACGGCAAGTGATTTATGACCGAGTAGACGAAGAGAAACCCACTGGCGATAAAGGTTGTTCCGGCGCAGAGGCCGTCCATGTTATCGATGAGGTTGAAGGCATTGGTGATGCCGATGATCCACACGATGGTGAGGGGCATGGCCAGGGCCAGGGAGGGTATCTTGGTGAAGTAGGTGCCAGAGTAAAGGACCACACAGGCGGCGGCTATCTGGGCCCAGAGCTTGGTCACGGGCCTGAGGCCCCGCAGGTCATCCACAACCCCGACGACGAAAACGATGGCCCCTCCAAGAAGGAGGCCAAGTGTGGTCGGGTCATTCAGGGAGGGTTTAAAGAAAAGGACGGTGGCCATGAAGGCCCCGTAAATCGCCACTCCACCGAAAAGAGCGGTCGTGTGCCTATGCCAGCGGGCCTGCGAAGGTTTTGCTACAAAGCCCCCTTTAAGGGAGAGAAAGCGCACCAGGGGCGTGAGAATGAGAGCGAGCCCCAGGGCCATTCCGAATGGCAACAGGTAGGCTGTATAGCCCGTCATGAGCCCTCTCGGCTCTCTGGTGTCACCAGGGCAGCATCAGGCGCCCGGGGAGCTGAATCTATGAACTGGCGGTGCCAGAGCTCCAGATTCAAGAGGTTCCAGAGCAAAAAGCCATTATCCCGGAGTCCCCGGACGTGCTCCGCGATGAGCCCTTCCAGGGCTTTTCGCCGAAAGTAGCCCCGCCCGAGGCTCCGCCTGTCCAGCAATATCTCCCGGACCCAATCCTTGAGTTCCCGCCTGAACCACCCGCCGATGGGGACCCCAAAACCCATCTTCCCGCGGTTGAGCACTTCGCGCGGGAGGAGCTCGCCGAGAGCTTTCCTGAGGAGGTATTTAGTTGTCTTGCCACGAACTTTAAGGTGGGAAGGGATGCGGGCGGCAAATTCCATGAAATGATGGTCCAGGAAGGGTGAGCGGGCCTCAAGTGAGTGGGCCATGGTCATGATGTCCATCTTCACCAGGAGGTCATCGGGCAGGTAAGAATTTATGTCCACGAGCATGGTGGCGTCGAGAAAGTCCGGGGCTTCCCGCTGCATTTCCTCATAGCACCTAAGAATGTGGGAGTAAGAATCCCTTTGGGCGAGGCGCCCGGCCAAGGTCTCGGTATATAGTGAGTCCTTAAACTCATCATCCATTATGCTCGACCAGCGGGCATAGCGGCGCTCGCGGGAGAGGAGCAGGGCCTCGAGGAAGCGCCTCAGGCGACGGGTTGTGCTCTTCTCTTCCCCTCCCCTGGGCAGGAGCTTTATGAGAGGCCCCAAGAGTCCCGCCCTCACGCCTCGTGGAATGATATCCAGCCAGGCGGCAAGCTTAGTGGCAACGTAGCGTTCGTATCCCCCAAAGTTCTCATCGCCCGCGTCGCCGTTCAGGGCTACCGTCACGTGCGAGCGGGTCATCTGGGCGAGGTAGAAGCTCGGCAGGGCGGAGGAATCGGCGAAGGGCTCGTTGAAGTGCCAGATGAGCCGCGGCAGCACCTCAACGGCATCGGGCTTCACGATGAACTCATGATGCTCGGTCTCAAAGCGTTCCGCCACGAGCCGCGCATAGGGCAGCTCGTTGTAGCGTTCCTCCTCAGAGCCTATGGAGAAGGTCTTCACGCGGACGCCTCCCAAGCGGCTCATCATGGCCACAACGGCGCTGCTATCGACGCCGCCGCTCAGTAAAGCTCCCAGGGGGACGTCGCTCATGAGGCGAAGCCTTGTGGCCTCTTCCAGATGGTGCCGAATGGCCAGGCAGAGCTCTTCCTCGGAGAGCGATAGCTTGGGCGTCGGCGAGAGCTTCCAGTAGCGGCGCACTTCCGCCGGCCCTCCCCTCCAGAGAAGAACGTGGGCCGGGGGGAGCTTTCTTATCCCCTGGAACATGGTCCCTGGAGCGGGCACGTAGTTGAAGGAGAGATAGTCGTGGAGGGCCTCCGGGTCCAACCGGCGCTCGATAGAAGGGTCCTCCAGCAGGGCCTTTGCCTCCGAGGCGAAAAGAAGCTCGCCGGGCTTGTGGCAATACACAAGAGGCTTCTGCCCCAGCCGGTCCCGGGCCAGCATGAGAAGCCCGCGGGCCTCATCCCAGATGGCCAGGGCAAACATCCCCCTCAGCCGCTCCACGCACCGCTCCCCCGCCTCTTCATAAAGATGGAGGATGGACTCTGTATCCGTTTTGGAGCGGTAGCGGTGACCCTGGACCTCGAGCTCCCGGCGCAGCTCCTGGTGGTTGTAGACCTCTCCGTTGAGCAAAACCCATAGGGTCCCGTCCTCGTTGGACATGGGCTGCCGGCCCGCGGGCGAGAGGTCGATGATGCTCAGGCGGCGGTGTCCTAAGGCCACAGACCATGGCCCCTTGCGGCGCAGGTAAAGGCCCGCATCATCCGGCCCCCGATGGATGAGCTGATCCCTCATCCTGAGGATGAGGTCGGCATCGGGGGGAGGCGGCTCCCCATCGGAGCTAAAGATGAGCTTGCCGCAAATGCCGCACATGCGCCCTCCTCACCCTCTGGCTTTAAGGGAAAAGCCTTAAGCGGCCTCTATTCTAGGGCAATGGGGTACCTTGTCAAGAGACGGTTGCAGAGGAGGGTTAACGAAAAAGGCGCCAGAAGAAGCTCTCCCGGGGAATCTCCTGGATGGTGAGAAGGTCCACCTCCCCAAGGGGCTTGCCCCCGAGGCTCACCCGTCCCTTGCCAACGCGCTGCCCCGGCTTGACCGGAGCAGAAATGAAGTCGGGGATATCAAGCTCCTTCTTGAGCTCCTTTTCCTCTTTTCGGAGGATCACGACCGATAGCTCCTCCCCGGCCACGAGCAGGGCTTCGGGCTTGGTCCCCCCCTTCACAGGAACCTTTCCCACGGAGCCTCCCTTCCGGAATGCTCTCACCCTGCGGTACATGCTGAAGCCGCGGCTGAGGAGTCGGGCGGCCTCGCGGAAGCGGACCAGGTGGTCAGGAGCGCCCAAGACAATTGCGATGAGCCTCAAGGAGCCCCGCTGGGCCGTGGCGCAGATGCTATAACCCGCACTGCGGTAGGAGCCCGTCTTGATGCCGTCCACTCCCGGAAAGCTTCTGACCAGGCGGTTAGTGTTGGTGAGGATGAAAGACCCATTACGAAAGGTGTCCTGCGGGGTGCCCCCCCATTTCAGCACAAGCGGGAATTTTATGAGCCGCCGGGCCAAGATGGCTATATCCCGGGCACTCGTCACGCTCTCTTTATCGCCACGGCCCGGGGGCAGACCGTGGACATTGGCAAAGAAAGTGTCGGTCATGCCGAGTTCCTCGGCCCTTAGGTTCATGAGCTCCAGGAAGGTCTCCTCCATACCCGCAACATACTGGGCCACCGCCGCAGAAGCGTCATTGGCCGAGGCAATGGCAACAGCCTTCATCAGCTCCCCTAGAGTGAAGACCTCCCCCTGCTTGAGGTAGACCTGGTGCCCCCCTATTCGGCTTGCCCGGGCGGAAACGGTCACCTTGTCGCTGAGCTTAAGGCTCCCATCCTGAAGCCTCTCCATGACGATGAGAATGACCATCATCTTCACCAGGGAGGCGGGGGGGACTTTCCGCCGGGGCTCATAAGAGAAGAGCACCTTCCCGCTCTCGGCCTCAAGGAGCAGGGCGGAGCGGTAAGGTGGGGCATCCGCCGGAAATGCGTGGGAGGGTACAAAGAGAGAGAGAAGGAGAAGGAAGGCCGCCAGGGCCTTGGAGCTACTCTTTCTCACCATAGGCTTCTCGACTTTTTTCGAGGTCTCATCTCTCGCATTTGGGCTGACTCGAGCTCAGAGGGACTTAGCCGCAGGATCAAAATCAGTATTGAAGATAAACCCCTTACCTGTCAAGGGCCTTATCCTATGAGATTATTCCCATTCGGGTGGGACGCGCACTGAGACGGCGTCCTGATTCCCTTACAGCTCGGCCGATAGGCCTTGAGCCATCTTGATCTCCCGGCCGTGATTCACCGTCCAGGCAATGCGGTGGGTCACGGCATCAAAGAGCGCGGCCGCCGAGGGCATCCCGGTGCCGCTCTTCTTCACCCCGCCGAAGGGGAGGTGCACCTCGGCCCCTATGGTCGGGAGATTCAGGTAGCCCAGGCCGAACTCGCAGCGGGTCTCAATGAGCCTGGCCTTCCGGTAATCCTCGGTTATGACGGCGAGGGCGAGGCCATATTCCGTCGCGTTGTAGACCTCGATGGCTTCCTCAAGTCCTCTCACAGGGATAAGGGCCACATGGGGGCCGAAGACCTCCTCCATAAGCACCCGTTTCCGCCCATCGGGCTCCATCCTGTAAATAAAGGGCGACATGAAGTAGCCCCTTTCGTGAGGCGGCTCCCTGAGCCGTTCCCCTTTTAGCAAAACTTCCGCCCCCTCCTCCAGGGCGCGCTCGTTATAGAACTCGACCTTCTTGAGCCCCGCCTCGCTCACAAGTGGACCCATGAAGACCCCCTCATCAAGAGGGTCTCCTATCCTGAGGCGCTGGGCCAAAGAGCAAAACCTGCGGGCGTACTCATCGAAAATCTTCTCATCCACTATTATGCGCCCGGCCGAGACGCACCTCTGGCCGGTCGTCTTGAAGGCGCTTAAGATCCCCGCACTCACGGCCAACTCCATGTCGGCATCCTCTAGCACGATGAGCGCATTCTTTCCCCCCATTTCACAGACGGCGAGCTTGTGGGAGTGCTCGGCGCAGACCTTCCTTATCCGGGAGCCCACCTCGCTGGACCCTGTGAAGAGAACCACATCGATCTCGGGGTGGTCCACCAGGGGAGCGCCCGCCTCCTCCCCGAGCCCCTGCACGAGGTTTATTACCCCGGGCGGAAATCCCGCACGCTCGAAGTACTCGGCTAAGCGGTGGCCAACGAGGGGCGTCTCCTCGGCCGGCTTGAACACGACTGTGTTCCCCTCCACGACCGATGGGCCGATTAGCCAGAGAGGTACGGCGAAGGGGAAGTTCCAGGGAGTTATGACAGCCATTTCGCCTTTGGGCTTGCGCTTGACAAAGGCGTCTTTTTCGGCAATCTCGCTCGACAGGACATAGCCGTGAGCCATGCGGGAGGTGCCGAAAACATACTGGGCCATGTGGATGCCCTCCACCACATCGGCCCTCGCCTCATTTATGGCCTTTCCGCACTCAAGGCTCACGAGGCGGGCCAACTCCTCTTGGTCTCTTTTCACAAGCTGGACGAAGTTGTCAAAGCACTCCGCCCTCCGAATTCGGGAAACCTCCCGCCAGGAGGGGTATGCCCTGGCCGCCGCCTCAACCGCGGCATCCACGTCCCTGCTATCCGAGCGGGGAAACCTGCCCAGGAGATTTTCTATGTCGGCGGGACTGCGGCTCTCAAACTCCCGGCCCGACAGAGAATCAACCCACCCGCCGTCTATATAGTTCTTGCCCTTTATCGCCATTACTAATCCTCCAGCTCCTTCAGGGCTCCTTCCAGAACCTCCAGAGCCAGGTCGACCTCGCGTTTCCTCACGTCCAGCGGGGGCAGGAACCTGATGGCCTTGGCCCCGCAGCCGATGGTCAGGAGCCCTCTCTGGAAGAGGGACTTGACGAGCCGGTCCCGGAGCTTGGTGGAGGATAGCTCCAGGGACAACATCAGGCCCAGGCCTCTCACCTCTGTGACGGCGGGACAGCGGTCGGCCAGATAGCTCAGCCTCTCTTTGAGGTGTTCTCCTTGTGTGCGCGCGTTATCGAGGAGCCGCTCGGAGGAGATGATGTCGATGGTGGCGGCCCCTACGGCACAGCTCATGGCTCCGCCACCCCAGGTTGAGGAGATGACGCCGCTCTCCTCGGGGAAGACTTCCTCACGACCGATAACAGCCCCCACCCTGAGGGCCTTGGCGCTCGTGATGATGTCAGGCCTTATGCCGAAGGCTTCGGAGGCCCACCAATGGCCTGTCCTTCCCAGGCCCGTCTGTACCTCATCGCATATCAGAAGGGTCCCTGTTTCCCGAGCGAAGCTCTCGATCGCCTTGAGAAATGTCGCCTCCGGAAATATGAAGCCTCCCTCCCCCTGGATGGGCTCCACGATGATGTAAGCAAGAAGCTCCCGCGGAACTCGGCCCTCGCTGAAAACTGTGGAGGCCAGGCGACGCCCCTCAATGAGGGAGCGGAGTTCGGCACTCTCGATGAGGCCCGCTAAGGGGAGGGGAAGCTGGCCGTAGGGCAGATGCCTGACCCAGCGGATGGAGGGGAAGCCCTCCTTGTGCTGCCTCTTGCTCTTGGTGAGGGAGAGCACCCCGAGGGTGCGGCCGTGGAAGGCGCCCTCAAAGGCAATCCCAAAAAGGGGATAATCCTCATAAAGACCTTCTATGAAACCGTCAGGACGGATGCCCAGCTGATGGCAGAGCTCCCCCCAGAGCTTGTCCCCCAGGCGGTTCCTCAGTCCGCGGTACTTCCAGTGGCAGGCGATCTTTATGGCATTGCAGTTGGCCTCAGCCCCTGAGTTGACGAGAAAGACCTTACCGAAGTCAAAGGGCGCCGATATCTCCAGCAGCCTCTCCTGTAGGTGGGCGGGGACCGTGAAAAGAGAAGCCCCCTCAGAGGGGGAAGTAAGGGCACATGGCACCTGAGGGTCGGGACCTGCGGCAAGATAGGTATCGTGGTCAGCTGTTTTAATGGGGTCAAAAGGGACGCCAGTCCGGCGGAGGACCTCGGGGTGGTTGTATCCCAGGGGGGCTGCAGTCACATGGACATAAAAATCCATGAAGAGGTTTCCGTCCGGGTCGGTACAAAAGGGGCCTTGGGCCGGCTGGGAGACATCCCACACAAAGGGATAGATGTAGGTGGATGGAGGGGCGTATTTCATGTAAAACTCCACCCAACGGGCCGCCAGGGGCCCAGGAAGGGGAGGGCTAACCCTAATGGCAGCCTCATCCCGTTCGAAGCGTTTTGTCTCCATCACGTTTGACATTCCCTATAATCCTCCGATGGGTATTCCTAAAAAAACCTCTGAGGGACGTTAAAAATTTCAATCACGAAAATTGTACCTTTCCCGAGGGAAATCCTGGAATTTAACAGGAGGAGGGCGCATCAGCACTCAGCCCGAGGGACCTTCCATCAGTCCGAGCCCTCATCCTCAGTCTGGGCCAGGTTCACCCCCAGCAGGGCTGAGAACCGCTCCTCCATTCGGCGCCTGTGACTCCCCGCCCAGAAGATTTTCTTACAGGCGGGGCAGCGGTAGAATTCCTCGTGATGGCCGAACACGAAATCGGGCACCCCGCCCGCCACCTCATCCCGCGATGCCTCCACAAGCTCCACATTGCATTCGAGGCAGCGGGAGAGAAACTTCTCGGAAGGGCGCAAACGAAAATGAGCCACGATATCGCGGAGCTGCTCCTTGGAGTCGCTTGTCTTAACCAAATAGGGGCGGTAGTGAGACTTCTGACGGGCGAGCGTCTGGCTCTTGGTAAGGAGTACCCTTCCCATGGCCAACTGACGCCGCAGAAAAGCCTCATCCAGGGAGCGCATGTAGAGAGTGTCATAGCCGAGCGCCCTGAGCCAGCGCGCGGTCTTGCCCAGGCAAGGGTCGGCTATGAATCGCGGGGACTCCTCCGAGAAGAAGCGGTCGGCCATTCCCCCTTTCCTCCCTCTCTTTTCACTCCTTACCCAATTTAGCCGTGGCTCCCGGCCCTGTCAAGCTGGGGAGCGGGTGATAACCCTTGGCCAGGGGTTCTTCTCTTCCTATCATTGCGCTTACATGTAGGTGTCAGAAAGTCAAAACCCTTGGGAGGGGAGAATCTTGGCGCAGCTGGAATATCTTGTCGTTCACCTGCATATCGAAAGGGATGGGCTCAAAGGGGTCGAGGCTGAGCTCAACAAGCTGGGGAAGGAGGGCTGGGAACTGGTGAGTGTAGCGGCGTGCCTGAGCGGCGACACGGATGCGTACTTTAAGCGTTGCCGTGGAAGGGACTCTGATTAGTGTCAAATATCGCAGCCATTTGTAAGGCACCTTGACAGGGTGGGGCGTGCTTAAGTAAAATTGATAAAGAGAAAAAATGTTCTCGGGCAAGGTTCCTTACGCTATCACCTAATACTTTTGGGATTCTCTTCTTGTCCAGCATAAGAAAGGCCGTTTTCCCAGCCGCAGGCCTTGGCACCCGTTTTCTGCCTGCCAGCAAGGCTTCTCCAAAAGAGATGCTTCCTCTTGTGGATAAGCCGCTCATCCAGTATGTGGTAGAGGAGGCTGTCGCCGCGGGTATTGCTCAGATAATCATAATCACGGGTCGGCACAAACGGGCGATCGAAGACCACTTTGATAACTCCCCGGAGTTGGAGCGCTTTCTTGAGGAGCGGGACGACGCAGAGATGCTCAGGGAAGTGAAGCGAATCTCCAATATGGTCCAGATGTGCTACGTCCGGCAGAAAGAGGCTCTGGGCCTTGGCCATGCTGTTCTCACGGTAAATGAGCTCGTTGGGAATGAACCCTTCGCCGTTCTCCTGGGGGATGACATAATCGAGAGCGAGGTGCCATGCATAAGGCAGCTCATCGATGTTTACGAGCGCCAC
Source organism: uncultured bacterium (assembly GCA_964575845.1). GTDB lineage: Bacteria > UBA8248 > UBA8248 > UBA8248 > CAZNSX01 > CAZNSX01. The sequence continues at coordinate 51,249 of CAZNSX010000008.1, read as the reverse complement.
GGGGGGCCAGTAGTGGCTCTCATGCGAGTGCCCGCGGGAGAAATTTCCAAGTATGGCGTGGTTCGCCCCGCCGCGAGAGGTATTCCCCGTGAGGAGAGGGTCCATCTCATTGAAGACCTCGTGGAGAAGCCCGCGGCACATGAGGCTCCTTCAGACCTCGCCATCATCGGTCGATATATTCTGACTCCCGATATTTTCGGAGCTCTGGAGAGAACACCCTTCGACGGTAAGGGGGAGCTGCAGCTCACCAATGGTATAAAAGCTCTCCTGAGCTCGCGGAAGGTCTATGGGTGTGAGTTCACCGGCCGTCGCTATGACGCTGGAGACAAGCTGGGCTTCCTCGAGGCAACGGTGGAATTTGCCCTGAGGCGCCCTGACCTTGGCCGGGAGTTCAGAGAATACCTGAAAGGATTGAAGCTTTGAGAGGCGGGGAGCCGTTGGCTTCAGAACCAGAACCTCCAGGTAAGAGCTTAAGATTTCATCCCCTCTTGGCCCAACTCCTAGAGTTACTCTCCTACCTTCGGCCTTTATCTTTCCCGGGGAGTAGCCCGTCTTGGGAACCTCTTTGAGCCTTTTGCTGTTTGTGATTCTTTTGGGGGCTTCGGCCTTTTTCTCTTCGTCGGAAAGTGCCCTATTTTCACTGGGAAGGCTGAAGCTTGAGAAGCTCTTGGGTGGGGGAGACCCCAGGGCGGAGACCATCGCGCGGCTTCTTGAGCGGCCCCGCCGCCTCATAATCTCCATTCTAATAGGGAACGAGATGGTAAACATTGCGGCCTCGGCCGTAATGGCCTCCATAATCATCGGCCTTCTGGGTCGCGGGAGGGGCTGGGTCTCCATCATCATCATGACTCCCCTGCTCATGCTCTTCGGCGAGGTCACCCCCAAGAGTCTGGCGGTGTGCCATAACGAGCGCCTGTCACTTTGGCTGGCTCGCCCAATAGCGGGCTTCACTCACCTCATAAGCCCCCTGCGCTGGGTCTTCCGGCAGCTCTCCGAGAGGGTCATCCGCCTCTTCGGGGGCGGCGGAAAGGGGACGGGGACCATCATGGAGGCGGAGATAAAAACCATCGTGGATTTGGGGCGGGAGGAGGGGGTTCTGGAGGAGACAGAGCGGGAGGTAATCCACAAGATCTTTGAGTTCGGCGACACCCTGGTCTCAGAGATAATGGTCCCTCGGCCGGATATCTTCAGCCTCCCTGAGGACATGAGCCTTGGGGAAGTAATGGCCAGGGTCAGAGAGAAACGGTTCTCCCGCATCCCGATCTACCATGGCGAGCAGGACAATGTTGTAGGCGTGCTCTACGCTAAAGAGCTCTTGCCTCTCGTGCGCCGCCGAGATTTCAGGGAAGAGGAGCGCCTCCCGGCCTCCCTCCTCAAAAAGCCCCTCTTTGTCCCTTCGGGGAAAAAAACCGGCGAGCTTTTCCGGGAGCTTCAGATCAAGAGGACTCACATTGCCCTCGTTGTCGATGAGCACGGGGACTTGGCGGGTCTCGTGACAATGGAAGACCTATTGGAGGAGATTTTCGGTGAAATAGCCGATGAGGCCTACCGGGTGGCCGAGCCCTGGCATGAGGTTTTGGAGGGAGGGGCGTACCTTTTCGTTGCACGGGCTTCTTTGGGAGATTTCGCCAGGGTTATGGAATGGGGTCCCCCTGAGACGGGAGCGGAGACTCTGGGAGGCCTAGTAAGCAACCTCTTCGGCCGAATCCCTTCCCCTGGGGAGAGCATCTCTCATGGGGGCCTGCGCTTCACAGTGAAGGCCATGAGGGGAAGGCGTATCCTGAAGGTCAAGGTGGAGCGTGAGGAGGGAGTGAGGCCTTGAGCTTAGCAACTGCCTTGCCCGTCATGTTCCTTTGCCTCCTTCTTGAGGCCTTCTGCGCGGGTTCAGAAATGGCCCTTGTCTCGGCCGACCGGATCAAGCTCAGGCATAGGGCCGAGGGGGGCGAGCGAGGGGCGCGGCTTGTGCTCGGGTTTCTTGAAAAGCCCGAACGGCTCATGGGCAGCCTGATCGCCTGCCACAATCTGGTCTTCGTCACAAACGTAACAATTGCAACGACACTGCTGCTGGGGCCCTTCGGCCACCGCTGGGCCGAGACCATGACCCTGTTAATCCTCTCCCCAATTCTGCTCACCTTCGGGGAAATCGTCCCCAAGAGCCTCTTCCAGGAAAAGGCTGACTCCATAGCCCCCAGGGCTGTATTTGGCGTATGGGTCCTCTCGAAGGTTTTCTCCCCCGTTGTCTATTTGCTGACGAGGGTGACCTCGGCCATCACCAAGGCGACCGGGAAGGATGAAAGTCCCTTCGTATCTCGGGAGGAGCTAGCCCTATTGGTTGAGATGGCTCACAGGCGGGGTGATGTGCGCCTCGAGGAGCGGCGAATGTTAAAGCGCCTTTTCGGGTTCGGCGATAAGGTTGCCGGCGAGGTGATGGTGCCCCTGGTAGAGGTGGTCGCCGCCGAGGATAGGGCGACGGTGGATGAGGTCATCGCCAAGATAGAAGGGAAGGGCCACTCCCGCATACCCGTCTATCATAATGAGTTGCCCAATATTATCGGAATCGTCCACGCTATGGACATCTTTGCCCAGGGGCACGAGGCGGGCGGCGAGCTTAAGCCCTTTATCCGCCCGGTCCCCTACGTTCCCGAAGCCAAGCCCGCGGATGACCTCCTGGAAGAGCTCAAGAGCACAAAAAACCCCATGGCTGTTGTCGTTGATGAATATGGGGGGGCTGTGGGTATCGTTACCGTTGAGGACCTCCTGGAGGAGATCGTGGGCGAGATAAGGGATGAATATGACCGGGGAGAGGAACCTCTTTGTCGGAAACTTCCCTCCGGCGGCTTCCTGGTGGACGGAAGGATGGAAATCGAAGACCTGGTTGAAGAGCTAGGGGTTGAAGTTCCCGGAGGAGATTACGAAACCCTTGGGGGATTTGTGATAACCCATCTGGAGCGAATTCCCAAGGGGGGCGAGACCATCGCTTTAAAGGGCTGGACCCTCACGGTGGAGGAGGCCACCTCTCGCAGCGTGAAGCGGATCAGGCTCATGCCCCGGGCCGAGCCCTCTGCACTGCTCTGACCCCCTCCCGGATATTCTTCGCCCATTGGGTTGCCCCCTGCATTAGGAAGTCCACTTCGCTTCCGCAAAGGATGAAGCGCATTCCCCGCTCGATCCACCGGAGCATGTCCTCAAGCACATATACGCCTCCCATGCCGGGGATGACGCCGTGTTTGGCACAAGCTTCGAAAACCCTCTCATAACAGGCCACCACCCTGGGGTGATTCCGCTGGCCGGGGATTCCGAGGGCCTGCGTCAGGTCTGAGGTGCCGATCATGGCCACGTCAACGCCCCCCACCGAGATGAGCTCATCAACGCGGTCCACCGCCTCCTGGCTCTCGATCTGAATTACAATCAGGGTTTCCTCATCGAGCCAGGCGGTCACCTCATCGGGTTCGGCTGGTTGATAATCGCTGTGGACCATGCGAGAGATCATGCCCCGGCGGCCGCGCGGAGGATATTTCGTGTTGAGAAGTGCCTCCTCCACCTCTTGCGCCCGGGTTATCCGGGGGTAAACCAGGCCCTGGGCACCGTTATCGAGAAGGCGATTGCTCAGGTGGTAGTCCACATCGCACACCCTGACAATAGGAGTTATTGAGGCATCGAGGGAGGCCCGGCAGAGGTCCGCCGCCGTCTCAAGGCTGAAGGCCGAATGTTCGCAATCGATGAAGAGAAAATCGTAGCCTGCTACAGCCATCATGTGGGCAATCTCAAGGCTGCGGAAGTAGCGCACGCCTATGCCCAAGACCACCTCCCCTCGCCTTAGTGCTCGCTTGGTTGCGTTCTCCCTCATGCTACCTCTCCTCGAGTTGAATAAAAACCTCTTGGGGATGTCTCCCGCCCGCCAGATTCGCGCTATTACAGGTTAAGGCAGAAGGTTCCAGGGTGCAAAGGCCCCTCGCCGACCCAGAAGACTTCTCTCGAAGAGAAAGCAAAGAGGCCAAAAGCAGAACGCCGGCCGCTTTTCACGGCCGGCGCCCTACGAAGCCCACGAAAGGAGGAGGATGGGGGGAATTGAAAATTCCCACCGCTTGGGGCCATATTATTACTGATTATTAAATGCAAATCCCGTGCCCAAATGGTTAGCATACTTATTTGGCTGCCATAGTCGGTGCCTTTATGAATTAACGATTTTTAAAACAATGGGTTATGATGAAGCCTTCGGTTTTAAGAACTTCGGTATTCAGCGGACGGAAAATACGAAATTGCTCAGTCCTGTCAACACGTAGGAAAGATAGTTGTGTAATTGTATGATTATAAGCTGCTTTCTTCTATGAACCATTTTTGTCTCAGATGAGGCAGATTGCCCCATACTCTTGAGCAGAGAATCAGGCGTAGAAGGAAAGGGCGGCAAAGCTAACAGTACCGTCCGGGTCCGGCCACTGACGATAGTCGATGAGGCGGCCCTCCCGAGCATCTATGATGGAGAGAAGGGTATAGATTGCTGAAAGGCCGCAGACCTTGCGCTTGTCGCCATCGCTCTGAATAGAGCGGAAAAAGCCCTCGGTATCGACTCTCTCCACGGCCCTGATAGCGGCCATATCCTCCGCCTCGATGAGCCTAAGAAGGTCACGGTCGACCGGGAATGGGTCCCCGAACTGAGGTCCTACGTGAGCAAGGTCCGCACTGGCGACGATGCAGTTTTTCCGCCCCCCTTCAGCGAGCGCCTCTTTAAGGGCATGGGTAAAGGTAGCCACATCGGGCGACTCTCCGGGAAGCTTTCCATTGAGGATAAATTCTTGGAACGAACCGCAAAGGATAGGGACGAAGCTTACGGGGCGCCTTTTGGCAAAGAGGTGGGCGATGAATAAGGCCTGAAGCTCGATTGAGTGCTCGGCCTTGTGGGCGTACTCCTCCTCAAAGAGGCCCTTCCCGCAGGCTATTTCCAGCCGCTCCACCACCTCGCGGTCTGTCTTAAGAAGACCGAGAGGAGTCTCAAAATCTTTCCGGGTGAGGATGAAGAGGCCTTCTGTTGGCGCATGGGCAGTGCCAAGCACGATGAAGAGCTCCGCCTCGGAGCCCTCGGCTAGCTCCTTATAGGCACGGGCAAAGGTAAGGCCGCCCCGCTGGAGGTCGACATGAGGCGCCACGACGCCCCTGATTCGGTCATGAGAAGCGGATGGCTTGGGTGGGCCAGGGCCGTCGGGACCGCTGAAAAGGCCATCGAGCAACTGGCTCAGGCGCTCAGGCTCATCGGGATAGCTCCGCCCGGCCAGAGCCGGCGGCCTGACCGGGGAGCGGCGAAATTCCTCCTCAAGCCTGACCTTTTGGGCTCTGAAGCGCTCACTCTCGAGGAATAGACCCTCGTCCAACTCATGGATGAACTGCTCAAGGTTCTCGCTGTAAAGGAATTCGCCAAATCGACGCATGTACTCGGCCTGTATGTCGAGAAGGGAGTGGTTGCCGTCAAAGAGGCCTAAAATTCGGCAAAGTTGAAGAGGAACGAAAGCCTCCTTCTGGCAGTACCCCTGAGGGTCGCGCATAAGGAATCCCGGCTGGCCCTGGTAGTTTAGCTGATGGAGCTGCAGAGGCCGCAGCTTGGGAAACTTTATTGCTTCGGACATCGAGTTTATCTCATCCAGGGTAATTTCCGGCTCCTGCCGAAGAAATCTCTTTTTAGCATAAAAAGAGGGCCTTGAAAAGGCCAGAGAAATACCAATTTGTAACCTAAAGGCCTTGAGAGAAGAAGGAACTTTCAGGGAGTCTTAAGGTTGCCCCACCCAAGAGCCTTTCACCGGAAATCGAAAAATATGGGGCTCTTACCGCGGACCCTGAGGAAAATGTCCCATTAATAGCAAACCGCCCATAGATTCCTTTAATGACTATATCTCACAGCCTCCCCACTATTCCCTCAAGCACCTGCTTGCCCACCCTTAGCTCTTCCTCGGGGGGGCCCATGAGGGGGCGGCCGAAGAAGTCCTGGTCGAGCTCAAAGCTTAAGTAGCCCGTGTAGCCCTTTTCCGCAAGCTTTCCCAGGACATCGTAGAAGGGAAAGTGGCCTCGGCCCGGGCGCTGGCGGTTATTCTCGGCGATGTGGACGAATTTCACATGCTCCCCGTGTCGCTCAAGGGGTTCGAGCAGGTCTCCCTCTTCCATGGCCATGTGGGTGGTGTCAATGGTCAGGCCTATATTGGGCCCGAGAATTCCCTTTAGGAACTCGGAACACTCATCGATGGTGATGAGATAGTTGGTGAAAAGGCGGCTCAGGACCTCTATGCCAACGGCCGTTTTCATGCCCTTGATGTGCTCGGCCCACTCTTCCCAGGCCTCCCTGGCCCAGCGGGCGGCATCCTCCCAGGACCACTCGGGCGCTACTGTGCGGGTGTAGCCGCTGCCGAGGGTGATGACCCCGCAGCCCATCTCCTCGGCCATGTCTATCTCGCGCTTGAAATAATCGATGCAGCGGCGGCGCTCTTTCTCATCGGGGCAGACATAGCTGTAGCCCTTGGGGATAGCCCAATGAAAGCCCGCAAGCTCCATCCCCTGGTCGCGAATGAGGCCGGAGATGCGTGCGCGGTCCTCCTTAGTTGTGCTATTTGTCTCGAACTGGTAGGCGACGGGGAGCTCGACGCCGTCGAACCCCAGAGATGCGAGCTTCCTAATCCCATCCTCAAGGCTAAGCTCCTTGAAACTGATGGTGGTGGAGGAGAGCTTGAACTTGGCCATGGCCCGCTCCTTTCTTTTGGAGATGCAAGAGAAAGCCCAAAGGAACTCTACCCATGCCCTCTGAAACCGTCAAGTTGAAAAGGGGAGCCCCAGGGGAGAGAAGGGGTGGTGAGAGAATGCCTGATTCTCACAGGACAAAAAAGGATAGAAAGGTCTTTTGGTTAGGCCGCTTCATGGGCTAGTCGACTAATTGAAAATCAATCTTATAAAACTGTAGCTTGATGTTTTGAGTCATTTTCAAAGCGTACTCAAGCCGGTCATCTTTATCTTTGCATATAATTAAGCCGCTGACATCCTGCCCTTCGTCACAGAGATTTTCTTTGACCCAACCCATGTATCGAAGCACTTGTCCCACAACTTTGTCTGATTCTTGACCTTTTTTCAACTCTATAACTACATAAGAATTGGTGTTTGGATCTTTTGCTAGTATATCTATCGTTCCAACATGAGTAAAGAACTGGTCCCCGGTTCCTTCTTCATTTTTATACAAAACAAGTTTGTCTGAAAAGATTCTTTCAAAATTTGATACCATAAATTCTTGTAGGTACTTCTCTAGCGCGAATTCTTGTAAAACCTCCCCCCTCGGGGTATCTTCGTCGTTCGTCTTTCCCTCTAAGAGCTGTTCGTATTTGTTTTCCGGTATTTCCCAAAGCGTGAATATCGGGAACACCTGTCCAGCAAATTCAATCTGTTTCTCTTCCCACCTAACATTGAGGAAAAGCGGGTAGTAGTCGTCTGTTAAATTTGCGACTCTTCTTTTACCCATTTCCACGTCATAAAAACCTCCTCTGGTCACTTCTCCCACACCTATTATTTTCTTTCTCCCTCGACGAGCAATAATAATATCCCCAGGAAGTATCTCGTGATATATTTTCCAGATGCTCGTGCGATCTATTGGTATATCTTTGCCATAAACCTCTTTATATTTCTTTTTTAGTTCATCTTCAGTTAAGTTACCCGCATCACCCAATTCTTTCGTACCAAAGGCAATAGTGCCGTTTTTCAAGTCAAATTCCCAGACAGCATCAAAGATTTTCTTCTCTCTCGACCTGTAGGGTGCAAATACCCAGTACCTAGACATTACTATTCCTCCCAAAACCAAAAAACGATTACAACCATTATAGCGCGTTGAAACAGATTGAATCGTTTTCCTACGCCTTAGGGTTCCACACCTAGCACTTTCTTGATGTCTTCGAAAGACGGGCCTGCAGGGAATGTCGTGCCACGCTCGTCATGATTCAGCAGATAGTCCCCATGGCCAACGATGATGTATACTTTCGATGGGTAGAATTTTTTCCCACTCTGAGGAGGCGGGCTCCCTCAGCTACCTTGGCTTTCTACCAGGGAAGGTCAGGGATAAGGTCTTCCAGGCCGAGTTCCGTGAGCTTTTCCCTCTTGGGGATTCCTTCCTCATCCCAGCCCCGGTAGGCGTAGTAGTTGCTGAGAAGCTCGTTAAAGGGCGGAAGCGCCGAGACGATATCATCCCCCTTGCGCTTATGGGTGAGGATACGCGGAGGCAGGGTATCGTCCTTACGGGAGAGGCCAAGCCGCACGTTATACATGCGCTTCAGGTTGAAGATGCGCTCCCCATGCAACATGTACTCATCCATGGAGAGTTCCCGCCCCGTGACGTAGTTGAGCCAGTCCTTCTCGTTCGTCGCAGTGGCCGCCTTGCCCATCTGGATGAAGCGGCAGAGGATAATAGAGTCCATGATGGACATGTAGTTTTGAAGCTTGAAGACGAACTCTTCCTTGCGGTCGATGGTGTGGCGCTGATGAGGCTCATTGAAGCCGAACTCGTCCATGTAGAGGGCCATCTCATAAGGATGGGTCCAGCCCTGGAGGTGGCAGGCTCCACGGTTGCTGGTCGAGTATCCGAGAGCCAGGCTCCAGAAACAACGGGGGTCGTGGGCGGGAAGCTCGAGGCCCTTGGAGTGAGCGGCGAACTCCTCAGAGCCTCTTCCCAGGACCTGGGAAGCCTTGCGCACGCCCTCGCCCAGGAGCTCACCCACATGGCGCCGCTCGGCTATCAGCTTGACACACCCCACCATGGAATGGGGGTCGCCGAACCTGAGCTCGAGCCCGCCCGTGTCCTTCTTTGTCAGGATGCCCCTCTCATAGCACTCCATCGCGAAGGCCACGATGCCGCCCACAGACATCGTGTCCATCCCGTACTGGTTGCAAATCTGATTGGCATAGGCCACCGCCTCGAGGTTATCGATGAGACAGAGGCTCCCGATGGTGCCCAGGGTCTCATACTCAGGGCCCTCCCCCTCCACGGGGGAAAAGGGGCCGGACTCTACCTTCACCTGTCGGCCGCAGGCTATGGGGCAATGGCGGCATGCCGTGCGGCCCGTTAGCATGGTCTCATACATGTGCTGGCCGCCTATCTGATAGGCGTGATCCTCGCCCCAGCGGGACTGGGCCCAGTTCTTCAGGGGGAGGTTCCCTATCTTCTCATAGTTCACGACCCCTCCCGGGGTGCCGAACTTCCCTAAGGTTGCAGTGACCTCCATGATGTGCTTGAGCAGGGATTTAGTGTAGGAGCGCAACCCTTCCTCATCCGCGATGGGCACCTTCAGCGTTCCCCGGGCGACCACAGCCTTCAAGTTCTTGGAGGCCATAACACAGCCCAGGCCCGCCCGTGCGGCCATCCGCGAGTGCTTCCCGTTATGGGTTATGCCCGCCACCTTGACCCCTTTCTCGCCTGCGGGGCCAATGATGGCCGTCGTGGCTGAGGCATTGGTCTCCTTCTTCAGGAGTTCATCCACCTCATAAGTGGTCTTCCCCCAGAGATGGGAAGCATCCCTGAGCTCGGCCTTTCCGTTATGGACCCAGAGGTAAACGGGCTTCTCCGCCTTGCCGCTGAAGACAATTCCATCAAAGCCCGCCTGCTTGAACTCCACCCCCCAGGAGCCCCCGCAGTTGGACTCGCCATAGATGCCCGTGAGGGGTGACTTTGCGATGACCTCGTGGCGGCCAGAGGTGGGGATCCTCGAGCCGGCCAGGGGGCCTGTCATGAACATGAGGAGATTCTCAGGCCCCAGGGGGTCTGTCTCGGGCTTTGTCTCATCATAGAGGATGCGTGCGCCGAAGCCACTACCTCCAACCCATTTCTCGGCGAATTTCTCGTCGAACTCCTGAACCTTGACCTTCTTCTTCGTGAGGTCGACCCGGAGAAACTTCCAGTTGTAACCGCCCTTGATGGCCATCAGCTAGCATCCTCCCTCTGAGTGCTGAGTTCTCTTGGGGGCATCCAGGAATGGGACATCCCTCTCAGCCGCCGCTCGCTGGCATGAGAAGGTGCACCTCTTGATCGTTTCTCACCTCATCGTCCAGCTTCAGGGGCTCGCCCTCGCAGAGAATGCTCATGTGGGCTAGAAGCTGGGCGTTATCCCTGGGGGCGGCGTATCTTGCAAACCCTGGGTAGCGCTCGGCGAGTCCGGCCAGGAGTTCCCGCACGGTGGTAGGCCCTGAGAGCTTGAGCTCGCACTCATCCTCAGCCACCTGCCTGAAAGGCCCATAGAAATGAACCTTCACGAGAAAACCCCCCTGAAGCTATCGATAAAGCGAGAAACAGGGGCGATTTTACTACATAGCCTTCCCTTTTTCAAAAGAGAAATGCACCCGGAAGTTGACTCCTTCCCGCGTGCCTCAGGTGAGGTTCAGCACCAGAAGCTTCCTCTCCGTCATCTCCTCTATCGCGTATTTTGGTCCCTCACGGCCGAAGCCGGATTTTTTCATTCCCCCATAGGGCATGTGGTCGATGCGGTAGGTGGGCGCATCATTGATGATGACACCTCCCGCGCTGATGTTGTCGTATGCGTAACAGATGGCCTTGAGGTCCCGGGTGAAGACCCCCGCCTGAAGGCCATACTCGCCCTCGTCCACCGCTCTGACGGCCTCTTCGAAGCTCTTATAAGGGTTCACGAGCACCACGGGAGCGAAGACCTCCTTGCAGCTCACTTTCATGTCGGGGCTCGTCTTGGTGAGGACGGTGGGCGTAAAGAAAGCCCCCTCCCGCTTCCCGCCCATCAGGAGTTCCGCCCCCCCATCGAGCGCTTCCTTTACCCAGCTCTCAACACGGCGAGCCTCTTTCTCCTCTATCATGGGCCCGAGGTCCGTATCCTCGCTGAGGGGGTCACCCATCTTGAGCTTTTCAGTGGCCCCTAGGAAGCCTTCAAGGAACCTGGACCAGACCGGCTCATGGACAAATATCCGCTGGACCGAGATGCAGCTCTGGCCCGCATGGTAGAATGAGCTCGGGACGCAACGCTTGACCGCGTAGTCCAGGTCCGCGTCCGAGTGAACGATGACACCCGCGTTTCCCCCCAGCTCAAGCGTCACGTGCTTGGCGGGTGCCTTGGCCTTGAGGCCAAGGCCTACCTCCGTGCTCCCCGTGAACGTTATCTTCTTGAAACGCTCATCCACCACCATCTTCTCCGCCACCCGGGAAGAACAGGGCAGCAGGCTCAAGGTGCCGGGCGGGAGACCGGCCTCGTGGCAGACCTCGGCAAGCAGGAGGCCCGAGAGCGGGGTGGCCGAAGCAGGCTTCACTACGATGGGGCAACCCGCGGCAATAGCTGGAGCCACCTTATGTGCCACCAGATTCAGGGGGAAGTTAAAGGGCGTAATCCCCAGAACCGGCCCTATGGGAAATCGCCTCACAATCCCATGGCGGCCCTCAGAGCCAGGAGCCCAATCAAGGTTTATTACCTCTCCTCCAACGCGTTTGGCTTCTTCGGCGGCAAACTTGAAGGTGTTAACCGCCCTGGAGACCTCTCCCCTTGCATCCCTTATGGGTTTCCCGTTCTCCTGGGCCATGGTGCGGGCGATCTCCTCGGTGCGGTCCCTGAGGCCCTGGGAGATGCTTAAAAGGATGGCCTCCCGCTCGTGGCCGGGTAGATGCCGTGTCTTCTCGAAGGCCTCAACGGCCCGTGCCGTGGCCTCCTCAATTTGCTCAGGCGTGGCCCGGCTGACGGTGGCCACCACCTCATCGTTGTAAGGGTTCTTGACATCCAGCTTGTCAGCGGAGCTTCGCCACTCGCCCGCCAGATAGAGTTTTCGCTTCTCTGCCATTGGGTTTCTCCCTAATTTTGGATTCCCCCGGCCCAAAGATGGGCTGCGGGGATTCTAGAGGCCTTAAAAAAAGCTTATCTCTTGATTCAACATTACTTAGCCTTCCCCTATTCTCAAGGGTTAATCGGACCCGAGCCCTTCTTCGGGCCTGAGGGCGCTGAAAGGGCGGGATAAACGTGTACTTCCTCAAGCCTCCGCCTCAAGGCCTCTTCCCCGAGGAAGCCCTCCTCCCATATGATGCTCGTAATGAGGTTCAAGGGTGTAAGGTCAAAATAGTAATTCACCACTTTTACACCCCGCAGGGAGTGGCTCAGCAACTCACGGCCGGGTTTAGGTGCTTTGGCGGCTTCGGGGCGGATATGGGGGATGAACTTCTCCGAGCCGCAAAGAACAAAGAAAGGGGCCCCCGCCTCCCTTGCAGCCAGGGCTAGAGGATAGGTCCCGACTTTATTCAGGAGGCCCTCCGGCGAGAGGGCGTCCCCACCCACGAAGACCCGCGATATTTCCGAAATAAAGGAGGCCGCTGCTGCATCCGCCATAAGCTTGACAGGAATTCCCCTCCGAGAGAGCCTTTTTGCCAGGCCCACTCCCTCCCTGAGGGGGCGGCTCTCAGTGCAAATGACTTCAAAGCTCTTCCCTTCATCTCTCGCCCTTAAAAAGGCTCTCTCGACGGCCGAGCTAGCCGAATGGGCAAGAACCCTTTCCCTCTCTCCGATAATAGATGCCGCATTCCGGGAGAGAGACTCCAAATTTTCCCTCATCCGGAGGATGAAAGCCTCGACCGCTAAAACATTGCCCTCAAGCAAGGCCATATTAGCCAGGTTGAAGATGGAGGCCATGGCGGGCTGGGCGGAGATAAGGGCACGGCAGACGGCTTCGAGCTCGCCGCCTGGAGCCGCAGTGCCCTTGGGGCCATAACGGCGGTGGACCTCCTTTAGGACCTCGGCTGAGCGAAGTGTAAGGGAAAAAGCACCCGAGGTGTGGTCGATAGCAACAGCCTTTATGAGAGCCCTAAGTTGCTTGTGCACGGGAAGGAAATAGGATGAGTGCTTTCCCTCAAGTTTCGGCGGGGGATGGCCGATTTCTTATCTGTATGCAGATCGCCCCTCTTGGCCCCCATCGGAACAGCGGGGAAGAGATCAAAAAGTGGCAGAATTTATTGAAATACTGAGCCCTCTTGCAAGAGAATTCATCTCCTGGGGAACAATCCTCTCTCTCCTCTATCTTTCTTTGAGATTTTCACTCTGGGTAGCAGGCTCAGTAGTTTCCATGCATACGGCTCAACCCTCCCCCGCAAAGACGCAGGCAAACCCGCCGCTCCCCCCTGGAGCGAAGGCTGGTGAGCCTTAGCCTCGATCTTCCAGAAGCCTTTTCAGTCTTTCAGAGTCCTCTTCACTGATTCCCTGAGGGGGGGCGCCTTCCCGAGCTTTTACCTTCTCTGTCGGCCTGAACCAGTTTTTCCTGACTCTCTTGAGCTTGTCGATATTGCGCGAAACAGGGGCCGACAGGTCTGCTGGTACCATCTTCATCAGAAGCTCCGTAGCCCTGAGAAAGGTCGGAGCAATCTTAGAGCCCTGGGCCAAAGGTCGTGTCTCTGGGAAGAGGTGAGTGGCTATTATCAAGAACACGACCACCATGACCCCGCCTTTGAGAAGCCCCATGGCTCCTCCCAAGAGCCTATTGGGAAAGGTGAGTTTAGCGCGCTGTGTGAGGTCATGAACAAGCTTTCCTATGAAGCCCACCAGCAGGCTCACCAGGATAAAGACGGCCACAAAGCTTATGACCCTCGCCAGGGTGGGATTCTTGAGGACCAGCAGGAGGTAGGCGGCCCCATATGCGTGGGTCTTACTGGCGGCGATATAGCCGATGAAAAGGGCCACAAGGGAGAAGACCTCCCTCACAGCCCCCTTGCAGAGGCTATAGATGAAATTTATTATCAGAATGGATAGGATAGCGAGGTCCAGCCAGCTCATACCGCCGCCCTAGAGGCGCTCCTTAGTTTTCCTCTTGTGCCAATGGGTAAACAGAGACCCTGTTGCCGCCGGCACGCTTGGCCATATACATAGCCTCATCCGCGAGCCTGACGAAATTGTCCAGAGAATATTCAGGGCGGTAAACGACCAGGCCCACGCTAACGGTGGTGAATCCCAGGTTCTCGAACCCTCTGGCTACACGCTCGGCGACCTTCTGAGCCTGCTCCTCCGTTGCGTTAGGCAGGATTACAGTAAACTCCTCCCCCCCGTAACGGCAGGCGGTGTCCACGTTCTCACGGATACATCCCTTGACCACTTCCCCCATCTTGTGGAGGACCATGTCGCCTTCCTTATGGCCGTGGATATCATTGAATTTCTTAAAATTATCGATGTCCATGAGCAAGAGGGCGAGGTCATACCTCTGGCGTTTGGCCCGCTCCACCTCCCGCTCAAGCATAGTATAGAAATGCCGCTGATTATAGAGGGTGGTGAGGTCATCCGTTATGGAAAGTTGTTCGAGAAGCTTGTTCTTATCCTCTAGTTCTTTTGTGACTTCCTTGACCCTTTGCTCCAGCTCACGGTAAAAATGGTCTTCCCTCTCCTTCAGGCTCTGCTCCTTTATGGCGAGAGAGACGGCCCTGTAGAGTTCGGGTGCCTGAAAAGGTTTGGCAAGGAAGTCATTTACGCGCCCGTCCCGAAAGGCCTGAACCACAGCTTCGGGCGTACCGAAGCCCGTGAAGACTATGGTGGCGATGTAGGGATGATATTTCCTAACCCTTCGCAGCAGTTCAATCCCCCCCATCCCGGGCATCTTGAGGTCCGTAAGAATGATATCGAAGTGGTTGTCCTTTGCCAACTCAAGCGCCTCCACTGGATCGGATGCAGAGGAGACTTTATATCCCTCCATCTCGAGAAACTCGCTAATGAGCTCTCTGAGCTGGATTTCGTCGTCCACTACCAGGGCTGAGTAAGACCTGCCGCCCTTCTCATCCATCTGGAGCACCTCTTCCCTCATCGAATGCGCTGAATCCCCCTAGACCTTAAACGTTCGCGGCGGCAAATGAAAAGAGTTGGTGCTGAATCATGAACTTTCATCATTTTTTCGGTAAAAAAGCGAACTCCCTGAGGAAATATTGGGAACTTTCGCCTTTAAACAGCTCAGAGGCCATTATGCCACATAATAAGGGCGTCTTCACCCGTATCACTATAGTATTTCTTCCGAATAGCAACAGGAATGAACCCCTTCCGCCGATAGAGGGCCTGAGCGGCCTCATTGGAGACTCTTACTTCCAGGGTGGCCCTGCGGGCACCCTGCAACCGGGCCTCTTCCATAAGAGAATCCAAGAGCCCACCCCCTATTCCCAGTCTGCGGAAGCGGGGATGGACGGCTATGTTGGCTATATGCGCCTCACCTGAAATAAGCCAATAGCAGCTGAAGCCCAGAACCATGGGAGGCTCCGTCCTCGGGTCAAGGGCTACAATGAGGTGAGAACCGGACCTATCCCTAAGCTCACTCAAAAAGATGTGCCTGGACCATGGACTCGAAAAGGAGGCCCTCTCTATGGCCAGGACCTGGGACAAATGCTCCTCCCGCATGGGCAGTATCTCGAAACCAAGCTGGGTCTTATTGAGTCCCATGAGCAAGATTAAGATTCTTCAAGAGTGGACCTGAGAGCCTCAGGCCTCGGCCCATAAAGGCCGCTCGTCTTCTCCCGGCCCACGGTCGTATCGCGTCCGTGTCCGGGCTGAATCAAGGTATCATCGGGGAGGACAAAAATTTTTTCCCAGATGCTTCTCAGAATCTGCTCCCGGTCGGCGTGGGGAAGGGCCGTATTTCCGGGGCCGCCAGGAAAGATGGTGTCCCCTGTTATGAGATGCTTTCCCATAAGGAAGCACACCCCTCCGGGAGAATGTCCTGGGGTGTGAAGCACCTTGAGGGTGCATTCTCCGAATTGAATTGAAGCACCATCTTCCAGCTCAAAATCGCCATTGATGCCAAAGGTTTTGGAATCGGCGGGGTGTGTCCCCAAAGGAGCTCCCGTGGCGGCTTTGACCTTAGCCAGTCCACCCACATGGTCAGAGTGGCCGTGTGTGAGAAGGATGGCTTTCACCTTCCGTCCCTTTACTTTCTGAAGGATTTTCTCAGGCTCTGCCGCTGGGTCGATGATGAGGCTTTCCTGGGTGCCCGGGCAGTTCACTATGTAGCAGTTGTTCTCGAAGCTTCCTACCTCAAGCTTCAAAACCTCAGGCACCGCTTTCCCCACAACTCCCCCTTAGGCAATAGGTTCCGCCAGATCTCACAGTGAGCCAGTAATTTTTGAAATTATCCCATGAAGAAAATGTGTCGTCAACAATAGAAGATAAAAAGGCATTAAAAGGGGCGCAATGCTCCGGTGCTGGCTATTAGATGCCTCTTTACTCTTCCCTCTCAGGGGGCTTTTCGCGCATAAGCTCTGCAGCGCGGCGGGCGGCAAAGCGGACGAGATTGATGCAGAGCTCCTCCTTTATCCCCTTTCGCTGAAATTCCTCGTATCCTCCCGGCGCCAGAAAATCGCAGCCCGTGAGCTTGAAGCAATCGAATTCCCCGAACTTCTCCTTGAATTCGTCAATGAGCTGGCGGCTCTTCTCATAGGTGAAATCCGCATCCCCCTGGCCCTCCTTATCCCGGCCGAAGGTCACCCCGAGGGCCATGATGCCGCCCGTGAGGGCCCCGCAGATATCACCCCTGCGGGAGATGCCGCCGCCGAAACCAGTGGCCACCTTGGGCACGAGGTGGCTGGCCGCGCCCGCGTCCTCAGCTGCGGCGCGTAGCACCGACTCCGCTCAGTTGAAACCCCCGTTGAAAAATTCGGTAGCTTGCTGGCCGGGGTCCTTTGCTTTCTGCTCCATTATGGGCTTCTCCTTATGGTTGGCTTCAAAGGAGGCAATTCGCTAGAAAAGGTACTCTGCCTGCGGCGCTGAGTATATCCGACCGAGCATCCGTGTGAAAGGCTTTTTATGGCAAACACCCCCATCGAAAGGTGGAGCCGGTGAGTGTTATGCTCATTTCTTAGAGACCCTCTAAGTGTGATTTCTCTCTCTGGGTTTTGAGATGGTTGGAGGAGCTATGAGGATGATGCCTTCCAGATGAAAATCCCCCACTTTTTTGTATTAAAGGGTCTTTATTAAATTTTCACTGGACAACCACACGGACTCCTCCTTTAGCCCTCGGGAGCCTTTTGTGATAAAATTTGGAATAGAAATAATGTCAGAGGTATCTCTTCAGGGTGCCCTTTTCTCCAGGGCTTAACGCACCCGAGGGGGAAATGTGGAATGACAGAAGCTCGCCCAAATTGGATGGGGCGCTATATCTTCCTCTCCATTTTCATTCATTTACTCCTGGCAACGGCCCTCGGCCTCAAGACCCATGAAGCGTTTCTTCCACGGGAGCCCATCCGGGTTAGGATGGTGGAGATTCCAAAGCCGGCTAAAGAGGTTAAACCCGAAGAGGCCGACATCCTGGCCCCATTCAGCTCCAGAGCCAGCGGCTTAAGCAAGCCCGCGGAAGAAAGGTCGAGGCTTGAGGGCCCCAAAGAAGCTCTTCCCCTTCCCAGGCGTGGGAGCCGTTTTTCTCCACCAGCCTCAGAGAGGGCTGAGTCCCCGCCGTCATTCTCCTCTTCTCCCCAGTCCATGGCGAGCTCTCCCGAGACGCTCTCTCGCCCTTTAGTAATCCCATCTCGGGAGAGAGCAGTGAGGCCGGAGGTCGGGAACACCCCCAGAATGCAGGTCGAGAGGCGTCGAGAGGTGCCTGAGAGAGAGGTGACGGCCGGAGAAAAAAGGAGGCAAGATGTTAGCCTTCCAAAGGCCGAGGCTAAGGTCGTGGAGGGGAAGGAGCCCCTTGAGAGGGCGGCTACGCGGGAGCTTGAGAGGGGTAAGGACTTGCCTCTCCCGAGAGTCGAGGCAAAGGCAGAAGTGAAGAGAAAGGAACCCCTTGCGGGGGCGGTTGCCCGGGAGATCGAGAGGGGTGAGGTCTCTCCCTTTCCGAGAGCCGAGATGAAGGAGCCATCCCTTCTGGCGGCTATACCTGGGGGGCAGAGCCTCTCAAAGCCAGAAGGAGAAACCCCAAGCCCCAGTAGAGACCTCTCTCCTAAGCCTGAAACTCAGGGGAAACCTGAGGAGCTTGGAGTCCCCAGACCGGCGAAGCCCCTCAGGCCCGAGGGGGGACTCTCCAGCCCCAGGGCCGAACAAGCTCCTAATCTGGAGGCTAGCGCCCGCCTGAAGCCATCCCCCGAACGACCTCTCTCCCCTGAGGAGCTGAGGAAGGCTCTTAACCTCGTTGCCCCTCACCCGGCAAAGGAGATGATAACGGAGAGCCGCACCCCTTCAAGGCCCAAGACATCAATAAGCCTTGGGGGTGAGGAGAGAGGCGGGCAGGGTTCCTCCCTCGACCTCTACAGCATTACCGAGGATATTCAGGATAAGGTTGCCAGCGTCAAAGAGGCCAATAGCCCCGAGGATGAGGGGAAAGCGATTTCGCTCGATACCACGGAGTGGAAATACGTCTCCTACATGGCCCACATCAAGCGGAAGATAGAGCTCGCCTGGAGCTATCCCGCGGAGGCGGCCGAGCAGGGCATTTACGGAAAGCTCTTGCTCAAGTTCGTCCTTAAGGAGGATGGTTCTCTTCTGAGGATAAAGCTCCTTAACAGCTCACAGTATAAGGTTCTTGACGAGGAGGCCCTTTCGGCGGTGTCCAAGGCTGCTCCCTTCAAACCTTTTCCTCCCTACTTTAAGCGGAAACTTCTGCCCATAACCGCAAGCTTCGAATACCGCATCAGCTCCTATCCCTGAGAGTAGACGCATGAGGAGGGTGGAGGATGGGCAAGAAGGCCGGCTACCGGCTCTTCGAGACCACGGCGGATGTGGGGGTTAAGGCATATGGGAGAACCCTGCTGGAGCTCTTCACCAGTGCCGCGCGGGGGCTTTTCGATGTCATATGCGGCGGGAGACCGGTCCACAGTACCGGGGATAATCACCCCCTTAAGTTCTCCGTCGAGCTCAGGGCCGAGGACCTGGGAGGGCTTCTGGTTGGCTGGCTCAATGAGCTCATATATCTACAGAGCGTTAAGGGATTTTTCCTGAAAAAGGTGGATTTCGAGAGGCTAGAGGATGGTGAACTCAGAGCCACCCTTTGGGGTGAGCAGTATAACCCGCGCATCCATGGGGCTGGCATCGAAGTGAAGGCTGCAACCTATCACCGCCTCGAGGTTACCCCCGAGGGTGAGGGCTGGCGCTGCTGTGTTATCCTGGATATATAAGAGGATGTATCGGACGGGAGTTCGGGCCCGTCTCAAGGTGAAAGGGTGGTTGGCATGACGATCAAGACGATCAGACTCAGTGAATGCGTCTATGAGGTCCCCAAAGGGGCTAAGCCGGGGATGCTTGTCCCCGGGCGGGTCTATGCCGATGAGACTCTTCTGGAGAAGATAAAGACCGACGGCTCCCTTGAGCAGGTGGCCAATGGCGCCATGCTCCCAGGCATAGTGGGGGCCTCTCTTGCCATGCCCGATATCCACTTCGGCTACGGCCTCCCCATAGGAGGGGTTGTGGCGACGGCCGTGGATGAGGGAGGCGTAATATCTCCTGGCGGCGTGGGATTTGACATCAACTGCGGGGTCCGTCTCCTGAGGACGCACCTTCAGGTCTCTGAGGTCGAGGGCAGGCTCAAGGAGCTCGTCACGGCCATCTTCCAGGAGGTTCCCTGCGGCGTGGGCTCCAGAGGTAAGATAAAGATCTCTCATGATGAGGAGCGCCGAGTGGCCGAGAAGGGCGCCAGGTGGCCGGTGGAGCGCGGGTTCGGAAGCGAGGATGACCTTGCACACACCGAAGCGGGGGGCTCGCTTCCCGGGGCCGATGCCTCCGCCGTGAGCCACCGGGCCTGGGAGCGGGGCCGGAACCAGCTGGGAACTCTGGGCTCGGGAAACCACTTTGTTGAGATCCAGCGGGTGGAAGAGATTTTTCTGCCCCCCGCCGCCCGGGCCTTCGGCCTGGAGGAGGGGCAGCTTGTGGTCATGATACATACGGGCTCCAGGGGACTGGGCCACCAGGTCTGCACGGATTTTCTGGCCGACATGGAAAGAGCTCTCACCAAGTACAGGATCCACCTCCCCGACCGACAGCTCGCCTGCGCCCCGTACGGCTCGGGCGAGGCCCAGCAGTATCTCAAGGCCATGGCTGCGGCGGCCAATTTCGCCTGGGCTAACCGACAGTGCATAAGGGCTCTGGTGGAGGAGGCCTTCCTAAGGGCCCTCTCCATATCGCCCTCCGCCCTCGGCATGTGCACGGTCTATGATGTGGCCCACAACATAGTCAAACTCGAAGAGCACACGGTGGAAGGCAAACGCCTAAAGCTGGCCATCCACCGCAAGGGCGCCACCCGGTCCTTTCCCTCGGGCCACCCCGAGGTGCCCGAAGACTACCGGGCCGTGGGGCAGCCGGTCCTCATCCCCGGCGATATGGGAACTCAGTCCTTCCTCCTGGTGGGGACAGAGAGAGCCATGGAGGAGACCTTCGGAAGCAGTTGCCACGGGGCCGGAAGGGCCTTGAGCCGGAAGGCCGCCACAAAAGCCGCCAAGGGGAGGGCTATCCACCGGGAGCTTGAAGATAAGGGCATCTATGTGAGGTCAGCTGGAAGGCGCACCCTTGTGGAAGAGATTCCCGAAGCTTACAAGGACGTGGGTCTGGTAGTGGACGTGGTGGAAAGGGCGGGAATCGCCCTCAGGGTGGCAAGGATGAGGCCCCTCGGGGTGGTAAAGGGCTAAAGGGGAACCTTGGAGAAGGAGACGAAGGGATTCATATCCGTCATTGGTGCGGGTGCCTGGGGAACCACGCTGGCCAATCTCCTGGCGGAGAAAGGATATTCCGTCAGGCTCTGGGTGTATGAAAAAGAGCTCTGCCGGGAGATGGAAGAGGCCCGCGAGAACAGGCTCTATCTCCCGGGGATACCCCTCGACCCTGGAATCTCTTTCACAAGCGAACTCAAGGAAGTTGCAAGGGCCGAGGTCTTCGCCTCGGCCGCCCCAACCCACGCGGTGAGGGGCATCTGGGAGCGGCTCTCGCCCCATCTCGGCTCATCTCGGCCACTGATTGTCAGCGCCTCTAAGGGCCTTGAGGAGAGGTCCCTTATGACCATGACTCAGGTCATAGGGGAAACCCTCGGGCGCCTGAGGCCAGAGCTCAAGCCCAGGGGTTTGGGCTGTATTTCAGGGCCTACCTTCGCCGCGGAGCTATCGAGGAAACTCCCTTCTGCGGCCGTGGCCGCGAGCGGTGAGAAAGAGGCAGCCCGGGAGATCCAGACTCTCTTCGCCACACCCTTCTATCGCCTCTACACCCAGAAGGATGTCCTGGGAGCCGAGCTTGGCGGCGCCCTCAAAAATGTCATTGCCATAGCCTCGGGGATTTCCGACGGGCTCTCCCTGGGAGAGAACGCCAGAGCCGCCCTCATCGTCCGGGGGATGGCTGAGATGTCCCGATTGGGCGCCGCCATGGGCGCCGAGGCCAGGACCTTCTCTGGGCTTGCTGGATTTGGGGACCTGGTCCTCACCTGCTGCGGGGATTTGAGCCGGAACCGAAGGGTCGGCCTGAGGATGGGGCGGGGGGAGAGGCTTGAAGAGATTCTCGGCGGGATGCGAGAGGTGGCTGAAGGTGTCTTTACTACAAAGGCGGCGGTGAAGCTTGCCGAGAGCTTTGGCGTTGAGCTTCCCATATGTCGGGAGGTTGAGGCCATCCTTTTTGAGAGTAAAGACCCCAGGCGGGCCGTGTCAGAGCTCATGACGAGAGAGCCGAAGAGCGAGTTCTAGGAATGCCCGAGAGAGCTTATTTTGCGCCGGAACTTGAGACGATGCCCCAAGAGGAGCTCAAGGCCCTTCAGCTTGAGCGCCTGAAGAAAGTCTTGAGCCGTGCCCACGAGAGGAGTCCCTTTTACCGGAAGCTCTGGGGGCAGGCTGGGCTCAAGCCCAAAAACCTCCGGCACCTTGAGGATCTGAAGAGCTTTCCCTTCCTAGACAAGGGCTCCATCCTTGAGGCCTATCCCTGGGGGCCGGTGCTGGCGGAGAGGGAGGAGCTCCTGGAGATGCACAGCACCTCCGGCACAACAGGCCGGCCGGTTTTGGTTTTTGCCACAAAGGGAGACCTCGACCTCTGGGCGGAGCTCAATGCCCGCTCCCTCTGGATGGTGGGCCTGAGACCGGGGGACAGTCTCCTGAATGCCTATGGCTTCGGGCTTCCCACAGGGGGGTTCGGCTTTCACTATGGTGCCCAGAGGTTAGGCGCTCTGGCCATCCCCACAAGCTCTGGCCAGCCCGAGCGCCAGGTGGACCTTCTGCTGGACCTCAAGGTCACGGCCTTCTGCATGACCCCCTCCTTTGCCCTCTACTGCGGCCAGAGGGCTATAGCCCGGGGGATAAACCTGGCCAGTGAGGCCGCCTGCACCATCGGCATTTTCGGGGCAGAGCCCTGGCCCCGGGCAACAAGGCTCAGAATAGAGGAGATATTCGGCATAACGGCTTACGATGAATTCGGGATGACCGAATTTCTGGGTCCTGGCATGGCTTGTGAATGCAAAGAGAGAGACCCCCGCTTCGGCATGCATGCCTGGGCCGACGCGTTTCTTGTTGAGTGTGTGGACCCTGAGAGCGGGGACCCCCTTCCTGACGGGGAGGAAGGGGAGCTCGTCTGGACGAGCCTAGCCTTAGAGGGCACGGCCATGGTCCGGTACCGGAGCCACGACCTCTCCGCTCTCACCTGGGAGCCCTGCCCCTGCGGCAGGACCCACCCCAGGATCTCCGCCATAAAGGGAAGGACCGATGACGCCGTGACCATAGGGGGTTTCATCGTCTTCCCCAGCCAGGTGGAGGAGGCGCTCTCCTCATTTCCGGAGACGGGGGCCAATTTCAGGATGGTGATAACGCGCGATGAGCGCGAGCTCGACTTTTTCATCCTGAGGATTGAGGTCAAAGACGGGGCCGTCATGGAAAACAAGGATCGCTGCCTTTGGCTTGAGGGGGAGATGAAGAGCGCTGTCAAGAGAGTCACTGGGGTGACCCCGAAGCTCGTTGAGTTCTTTCCGCCGGACTCCCTTCCGAGAGTGCTTGGCGGCGAGGCAAAGACAGCGAGCGCCCGCGTGGAAGACCAGAGGAGGCACTGGAAACAATGAGGGTCTAGGGCGGGGCGCAGCCCTGGCTTCACCCGAGGCATCGGGAGAGGAGAACAAAATGGCATCCATGCAAGAAAAGCCGCATGTTTTGAGCAGAGCCTTGACCGACCCCTACCTCCTCTTCGCGCTGAGGGCGGCTCTTGGGGCGATTTTCATCTGGGCCGCCGCGAGCAAGATAGTTGACCCCGAAACCTTCATCGTGGGCATCGAAAACTATGGCCTCATACCCAAGGCGCTGGCCGTGCCGCTCGGCTATGGGCTTCCTTGGGTTGAGCTCCTTGCGGGTTTTTGCCTCGTGGCGGGCATTTTCCCCCGCATCGCGGGAGCTGTCTGCGCGGTCCTCATGGCGGTGTTTGTCGTTGCTGTTGTGAGCGTCCTCATGAGGCCGGTAGAGGCCAGGCCCGAGAGCTGCGCCTGCTTCGGGCCGGGAGACACCTTGAGCTGGTGGACGCCCGTGCGGGATCTACTGCTTCTCGGCCTGAGCCTCATAGTCACCCTCTCTCACCACAGGGCCTTTCGTCTGGATGGCCTCCTCTTCATGAAGGCCGTGTCCGGCAAGGTCTCGGCCCGCCGGGCCCGGCGCCAAAGGATACAGGGCTGGGTGCTAACCTTTGCCTCCTTCGGTGTCCTTCTAATCTTCATCTTTCAGGTTTTGGGAGGTATTACCGTAGCCCCAAGGGCGGGCTTCAGGGCCCCCGCCTTCGGGCTCATGACGCTTGGGGGAAGGCCTTTTGATTCTAAAAGCCTGAGGGGAAGGCCGGCGCTTCTTGTCTTCTGGTCGCCCGAGTGACCATACTGCTTGCGGGAGTTACCCGTACTGGAGACGCTCTACAAGAAGCACAACCCGGAGTTGAGATTCGTCGGCATTGCCGTGTGGAAACCCGCCCAAAAGTCCAGAGAAGTCGTCAACCGCCTGGGCATAACGTTCCCCACCCTGCTGGATAGCAAGAACTCGGTTTCCCGCCTTTATGATGTCCACTCCGTACCCGCCATGTTTCTCCTGGGTCCCGAGGGAGTGGTGCGCAAGCGCATCCAGGGAGAACTGTCCGAAGAGGAGCTTGAGAGGCTTCTCAAAGGGCTTTTGAGCTAGGGAGGGGGATAGGTCGCCTTTCCTGTGTTTTTTCTCTGAGGAGGAGAAGCTTTAAAGGCGAGATTTTAAAAGGCGGAGATAAGCTATCCTCTGAGTCAGACTAATCTTTCTTTATCGCTTTAGCCCCCCAAGCAATTGTGTAGTCCATTCAGCAGGGGGGCATTCCTCGCAGCCAAGACATCCATGCATCTTGACTTCATTTCTTTCATCAAAAGCATGCGAGAGCTCGTCCAGCATGCCCTCACATCCAGGACCTTCTATTCTTGATAGCTCCTCTTTCATCAAATACAATAACCCAAAATAACACTCGCAACTTAAACATTTCCGATATTCATTATTTGCTCTCAGTTCCGAGAGCCTGCGATAGACCTCATCCAGCAAATTCGCCAACCCTTGCATCTTTTTGAGCTCCTTTTGAAGGATAGCACGACCTTCTGAGTTTCTCAAATTGCCTGGATAGGGCGACCGTTGACGTATCTGGCCGCCTGCTTCTATACTTCCTTCGGTCGTTTTTCCTTCAAAGTTTGATTTTCCCGCCTTTCATTGAGAATGGGCGCCGTCCAATTTCTCACCAGGGAGGTCTGTTCTCATGGATCTATTAATCAGAAATGCCTTGCTGCGCGGGGCCAGTTCCAAAGTTGACATCGGGATCAGGGGGGAAAGAATCGAGTGGGTCCGAAAAAAGATCTCGGGCCGCACAGGGCGGGTCATCGACGCCAGGGGGCGTCTCACCACCCCCGCCTTCGTCAATGCCCACACCCATCTCGATAAGTGCATGCTTGGTGAGCTAAAGCCAAACGTTTCGGGCACCTTCGATGAGGCCATCCGCAACACCCTCTACTTCAGAAAGCGCTACACCGTGGAGGAGATCCTGGAGAGGGCCGGGCCCGCGGTCGAGTTGGCCGTCCAATATGGCTCGACTTTCCTCAGGCTCTTCGCGGATGTGGGCACGGTCGGCAAAGGGAATACTCCTGTCAAGGCCCTTCTCGAACTCAAGAGGCGTTACGCTGACGTAGTCGACATAGAGGTCGTGGCCTTTCCGCAGGAGGGGATCACCTGCGACCCCGGCGCGGAGGACCTCATGCGCGAGGCCATGGAACTCGGCGCGGATGTTGTGGGCGGCATCCCCTGGTTTGAGTGGACGGATGAGGACGCCAGGAGGCACATCGACATCTGCTTCCAGTTGGCCGAGGACTACGGCACACCGCTCGCATTCCTTCTGGATGACACAGATGATTCCAATTCGCGCACCCTGGAAGCCGTGGCCGTCAAGGTGCTTAAATCGGGTTTCCGCCGCCCTGTCACCGTGAGCCACGCCGAGGCCATGGCCTCCTGGAATAACTCTTACGCCGACAAGGTCCTGCGCCTCTGCAAGCGGGCTGGCATCCACTTCTCCTGCAACTCCCACGTGAACCTCATGCTCAACGGGCGCTTCGACGACGAGCCCATCCGCCGTGGGATCATGAGGGTGCGCGAAATGCTCGCCCTGGGCATCAACATCCTCTGCTCCCAGGACGACGTTCAGGACCTCTATTACCCCTTCGGCCGCATGAACCAGCTTGAGGTGGCCTGGTTTCTGGGTCACGCCATTCAGGCTCAGACCCCGAAGGACATCGATTTCCTCTATGACGCAGTTACCGTCAACGCGGCCAGGGCCATGGGGCTCAAGGATTACGGCGTCAAGGAAGGCTGCCGCGCGGACCTGGTGATAATCGACCAGCCGAGCGTGAGGCAGGCCATCCGTTTCATGGGGCCCGTCCTCTACACCATCCGCCGCGGGGTCGTGACCTGGGAGGGCGGGCGGATCGTGCGGGGAGGGCGGGGGTAGAGGCGGAGCCGCAATGAAAGTTGCCGGTCATGATGGAGGGCGTCGGTTCATATTAGGGCAGACTCCTGAAGCTTCCCCCACGTAAGCGGTCCCGCGATGTCCTCGGGCTATAGGGAAGGAACCCCGGCTAACTCGCTCGATAAAAGCCTTGACCTGTGGAACTATGGGCTCCTAAGATTGCATCTAAATCCCCCCGCAAAAGCCAGATAGAAAGGCTTCTCAGAGAGGAAGGAAGGGTTGGCGGAAGAGAGGCGGGAACTCTATGACCGGAGTCTCATCAAGAGCTACCTTTACTGGTCCCTCTTCTGGCTCGTCATAAGCGTCCTCATCGGGCTCATCGCGTCCATCAAGTTCTGGGCTCCTGATTTCCTGGGGGGAATCCCCTGGCTCACCTTCTCCCGCCTCCGGGTGATTCATGTTAACGGGGTCGCCTTTGCCTGGTGGGCCACCGCTACCTTCGGCCTCATCTTTTACATCGTGCCCCAGCTCACGGGAAGGAGGCTTTACCACGAGGGCCTCGCCCGGTTCACGCTCTACCTCTGGAACATCATCATCGCCCTCTCGGTCGTGACCCTGGCCCTTGGCTATAACCAGGGTCTTGAGGTGGCCGAGATGGTGGTGCCCATAGATGTCCTAATCGTCGTCGCCTTCGTTCTGGTGGCCATAAATGCCTTTGGCACGGTGTTCAAGCGGGAGGAACCTCAGCTCTATGTTTCCCTCTGGTACATCCTGGGGGCCCTGATCTGGGCCACGCTGAATTATGTCGTGGGAAACTTCATCGGCTACTACGTCGCCACCGGGATAAACAGCGCGAACGTTCATGGATTCTACATCCACAATACCGTGGGCCTTTTGATCACCCCCCTCGGGATCGCGACGATCTATTACTTCTTGCCGGCCGCGGTCCGTGCTCCCCTTTACAGCCATAAGCTCTCCCTTCTCGGCTTCTGGACCATAGCCTTTTTCTACGCGTGGACGGGCACCCACCACTACATCTTCTCGGCCATCCCCCGCTGGGTCCAGACCGTGGCCATAGTGATGAGCTTTCTCCTCTTCATCCCCGTCTGGACGGTGGTCTATAACTTCTTTGCGACCATGAAGGGCCGCTGGCATCTCATGATAGAGAGCGCTGCCGTCAAATTTCTGATGCTGGGGACGCTCTTCTACCTCCTAACCTGCTTTCAGGGCCCGGTGCAGGCCCTGCGCTCCTTCCAGCGGGTCACCCATTTCACCGACTGGGTCGTGGGCCATGCGCATCTTGCCATCTTCGGGACCTTCACCCTCTGGGTCATGGGAGCGATCTATCACCTCTGGCCGCGCCTCACGGGGAGGGCCCTCTGGAGCCGCGGCCTCGCCTCCTGGCACTTCTGGCTCACAGTGGTGGGCTTCTCCCTGATGGCCCTCACCCTCTGGGCCGTGGGTCTCATCGAGGGGACGCTCATGGCCAATCCCGACATACCCTTTGTTGACATCGTGAGGCCGGCCAGGCCCTACTGGATAGTGCGCTCCTTTGCCGGGGGCCTCATGGTGGCCGGAATTATCATCTTCATCTACAATATCTTGATGACCTCTCGCGCGGGGGAGCCTCTGGCCAAGGGCGAGGACTCATGAGCCGGCTGAATAACATCATCCTCCTAGCAGGCTTCGGCTTCTTTCTCCTGGCCTTCCTGGCGATGGTGGGGGTCCCCTGGTTTGAGCCTTCATCTTTGAGTGACCGCGTGCTGGATGTAGAAGGAAAGGAGGCCGTTGTAAAGCCCTACACCGAACAGGAACTAAGGGGAAGGGCCGTCTACATCCGAGAGATCTGCTGGCAGTGCCACACCCAGCAGGTGAGGGGAGAGAGGCGGAGGGATGGGTCCTTGAGCTCTGTGGGGGGTGATGTTGAGCGCTACGGCCCTCCGAGCCAGCCCGGGGAGTATTATTATGACAGGCCCCATCTCTTAGGGACACGGCGCATCGGGCCTGACCTTGCCCGCGAGGGTGGCAAGTATCCCGATGCCTGGCATCTGGCCCATCTGAAAGACCCCCAGGCAACTGTGGCCGGCTCCATAATGCCCAAATTCACTTGGCTCTTCGACCGGGAGGGGAAGCCCACGGGGGATGCCCTGGACCTCGTGGCGTACCTTCAGCGCCTTGGCACCTCGATCGGTGAGTGGCGAAAGGCGGCGGCTGCTCCCGAGAAGAAAGAGAGAGCAGAAGCTCCTTCTTTGGAGCGGGGGAGGAAGCTATTTATTACCAACTGCGCCTCCTGCCATGGCGAGAAGGGGGACGGCACGGGGCCAGCCGCGGCCGCATTTCCGAAAAAACCCACCAACTTTGTGGAGGGCCCCTTCAGGTATGGGGATTCAGAGGAGAAGATACTCGAATCCATAACCAATGGCCACCCCCCCTTCATGCCCGCCTGGGCCGGCACCATAAGTGAAGAGAACAGAGAAGCCCTCGCTGCCTACGTGAGGAGCCTTAGGAAAAAGCCTTAGGGGGAGATGTGCAGCACTTCAAGCATTCAGATATAAGAGTGGGAGAGGGGAAGGTTCCCCGCTGGCTCATAGTGGCGGCCATGGGCCTCATCGCCTGGGCCGTCATCTACCTCGTTCTATATCTATAGCCGCCCTCAAAGAAGCTTAAGAGCCCGTAAGTGCTGTTTTAGCTCCCCGCGCGCTTCACCCTTAAGCGGAAGGAGGGGTGGCCTCACAGGGCCGGCCGGGAGCCCCATGAGGTTCATCGCCTCTTTTATGACGCTCACGTACTGGCCTCCCTCGAGCTTGAACATGAAATCAAGGAGGGGGCAGAGCTTGAGGTGGAGTTCTCTGGCCCTCTCAAGATCACCCTCCTTGGCCGCTCTGTAGAGCTCCACCGAGAGGCCCGGCGCGAAATTGGCCATTACTGTAATGAAGCCCGGCGTTCCCATGAGCGAGGCATAGGGCTCGTAGAGCTCGCCATAGCCGTTGAGTACGGCTATCTTCCCTCCCACGCGGCGGACCATCCGGTCGAATTTCAAGAATATACGGGTGGTCTCTTTCATCCCGATGACGCTCTCTATCCGGGAGAGCTCTTCCATGACCTCGACGGGGATATCCGTCTGGCTCGCGAAGTCGTTATTGTAGACGATGATGGCGAGGCGGGTCTCTGAGGCAATCATCCTGTAATACTCTATGATGTTCTCCTCCAGGGGCTTGAAGTAGTATGGGGGGCTTATCATGATGCCGAGGGCGCCCGCCTCTTCGGCAAAGCGGCAGAGCTCAAGGGCCTCGCGGGAGTTGGTGTGGTTGCAGCCTGCAAAAACAGGGACTTCCCCCCTGGCCTCCTCGAGGGTGAGCTCCACGACCCTTTTTCTTTCCTCAAGGCTCATGGCCGAAAACTCGGCCGTGGTGCTCGTGGGGATGAGAGCGCCCGTTCCCTCCCGGATGCCGGAGTCGATGAGAAAGCGGGTGAGCTTTCTCACCCCCTCCTTATCCACCTCACCGTCCGCCCGAAAGGGGGTTATGGGCGTTGTGACTGCGCCCTTGAGTCTCGCCTTGAGCTCCACGTAATCCATCCTCAGCACTCCTTCCTGCCGGTGGGGGTCTTTCCCTGGAACCTAAGGCAAATCCCGGCCGCCCTCCTTTTGGTTCACACCATCCTCTTTCACCCCTTCAGCGTCAAGAACCTTTTGCTTCACCCTTTCCACATCCTTGAACTGCCCGGTCCTTAAAGCCCAGAGGAAGATAAGAAAAGCTCCCACGCCCATGAGGAGAGCCATCAGTGAGAGCCAGAGAGCCATATCGCCTTAACCTAAACTAAAGGGGACTCCCGATGCAGGAGCAATTGCATATCAAGCTCTTGACCACAGTGTAAGAACCCCAGAGGGAAGTCTATGCCGCGCTCGCCCGCCCGCGGGCTCACACCGTGCCCTCCGGCCATCTCCCGCCCTCTTGCGGCCTCCATTTATTGGGTGGTGGTCGGGATTCCCCTTAGCCTCAAAACTTGATTGCGGAATGCCCTTGCGGGAGGAGGGGCTAGGGGAAAACAATCTTATCCTTTCCCACCCGGAGAGCCTGCTCGAGCTCTTTGGTCTCCTTCACCACGAGCACCGGGCAGTGGGACTGAACAATGACCCGGCTCAGGATGTCTCCCAGGAGCCGGTCCCTCAGCTTGCTTCTCCCGTGGGAGCCGATAACGATGAGGTCGCACCCTTCCATCCTGGCCACCTCGGCTATGGTATCGGCTATGGGCCCCCTCATGAGTTTCGCTTGAGAGGCGGGATAGACCTCTCTGGCCAGGGCATAGGATGAGGCCAGGATCTCCTCAGCCCGCTGCCGGTTGGCCTCACTCACCGTGAAGACCTCCGTGGGCACCACGTGGAGCACCAGGAGCTCCAGGCTATACTCTTTGGCGTAGATGGCCGCCCACTCCACTGCCCTTCTGGACCAGCGTGAGCCCCCCGTGGCTGCAAGAATTTTCCTTATCCTCATAGCCCTCTGCTCCCTAAAATGGGATGGCGTAACTTTTACTAGTTGATTATATTAAAAATTACCGATTAACACTATGCGGTTGCCTAAGGGCAATTTTGACAT
The DNA here is from genome assembly GCA_964575845.1 of uncultured bacterium. GTDB lineage: Bacteria > UBA8248 > UBA8248 > UBA8248 > CAZNSX01 > CAZNSX01. Next base: position 20,813 of record CAZNSX010000008.1, on the reverse strand, counting down.
CAAAGGTTAGAGCCTGTGCAGGAAGCGCCAGCCTTAAGTCTCGCGAGTCAGCCTTCGGCTCTTATTTTATGATTGCCCAGAGCCCTGAATGTAAGGGCAGAAAGGAGCTAGTATGTGCGCCATAGCGCAGCTGCCGGTGGATAATCCCCACAAAATTGCCCTCATGCAGTTTGATGCCGCCGCCGACCGCCTCGACATGGACCCCGGTATTCGGGAGAAAATAAAGCATATAAAGCGGGAACTCACCGTCAACTTCCCCGTCAAGATGGACGACGGCACCATAAGGGTCTTCACCGGCTACCGCGTGCAGCATAACATAACCAGAGGCCCTGCCAAGGGGGGAGTCCGCTACCACCCTGGAGTGAACCTGGATCAAATGCGGGCCATGGCCATGTGGATGACCTGGAAGTGCGCGGTAGTTAATATCCCCTTCGGTGGTGCCAAAGGCGGAGTCAGGTGCAATCCCAAGGAGATGTCAGAGACGGAGCTGGAGACCCTGACCCGTCGCTTCACTACGGAGGTTTCGATATTCCTGGGCCCCGACCGTGACATTCCGGCCCCCGATGTTAACACCAACCCCAAGGTCATGGCCTGGATGATGGATACCTTCAGCATGCACAAGGGTTACTCGGTGCCCGGGGTGGTGACGGGAAAGCCCCTGAGCATAGGGGGGTCCCTGGGCCGAAGGGATGCTACCGGAAGGGGATGCATTTTCACGATAATGTCGGCGGCCAAGCACCTGGGCCTTAAGCTCGATGGCGCGCGGGTGGCGCTCCAGGGGTTCGGAAAAGTAGGCTCCGCTGCGGCTCGGTTCCTGGAGCAGGCGGGCGCCAGGCTGGTGGCTGTCAGTGACGAGGTGGGCGGAGCCTATAACCCCCATGGTATGAGTTTTGAGAAGCTCATGAGCCATAGGGCCGAGAAAGGGACGGTCTTGGGTTTTCCCGAGAGCGAGGCAATCCCCCCCGATGGCCCGCTCGTGGCGGAGTGCGATATTCTCGTGCCCGCCGCCCTGGAAAACCAGATAACCGGCCAAAATGCCCCCAGGGTTAAGGCCAAGTTAATCGCCGAGGCGGCCAACGGCCCGACCAGCCCTGAGGCCGATGAGATACTCAATGATAGGGGCATCTTCATCATCCCCGACATCTTGTGCAATGCCGGGGGTGTGATTGTCTCTTATTTCGAGTGGGTCCAGAACCTCCAGGAGCTTTTCTGGAAGGAGAACCACATAAACGTCCAGCTTGAAGAAATCATGAAGGACGCATTCCAGAACGTTCTGAGAACCGCTAAAGAACACAGGGAGGTAATGAGAATGGCCGCCTACATAGTGGCCCTGAAGCGGGTGGAGCAGGCAACGGTCGACCGGGGGGTCTATCCCTGATGAAAACTCTTTGATCTAACTCTCCCTCCCTCCGGAGAAAGGGGCTGGGCGGCTCGCCGCCGGGCCTTAGCTCAAGGCTTGTTTAATTCGTTCTGGGTTCATCGGGAGTTGGAATATCCGGACACCGACGGCGTCATAGATGGCATTTGCAATGACACCTCCCATACAAATGATCGCAGGTTCACCGCCTCCTTGAGGAGCAGCCTCCCTATCGTCTATCAGGACTGTCTCAATCTTTGGAAGCCAGGAAAATTTCGGGATTTCATAGGTGTCGAAATTCAAGTCGAATATCTCCCCGCTCTTGAAATGAATATCCTCTTTCAGAGCGTACCCTAGTCCCATGGTGACACAGCCTTCCATCTGTATTTTTGCACCTTCAGGGTTGATGCATAAGCCCATATCCTGTGCACAGACCACCCGCTTCACTCGGACATACCCCGTTTTCTCGTCCACTTCCACTTCAGCCATATGAGCAACATAGGTGCCCGCATCAATACCGGTCGCAATTCCATACCCACGGCCGCCGGGAACTTTCGCTGGCTTCCAGCCGAATTTCTTCGCAGCAGTTTGTAAGACTCGGATCATCCTTTTGTCCTTCAGATTTCTCAAGCGAAATTCAAGAGGGTCAATTCCAGCTTCTGCCGCCAGGATATCTACATGCGATTCTCTGGCGAAAGTGTTGGTGTTGTTAGCTGGGGCACGCCAGGCACCGGTCCCGAACGGATGAGAACCAGGTGTTCCTCCCCACCCTCCGCCATAAGCCACGGTGCGATGGTGAGGGATGTCATAGAAGTGGGGGGCTCCTCTCTCTCCAGCATAATAAACGCCATAATCCCACAGGGTCATTCGACCCGAGCCATTGACTCCGGCCTTTATCTTGACTACAGCGGCCGGGCGAAAGCTGTCATAGAAAAATTCCTCGGCCCGAGTCCAGGCGACCTGGACAGGTTTACCACTCAATTTTGCCAGCTTAGCCGCTTCCACGGCTTGCTGATTACGGGTTTTTCCCCCAAAGGCGCCTCCCACAAAAGGCGTGATAACTCGGACGCGCCCGACCGGAAAACCTAGAGCCGAAGCCGCCTCTTCCTGGAGGCGGAAAGGCGTTTGAGTGGAAGCCCAGATTGTAGCCTTGTCTCCCTCGATTTTAGCCAAGGCAGTATGGGTCTCGAGCGTCGCGTGGGCCACGTAGCCATCGAGATAGGTTTTTTCGACTAGAGACTCGGAGATTCTTTCTCCTTCAGCCAGGCTTCCCCCCTGCAGAACAATCCGCCCTTCCGGGGCGACTTTGAGGAGATAGTCAAAGATGGTCTTTTCGTCCACTTTGGCCACAGCCTTCATCCACTGAGCTTTGACCTGCTTCAAAGCCTCTTCTGCCAACTCAGGATCTTCATGCAAGACAGCAACAAGATCATCTGTCTCGATGACTCGGGCTCCTTTGACCTTTTTCGCCGCGGAAGTATCCACCCTAATCAACTTGGCACCATGGGCGGGAGGCCTTACGATCCTGGCATAAAGCATGCCGCGTTCCCGAACATCTCCGGCGAACTTGGCTTTCCCGGTGACCTTGTCCTCTGCGTCCCTCCGCAAAACTGGGGTTCCCACAATCGTGAAATCCGAAGCTTTTTCCAAAACCGCTTCCTTCTTCAGCCGTCTGGCAATCTTCTTCCCTCGGGTGAGCTGAGCATAGGTGACTTTCTTTTGGCTTTGAGATTTATGAAATATGACCCCGGCCTCAACCTTCAGCTGCGAAGGAGAGGTCTGCAGGTATTCGGTCGCCAACTCAATCAGAACCGCTCGGGCTTCGGCTGCTGCCGCCCTCAAGGGAGGTCCGAAAAAGCGCGTGCTCATGGAACCGAAGGTTCCCATATCCCAGGGACATACGGCGGTGTCACCCATCACCATGTCCACTGAATCCAGAGGAACCTCGAGTTCATCGGCCAGCATCTGGGCCAGCGACGTGATAACACCCTGGCCCATCTCTATCTTACCCGTAAAGCATGAGACCCGGCCATCCTCGCCGATCCTGAGAAAGGCATTGAAATCATCGGGAAGGCTCTGGCTAAACCTCCGCTGACGCGGCTGTCCTTGGGCTACTGGAGAATCGCCGACAGAGAAAAAGATGAAGAGGCCTCCTCCCATTAATCTTAGGAACGCTCGTCGGCTGAGAGGGAAAGCGGGCTTTATGTCATGAAAATCAAGGTCAAGAAAATCATCTTTTTTCACAGCAGCGACCCCCCCTTCATCTCTCGGACTGCATCTTGGATAGCCTGAATGATGCGTTGATAAGACCCACATCGGCAGAGGTTTCCATCCATGGCCTCTATGATTTCTTCAAGGCTCGGACGAGGATTTTTTACTAATAAGCCATAAGCATTAAGTACCATCCCCGGGGTGCAATATCCGCATTGCAGAGCGTCGTGTTTGACAAAGGCTTCCTGTAGCGGATGAAGCCTGCCGTTTCTTGCCAGACCCTCGATGGTCAAAATTTCTTTACCATTGACATCTTCGACAGGAAACCGGCAAGAGCGTACAGCTTCGTTGTTGACGAGTACGGTGCAAGCTCCGCAAAACCCCGCACCGCAACCATACTTGGCTCCCGTGAGGCCGAGATCTGTGCGTAATACCCAAAGGAGCATGCGCTCGCGGTCAAGGGCCATACTTTTTGGTTGTCCGTTGAGCTTAAAATGGATTGCCTTTCTCATTCAATTCTCCTTCCAAGAAGTCGCTTGGAAAAGATCATTGGGTTTCACACGATTTTATAAAATATCTTTAGTAGCTTTGTCGGTCAAACAATTTCCTGGGAATTTGCCACTTCAAACTGGAACGAACCATTACTCGCCACCAGTGCCGTTTGAAGCAATTAGAATCCCTTCCTTCGGGCCTGTCAACGCTGACTGGAACCCGCGCAACTGAGATTTGACTGCCATCCGTCATGGCAAAGCACGTGGTTCCACCCTACGGTGACCCCTTCCAGCCCGTCAACTTATCAAGAAAAAACATTTCCCCTTTTTCTCCTCCGTCAAGCCCTGCGCTTCATCTAGTTCTCGGCAGGCCCGCAAGCCCGCATCTGAAGTCATCCCGCCGCCGTAGAACACAAGCCTCAACCGACGGTTAAAATGCACCCTCAAAGTTGGCCTTTTCGATTCACCCATTGGATTCCTCGGAAGAGGACGGCTCAGAGAGGCTAACGCTTTGATTTTATAGCAATGTCCTCTTTCCCAAAATAAATTTCCATTTTCGCTGTTTAAAAAGGTAAATTCTTGAGAAACCCATGGCGGGCACTTCCGGGGAGTGGGGAGGTAATGGAGCGCAATACCCATAAAGTCTGGTATCTGAAGAGGATCAACCTCTTCAGCGGCCTCTCCATGCGGGATATGGCTGAGCTCGAACTCATGACGGCCATGAAGGTGAGAGATGAGGGGGAGCCCGTCTTCCATGAAGGGGGCCTAAATTTTTCGAAGTGTTAAATTCTTAACATCTTTTTCCCACAATGGGCCTTATGGTGGGGATAGATAGACGCAAAATGGGGAAATGTGAGCTCCCCAAGAACCAAACCTTTGAGGAGGATGTAGCATGAAACTGATGAAAGTGATAGTTATCGCGATGGCTCTGGTTTTCAGCCTCTCGGCGGTTTCTCTTGCCGCAAGCAAGATGGAGGGTAAAGAAGCAACCCTAGTCGGTGAGGTGGTGGATCCAGCCTGTGCGCTGAAGGCGGGGGATATGGGCAGGGGTGAAAAGCACAAGCCTTGTGCCATCGCCTGTGCCAAAGCGGGGCAGACCCTGGGGATCTGGGACCAGAAGACGAACAAGATATACATCTCCCTGGCCCCTAAGCCAGGCGAGGACCCCAACGTTAAGCTCATGCCTTATATAGCCAAGGTTGTTAGAGTGAAGGGTGAGCTCTTCGGCGGTACGGGCGTTGTGGTCAAGTCGGTTGAGCCGCTGTAAGAAGGCCGGGTAAGCCCCTGCCAGGAAGAACCAGTTAACTACTTACCCCCTGGGAGGGTTGAGAGCTCTCCCAGGGGCCATCTCGATAGGTGGGTAAAAGGTTTCATGAAAAGACTATTTCGGGGCTGGCGTCTCTGGCTCATCGGGGGCTTCTTGGCCTTTCTTTCCCTTGCCCTTTGGTTTTTGATGCAAGGCCCCAGGGAGCCGAGAGTCGGTGTTCATCGCCTCATGCCTGTGGTAATCCTGGAACCCTCAGCCGCCCGCACTTTCAAGCTCCCTGACCTTAACGGAAGCCTTCACGCCCTCGAAGAGTTCAGAGGAAGAGTCGTCTTCCTTAACTTCTTCGCCACCTGGTGCCCGCCTTGCCGCAGGGAGATGCGCCAGATGGACTCCCTTTACAAGAAATATAAGGGCCGGGGTCTGACGGTGGTTGCCGTCTCGGTGGATGGTGGAGAGGTGGGAGTCGTGAGAGAGTTTGTAGAGGAGCTCTCGCTCTCCTTTCCCGTCCTCCACGACAAGGAGCGCCGGACAGCGGCACTTTACCGAGTTGTTGGCCTTCCCACCTCCTATTTCATCGACCGAAAGGGCAATCTCTTTGGAAGGGCCATCGGCGAGAAGGATTGGGGGGGCGCCGGAGCTGAAAAATTCATAGAGGAGCTCCTGGAGGATTACTGAGAGCTTTCTTCCTCCTCGCCCTCCATCCACATTCCCGGCTCTGCTAAATTTACAAACTCCACTCTTCGGTGCTAGACTTAAATGAGGTTAGCTCTTGGTTTGCAGCTTCTCTTTAAGGAGGGCCGAAAGGGAGGGTAAGTGCTCATGCCTCATGTTCTCCTGGAAGGTCCTATAACCCTGGAGGAATTCTATCGGGACTTCGTGCCCCTGAAGGGGGGAAGGCCCGGCGAAGTCCTCAAGGCAAATTATCTCTTTATCGAGAAGAGCGGGCGGAGGGCTCTCTTAGAGAGTGTCGCCGTAGAGGAAGGCAGACACCAGAACTTCTTCATCGAGCTTCTTCAGCGCAAAGGGAGCCTGACGGTAAGGTTTCTTCCCGCTACAGACCCCGAGAAGACCCCAGGGGTCAAGCGTCTTCTGGCGCTCGTGGCCAGGAGACTCAAGACCCTCTCTCCCGGCTGTCGCTATGGAACGAACAATATCCAGAGCTTCCTGGAAGAAGATTGACCGCGAAGCAAATGAGGGAGCCTTTTCGGGCTGTTCTGGCCACGAGCTTGAGCTCAGTCTGAGCCACTTTGAGGGTCCCTTTCGCTGGGAAGAGATATTCGGGAATGGTAACCCCGTGGAAGTCGAGGTGGGCTCCGGAAAGGGCATGTTCCTCCTTGACGCGGCCTCCCGAAATCCTCATCGGAACTATCTGGGGATGGAGCTCTCCCGCCGTCAGTTTCGGATTACCCGAAGGAGAGCTGAAAAAAAGAATCTCAGAAACGTGCGGGTGATCCGGGGGGAGGCTTCCTATCTCATAAGGACTCGATTCTTGTCCGAGTCCGTGGCGGCCTACCATATTTACTTTCCCGACCCCTGGCCCAAGAGCCGCCATACGAAGCGGCGCCTCTTTAAGGCTGATATTGTCGAGGCTCTGGCCTCAACCCTCACTCCTTGCGGTACCCTGGAGTTGGCCACTGATGCGGAGGTCTATTTTCATGAGATTCTCGCTCTCCTGCGGGGCAGCTCCCTTCTGGAGGAGCGCGCGAGGGAGCGCTTTGAGGGGGAAGCAGCCCCTCCTGGTTTTCAGACTCATTTTCTCCTCAAATATCAAGCCGAGGAACGCCCCATATATTACGTCCGGTTTTCCCGGAAGGACATGGGAGGTTCCCTTGTAGCGGGAGGGGGAGAGTAGTGCTTTTCATAACCGGTGGGACGGGCTTCGTGGGAAGCCGCATTGTCGCAAAGGCCCTTGAGGAGGGGCGCAAGGTCAGGTGTTTGGTGAGGGACCCGAAGCGGGCGGCGCACCTCAAAAATCTTGGAGCGGAGCTTGTGCAAGGGAATATCCTGAAACCCGAAAGCCTGGCTGAGGCTGCAAGGGGAGTTACGGCCGCCATTCATCTGGTCGGCATCATAGCCGAGCGGAAGGGGGAGACCTTCGAGGATGTCCACTACCAGGGGACAGTAAACGTGGTCGAGACCCTGAAGGGAGTGGGTGCAGGCCGCTACCTCCACATGAGCGCACTTGGCGTCAGGCCCGGAGCGCAGAGCCTATATCATCAGAGCAAGTGGCGGGCCGAAGAATATGTGCGCGAGAGCGGCCTCCGGCACACTATCTTCCGGCCCTCCATCATCTTCGGAGAGCGGGATGAATTCATAAATCTTCTTGCCCGGCTCATCCGCCTCGCGCCCGTGGTGCCCATTCTGGGCAGCGGGAGAACCCTCCTCCAGCCAATCTGGGTGGATGACGTGGCCTTCTCCTTCATTAAGGCCCTGGATGTAGAGGCGGCGGTGGGTAAGACCTTTGAGCTAGTGGGTCCAGATAGAGTGAGCCTTGAGGACCTCATAGATAGCCTACTTCAGGTATTGCGCCGGACCCGCGTGAAGGTGCACATCCCCCTTGGCCTCGCAGAGCTCGTTGCCCGGGCTATGGAATGCCTCCTCTCACGCCCCCCCATCAACCGGGACCAGCTCCTCATGCTCTCTGAGGATAACGTGGGAGATGGAGAGCCCATGAGGTCCACCTTCGGGCTTGAGCCCAGGAGGCTCAGCGACTACCTCGAAACCCACCTATGACCGCGCTCGTGCCCTTTTGGCGGCTCTGAGAAGATTCAGGCGATCAAGGCTTTTCCAGGTCTTTTTCAGAGAGCGAGCCCTCCGTGCTTTTTCACGTGGGCCACGAGACCTCCGTCCCTCAGGATGGTCGCCATCGTAGGAGGGAGGGGCGGGAAGGCGAGCGTACTCCCTTTGGTCAAATTCCGCACTCTGCCCTCGGTTAGGTCCACCTCCAGTTCATCCCCCTCCTCTATGGCGTCAGTATCGCAGATGATGGCAGGGAGCCCTATGTTGATGCAGTTCCGGTAGAAGATGCGAGCGAAGCTCTTGGCCAGAACCGCGCCCATGCCGGCCATCTTTATCACCGTGGGGGCGTGCTCCCGCGAGGAGCCGAGCCCGAAGTTCTCTCCGGCCACCAGGAAATCTCCTTGTGAGAGGAGCTCTACGAAGCCGGGCCGGGCATCTTCCATCACGTGCTTGGCGAGTTCAGGCAGATTGGAGCGCAGGTGGAAGAGGCGGCCAGGCGCGATGAGGTCCGTGCTGATGTCGTCTCCGAACTTCCAGGCCTTGCCCTTCAGTGTCATGATTTTCGCCTCCCTCCCGAGAGCAGGGGCCTGGGGTCTGTGATGACCCCTTCGATGGCTGTGGCTGCGGCCACGGCCGGCGAGCCCAGGTAGATGAAGGCGTTGGGATTTCCCATGCGCCCTTTGAAGTTGCGGGGCTGGGTGGCGAGGCACACATCCCCATCGGCCAGGACTCCTTCATGGACTCCTACGCAGGCTCCACAGCCCGGGCCTGTGATTACGCCTCCCGCCTCTGCGAGAGTGCTGAACGTGCCGTCGGCCATTCCCTCAATATAGACCCGACGGGAGCCGGGGGTGACGAGAAGGCGCACGCCCGACTTGACCCGCCTCCCCCTGAGTATATCCGCCGCTATCTGAAAATCCTCAAGCCGCCCGTTGCAGGAGGTGCCGATCAGTACCTCATTCACTTTGATTTCCCCCAGCTCATCAATGGTCTTTACGTTATCCACGAGGTGGGGGCAAGCGATGGTGGGCTTGAGCTCTGAGGCATTGATCTCGACGACCCGCTCAAAGGTGGCATCAGGGTCTGAGGCGATGGCCCTAAATTTATCTCCCCTTCCTCTCTCCTCAAGAAATGCCCTTGTCACCTCATCGGGCGGTACCATCCCCACCTTTGCCCCGGCCTCAACGGCCATGTTACAGATGGTGCAGCGGCCGGCTATGCTGAGGGCCTCTATGGCTTCACCCGTATATTCCAGTGCCTTATAGGTGGCGCCCCGGCTGCTTATCTTTCCGATGAGATGTAGGATCAGGTCCTTGCCGTAAACACCAAGGGGGAGTCTCCCCCTGGCCACAACCTTTATGGTCTCGGGCACCCTGAGCCAGGTCTTCCTGAAGGCATAGGCAAAGGCTATATCGGTAGAGCCCATGCCCGTGGCGAAGGCTCCGAGTGCCCCACCGGTGCAGGTGTGAGAATCCGCGCCCACGACGATGTAGCCCGGGCACACATACTCTTCCAGCATCACCATGTGGGAGATGCCGCCCCCCACATCCGAGAGCCGCGCGCCCGTCTCGTCGCAGAATTCTCTCAAGAACTTATGGTCGTTGCTGAGCTCAAGGCGGGGGCTTGGAGATGCGTGGTCGAGAAAGACAACGCACCTCTCCGGGTCGAAGACCTCACTCCTTCCCATATTCCGAAACTGCCTCACGGCCAGTGGACCGGTTCCGTCCTGAATATAGGCGAGGTCAACATCCACTACGACCACCTCGCCCGCCTTCACATCTCGTCCGCAGTGCTCTCCGATTATCTTTTCCGCTAACGTCTTGCCCAATTTTCCATCTCCTCCCAAAACTGACTGGCCCTCTCTGAAGGGATTAACCCAGGCTTTCTTATTTTGATTCCTTCCCCGCCCGACTTCAAGCTTCAAGAGCGACTTAAGGGAAGGAACCTATCTGAGAGCCGCTCTCCCGAGCCCTTCACCCCTGAAACCCTCTGGAGGCGAGCGGAATATCTGAAAGAATAGCTAGCGTTCGGAGATAATAATAAGAAAAAACTTTGCATTTAAACACCCAAAACAGTAAGAATCTTCATGCCAAGATTTTAGGAAGGCCACCTTACGAATGACGATTCCGGAGGCGCAGGAAGCTCTATCGCTCTCCCCTTCTCGCAGGCTAGCCATAAGGAAAAGAGGAGGAGTTCCTGATGAGTCTAAAGGGCTGGACGGGCAGCACTCTCAGAGTGGACCTGGGGACGGGGAAGTCGCGGGTGGAGGAGACGAGGAAGGACCTTCGCGAGGGCTATATCGGCGGCCGGGGCATGAACGCCCGGCTACTCTATGAAGAGGTTCCAGCCGGTGCCGACCCTCTTGGCCCTGAGAATAAGCTCTTCATCGCGCCCGGCCCCTTGAGCGGGACCATAGCACCGGGGAGCCAGAGGTTCACCATCACGGCCAAATCTCCACTGTCGGGCTTTTTGGGTGATTCCAACGGGGGCGGCTATTTCGGGGCCGAGATGAAATATGCGGGATATGACTGCATCATCGTGGAGGGAGTCTCTGAGAAGCCCTGCTACATCTTTATCGAAGACGGGAGAGTGGAGGTACGCGATGCCTCCCATCTTTGGGGGAAGATGGTTGGGGAGACGCAGGGGCTCCTGAGAGGGGAGCTCGGCGGCTCTGACCTGGGGATTATGTGTATAGGGCCTGCGGGAGAGAAACTCGTCAAGATTGCCGGTATTCTCACCGATGTCGGTCGCATGTCCGCCCGGACGGGCATGGGGGCTGTCATGGGCTCAAAGCGCTTGAAGGCCATAGCCGTGAGGGGCACGGGCGGGGTGGAGGTGGCCGATAATGTTGCGCTTGAGCGGGCCTCTCGCCTCATCGTGGAAAGCTGGGGGGAAAACCCGGACGTTGAGGCCAAAATGAAGAAATGGGGTACTGTCAGCTCACTCTCCCTCTATAACAAGCTCGGCACCCTACCCACGTATAACTACAAGCAAGGCACTTATCCGGATATCGACGCTATAAACCATGAGAGCCTCTTCAAGGGACATCATGTAATGAAGCGTGCCTGTTTCTCCTGCCCCCTTGCCTGCTCGCACACCTTCGCGGTGGAGGCCGGCCCTCACGCAGGAGCTCTCACTGAAAGCCTTCAGCTGGGGCCACTGGAGCACTTCTCAAGCCGCCTTGGCAATAGTGACCTCAACGTGGTTGTCAGGGCCCACCAGCTCGCCAATGACTACGGTGTTGATGCTATGGATATGTCCGCCCTGATAGGCATGGCCATGGAGTGCTACGAGCAGGGGATATTGAAGAAAGAGGACCTCGGTGGCTTGGACCTCACCTGGGGCAACGGCCCGGCCATCCTGAGCCTCATCGAGATGGTGGGCTCGAGGGAGGAAGGCGTGGGGGAGACTCTGGCCGAAGGCCTGCGCTCCGCCGCGGAGAAGATAGGAGGGGGGGCGGAGCGCTATGCAATACATGCGAAGGGGATGAGCGTTTCGACGTTCGACCCCCGGGGGAGCACCGGCTGGGCTCTCGCCTATACCGTGGCCAGCCGCGGCGCCGACCATTGTCGCACCCTCCTTACCTGCGAGCGGAGCTGGGACCCGGTGCTGCATGAGGAGCTACCTGAATATTATAAGAAGGTGGACCCCTACTCCCCAGAGGGAAAGCCCTATCTCGTCAAGTGGCATGAGGATTTGAGGGCAGCGCAGAATTGTCTCGAGCTCTGCATCTTCGTCGTAAGGTGCGGCACCGCAATGCTGCCAAAGACGCAGGCTGCGATTCTCCGTGCGGTCACCGGGATGAAACTCGATGAGGCGGGTCTCATGCGGGTTGGCGAGCGGATAAATAACCTCGAGAGGGCCTTTAACGTGAGGGAGGGCCTGAGCCGAAAGGATGACACCCTTCCCGAGCGCTACCTAAAAGAGCCCCTCCCCGATGGAGAGGCCAAGGGAAGGGTGGTAAACCTCGAGCCCATGCTCGATGAATACTATGAGCTCAGGGGGTGGGAGAAGGAGACGGGCTATCCCAGGAAAGGCAAACTCCTTGAGCTCGGCCTCGGGGACGTGGCCTCAGAGCTAGAGGCCATGGGAAGGCTCGGGAGGGAGTGATCGGCCCTGGGGCTCAAAGGTGATAAGGCTTAAGAGCCGGCTCTTTTTGATGAGGTTCGGCCCCTGAGACTCAGCGAGGGGCGGGAAGACTGAGGCTACGCCGCGCCAGCCTCTCTTGCAGACCTTTAGTTGATACCCCCGGAACCTTAGACCCATAAATTTCCCCATTACCCTTGACCGTCTCAAGGAAACCCCTTATATTAGCTGGAGTTTTTTCGGGGTAGGGTTCTCTGGGACACAGTTGGAGCTTTGCATGACGAGAGTTCCCCTGGTAGACCTCAGGGCGGAGAGCCGGGAGCTGGAGGGCGAGCTTAGGGAGGCCCTGGCTCGTGTCTTTGAGCGGGGAGACTTCATCCTGGGGAAGGAAGTGAAGAAGCTTGAGGAGAGGATAGCCTCATATGCGGGCGCCTCATTCGGCGTGGGGGTGGCCTCGGGGACAGACGCCCTGCTCCTTTCCCTCATGGCCCTCGGGGTGGGCCCGGGCGACCGGGTCATCACCACCCCCTACACCTTCTTCTCCACAGCCAGCATGGCCTCCCTCCTTGGCGCGAGACCCCTCTTTGCCGATATTGAGCCCCGGAGCTTCAACCTGAGCCCCGCACGGGTGGAGGAGCTCCTTGAGAGCCGCTGCGAGAGAGGCCCCGCCGGGGAACTCATCTATAAAGAGGACGGGAGCAGGATCAAAGCCCTCATCCCCGTGCACCTCTTCGGCCAGTGCGCCCCCATGGGGCCACTTCTCGGGCTGGCCCGAAAATACGGGATTCCCGTCATAGAGGATGCGGCCCAGGCCTTGGGCGCTGGGCAGGAGGTGGGCGGGGACTTACGGTGTGCGGGTTCTCTGGGCGCTCTGGGGTGCTTCAGCTTCTACCCCACAAAGTGCCTGGGCGCTGCCGGGGACGGCGGCATGGTCGTCACCAGTGACCAGGAGCTGGCCGCGAGGGTGAGGCGGCTCAGGGTCCACGGGGCTGAGCCGAAATACCGACACAGGACCCTCGGCATCAACTCCCGCCTTGCCACCCTGCAGGCGGCCGTCCTCCTGGTAAAGCTCACCCGCCTCGAGGGGTGGTGCGATAGGAGAAGGGCGTTGGCCGCGGAATACGGGAGCCTTTTCGCTGAGGCCGGCCTCCTGGGGAGGGTCGAGCTCCCCGCAATAGAGCCCGGAAACACCCATATCTTCAGTCAGTACGTCATCCGGGCCGAGAGGCGCGATGAGCTAAGGGCCCATCTTGAGGCATCGGGCGTTTCCACCGAGATTTACTATCCCATTCCCCTCCACCTGCAGGAGTGCTACTCATCACTTGGCTACCGCCGCGGTGATTTCCCCGATGCAGAGCACGCGGCCGAGAGCTCCCTCGCCCTTCCCATCTACCCGAGCCTAGGTTCCAGAGAGCAGGAATATGTTGTAGAGAGAATCGGGGAGTTTTACCGGAAGGGGTGAGGATGAGAGCCGGGCCGAGAGGCCCAGCCTCCCCAAAGCAATCTCGAAGAGCCTCCTCGAGGCCTCATCCAGCTGGCAGTATCTCTTGACCTGCCTTCCGCTCATGTGGGCGTTGCAAAAGATCCTGGTGCCTTTGAATCTCTCCCTCTGGATCGCCCTCGCCCTCTTGACCCGACCGCTCACTGCGGCCGAGCTCTCTCCCCGGCTCTCCTCGCTCAGCTCCTGCCACTTGACCCTGGGCACCTCCACCTGGATGTCTATCCTGTCGAGAAGGGGTCCCGAGACGCGCGACCTATAATTTTTTATCTTCGCTGGGGTGCAGGAGCAGGGCCTCTGGCTATCGCCGAAGTAGCCGCAGGGGCATTCCTGCGTTGCCATTCTGCAAGGTGAGTCTGAGAGCCCAAAGACCACTGGCACTTGCCTATCCCAAAACATTAAAAACTCTTGGAGACCACTTAAGAAAGAGACGTCTTGACCTTAAACTCCTCCAGGGAGACGTCGCTGAGAAGATTGGTACTTCCGAGACCTCCATCTATAACTGGGAGAATAATCGAGTATTCCCATCTCTTTGCCTCATACCCAAAATCATCGAATTTCTCGGCTATGTACCCTTTGAGACGTCAACTAAAAGCTCAACTGAAAAGATAAAAACCTACCGCAGGGTTTTGGGCCTTTCTCAAAAGGCGCTGGCAAGACGATTGAGAATCGATCCCTCTACCCTTGCCCGATGGGAAAAAGGGAAGGGCAGGCCATCTAAGGACCTTTTGGAAAGGCTTACCATTAGATCTTCCGCCAACTCTTTTTCGGAATAAAGGAACTATTATGACTCAGGATTGACATACCCATATGCTTCAAGACGTTGCTTGGCGGTATTGAGCTCCTCATCAGTGAATAAAATTTTAAACTTTGATTTTAAAGCCAAGGCCTCCATTGAAAGGTCGAGTCTCCCACATTCCCGAAGCCTTTTTAGACCTGATTGAGGGCCTTCTTTTGAAAGCAATATCTTTGCGGTTCTTAGGCTGCCCATCTTTCTCGCCATTTTGAGGAAGTAGACGGGGTTATAATCGCACTCCAATTTCATCGTCTCACAGGAATTTAGCATCTCTCTGTGAAAATCATTTTGAATATTTGCCAAATCGTTCTCGGAATATTTTCGAGTTTCTTCAAAAGCTTTCTTTTTCGTAAATCTCACGTAATTGAATTCATCTATGAGTTTGGTTAGCGTGTAACCATCGGCCATTTGTGATATTTCCTCGGATGCCCTTAAGTGGTCCCCACCTTTCTCTTTCACATAGCTATCCAAAAATAGTCTCGCAAATTCCTGCATTTTCGGAAGGAATTCATACGCGTAACACCTGCCGTCATAATCCCTTGAACTCTCCCTGATGCCAACAATCCCCTTTCTAATTTTATCATCCCACATAACAAAAAGGTTAGGAACTATCCCGTGCAATAATTTGCTTGCGTCGGTTGATTCGTACCTTGAAGTTCTGCAACACTTAGCAGTTTTATCGAAAATTATACGTAAAGAATGCTTCGCATTATCGGTTAAATCAACGGCCGCAAGTGGTTTGTCTTCAAAATTCTTGATGATGGGAAATATTTCTTCGTAGATCTGAAGAAAACGTACTAAGTCTCCCTCAAAATTGGGATCCCAACTATGCACCCATCCAAAAAGCAGTAGCGCTTCTTTCAGAGGCACATCAGGGGAATTCAACCATGCCATTGGGTCTCTATTTTTGATGTAGGCTTCGTAGAACCTATAGCGACCTTCTAATTCCGGAAAAAGTTTGTGTGCATTAATCAAATCTAAATAGTGCCAGCTTTTTTCCATAAGTCTAAGACCCGCTCCTTTTCACTTCCGCTATGGCCCCCTTCCTTACAATCTGGTACCCTTCACTCATGGCGGCTCTCCTTTCTGCCCGCAGGCAAGAGCGGGCTCTAAGGGTGATACAAGTTCCCTCAAAATCGCTTGTATCCTACGAGCCGCCTACTTAATTTTCAACTAAAGAGGGGACATCTTCATCTCCAGAGCAAACCACACTTGGCAGGAGTAGCCGTAATAATCTGGAACCGCTGGTGGAGGACCAACATGATGAGTCATCCGCCAACTCCACGCGAAGTATTAGCGCGATCCTATTCTTTCCTACTCATCCTATCATCTTTTGAGATGATATTGCAACTGGCTTAGGTCGCGCACAATCGTGGTCTGAGGGATGGGGAAAGAACCGGTTTCCCACTGAGCTTCTTATGGGCTCACGAGCTATCCGAACTCAAGATTAAGATATTTTGTAAATCAATATAATGTTAATTTCCTATCAGGTCAAGTTAAGCATAATTTATTCATGAGAGCTCTGATGGAGGAACATGGACCTAAAATTTAATGTATTGAATTTGAAGGAGTTAGACTCTAACCCTAAATATGATGGGTGGGCAAGGCTGACTTTGCCCGGCATGGCAATATCGTCCCTTCCTAGAAGGCCGGCCTGAGATATAGTCCGGTTGGGCTGCTGGGAAAGCCCTTCCAAACCCACGTTTGATGGCGAGCGTCCCTAGAAAAATATCTCCCTATCAAGGCTCCTGTACTGAATGGCCTCGCTCACGTGAGCGGGCGAGAGCTGAGCCTCCGAGGCGAGGTCCGCTATAGTTCTCGCCATCTTGAGGATGCGGTTATAGGCGCGGGCCGAGAGCCCGAGCCTCTCCACAGCCATCTCGAGGAGCCTCCTCGAGGCATCATCCAGCTGGCAATATCTCTTGACCTGCCTTCCGCTCATGTGGGCGTTGCAGAAGATCCTGGTGCCTTTGAATCTCTCCCTCTGGATCGCCCTCGCCCTCCTGACCCGTCCGCTCACTGCGGCCGAGCTCTCTCCCCGGCTCTCCTCGCTCAGTTCCTGCCACTTGACCCTGGGCACCTCCACCTGGATGTCTATCCTGTCGAGAAGGGGTCCCGAGACGCGCGACCTATAGTTTTTTATCTTGGATGGGGTGCAGGAGCAGGGCCTCTGGCTATCGGCAAAGTAACCGCAGGGGCAGGGGTTCATGGCGGCGGCCAGCATGAAGCGTGCGGGAAAGGAGATGGAAGCCTGGGCGCGGGCAATTGTGACGCGGCCGTCCTCCATGGGCTGGCGCAGAACCTCGAGCACATTCTTCTTGAACTCGGGGAGCTCATCGAGAAAAAGGACCCCGTTGTGGGCGAGGCTCACCTCGCCTGGCATTGGGATATGACCCCCTCCTATGAGGCCGGCATCGGAAATGGTGTGGTGAGGAGACCGGAAGGGCCTCTCAGACAGCAAGGCCCTTCCCGAATCCAGGAGCCCCAGCACGCTCCAAACTTTGCTCGTTTCGATTGCCTCCTCGAGGCTGAGGGGCGGGAGCACGGTGGGGAGCCTCTTGGCCAGCATAGATTTCCCCGCCCCCGGAGGGCCTATCATCAGAAGGTTGTGGCCTCCGGCGGCGGCCACCTCGAGAGCCCTCTTGGCGTGGTGCTGGCCCTTTATCTCATCGAAATCAAGCTCACCCAGACCCCCCTCGGAGAGGAACCTCTCCGCGATGTGCTCCCCGGGCTCGATTTCAAGTT
Source organism: uncultured bacterium (assembly GCA_964575845.1). Classification (GTDB taxonomy): domain Bacteria; phylum UBA8248; class UBA8248; order UBA8248; family CAZNSX01; genus CAZNSX01. The sequence goes on along the minus strand of CAZNSX010000008.1, from coordinate 3,623 downwards.
CACCCCTCAGGAAGCCCACCACCTGGGGAAGGGTGCTGACCGGAAAGACCCTGAGCCCCTCCATCACCGCGGCCTCGGCGCCATTCTCAGCCGGCAACACCATGCCGGGAAAGCCTCGCTCCCGGCTGAGGGCCGCCATGGGAAGGGCGCCTTTCACCGGTTTCACGCGGCCATCGAGACTGAGCTCCCCAAGAAAAAGGAACTCCTCCATTCTTCCCGCACGGAGAGCGCCCGTTGCCCTCAAGATCCCAAGGGCGATGGGGAGGTCGAAGGCTGAGCCCTCCTTCCGTATATCCGCCGGAGAAAGGTTAACCGTGACCCTCCCGGCCGGAAACTCAAACCCCGTGTTCACTATCGCAGCCCTCACCCGCTCTCTGCTTTCCTTGACCGCCGCATCGGGAAGGCCCACGGTGTCATATTTGGGGAGCCCGGGTGAGATGTCAACTTCCACCTCAACGGGATAGGCATCTATTCCGAGAACCGCCGCAGAGAGAATGCGGGCGAGCATAATAAACCTCCTCAAACCCAAGAAAACCTGGCAACTATATACTAACTGGAAAGGCTATAATCAAGTGACAAATAAATCTTCCCGTCTTGCTTCGGCATTTAGCGGCTCGCACAATTTATTTTAATTATCGCTTATTTCCAGAATTAAAGGCCAGAGCCCCTCAAAAGACTTTACGAAAAGTTCCACAGGGAAAGATCATCTTTGGTTGTCATTCTTTCATTTTCCTCCTATAGCCAAACTGTACACTGGGGAGAGTTCACAAGCAAATTCATTGACCATGAGACTCATTTCCTCTACCATTGAGGCGGGCCGGTAAGGGAAGGATGTCCTCGGGAGATTTCTCTCTCTGGAGAGGTCCAAGGCCAGAAATTGGTCGATGGGGAGTCGTCAGCCCCCTCGAAGGGGGGAAAACCTTTTTATAAGAAGCCCTCCTTTCTTAACTTCTGAGTTCTTATTTCGGCGATGATAAACCTGAAAAGGCTGAGATACCGCGTTGAGTACCTTCTTTTCCTTCTATTCTCCCATCTGGCAACTCTTTTTCCGAGAGGGAGCCTTATGGCACTTGGGGCGGGGGTCGGATTCCTGGGCTACTACTTTACTCCCAGGCGAAGGCGCATAGCACTTGCGAATCTTGATGTGGCCTTTGGCAATGCGAAGAGTCCCGCGGAAAAAAGGGCAATTGCCAGAAACTCTTTCAGCCACATAGGGGCTGTCGTCTTTGACCTCATAACCCTTAGGGGACTGGACCGAGATAATATCCAAAGGTTTGTTGAGGTGGAGCCCGAGAACCTGGAGTTCTTCCGGAGTGTTTTAGCCCGGGGCAAAGGCGTCATTGGGCTTGTGGCTCATTACGGCTATCCGGAGCTCATGGCTTTCTATCAGGGCTATGTCGGCATTCGCGCACACTTTCTCATCCGCTCCATGGATAATCCCTATCTGGATGAGGCGCTCGATAGGCTCCGTCGCCGGTCTGGAAACGGCATCATACGGCGTGGGAATGCCGCGAAGAAGATGATAGAGGTTATCAGGGAGGGAGAGGCAGCCGGTATTCTTTTCGACCAGCATGAAAAATCACGCAGTCGCATCTTTGTTGATTTTTTTGGTCTTCCGGTGGCCGCTTCACCCTCGGTCGCAGTCTTCGCCCTGGCCACGGGAGCACCCATTGTGGCGGCTACTTCTTATCCCCTTCCCGGCGGCCGCTGCCGGGTAGTTTATGGGCCTGAGATAAAGTGGGAGCCGACTGGGGACCGCGAGCAAGACCTTAAGAACATAACCCAGGAGTGCTACCGCTTCATAGAGGGGGTCATAAGAGAGCGCCCCCAGCACTACCTTTGGGCTCACAGGAGGTGGAAGAGCCGCCCGTGTCCGGAGGCTGAGGGATGGCCCTTCTATTCCGTATTTCGCCCGGAGAGGGCCCTGAAAAGCTAAATTCCAGAATCTGCCCGGGGCCCCTTCCGTAGATTGCAGGCACGGGTCATCCCCAAGGAGCGTAGATACGCTAAAACTATAACTGAAAGCCCCACTCAATATTAAACCCGTAAACCCCCAGTACCCAGATTTCTGCGATTCCCAGAGTGCGCCCAGCTTCCAGGGAAGGCTCTTCAGGGAGTAAGAGAACCTCTTGGATTCCTTTCTTCTGCTCTCGAAGTGAGGCCAGGGTAGGGCCTGAGCCTTCGGGCGGGGGCGGGAGAGCTTGGTCGATTAAGATCGTCCATTCTGGATGCCCTTGAGTGTGGAGTGATTTTCGGCTAATTTAATATGAGGTGGAGTTATCCTTTCTCAGATCTCTTTAACCCCGCCGCCTGAATCCCCCTGCTTAAGAGGGCCCCCCCGGATGGCTGAGCGCCGTGAAGAAAGAGCTAGGTTCTAATGAGGATTAGGCCTGTGCCCGAGCGATTTCAGAGGTCTCGGGGGAAGGGGGGCGGGTAAACCCCTTGCCGTAGTCCATGCGGGCGCCATCCCTGGCGGCCTGGGCCGACGAGTTTTGATGGTGAAAGAAATTCGAGGTGCCGGAATGAAATACCGAAGCAAAAAGGTCAAGCGCTTTTTCACTAAGGCGGTCCGTAGCGGGGAGTGGTTGGACCCTCTGTCGGGTTCCATCTCGGTGCCCATCTACCAGACGTCCACGTTCGCTTTGCGAAATGCTGAACAGGGGGCTGCTATCTTTGCCGGCGAGGAGGAAGGCTATGTTTACGGCCGCTTGGGAAATCCCACGCAGAAGGCTCTGGAGGACAAAGTGGCGGCTCTGGAGGGAGGAGAAGCGTGCCTCGCTTTTGCCTCGGGAATGGCGGCCATCTCTACCCTTTTGCTCCATCTACTGCAGAAGGGCGACCATATCGTGAGCTCCGACACCATCTATGGCGGGACCCACAGCCTTTTTGATGAGTTTTTTCACCGGGTGGGGATGGGGGTGAGCTATGCTGACGGGGCTGACCCCGAAGCTCTCCTTAGGGCGATAACCCCCGAGACCAAGGCCCTTTTCGTCGAGACCCCCTCAAATCCCACCCTTAAGCTGGTGGACATTGAGGGAGCCTCCCACCTGGCACGCAGCCACCGCCTCACCCTGATCGTCGATAACACCTTTGCTACTTCCTACTTTCAGAGGCCCATGGAATTCGGGGCTGATATCGTCGTCCACAGTGCCACCAAATATATTGGGGGACACGGGGACGCAGTGGCGGGGCTTGTGGTGGGCGATAAGGGCCTCATTTCGGCCATGCGGGGTGGGTCCCTCAAGAACCTGGGTGGCATCATCAGCCCCTTCAACTCCTGGCTTCTGCTGAGGGGGCTTAAGACCCTCCCCTTGCGCATGGAAAAGCATTCGGCCAATGCCATGGAAGTTGCCAAATTCCTGGAGCGTCACCCCAAGGTGGAACGGGTCTTCTACCCGGGACTCACCAGCCATCCCCAGCATCGCTTGGCAAAGGGCCAGATGGACGGGTTTGGCGGGATGGTTAGCTTTGAGGTGGCTGGAGGCAGGGAGGCCGGGCGTCTTCTGATGAACAGTGTCCGTCTCTGCATCCTGGCCGTGAGCCTGGGCGATGTGGACACCCTCATATCTCATCCCGCCTCCATGACCCACACCAGCTACAGTGAGGAGGAATGCCGCAGAGTG
>CAZNSX010000007.1:0-211869 GCA_964575845.1 uncultured bacterium | reverse complement strand
AATCAGAAGGCGCCCCGACCCTTCAATCGGGTCTATATGGAGGAGGCTAATCTCGATCCCTTCCATCAAACCAGCAATTTTTTCGCTCACAGCGACTAAAATTTCCCGCATGTTTGGCTGGGATGAAAGGTGCAGAATTGTTTCGATGACGGCTTGAAGGTCTTCCTTTCCCAGAGCCGTTGCCAGAGCGGGGTCGGTCTCTCCTTTAAATGTCAAAGAGAATCCTCCCTTCGTTTTCTGGGCGGAAGAAGATCTGAGGTTTCGGCTGGGGTTATCCCCATAATATTAGATAAGCCTCGGCTCAGGGTCAAGTTTTTTTTCGTGGAGGATTACAATTCAATTCGACGACGGCCTCGCTCCTCTAGCGGTGGTACAGCCTGCAACCGCAATAAATTCAATATCTTTCTGGCCCGCACTTTCTCGCCACGAGTCACCAGCTCGGGCGAAACGTTTACGGCCAAAAGTCATTTTTTATCAAGGGCTTATGGAAGTGGGGAGTCCCCCAGGGCCGAACATAGAGGGCAGGGGCGGCGTGAAGAAAGAGCCCCCCGCTGGCCTTGGGCCTTTGATGGTTTGAAGCATGCTGCCCATGGGCGCAAATAGTGGCGTCTGGTGCTGAAGGAGCGCCCTCAAATCCTGGGGTGGCATGAACATCCCCTTGCGGCGGAAATCCTCCAGGCTTCTCTTTGGGACCTTCTCTTTGAGCACGAACCCGATCCCGCCGCTCCAAATCGACAAAAAGTTCGAGACTTTCGTGGTGTAGTTCCCGAAGGCGGGGTCGGCAACGACCACCCGGTCGCCGGAAATGCCCTTGAAAACAATGAAGTGATGGTAACCGCGCATTTCGATCGGGACGATGACCGGCTCTTTCATCTCCACCAGAAAATCGAAATTCATCCGGTAGCCTAAGGCCTTATATCCCCTCCGTTGGGCAAATTTCTTCATGTCGAGCAGAGAGAAGCCCCTTCTTTTGAGAATTTTTCTAACATCGGATACCTGAAGAATGGTGGCGATTACCTCTTTTTCGGTCACGGGCTCTCCGAAGTAGTAGTTCATCAGGGTGGAGATGGCCGCCGGGCCGCAACTGAGGTCATATTCCTGGAAAGTTACAAATTGCCTCCTCTGTTCCCTCATCGAAGTGAGGGGTATTCGCAATCGGAGGCCATTCCCGGTTCCGATGTCCATCCCCCAGCTTATTTGCCCGTGGAGAAGGGAAAGGCATAGAAAAGCAGCGAGGACACCAAAGACTTTCACGCCCAGGGCGCGGCGGGTCTTCTGTTTGGCGGTGCCTCGCTCCCGATGGGTTAACGGTGCAAGAGCTCCCTCTCGCGTCATCCACTTTCCTCCTGGTTTAGGTACTTCTCTCCTGCTTCCCCTCCTCGCGGGTTAGAGCAAATAAGCTTAGAGACCACCTGTTAAGGCAGATCGGATCAGGGAGCCCACCCCGGACCCAATTCCCTGGACGCCCTGGACGACGAGGTCCAATCCAACGCGGACGACCGATTTGATCGCGTTCACTTCCACAAGGCTTTGCGCGGCTGTGCCAACCGGCGAACCGTCTCCGACATTAAGAGTAAAGGCGGAGGCGCCACTGCCCTCCACGTTCCCAGACACCTCAGCTATCTGAGCTAAATAGTTCGAGACCGTGACATTCGCGTTGCCGGCGTTTCCGCTTCCTCCCGCCTGCACGGACACGATCGGATTCGGGCCGCCGACGCCGATATTGACGGCAAAAGGCTTGCTATGGTCGGCCGGGCTGACAGAGCCACTGAGCCTGAACGCGAAACTCAATCGACCGAGGCTTCGCGCGAAACTGGCCCCAAAGTTAAAGTTAAGCCCCCGCGCAAAGACCTTATCCAGCTCCTGGTCGGAGAGAACGATCCCCCGCGCATGCGACAGGGCGGAGGATGGGAATGCCAAGACAATAAAACAAAGAGACACGAATATCAAAACCACAAATAGCGGAGTGGAACGGGTCCGCATAACCTCTTTCTCCTCAAAGTTAGCAAAGATCAGGGGGCGTTGTTTATATCGGCTCACACTAGTTCTACCTGTTCACGACGATGTTGCTCTGAGTGGCTAACCCTCCCACGGCGATGTTCGTCTGGATGGTCACCGAGCTGTCGACCGCGTTGACGATTTGCAGCGCGTTAGCGTTTCCTAGGGCGCTGCCGCTGATGGAGATCATTGGCATGTACACGCCGACCTCCAACGTATTCGCGGTTTCGTCGTCACCACTGCTGGCGGCGTAAACCTGGTCGAGTTCACCGTCTGTGAGCGCGACAGCCCGCCCTCCCGCCAGAGCCGGAGTCAGGCCGAACACGAGAAAGGCGACCACCAGAGCCCACACAACCATAAACTTTCTCATCGGTTCACCTCCTTCCCTTCAAGGTTGCAATTGTAAAGCTTAGAGCTTCTACTCGCGGCAATGACTCGCCCTCGCGCGCCTGTTCACCAGACCATCCTGAGCGAGAAAATCTTCGGTAAAGGGCCTCCGCTCAGCGCGCTGAGTCCCGAGGCATGTCCGCTACCCTCCGGTCGGAATTTATTAAGTAGGCCGTTTCTCAGATCAGAGGACCCTGATTGATTTATTGCAGAACAAGCAGAACAATAGGAACCCCCGCCAACTGAAGGCAGTGAAGGCAGGGACAAGCACTCGGGCTCGGGCCGCTCGGGCCGCTTGAATTCGTCGATAAGGATACTGTGGCCGCCCGGAGCGTTATTCTTCTCGAAAAGGCGGGAGTTCTCGGGAGAACTCCACCCGCAGGGGTCCGCGCCGACAGACCTCAGGTCCCGACAAGGGTCAAAGCTCATGCTCGGGAAGGGAACTGTCCGCTCCATTTGCCGGTCGGAAAGAATGATGACGAGTCTTGCCGCCTCTGCTGAAGAGCCAAGAATAAGGGCCAGCGCGAGAGCGATAACGATTCCCAGGAGCGACTTCCGAATTTGATAACCCATTGTTTTCCTGAACCTTGTTGAAGCCAATTTCGAATCGCCTTTTTTAAGGGAGAGGGAGGAGGGAGTGCCCCTCCTCCCCCTGCGTTAGCCTGATTTTAGTCGTAGCAGCAACCGATGACCACGGTCTTCGAGATGCTAACGATTTTGTTGGACTGGAAGCCAGGAGCCGCGAAGTATGCGGCGTTCAGCATCGAATAGGTTGTGCTGTTCACGGTGTTGTTGATGAACGCAGCGGTAGCCTGTCCCTGAGCGTTGCCTCCCAGGATTTGGCCGTCGCCATAGATGTTACCCTTCTTGACTATGACGACCTTCTTCTTGCTGATCTTGAACACCGAGACGTTCGTGATCTCGCCGCCTTTGTTGGCGAATTGGCCGTTATCCTTGACGGTTACGCTGTTGTCCTCGCAGCACTGCTCTTCTTGATAAGGACCAGGTCCACCACCACCATGAGCGGCCGTAATCCCGTCCATCTGGGTGTCCGAGAGGGCCACGCCGCCCGCGAAGGCCGGAGCCGACACAAGAGCGAGGACAGCCAAGACACCAACTGCGGTCAGAAGCAACTTTTTCATCTTTTAATCTCCTTTTTCTCGTTTTTTTCTTGCTTTTCTCTTTTTCTGTTGTTAACCTCATGACTGAACCCTACTTTCGAAAACCACCTCCGTCGTTCCCTATACCTCACCCCCTTTCCTCATCATTCGGGTCAAAATCATCTGCTCGTGTCATTCTGGATGATGTTCGAGCCCGAGCCAACGAAACCCTCACTACCGCGAATCAGGTTAGTCCTATCGATCCACTCATCCCAGAAGATGATCCTCGTATCTCGAATCCCGCATCCGTTTCGGGTGCCAACCTCGTTGCAGGCGGCCCCATCGCCGGGGAGGGTGACTCCGCCGACCACTTTTTCAAGCTCGGCGTCGGTGAGCGGTTTAGCGGTTCCGGCAAAGGACGCCCCGGCGCTCATCAAGAAGAAAGTCCCTATCATAAGAAGAAGGAATGGAATGAAAAATCTCATTTTTCCGATGCCTTCCTTTCTTCTCTCCATTCTCAACCCCTCCTCGCTGGATCTTCTCCCCCTCCGTCTGGGATCCGATCCTGGTCCCTCTATAACCATCACCCCGAGAAAGCGGCCACGCTATCTCGTGGGCGCTTTGTCCTTACGCAACCCTTATGCCAAAGCTCGCCATTGGAGATAACTCCCAGATTTTCAAACAGTTAACAAGACATGTGGGGATGAGGTCGGATGGGAGGATGTAAACTATCCTTAACACTCCAAAGTCGGGTAGGTAGAGAAGAGCTTGAAATAAGGGGAATTAGGGAGTCCAGATTTCCAGACAGCTATTATTGCTTTTTCGAGAAGTTCCGGGGAAGAGTTACTCAGGGGGGTCGGGCGAAGTCTTTTCTTTCACAGATATCGCCGACGGATAATTCGTTTGGAGGAGGCCGCTCATGAGCCCCAGCTCTCTGGCGGCAACAACGGGGAGTAGCAGGGGGCTCAACGAGTCCGCCCATCTTTCAGGAGTAAGAACCCCCCTTTTTCGCGGCGCGCTGATGGTAAGCCGCCAGGGGGGTCGAACAGGCGGGGCGTTGCACTATGCTCACGCCCTCGCCGCAGGAGAGGAAGTGGAGCGCCTCCTCTCGTTCTTGATATCATGGTCTATGACACCGGGTCTAATAGATAAAAAACCGCGTGGGAAGAGCGACCCGGACAATCGCACTCGGAGCATCCTCTGTGAGGCCTATGCCAAAAGAAATATCCATAGAGGTCCTCTTCGTCACCGCCCAAGTTATACCAAAGACTGCGGTTGCAGAATTCAATGACGAGCCCGGAACCTGCCTGAATCGGGCTCCATCCTCCTCCCCCCTGGTATCCGTATGCGAGGAGAGGCGGTGCTCCAGACGCATGCTGAACGCCAGGTCGGTACTGATGGCTAATCCTATCCCCAGGTTATATCCAACGGTAAAACCAGGTCTTATGTCTGTCCTGGTTGCATCCGTATGGAGGATCCTGACCGTGCGCTCGAAATTGTGCGTGAAGAGGACGGAGGCGAAAATAACCGCGGGGTCGCTCGATTTGACCGCGGTGACTATACCCGTAAGGCTGTAAAAGCCGGTTCCCGTCGGCGCTTCCTTATCTGGGTCGATGCCGAAAGGGTCCTTCCCTGTTATTGATTTTCCCCGCACTCCCAGGATAAGGTTGGGTATATAGCCGCGCTCGCGTACGGGCTGGTAAAAAATCCCCCCGTCGATATCGCCGATTTCAGAATCCCGGATGTTCCTCTCTTCGGTTTCGGTGGACACCCTATCGTGGATGTAACGGAAAGGCACTCTCGCTTCGACCTGCAGGTCACGGACCACCCCGAGTCGGAATCCGAGGGAAGGTTCCAAGACGTTTCGCTCAACCCGCTCGGTTTCTATAAGCCCGATGATCAGGCTCGGGAGAATGGAAAAACCTGTCACGCTGATCCGCCGAGTATCGAAATAGGAGTAATCAAGGGCGGGCTCCACCTCAAACTGGCCGGGGGGAAGAAGCAGGCCTCCCCGCTCGATCAAGGTTCGCTCGATGCTGATCTCCGGGGGCAGCTCTCTCTCCCCCTTTTCCTCTTCCTCTTTCGTTGCCGCTGGTTTCTCTTTCTTCCCGTCATCGTTATTGGCTAACAGCATATCCTGCGAAGAAGAGGTAGACCCCGGGAGCCCGAAGTTCAGGGGGTCCAACTGCTGAGGAAAAGCCGGCGGAGCAAGTACACACAGGTAAAGGAGAAAAGAAACCAAAGCGAAAGGGACTGACCTCATGAGGGTTTTTCTCATCGTGCCTACCTCCCCGTCAATTTCAGCACCACCAAGGCGGTCGCCCTGGCCGCCAACCTTTTTCGGGCGATCAAATGGGGCCACCCGAGGTCCCGATTATCCGCCAGCGGATCTCAGTTCTCTTCACTTTGCCAAGAGCATGGGGCGACAACGGGCGAGAGTATACAAAGAGCCTTGGAAAAAGTAAAGCACACTCGTTCGCAAAATAAATTTAAAAAAGCATACCGGATAAAGTAATGGCTTGCAAGCGGATTTTAACACGAAAAAAATCTTGCGGTAACTCTCCCGCTCAGGTCTCACCGAGGTCGGGGTGAGCTCTGGGGTGAAAGGTTGACTTTTCTTATGGGGGCTGGTAAATTCTTGCGGAATTTCTGGACGGCTGGCTCACCTCCAAGCTTTCAGGAGCGATGGACATGCAAGAAGAGATGAAAAGAGCGGAACTCCTCCTCAAGGAGTGGAAGGGAGAAAGCTATAGCTTCGGCGAGGGGGTGCTCAAGGAAGTCGGCCGATATGCCGCCCGGCTGGGTAAAAGAGCCCTCCTCGTCGTGGCGGACCTGGGGGAGGGGTGGGTCCGAGAGCCTCTTGAGCAGGTCGAGGATTCGCTCAGGAGAGAGGGGGTTTCCTTTGAGGCCATCTCAGGCGCACGGCCCAATGCTCCAAGGGAAGACCTCTACAGGATAGCGCTTCAGGTTGAGAGAGCGCGGCCAGCGAGCATCGTCGCCCTCGGGGGCGGGAGCACGATAGATGCGGCCAAGGCCGCGAGCGTGCTCGCGACCTACAGCCCGGTTGAGGTGGAGGGATGTTTTCCGGAGGCCGGGCCCGAGGCCTCCTCCATCGAACCCTTTTTCGGCACGGACACCGTCACAAAGATAAGAGATGCCACCGGCCGGGGCATAATCCCGGCCATCGCCCTTCAGACCGCGGCGAGCTCCGCAGCCCATCTCACCAAATATTCCAACATCACGGACCCCGTTTCCGGCCAGAAGAAGCTCATTGTGGATGAGGCCATCGTTCCGCTGGCCGCGCTCTTCGATTTCACGATAACGCTCGGCACCCCCAAGGACCTCACCCTGGACGGCGGGCTGGACGGCATCGCCCATTCGTGGGAAGTGCTCATGGGAGCGGTCGGAAAGCCCTTTTATGAAAAGGCGAGAGAGATAGCCGAGCTCTCGATAGGGCTCATCGTGAAGAGCCTCCCGATGGCGGTGAGAGATGGCTCCGACAGGGAGGCGAGGGCCGCCCTTGGCCTGGGAACGGACCTCGGCGGGTATGCCATAATGGTGGGGGGCACGAGCGGTGGCCACCTGGGGAGCTTCTCCCTTGTGGATGTGCTTAGCCACGGCCGGGCCTGTGCCGTCCTTAACCCTTACTACACGGTGCTGTTCGCCCCGGCCATCGAGGAGCCCCTGAGGATTGCGGGGGCCTTATATAAGCAGGCTGGCTTCATAGATGTGCCCCTGGAGGGGCTAAAGGGAAGGGAGCTCGGAGAGGCCGTGGCCGGTGGAATGGTCGAATTCTCGAGGAGCCTTGGCTTCCCCACCACATTGAAGGAAGCCGGGGCAACGACTAATCACATAGGGCGGATGGTGGAGGCGGCCAAGATCCCTCAGCTCAAAAGCAAGCTAGAGAACATGCCGCTCCCGATGTATGTTGACAAGGGAGATGTGGACCGGCTCATGAAGCCCACCCTTGAGGCTGCCTTCACGGGTGAGCTGAAGTCAATCCCGAAACCCTGAGCTATTTCTCCGGCGAGCCGGGGCTCTCTTTCCTGTCACGGGGGAAGAGGGAGGGTCATCCCATCCCGGGCGGCGAGCACCTCGACCCCTGTTTCCTCCTTCAGTCTCTCGGCCACCTCCCAAGGCTTAGCCCTCAGCATGGTCATGCCGAAATGATTGAGAATTGCCAGCCTGGGGTGCGCTTCTTCTATTAAGCTCTTGGCCTCACAGAGTGTCAGGTGGTCCACGGGGTGGGCGGCGCTCATCTCATGGCGCACCACGTTTATCACCATTACTGCCGCCGCATAGTCTTTCGCGAGTTCTGGATAAAAGCGGGTGTCGCTTATGAGGGAGAGCATCAACCCTCCGGGAAGCCGGAAATTGAAGCCGTAAGTCTCCACCGGGTGGAGGTGGCGCCGCGCGGTGGAGAACTCCACCTCTCCCAGCCGGTAGAGGGTATTTTCCTCCAGTACCACTACCTCCTTGACGAAATCCAGGGTGTACTTGAGCAGGGGGGAGTCTCCCTCCAGGGCATCCCGGGGAAGGAAAAGCGTGCCCCTCTTCTTGAATCCTCCCTCTGTCATGGCCTCGATCATGACGTTTATGTCGCCCGCGTGGTCGAGGTGCTTATGGGAGAGGAGGATCGCGTCAAGACGGGAGGGGTCAAGCCGGGGGCGGCTCGCGAGGGAGCGCACGAGCGCTCCCGGCCCTGGGTCGAGGTGAAGCTGTGTGCCGGCAAGGGAGAGCCAGATCCCGCCCGAAGCCCTGAGCTGTTTAGAGACCACTACCCTGGCCCCGGCCGTTCCCAAGAACTTTATGAAAGAACCCTGGGCTTCCGCCGGCCCTGAATCGCGCCCCTTCGAGCGAGCCTTCATCTCTCCCTCCCCGAGGCGCCCCGGAGACTAAGCACCCCCTCCCCCCTTTTTCCGGGTCCAGGCGGCGAGCTCCTTATGAGAGCGGGCGTTCAGAATCGAGCCCCTCTCAAGCCAGCCCCTCCGAGCCACGGCAAGGCCGAGTTTCATCATCCAGAGCTGGTCAGGATTGTGCGCATCGGTTCCCAAGGAGAGGGTGACGCCGAACTCCTGGGCCTTGCGGCAGGCCAAGTCGTCGAGGTCAAGGCGGTCCATGTAAGCGTTTATCTCAAGCGCGGTTCCGGTTTCAGCCGCCTTCTCCATCACCCCCTCAAGTTCCAGCCCATAAGGCTCCCGGCTGCTGAGAAGCCTTCCCGTGGGGTGCGCGATAATGTCCACATGGGGGTTTTCCATGGCGGAGGTGATGCGGCGTGTCAGAGTCCGGGCGTCCTGCCTGAAGCCGGAGTGGAGCGCGGCTATAACAAGGTCAAGCTGCGAGAGAACCTCATCGCTGAAATCAAGCGTGCCATCATTCTTGATATCCACCTCGGTCCCCGAAAGCACCCGGAAGCCCCGTAGCTTGGCATTGACCCTGGCGATCTCCTCCACCTGCCTCAGCACCTCCTCCTCCGTGAGGCCTCCGGCCACTTTGAGCGATTGCGAGTGGTCGGTTATGGCGAGATATTTATAGCCCATGGATTTGGCCTTTCTGGCCATCTCTTCGATTGTGGCGGTGCCGTCGCTCCAGCGAGAGTGGCAGTGAAGGTCCCCCTGGATGTCGCCGTAATCCACAAGCTCGGGGAGGGAGTGGGAAGCCTCGACCTCCCCCCTGTCCTCCCGAAGCTCAGGGGGTATCCAGTGCAGCCCCAGGGCCCGGTAGACCTCATCTTCCTCCCGGCCCGCCACCTTCTCGTCCCCCCTGAAGACGCCGTACTCGTTGAGCTTGAGGTTCTTCTTTATGGCGATATCCCGGAGTCTTATGTTATGGGCCTTGGAGCCCGTGAAATACTGAAGGGCGGCACCCAAGGAGTCCCTGGGTACCACCCGGAGGTCCACCTGGATGCCCCCTTCCACGATGACACTCCCCTTGGTCTTGCCCGCCGCCAGGACCTCCTTGACCATTGGGAGGGTGGAAAAGGCCCTGACCAGGTCGCGGCCTTGAGAGGCCGCCGCCAGAATATCTATATCGCCCACGGCCTCCTTCATGCGCCTTAGGCTCCCGGCGGGAAAGATAAGGTCGGTGCCGCTCTTTTCCTTAAGCGCGGCGATGACCTCCTCCACAAGGGGAAGAGCTAACCCCAGGGGGATCTTTTCCTGGCTCGCCTTGAGGAGGTTGATTCCCCTGAGAATATTTTCTTCTTTTTTGGCCCCCATTCCGGGAAGCCCCCTGAGCCTTCCCCCCTGGATGGCAGCCTTGAGGGCGCCCAAATCATCTACTCCCAGCTCTTTATGGATGAGGGCGAGTGTCTTGGGCCCCAAGCCCGGCACCCGGAGCATCTCTATCAGGCCGTCTGAAATCCCCTCTCTCGCCTCCTCGTACTTCGCCATGCGCCCCGTGGTCAGGTACTGGCTTATCTTCTCCGCCATGGCCTTTCCAACCCCGGGAAGGCCCTCGAGCTCTCCCCGGCGGTGGAGGGCTTCGATGTCCTCAGTAAGATCCCTGACGACACGGGCGGCCCGCTGATAAGCCCTGACCTTGAAGACGTTCTCCCCCCTGAATTCCAGGATCAGGGCCATCTTCTCGAAGATGTCGGCCACTTCCTTGTTCTTCACCCTGAAGCCTCCTTCGGAGGGTGTTTTCCAGAGCTCCGGGTACTAGCTTTCCTTAATTAATTATGGGAGTAAACTCAGTCTCTGACAAGGGGAACTCCTGCTTGCCTCAGAGCCCTTGAGTGCTATACTTGGCACGGCTGAGGTCTAAGATTTTGGAGGCTATGGTCTTCCCGCTGAAGGGGCCTTTTCCTTGCCCGAAGACTTTCGGCAAAGCCTGAGAGATTGCATGCTCTTCTCTGATTTAGAGGAGCAGGACCTGAGTGCGATAGGAAGGGCTACCCATATCCTCAGGGTGAAGAAGGGAGAGCTTATCTTCCATGAAGGCGATGAGGCAAAGGGTTTCTTCGTCCTCAGGAGGGGCATGGTAAAGGTCTTTAAGATGTCTGAGGAGGGAAGGGAGCAGACCCTCCACATAATGAGGCCCGGCGGCACATTTGCCGAGGCGACCATTTTCATGGGGGAAAATTTTCCGGCCAGCGCAGAGGCCCTCCTGGATTCCACCCTCATCATGATAAGGAAGGACCCCTTTCTGGAAATTCTCTCGAAGCGCCCCCAGGTGGGCCTCAGAATGCTCGGCTCCATGTCCCTTTGGCTCAAAAGGCTCACCGAGCTCATTGAGAGCCTCTCCATCCGGACCGTGCAGGCCCGGCTCGCCCTTTACCTGCTGGGAGAGGTCGAGGCCTCGGGCCGGGAAGCCCGCCCGGGTGCGGAACTCACTCTCGACATGCCCAAGAAAGAGCTGGCCGTCCAGTTGGGGATGGCGGGGGAGACCCTCTCCCGGGTCCTCAGGACCTTCAGGGAGAAGGGAATCGTAGCCGGCCAGGGAAGAAAGCTGAGACTCCTCGACCCCGGGAGGCTCAAGGAGCTGGCCGAGAGCTAAATGGGGCCCTCGCTCTTAACCGGGGTCAAGAACTTACTTTTTTCCAAAGCCCTCTTTTCAACATTTTTTCACCTTAAGCTGCGCGAGCACACTCAGAGTTCCTAAAAAGGCAACGCCCTTTGTCTCTGGAGGAGATTTTGTAATCCGGCCAAGAAAGAGGCTGTTAAAAAAATGAGGGTTTGAAGTCTGGCCGGGCGTCAAGAAAGCTTGTTCTTCCAGTGAGCGTCACCCATTTGGGAGGCGGAAGCTCCGAAAAATTTCTTTCGGGAATCTCTGGGGAGTGAGGGAAATGAAGAAGATCGGCTTCATCGGGCTCGGGCGGATGGGAGGCCCCATGGCGAGGAACCTGCTCAAGGCCGGCTTCCCGCTTACGGGTTACGACATCGTTCCTGAGAAGATAGATGCCCTCGCAAAGGATGGGGGCGTTCGCGCCGAATCACTACGCGAGCTCGCTCTTGGCTCCGAGGTCATCGTCTCCATGCTCGCTTCAACCTCCCAGGTGAGGGAGGTTTACCTGGGAGATAGCGGAATCCTGGATAGCCTGCCCTCAGGGTCCTCGATTATAGATATGAGCACCATAGATCCTGAGGTTTCACGGGAGATAGCTCGGGAGGCTGAGGCAAAGGGTATAAGGATGCTCGATGCGCCTGTGAGCGGTAGCGTTGGGGCCGCGGCCTCCGGCACCCTCGCCATAACCGTGGGCGGGGACGAGGACGTCCTCAAAAGGAACCGCGAGATACTGGAAGCGCTCGGAAGTCAGGTATTTTACATGGGCGCTCACGGAATGGGCCTCTGCATGAAGCTCGTAACAAACCACATGCTCTTTCTCTGCCATTGTGCCCTTGCCGAAAGCCTGACCCTGGGGGAGAGGATGGGCCTTGAGCCGAGATACATGGTGGAGGTCATGACCCAAGGCGCGGTGCCAAGAATCTTGGAATTCAAGGGCTACCCCATGGCGGAGGGGGATTTCACCCCCAGAGCCCCTACCGACCTGATCCTCAAGGACGATTTCATCATCGCAGCTCTGGCCGAGAGGCTGAAAACGCCCATCCCGCTGCTGGCGGCTGCAAGCCAGCTCCACCTCGCGGCCAGCGCAAGGGGCTTCGGCGAGGTGGACGTGAATTCTGTTATCGAGGTTTACAGGAGCATGGCGGGGGAGGGGAGGCCGGCGTAGGGCCTCCGCCCTTAAGCTCGGCGAAGTCGGAGAGTTCTGGGGCCAGCTTTTCTCCCCATGAAGGTTGGTCAAGGGGAAGGGGAGGGGTCGGGAGCTTCGCCCTGGAGGCTGGGGTGCACCTCAGCTTCAGGGTTTTTTTCGACAATGGCCCCCTCTGAAAGAGGAAGAAGGGGAAAAGCGCGCAGGAAGGCAATGTAGCAGAGACCAGTGCCCGAGATGAAGCCCGCCGTGACAAGGGCCTCCAATATGCCAAAAGGAACGCCCTCTCCCTTCCAGAGCGAAGGAACCACAAGAATATACCTCTCAAGCCACATCCCCACCAGGATGACCCCAGAGAGCACAAAGAGGGGCCTCTGCCGGCTCTTGGCCTTTCGGCTTAACAGAATGATGAAGGGAATGAAGAAGCTCAACCCGAAGGCCGTCCAGGAAACTCCCCGCCAGCCATCATCGTAAATCCTCAGGATTACGAAGCCCGTTTCCTCGGGAAGGTTGCCGTACCAAATGACTATGAACTGGCTCCAGACCAAGGACATCCAAAAGAAGCAGAACCCGAAGATGAGCTTTCCCAGGTTATGGAGTAGCGGTTGGGCTGCAAGCTTTTCCACCCCGAGGCACCGGCCTGCCGAGATAGCTGTGATAGCCAGAGCGGCGAGGCCGATGTAGTAGCTGCCGATGAAGTAGTAGCCGCCGAAAAGAGTGCTGTACCAGTGGGGGTCGAGGGCCATGATGAGGTCAAATGCGATGAGGGAGAAAACCACGGCAAAGAGTATAAGGATCAGGGGAGAGAGGATGCCCTTAATCCTCTGAGCTCTCGCTCTTTCTTTATCCATCCCCCGCCAGCCCGAGGTGAGAAGCCTTGCCAAAGCTCCCCCTTCCGGCACCCCTTTTTCCTTTAAGGACCCGAAATCGGGCCTCAAAGAGTAATAGAGGAAAAAGAGGCTTAAGGCGACAAGGGCCAGGAGCCCAAGCACATTACGGTAGAAGAGGAAGGGGAGATTGAGCCAGGGCTCTCTTGCCGGGATGGGCTCCCTGAGCCAGGGGAAGAGATGCTCACTTCCCAGGAAAAGAAGGATAAAGAGAATGAGTGAGACGGGGAGGAAGAAGGCTCCCGCTTGAGATAGGCGCTCAAGGGGTTTTCCCCACCGGGCTTCCGTCAGGTGAAGAGTCGCCGAGAAGACGAGGCCTCCCTGAGCCATACCAGAGAAGAAAAGCAGGTTCACCAGAAAGATGGTCCAAGCCCTGAGGGGGCTCACTCCCAGAGCGCCTACTATGAAGGCCGCGGCTCCGGCCGCGGTCAAACCCCAGAGCAGAAAGCTCATGTATCTCGGCAGCCGCAGCGCCTTCTGGAGAACTCCTGGCTCTGTCATTTTCCCTGAAGCTTCCTGAGATAATTCACTATGTCCCACCTCTCGTCGGGCGAGAGGGACTCCCCATAGGGGGGCATGACCGCGGAGCCATTCCTGATTGTGCCGTAGATGTAGCCGTCAGCCCTCTTCTTGAAAAATTCCTGTGTGAGGTCAGGAGCCGGGATGAATTTCTTGGTCACGGGCCCGTGCCCTTTAGCGTCAGGGCCGTGGCAGGGAGAGCAGTAGATCCCGAAGAGCTCTTTTCCCTTCTTAAGCGAGCTCTCAGTCGGAGGCACCGGATTCTTGAGCTCCCTGGCCGCCTCCTCCCTGGAAAGGGGCACCTCTCCGCCCTTCAGGGGAAGGGTGCCGGGCATTGGTGTAGGGCGCTCCTGCTGATCTCTCATGGCCGGGTGGGAGTACATGTCCTTATCCCAGGGCCAGGCGAAGAGCGGCGATGCCCCTCCGAGAAGAAAAATGGCAGCCAGGAGTAAGAGATCAACCTTCTTCAACTTTCACTTCCTCCGCCCCGGCCCGCCTGAGGGTTTCTGAAACATGGGCCGCCTGCTCCTTCCGGCAGGAGATGAGGAGCCCGAAACGGTCTTGTGAGAAGCGCCCGTCATAGAGGGGCTTGAGGCGCACGCGGGGAAGCCTAGCCTTCACCAGGAGCCCAAGGATGGTTCCCAGGGCTCCGAGGAGGATTGTGAGCTCAAAGGCAATGATGAGGAAAGGAGGAAGCGACACGATGGGCTTGCCTCCTGTGATGAGGGGCCAGTCGAGCGAGGTGCCGATCGTGAGGGCGAAGCCCGCGACGCAGCCCAAGATACCTCCCGCCAGGGTGAAGAACCTCACGGGGCTCACCCCCTCCTCGAGCACCTCATCGAGCTCCTCCAGGGGAACTGGCGAGTGAAAGGAGAACTCTCGGAAGCCTTCCCTCCTCAGCTCACGCAGAGCCCGCAGTCCGCCCTCAGGATGCTGGAAGATCCCTAAAACACCCGAAGGAGTCTCAATCATGGAGAGGCCGCCTCCCTTTCAGGGATCGGGAGCTGCTCCCTGACCTCTGTAATGGAAACCACTGGGAAGAGCTTGATGAAAACTGAGAAAAGGAAGAAGAAAAGGGCGAAGCTTCCCGCCGTTATCCCAATCTCCACCCAGGAAGGGTAGTAGAGACCCCAGGAATAGGGCTCGTACTCGTGGGCCAGGGATGTAACGATGATGACGAACCTCTCCAGCCACATCCCGACGTTTATCAAGATGGAGATGATAAAGAGAAGGGCGATATTGGTCCTTATCCTCTTGAAGAAAAAGGCAAGCGGCAGGGCTGAGTTGCAGACGATCATGGTCCAGAACAGGGGGGCATAGTGGCCGAAGGCCCGCCACGAGAAGCTCCCCTGCTCGGCCACGTTCCCCGAATACCAGGCGATGAAAAACTCATTTGCATAGGAATAGGTGACGATGAGGGAGGTAAAGATGATCACCTTCGTCAGGTTCTCGAAGTGTCTGACCGTGATGTATTCCTCGAGGCGAAAGAGCCTCCTCAGGGGTATGAGGAGGGTGATTACCATGGCCGAGCCGGAGAATATGGCCCCGGCCACAAAGTAAGGGGCGAAGATGGTGCTGTGCCACCCGGGGACTATGCTCATGGCGAAGTCCCAGGAGACGACGCTGTGGACAGAGATGACGAGCGGGGTGGCAAGGCCCGCCATGAAAAGATAGGCGGCCCTGTAATGCCTCCATTCCCGATCTGTACCCTGCCAGCCGAGAGAGAGAACGCCATAGAGCTTCCGCCTCCAGCCCCGGAAGGCATCGCGGGCCGCGGCCATGTCGGGGATAAGGCCCGTGTAGAAGAACATGAGGCTCACCAGGAAGTAGGTTCCCACGGCAAAGACGTCCCAGATCAGGGGGGAGCGGAAGTTGACCCATAGCCCCCGCTCGTTCGGATATGGGAGGAGCCAGTAGAAATACCAGGCCCTGCCCAGGTGAATGAGGGGAAAGACGCCGGCAGTCATGAGGGCGAAGAGGGTCATGGCCTCGGCGCTCCGGTGAATGGAGGTCCGCCAGCGGGCCCTGAAAAGGTAGAGGATCGCCGAGATAAGGGTGCCCGAGTGGGCGAGGCCCACCCAGAAGACGAAGTTGGTGATGTAGACTCCCCACTTGACAGGATGGGTTATTCCCGCCACTCCCATCCCTGTATAGATCTGATGCATCCAGGCATAGGCCCCGAAGAGAAGAAGCGCAGCCATCCCGCCCAGAAGGAGGATGTAGCGCTTTCCCGGAGGCGTCAGAACCCTGAGGATGTCGCTGCTGACTTTGGCGTAGCTGAGCCCTTGCAATGGACCCTCCATCAGGTGCCGGGGAGCCTTTGCCTCACCCTCCGCAGGTAGGTGATGGCGGGCTTAGTATTGAGATGCTCAAAAACCCTGTACCCCCGGCGGTCATGGCTCAGCCTTGAGACCCGGCTCTCGGGGTCCTTGAGGTCGCCGAAGGTGATGGCTCCCGTGGGACAGGTCTGCGCGCAGGCGGGCAGGATTTCCCCATCCCTGACCTCCCGGCCCTCATCCTTCGCTCCATCCTTGCCCTCCCGGATGCGCTGGATGCAGAAGGTGCACTTCTCCATGACACCCATCTCCCGCACCGTGACATCGGGATTGAGCTGCAAGCTCAGAGGCTCGGGCCAGGAGTAGGGGAACCAGTTAAAGCGCCTGACCTTATAGGGGCAGTTATTAGAGCAGTAGCGTGTCCCCACGCAGCGGTTATAGACCTGGGCGTTGAGGCCATCGGGGTTGTGGTAAGTGGCGTGGACAGGGCACACGGGCTCGCAGGGCGCAAAGTCGCACTGCTGGCAGAGCATGGGAATGAAGCGGGCCTCAATGGCCTCACCATTGCCCTCGAAGTACCGCTCGACCCAGATCCAGGCCATCTCCCTTCCCCTGGCGATGAGCTCCCTCCCGACCACGGGGAGGTTATTCTCCGCGTAACAGGCCACAACGCAGGCCCCGCAACCGACGCAGGCCTGAAGGTCTATGGCCATGCCCCACCTGTGGGCGGGATGCTTATGGGGCTTATAGATATCCCTCACCACGTGAGCCTTCTTCCTTCTGAGAGTCTTTAAGCGTCTTATGGCCGGGAGGAGCACCGCCTGGGCGATTCCCCGCCCGAACTGCCTCTCGCTCCCCTGGGGAGTGACGAGGCGCCTCCGCCCGCCCGTCCTCGTTACCTTCACCTTTACCGAGAGGAGGGGGAGCCCTCCAGAGGCTTCCTCAGCCGCAGCAGGGAGAAGCTCGAGAGGATTTGAGCCCCGCTCCCGGGCATAGCGGCCATAGGCACTATGGCCCTGACCTATGGGGACGGCCACAACTTCCGGCCTTATCCCCTGGAAAAGATAAGCCGCCGCCTCAATCTTCCCGTAGGGGGATTCCAGCGAAAGGATGTCCCCTTCTTTGACCTTGAGGCGGCTGGCTGTGTCAGGATGGAGCTCGGCCCAGCTATCCCAGACTAGCTTCGTCATGGGGTCCGGGAGCTCCTGGAGCCAGGGCTTGTTTGCACCTCTGCCATCAAAATGGAGCATTGAAGGGTAGGGAAGGAAAGAGAGGGTGTCGGCCCCTTCTCCCTCAAACCTGGGCTCTTCAAATCTCACCTTGAAGGCCTCTTCCGAGAGGCGGAAAGGTTCCCCCTTGACTTCCCACCAGACACCCCCGCGCCTTAGGGCTTCCTCCCAGAATCTCTCGAATATGACCCCAGGGGATAGCCCTTGTTGGAGGATCTTCCACTCATCCATCAGATACTCCTGAAAGCTTCCCCAGGGAAAGGCCTGTGAGAGATCCTTACCTCCCCTTTTTGCCGCGGAGAGGAGCACGTCGCCCAGGGACTTGGTATTGAAAAGAGGCCGCATGGCCGGCTGCATGAGACCATGGACCCCTTCACGGGGCACATAATCACCCCAACTCTCAAGAGGTGTAGAGACCGGAAGAATCAGGTCCGCCCGCGAAGTCGTCTCATCGAGAAAGCTCGAGAGGCTCACCTTGAAGGGGACTTTCTCCAAGGCGGCCGTAAATCCTGAGCGGGGCGGAAGGGTGAAAAGGGGGTTCACATCGTGGAGGAGGAGGACCTTTACTGCGCCCTTGCGCATGAGTTCTATCAGATTCAGGAAATCCTTGAAGGAGCCCAACTCGTGGAGGTTTGTCCTGGGCGCCGGAAGAATAGTTTTCCCCAAATTTCCGCAGGCGTAGTTGAGGAGATTTGTGGCCACAAGAGTGGCCGTGGAGTTAGAGGCCGACGCGCCAATGCCACCACCAAGGGCCAGGCTCGGCTTCTCCCGGGCAAAGGCCCTCGCAAGGTACTCTATCTTATGCGCAGGGACTCCCGTCCGAAGAGAAACCCTGTCGGGCGAATAGGGATCGGTGAGCCTCTTGAGGGAGCGGATTTCTCGTGCAGGCAGCGGACCTGAGAGGCCCTCCTTCAAGATGACGCGGAGCATCGCAAGCGCCAGGAAGCCCTCGGTTCCGGGCTCCACCGAGACCCGCTCATCGGCATTAGCGGCCGTAAGGGAAAGCCTGGGGCCAGCATAGATGAAGGTTCCCATCCCTCCTTCCCCGTAGGAGTGCATCTGGCCGAAGGCGCTGGCATAGCCCACGGGCGAGACCCAGGTCTCAAGGAAGTCAGCGCCGAAAGATAGTATAAGCTTGGCCTCTTTTAAGGCGTAGTGGGGCACCTCGTCCCGGCCGAAGGTGATGAGGGATGCAGCCCTGAGGGGCTCATAGGAGAGAGCCTCATAAGTGAGTATGCGCCCGGGTCCGAGTCCCGCCATCCATCTTTCAACAAAGCGGGAGAGGCTCCCGCTCATGAGGGGGCCTACGAAGGCGAGTTCTCTCTTCCTTTCCTGGAGCTCAAGGATCTTTTCGATGAGAGCCCTCTCACCCTCCTCCCAGGATATGGGCACGTGACGACCCTCGGCGTCCTTACGAAGGGGTTCCCGAATCCTGTCGGGGTTATAGAGCCCCTGGAGGGAAGCCTGACCCCGGGCACAGAGTCGGCCCTTGTTCACGGGATGCTGAGGGTTCCCCTCCACCTTGACGGCCCTTCCCTCCCTGACCCTCACCTGCATGCCGCAGCCCGCCGGGCACTCCCGGCAAGAGGTGGCATACCAGGACGCGACCCCTGGGATGACCTCCTCGGGTGGGATGAGGAAGGGAATGAGCTTCTGGACTGGCTCTGAGGAGGAGCAGCCCGTGATGGCCGCAGCCCCGCCCGTGAGCAGCGCCATGAGAAAGCCCCTCCGGTTCAACCCTTCCACCCTCTCTCTCCTCTCACTTGTGGCAGGTGAGGCAATCCGTATCGGCCCCCTCTTTCCGATGGCACCCGAGGCACCAGCCCATCTCTAGCCTCCTCAACGCCGCCACCTCATCCATCTTCTCCACTTCTCCGTGGCAGCTCTGGCAGGGGACCGCTTTGAGGATGTGGCGCTTGTGGGAGAAATAGACGAAATCGGGCAGCCGGTAAACCCTGACCCAGGGGATTGGTTGTTTCTGCTCCCAAAAAGCGTGGATCTTCTCCACCTCAGGCTTTCCGAGGCCTGTGATCTTGTGGCAACCCATGCACCTCTCAACCGAGGGAACCCCCGCCGCGGGAGAGCGGCGGGCATAGGCGTGGCAGTAGAGGCAGGGGATCTTGTTCTCTCCAGCGTGGACCTTATGGCTGAAGGCGATGGGTTGGCTGGGGGGTCGGGAAGAGCTTTTCGTCCAGAAAAATGCCCCCAGGGCCAGCGCAATGGCCAAGAGGAGAAAAATCCTCGACACTAGAGCTCTCATGAGAGGTTAAGGGAGCCCACGACCTTTCACGCTCGCCCTTTATGGCAGATGGGTCTCACCCTTGTCAAGAAATATCTGAAGGGCCTTGCGGCTCGCCCAATATGCAGGCAATGGTTTCCTCCTGAAAGAAAAATTGAGAAGACCCGGAGAAAAGGGCCATACGGCTTCTCAGCTCTCAAAGAGGTTGAGAAAACCGCTATTTTCGAATTAAATAGGTTCTTGTGTTGAGGAGACCCTGGCGTAACCGAAAGGGGTAGTCTTGGCCCTCCGGGCTCAGGTCTTCCTCTGTTACAATGACATTCCAGCCTTTGGGGGATTATTGTCGAGATGTCCAGATGGTTGGTGGCCTTCGTAATCCTGCTCTCTCTCGTTTCTCTTAGCTGTGCCCCACCCAAGCGCAAGAGCTTCTTGGACCGAGTCTATGAGCTGGACCCCTCGGGCCGAATTTATATCTCAAAGAAACTAAAGGCCCGGCCGCCAACAAGGGTTGCGGTTCTGCCCTTCTGCAACCGGGTGGGAAGCGGCCGCGTCTTCGGGCTTGTTTCCACCGGTCATTTCAGGGGAGCCAATAAAGAAGAGGTCGCCAGAGATATCGCCAAGAGAATCCACCTGGCCTTCTATGGCCAGTTTGCTCAGCTTCCCTTTAAGGATGTAGACCCGTACCTGGTAAACCAGCACATGGCGGCGAGTGAGGCCGACCCATGCATGGGGCTCACCTCAGTGGAGCGGCAGCGCCTCAGGGAGGACCTGAATGCCGACGCTTACGTGCTGGGGGAGATCACCCACTATGATTTCTGGTACCTGTTTCTCTATTCACAACTGGCCGTGGGATTGAGCGTAAAGATGGTCGATAGCCTCACCGGTGAGACCCTCTGGCAGGCCCGGGATGCTCGGCGCGACCACACAGTGCGGATAACCCTATTAGACCCCATTGCCGCAGGCGTTGGCGTCTTTCAGACGGGGTTTGCCCTGAGGCCCATAAACGCAATGCGTGCTGTGGATGAGATCTGCCGGGAGCTTGTGAATACTCTCGTTGGAGTCCATGAAGTGAGGGCCTCGAGCGACTTTGAGGAGAAAGAGAGATGAGGAGAGGGCTCACGGCTAGCAAACGCCTCAGATTTGGCATCGTGGGCACGGGCCTTTGGGCAGAGACGGCCCACATGCCGGCCCTGCGGCCCGCCACGGGGGTGCAAGTGGTCTCCCTCTGTGGCCGCACCGAGAGCAAGACCAGGGCTCTCGCCAAGAGACTCAAGATCCCGGCCGCCTATACTGACTTAAGAAAGATGCTGCGCCGGGAGGGGCTCGATGCACTAATAGTTTGCACCCCCAATGTGGCCCACTATTCCCAGGTCATGGCCGCCCTCGATGCGGGTGTCAACGTCCTCTGTGAGAAGCCCCTGGGAATGAACCTCAGGGAGTGCCAGCGGATGTGGCGGCGGGCGGAACAGAGGGGGCTTATCCACGCGGTCAACTTCGGCTGGCGCTTCATCCCGGCCCTCCTTCGCATGAAGGAGCTTATCACCAAAGGCTACCTCGGGGACCCCTGGCATCTCAGCGTTGTATATTTTCTTGACTTCAGCTTCTGGCATCATCCCACCAACTGGCGCTACAGAGAGAGGGAGGCCGGAACCGGGAGCCTGGGGGATATCGGCTCTCACCTCATCGACCTCACCCGGTGGCTCATAGGGGACTTCAGGCGAGTCACGGGCCACCTGAAAAGGTTCGAAGAATCCCTTCCCATCCCGGGCTCTGGCCAGAGGGCCCCGGTGGAGAATGACGATGCGTGTGCCTTTCTGGCGGAGCTTGAGGGTGGTGTCCAGGCGTCCTTCCACATGAGCCGCAGGGCCACGAGAAGAGCCCTCTACCTCAGGCTTGAGCTTTACGGCGGCGAGGGGGCCTTGCTCTTTGAGCAGGATATTTCAAGGCCTGATTGGATAGTGGGCTCCCTTCATGGTGCGCGGGGAAAGGCGCGAAGACTCAAGCCCCTCTCCCTTCCCCCTGCTCTCATAAGAGGGATAGATACGGGGAGCGCCAAGCGCGCATTACGCACCTTTCAGGAGAGGTGCCCCAACATCACCTCCCGATTCGTTGAGGCCGTGCAGAATGGGAGGGAGATGGAGCCAAACTTCAGGGACGGCATGAAGGTCGAGGCTGTTCTGGAGGCCGTGGAGAGGGGTTTTAAAGGAGCCAAATGGGTCGCTCCTCGCCCTTGTTGAGGTGGCGATAAACTAAGGAGAAGGCGATGTGATGAGCAGAAAGTAGTTCTCCAGATATTTCCTCGCCACCCTCCTTATATCTTCCGCGGTTACCCGCTCAATGCCCTCGAGGTACTTTTTCTCAAAATCGAGCCCTAGGCCGTAGAGCTCATCAAGCGCGGCCTCCGACGCGAGCTCTCCGTTCGTCTGACGGTTGAGCATCCATGCCGTCTTTAACTTATTTATGGCTTCTCCGAGCTCTTCCCGAGAGATTGCCTCCTCGCTTAGGCGCCCGAGGTTCTTCAGGATTATCGAGATAACCTGGCCCGTCTTCTCGGGCTCGGTCGCCGCAATGACCCCGAAGAAACCCGGCTCCAATCCCGTCCAGTTGAAGGCGTGGACGTAGTAGACCAACCTCTTCCCCCTGAGCTCCCGGTGGAGCCAGCCACTGGGGTAGTTGATGCCAGAGGTGAGGGAGTCTATTACGTCCAGGGTGAAACGCTCCTTGAGGTCATAGATGCTGACGCCGGAGAAGCCTAGGAAGAGAGCCGAGACGCTTTTGGTTGAGGGGAGCCTCAGCTCTCGGCTCCCTGTGAGGGGGGGCTCGGGAAGAACCCGTGGGAAGGCTGACTCTTGACTGGGCTTAAAGCCCTTGAAGGCTTTCTCGACTGCTTCTCTGGTCGCCTCCGGCTCGATATCGCCGAAGATGGCAAGCACCATGTTGTTGGGGACCACAAAATTTTCATGGAACCGGAGGAGATCCTCGCGCCCCATTGCGGCCAGGTCTTCCTCCTTTCCTAAGGGGAGGAAGCGATAGGCGCTCTTGCGGAAGAAATTGCGATAGAAGAGGTCTGAGAGCTCAGTCTTCCAGTCATCCTTCCTCTGCCTCATCTGGCCCAGGAGGATGGGCTTCAGCTTTCTCAGCTCCTCATCGGGAAAGCTGGGATTCATGATTATATCGGAGAGGAGTTCGAGGCCCCGCATGAGGTCCCCCTTGAGGAATTCTGCCGAGAGGTAGAAGGTATTGTGTCCTGAGCCCGCCTCCACGCGGGCTCCCATTGCATCGAAGGCTCGGGCGATCTCCTGGGCGCTCTTGCTCTTTGTGCCCCGCAGGAGCATCTGCGCCATGAGGTTTGAGAGGCCGTTCTTGCCCTCGGGCTCGGCCCTCACTCCTCCTTTGAAAAAAGCATGTACGGCCACAGCAGGGACGGCCGGGTTCCTCTTGAGAAGAAGGATCATTCCATCGGGGAGGCGGTGCCTGCTGACCTTTTGAGCAAGGGGTCTCGGGCGGGCTTCTGCAGCCCTCCCCTTGACCTCAGGCCTGAGGATGGTTACCGAAAGGTTATCCTCCCTGAAATATCTCCTGGCGACTTCCCGCAGGGCCTCCCGCCCCACGAGCTGGACCTTCTCCACGTATTTTTCCCCGAAATCGGGGTCAAAAGCACTGAGCATATTGATGCCCAGCTCCCTTGCCTGCGCCTCAACTGTCTGGGCTCCAAGCACCTGCTCGCTCACCTTCTGGCGCTTTGCCCGCATGAGCTCATCCTCCTCAACAAGCTCCCTCTTGAGGCGGTCGAGCTGCTCCAGGATGGCCCCCTGGGCTGCCTCGAGCTTCTCCGGCTCAACGGTAGCCCGCACGGTGAAGGTGCCGGGGCCATAGCCGGGCGTGAAGGACAGGGAAGTAATGGAGGATGCCAGTCCCTTATCCCGGACCTCTCTCACAAGGCGGGAGCTCTCACCTTCGCTCATGATGAAGGAGATGAGGTCAAGAGGGTAGAGGTCAGGATGTGTCAGAGGGATGGTACGGAAGGAGATGTCGAGATATGCGGTCGAAACCTCCATCTCCCTAATCATTTTTCTTTTCCCCACCTGGGCCGGCTCCTCGGGAAGGGAGATGGGGGGAAGCGCTCTTCGCTTGAAGGGGCTCGTGGTGCTTTTTATCTTTTGAAGGAGGGCTTCTCGCTCAAAATCGCCCACAGCCACGAGCACCATGTTGTTCGGCACATAGGTTCGCCTGTAATAGTCCATGACCTTTTCGCGGGTCAGCCGGTCGAGAACCTCGCGGTAGCCTATGACCGGGATTCGGGCGGGGTGCACCTTGAAGACATTTTCCGCCGCCAGGCGACTCAGCACCCACCCCGGGTCATCCTGGTCCTGTTCCATCTCCCGCTTGACCACACCGAGCTCTCTCCTCCACTCTTCCTCGGTGAAGGCGCTATTCAAGACCCAGTCCACCAAAAGATCAAGAGCATCTTCAAGGTGCTCCCGGGTAGTGCTTATGTAGTAGCCCGTATGGTCGCGGGTTGTATAGGCGTTGGATCGGTTTCCCATCCGCGAAAGAAGAAGCTCGCTCTCCCGCTCGGTGCGCCTCTTGGTGGTGCCCCCGTTGACGAGATGCTCAAGGATGTGCGAGACGCCGCTTCCCAGATACTCTCCCTCATAGATGCTTCCTGTCCTCACAAGAAGATGCAGCCTGAGGACAGGAGCCGCATGGTTCTCCTTGAGGATGACAGTCAGGCCATTCTCCAGCTCAGTCTCGAAGGTGGCGGCCTGGGCGGGGGTGCTGAGAAGAAAGCCCAATAAGAAAATGACCGGAAGCAATAGGCCCTTTTTCATTTCCTTAATCTCCCTGAAAGCCGGAGCACACCTCTTGCCCGCAGGGGGGAAGAGGGAAAATGCGACTCGAGAGTTCTCCGCCACTGATAGAGTTTACAAGAAAATCTCATGAAAATCTGGCTCTTCTTCCCAAGGGCTGGCATTGCCCGCCTGCACACCCTTTTCCCATTTCTTCTACCGACCGGCAAGGGGTTTTATTCCATCTGAATGGACAAAATGGAGGCCCCGCTTAAAGGGTCAGTGGCTTGACAAGCCTGAGCCCCTGTCCATAGAATCCCATCGGGCGAAAGCTGCTCTTCTTTTCTTTTCCCCGGAAGAAGGAAATGGTGTTGAGAAAGGAGAAAAGATTTCGCTGCGATGTGTTGGTCGTAGGGGCTGGCCCGTCGGGGTTGGCCGCGGCGATCGCAGCCGCGAGAGCCGGCGCCGAAACCCTAATCATAGAGAAGGAGGGCTTCCCCGGCGGAATGGCAACCGGGGCCTTCGTGGCGAATTTCACGGCCTTCTTCAGCGGTGGGCGCCGCGTTGTGGGGGGGATAGGGGCGGAGATTTGTGAGCGCCTCATCGCCTCTGGCGGCGCTGCGGGGATAAAATTCGTCCAGCTCTCGGCCGACCCCACCCTCTCGTTTGACCGCCTGGAGTTTGACCCTGAGGTGATGAAATTTGTCGCCGATGAGATGCTCGGCGAAGCCGGGGTGAGAGCGCTCTATGGGCTTCGGGTCACGGAGGCCCTTGCTGATGGAGGGGCGCTCTGCGGAGCCCTCGCGCTGGGTCCGGAGGATACCCATCGCGTAGATGCGCGGGTCACAATTGACGCCACGGGCGATGGTGGGGTGGCGACTCGTGCGGAAGCCCCCTGGAAGCTTGGCGGAAATGAGGGCACGGTCCAGGCCGCGAGCCTGAACTTCCGGATGGGCCCCGTTGACTTCGAGCGCGCTGGCTCCATCAAAAGGAGCAGATGGGAGGAGCTTGTGGATTCCGGCATCAGGGAGGGCCGCCTTTTTGCACGCTATCTGGCGATTCATGGGCCCATAGGCTCGGCTGATGCCATCGTAAACGCCACGCGCGTCCCATGCCGCGATCCTCTCTCGGCCGAGTGCTTCTCCAAAGCGCATGTCGAGGGAAGGTGCCAGGTGCGGGCCGTGAGCGGCTATCTCATAGAGCGCTATCCCGGCTTCGAGCGGGCGAGGCTCCTCTCCGTGGCCCCCTTCTTGGGCGTGAGGGAGAGCCGTCGCGTGATGGGCGATTACGTCTTGACCGCGAAGGACGTGCTTGAGGCCAGGGGCTTCGAAGACTCCATCGGACTCGGATGCTATGCTATCGACCTCCATGAGACGAAGAGCCTGGAGGTAAAGCTTAAGAGGGTGCCAGAGGGAGGGGCCTACTCCATACCCTACAGGTGCCTCCTTCCCCGAGGGTTGGAGGGGGCCCTGGTTGCAGGAAGGGCCATATCCTCCGAGCGAGAGGCCTATGGGTCCTTAAGGGCTATGTCAGTCTGCGCCGTGACGGGGCAGGCGGCGGGTGCCGCTGCCGCCCTGGCGGCCAAGGAGGGGGTCCCGCCGCGGGCGCTCGAGGTCCAAGCCATAAGAAACCTCCTTCGCCAACAGGGCGCCATCCTGGAACTCGACGACGCTTGAGTTGTTTCGGCTAGGTCTGGGCGGGCGGTGATATGGCTCTCGCGGCTCTCATAATAATCTTTCTCTTCTTCCTTCTCATCGGTGCGCCCGTGGCCGTGGCCATAGGCCTCGGCTCTCTCGCCTATCTCGTCTTCGCCGAGGGCATCCAGTTCTCCATAGTCCCCCTGAAGATGATGGACGGTCTCGATAGCTTCCCTCTCCTGGCCTTGCCTTTCTTCGTTCTGACAGGAGAGCTGATGAACACGGCCGGCATCACCCGGCGCATCTTCAACTTTGCCAGCCTCCTCGTCGGCCACATAAGAGGGGGGCTCGGTCATGTGAATATAGTGGCGAGCATGATCTTCGCCGGGATGTCCGGCTCGGCCATCGCGGACACGGCCGGACTGGGCACTATAGAGATCAAGGCGATGACCGAGGCGGGATACGACCCCGATTTCAGCGCGGCGGTCACGGCCGCGTCTTCAACCATAGGGCCCATAATCCCGCCCAGCATCATGATGGTGCTTTACGCCGTCATGGCGGACGTTCCCACAGGAGCCCTCTTTCTGGGCGGCATCGTTCCTGGAGTGGTGATGGGCTTCACCATGATGGTCTTCGTCTATTTCATGGCCCTTAGGCGCAATTACCCCTTAGAGGCGAAAGCCACGCCCTATGAGGTCGGGCGCTCCTTCCTGTCGGCCTTTCCCGCTCTCATGACGCCGGCCATCATAATGGCCGGGATCATAACCGGCGTGGTCACCCCGACCGAGGCCGGAGTGATGGGCTCCGCCTACGCCCTCCTCCTGGGCCTGGCCTACCGCGAGATAGGGCTATCCGACCTGCCGAAAATCCTGCAGAGGACTATGCTCCTGACCGCTCAGGTCATGTTCATCCTATCCTGCGCCACCCTATTCGGCTGGCTCGTCATAACGGAGCAGATCCCCGAGAGGCTCTCCGCGGCCCTGCTGGCGGTGGCCGCAAACAAGTACTTGCTGCTTCTCATCTTCAACCTGGCCCTCCTTTTCCTCGGCTGCTTCATGAGCATAACCGCGGTCATGATCATAGTTACCCCCATGATGGTCGGCCTCGCCCAGCAGTTCGGCATCGACCTCATCCATCTGGGAGTCATAATGGTCCTGAATCTCACGATAGGCCTTATAACGCCGCCCGTTGGTTGGTGCCTCTACATAGTGAGCGACATAGCCCAAATCTCCTTTGAGAGAACGGTGAGGGCCACCCTCCCTTTTCTCATACCGCTTCTCGTTTCTCTGGCTATAATCACTTACATCCCTTGGACGGTAACTTACATGGCGGGCTTCCTAATGGGGCGGAGCCCATGAGAAGCAGAAGTTGGCAAAGGCAGAGCTGTATTTTTAGGGAGGACTCGATTATGAACCGAAAGACGGGAGCATTGATTTTGATGGTATCGGCATTGCTCTTTATTTCGGTGGTAGCAGTGCCACCCGCATCAGCCGCCACGACGCTTGGGCTCGCCTGCCCCAGCGCGCCCACGACGCCGACGGGGAAAGCTGCCTACCACTTCGCGGAGAGGGTCAAGGAGAGGAGCAAGGGCTCACTTCTCATAAAGGTCTTCCCCAGTGGCCAGCTCGGCACGGGCGATAAAGCCATCCTGGCCATGCAGACGGGCTCCATCGACATAGTCGAGGAGGACCTCGTCCGGTACGCCAAATTGGTGAAGGAGTACGGAGCCCTGGGATGGGGTTTCTTTTTCAGAGACAGGGAACACCTGAAGAAATTCCTGGCCTCATCGCTCAATGCCGAGCTTAAGAGCAATCTCGCCGACAAGGCCGGCATCGTCATAATCGCAGACAACTGGAGGAAGCTGCCGAGAGAGGTCGTCTCCAGGAAGCCCGTGTTCCGGCCGGAGGACCTCGCCGGGATGAAGTTCCGGGTCCCCGGCATAATGACTTATATCAGGACCTGGAAGGCGCTGGGAGCCGCCCCCACCAAGGTACCCTGGGGGGAGGCCTTCATGGCCCTTAAGCAGGGGACTGTGGACGCCATGGAATCTCCCTTCGAGACCATAGTGGGCCAGAAGTTCCATCTTGCAGCACCTTACGTCACCATGACCGATCACATCCTGAGCGTCATGAGCTTGGCAATGAACAAGAAGAAGTACGACAGCCTTTCAGCTGAACAGAGAGAAGTCCTAGCGGCCGCCGCCGAGGACACGGCCGCCTTCATGGAAGAGCTAGTGGGTGCAGCCTACAAGAAGAGCTTCGACCAGATTCTGAAGGATGGGGGCTCAGTCATTTTCGTGGATACCGAGCCCTTCCAGAAGAAACTCCTCCCCGAGATACCCAAGCTTGAGGAAGAAGGGCTCTGGGGGAAGGGATTTTACGAGAAGGTGCAGGCACTCCGCTGAGCCCGAGCCGCATCCACCTCAAAGTGGTGCCCGGGGGATGGGCTAAGGCTCCTCTCCCGGGCACCCGGGCTATCCGATCATGAAAGCTGTTGTTCAGTGGATCGATAAAGTGGCCGCAGCAGCCGGAACCGTGCTCATGGCAGCCCTGACAGTCCTGGTCGGCGCACAGGTTGCGGCCAGGTACCTCTTCGGGGCCCCGATCATCTGGGCCGAGGAGCTGGCATCACTCTGCTTCCTCTGGCTGGTCTATCTCGGCTCAGTCGTGCTCTACAAGCGAAAGGGGCACATTGCGGTCACTGCGCTGAGCAATAAATTTCCCGCTGCGATCCAGAAAAAGGTAGAGAAGCTCATCAACATATGCT
This sequence comes from uncultured bacterium, assembly GCA_964575845.1. GTDB lineage: Bacteria > UBA8248 > UBA8248 > UBA8248 > CAZNSX01 > CAZNSX01. The sequence continues at coordinate 183,391 of CAZNSX010000007.1, read as the reverse complement.
CAGCGGGGTTCTTTACCGCAGTCATATACCTTTCCCTGACGCTCCAGGAGATTCTTCTCCAGCACCCTTCAGTGACTCTGGAGATACCCAAAAACGTTAATTCCGCCGCACTCATATTTTGCGGTGCCGCCTTGGTGGTAGTGGCGGTTGATTCGACGCTGCGACCGCCCGAGACGGGAGCAAGTAGTGAAGCCTGACATCTTTCCCCAGGCGGCCGCCCCCTTCATCTTTTGGCTCCGGAGGGCTCTAACCGCAAAGGCCCTTACGCCCCCAATTTATCCTTGAGCCAGTCGGCCATGTAGGCGACCACGGGAGAGAGGTAGTCCATGTGGCAGTGCTGGGCGCCGCCTTCCGGGCCTTTGAAAACCTTAAGCGTTTTGTCCTTGGAGCCCACCGCGTTGAAGAGCGCGCGGGCGTCCTTCAGAGAAATCTGCTGGTCCTCCTCCCCGTGGACGAGGAGGAAGGGGCAGCGCATCTTCTGCACCACCCCGTCGAGGCGAAAGCCCTCGAGCTTTTGGAGGGCTTCGTCCAGCGTCTTGACATTGAAGCTCCAGGTGAGGTGATGGCCAGGCACGGGAAGCTGGGATTTGAAGGCGGCCTCGATCCTTTGCTTCCAGATGGCATGGTAGTCCCAGATCGCGCCCCAAGCGACGCAGGCCTTGAAGCGGCGCTCCATGCTGGCGGTCCGCGGCGCGTAGTAGCCCCCGAGGCTCGGGGCCATGATGGCCGCACGTTTGGCGTTCACGTCCTTTCGCTTCTCCAAGTGGTCGAGGATGGCGGAACCGGCGTCCTCCAAGTTGTACCGGAGGTGGATGCGCCGGAACCGAATGGACTCGCCCACGCCCGGGCTGTCCGCGATTAGGCAGCTCATCCCGCGGCGGAGCAACGCCTGGCCCGCCCAGAGATAACTCATCTCCTTGGTCCCGTCGAAGCCGTTATAGAGCACGACCACGGGAGGCCTCGGCTTGCGGGTGTTTTCCGCGTGCACGAAGTAGGCGGCGAGCTTTTTCCCCTTCTCGTAAGGGATGTCCACGACCTCGATCCGGGGCCGGTCGGTCAGGCGGGCGTAACGATGGAAGCAGTCGATGCTCTTTCGGTATGCGGTGAGCGCCTTCTTGTCCTTGGGAAAGCGGAAGCGCTCGCCGACCTGGTAATAATTGCCCGCGCGCTTGTAGGTGTCGGCCGCGGAGATGCGGTCCCCCCTCCGCTCCTGGGCCATGCCCAGGGCCCGGACCCGGTCGCCCATGCGGGCCCATTCGCGGAACCAGAGGTTATCGTCCCCGACCTTCTTGAGGCGCCGCAAGACCTGGTATACCTCGCCGATGTCGGCAGCTCCTGCCGTCGCCGACGAGAGCGCCATGAGAAGGTTGAAGGACCAGCGGTAGTCCGAGGGGAAGTAGGCGAACCACGGCTTTTTGCGAAGGGCTTTGACAACCATTACGTGAGTTCCTCCATTTTCTCGTTCAGGCGCTGGACCACCTCCTCGGCGTCACTCGCCTTGTTGTAGTCCTGGCCGAGGCGGCCGTCGCCGGCGGGGCTCTTGACGGCGAAAATGACGCATTTCTCATCGAGCGAGCGGCCGCCGTGGCGGGTGTTTCGGGGGATGTGGACGAGGTCCCCAGGGCCGATGATGCGCTCTTCATCCCCGCAGATGAGGTAGCGTCGGCCTTCGAGGACGAGGATGAACTGCTCTTCGTTGGGATGAAAGTGCGGCGGCGGGCCGTGGCCCTTGTGGTAGGTGACAATGCCCACCTTCATGAGCTCACCCACAACCTTTTGAATCTCCGCCAGGGGGCTTTCTTTTTCCCTCAGCTTCTCCAGCTCGGAAATCCTGTAGAACGGCATGGCAACCCTCCTTCCGGCCCGCAACGGCCTGATTTCCACACACTCCGGTCGCATTCGGCAGTTTGTGCGCGCTCCTCTCACTCTATTAAGCCATAATCGGTTTCACTACCAGAGTCATCATGTCATTTCTACCCCTTTAGCGCCTCAGAGGTCGGGTTCTATTGCCATTCCCACCGCCTGGGGGGAAACCTTCTCAGGGAATTTCCGGGGGATATCAGGCTCTTTGGGGATGCCGAGGATGCCGTCATCCTGCTCATAAGGGCCGAGGTCTTTGAGTGTGTGGCGGACAGGGCAGGGCCGAGGCAGAGGCTCGGGCTCTCTCCCGAGGAGCTTCAGAGACGGGCTGAGAGGCTCAAAAAGCCAGCCCAAAAATCCCATGTCAGAGGCCTGAAAAATTTCTCAGGTGCCTTATCAGGGGCAGACTCTTGCCGGGGGGTATCTACGGCTAGAGGTCGGGAAAGAACGTGCAATCTAGCAGAGCAAAGGTGCCTTTTATGGGCAGTTTTCCTACCTAGATCTTCCTTCCTCCCATCGGGTTATTATGGGTGACTTTCAATATTTGGCATCCTATTGGGTCCGGTTCCTCGCCAATTCGTCACCATAGAGGCGTTCGCTCATTCTTGGAATGCTTGCGGCACAAAACCCCACCTCCGTATGGACACAGCAGTGGAAAATCCAACCCTAAATTTTAAGAAGCATAATCCCTCTCATTGGACCTCATATAGGGCACACCGTTATATCATCAACGGGCCATCGTGAAAGGAATTCGATCCCCTTCTCTGTGATGTAAAACATGTCCTCAATCCTAACACCCTGCCCAGAAGGGTATTCTTCCGTAATCTCTCCCGTACCATCCATGGTCTCCACGGCCAAGGTCATCCCAGGTTTAATCTCTTCTGGATGCTCAAAAGACCAGATTCTTGATATGAGTGGAGGCTCGTAAAGTCCGAGCCCGATTCCATGACCCCATTGCATCAAAACTGCAGCATCTTCACTGGGGCGTCCAAATTCTTCGGCTTTAGGCCAGAATTTCGCGATATCGGCTGTTGTCATTCCTGGCTTTATGCCTTCAACTGATCCCCTTGTCCAATCCACTACCCTCTTATGACAATCTCTCTGTGCCTGAGTCGGCTCCCCGCAAGAGAATGTTCTGTAATAGCAAGTTCGATATCCGAGAACATTTAAGTTGTATATATCGAGGTAGATAAGGTCACCTGGGCGAATTAACATATCAGAGTGAAATGTAAAGTTCGGCCAGGTGTGGCGTCCTACGTCTACATGACATTCCAAGAATTCAGCTCCCAGACGGAAACCGGTATTGAATATCACACCCATCAGATCGTCTTCGGATACTCCCGGTCTGATAGCACGTTTCACCTCGGCAAAACAGGCCTCGACAATAGCGGCCGCTACTCTCAGGCATTCTATCTCATCCGGTCCTTTCACTAATCGCGCCTCAATCATTGCCGCCTGACCTTCAAATGAAAGTTTGACTCCCGCCTTCTTTAGCTGCTCTATCACAGCACCAGAAAGTCCTTGATCTACACCTATTGTTCCCAGAATCCCTTTCTCTTTCAGACCATCGACAATCTGATCCACCCATTTCTTTCGTTGCATCTCCAATGCGGAAGTATTGAAAATTAGTCCCGTTTCGTACCATCCAATAGCCGCGATGGCCGGTCTAATATCAGTTGCAGGGTTTTCCTGTTCGAAGTGCCCTTCACATAACCCGCAGTCATACACAATGGCTGGTTTTTCAACAGGAAACAGAACGTAACGGTTGCCAGTACCCTTCATCCACATATCGGATGGGCCAATTGTCAAGTATCGGATATTCTCAGCGCTAAAAGCCAACATTCCTGCGAGACCTCTTTTCTTTAACGCTTCTCGGGCTCTATTTCTCCGATAATCCTGCATGCGCGCAACATTGATTCCTTCTTCCAGGTCGCCCTTTCTTAGACAAAATGCCATTGTTTCTTCCTCCTCTTGAAATTAAATTAGCAGTTTTTGTTTATGCCAATACTTATACTACTCATAAGCATGACAAACTTTAAGCACAGTCTCCTCCTTAGAAGGTTGTGCCGCAAGCTGCAATTTACGAACCGTACGATTTTCGATCAAGTCTGTGAATAATTCTCGGGCTTCGAAGCATACCAAGAGGCAGATCTCTCTTCGATCAAAAACCTGTAATCGGGGATTTGCCATATCAAACTGTCATGTTGTCCTTTGGTCTTCATTTCCGGTAGAAGACATTGAATCCCCTTCCAGAACCGCAGTCAAGAGATTTTTGAAACCCGTAAACCCGTCACTGAGCACCATCTCCCACCGCAAGGAGGCGCAATTTTGCGACTCGGCACCCCTGACCGACCGTTCAGCCCATGAAGAAACACGCCTCCCGCCCCCTCGAAGGGTTCCCCGCAAGGTCAGACAGGCACGGGCCGCAATCGGTTGAGCCGCTCTAGGAGCGAGGCAAAAACTTCCCTGGAGACCGCCACCTCGGCCAGCTGAAAGATGATGCGCCGGGCATGCCGAACCACCGGACGGGTGAGTAGGAAGTCGACCTCTTTGTAGAGCACCTCGTTGGCGGGAAGGCGGATGGCATAAAGGGAGCCGCGCTCCTCCAGGTACTCATAGACCTCCGGGGTCGCGAAGGCAGCATCCGCCCGGAAGTAACGGCGCATCCCAGCCCGCTCATAGCGGGCCGCGATGGGCTCCAATAACTCCCGCCAGTCGACTATATACCGACTGCCGCAACAGCGGCACCAGCTCATGCTGCACGTTCCGGCTCCCTCGGGTCTCTTGCAACGAGGTCCCTGCCGCCTCTGTCAAGCCCAGGGTTTCGTTCAGCTCCCAGCAGGCCAGCAGCCCTGCATCCGAGGTGATCCTGGCCCCTTGAAACTCCAGCTTGAGCCGACGGTCGAAACCGAGCCTCAGAGCCTCCCTTGCGGCTTCACCCATTGGGTGTTCCCCACTATCGGGCAGAAAGAAGGGCTAACTGATTGAAATATAACCCATAAAGGACCAGGACGGTGAAGAAATTGCCGCCTTATATGAGAAATATAGGATCATACAATTTATAGCCTTTTTCCCTTTACATTTGGCCTGGATGCAGTTATTTTTTTCCTTATTCAAAGCTCCTCCGCCCGGGGGAGGGCTTTTCTTTGAGGGTCAAGACTCTTGAGCTTTTGGGATTCAAATCCTTCCTCAGCCGCACGGTCCTGGAATTTGGCCCAGGATTCACGGGAATCGTGGGGCCGAACGGCTGCGGCAAGAGCAACATCGGCGATGCCATGCGCTGGGTCTTGGGCGAGCAAAGCCCTAAGTCCCTCAGGGGAAAGCGGATGGAGGACGTCATCTTCAGCGGAAGCGGCGGGAAGAAGCCGCTGGGGATGGCCGAGGTCTCCCTCACCCTAACCGACACCTCCAGCCAGATCAGCATCCCCCCTTGGCGGGATTATCATGAACTCACGATAACCCGCCGCCTCTATCGCTCGGGGGAGAGCGAATACCTCATAAACAAAACCCCCTGCAGGCTCAAGGACATAATCGACGTCTTTCTGGATACGGGCATCTCGACCGGCTCCTTCACCCTGGTTGAGCAGGGGAAGGTAGAGGCATTGATCTCGGCCAAACCGGAGGACCGCCGCGTCCTCATAGAGGAGGCGGCTGGGGTCATGCGCTATAAGCACCGGCGAAACGCCGCCCTGAGGAAGCTTGAGGGGGCAGAGGCCAATCTCCTCCGCCTCACCGACATCATCCAGGAGGTGGAGCGGCAGTGTCGCTCCCTGAAGCGACAGGCCCGAAAGGCGAAATATTTTAAACAGTATCAGGCCGAGATAAGGGACTTCGAGCTCAAGCTCTCCGCCCTTGAATATGGTGCCCTGGACGGGGAGCTCGCCCCCCTAGAGAGGGAATTCCGCCGCCTCAATGAGGAGGTCCAGGGTCTTGAGGCCGCCACGAGCGCCTCAGAGACCAGAGCAGAGGCTCTCAGGGCCGAGCTCGCGCGGCGCGGGGAGGCCCTCACGAAGGCCAGGGAGCGCTTCTCCGAGCTCGGCCTTCGTGTAGAGAGCCTTGAAAGCCAGGGGCAGTTCCTCTCAAGGCAACTCCAAGACCTGGAGAGGAGGGATGAAGAGAGAGGTAAGGAACTGGAGGCCCTGAGAGAAGAATTCCAGGGGCTCCTCTCAAAGGCGGGGGATGCAAGGGTCAAGAGAGAGGCCCTCCTTCGAGAGGTTCAGGAAAGAGAGAAATTTTTGAGGGAAAGGGGCGGGGAGCTTGAGGGTCTCAAGGAGGAGCTCACGGAGAGGGAAAAGGAAATTGGCCAGGCGAGGGCCTCATCTCTCAGTGCCGCCGATGCCCTCACTAGAGCCAAGACGGAGCAGAGCCTGCTGCGCTCTGAAGAGGATTCCCTGGAGAGAGCCCTGAAGCGGCTCAGGGAGGAGCGGGAGGCCCTGGGGCGAAAATGTGAGGCCCTCTCAGAGCGCAAGGAAGAAGTCCGCCGCGCCCTCTCTCAAGCCCTCATCCAGCTAAACTCGCTGAAATTCCGAGTGGTGAGGCTGAAAGAGACCCTGGGGGGGGAGGGAGAGAGGGTTGCGGAAATCTTGGGCAACCTTTCCCGTCGCCGGGAAGAGCTGGGCGCCCTCTCCTTCCATCTGGAGTCTCTCCGGAAAGAGGAAGGCGATGAGAACGGGATGGGGATCCTCCTCGCCCGGAGGGAGGAATTGCGCCTCAGGGGTCCTCTCTCGGAGCTCCTTAACGTGGAGCCTCCTTTTGAAAAAGCCATTGAAGCTATCCTGGGAGAGAGACTCAAGGGGGTACTCGCCGAAGGGCCCAGAGAGGGGGCCGCCGCCCTGGAGCTATTTAAGGGACAAGGGGGCGGAAGAACCACCTTTCTTCCCCTGAAGCCCAGAGTAACCGAACGGGGAATCCCCGAGCCCGAGCGCGTGCCCGGCCTCATCGGAAGGGCGACGGAGTTGGTGAGCGCTCCCGGGGAGCTCGGCCCGGCACTTGAGAGCCTGCTGGGGGGGTTCTATGTGGTTGAGGACCTCGCTACCGCTCTCTCCCTTTGGGATAGGGGTGAGGCGCCGGCCATGGTTACCCTGGAGGGGGAGGTCCTTTTCCCACCGGGCGAGCTAACCGGGGGAACCCACCGGGTGGGGCCTCTGGAGAAGAGGCGGCAGAGGAGAGAGTTGGAGGAGAAGGCCCGGCTCATGGAAGCCGAAATGGAAAAACTCTCTGAGGCCCTTGAAGGGGCCGAAGGGCGAAAGGAAGGGCTCAGGAGGGAGATCGAGGGTCTTGAGGAGAAACTTCAAGGGGCGGGGCTTGAGCGCGTTGCCGCCTCCTCCACTCTGGAGGCCTCTAAGAGAGAAGAAAGGGACCTCGCGGCGGAGCTTGAGACCATCGGCATGGAAGAGAAAGGGCTTCTCTCCGAGAGAGATAGTCTTTCTGAAAAGCTATCCCAAGGGAGCTCTCGCCTTGCAGAGCTTTCCTCCGAGCTCGAGGCCAGAGACGAGGCGACTTCCCGGCTGAGTTCTCTCTTCCAAGAGCTTCGCGGGAGGGTTGAGGCGAAGGAGGCTCAAGTGACCGAGGCTCGCATCTCTCTTGTGGAGGCTCGCGCTCAGCTCCAGAATGCCGAGGCTGAGGGTGCCCACCTGGAAGATAGGCTTAGCTCCCTCAAGGAACGCATTCGGCGGTGTGAGGAGGAAGGTTCAGAACTATCCCAAAAAGCCCGAGAAATCCAAAAGGCGCGGCAGAGGGGCATTGAGGAGAGCGAAGTTCTTCGCCGAGAGCAGGGAGAGGCGGCGCGGCTCGCGGCCGAGCGGGAGGCATCCCTCAGAGAAGGGGAGCTCTCTCTTGAGGAAGAAGAGGTGTGCTGTAAGGAGCACCGCAGGAAAGCCTCCTCTCTCAGGGATGAGTTCGCGGGGGTGGCCGAGCGTCGCACCGAGCTCAGGGTAAGGATCGAGGAACTCCAGGAGAGGGTTCGCTCCTCCCTGAGGGTTGAGCTGAGAGAGGAGGCGGCCTCGCTCTCGGGCGAAGGAGAAGATATGGTCGCAGTTTCCCAGAGGCTGGAAGGGCTTCGGGAGAGAGTGCAGAAGATGGGCGATGTTAACCTCCTTGCTCTGAGGGAATATGAGGAACTCTCGGAACGCTACAACTTTCTCAAAGCACAAGAAGAGGACTTAAGGAAATCCACCTCCGACCTCAGGCTCACCATTGACCGCATAAACCGTACCACGAAAAGCCGGTTTGCCCGAGCCTTCAAGGCTGTGGATGAGAGTTTCGGTCAGGTCTTCCAGAAACTCTTCGGCGGAGGCTTCGCCCGCCTCGTCCTGACCAATGAGGAAGACCTCCTGGAGGCGGGTGTTGATATCGAGGTGCAGCCGCCTGGAAAGAAGCTGACCAACATTACGCTTCTCTCTGCGGGAGAGAAGGCTCTATCGGCCTTGGCCCTCCTTTTTGCCGTCTTCTCCGTGAGGCCGAGCCCCTTCTGCCTCTTGGACGAGGTGGACGCCACTCTTGATGACGGCAATGTGGGGCGCTTCAGGGACCTACTGCGTTCCCTGGAGAGCAAGACCCAGTTTCTGGTCATAACGCACAACAAGCGGACCATGACCTTTGCAGACGTCCTCTACGGGATCACCATGCAGGAAGAGGGGATCTCCAAGGTTGTCTCGGTGAGGCTAAATCAGGACGGAAGAGGGGAAAAGCCCGAGCCCATCCTGACGGAAGGAAATAGCGGCTCAGGATAGACTGGGGGAGCTTTTGCCCCTGCTGAAAAGAAGGAAATTTCGCTGAGCTCTGGCCCATCCAGCTCCCTCCTCTTTTCATTTTTCGAGTGCTCTCAGCCGCGACCTTAGCTTTTATCACGCAGTGGCGTGGAGGGTCATCTTTTTGCTTTCGGGGGGGTTACTCATCGCATGCTGATGCGACTTAATGGAGGGATTTCATATTTATTCTCATCGAGCGCTCCAAGCGCCGTTATAATGGGGGAGGGGAAAATTATCTGATGGGACCCTTTGGCTTAAGGAGCGGGAGCAAATATGGGGTGGATTTCCTTTAAGGGGAAAAACCCTGAGACCGGCGCTACAGGAAAGAATGAGGAAGGTTTATTTGGCCGGCTCAGGGCTGGTCTCGCCAAGACGCGAAAGGGCCTTCTCGGGAAATTAGGGGACCTCATTCCGGGAAGGGGCCGGCTGGATGAGGCGACACTCGAGGAGCTCGAGGAAATCCTCATTGCCTCAGACCTGGGGGTGACCGCAACGGCCAAGGTCATGGCGGAACTCAAGGAGAGCACACGCGGGGCCTTTCTTGAGGGCTCCCGGGAGCTCGTCCAGCGCCTTGAGGCCATCCTTCAGAAGACCCTGGAAGAGGCCGGCAGAGGGGCCGCCTCCCCTCCTCCCGCCGAGCCCTGGGTCATCATGGTTGTGGGCGTGAACGGCTCCGGCAAGACCACCACCGCCGGAAAGCTTGCCCACCGATTCAGGCGGGAGGGAAAGGGGGTCCTCATGGCGGCGGCCGATACCTTCAGGGCGGCCGCCTCGGAGCAGTTGGAGGTATGGGCCGAGAGGACGGGCTCGGAGCTGGTGAGGCTCGGGGATGGGGCCGACCCTTCGGCCGTGGCATATGATGCCATCGAGGCGGCCCGGGCCCGTGGCTGCCAAGTGGTCATCGCCGACACCGCGGGCCGCCTTCACACCAAGCGCAACCTGATGGAGGAGCTGAAGAAGGTGAAGCGGGTCATGGGAAAGCTGATGCCCGGAGCCCCCCACGAGGTGCTCCTGGTTTTGGATGCTACGACAGGCCAGAACGCTCTTGCCCAGGCCCGCCTTTTCGGCCAGGAGGTGGGAGTGACGGGCATTGCCCTTACCAAGCTGGACGGTACGGCCAAAGGCGGGATAGTAGTGGCGGTGGCCAGGGAGACTGGAATACCCATCAAATTTGTGGGGGTGGGCGAGGGAGTAGAAGACCTGAGGGAATTCGACCCGCAGTCCTTCATCCGGGCTCTTTTCGAGGACTAGCCACCCCTGAGCAGGGGTATCAGGGGCTCTTGCGGTTTACAGCTCTCCTGGGGCTCAGTTCCCTCTATAAATGCTTCGAGCAGGCTGGGCCCGCAGTCTTTGGCCGCGAGCCTTCCCGTTCTCGCGTCCACGGCCAGCTTGACTATTCCAGGAGGTTCGTTGAATTCCTCCGCCGGCCTCCCCTTGAGCCAACCGGCCATGATCTCCTTCCAGATGGGAAGGGCGGCACGGGCCCCGGTCTCTTTCTTGCCTATGGGGTTATGACTATCGAGCCCAACCCATACCCCCACGACAAGGCTCGGGGAGAAGCCGACAAACCAGGCGTCACGGAACTCATCCGTCGTGCCCGTCTTTCCCGCAACGGCTCCCCCCAAATCGCGCGCACCGCTGCCCGTCCCCCTCTGAATAACGCCCCTGAGCAGATAGGTGAGAAGGTAGGCCGTCTCGGGCTTCAGGACGCGGTAGACGCGCGGGCTCCTCTCCTCGAGCAGGCGCCCCTCGCGATCGGTGACCGAAACGATCGCCATCGGTTCAGCCCGCAAGCCTCCTGTGGCGAAGACGCCATAGGCCCCCGTGATCTCTAGGAGGTTCACCTCAAAAGCTCCCAAAGCCATGCTGAGGTAGGGATAGATTGGGCTCTGAATTCCCATGGCCTTCGCGTGCTCCACAACCCGCTTGGGGCCTACCCGCTCCAGGAGCTTCACCGTGGCCACGTTGATGGATTCCTCAAGCGCCCGCCTCAGCGTTACCGGTCCATGGAACTTGCCCGAAAAGTTTCGAGGCTTCCAGGTGTCTCCGGTTGCAGGGTTCCGATACTCTACGGGAGAGTCGATGAGAAGGTCGGCCGGGGTGAAGCCGTTATCTATGGCCGTGGCATAGATGAAAGGCTTGAAGGCGGAGCCGGGCTGGCGACGAGCTTGGATCGCGCGGTTGAACTGGCTCCTCGCGAAATCATATCCTCCCACCATGGCCCTTATGGCGCCAGTCTGGGGGTCCACGGCAATGACAGCTCCCTCCACCCCTTCCATCTCCTCCACCTCCAGCTCTCCCCGGGCCCTGTCAACCCGTGTGACCTGAGCCAAGACCTTATCGCCGGGCCGAAGGCTTCCGCCCTGAGTGCCCTCCCTTGCTTTCATGGTTGCGGTGAGGTCCCCGAACTGTACCATTACTCGCTCGGGTTCCACGGAGAAGACTCTCCCCACGAGTTTTTGGCCCACATGGGGAATCTCCCCTTGGGAAAGCTCCCTAAAGCCCTGGCGCCGGTTTAGGGCATCGAGGCCCCCCTGGAGTGCTCGCCGTGCCAAAACCTGAAGCTGGGAATTGAGGGTGGTATGGATGCTCAGGCCCCGCTGGTAAATGGCTCCCGTACCATAGCGGTCCTCGAGATAGCGCCGGACGTACTCGATGAAGTGAGGGGCAATATTTTCCCTTCCGGTCGAAGGCGCGAGACTCAGAGGCTCCGCAGCCGCTCCCTTCTCTTCCTCAGCACTCAGGAAGCCCTCCTCCCGCATTCGCCTGAGCACGTGGTTTCGCCGTCTGAGGGCCCTCAAAGGATTGCGGAGGGGGTCATAGAGGGCGGGGGCCCTGGGAATGCCGGCCAGAAGAGCCCCCTCTCCGAGGCTCAGTTCCTCGACCCCTTTACCGAAGTAGATGCGGGAGGCTGCCTCAACGCCATAGGCCCCGTGCCCCATGTAAATCTGGTTGAAGTAAAGCTCAAGAATCTCGTCTTTGGTATATCGGCGCTCCAGCTGAAACGCGAGGAGCGCTTCCTTGACCTTGCGGGAGAGGCTCCGCTCGGGCGTGAGGAAGAGAAGCTTGGTAAGCTGTTGGGTGATGGTGCTCCCCCCCTCCACGATGCGGCGCTTGCGCAGATTGCTCAGGAAGGCCCTAGCGATCGCCTTGAGATCCAGGCCACCGTGTCCGTAGAAGCGGGGGTCTTCAGTGGCCAGGGTGGCCTGAACGAGTTTTTTTGGAATCCGGGAAAGGGGAACGAGGAGGCGCTTCTCCCGGAAGAGCTCGGCCAGGAGTTGGCCATCAGCGTCATGGATGCGGGAGACAACATCCGGGCGGTAATCTTCGAGGGCTTTAGTTTGGGGGAGGTCCTGGAGGTAGGCCATCCCCACTCCCAGAGCCCCTCCCATGGCTATGGCAACTATGGTAAAGAGGATTAACCCGACTCTCGCCGCCCCCTTCTGGCCGCGGGTTGTTCGCATGGTCCTTTTCCCTTTTTCGAGCAAAGGGTTTTCCCAGCCTCTAGCCATACAGCTAATATATGAGAGGAGCCCCTTAAATTCAATAATCGGTTGACACGCGAGACCTAATATGTATATCTATATTCTCCGGAGAATTTGGGAGGTCAAGGGGAATTTAAGGTGCTCAAGACTCTTCAGGTGCTGGTGCTTAATCAGACCTATGAGCCGCTCCATGTCTGTAATGCCCAAAGGGCCGTGATCATGGTGCTCGCGGGCAAAGCGGAGAAGGTGGAGGTGGACGGCCGGAGGATTCGGGCGGCCACCTTCTCGTTGAGGCTCCCCACGGTTATCCGCCTCTTACGCTACGTGCGTTTTTCAACGAGAGGGCAAATTGCCTTCAGCAAGCGTAACGTCTTCCGCCGCGATAACTATACCTGTCAGTATTGCGGCTCCAGAACAAAAGCCCTGACCATCGACCACATCCTGCCACGCTCCCGCGGAGGGGATACGACATGGGAGAACGTAGTGGCCGCCTGCAGGCCATGCAATACTATAAAGGGCGATCGTACCCTGCATGAGGCGGGCTTCAGCCTCCTTAGAAAACCTCGCAAGCCCCACTTTCTCTTCCACCGATTCCTCGGTCCCTCCGCTCGGCACTATAGCCCTGAGACTTGGAGTAAGTACCTCATCCCCGCGGGCGTAAAGCCTTTGTGAGGGCTTAAGTCCGGGAAGCCTTCCTCCGGGGGGTGGAGGAGGTATGGGGAAGGTGGAAACCCATGGGCCAGTTCCAGCTAGTATCAGAATTTGAACCCACGGGAGACCAGCCCGAGGCCATAGAGGCCCTTGTGAACAACATCTCCCAGGGAATCCGGGACCAGGTGCTCCTGGGTGTCACGGGTTCGGGGAAAACCTTCACAATGGCCAATGTCGTGGAGCGCCTCCAGAAGCCCACCCTTGTCATCGCCCACAATAAGACCCTGGCGGCCCAGCTCTACAACGAGTTCAGACACTTCTTCCCCTACAACGCCGTCGAATATTTCGTAAGCTATTATGATTATTATCAGCCGGAGGCCTACATCCCCCAAACCGATACCTACATAGCCAAGGACGCGTCCATCAATGACGAGCTGGACAAGATGCGCCACTCCGCAACCCGCTCCCTCCTCACCCGACGCGACGTCATCATCGTGGCCAGCGTCTCATGCATCTATGGTCTGGGCTCCCCCGAGGACTACCACGGCATGCACATCCACCTCTCAAGAGGCCAGGCCATCGACCGTGATGAGGTTCTGACCCAGCTCGTTCAGGTCCAGTACAAGCGAAGCGATCTGGACTTCCGCCGGGCCACCTTCCGGGTGCGCGGGGATGTTGTGGAAGTTCTGCCGGCTCACGAGGATGAGGAGGCGCTGAGGATCGAATTCTTCGGGGATGAGATAGACCGACTGAGCGAGATAGATCCCTTTAGGGGTATCGTGCTCCGCCACTTGGACGAGGTGGACATTTATCCCAGCAGCCACTATGTGACACCTGAGGAGCGGCTTCGGGCTGCCATCCGTGCCATCGAGGCTGAGCTGGAGGAGAGGCTCGCCTTCTTTCAGTCTCAGGGAAAGCTTCTCGAGGCCCAGAGGTTGAGGGACAGAACCCTCTATGACCTCGAGATGTTCCGTGAGGTGGGCTACTGTCCCGGGGTGGAGAATTATTCCCGACATCTGGATGGCAGGCCCGAAGGGGTGCCCCCCGCTACCCTCATGTCCTACTTTCCGCCCGGCCATCTCATCATCATCGACGAGAGCCACGTGACGACCCCTCAGCTGAGGGGGATGTATAATGGAGACAGAAGCCGAAAGCTCACCCTCGTGGAGCATGGATTCAGGCTCCCTTCAGCCCTGGATAACCGCCCCCTTAATTTCGGGGAGTTTGAGAGGAGCGTGGGCCGGGTCATCTACGTCTCCGCCACCCCCGGCCCCTACGAGCTGGAGAAGAGCGGGGGGCTCGTGGTGGAGCAGGTCATCCGTCCCACGGGCCTCACCGACCCACTCATAGAGGTGCGGCCGGCCAAGGGCCAGGTGGATGACCTTCTGGGCGAGATAAGGCTTAGAGCCCAGCGAGGGGAGAGGGTGCTCGTCACCACCCTCACCAAGCGCTTTGCCGAAGACCTCACCGAGCACTACGACGACCTGGGTGTCAGGGTTCGCTACATGCACTCCGATATAGACACCATCGAGCGGGTGAAGATCATCCGGGACCTGCGCCTGGGGGTCTTCGATGTCCTCATCGGCATCAACCTCTTGAGGGAGGGGCTCGACCTTCCCGAGGTCTCTCTCGTGGCTATCCTCGATGCCGATAAGGAGGGCTACCTCCGCTCTCAGACCGCCCTCATCCAGACCGCGGGCAGGACGGCTCGAAACGCAAACGGCCACGTGATCATGTTTGCCGATGAGATTACCACATCCATGGAGGGAGCCATCCGGGAGACCGACCGCCGCCGGCAGAAGCAAGAGGCCTTTAATGCGGCACATGGCATCACACCCAAGACGATCGTGAAATCCATCACCGACCTTTTGGAGACCCCCTGGGAGCGCGACTATGTGACTGTCTCCGCCGTAAGGGAAGAAGGGGCGGTCTATGGCCCCGAGGAGAAAATCCGGGAGAGCATCGAGGAGCTGAAGGCGGAGATGAGGGAGGCGGCGGCGAGGCTGGAGTTTGAGCGGGCGGCAGAGCTCAGGGACAAGATCATGGCCCTGGAGCGAAAGGAGCTCGGCCTTGAGGCGAGAGGCCAGTTTAAGAGCGCAGCCAAGAGAGTCTAGGGCGCCTAGGGGAGGACCCCCTGATGAGGCCTTCCTGGGGAGCCTCCCCTCACGGCCCGGCATCTACCTCATGCGGGACGCCTCGGGGGGCATCCTCTATGTGGGAAAGGCGAAGAACCTGCGCTCACGAGTGCGGAGCTATTTCGGGAGGCTCACCGAGCGTGGTCCCTGGATAGAGCGGATGAGAGGCCAGATAGCCTCCGTGGATTACATCGTCACAGGGAACGAGGTGGAAGCCCTTATCCTCGAGAGCAACTACGTAAAGCGCTACCAGCCCAAGTACAACTCCGTCCTCAAGGATGATAAGCACTTCCCCTACCTCAAGCTCTCGACCCAGGAAGAATTCCCGCGGCTCTCCATAGTCCGCAGGGTGGAGCGCGACGGTGCCACTTACCTGGGACCCTATCCTTCGGCAGGCTCCATCCGCAAGACCATTCGCTTTCTCCATAAGGTCTTCCCCCTGTGCCAGTGCGCCGGGAGCCTCAAGGGAAAGGACGCACGCCGCTGCATCTATTTCCAGATGGGCCAGTGCCTGGGCGCCTGCAGCGGCTTACAGCCCAAGGAGGACTACCGCCGGGTGATCAGAGATGTCCTTCTCTTCATGCAGGGCCGGGACCGGGAACTCCTGGCAAGGCTGCGCCGGGAGATGGGGGAGGCTTCTGAGGCTCTCGACTTCGAGCGGGCGGCCAAGCTTCGAGACCAGATAGCGGCGATAGAGCGGGTCGTGGAGCATCAAAGGATTGTCTCTCCGGGAGGGGAGGACCAGGACGTCATAGGCCTCGACCGCCGGGGCGACCGTGCGGCCATAAAGGTCTTCTTCGTGCGAGGCGGAAAACTCCTGGGCGATGAGGGCTTTACCGTGAGCTGCGAGAGGGAGGAGGCGGATGGGGAGGTGCTCTCGGCCTTCCTCAAGCAGTTCTACAGCTCCAACAGCTTCATCCCCTGCGAGGTGCTCCTGGGGGAGGAGGTGCCCGAGGGGGAGCTCATAGAAGAGTGGCTTTCCCAGAGGCGGGGCCGGCGGGTGCGCATCCTAAAGCCCTTGCGAGGGCTAAAGAGGCGCCTTGCGGATATGGCGAGGGAGAATGCCGCCCAGGCCGCCGAAAGGCCCACGGAAGAGGGTGGGGAAGATGAGCTTCTCCTCCGGCTGAAGAGGTTCCTTGCCCTGGAGGCCATTCCCCGGAGGATAGAGGCCTTTGACATCTCCTCTATTCAGGGACAGCGCGCGGCGGGAGCCTCCGTCCTTTTCGTGAGTGGGAAGCCCGCCAAGGAGGGCTATAGGCGCTACATCATAAAGGGGGTCCAAGAGCCGGATGATTATGCGATGCTGGAGGAAGTGCTCACCCGGAGGCTGACCCGCCTCATAAATGAGGGTGCTGAGCTCCCTCACCTCATCCTCATAGATGGTGGCCGGGGCCAGCTGGGAGTGGCCCTCTCGGTTCTGGAGAGGCTGGGAGTGGCCGATGTGGAAGCGGCCGCCATAGCCAAGGGACGCGAGGCCCAGGCCCGAGAGGAGCACGATGTCATCTACCGACCGGGCAAAAGAGAGCCCATTATTCTTCCTTCCGACTCCCCCGTTAAACACCTCCTTCAGCGAATCCGGGATGAGGTTCACCGATTCGCCATTACCTTCCACCGTTCCATGCGAAAACGGGAGGGCCTTAGGTCTTCTCTGACCGAAGTACCCGGCCTAGGGCCTAAGAGGAGGCGGGAGCTGCTCCGTCGCTTCGGGAGTCTGAGGGCGGTTTTGGAAGCCGATGTGGAGGAGCTCGCAAGAGTGCCCGGCATGACGAAGAAAGTGGCCTTGGCTCTGAGAAGACATTTCGCGGAAAAGGCCTCCTGAGATGCGAAGCGGGGTGGGCTACGAGCCGAGAGACCTCTTTCTTGCTCTCATGTCAGGAGTGCTGCTTGCTCTGAGCTTTCCCAAGTTCAACCTCTGGCCTCTCGGGTGGGTGGCCCTTTTGCCTCTTCTTTTGGCACTGGATCGAAAGGAGCCGCTGGAGGCTTTCTCGCTTGGGCTCGGGGCGGGGCTCGTGGCCTACTTCGTCACCCTCTACTGGGTGACCAACACCATGGTCAACTACGGTGGGCTCCCCTATCCGGCAAGCATCGCCATCCTTCTCCTGCTTGTCATCTACATGAGCCTCTACGTAGCGGGTTTCTCCTTCTGCCTCGCGCTCGTCCGGCCCCGGGGAATGAGCCTGCTTCTCGCGCCCCCTCTCTGGACGGCGCTGGAGCTGCTCCGGACCCATGCCCTCACAGGCTTCCCGTGGGCCTCCCTGGGATATTCACAATATCTGAACCTTCCCGTCCTCCAGCTCTCGGAGCTGACGGGGTTCTGGGGGATATCCTTTCTCATGGTCTCAGCCTCGGCCGCCCTTGCCCATCTCCTTCTAGGGGGAGGGAGAGCCAAGGTTTGGGTCGCCCTGGGAGTGGGCGCTCTTCTGCTGACGGCCCACCTCTGGGGTTGGGCGAGGCTTTTGTACTATAGTTCCCCGCGGGGCGAGAGAGGCCTTCGGGTATCTGTCCTTCAGGGCGGCGTGGACCAGGGGTTAAAATGGGATGAGGGCTTTAAGGAGGAGACCCTGAGGATATACCGGGAGCTCACCCTCTCGGCCGCGAGGGGCAAGGGAGGCGTGAAGCCCGACCTCATTGTCTGGCCCGAGACGGCGGCTCCCTTCTTCTTCCTCCGGGAGGAAGCCCTAAGAGACCGGGTTCTTGGGCTGGCTCAAGAGGGGGGAAGCCACATCCTCCTGGGAGCTCCAAGCCTTGAGGTGAGAGACGGGGAGCCGAGGCTTTTCAATAGCGCCTATCTCCTTTCGCCCGACGGGCGCATCATCAATCGCTATGATAAGATCCACCTCGTTCCTTATGGAGAATATGTTCCCCTCAAGAGGCTCATGCCCTTTGTGAAGAAGCTCGCCGAAGGGGCGGGGGATTTCGTGAGCGGAAGGGAAGCCACCGTCATGAGCATCCCTGGGGGCCGCTTCGGCGTTCTCATTTGCTTTGAGGTTATTTTCCCCGGCCTGGTTCGAGAGTTCCTCAGGGGCGGGGCGCAGTTTCTCGTTAACATCACAAATGACGCTTGGTTCGGTCACTCTTCCGCCTCATACCAGCACATGGCCATGGTGAGCTTCCGGGCCGTGGAAGGGAGGGTGCCCATAGTGCGGGCGGCCAATACGGGGATTTCCGGCTTCATAGACCAAGCGGGCCGGATTCATGGGGCGACCCCCCTTTTCATCAGGACGACCATCGTCCAGGATATTTTTCCACGCAATGGTCCCCCGACCCTTTACGTCCGCTGGGGTGACTGGTTTGCTTACCTCAGTGCCCTGGTGAGCGGCATCCTCTTGGCCCTCTCAGGCCGTGGGAAGAGGAGCCCTTAAGGGGAGAGAAGGAGGTTTTCTTTATGTTGGAGGAGCTTAAGAGTCTCTGCTCGGAGCTTAAGAAGAGGCTTCAGGACCTCCGAGGTCGTCTTTGACTTGGAGGGAAAGGAGCGGGAGCTGGCCGAGCTGGATAGAAAAGCCACCTCAGTCGATTTCTGGGAGGATGCCGAGGGGGCGCAGAAGGCGCTCAAGCGGCGGGCCGAGCTTATGACCTTGGTTGGGCCGTGGTATAAGCTCGAGCGCCGGCTTTCCGACCAAGCCGAGTACCTGGCCCTACTGGATGAGGAGAGGGAGGAGGAGCTTGAGCGGCAGGTCGAGCAGGAGCTCTCGGGCATGGAGGAGGAAATCGGTCGTCTTGAGTTCCGACTCGTGATGCGTGATGAGGTCGATGCCAAAAATGCCATCATCTCGATAAATCCCGGGGCGGGCGGCACCGAGAGCCAGGACTGGGCTCAGATGCTCATGCGCATGTATCTACATTGGGCCGAGGCCAAGGGCTTCAAGGCGGAGGTACTCGACCTACAGCCGGGCGAGGAGGCTGGTCTGAAGAGTGCCACCTTCCAGCTCTCCGGGCCCTATGCCTATGGTTATCTCAAATCCGAGGTGGGGGTTCATCGTCTGGTACGCATCTCGCCCTTTGATGCCGGTGGCCGCCGCCACACCTCCTTCGCCTCGGTCTTTGTCTTCCCTGAGGTTGAAGATGAGATCGAGGTTAAAATAGATGAGGGGGACTTGCGGATAGACACTTTCCGCTCGGCCGGCGCCGGCGGCCAGCACGTGAACGTCACCGATTCCGCGGTGCGCATAACCCATCTCCCCACGGGCATAGTGGTTCAGTGCCAGAACGAGCGCTCCCAGCATAGAAACAGGGCGCAGGCCATGAAGGTCTTGAGAAGCCGCCTCTATGAGCTGGAGCTTAAAAAGAGGGAGGAGCAGATGGCCGAGATCCACAGCGGAAAGAAGAAGATCGCCTGGGGAAGCCAGATCCGCTCCTACATCCTTCAGCCCTACCGTCTGGTAAAAGAC
The DNA here is from genome assembly GCA_964575845.1 of uncultured bacterium. GTDB lineage: Bacteria > UBA8248 > UBA8248 > UBA8248 > CAZNSX01 > CAZNSX01. The sequence goes on along the minus strand of CAZNSX010000007.1, from coordinate 164,123 downwards.
CACCGCACAGGCTTTGAGATGGGGAACGTGGAGGCTGTGCTGGATGGGGCGCTGGACCCTTTCATCGAGGCTTATCTACGCTCGCGGATAGAGGGCTGAGGCCCTCCTGGCTTTGGGCGAAAGGGCGTTCCCCGAGAGTGACTCTCTTTGAAGGCGCTTGGGGGTTTTTCATGAGAGGGGATTCCATGGATAGGGAAGAAAGAGGGGAGAGAAAGCTCCCGGATGAGGCGGCGGAGAGCGATCAGATCCTTCAGCGCCGCAAAAAGCTGGCCGAGCTCAGGGAATCTGGGGTGAATCCCTACCCCAACCGCTTCCATCCCTCTCATCCTATAGGGGAACTGGTCGAAAGGTATGGACCCCTTCCGGGCGAGGCCTTTGAGGGGGAGCGGGAAAAGGAATTCACCCTGGCCGGCCGCCTCATGGGAAAGCGTTTGCAGGGGAAGATCGTCTTCCTGGACCTTCGGGACGGAACCGGCAAGATCCAGGTCTTCTGCCGGGCCAATGACCTCTCCGCCCAGGCCTTCTGGCTCGCCCAGAAAGGGGACCTTGGGGACTTCCTCGGCATCAGGGGCGGGATTTTCAAGACCCGCACGGGCGAGCTCTCCATCTGGGCCCGGGAAATAACCCTCCTCTCAAAAGCCCTCCGACCCCTTCCTGAGAAGTGGCACGGGCTGAGAGATGTGGAGACCCGCTACCGGCATCGCTACCTGGACCTCATCGCCAACCCCGGGGTGAGGAGGCTCTTTGAGCTGAGAAGCCGGATCATTCGGGAGCTCAGGGGGTTTCTGGATAATAAAGGCTTCCTTGAGGTGGAAACACCCATGATGCAGCCACTTGCTGGGGGGGCTGTGGCCCGGCCCTTCAAGACCTACCACAATGTCCTGGATATGGAACTCTACCTGAGGATAGCCCCCGAACTATTCCTCAAGCGCTTGGTCGTGGGGGGGCTCGAGCGGGTCTATGAGATAAACCGTAGCTTTCGGAACGAGGGCATCTCCACCCAGCACAACCCCGAGTTCACCATGCTGGAGTTCTACATGGCTTACGCCGACTACCGGGACCTGATGGAGCTCACCGAGGAGATGTTCCGGTGGGTCGCGGAGAGGTGCCTGGGGACGCTCAAGCTAAGCTACCAGGGCCAAGCTCTGGACCTGACCCCTTCGTGGCGTCGTTACACCTTTAAAGATTCCCTCCTGGCTGTAGGGGAAGTTCCACGCGCGACCCTGGATGATGAGGCATCGGCTCTGGCCTTTGCTCGGAATTTAGGGCTGGAGCTGGGGGGGGGCGCTCCCCATGGGGTTATTCTGGGGGAGCTTTTTGAGCACCTGGTGGAGCCGAAGCTCATTGAGCCCACCTTCATTACTGACTATCCCAAGATTCTCTCGCCCCTCGCAAAGGCCTCCGAGGAAGACCCCGAGCTGGTGGAGCGCTTTGAACTCATCATCTGCGGTCGGGAGCTCGTCAATGCCTATACCGAGCTCAATGACCCACTGGACCAGCGGGAGCGATTCCTCATGCAGGCCGCCATGCGGGAGGCGGGCGATGAGGCGGCTCACATGATGGACTGGGACTATATACGGGCTCTGGAGTATGGGATGCCCCCCACGGGCGGTGAGGGCCTTGGGGTGGACCGGCTGGTGATGCTGCTTGCCGACGTTCCTTCCATCAGGGATGTCATCCTTTTTCCCCATCTTCGCCCCGAGGGTGGTTAGGAGCGGAAGTGTCCTCTCCCGAGCTCTGGATAGGCCTGAGATACCTCAGGGCCAAACGCAGGACGAAGCTCATCTCCCTCACGGCCTGGGTCTCCATCGTGGGGGTGACGGTGGGAGTCATGGCCCTCATCGTGGTCATAGGCGTCATGAGTGGCTTCGCGCGGGATCTCCGAGAAAAGATCCTGGGGACCAGCTCCCACGTGTTGGTCCTGGCCCAAGGCGGTGCCATGGCCGATTACAGGAAAGTGGTGGAGAAGGTCGGGGGTGTCGAGGGGGTGGCTTCGGCGGCTCCGTTCATTTACAGCCAGGTTATGCTGTCCAGCAACTCTTCCGTGGCGGGGAGCGTCATACGGGGGGTAGACCCAGCTCTTGAGGCTGGGGTAGCTGAACTGGCCAAAAATGTCCGTGAGGGCAGCCTGAGGGACCTCTTGGATTACAGACCCGAGCGCGGGAAAGGCTCGCCTTCCCCCCGGGGGGCTATTATCCTCGGAAAGGAGCTGGCTAAAACCCTGGGAGTTGACCGGGGGGACGTCGTGACTGTGGTTTCGCCGCTCGGGGCCATGACGCCAGCGGGCATCATCCCCAAGGCCCGGCGGTTTCAGGTTGTCGGTCTATACGACTCAGGTTTCTATGAGTATGACGCGGGTCTCGCCTTTATTAGCCTTGAGCAGGCTCAGAGCTTCTTCGACATGGGCGACAGGGTCACCGGTGTAGAGGTGAGGGTGAAGGACATCTACGAGGCCGACCGAATTGCCGAGAGTATCCAGAGACTCCTGCGCTTTCCCTTCTGGACCAGGAGTTGGAAGAGCATGAACAAGAACCTCTTCGACGCCTTGAAGCTTGAGAAGATAACCATGTTCGTCATTCTCATCCTGATCATACTGGTGGCGGCCTTCAACATCGTGGGCTCGCTCACCATGAGCGTTATGGAAAAAGGCAGGGAAATTGCTATACTCAAGGCCATGGGGGCGACCGATGGCCGGATAATGAGGATCTTTCTCCTAGAGGGAGTCATTATCGGATTCGTGGGTACGGCGATCGGCGTGGCGGCGGGTTTTGCCATCGCCTTGAGCCTTCAGCGGATCGTAAGATTCGTGGAGCGGAATTTTGGGATTGATATTTTGCCAAGCAGCGTTTATTATATCGATAGGTTTCCTGTTCACATTCGGACTGCCGATGTGACGATCATCGTGATAACGGCGATCCTCCTGAGCATACTGGCTACCGTCTACCCGGCGTGGAAAGGCTCCCGGGTCGACCCAGTAGAGATGCTTAGGTATGAATGAAGGGGGCGCATCCCATGAGGACCTCTTCCGAGCGGGGGAAGCCTCTTCTGGAGGTGGAGAACCTGAATAAGTCTTTCTTCCAGAGCTGGGGCGAGGTTCAGGTTCTCCGGGGGCTGGACCTGACTTTACAAACGGGCATTATGCTGGCGGTGGTCGGAGAATCAGGAGTCGGGAAGAGTACACTTTTGCAAATCTTGGGCGCGCTGGAGCGGCCGACTTCGGGCACGGTCTATTTCGAGGGGCAAGAGCTTTTCCGTATGGGGGATGCGGAGCTGGCACGCTTCCGCAACCGGAAGGTGGGCTTCATCTTTCAGTTCCACCATCTCTTGCCGGAGTTCACGGCACTCGAAAACGTGATGATGCCCGCCCTCTTGGGGGGGAGGAGCTGGAAAGAAGCCAGACAAAGGGCGCAGGAGCTTCTGGCGGAGGTGGGCTTGAGTGAGCGACTTTTCCATAGGCCGGGAGAGCTCTCGGGAGGAGAGCAGCAGCGGGTGGCTGTAGCCCGCGCTCTCATCAATGACCCTCAGCTTGTGCTGGCCGATGAACCCACGGGAAATCTCGACAGTAAGACCAGTGAAGCCATCCAGCGGCTCTTGCGGGAGCTTAACCTTAACAAGGGGCTGACCTTTGTGGTGGTCACCCATAACGAAGTGCTAGCTCATAAGATGGACCGGATTGTGCGGCTGTTTGACGGAAAGGCCGTAGCCGTCCCTTGAAAGAGAGGGGGGACATGTTTAAGCGTTTTACTGAAAGGGCCAGAAAGGTGATCATCCTCGCGCGGGAGGAGGCCGAGCACTACCGACATGAATACCTCGGCACGGAGCACATACTGCTGGGCATCCTCAAAGACGGCGGCGGCATTGCCATGGCGGTGCTGCAGAAGGTGGGGGTGGACCCCAAGCAGCTGCGCCTTGAGCTGGAGCGCAACCTGCCCAATAGTCTGAGCGGTCCCGTGGAGGGAGATATCCCCTTCACTCCCAAGGCCAAGAAGGTGCTGGAGTATGCTATGGAGGAAGCCCGGCTCATGGGCCATAACTATATCGGCACCGAGCACCTGCTCTTGGGCATCGTGCGGGAGAAGGAGGGCCTAGCGGCAAAGATACTTTCGAGCTTTGGGGTGAAGTTGCAGCAGGCCCGGGAGCAGACAATAAGCCTCCTCCGGGAGCCTGTGGCCAGCCGAAGCCGCGAGAAGAGTAAGACCCCCGCTCTTGATGAGTTTGGGCGGGACCTTACTGACTTGGCGACCGAGGGCAAGCTGGATCCGGTCATAGGACGCGAGGGGGAGATCGAGCGTGTCATCCAGATCCTCTCCCGTCGGACAAAGAATAATCCCGTTCTCATCGGCGAGCCCGGCGTGGGGAAAACGGCCATTGTGGAGGGCCTGGCCCAGCGCATAGTGAGCAAGGAAGTGCCTCAGATTCTTTACAACAAGCGGGTAGTGCAGCTTGACCTTGGCGCTATCGTGGCTGGCACCAAGTACCGGGGCCAGTTCGAGGCCCGACTCAAGGCCATCATGAAGGAGATAGTGCAGTCGGAGAACGTCGTCATTTTTATCGACGAGCTTCATACCCTGGTGGGCGCCGGGGCGGCGGAGGGTTCCATCGATGCCTCCAACATGCTTAAACCCGCCCTCTCCCGGGGTGAGATCCAGTGCATCGGTGCCACCACGTTAGATGAATACCGCCGCTTCATCGAGAAGAACGGGGCCCTGGAGCGTCGCTTCCAAACCATCATGGTTGACCCTCCGACGGTGGAGGAGACCATCGAGATAATCCGTGGCCTCAAGGACAAGTACGAGACCCATCACCGGGCACGCATCACCGATGAATCCATCATCTCTGCTGTGCGCCTTTCCAATCAATATGTCTCAGACCGCTACCTCCCCGATAAGGCCATCGATGTGGTCGATGAGGCTGGCTCCAAGGTTCGTTTGGAAAAGGTGACCTACCCGCCGGAGGTGCGGGAGTTGCAGCGTCAGCTGGAGGAGCTCATCCGGGGAAAGAAGGAGCACATTGAGAAGCAGAACTTCGAGAAGGCTGTGGAACTCCATGACAGCGAGGAGGCCCTGAGGGACCGCGTGGAGATGCTCAAGCGGCAGTGGGAGGAGACCCAGGAGGAAGAGGAGCCGGTGGTCACGAGCGAGGATGTGGCCTACGTGGTCTCACGCATGACGGGTATCCCCGTGTCCAGGATTGAGGAAGCCGAGAGCAGCAAGCTCCTGCGCATGGAGGAGGACCTGAACGGCCGCGTCGTTGGCCAGGAGGAGGCCGTGGCCGCGCTGACCCGGGCCGTGCGGCGCTCTCGAGCCGGGCTCAAAAACCCCACCCGCCCGATCGGTTCGTTCCTCTTCCTGGGGCCAACAGGGGTCGGGAAGACGGAGATGGCTCGGGCCCTGGCCGAATTCATGTTTGGCGACCAGAATGCCCTGATTCGGGTGGACATGAGTGAATACATGGAGCGCTTCAACGTCTCGCGCCTCACCGGAGCCCCTCCCGGATATGTAGGCTATGAGGAGGGGGGACAGCTCACCGAGAGGGTGCGGCGGAAGCCCTACTCGGTCGTTCTTATGGATGAGATAGAGAAGGCCCACCCCGACGTATTCTCCATTCTGCTGCAGGTCATGGATGACGGGCAGCTAACCGACTCTTACGGCCACACTGTGAACTTCAGAAACACCGTCATCATCATGACCTCCAACCTGAGCGCCCGAAGCATCGAGAAGAACCTCGCCCTGGGTTTCCAGAGGGCTGGAGACATGAGTTCCTTTGAGCGCATGAAGGAGAACCTCCGGGGAGATCTGAAGCGGACTTTCAACCCGGAGTTCTTGAACCGGCTCGACGAGATCATCGTCTTCCATCCCCTGACCCCCACGCACATTCGACAGATCGTCGACATCGAGTTGGGAAAGCTCAACAAGGCTCTCATCGAGAAGGGCGTAACCATCGAGTTGGAGCCTTCGGCCCGCGATTGGCTTGCTGAGCAGGGCTACGACCCCTCTTACGGCGCCCGGCCCCTGCGGCGTATCATTCAGCGCCATATCGAGGATACCCTCTCGGAGGAACTCCTGCGGGGCAAATTTCCCGGCGGCGGCGTCATTCTGGCCAAGCTGGTTGGAGATGGCCTCATGTTTGTCTCCAAGGAGGACGCCGTTCTCAGCGCACAAGATATCTGAACTCAGGATGGGAGGTAGCATTAACAAAGAGGGATAACCTCGCGCATGGGGAGAGCTTACCGCTCGGGTCTTATCTTCGGAGTTTGCTGCCTCATCGTATTTTTCCATCTGAGTGCCCGTGCACAAGAGCCCGCCATCACCATAAATTCCATTGAAATTCAGGGGAACCGGCGCATAGAGGAGTCCACCATCCGCTTTTACATCAAGCTCAAGGAAGGGGAAAGCCTCACCAACACCCAGCTACTGGAGAAGCTTCGCACGGATGTGAAGCGCGTCTACGGGCTGGGCTTCTTCAGGGACGTGAGCATCGAGGTGGAACCCTTTGAGGGGGGCTTGAGGGTTATCTACGTGGTGGCCGAAAAGCCTGTAATCACCCGCATCGACATAACTGGTCGCGATAAAATAAAGGAAGAGAAAGTCAGAGAAAAGATAACTGCGAAGGTTCAGTCCATCTTCAGTGAGGCCGCCGTTAAGGAAAGCGTCAGGAACATCCGCCTCCTCTACCAGGAGAAGGGCTATTTCTTCGCCCGGGTGGAGGCCCTGGTGCGGGAGCTGGGACCCGACCGGGTGGCGCTGGAATTCAGGGTGGATGAGGGGGGGAAGGTCTGGATCACGAGGTTAAATTTCACCGGAAACGAGGCCTTCTCGGACCGCAAGCTCCGAAAGCAAATGGAAACGGGGAAGAAGTGGTTCCTCTCCTTCATCACCGACGCGGGAATCTACAAGGAGGAGGCCCTCCGGACAGACCTCCTGCGCATACGGCTCTTCTACGAGGATCATGGTTACGTACGGGTTCAGGTGGGGGAACCCATCATCCGCGAGGACCGCAAGAAAAGGGAACTCCACGTCACGATTCCCATCCAGGAGGGCTCGCGCTACCGACTCAAACAGGTAACAATCCGGGGGGATGAGGAGACCATTCCCGCCGCAGAGCTGAGGGAAGAGCTCCGGCTCCGTGAGGGTGAGTTCTTCAGCCGCTCTATGCTCGTCAAGGATGTGGAACACATCACAGACATTTACGCCACACGGGGCTATGCCTTTGTGGATGTGCGTACAAACACCGAGGTCGATGACGCGGCCAAGACGGTGGACGTGATCTTGGACATAAGCCGGGGGCGCCAGGTTTTCATCGGCAAGATTGAGGTCAAGGGCAATACCCGCACCCGCGACAAAGTCATCAGGCGTGAGTTCCGCATGGCCGAGGGGGAAATCTATGATATAGAAAAGATCAAACTCTCCCGCTTCCGACTCGGGCGGCTGGGCTACTTTGACCAGGCGAAGGTGGTGGAAAAGAAGCGGCGCGGCGTTGAGGACATCTTGGACCTGGAAGTAGAGGTTAAGGAGCGCCCCACGGGCTCCATCGCGGCGGGGGGGGGCTGGAGCTCTGCGGAGAACTTCATCCTAACCGGCGATATCCGCGAGGATAACCTCCTGGGCTACGGCAAGAGCATCTCCCTCTTGGGCCGGTTTTCATCCATCCGGACTGAGGCGGAATTGAGTTATACGGACCCTTACTTCCTCGATTACAACTTCCAGGCTGGCGCCGATGGCTTCATATTGAACCGGGAGTTCGATAACTTCGACGCTGACCAGGTGGGAGGCCGCCTCAAGTGGGGGAAATCCTTGACCGATTGGGTTTCCGTGGGTACTGAGTACGAGTATAACGTGACGGATATTAAGAGGATTGCTCCGGAAGCACCGGAGCGGATAGTGGAGCAGAAAGGAAAACGGTCGACGAGCTCGATCACCCCATTCGTGAGGCGGGATACCCGAGACAGCCGCTTCAACCCGACCACCGGCTCTCTGGCCGAGGGCTCCCTGGGCTTTGCCGGAGGCCCGCTGGGAGGGAATAATGATTTCTACCGGGCCGCGGTCGAAGGCCGCTACTACTACCCCGTGGGGCACCACCTGCCCGTTTCCTATCTGAATGAGGTCGTTTGGGCGGCCCGGGCCCGGGCTCAGTATGCCGATTCTTTTGGCGGCGATAAGCTGCCCATCTATGAGCGCCTCTACTTGGGAGGGGCTAACACTGTCCGGGGCTACAAGTATCGGGAGCTGGGGCCAAAGGATGCGCAGGGTGACCCCATCGGTGGTCATTCGAGCCTTCTCTTCTCAACGGAGCTCCTTGTTCCGACCCCTTTCAAGCCGGTGAAGTTGGCTCTTTTCTTTGACGCGGGAAATATCTATCAGCGCTCTAATGCTTTTGATGTCTCCTCCCTCAGGACCTCTGCCGGGGTGGGTTTACGTTTCATAACACCCATCGGGCCCATAAGATTAGACTGGGGCTGGAAGCTGGACCCTCGTCGGGGCGAGGGGACCCGGGAGCTTCATTTCAGCATCGGGAGCTTTTTCTGAGCACCCGGCCGCCTTGGCTGTCCGAGCCCTTCCTTCGGGGGAGACGAGCGAAAAGAGGAGTGAGCCATGCATAGGGGTGTGCTCTCAGGCAAAGCTCTCCTTTCGGTATCGATAAGTTGGGCATTGCTCATTCTGGGGTTTTTTGTTGTCGCTCCCTCTTTTGCCCAGGATAGGGTCGGGGTGGTGGACTTGGAGCGGGTGGTCAATGAGTCGGCGGCAGGAAAGCGAGCCCTCAAGAGCTTCCAGGAGCTCCAAGAACGAACGCAGCTGGAGGTCGAAAAGAGGCGACAGGAGGTTATCCAGAAAGAGCAGTCCCTGCAGGAGCAACAGCGGGACTTTGAGGCCCGTCGGGCCATCCTCCGGGAAGAGGAGCAGCGGCGAAAGGCCGAGGATCTCATGCGCTTGGCCCGGGAGGTGCGGCGCATGCAGGAGGACTTGAGGCGTTTCGTGGAGGACCAGCGGGCGGAACTAGTGGACCGGCGCCAGAAGCTCATGGAGAATATCCTGTTGGAGGTCCGGGAGGTCGTCAGAAATGTGGGACGAAAGGGGGGTCTGACCCTCGTTCTTGATAAGCGGCTCCTTATCTACTATGATGCTTCCAAGGTGGACCTAACCGACCAGATTATTCGCATCTATGACCAGCAAAAACAATGACGGAGCGAGGTCAGGAAAAGTGAAGCTCAAGGAGATAGCCGCCATGCTGGGCGGTGAGCTTGAAGGGGAAGGGGAGCTGGAGATAGAAGGCGTGGCCGATATTGAGGAGGCCGGTCCGGGGCAGTGCGCATTCGTAAGCTCGGAGAGGAGACTCAAGGCGGTGGGGACGGTACGGGCTTCGGCCGTGGTGGCCCCCCCGGGCCTTCCGGTACCGGTTTCGGCCGTGAGGGTCACAGATCCTCAGCTGGCCTTCGGGAGGCTTGTGCGCCAGTTCCACCCGCCCTCACCGGTGCGGGAGGGGGTGAGTGATAAGGCCTATGTGGGGCGAGGAGTGAAGATGGGGGAAAGGCCCGCCATCTATCCCTGGGTTTATCTGGAGGATGGGGTAGTTCTGGGCGCTCGGGTCGTCATTCATCCAGGGGTTTATGTGGGAAGGGGTGTCAGGATAGGCGACGAGTGTCTCATCTACCCTAATGTCTGCATCCTGGAGGGAGTTGAGCTTGGGTGCCGAGTCGTCGTCCATGCGGGGGCGGTCATAGGGAGCGACGGTTTCGGCTTCCTCCAGGATGAGGAAGGTCGCCATCATAAGATTCCTCAGGTGGGCAAGGTGGTGATTGGGGACGATGTGGAGATCGGTGCCAACACCACCATAGACCGGGCCACCATGGGGGTCACCCTGATAGGACGGGGAACCAAGATAGACAACCTGGTTCAGATTGCTCACAATGTGCGGGTAGGGGAAGACTCCATCATGGCGGCGCAGGTGGGCATCTCTGGCAGCTGTACCATCGGCCGCCGCGTCATGTTCGGCGGCCAGGTTGGAGTCGCCGATCATGTGACAGTGGGCGATCAGGCCAAGGCCGGGGGCAAGGCGGGGCTCCATGGGCGCATCCCCTCCGGGGCGGTCTACATGGGAATCCCGGCTATACCCGTTGAGCGCTGGCGAAGGGCACAGGCGGCCCTTTCCTACCTGCCCGAGCTTCTGAAAAGGGTCCGACGGCTGGAGGAGGAGTTCGAACGGCTGGGGAAGGGGCGGAGCCATGATGGACGTGAATGAGATTCAAAAATGGCTGCCCCACCGATATCCTTTCCTCATGGTGGATCGCATCCTGGAGTACGTGGACGGCAAGAGCATCGTGGGGATAAAGAATGTCACCATCAACGAGCCCTATTTTCAGGGGCACTTCCCGGAGTATCCCGTAGTGCCGGGCGTCCTCGTCCTGGAGGCCATGGTGCAGACCGGAGGCATCCTGGCCCTCATGGCTATTTCTGAGCAGCGGCCTGTGGCCTTTTTTACGGGCATAGACAAAGCTAAGTTCCGCCGTCAAGTTGTGCCTGGGGACCAGATGCGCATGGAGGTGGAAGTGCTGCGCCATCGGGGTAGCCTCTGGCACTTTAAGGGTAAGACTCTGGTGGAGGGTCAGCTCGCGGCCGAAGCCGAGCTTCAGGCCATGATAGCTCCGAGGCAAGACTAGGGATGGTTGAGATTCATCCCACGGCCATAGTTCACCCGGAGACGGGGCTGGGTCGGGGGGTGGTAGTGGGCCCGCTGGCCGTCGTGGGCCCCCATGTGAAGCTGGGCGAGGGATGTGTTATCGGCGCGCATGCGACAATTGAGGGCTGGACGGAAATGGGATCAGGCTGTAGGGTCTGGCCTGGGGCTGTTATCGGCGGCGAGCCCCAGGATGCGAAGTTCAAGGGCGTGCAGTCTTATGTTAAGATCGGCTCGAATTGCCTCTTCCGGGAAGGAGTAACCGTTCACCGTTCTACCCAGGAAGGAGGCGAGACCCGCCTTGGTAACCGAGTCTTCATGATGGCATACAGTCACGTGGCCCATGATTGCCAGGTAGGGGATGATGTGGTATTAACCAACTATGCGGGCCTCTCGGGCCATGTCGTGGTGGAGGATAGGGCCTTCATCTCGGGCTACGTCGGGGTGCACCAGTTCTGCCGGATCGGCAGCCTCACACTCGTGGCTGCCTATTCGGGCTTGAGGAAGGATGCCGCCCCGTATGTTATCATGGAAGGGTTTCCAGCTCTCGTGCGGGGTTTAAACACGGTGGGGCTCAGGCGTTATCAGGTGCCGGATCGGGTACGGGAGGACTTGAAGCATGTCTTCAAGCTCTTCTTCCTCTCAAAGCTTACGGTTGATGAGGCCCTGAAAAAGATTTCCGAAGAGGTGGAGGTCGGGCCGGAGGTGAGGCATTTTTTGGACTTCGTAGGAAACTCCCGAAGGGGTGTGTATCGCAGGGTCGGTGTTGTTGAGCACATCTGAGGGAAATCAGCTTCGAGAGACCGAAAACATGGGCCGGGTTAAGGCGGGTGTCGTTGGCGTGGGCCACATGGGCCGGTACCATGTGGCGGCCTATGCCGAGATGGTTGAGGTGGAGCTGGTGGGCATAGTCGACCTTGACATCGCCAAGGTCACGGAAATGGCGGTGCGTTATAACACCGTGGGCTATACCGACTACCGGCAGCTCTTCGGCAAGGTAGATGTTGTGAGCGTTGCTGTCCCCACCCCTTTGCATTTCCCCGTGGCGAAGGAGCTTCTTGAGGCCGGGGTCCACGTGCTTGTGGAAAAACCCATAACCCAGAACATGGAGCAGGCTCGGGAGCTCTTCCGCTTGGCTCATAAGCAAGGTCTCATCCTCCATATCGGCCATGTGGAGCGCTTCAACGGCGCCGTTCAGGAGCTCAGGAAGATCGTCAGGGAGCCCATCCTCATCGAGAGTCGACGCCTTGGGCCCTTCGTCCCCCGGGTTCAGGATGATGGCGTGGTGCTGGACCTGATGATCCACGACCTGGACATCATCCTCGACTTGGTCGATTCTCCTGTGGCGGAGTTGAACGCCGTGGGTGCCTCCATCTTGACGCCCCTGGAGGATGTGGCCACAGTGCAGCTTCGCTTTGAGAGCGGGTGTATGGCCACCGTCTCCGCCAGCCGCACCACCCAGGAGAAGATCCGCACGCTGGCCATCACCCAGCCAAATGCTTATATCTTCCTGGACTACACGGACCAGGACATCCGAATCCACCGCCAGGCCGCCTCCCAGCATGAGCTCACCCGGGCAGAGCTCAAGTACCGCCAGGAATCTCTGATCGAGAGGCTCTTCGTCCACAAGGATAACCCCCTCAAGCTTGAGCTCAAGCACCTCATCGACTGCGCCGCCAACGGAAGTCGCCCTGCCTCGGTAGAGAAAGAGTTGGTGTCCCTGGAGCTGGCCCTGAGAATAATCGAAAATCTCAAGGGAAAACAACTCGCAGGAGGTTAAGGGAGAACCCTTAGGGTCCCCTTGCCTCGGTTGGAGGACCGGTGACGACCGCTCACCTAGGGCTCATCGCAGGCGAGGGAGAGCTACCAAAGCATTTGCTCAAGGCCGCCACCGAGGAAGGCTTCCGAGTGAGTGCTATTGTCTTTTCCAAAGGAGCCGAAGGGGAACTGGCTCCCCTTTGCGACTCGATCGGGCGCTTCGGCATCGGCCAGGCTGGCCGCATGCTCCGCTTCCTCAAAGAGGCTGGCGTAAGGGAGGTCGCCTTTGCGGGCAAGCTCGATAAATTCCTCCTCTTCCGCAATCTCAAGTTCGACCTCCTGGCCGTGAAGATCCTTCTGGGCGTGCGGAATCGAAGCGATGAGACCTTGCTCAAGGCCGCCGTCCGGACGCTCGAAGCGGAAGGCATCAGGGTTCTTGAGCAGACTCGCTTCCTCGCCCATCTCCTGACTCCCATGGGCCCCTTATCGAGGCGACGCCCGAGCCGCGGGGAGATGGCTGACATCGCTTACGGGCTCCACCTGGCCCGGGGGGTGGCAGCCCTGGATATCGGGCAGACGGTTGTGGTGCGCGATGGGGCCGTACTGGCCGTAGAGGCCGTGGAGGGAACCGATGCCACCATCCGCCGGGGATGCGCCCTGGGAAAGGGGAAAGCCGTCGTGGTCAAGGTGAGTCGTCCCCACCAGGATTTTCGCTTCGATATCCCTGTAGTTGGCGAGAACACGGTCCGCATTATGGGAGAGGCCGGGGCCAGGGCTCTCGGTCTGGAGGCGGGGCGGACAATGCTGATAGATAGGGAGGCCGTGACCGGGGCGGCCGATAAGCTGGGCATTGCCGTCTGGGGCTATCTCCCGCCGGAAGAGACCTCCCCTTCAGCCGGAGCTTAGACCGTGGGGATTCTCATAATGGTGGGCGAGGCCTCGGGAGACCAGCACGGCGCGAAGCTCATCACCGCTCTGAGAGGATCTGATTCCTCTCTGCGCTTCACCGGCGTCGGGGGAGAGCGCATGAGGGAGGCGGGTGTCGATACCTTCAGTAACATCCAGGGCCTGGGCGTGGTGGGAGGTATTGAGATAGCTTCGGCCCTGCCCGCCCTATGGAGGATCTACCGCCGGTTCCTTGAGGAGATGAAAGGGGGGCTTTATGAGGCCATCATCCTCATCGATTATCCGGGCTTCAACCTGAGGCTGGCACGGGCCGCCAAGAGGCGGGGTCTTTCGGTCATCTATTTCATAGCACCTCAAGTATGGGCCTGGTGGAGGAGTCGGGTGAAGGACATGGCCCGCTGGGTGGACCTCGTCCTGAGCATCCTGCCCTTTGAGGCGGAGTTTTACCGAAAGGCGGGCATCGAGGCCCATTATGTCGGACACCCCTTGGTGGGCGAGCTCCGGGGGGTGCCTGACAAGAGGCGGGCCAGGGAGGAGCTGGGCCTTCCGCCGGACTCTCCCGTGGTGGGCCTTTTGCCGGGAAGCCGGGAGCGAGAACTCCGCTCCCTCCTGCCTCCCATGCTGGGTGCCGCCCGGGATGTCCAAAGGGTCTTCCCCGAAACCCGCTTCCTTTTGCCGCTGGCCTACACCCTGAGCCCGAGGGCGGTGAATGAATATCTGACCGACAAGACCCTCGATGTGAGGATTCTTGAGGGAGTGACCCTCAAGGCCATGAGTGCTTCGGATTTCCTCATGGTGGCTTCTGGCACGGCCACCCTGGAGGCGGGCCTCCTGGGGGTTCCGATGGTCATAGTTTATCGGGTGAACGGCCTGACTTACTGGCTCACCAAGAACTTCCTCATAAAGATCCCATACATAGGTCTAGTGAATATCGTGGCGGGAAGGCTTGTGGTGCCCGAGCTCATCCAGGCCGATGTGACTCCGGGCAATATCGCCCGCGAGGCACTTAAGGTGCTGGGGGATGGAAGCTATGGCGAGGAGGTTCGGGCCCGCCTCGGGGGAGTGAAGGGAATTCTGGGCGAGCGGGAGGCCTATGGGGAGGCCGCGAGCCAGATAGTCTCCTTTCTGAAGAGGGCGGTTTGAGGGGATGGAGGTCCGGGAGGCGCGCTGAGGTGGCTCAGGGGGAAGGTCCCGCGGGGGGCTTCTGGTGGAACCTTTTCCTGCGCCTGCTCATCGCCCCAGCCATCGCCCTGGTTGTGCGCCTCTGGTGCCTCACCCTTCGCTTCCGCCACATCAACCGTGCAGGTGAGAGGGAACCATTCTCTTCAGGCGGGGCGGTTATCGTCGCCTTCTGGCACGGCCGCATGTTTCCCATGCCTTACGTCTACCGTTGCCCCTTTGGCTATATATTGGTCAGCCGGAGCCGTGATGGGGAGCTCATAGGTCGAGTGCTTAAGTACTTCAACTTCGACTTGGTGCGGGGCTCCACCTCGATTTCCGGAGGGAGGGATAAAGGAGGGGGAAAAGCCTTGCGGGAGCTTGTGTCCCTGATGCGGAAGGGTTATTCGGTGGGAATAACTCCTGATGGGCCAAAGGGCCCACGCCATAGGGTGCAAATGGGTGTCATAACACTGGCAGCGCTAACAGGAGCTCCCATCATTCCGCTGACCTTTGGAGCCCGCCGTGCCAAGAGATTTGGGAGCTGGGACGGCTTTCTGCTCCCCTATCCCTTCGCCGAGACCGTCCTCATCAGGGGAGACACCCTGGTGGTGCCTGAGGGAGCGGACCCCTCCCTCCTGGAGAGAAAGCGGCAGGAGCTCGAGGAGAGCCTCCTCAAGATTACCCAGCGGGCCGACAGCTTTTACTCTTAAGAGGAATCGGGGGTGGTTCTTGTATTTTATCTATAATCTCCTTCTCTTGCTCCTTTCCCCCGCGCTCTGGTCCTACTACCTCTTCCAAAAGGCCATTCGGGGCAAATATCGCGAGGGGCTGGGTGAGCGTCTGGGAGGACTGCGGGGCTGGGACGTGGGCGGCTCCGGCTCGACCATCTGGCTTCATGCCGTATCGGTCGGGGAGGTCCATGTGGCGGCTCCCCTGGTGAGGGCCCTGAGAGCCCGCCTCAAAGGAACCCGGATAGTCGTTTCCACTGTCACCGAGACAGGCCGCAGGACCGCAGAGAAACGCTTGAAAGAGGCGGACCGGCTGTTCTACTTTCCTCTGGATTATCCTTGGGTAGTCAGGGATGTTCTGGATACCATAAGGCCAGACCTCTATGTCTCGATGGAAACGGAGCTCTGGCCCAATCTCCTGAAGGAGCTCGACCGAAGGAAGGTTCCAGCTCTTTTGGTTAATGGCCGCATATCGCCACGCTCCTTCCGGGGTTACCTTTGCATAAAGCCATTCATGCGGGGGGTTCTATCGAAGATTTCCGTATTCAGCATGCAGAGTGAGGCCGATGCCCAGCGCATAGTTGCGCTCGGGGCCGAGCCCGGGAGGGTGAAGGTAACGGGAAACCTCAAGTTTGATGGCACGCCCGCTTTCTTGGATGAAGAGAAGAGGCGGGGGATTCGTAGAGAGCTTGGCCTACCCGACGGAAGGACTACCATCCTGGCCGGAAGCACCCACCGGCGCGAGGAGGAATGGGTGGCTGAGGCTTTTTTGAAGCTTCGGGAAAAGCATCCCTCCCTCCTCCTCATCCTGGCCCCGAGACACCCTGAGCGGGTTCCCGAGGTACGGTCTCTCCTGCTGGCCCGTGGCCTTGAGGTCCGCCTGAGAACCCAAGCCCCTCCGCCAGGAGAGCATCCTCCGGTGCTCCTTGTGGACACCGTAGGGGAGCTCCCAAGCCTCTATGCCCTCGCCAGCCTGGCCTTTGTGGGCGGGAGTCTTGTCGGCGCGGGAGGCCAGAATGCCCTTGAGCCCGCCGCCCAAAGGGTGCCTGTCATCTTCGGTCCCCATATGGAAAATTTCTCTGAGGTGGCCCGCCTCCTGAGCGAAGGCGGCGGCTGCATTCAGCTGACTGGGCCCGAGGGGCTCCTTCCGGCCTTGGAGAATCTCCTTCGGAACCCGCAAAAGGGCGCTGCCATGGGGGAGAGGGGAGCCCGGGTGGTGGAAGCCCACAGGGGAGCCGTGGACCAGAACTTGAAGCTCCTTGAGAGCTGTCTCTTCGGCTAGGGGAAAGAGCCGGGATGAGGAGAGGCTTGAGGCCCCTCTGGGCCCGCCTGGCAGAAGAGAAAGAGGGCTTACTCACTGAAGCGGCCCTCCTTCCCCTGCTCCCCGCCTCCTGGGCCTACGGCATGGGAGTGAGGGCGCGCCTCTCTCTCTACGGCCTTCGTGCCTTTAAAAAGGCCAGCCTCCCCCGGCCCGTCATAAGCGTAGGGAATCTCACGCTGGGGGGCTCGGGCAAGACGCCGGCGGCTGAGGCCATAGCCCGCCTCCTGTTGGGGGAGGGTTTCAGGGTGGCGGTCCTAAGCCGCGGCTATGGCGGGGGAGGGAGAGGCTCTGTTACCGTTGTCTCCGATGGAAAGCAAATTCTGGCTCACCCGCCTGAGGCCGCGGATGAGCCCTTTCTCCTGGCCCGTAACCTGCCGGGACTCCTGGTCCTCACGGGAAGGAGCCGCCTTGAGGCGGGAGCCCAAGCCATAGAGAGCCTGGGAGCGGAGGTCATCATCCTCGATGACGGCTTCCAGCATCTCGCGCTTGAGCGCGACCTGAACCTTCTTCTCGTCAGGGCGAGAAAGCCCTGGGGGAGGGGCTATCTCTTCCCGCGCGGGAACCTGAGAGAGCCCCTCTCGGCCCTCTCTCGGGCGGGCGCCGTGGTGGTGGTCTCCTTATTTAGGGCTGGAGCCACGCCTCCAGAGGAGCTTCTCTCGGCTCTTGCGCGATATAACCCTAACGCCCCCATCTTCAGGGCCTACCTGGAGTTCGTCCATCTCAGGCTTCTGGGAGAAGAGCAGGAACTCCCCCTGGATGCCCTGGGGGATACCCCCTTTCTTGCCCTCTGCGGAATAGCCCGCCCGGAGTCTTTCTTTTCTCTGCTGAGGGAACTCGGCCTATCGCCCCGGGGGGAGCTCGCCCTCTCAGACCATCACCGCTACTCGCGACGTGACCTTCCCTCGCTTAGAGAGGCGGCCCGTGGCGCAGGGGCCTCGGCTATAGTGACCACCCAGAAGGATGCCGTCAAACTTGAACCCCTCGGACCCCTTCCCCTTCCCATCTGGGAAGTGGCGGTTCGCTTCAGGGTTCTCGAAGAAGGGAGCTGGCGGGAGCTGATCCTTTCCGTCGCCCGCAGCCCTCGAAAATCTATTTCCTAAGCTCTTTCCCCAGGCTCTTCTCAACCACATCAACCTTTGACTCAAGCCTGCCCTTGTATCCCTTCCTGTAATCCATCTTCATCGTGGCCGCGACTCGGGGGCAGTCCTGCCGCATGCGCTCGAAGCAAGCCTTGGCGACCCCGAAGACCTCGTCCCATTCCCCCTCAAGGACGGTTCCCATCGGCCCCAGCCGATAGTCCAGGCCGCTCTTATCGATGATCTCAAGGGAGCCCGCCACATACTGACTCACGCTCTCCCCCTTGCCCAGGGGGTACATGCTGAACTCAAGAAGAAGCATTTTCTTGCCTCCATAGATGAAGAGGAAAGCCCTTTTAAGGAAGTGTTGGCCGGGGCTCCATTTTAGCATAAGGCCCAAGGAGCCCCGGCCGTGAGAGGAGGAGGAGGTTTAGGGAGAATGGGAGGCACCGTTCCGGGAATTCATAAACTGCTCCAGAAGGTTACCATAGGCCCTTTCGGCTACTGTCTCAAAAAGGACGGGCTTAGTCCGAATATCCTCACCGGAGAACTAAAAGTTTTTCAGGAGACTCCTCCACTGAGGCATTCATCTGCTTGAGGGGCCCGGCGCAACCGTACGCCACGAGGGAATGACCTAAGATAGGAATGACTAACGGGAAGAAGGATTCGCTCTGCACAGTACCTGACGCGGGCGGAGGAAGGTAGATGTAACCCACTCGAGGCACTTTCGAAATTTAAGATAACATATTATTAAAGCTATTTCAAGAAAAAATTGCTCAATCATTCCCATTTTCTGGGTACTATTCAAAACCAGCCAATAAGCGGCCCGCTTGTATAGAATATTCGCTCCGCGCGCAAGTGGCTGAAGAGGGTAATCTCATCCCTTTCGCGGGGAGAAGCCGCTGGTCGTCGTTATCTTTGTCAAAGTCGATTTCTACAAGTCAGGGCTTATTCTTTCCCTTGCGCAGGGCCAGGAGCACTCGCTCGGGGGTTGCAGGAACCTCGGTGAGGCGAGCGCCTGTGGCATTGCGGATGGCATTGAGGATGGCGGGTGCTGTGGGATTCAACGAGGGCTCGCCGACCCCCTTGGCGCCGAAAGGACCCGTGGGCTCTTCGCTGCTGACGATGATGGAATTGAACCGGGCCGGGATATCCATGGAGGTGGGAAGGATGTAGTCCATGAAGTTCGGGTTCTGAACCCGGCCCCCGCTGAGCACGATGCGCTCCATCACGCCGAAGCCGAGCCCCATCAGGGAGCCACCCTCGATCTGCCCCTCCACGTTCATGGGATTTATGGCGGTGCCCACGTCATGGGCCGCGGCCAGCCGCAGGACCTTCACCTCCCCCGTCTCGATGTCCACTTCCACCTCCGCCGCATGGGCGGCGAAGACGTAGCAGTCGTAGGGCCTCCCCTGACCGGTCTCAGAGTCCAGGTGAATATCCCCTGGGTCATAGACCCCTTCGGCAACAAGTGGCTTGCCTGAAGCGTAGCTATGCCGGGCTACTTCCGCGAGCGTAATAGCCAGGCCCGGCGCGCCCCTTACGCAGACCATCCCATCCGATATGATCAGGTCTTCAGGGGCTGCCTCCAGCATATCCGCCGCTGCGCCGAGGAGCTTCTCCTTTGCGGAGCGGGCGGCCCTGCGGACCGCGTTCCCCCCGATATGGGTGACCCTGCTGGCGACGCTGCCCAGGTCATAGGGAACGAGGTCGGTGTCCCGGGTTACCATCAATACGCTCTCGAAGGGAATCCCCAGCTCTTCAGCGGCAATCTGAGCAAGAACCACGTTGGAGCCCTGCCCGCAGTCCGCGCAACCCGATAAAACCGTTATGCTGGCGTCCTCATTGACCCTCACGAAGGCGGAGCTGGGGTTATGGTAAGCGGTGAAGCCGATAGGATATATCATGGAGGCAATGCCCCGTCCGTAGCGCTTGTGGGGATGGGCGGACTCATAGGGAGGGGGCTTGCCCCAGCCAACGGCCTCACTTGCGGCCTCCATGCACTCCACCACGGCGCAACTTGAGAGGGGATCGCCGCTGTGGGCCTTATCCCCCGGCCGCATGCTATTCCTGACCCTGAACTCCCTGGGGTCCATCCCGAGCTTCTCGGCCAGGGAGTCCATGTGACTCTCACATCCGAAGGTTGACTGGGTGACCCCGAACCCTCTCACCGCTCCGGCAACGCAGTTATTGGTATAGACAAGTAGGGCGTCCAGCTTGAGGTTAGGCACGCGGTAAGGGCCCGCACCCATAAGCGCCGCCTTAGAAACGGTGGTCTCCCCCCAAGAGGTGTAGGGGCCGCCGTCAGAGAGGAACTCGATCTGACGGGCGGTGATCGTCCCGTCGCGCATGACGCCCGTCTTGAAGGTCATGTAAAAGGTGTGGCGCACGGTGGAGGCGATGAACTCATCCTCTCGGCTGAAACGGAACTTCACGGGTCGTCCCGTCCTCAGGGCAAAGATGGCCGCAAGAGCCTCCTGGACAATCTCATGCTTTCCGCCGAAGCCCCCTCCCATGTTGGCGGGAACGACCCTCACCTTAGGGATGGGGAGCCGCAGCACGTGTGAGAGGTCCGACCTGAAGAGAAAGGGCCTCTGGGTTGTGGCGTGAACGGTGATCTTACCCGTATGGTCAGCTTCTACCACGCATACATGGGTCTCTATGGAGGCATGCTCCTGAGCATAGGAGTCGTACCTCTCTTCCAGGACGAGGTCTGCCTCCCGGAAGCCGGCCTCCACGTCCCCCTTCCTTATCTTCCACTTCAAGACCAGGTTTCCAATGGGATGGTTAGGGTGGATCTTTATGGTCTCGGGCTCAAGGGCCTCAAAGGCGTCCAGGACCGGAGGGAGCTCCTCGTAGGTGACCTTTATCTTTCCCAGGGCCTCCTGCGCGATCTCCTCGCTCTCGGCGGCCACAGCCGCCACTGGGTCCCCCATGCAGCGAACGCGGTCATCGGCAAGGACGGGTTGGTCCTGAAACTTTGGGCCGTAGCGGTTAAGGGGGATGTCCTTATGGGTTATGACTCCCGCGACACCCTTCATGGCCTCCGCGGCGGAGGTGTCGACGGCAATGATGCGCGCGTGAGGGTACTCGGCCCGCTTGATGGCGCCGTAGAGCATGTTGGGAAAGGGGAGGTCATCAACGTAAATGGGAGAGCCCGCGGCCTGGAGGGGGCCGTCGGCCCGGGGGATTCGCTTTCCAATTACATCGAATGCCATTCCCTTCCTTTCCTTACAAGCGTTGCTCGAATTGGGATAACGCCCAAATCTCAATTATAGTCCATAATCCCACCCTCGGGCTCACAAAAATCATCCACCCCTTCTATTCTAGGCCCACCTTTATGCTAAAATGGGCGACCGAGGAGGAGACCCTGAGTCTGAAATCCCGGAGGAGAAGCGATGGAGCGCAAGCGCCGGCTTCCGAAATATTTCAGGCCTTCCCTGGAATATCCCGACATCCCCTTCCACGGGATGCTTGAGGAGAGCCTGCGGCGGGTTCCAGACCATGTAGCCCTAATCTTCGAGGATGAAGAGATAACCTTCCGGGAGCTGGAAGCCCTCTCCAATAGTTTTGCTCATGCCCTCAGGGAGCTGGGAGTCCGGAAGGGAGATCGGGTTTCACTTTTCATGTTTAACCGAACGGAGTTTGTGATAGCGGTATATGCCGTCTCCAAGCTGGGAGCCATATTCACCCCGCTGAACCCCACCTTCAAGGAAGAGGAGACGCTTCACCAGCATCGTGATTCCGGGGCCAGGGTCGCCATAGTGCACGAAGATAACTACCCCATCCTCAGGGCGGTCAGAGGGGAGCTGCCAGAGCTCGAAACGGTGGTTCTTGTGGGGGATTCATCGGCCGACGGCCTTCCCCTCTTCCACGAGCTTTTGAGAGACTACCCCCCCTCCCGCCCTCCTGCACCCCCTATTGCCCCTTCAGAGGACCTCATAGCTCTTCCCTACTCAAGCGGCACCACGGGTCTTCCCAAAGGAGTTATGCTTACCCACCGTAATTTGGTGAGCAACTACATCCAGTTCGTCGCCAATCACCGGGTCACCGAGCGGGATAGGGTCATAGTGTTCCTTCCCCTCTATCACATCTTCGGCACCATGATAATGGGGGGGTGCATTTATGAGGGCGCCGCCCAGGTTCTCATGGAGCGCTTCAATGCCGAGGAGTGCCTGAGGCTCATCGAGAAGCACCGGGTCACCCTCTTCTACGGGGTGCCGCCTGCGCTTCTCTCTCTCTGTGAGTACCCGAGCCTTAAGAAGTTTGACCTCTCAAGCCTGCGCTTCATCGCCAGCGGCGCCGCCTCCCTTCCCCCGGAGGTGCGCCGCAGGTTGGAGGAACTCACGGGAGTTCCCACCTTCATGGTGTATGGCCTCACGGAGGCCTCTCCCGTGACCCACATGAACCATTTTGAGCCAGATCTCATCGAGCCCTCGTCAATAGGGCCCCCTGTCTCCGACCAGCCCCAGAAAGTGGTTGATCCCGAGAGTGGGGAGGAGGTGGCGCCGGGAGAGGTAGGAGAGCTAGTTGTCAGGGGCCCCCACGTTATGAAGGGATACTGGCGAGATGAGGAGGAGACAGAGAGGGTGCTGCGGGAGGGCTGGCTCTATACGGGTGACCTCGTCGCCATGGATGAGGATGGCTACGTTTATATTAAGGACCGGAAGAAGGAGATGATCAAATACAAGGGCTTCGCTGTTGCCCCCGGGGAGGTGGAGGCTCTCCTGCATCGCCATCCTGCCGTTGCCGACTGCGCCGTCACGAGCAAGCCCGACAGTGAGGCGGGGGAGATCCCCAAGGCCTTCGTGGTGCTCAAAGATGGGGCCAGGGCCTCGGCCGATGAAATAATGGCCTTTGTGGCCGAGCATGTTGCCGGCTACAAGAGGGTGAGAGAGGTGGAGTTTCTGGACTCCATCCCCAAGTCCGCCTCGGGCAAGATCCTGAGGCGCGTTCTCCGGGACCGGGAGAGGGAGAAAACAGAAAAGAAGCGGGATCGAAGGTAGGGCCTAAGAGACACAGAGGACGTCTAATAGAGAGGAGGTTTGCCTTATGGGAGAGGTGGTTCATGTATCAAGGGTGAAGATATTGAAGGATAAAGGGGTTCTGAGAAGGGCCTATATTGAGGACTTCAAAGAACCCGTCCGATACGGCATGCACGGGGGGATAAAGAAGTTTTACGGCCGGGAGGTGGAAGAGGAGCTTCCGGCCACATTGGACCACATCATCTCGGCCGTTGCCGCCTGAATGACTGGAAACCTTGGCGGCGCGCTGGAGGCGCGCGGGATTCCTAGCCACCCCGATAAGCTGATCTCGGAGGTGGAGGGCTACATCGAGAAGGTGGACGGCCAGGCTTTGATAACCCGCATCCACGTCAAATACCACGTCAAGATCCCAAGGGGCAAGAGGGAGGAGGCAGAGCGGGCTCTGGAGGTTCACGAAAGCAAGTGCCCGGCCTCCCAGAGCGTGAGGCGGGGCATTGCAATAGAGTGGGAAGGACAAATAGAGGAGGAATAAAAGGGGATTTCTCAGGCATGGGGTCCCTTGCGTTCTTTGGAAGTTATGCCGCCGGTATCGGATTGGGCTCCCATCGGGCTCCAGCTTTGGGCAAGGTTACGGGCCTGCGAGCGGGGTGCGGGGAGGCCGATTGGAACCCCGGCCATACCTGAAAGTGCCAAGCTTTGGTTTCGTTGCATAAGGGAGGGCGAGCGAGATGAAAATCATGGGGCTGGAAATAGAGAGGCTCGGCCACGATACCATAAAGGTCAAAGGGGAACAGGTGGTCTATGTGGACCCTTACGTGCTGCCCGACGAGCCCGAGAAGGCGGACCTTATTCTCATAACCCATGACCATTTCGATCATTGCGACCCCGATAAGGTGAAGCAGGTATCCAAAGAGGATACCGTCCTGGTGGGCTCCAGTTCCTCCAAGGCCAAGTTGGGCGGAAACTTCAGGGTCATCCTTCCCGGCGAGAGTCAGACCGTAAAGGGGGTGAAGGTGGAGGCGGTCAGGGCCTACAATATCGATAAATATCGAGACCCTGAGCGCAAGGAGGTCTTCCACCCGCCGAGTGAAGAGAACCTGGGCTTCGTCTTGACGATGGGCGGCGTTCGCCTATACCATACGGGCGATACCGATTACATCCCGGAGATGAAGGAGCTGAAGAAAATCGACATCGCGCTCCTGCCCGTGAGTGGCACCTATGTCATGACTCCCGAGGAGGCGGTGGCCGCCGCCCAGACCATCCACCCCAAGGTGGCAATCCCCATGCACTATGGGGCCATCGTGGCGAGCGAAGAAGAGGCCCGAGCTTTTAAAGACCTCCTGGCAAATGCCGCCTCAGACATCCGGGTGGAGATTATCTGAGGGAGGCCTAGGCCTGACGTGCGATACCCTCGGGCACCGGCGAGAAGACCTCCTCCAAGAAGGCCGGTCGCTCGCCCACGGCACGTGTCATATGCTGGGAGCGCGGAGGGAACCGCACCGCCTGGCCGGCCTTTAGTGTGGCCTTCTCCCCACCTATCATCACTTCGACCTCTCCTTCGAGCACCATGGTGAACTGCTCCTCCTCGGGGTGGCTGTGGAGTCCGGGACCTTCGCATCCGGGCTCCCACCACTGCCGCAGGATGAGCAGTTTCTCCCCTACGATGGTGCGCCGACGAGCCCCTTCAAAGACGTGCTTTTCGGGTATATCGCTCCAACTGTAAATATCCATGGCTATCCTCCAGGCTGAGGCCAAAGAAAGGGCACCCTAAGGGTTTGCACTCTCTCACGAGCTTTCTTTCATCGGAGGGGATTTTTCAGTGGCAAGGGGTAAGGCAAGCTCAGGCTAAATGCAGCCATAGGCAAGCAAAAGCTTGGCTGGCTTCTTATCCATGGTCATGGCCGAATGAATCGACTCGGCCTTCACCGTCAGGACATCGCCCAGGCCGATGACGATGAGCTCCTCTTCGATATTCATCTTCACCTGGCCTTCGAGCATGATTATCACCTCGTCCTCCTCGTGGACGTGGTAGGGGACGAGAGCGTCGGCGGGCTGAATCACCTCGAAGACGCGGCAACTTCTCTCGGCCAGGGCCGAGATTATTTCCTCACGATCTGGTCCACACTCAAGGATCTCGTAGAGGGAATGCATCTCGTAAGCCATAGGCTCTCCTCATCCGGCGCCACCCAGCTCTTCCTTGACTACCTCGCTAATGGTGCCGCCAGAGGCCTGCCCGGCCAGCTTCTTTGTCATGTATCCCATGACTTTTCCCATATCCCTCATGCCGCTGGCGCCCAGCTCCGCAATGGCCTCGCGGACCTCAGCCCGGATCTCTTCAGTGTCTAGCTGGGCTGGCAGATAGCCCTCGATGATGCCCATCTCGGCCCTTTCCTTCTCGGCCAGCTCGGGTCGGCCCGCCCGAGCGAACTGCTCGGCAGCCTCTTGGCGCTGCTTGAGCATGGTGTACAGGAGCTTCACTATCTGCCCCTCGTCCACTCTCTGGCCCTTTTCTTTGGCCTTGTGGGTGAGCTGGGTCAGGATCATGCGAAGTGTGGAGGTGCGGAGAACATCCTTCTGCTTCATGGCGCCGGTGAGGTCCGCCGTGATGCGCTCGCGGATCCCGTGGCCCTCTTTCTCCATAGCCGATCTCCCAGCAGCACGAACCGAGATGTCCGCCCCAAGACCTGTTCCGACCTGGTGATTTCATTTATAATCTTAACCGACTTTACCTTTTAAATCAAGGCGGGATGAAGGGCCGGGTAAGAGCTGGTGCTGGAGACCACCCTATCGAATTAGAAAAGTGGGCGGAAAGTTACGCCCGCCACATCAACTATCCTAGTAATTTAGTCCCGCCTTTTTCTGGTCGGCAACGGCCGTGAGGAGGAGCCTTTCGGGATGAAGATATTTCCTGGCGGCTCGGAGGACAGCTTCGCGGTCTATAGCATTTATAAGTTTGGAGTAACGCTCTGGATAGTCCAGTCCCAGGGCGTAGAGTTCAAGCTTTAGTAAAAGCTTGGCCCTACCCTTATTTGTGGCGTAGCGCATGGGGAAGCTCCCCGTAAAGTATGCCTTCGCATCCGAGAGTTCCGCGTCGGTTACCCCCTCCTCTCGCAGGCGTCTCAGCTCGGCCAGAGCCTGGTCAATAGCCAGGTTGGCTGAGGAGTTTTCGGTCTGAAATCCCAAAAGGAAATAGCCCGCGTGTATTCCCGACATGAAATAGCTGGAGGCACTGTAGACCAGCCCTCGCTCCTCCCTGAGGTTCTTAAGCAGCCTGGACTCAAAGCCACCTCCGCCCAAGATGTAGTTCATTACCTGGACGGTATAGTAGTCGGGGTGGTTGCGCGGGATGCCTTCGTGGCCCATGAGAATATGGGCCTGCGACAGAGGTCGGTCGATTTTCTTGACGGTAAACCCGGTGCGATCTGGGAGGGGCCCCAGGAATGGCTTTGTCTCAGGGCCCCGACGCCAGCCTCCAAACCACCTTCTCACGGCTCCCTCCGCCTCTTGATGCGATAGGTCTCCGACCAGGGCGATTATGGTGCGGTTGGGAAGGTAGTGGTCTCTGTGAAAGGCGATGACGTCATCCCTTTTTATCCCCTTGAGGCTCTCGAGCGTGCCTTCCACCGGCCGGCCGTAGGGGTGCTCGCCGAAGAGGGTCTGCCGGAAAGTCCTCTTGGCCACCCATCCTGGCCTTTCCTGAGACTTAAGGATTTGGCCTTGCACCAGGTGGAGCTTTTTCTGAAACTCCTCCTCCGGAAAGGTGGGGTTGATGAGGATGTCGGCCAAAAGCTTCAGACCTTCATCCAGGTCCTCCCTCAGGGTAGAGATTCCGGCCCAGAGATAGTCTCTTCCTGCTGAGACGGAAAGGTTGCCGCCCAGGGAATCGACCCTGCGGCTAATCTCGGGGGCGCTCAGCTCCTCGGTCCCCCCTGTGAGAAGCCTCGCCGTGAGGTTGGCGAGGCCCGCCTTCGCAGGCTGCTCCATGGTGGAGCCGGCCTGCACGGCAAGGCGCACCGTCACGATGGGAAGAGACTTTTGCTCTGAGGACAGCAGAACAATGCCGTTGGGAAGAACCCTCCTCTCGGCCAGAGGAGCGGGGGAGGCGGTTGCTGCAATGAAAAGGAAGAAGAGAAAAGCCAGCTTTCCGGCAAAAGATGCCTTGGCCATGGGATTACCTCCTCTGGCTCTTTGGGTGTCTCACCGGGGCCGAGGGTTTCGCTGGGGCCTTCCCCTTCAGTGGTATCAAGGTTCCCACCGTGCGGTTTTCCGCCACGAGGTAGCGTCGGGCCACCCGCCGAACATCCTCGGCCCTCACGGCTTCAATGTGCTGTAGGTATTTCTTAACCAGCCGCCAGCCGGCCACGCTCTCCGCCCTGCCCAAGAGCATCGCCCGATAAAATTGGGAGTCCTGGGCCAGGATGAACTTCGTCCTGAGGCTCTTCTTGGCCCTGGCCAGTTCCTCCTCCCCGACAAGCCCTTCCTTCAGCCTTTCCACCACTTGCCGGGC
Source organism: uncultured bacterium (assembly GCA_964575845.1). Taxonomy (GTDB): domain Bacteria; phylum UBA8248; class UBA8248; order UBA8248; family CAZNSX01; genus CAZNSX01. Next base: position 137,010 of record CAZNSX010000007.1, on the reverse strand, counting down.
GGCGGACTCGAGTTCGCGGACGTCCGTCTCGCGGGAAGCCTGCGCATTTACATAGAGGAGGCCAGGGTCGGCGCTCAAGAGCGAGTAGTCGGCCTCTGAGGAGAGAGCCATCCCCCGGCGGTAAACGAGTTCTTGATGCAGTCGCGAACTTTTCCCGCCCCCCAGGATAGCGGCGAGAACCTCCAGGGGGAAGGCATCAGGCGAGAGGATGTTGGGAACATGGAATGCCATGACAGCCGAGGGGAGGCGGGCAACCCTTTCCAGTGTGACCCTTCGCTCTCTCCGCTGGGGAGGCTCAACGGAATTTAGCTTGGGGGCCGATGGCCCTGCAGGGATGGAGCCAAAATAACGCTCCACAAGCTTGAGCATATCGGCCGCATCGAAGTCGCCCACCAAGATGAGGGTTGCATTGCCAGGCGTATAGTATTTGCGGTAGTGGGAGAGAAGCTTTTCTCGGTTGAAATTTCTTATATCCTCCGCCCAGCCTATGATGGGCCAGCGGTAGGGATGAACTTTGTAGGCTGTGGCCGCCACCTTCTCAAAGAGTTCACGCTCGGGACGGTTCTCCACCGAGGAGCGCCGCTCCTCCATCACCACCCGCCGCTCCCGTGCTATCTCTTCGGGGTCCAGGAGGAGATTCACCATGCGGTCGGCCTCGAGCTTCAGAGCAACCTCCGCCCGGTCTGAGGCCAGGGTCTCGAAATAGGCAGTATAGTCTCGGCTGGTAAAGGCGTTGTGGCGACCACCCTGTTTTTGTACCAAATTTGAGAAGACCCCCGGCCCGTATTGCGGAGTGCCCTTGAACATCATGTGCTCCAGCATATGAGAAAGACCCGTTTGACCGGGGGCTTCGTTTCGGGACCCGACCCGGTACCAGACCTGAAAAGTGAGGACCGGGGCTCTGTGGTCCTCCAAGAGCAGAACCTTTAACCCATTGGAAAGGAAGTGCTCTTTCACATCCCACCGGGGCTCCGAAGCCCAGGCCCTGTAACCCGAAAGGGTAAGGGCCAATACGGCCAGAGCCATAATCCTCTTCTTGTGGCCCAGCATATAGCTTTCCTCCTTGAGGGCTGCTCTCAAGAGACGAGATTTCAGAGTATAAAAACCCTATTATGGGGGAAATAATTTCCCTGCGCCTTAATTTTCATTTGAAAAAGTTTCTTGCAAAATTTTCAGGTCCGGTTTCTTAAAAAAGCGAAAAATTTTCTTGACAGTTCTGAATCTAATATGTTAAAAATTGCTACGCTCAAGATGATGAGGGCAATTTCTTCTCGTCTTGAGCTCCTTAAGCGGCTTGATATCGACCCATCGGGGTCGAATGTGAGTGGGGCCTGACGCAAATTTATTGTTGTCCCGTCCGGAAGAGGAGGGTAGTTGATGACCTCACCCGCGATGAAAGCGAAAGCCGCGAAAAAGAAGGCCGCCAAGAAAAAAGCCCCAGCCAAGAAAAAGGCCCCAGCCAAAAAGAAAGGCTCTGCCAAAAGGAGAAGGTGAGCTAAGGAGCAGCCGCCCCGAGGGTCTCACTACCGCCTCCCTCTCAGGGGAAGCGTCAGGCCTTGGCAAGAGGGCGGGTAAGGTCGGCCCCATCGGCTGCTGACTCCAGTCACCCAATCCCTGAGCCCTAAGAGGCTGGGCAAGGCGATGGGTTCCCCTCGGGCTCCATGCAAAAGCGTGGAGCCCGAGCTTCTTATGGACGCTGGAGATGAAGGGCCCTTCTCTCATGGGCCGCCTCCAGGATGCGACGCAGGTCGGTGGTTCCAGCCACCTCTACGGCCTCCTAGGTGTGAGCCCTAGCCGGTGAGTTCCCCCTCGACCTCCCTTATCTCCCGGAGCCCCACAAGCTTATTATAGTCATCAAAAGGCATGAGCTCCTGGAGGAGCCCCGTGTTTGAGGCCCTCTCCCTCAGACGGCAAAGAAGTTCGAGCGCCCCCTTTGCGATGAAAAGGGTGAGCGTTATCGCATAGGCAACCGCCGCAAACCCCAGCGCCTGGAGCTCTCTTGCCGGAAGAAGGGGGCTTCTCCCTCCCTCGACCATATTGGCAAGCGTAGGAGCGGGGATCGCGCGATTGGCCTCGGCCATCTCCTCCGCCGTTTCCAGAGCGTCGATGAAGATCATATCCGCACCCGCCTCCGCGTAGGCCCGGCCCCGCTCTATGGCCTCCTTGAGCCCTAAGGGGGCGCGGGCATCGGTCCGCCCCATGATCAGGAGGTCCGGGTCCTCCCTGGCCCTGAGTGCGGCCCTTATCTTCCCGACCATTTCCCCGCAGGGGATGACCTCCTTTCCCGCCATGTGGCCGCAGCGCTTGGGTGATACCTGGTCCTCGAGGATTATGCCCGCCACTCCGGCCCTCTCATACTCAGAGACCGTCCGCATGACATTCGTCACGTTTCCATATCCGGTATCGGCGTCGGCCAGCATGGGGATGGTGGTCGCCGCGACGAGGTTCGTCGCATAGCCAACCATCTCGGAGAAGGTGAGAAGCCCCACATCAGGCTTGCCCAAAAGGGTTGAGGAGGTGGCGAAGCCTCCCATGCCGAAGGCATCAAAGCCGGCCCTCTCTATGAGCTTTGCCGTGAGGGCGTCGTGGGCCAGAGGAAGGAGCAGGATCTCCTCCCTCATGATGAGCTCCCTGAAGCGCTTTCTCTTGTTCATGCTGTCCCTCCTCGGGCGCGAGTTGAAAAAACCATGCCCGGAAAATACCCCTGGAGCACGACTGAGTCAAAAAGTTATTCCCCGCCATTGCCGCGGTAGCCGCGATGGCCCCGAGAGGGGAGTCCCTTCCCCCACCTCACTATTCTTGCAAGCACCTCATCCTTTGCGCTAGAGTTAGCCTGCGGGGGGGCTCATCCCTTAGTGCGGGGGGGGGAGGGCAAGGGGTTCGGGGAGGAACTGGAGAAATAACTTAAATATAATTTCTTAAGGAGGAATAACGATGTCTTCTCCCTCAAAGGTAAGAGTCGGTGCTGTGCTGCCGGCATCCTTTTTCGGTGAGGCCGAGTGGCAGAACGCAGAGAACGCAATAAACTATGCGGACGAGGCCGCATCTAAGGGTGTAGAACTTCTCCTCTACCCGGAAGGCTACCCTGGGCCGGCAACGGGGCCGCTCGATAACCCGAAGTATCCCTTCAAGCCCCTTGAGAGGCTCAAGGAGAAGGCGAAAGAGCACGGGATGCATATAATTGCGGGCGATGTGATAGAGAGCGAGATTCCGGGCGCGCAATATCTCACCTTAAGGCTCATCTCTCCCGAGGGGAAAGAGGTAGCCCACTACCGCCGCCAGCAGCCGGACACCCCTCCCCTCAACGCCTACCTCTATGACGGAAAGGCGCATCTGCTTCCGGGCGAGGGGTCTTGCGTAGTCAAGACGGAGCTCGGCCGCATCGGCCTTTCCATCTGCAGCGAGCTCTTCGTACCGGAGCTCGGCAGGCTCCTCATGCTCGATGGGGCCGAGATAATCGTCTCGCCCGTCCACGGGACCCACAGCAGGACCGGCATCAGACTGAGGGACACCTGGCGCTGCGTCGCCCGCTCTCGCGCCGCTGAAAACCTCTACTACGTGATCGTCACCCAGCATCTTTACTCGATAAAAGGCGTCGGCTACTCAACTACGAGCGCTGGCGCGCTCGTTGCCGGCCCGGAGGAAATGCTCGGGACGCTTGAGGAGCCCGGAATACTCGTCATAGACCTCGACATGGACCGCCTCCGCTACCTCCGCACCCGGAACTACGACGAGGAGAACCTCTCAAAACCCGATGACCCCGACTGGAAGCCCATCGGCTGCCGCCCCGGCCAGATCTTCGAGCGCTACCCCGAGATCTACAAGCGCCTTGCCGAGCGGAGCCCCTACTCCTACGATTACTTATACTGGCGCGAGGACCTTGAGGGCTGGCTCAAAGAGTACGACCGGATTTATCAGGGGGATTACGCGCGCATCCTGAAAAAATACGGGGGCCCTTTCAGGTTCAAAACGGAGTAGGGGAGGGGGAAGGTTAATTCGGGTAGGCTCAGGCCGCGGCTGAGCATTGTCTCGGAAAGTGCTATAATGCTCAAGAAAGCCAATCCTCCTCTCTGGTTCAAACTAAAGGCCGAAGTATTGCAATGAAGCTCCATACCCTTCTGAAGCAAAAACGAGAGGAAGTCCTGCGGGTCATAGACCGTTATGGGGCCCGCAACGTGCGCGTCTTTGGCTCGGTGGCGCGGGGGGAGGCGGACTCTGAGAGCGACATCGACCTGCTCATCGACCCGGGGCCGGACATGAGCCTCTTCACGCATGCGGCGCTCGCACAGGAACTGGAAGCCCTCCTGGGGTGCAAGGTCAACCTGGTGAGCGACCGAGGCCTCAGGCCACGCGTCCGGGAGCGCGTCATGCGAGAAGCGGTTCCCCTTTGAGAGACGACCGGCAGCGCCTCCTGGATATCCTCGAAGCCATCTCAAACATCGAAAGCCAAGCGACCAAAGGCAAGGAGGCCTTCCGCAAAGATAAGCTCATCCAGGTCTGGATGGTTCATCATCTCCAAATCATCGGCGAGGCGGCCTCGGGATTATCACGGCGGCTGCGGGAGCAAAATCCGGCGGTCCCTTGGGGTGCCGTCATCGCCATGCGAAACGTGTTGGTGCATGAGTATTTCGGGATTGACCTGGAAGAGGTCTGGAAAACGGTGGGGGAGGACCTGCCAAAGCTCAAGGGAAAGGCACAGGAAATCCTGCGGTCGCTGGGGTAGAGCATTCACTGGAGAGAAGAATCCCACGGCTGGCTCAAAGAATATGACCGCATCTACCAGGGGGATTATCAGCGCATCCTGAAGAAATACGGCGCCTTCAGGTTCAAGACGGAATAGGGGAGGGGAGACGAAGCTTTTCTCTTGGCAGAAACCAGCTGAAACGCTTTTCCAACTCAAAAGGAGAGTAGGTACTATGCGAAAAATAGCTTTACAGTTAATATGTATCCTGACCGTTCTGGCCGTTGCGCTCCCGTTCGCAAATGCCCAGGGTCGCAAAACGGAAGGCTTCAAACTTGAGAGCTGGAACCCGGCGGCCTTCTCCGCTCCGCCTCCGAGCTCTCTGGACAAGCTCTATCCTCCCAAGGCTGAGCAGCCCGTCTATCTCGTGAAAATGCTGGAGTTGAACTCTTCCTTTGTGGGAATTGTCGCCGACCTGCTTGAGGGCGACACTAAGAATGCCAGGGCCGATTTCGAGAGGTTCAAGGCCCAGTATGTGGAAATATCCAAAATAGTGCCCGAATGGGAGAAGAACTATCCGATGGGCCCGGTGGAGGAGCTCGGGAGAGCGCTCAAGAGCGGCGCCCAGGGAGAAGTGTTGGCGGCGCACGAGAAATTGGGCGGGCTTTGTTTTGACTGTCACGTAGCCACCATGCCCTCGGTTCAACAAAGGTACCACTGGCGTGATTTCGACACGATAAGGGTGAAAGACCCGGTGACGAATGAGGAGGTCGTCTATCTCCAACTGATGCTGCACCTCGACGAAAGCATTGTGGGAATATTGCTGGACTTCGAGCAGGGCCAGAGGGAGAACGCTCAAAAGCAGCTTCAGAGGTTCAAAGCAAGGTTCCAGGCGCTGAGGGGGGTCTGCGCTTTCTGCCATGAGACCGAGAGGAAGTACTTCGTCGATGAGGACGCGAGGGTTCTTTTAGACAAGCTCGGGCGGGCTCTGGATGACCCTTCCGCTACTCCTAAGACGGTCGGGGCGATCTGGATGAGATTCGGGATGGACAGCTGTTTCAAGTGCCATTTGGTCCACTTCCCCGCCGCGGCCGCCAAAGCCCGGTGGGCGAAATGGGAAAAGATGAAGGGAAAGTAGGTGTTCATGAGAATTCCATGGAAAATCAGTTGGGTGGGGTGAGGCTGCGCCTCACCGTCTATGTAGGTCACGCCATAGCTATGCCCGGCTTTACAAGTTTCCGCCGGACGTCAGGAGAACACGGATGAAGCCGATTCTTAGATGCCTGCTGGGGGCCCTCCTCGTCCTCGCCCTTGCCTTCGGGGCCCTGGCCGGGGAGCGTCCCGACACCCTCTTCCAGTACTCCACCATCAACGCCCTCCTGCACGGTCTCTACGACGGGGACATGACCTTCGCCGAGCTCGCCCGGCACGGGGATGTGGGGCTCGGCACCTTAAACCGCCTGGACGGCGAGCTCGTCATGCTGGAGGGAACCTTCTACCAGGTGAGGACGGACGGACGGGCCTACCCGGTGGCGCCCGGGATGGCCACGCCCTTCGCCGTGGTCACCTTCTTCGATGCGGACAAGACCCTTCCCCTGCCGGGCGGCCTCTCCTACAAGGACCTGCGGGCGCTCCTTGAGGGCGCCGTCGCCAACGCCAACCACTTCCAGGCCTTCCGCATCGACGGCCTCTTCCGCTCGATGAAGGTGCGCAGTGTCCCCGCCCAAACCCGGCCCTACCGACCTCTGGCAAAAGTGGTCGAAGGGCAGGCGGTGTTCGATTACAGGGGCGTCAAGGGGACGCTCATCGGCTTCCGCACGCCTCCCTACGTCGCAGGGCTCAACATACCCGGCTACCACTTCCACTTCCTCTCAGAGGACCGCAGCCGCGGCGGCCATGTCCTCGACCTCGTGACCGCATCGGGCACGATCGAGGTGGATGAGATCGCCGACTTCCGCATGGCCCTGCCCCACCTTCCAGGCTTCGCCGCGGCCGACCTGACGGGGAAGCGGGAAAGGGAATTGGAGAAGGTGGAGAAGTAGGAGCAGCGCCTCGCCAAGGCCCAGCCCGCCCTTGATAAATTCTTGACATGTGAACAAAAATCCAGGGAAGTCACTGATTTCGCCTGTGGTTCTCGCACAATTCAATATTCTTGTAGCTCTTTTTCTTTTATGCTAAATAGGTGCTTGGGTAGGCTGAGGTCGCCGCTCAGCATTATGGGGGATAAGTAGGTCACGGCGTAGCGGTGACCTACTCGGCTATATTTAGCTATAGGGCAGCCGTGACCTACGCTGATGAGTGTTGGAGGAGATATTATGGTCATGCCACGAGCTGAGGCTATTGAGATCTATACCGATGATATTATTTTTCTTCAGAGCGGGAGATTAGCCGCTTTAACGCACCCCTTGAAGGCGGCAGTTAGAGACCTCTGTAATGCCTCCTATTGCCGTATATTTGCTGTAATGATGATCGCCAGCATTGAAAGTGCGCTTAAGGAATGGAAAGAAAAATGGAAAGAGCAGCATGGCTTGAATATTTTAACAATTTACTTTAAAGAGGGCGCCAAGAATGGCGAAAAGATTAAAAGCTTGCGTGATGCATTTGAGCAAGCAGGGGTCAAAGCGAGTAATGAAATCATCGATGACTACTTGGCAATTAAGTACCTCCGAAATGTTATCGTTCATGCCCGGTGGAAGCCCTACGAGAAAGAATTACTTGAATCACGAGGATTTCCCACTGACGCGAGATACCTCAATGAAGAGCATTGGAAAAGAATGCAAGTCGTTAACCAAAACATCATGTTTTATATTTTCCAAGCCATTATCCGAGACCCCTCAAGTAAAGCGAAAGAAATAGAAAGAAAGCTACTAGAAGTTGCAGAGGAAGATGACCTGGGGATAATAAGGAAGAAGGATATACCGCGGATTTATTGGTTTAACATGGAAAGAATCTGCTCGCTTATCTACAAAGACATGGAGAGAAGCGTTCTCACAGAACAATATAACTGGGCTAACGGTCTAAGCGAAAGTGAGATTCAGGAAATGCCCGATAAGGAGAGAAAGCGCCTGTTTTGGCTTGCGGCGCGAAAAGCGGGGAAAGACCGTTTCGAGCTCTTAGGACAACATCAAGAACTTGCTAAAGAGGGTCTGGATTTCTGGAAGGAGTTTTGGCGGCTTACTTTTGAGCGGGTAGGAATTTCTTACGGAGATATAATAAGAAATATAGAGGTGTTGAGTAGTCTTCATCAAAGGGGGATATATCCAACGGGAGCATTTGTTTCATGGCCCGCCAAAGAAACACTTGCAGAGAAGCCGGTTGAAATAGTCCAGCGATGGATGGATATGAGCCATTTGCAAGGATATGAACCATTAGAAAAAGAACAGGTTGCTTCAGCCCTGCATATTGGAAGTGTCGTGTATGACATTATGCCAAACATAGCAGGCCTCGAGCTTCTCCTTTTACGATTACCTATCGTTGACCCTGGTAATTCTGAGATATATCTTGAAGAGGCTGAAAAGGCTCTTGCGGCGATGGAACTCAATGACAACTGGTATTCGTATGCGGAGCTAAGAAACCTCCCCGATATTACGAAATGGACATTCTTTAGAGATATCCTTGAGGAATTTCGCACGCAATGATGTTTAAAACATATGCTCTCGGTACTCTGGCTCCAGAGAATTTCGAGGTTTAGATGGCACGGGTGGGATGGCTGAGGAAGCTGCTCAGCATTATTTTGAAATGATAGTCAGGTAGGCTGAGGTTTCACCCCAGGATTGTATGAAAATACTGAGCGCGCCGCAGCTATGACCTAGCCGGCTTATACACATAGATAAAGGAGGAGTGAAGATGCCTTTTCTCAAGAAGGATGATAGAGTGGAATGGATCGGCGGGAAATGGCGTTGGGACCTGAAAGTATCGGAGGAGCCCTGGCCGAATGGGGTTTGGTTAGAGAAAGGTGTGAAAGGAACAGTAGTCGAAATAATTCCTCATGAGCCTTATGAGGGCCAGGAGATTACGCCTGATTTTTGTGCTCTAGTTGTTTTTGATAACGGGGCGAGACATTGCATCAGACCTGATGGAGAGGGCGCGGAGTGGGAAAAGATTGAGGAAGCGGGGTAGGGTGAGGCTGCGCCTCACCGTTAGCAAGGGTCACGGCGCAGCCGTGACCTACCCGGCTAGGATTTCGTGGAGGGTTGTATATGTCCATGACGGAGGAAGAGGCTCGTTATGAGGAGTGGATAATTGAATTGTATCAGGAGCATAGAGTGCTGGCGATCGAAGAATTCACCGCTGAACGTTTGCAGTCATTCTATGTGGCTAATCCGCTGGTTGCTGAGGCTCCCTTGCGCTCACTAGCCGAAGCCCGCCGCCTCCTTCCCGAGCATTTTACGGCTGCGCACATATTTGCGGCTATCGCTGTCGAAGTGGGACTCAAAGTTACGTTGCTCAAGCCAGTGGTGTATGGCCTCGTTCACAGCGAATCGATAGCAGGAATCATCGCTGACCTGGTAATCAGGTACACCAGCTTGAGCAAATTTAACGATCCCTTATTTCGGATTCTGTCTGAATATGGCGGCGTTGATCTTAAAAGCTTTAAGCGCTCCGGATCTTCGAAACCTCTTTGGGAGGAGATGCAAGAGCTCCAGCAGCGACGTAACAAGATTATTCACCAAGCCGACCTGGTCTCCAAGGAGGAGGCGACAAAAGCAATCGCGATTGCGTCTGAAATTTTGGAAGCACTCTTTCCGTCAGTTGTCGCTAAATTAGGCCTCCATATCCACGAAAATAGGCGCGTGTGTAACAATTTCCGCTGCAAAGAGGCGTGGCCCAAATGATGACCTGGAAGCTCAAGAGGTAAAAACTCCGAATTATCTGCATGCCTTATCGTGCAGGGGTCTTTTTAGAAATACAGAAAAATGTCTCCCCGAAATACATCTGTCAGAGCAACCCTGCCCCCGCACGGTCCTGAAATTCCTCCGCCATCCCGGCAGCTGTGGTGGAGTGAGTGAGCTGTTCTCTGTGGAGTATAATGAGGCTAAAATTACTGGTCAGTGATCCTTTGCCCCTGGCCTAGGGACTGCAGCCCGAACAGCCGTTCCCGCCATAAGTTTGGCAGTCAGCGGCCCGCGAATGCCCCCCCTGACCCTCCTTCCCCCAACCCCCCCCTCTACATAAACGCACTAAAAGTAAATAAGGTATTCGTCCTTTCAACCCCCTTTACGCGCTGGACGCCGTGGGGGACTATGTCGATTATCTCGTCATAGTTTTCCATGAGGGCCTTGGCGATGATGTCGTACTCGCCGCTTATGGCATAGACTTCCATTATCTGCTTTATGGACGTGAGGTGCGAGGCCACTTCCTCGATGTGGCCGGGCGAGACCCTGACGAGTATGTATGCGACCTTCATCTTGAGCCTCCATCCGCCCCCTTGAGGCCGGGAGCCGGCCGCTCCAGGGGGCAAAGGGCGGCTGCGGCTGAGGAGAATAACCTGAAGTCTGAGCTATGATAGCAACGCCGGGGGTAGCTTTCAACAGGAACGCCCTTGCGCGCCAATCGGGTATCGGGGGCGCGGCCGTGCCCCGCCCGGCTGAAGGCGCTCCCGTTGACAAAGGCCCCCTTTTATATTATTCGGAGGGGGCGCTCTTTTTCAGGGAGGCCAATCGAAATGTCAGAGCATACCGTAAAGGAAGAGAATCTGAGGTCTTTCGTCGAGGAGGTCTTCAGGCGCCAGGGCGTGCCGGAGGCCGATGCGGGCACCTCCGCAGATGTGCTCATCTCCGCGGACTTGAGGGGGATAAGCTCCCACGGCGTCGCCCGCCTCCCCTACTACATCGGGAGAATGTGGGAGGGGAAGATAAACCCCCGCCCCATGATGGAGCTCACCTCCTTCTCCCCTGCGACGGCCCTTCTGGACGCGGCGAACGGCCTCGGCATGCTGGCGGGCGTCAGGGCGATGAAGGAGTGCATAAGGAAGGCGGAGGAGCTCGGCGCGGGATTTGTGGCGGTGAAGAATAGCTGCCACTTCGGGATCGCGGGCTACTACTCGATGATGGCCCTCCCGCATGACATGGTGGGAATTGCGCTGAGTAACGCGAGTCCCAGGGTCGTCCCCCTCTGGGGCCGGGAGGGGATGCTGGGCACTAACCCCTTCAGCATTGCGATACCCGCGGGCCGGGAGCCCCATTTTGTGCTCGACATGGCGACAAGCGCCGTCTCCTCCGGGAAGATAGAGGTGGCCCTGCGCCAGGGAAAACCGGTCCCCGAGGGCTGGGTCTTTGAGACGGGGGAGAAGTTAGAGCTTGACCACCGTGGGATGATCCCCATGAGCGTGCTCCATCTTCCGCTCGGCTGGACAAAGGAACTCGGGGGCCACAAGGGCTACGGGCTCGCCCTCATGGTTGACCTACTTTCGGGCCCGCTCTCCGGGGCGAGCTTCGGCCGCAAGCTCACTTCCGTCTTCGACCCCAAGGCACCCGGCGCGGGCGTGGGCCACTTCTTCGGAGCACTAAGGGTGGGTGGCTTCAGGCCCGCGTGGGAGTTCAAGGACGCGGTTGATGAGGCCTTGAGTGAGATGAAGCGCTCCGCCAAGGCGCCGGGGAGGGAGCGGGTCTATGTGGCGGGCGAGCCCGAGTTTGAGGCCGAGGCCATCTCGCGAAAGGAGGGGATAAAGCTGAATTCCCTCGTCGTGGAGAAGCTGCGGCAGGTGGCGGAAGGCGTGGGCCTTGAGTTCAAGCTCTGAAGGGCCTTCCTCAAAACCTCTCCCACTTTCCGCTGCGGGCCCTCCGGCGGCGGCCGAGATCGCCCATGGAGGCGACCCGCATTCCGTCAAAGACGGGGCCGTCGATGCATACCCTCCAGCCCGAGCAGGTGCAGTGGCCGCAGAGGCCCATGCCGCACTTCATGTACCTCTCAAGGCAGTAGAAGATCCTCTCGGGAGGCTGCTCCAGCCGCTCTCTGGCGGCAACCAGCATCCCCTCTGGCCCGCACACGGCCAAGAGCTTCCCTTCCGCCGGCAGAAGCTCGCTCACAAGCCCCTTGTGGCCCAGGCTCCCGTCCTCTGTTGCGACCCGCACCTCGCCAAGGGACTGAAACTCCTCAAGGAAAAGAAGTTCCTCCTTTGTTTCTGCGCCCAGGAGGACCGTGGGGTTAGGCGTCCTCTCGGCCAGGAGCCTAAGCGCGGCAATCCCGCAGCCTCCTCCCAGGAGCAGATAGCCATCGCCTTGTGGAAATCCTTTCCCGTAAGGACCCCTCAGCCAGAGGCGGTCTCCTGCCTTCAGGGCAGTTAGGGCCTCTGTCACAGGGCCCACCGCACGCACGGTGATGGCGTCCCTGTAAGAGAGGCTGAAGGGCTTCTCCCCGAGGCCTGGAAGCCAGGCCATGACGAACTGGCCGGGCTCGGGCTCTAGGGGGGGCTCGAAGAAAAGGGTTGAGGTGGTGCGGCTCTCGCGACGGTTTTGCACGACGCGGCGGGGGAGGTAGCCCTCAGCCATGGGCTCCCCCTGCCTGCTGGCAGGCACACCCCACTATCTTCTCGAGGGGGCGGCCCGCGAGGTAGCCCTCTATCCCGCGGGCTATCTCATGGGTGAGCGCGACGACCTCCTCTGTCGTCTTATAGGAGAAGCAGGTCCCGAGCCCGAAGAGGCTCGCGCCCGCAAGGGCATACTCGACGGCATCTTCCCACTTCGCAATCCCGCCATACGCGATGATGGGAATTTTTACCGCCTTATAGACCTCCCAGACCATCTTGAGGGTGATGGGCCGGACGGCCGGGCCCGAGAGCCCGCCATAGAGCCCGGCCAGGACCGGGCGGCGGGAGTAAATGTCGAGCGCGAGGCCGGGGCCCAGAGTGTTCGCGCACGCGAGATAATCGGCCCCCGCCTCTTCCGCCGCGCGGGCCACGGGGAGATAGTCGGCATTTGGGGTGAGCTTGGCGATCAAGGGCTTATCCGTGGCCCCCCGTGCGGCTCCCACGGCCAGGGACACGAGCTCCGGGTCCTGGCCCACGATGCGCATTAGGCTCTCCTCGCCGGGGATGAAATTGGGACAGCTCAGATTAAGCTCTATCCCGGAGGCGTAAGCCTCGAGCTTGGCCGTGACCTCCGCATATTCCCCGGCTGAAGAGCCGAAGACAGACACGATGAGGGGTGTCCTGAGGCGGCTCATCTTAAGCTCCTCCGCCAGGTCTTCCGGGGCCTGGCAGGGAAGCGCAAGGGAGTTCAGCATCACCGCTCCCGTGTCATAGACCACGGGGTTCTCGTTGCCGAGCTGCTCCCTCGGGCCGGCGGATTTTGTTACGAAGGCACCGAAGGGAGCTCCCAGCTCCTCAAGCCGCTCGAAGACATCTATGAAGGAGAAAACACCGCTCGCGTTGAGAAGGGGGGTCTTTAAATTCAGCTTCCGCATTGAATCCCCCCGAAGGTTCGCGATTTGCGGAACCTCCGTCGCAGGAGACATATCATCTGAGGGCCTTCATTCCCCCGGCGGGTGGCCGGGACGGCCGCAGGGGCTTCCTCTCCTCCGGTTGCAGCCTTTTGAAACCATTGAACGGTTAAATTGCGGCGAGGGGAAGGAAAAAATTACCCCCGCCAAGGGCTGGGGGTAAGACTTGGGGATGGATTATGCCCAAAAATTTGGCCTCTGGGGGGCTAAGTTATCTTATAGACTACATCCCCCTCCCTCACGCGTTCGACCACCTTGATCCCCACCGACTGGCCCGTTTCCGCCTTCTGGATGAACTCATGCTCAAGCTGCATGGACTCGACCTCCTGCTCGAAATCCGTGCTGTGGCCAGCGATGCGGATGCGGTCGCCCACGTTCATTTCTCCTTGGATCTCGATTGCGGCTACACCGATCTTAGCGAAGTAGTGGGACACTTTCCCGACTGGCGTCTCAGGCATGGCTCACCTCCTGACGTAGGATATCGAGGCCGTTCAAAAGGGAAACGCTAAGATGGATGAACCACCTCCCCCTGGAAGGCAATGAATTCGGCGCCACGAAGGAAGCTTACGCGAAATATAAGGCGATCCCTTGGGGTTAGCAAGAGAAAAAGTGAGAGTTTCGTGTTATGAATTTATTTCTCTAATCCGGGAGAATTGAAGTGGAAGGAACCCCTGTGTTAGGATTGGCGGAAGTTGAGCCCACCTTTCCCGTCCGAGCAGAGCCTTCGAGAAGGAGAGAATTCTTGGCTGCGCAGGGGAAGCTCGCACGGGCCAACAAGGCCTTATCTTTTATGACATCCCCGCCGAGCTTGAGGATGGGGACTGCGGGGAGGTACTCAAGGCCTTGGGTGAGCTATGCACCCATGGCCTCTTGATAGGGGAAGTGGATGGGGAAAGGTATATCCTCAAGGGCTGGGAAGAGCTGAGGGCGGATGCCCCCCCCAGGGTTGAAGGGGGAGTCGGGGAGGACCCAAGATGAAGGAAATGCTGAGCAGAAGGCAATTCGGAAGGCTCGTGGCCGGAGCTGCGGCCCTCACGACTCTCGGGGCCCGGCCCGCAGGGGCCTCAGAGACCATCTACGATGTCCGGGTGGATCCCTCCCTATTTGAGGGGATAAACCGGGCACGAGACCCGATGGCTCCACAGGGGCTAGAGCTCACCCACGCTCCCGTGATTACCGCTCCTGCAAGGGTGAAGAAAGGGGAGCCCTTCGAGGTGCGCATAGAGGTGGGAAAAAGACTCCACGTCATGACGCCGCCCCACTATATCCAGTACATAGAGCTCTTTGCGGGAAATGAACCCATCGCCCGCTTGGACCTCTTCCACCGGTTCTCAAACCCCGCGGCCACCTTGAGCGTGAGGCTTGAGAAGTCGGTGAGCCTTCTGGCACTTGAGCGCTGTAACCTCCATGGTCTCTGGGAGGCTCAGGCGCTTGTGAGGGTGGAATGAGCACCGGCTGCTCGCTAAAGGCTATTTCGGGATGAAAGAAGGGATCCGGCCCCCCACTTTTGGTTCTTTGACGATATGAGGGCTGAAGCTATGAAGAGCCGTCCTTCTGTTTTCCTTGCGGCCGGGTTTTTTCTCGCCATGGCCCTCCTTTCCACCCCCGCGCTCGGTGCCAAGTCGCCCAAACCCGCAGTGGTTCTTGTGGGGGTTGACGCCAATAAACTCGACCCCCAGTTCTATACCTCAAGCATCGAGCTTTCCTTTTTGCTCAACATGTTCGATTCGCTCGTCTTCCGCAACTGGAAGATGGAGATAGAGCCGGCGCTTGCGACATCCTGGTCCATTTCCGAGGACGGCCTGGCCTGGACCTTCAAGTTGCGCAAAGGGGTGAAGTTTCACAACGGGGAGCCCTTTGATGCGCGGGCTGTGAAATTCACCTTCGACCGGATGCTGGACCCCGAAGTTAAGGTTACGCTCACGGTTCCCAGGCACATCTCCCTGGATAGGACGGAGATATTGGATGATTACACCGTGAGGATACACACGAAGGAGCCTGTCCCCAACATGCTCCCCTGGCTCGTCAACGCATACATCCTGGCGCCAGGATATTACAGCAGGCTCTCCCCCCGGGAGGTGACCCGCCAGCCTGTGGGCACTGGCCCTTACCGGTTGGTGGAATGGGTTAAGGACGATCACATCCGGATGGAGGCCTTTGAGGATTACTGGCGCGGTGTGCCAGATGTGAAGACCATCATCTGGCGGCCGGTGCCGGAGGCATCCGCGCGGGTGGCCGAGCTTGAGACCGGAGGCGCGGACATCATAGTGAACGTCTCCCCGGAGCAGGCTGACATCATCCGCCGGGCCAAGGGAGCGAGGCTTGCGGCCATACAGGGGGGACGCCGTATCCACCTGGGCATTCGTTGCGACAGGTGGCCCTTCGGAGACAAGCGCGTGCGGCAGGCTCTCAACTACGCCGTCAACTTCGAAGCCATCTCCAAGTTCCTCCTGGGGGGGGTGGGCAAGAAGATGGCAACCATCGTGAACCCGCCCTTCAACGACCCACGCCTAAGGGCATATCCCTATGACCCTGATAAGGCAAGAGAGCTCCTCAGGGAGGCGGGCCTCAGGGACTCTGACGGCGACGGGTTCATAGACCGGGACGGCAAACCCTTCAAGGTGCTCCTGGATACTCCCGTGGGCCGCTACCTCAAGGATGAGGAGATGGCCCAGGCCGTCGCGGCCGATTTCAAAAGGATAGGCCTTTACGTGGAGGTGGTCCCCCTGGAGTGGGCCGTCTACACCGTGAAGCGTTACAGGGAGCGCAATCCGGACCCCCTCTTTCTCCTGGGCTTCGGTTCAGGCTTCGACGGCGAAGCCGATGTGGGCATCCTGCACAATAAGCTCTTTGCGAACCTGACAGGTTGGTACAATGAAGAATTCGAGCAGAAATATGCAAAGCTCCTGGTTACCTTCAACAAGATAGAGCGCGTCCGGCTCATCCATGAACTCCAGGATATCATCCACGATGAGGCGCCCTGGGTTTTCCTCTGGATGCAATACGACCTCTACGGCGTGAGCGAGCGCATCGCCTGGCAGCCCAGGCCCGACCAGCGCATCTATCTTTACGGGGTGAAATATACCGGAGGAGACGGCGGCTAGGGGCGGAAACAAAGGGGAGCTCTCCCGCTTGCGCCCTTCCTCTCCCGGTCTCCGGGCTTGAGAGGAGGAGGCCCCCCCTCTCCTGAATTATCAATATCGGGAAAGTCCCCGCCTCCCGCCCGATCTCATAATTTCCGGAGAAGGTGGCCTCAGGATTTCGAGCAGGTTATTTTCACGAAGTTGAGGGCGGCGAGGCGGCTCAAGATCCCCTTCATCTCCTCCTCCCCCCGGCCGGGGAACTGGCCCTTAAGCTCTCTCAGAAGCTCCCCCACCTCCCGCTCCCTCCCTAGCTCCTGCACCATTTTCTTTCCCAGGGCGTCGAGGGTGAGGGAGAAGCCCATGAAATCCTTGCGATGCATGAGGCGGACCCTATCTCCACCCTCCGGCTGAACCTCGCAGCGGAAGTTCCCCTCCGGAGCGAGCCGAACCCGGTCGGTGCCCTTAAGGCTCTCCCGCACCACCTTCTCAAGAGCCCGCCTGAAGCGGCCGGGGTAGTCCGTACCGCGGCTCACCTTATGGAGGAGCTCGTAGCGGTGGTGGCTCTCGGCCGGGTCGAGCCCCTTTACGGTGAAGGTGTAGGGCAGCCGCTCTCCAAGGCGCTTTAGGCGCGAATCCAGAGGGAGGCCCCTCGGGCCCCTCCAGCCCTCCACCCCGAGACCGAAGCGCTCGGGGTCCCTGTACATGGCCGAGGAGGGCCTAAGCTGAAAGGGCTGGACTTGGATGTAGAGGGAGGCCCTGCCGTCACGCCCGCAAAACTGCCTCCTCAGCTCACGGCAGGCCGAAAGGGTGGCGGAAAAATCGCGGGCGCTCTCGGAGGGAAAGCCAGTTATGATGTTGAGCTTGACAGAGATGCCCGACTTCAACAGCCGCTCCAGGGTTGCGAGGCTCTCACTCGAGGTCTGGCGCTTGTTCATTAGCTCCAGGGTGTAATCAGCGAAGGACTCAACCCCCATCTCCGCATGGTTCAGGGCGGCCCGCTTGAGCTTCCTCACGGTGGCCCCATCGAGCCTGGCCTTGAAGTTTCCACCCCAGAGGAAGCCTCCCCGCTCGCGGGTGAGTCTATCGGCAAACTCCTCGAGCCATTTTGGGGAGCCGTTGAGCATGCTGTCTGCGAATATGAAAAGGCGCGTCCTGAAGCGCCGGCCGAGTGCCCTCATATCCTCGACCACCCTGCCCGGGCTCCTGCGGCGGTAGGGGCCCAGAAGGTCGCGCTCGGAGCAGAAGCTGCACCGGTAGGGGCAGCCCCGGCTGGCATAAAGGGGAAGGGTGAAAGGGACGAACCGGCCGAGAGAGAACTCCTCGAAATCAGGCACCAGAAGTTCATCGAGGTCTCTCACCGGGGGGCTCTCGCAGGGCTCCTCGCCGTTCCGGTTTTTCTGGGTAAGGAGGCCTGGAATATCCTCCCAGGAGAGGCCCGCCCTGAGACGCCCCAGGAGCTCTGCCATCGTCCCTTCTCCCTCACCTACCACGAGCCCGTGGGCAAGGCCGGTCTCCAGGAGGAGCTCCCTCGTCAGGGCACTCTGTGTCACCTGGGGGCCCCCGAAGAAAAGAAGGGTGGACGGGTTTTCGCGCCTGAGGAGCGCGGCGAGGACGGCCGTCAGGTAGAGGTTTGTGTGATAGAGGGAAAACCCCACCACCTCATAGTCCCTGAAAAGCCTCAGGCTTCTGCGCAGAAGGAGATGAGCCCTCCTCAGATTGGCGGCCACCTCCTCGGGAAGAAGGGTTCGCTCAAGAGCCCACTCCTGCAGCATGGGGTCATCCTCCCTCACCCGGAGCATCTCCTCAGCATCTCGACCCTTCAGATACCTCTTGAGGACAGACGCCAGGAGGGGATACTCCATGATTTCGCTCACGAACTGCCTCTGAGCGTTGGGCTGGGAGTAGTAGAGCTCGAGAGCGTAAGGGCTCCGCTCGTGCCGGAGGTCTATTATCCGGGGCCTGAAGCCCCTGCTCTTCAGGTAAGCCGCGAGGCACGCAAGCCCCAAATGGGGCGTGGGAAAGGAGTGCAGGAAAAGGGGTAGTACAGATAGGGCAAACTTCATTGGGAGGGGTTCCTCAGGCCCCCTGTCCGGGCTCGCCCGGCATACCGGTGAAGCAAAAGGCTCAAAAACCTCTTCACAGGAAAACAAAAAGCGACCGATCTCATCTTTTCGATTATACTTTAATGATGCGCGGAGGGCCAGGTGCTGGTGGGCGTCTTCCCCCAATTCAGCCTTATTATCTGAAGGGCAGAGGTGGCCCCGCCCGTGGGCCATTCACCGCCCTCACCTCCTCTCCCCCGCCTTTCTTGACAAGGGCCTTTCCGTGCAAAATAATAAAGGCGGTTTTCTCCGAGCCCCATGGGAGAAAAGCCTTGAGGTTGATCCTAGCGACTCTCGTGCTCTTGAGCTTTCTGCTGGGATGGGTGCCTCCCGGAGCCGGGGCGAAGCTCCTCGAGAGTGTTCCTGAAAGAAAGGTTCAGCTCTTCAAGCAGGAGGGCATCGCCCTCACCTGGAGCTGGCAGGAGTTGGAGGCCGGGGAGCTACTCATCGAGGGCAGCCTGAGGAACCTTCATCCCTCCAAGTGGGACCTCGTATACATAAAGGAGATCAACCTTATATTCAAGGATTTCAGGGGTATTGTGGTAAAGCTTCATTCGATCCCAATCGGGGCCGCTTTGCGCGAAGGCGCGTCACTTCCTTTTTCCACCAGGGTCTCGGGCCTCCCCACCCCCGGCTCAAAGAGCCTAGAGTGGTACGTAGACTGGGAGGAGCGCTAGGGTGAGGAGGAAGGAGAAATCCCCATGACAGAAGGGACCGGGAAGACCCCTGCCGAGGAAAGCCCTCCCAATCTTTTTATAGTGGGAGCGAGAGCCTTTGCACCCTATCTCTGCAGGCTGGCGGCGTGGCTGGGGTTTAGGGTGGTGGTACTTGAGGATGACGCCGCATTTGCAACGAAAGAGCTATTTCCTGAAGCGAGCGAGATCCGCATCGGGAACATAGAGGAAAAGCTCTCCTCCCTTCCCTTGGGGGAGGATAGCTACCTCGTCATAGCCAGCCGGGACCACCTCTGGGATGAGCCCGCTCTGAGGATAGCTCTCGGTCAGGACCCGGCCTATGTTGGTCTCATGGGCCATAGAAGAAGGTCGGCCGCAACCTTGAGAAGGCTGAGAGGTGAGGGGGTGCCGGAGGAGAGGCTCGCGAGGGTTTGTGCCCCCTTGGGACTTAACCTCGGCTCCAAAGAAGTGGCTGATATCGCCCTGAGCGTAATGGCGGAGATAGTAGCGCTCAGGAGGGGAGGGCGGGAGCACCTCCTGCGCCTGCGCTCGCTTTGGGAAAAAGGAAGCAGCAAGCTTCCCGGCGCGTCGTGAAGTGCGCTGTGAGTTTCGCGGTGCGCATCGGTTCTTTCTTTTTTAGAATAATTATTAATCTATTTCCTAGTTGACTTTTGTGGCACCGAGTACCATCATAAATTCTATCCCCCTGCATCATAATTTCTCCTACCAGCGCTGAGGCTTTAACTCTGGCTCAGACGGGGGAACCTCTGAGGTGGCTGCTATCCATTTGCCGCAATGTAGGGGATGAGGACCGGCAAAATGATTTGCCGCCAATGTGGATTTGAAAACCCCGCAGGGGTGAATTTCTGCGGGAGATGCGGCTCGCGGCTGGGGAATCTATGCCCGGCCTGCGGGTTTGAAAACCCCGCGGATTTCTCCTTCTGCGGGGGCTGCGGCCGAAAGTTGACCGAGCCCTCGCCGTCTGCGGAAGAGCGGATGCCGCCCGGATATGCCGCCGAGGACCTAAACCAGAAGATCCAGAGTTACACTCCCAGGCATCTTGCGGAAAAAATCCTCTCCTCCAAGAGCGCCATCGAAGGGGAGAGGAAGATAGTCACGGTGCTCTTCGCTGATGTCAGCGGATTTACCTCCATCTCCGAGAGGCTCGACCCCGAAGAGGTTCACTCAATGATGAACAGGTGCTTTGAAATCCTCATGGATTCGGTGCACCGCTACGAGGGGTCGGTGAACCAGTTCACGGGGGACGGCATAATGGCCCTCTTCGGTGCGCCCATCTCCCACGAGGATGGGCCCAGGAGGGCGGTCCACGCGGCCCTCTCGATGCAGGAGGCGTTAGGGGCTTACGGGGAAGAGCTCAAGTGTGAGAGGGGTATTGCTTTCGGGGTCCGGATAGGACTCAACACCGGCCCTGTGGTTGTGGGGAGCATAGGCAATAACCTCCGGATGGACTACACCGCTGTGGGCGACACCACGAACTTGGCCGCCCGCATGGAGAGCCTGGCCTCCCCGGGGACCATCCTGGTAAGTGAGAATAGTTACCAAAAGGTGAAAGAGTACTTCGAGTTTGAGCCGGTAGGTGAACTTGAGGTGAAGGGAAGGGAGGAAAAGGTTTCCGCTTACAGGGTCACGGGGGTCAAGAGCATCCGGGCCGACCTCTCTGAGGAGCGAAGGCTCACGAGACTCGTGGGCCGGGCGCGGGAGCTCGACACGCTGCGGGATTGCAAAGAAAAGGTGAAGAGCGGTCGCGGACAGTTGGTATGCCTTGTCGGTGAGGCGGGAGTCGGGAAATCAAGGCTGCTCTACGAGTTCAGAAAGAGCCTTACGGGTGAGGACACCGGATACCTCGAGGGCCGCTGCGTCTCCTACGGGAGCTCCGTGGCTTACCTGCCCTGGATAGAGCTGTTAAAAAGAGAATTTCAGGTCGAAGAGCGCGACCGAGAGGAGAACATCCGCCATAAGGTCGAGAGAAAACTTGACGGGATAGGGGGGGACCTGAGATGGGCTTCGCCTTTCCTTCTGAACCTATTTTCGGTGAGCTTGGAAGGGGAGGGGGCAGAACTCTTGAGGAGCCTCGAGCCCCTCGAGAGAAGGCGGAGGACCTTCGAGGCCATTAGGGCTGTCGTGTTGAAGGAATGCCAGGTTCGACCTCTTGTGATGGTCCTCGAAAACCTACACTGGATTGATAAGACATCTGAGGAGCTTCTCAAATTTTTGGTCGACTCCATAGCGGGAAGCTCCATGATGGTCCTCGTAACCTTCAGACCCGGATACGCTTGCGAGTGCGCGGGCAAGTCATATTTCAACCAGATAGCAGTGGACCGGCTTTCCGAAGGAGAGTGCAACGAGATAATAGAGAACATCCTGGAGACGGAAAGGGTATCTGAGGAGGTCAGAAGGCTAATCCTGGCCAAAGCCGAGGGCAATCCCTTCTACATAGAGGAGATAACTAAATCTTTAGTGGAGAGCGGGGCGGTGGCCAAAGATCTCACGTACCGGGGCGCGGACGCGCTCACGAGAATGGAGGTGCCCGGCACCATTCAGGAGGTGATATCGGCCCGGATCGACCATCTGGAGGGTGAAGTTAAGCGAACCCTCCAGGAGGCCTCCGTATTTGGCAGAGACTTCTCCCTCCCCCTTCTCCAGAGGGTGAGCGTCGAGAAGGAAAAACTCGAACAGCATGTGAAAGAACTGGAGGGTGCAGAGTTCATTTACGAGAAGTCTCATTTCCCGGAACCTATTTACAGTTTCAAGCATGCTTTCATCCAGGAGGTTGCTTACGGGGGCCTCCTGCTCAAGAGGCGAAGGGAACTGCACCGGGCCGTCGCCTCCGCCATAGGGGAGCTTTATCCTGAGAGGTTGGAGGAGAACTGGGGCATCCTGGCCCACCACTACTATTACGGCGAGGCCTGGGAGAGCGCCCTCGAGTTCCAGGGGAGGGCCGG
Source organism: uncultured bacterium (assembly GCA_964575845.1). GTDB lineage: Bacteria > UBA8248 > UBA8248 > UBA8248 > CAZNSX01 > CAZNSX01. Next base: position 115,068 of record CAZNSX010000007.1, on the reverse strand, counting down.
GAATAAGGCCAAGGAGGTTTACGCAAACGAAGAGGCTGCTGAGTGTTACCGGCGGGCCATCGGGGCGTTCGGGAAACTTAGCCCTGAGGGAAAGGCCAAGAAAACGGGATTCATTATACAGGCCAGAGAGGGCTTGAGCAGCGTCTATTTCTTCACCGCCGAATATGAGAGGTCCATCCGGGAAAACGAGGTATTGCTCGCCCTCCTTGAGGAAGAAGACCCCGCCAGGAGAAAATGGCCCCTGGAGTGGGCCCGGGCAAAAGCCAGGGTCGGGTTGGCCCATGAGAGGCGCGGAAAGTTCGAGGATGGCCTGCGCAAGCTTCTCGAAGCCAAGGAGGTGCTGGAGGCCTTCCCCGGGGGGGAGAGTTCCGTCGAGATGAGTAGGTGTTTGGGCCTGCTCGGCTGGATTCACTTCCGCCAGCACGATTGTCAAGAGGCGAGGCGCTGGGCTTACGAGAGCCTCCGCCTTGCCGAGGAACTGGGGAGCCTCTCCGACATCACGCGCGCCCACAACGTGCTGGGGGCCTCCTTCGTCAGGGAGGGGGACTATGAGAAAGCAACGGGGCATTTTGAAAAATGTCTTGAGAGCGAGGAGGCGCTGGAACACCTCCCGGGCATGGCCTCGTCACTTTACAACCTGGGCTTGGTTGCGTGCCTGCGCGGGTCCTACGGGGAAGCGGTCGAATATTATCAAAAGGCTCTGGACATCCGGCGTCAGGTGGGTGATGCCCTGGGGACAGGCACATCCCTAAACAGCCTGGGCAATGTTTATCACTGCCTGAACCAGCTCGATAAGGCGGTTGATTGCTACCAGGAGAGCCTGAAATTCAGAGAGGAGATCAAACACACCGAAGGCGTGGCCGTGACCCTTGAGAACCTGGGCCGCGCGCTCACGGAGAAGGGGGAACATGGAGAGGCGGTAAAAGTGCTCCGAAGAAGCTTAGAGGTTGGGGAGCAAATTCAGGCTCCGGCAAGGATGTCGGAAGCCTACCTATCTTTGGCCTGCGCTCTTGCCGCCACGGGTGAGTACGAGGAAGCCAGAATATGCGCGGAAGAATCGGCTAGAAAAAAATGTGGTGACGGCGGGATGGATGATGAGATAAGGGGGATCCTGGAAAGACTGCAAGACGCCTCCCTCAAGGACCTCTCAAAGGAAAAGCTCATCCGCGATCGGCGCTCCCTTCACGCGTGGGTCTGAGACACCTTCAGGTGCTGGTAAGGCCTCCGTGCGAGGTCAGGACAAAAAAGAAATCAGATTTCTTGACCCTAGGCAAGTGGCATCTGAATGCAGAGGTTGAGCCCTAATATGCGGGCAGGACCCGAAGGGCTCCGCGTGCCATGGTCTGCCCCTCCCGTATTCTCGCGGCCGGCACTACCTCTTCTGCTCAGGAGGCCCGGCTTCATCGAGCATCTTGCGATAGTTTTCGTAAGAGGGCGGGAAGCTGGCCGTGTAGTTCAGCCACTTTGTCACGGGATAGCGCGCAGCTCCCGCCTTGTGGGTGGCCTCCAGCCCTTCGAGGACCTCCTCCACCAGTGAGAACGGAAAGCTGAAGGCCACCTCGTGGTCCTGAACCTGGCCGAAGACTCGGTCGCCCGTGCAGGGAATGACCATTTGCGGCTTTCCCATCGTGAGGGGGGCGATGGTGAGGTCGGCGCAATCGACCCGCCCGCGGAATTCGCTCGTCAATGTCCCTCCCCGTCTCCATAGCCAGGCCTGTCCGAGGCGCATTATCTGGGCGCTCGTGCCGTAGATGACTACCGAGTGCGGCTCGAAGGCCGTCCGGGAAAGTGGCGAGACGATGACGCCCACGTACTCACCCTCGGGCAGCTTCGGCACGCTCTCCTCGCTCGTGCGCCCCGCGTCGAGGCTCTCCGTGTAGAGGTCGATGCAGAGGTTTCCCCCCTCGTAAGAGGGAAGCCGCTTTTCCAGCCCAAGCGCCATCGCACCGAGGACGCAGCTGCTGTCCTCCCGGCCAAGCGCGAGCGCCCAGCCCCAGTGCCGGGCCATCGTGATGGCCTGGCAGGTGGTGAAGCGGTTGCCGAGGTCTTTTGCCGGGCGCCTTGTGCGCGGGGGCACCTCGTCCCAGCTCCTGAGAAAGCCCACCGCCACCGGGAAAGTGCTGAGTCGCAGGAATCGGTTAAGCCGGTCCTCGTAGTCTGTCATCTTGGTAACATCCATCTATTTCCCCTCCGTGAAAACATCTCTCGCGAGACCCGATTCGTATGCCTATCTTAACATCCGGCCGAAGCCATAAGCTCTAGCTCCAATAAATATTCAATGAGACGCTCTTCTCGGAGGTGCGAGGAGCGGCAAGGGAGAGACGCGCGGGGGCGGGGCACGCGGCCTGAATAGATTATCCACGGTCCAGTTGGCTGCGTTGCCCCATACGAGCCTTTCTGCTACCGACCCGGGGGATTGCGGGAGCTGGAGCAGCTTCCATAAGAGTGCCTCGGGCTCTTGCTTGAGGCGGAGGGCGCCGCCCAATCACATAGTTTGAGCTCTAAGGAAGCACCGAAATCTTATTACTGATCGAACTATTGACCGAGTTCGTCATTTCTTGCTATACTTTGCTGAGTTGAGCACAAGATGGGCTCGGCGATAGGTTCACCGGGGGGTGGATCCGAGGTCGGTTAAGCGGCCAAAAGCACTGCCCAGCCGAACCTCGGCAATTATTCCTACAGAGCAATTTTCTGAGCTTCCGACATCTTCCGGGCCAACCTGGCGGCATATGCCACCGGCATGGGCAAGCGGATGTTTGTCTATGCGGCGAGGGCCAATACGAGCCTCGCTCAGGAGAAGCGGCTCGTGGAGGAGTGCGTCACCGCGACGCCGGTTGATGCCTGCGCAGTGCCCCCTGGGCGCTCCTCACGCGGTAAGGGCCACCATCTAAGAGAATGTGAATACTTCGTCGAGAGGTGCAGGGAGTCCAATCACTTCACCCAGGCGCTACAAGAAAGGGAGGCTGGCAGCTTCCACCCTGCTGAAGCCCATCGACCTTGTGGAACTGGATAATCTCATAGAAGCCCGTGCCGCAGAGGAGGGGACGTGAGCACGAAGGGCATAGTCTTCTTGGCCTTGGTGGGTGTGCTCATCGCGGCGGCGGGCTTAATCTTCAGGGGCGGAGGTATAACTCAGCCCTTAAGGTTCAACCACAAGAAGCACATGGAAGCCAAGGTGGAGGAAGGGAAGGAGAAGATAACCTGCCGGACCTGCCACAAATATTATGAAAAGCGGCCGGTTGCAGGAAGGCCTTCCCTCAGCATCTGCACCTCCTGCCATTCGGGCGGTGAGGTCAAGACCGAAGAGGAAAAGAGGCTTAGGGAGTATGCCGACCGGCGGCTTGAGATCCCCTGGCGGCGGCTCTACCAGGTTCCCGACACCGTTAACTTCTCCCACAAGCGTCACGTGGTCTTCGGAAAGGTTGAATGCGGGGAGTGCCACGGAGATTTTGCCCATCTCTCTGCTCCTCCGTCAGAAGCTACTGTGCCCGTAAGCATGGAGGCCTGCATCGACTGTCATAAGCTCAAGAGGGTGAGCGTTGACTGTAATGCCTGCCACCACTGAGAAATTGGCTTCTTTAGCTGAGAGATTATAAGAGATGCTTCTCGACCGAAGGGGATTCCTTAAGTTGCTCGGAGGCATGGCCGCCGGTGCCGCGGCCCTGGCCAAGGGGGGAGGGGCTCTTAGCGAGGTCTCCTCCATTGAGAGAGACCCCTGGCCGGACTACGAGGAAGAGCTGGTGCCCACCATTTGCCAGGTCTGCCCGGGGGGGTGTGGGATTCTTGTGAGGGTGGTGGATGGGCGCGCTGTAAAGATCGAGGGAAACCCCAACCATCCCGTAAACCGCGGCCGCCTCTGCCCCAAGGGCCATGCAGGCCTTCAGTTCCTCTACCATCCCGAGCGTATCCGCGGGCCTCTTCGCCGCAGCGGAAAACGGGGCGAGGGCCGCTGGCAGCCCATAAGCTGGGAGGAGGCATTAAGGACTTTGGCCGGTCGCCTGGGGGAGCTGCGGGAGAAGGGTGAGCCCCATAAGGTGGCCCTCCTGGGGGGGCAATACCGGGGCTCTGTGGACGGCCTTATTCAGAGGTTCTTCCGCGTTTATGGCTCTCCCAACTACATCCGAAACCGCTGCCTTGAAGTGGAGAAGGTGACGAAGACGCACTTTCTCACCCAGGGAATTCGGCTCCCCCTTAGCTATGACCTGAGAGAGTGCGATTTCATCCTCTCCTTCGGCTGCAACCTGCTGGAGTCCTGGATCTCTCCCGTATACCAGCTTTCCACTTACGGACACCTCCGACAGGGCCGACCCGGTCGGCGGGGAAAGCTGGTCCAGGTGGAGACCCGCCTCTCGGTCACAGGGGCCAAAGCTGACCGTTGGGTTCCCATAAGGCCCGGGACCGACTGCGCCCTTGCCCTTGGCCTGGCCCATGTGATCGTGAGCGAGGGGCGCTTTGATAAGGAATTCGTGAGGGAGCACACCTTTGGGTTTGAGGACTGGCCTGACGAGGCCGGGCGCCGCCACATGGGCTATAAGAGCCTAGTCCTCCAAGAATATACCCTTCCCAGGGTCTCCGAGATAACAGGGGTTCCCATACGTGACATCATCGCCATGGCCCGGGCGTTCTCTGAGCACAAGAGCGCTCTGGCCCTCGGCGAGCGGGGCCCCGCCTTTCACCCGAACGACATATACACCCGTCTCGCCATTCACAGCCTGAACGCCCTGACCGGCAACCTTGGAAAGCCGGGGACGATCCTCATCCAGGGGGAGTTGCCCCTGGCTCCCTGGGAGGAGCCGGAGCTGGATGAGGTTGCGAGGAGGGGGCTCTCCATGCCCCGGATAGACGGGGCCGGGAAGGGGAAGTATTTCCTGGCAGACCATGCGGTGGAGGCTCTGCCCCGGGCCCTTCTCAAGGGCGAGCCCTATGGGCTGGAGGTGCTCTTCTTCTATTTTACGAACCCGCTTTTCTCTCACCCGCGCGGAGAGGAGCTCAAGCGGGCTCTTGCGCGGGTGCCTCTGGTGGTGAGCTTCTCCCCCTTCATGGATGAGAGCGCACTTGAAGCCGACCTCGTCCTTCCCGACTCCACCTATCTGGAGCGCTGGCAGGATGACAGCATGGCCCACCTCTCAGGCTTCACGGCCTTCAGCCTGGGGCGGCCGGCCGTTAAGCCCCTCCACAACACCCGCTCCACAGGAGACCTTCTCCTCGAACTCGCCCGTGCCGTGGGAGAGCCTCTTTCTGGGGCCTTTGAATGGGAGAGCTATGCGGACCTCCTCTATGAGCGCGGCCAGGGCCTCTTTGAGGCGGAGCGGGGATATGTGGTCTCAGAGCCAGCGGATGAAGCCTTCAGACGAATCCTGGCTGGCCAGGGCTACCGAGCGAAGGAGTTCGAAGACTATGATGAGTTCTGGGAAGCCCTCCGAAAGAGAGGGGCGTGGTGGGACCCGGAGGATTCTTACGGCGGCGTGAAGCATCTGCTCAAGACCGAGAGCGGGCGGTATGAGTTCTACTCCCTGGGCCTGAAGCGCCTCCTCGATGGGGCGGCGGAAGAGGTGGCGCTGAGGGAGAAGCTCTCCCCCCAGGAAGCCCTGGAGCGAATCCTTAAGGAGCAGAAGTTGGCCGCCCGTGGTGATAAGCTCTTCCTCCCGCACTATCAGCCCTCCGAGGGGGAGTCCGCGGAGAGTGATTCTCTTCTGGTGCTCAATACCTATAAGCTCATGAGCCAGATGGGAGGGAGGACGGCCCTCCTGCCCGAGCTTCAGGAGAGTCTGGGCGTCCACTTGCGAATGCGCTGGGGGAACTGGGTGGAGCTGAACCCGGCCACGGCAAGGAGGCTGGGGATAAAGGATGGAGACCTGGTCTGGGTGGAATCCTCCAAGGGGAAGATAAAGGTGAGGGCCAGGCTTTACGCGGGGGCCATGCCCGGAGTGGTCAATATTCCCTTTGGCCAGGGGCACAAGGCGCTGAGCGAATGGGCCGGGAAGACGGGGGCAAACCCCAGCTCCATCATCATCCCCGAAGAGGATACCCTGAGGGGTCTCGGGGTGCTGACAGGAACTCGGGTCAAGGTGAGGAAAGCATAAGGAGGACCGGGGCATGCCCCTCTGGGGAATGGCTATCGACCTTGACCGATGCACCGCCTGCCAGGCCTGCGTCCTCGCCTGCAAGTCTGAGAACAATGTCCCCTATGTGGAACCCGGCGAAGCGGCCAGGGGAAGGATCCTTAGCTGGATGGACATGGTGACAGAGGTTGCCGGCCCCTATCCCAGGGTTCACGCCCGCTATATCCCCAGGCCCTGCCTCCACTGCGATGAGCCTCCCTGCACCAAAGTCTGCCCGGTGCACGCCACCTACCGGGACCCCGAGGGCATCGTGGCCCAGAACTACGCCCGCTGCATAGGGTGCAGGTTCTGCATGGCCGCCTGTCCTTACACGGCCAAGTATTTCAACTGGCATCTCTATACCAATCGAGAGGACCTGCGCACTCACCGAAACCCCGATGTAGCCCTGAGGCCCAAAGGAGTGGTGGAGAAGTGCACCTTCTGCGTCCACCGCCTCCAGAAGGCAAGGGACCGCGTCAGGGCCGAGGGGAGAGAGCTAGAGGAAGGGGATTTCATCCCGGCGTGTGCCCAGACCTGCCCGGCGGGAGCTATAACCTTCGGCGACTTGGAGGACCCTGATAGCGCGGTCTCTCGCCTCCACAAGAGCTCCCGGGCCTTCCGGTTGCTGGAGGAGCTGGGCACCCGCCCCAAGGTGGTCTACCTGATAGAAGGGGAGAAGGATGAACTCCTCTGAAAAGGCCTTTCAGGATCATCTCCTCCTCGGGCCGATCCTTTCGACGGGCTGGAGGTTCTGGTTTTTTCTGGGATTTCTCCTGCTCCTCGTCGCCTGGGGCCTGGCCTCCTATGTGGTCCAGTGGTTCGGGGGCCTGGGGGTCACGGGCCTCAATCAGCCCGTCTCCTGGGGCTTCTACATCACCAACTTCGTCTTCTTCATCGGCATAAGCCATGCGGGAACCCTCATCTCGGCCATCCTCCGCATGGCAAAGGCCGAGTGGCGCAGGCCCATAACCCGAATGGCCGAGGTCATAACGGTGATGGTCCTCTTCATAGGCGCGGCCAACATCATAGTAGACCTGGGCCGTCCCGACCGACTGCTCAACATTCTATGGTACGGGCGCTATCAGTCGCCCCTGCTCTGGGATGTGACCAGCATCTCCGCCTATCTCATGGCCAGCACCATATACCTCTACATACCCTTGATCCCCGACATAGCCATCCTGCGCGACGGGACCAGCCGCTACCGGTGGCTCTATCAGGTGCTTTCCCTGGGCTGGCAGGGTACCGCCCGCCAGCAGAGGGTTCTGAACGTGGCCATAGCCATCATGGCCGTGGTGGTAATCCCCGTGGCCGTATCCGTGCACACGGTGGTCTCTTTTGTTTTCTCCATGACCCTTCAGCCCGGCTGGCACAGCACGATCTTCGGCCCCTATTTTGTCGCCGGGGCCATTTACTCAGGCATCGCGGCACTGATCATCGTCATGCTGGCCTTCAGGAAGGCCTACCACTTAGAGTCTTATCTCAAGCCCATCCACTTCAACTACCTGGGTATCCTCCTCCTCGTCATGTCCTTCCTCTGGTTTTATTTCACCTTTGCCGAGTACCTCACGGGCTACTACGGCGGCGAGCCCGAGGAGATGAAGGTCTTCTGGGCCAAGTTCACGGGTCCCCATGCCCCCTATTTCTGGACTATGGTGGTGGCCAACTTCGCCGTACCCATGACCCTCATGGGCATAAGGAGGTTTCGAACCATAAAGGGGACCCTCATAGCCTCCCTGAGCGTCATCCTGGGCATGTGGCTCGAGCGCTTCATAATCATCGTGCCCACCCTTGCAACCCCCAGCCTGGAGCTGCCCCATGGGATTTATATCCCCAGCCTGGTGGAATGGGGGATTCTGGTCGGGTCCTTCGCCCTCTTTGTCCTGCTTTTCCTCCTCTTCACCAAGTTCTTCCCCATTGTCTCCATCTGGGAGGTTCAGGAGGGAAGGGAACTGGGCGTCAGGGAAGTGGAGGAGAGGGTCCGGAGATACATGCCCGAGCCTCCCCTCGCCCCCGGGAGCGCTTGAGAAGGGAGAGCCCCTATGGCTTCAGGGAAAGAGCCGAGCCCCAGGGCCGTGCGGGCGATTCAGCTGGCCGTCCTGGTCCTCTTCTTTGTCTTGATTCTGGGCATCGTCGGCTGGATCGTGAGCCTGATTCGGCTCTCGATAGAGTTGAGGGATGTGCCTTCGGCTTCCATAGGAATATCCATCGTGGCGGTCCCGGTCTTCCTTCTCCTGCTGGGCGTGGTCAACTATGTCTTCTGGGGGATGCGAGCCGGGAGGGAGGGAAAATGAAAGCTTCCTGGAAGGTGAAGCTGCTCCGGGTCGCGCTTCTCTTGGCGATGGTTGCGGGGGCCTCCCCTTCCCTGGCAGAGCTCCTTCCGGAGAACCCGAGCGAGGGAAGCCGGCTCTTCGTGGTAAAGGGCTGCCTGCGCTGCCACGCCATTCAGGGGGAGGGCGGCAGGAGCGGACCCGACCTGGGAAAGCTCCAACTAGATTACAGCTTCCTGGGCATGGCAGGCGTGATGTGGTACCACGCGCCCAAAATGCAGAAGGAGTTCCGGCGCCTCGGCGTTCCCAGGCCCCGCTTTCAGCGGGAGGAGATGAGGAGGTTGGTCTCCTTTCTCTACTACCTCAACTACTTTGACCGAAAGGGAAATCCCGAGGCGGGGGAGCGGCTCTTCGGAGAGATGGGCTGCGGGGGCTGCCATTCTGTGGGAGGTAAGGGAGGATCTCTGGGTCCCACCCTGGATAAGTACCGGCCATTCATCTCACCCGTATTCATCACGGCCGCCATGTGGAACCGTGGAAAGGAGATGGAAGAAGCCATGAGGCGGGCGGGAGTGAAGCGGCCACTCTTCCGGGGGCAGGAAATCCTGGACCTTGTGGCATACATAAGGGCAAAGAGCACCTTTGAGGACGTCAGGAGGCGGGTCTATCTCTCACCGGGAAACGCGCTGGAGGGCAGGCGGCTCTTCGAGGAGAAGGGTTGCTCGCGATGCCACGCCGTGAACGGGCGGGGCGGTAATGTGGGCCCTGACCTGGGAACGCGTGCGTTAAGGCGAAGCGTCTCCACCATTGCCGGAATCCTCTGGAATCATGGCGGTGCCATGTGGCGGACCATGGAGAGGCTTGAGATCGAGCAGCCCAGGCTCGAGCCTCAGGAACTCTCTGACATAATCACCTACCTCTACTTCATCCAGTACGCCGACCCCCCGGGCGACCCCACGGAGGGAGAGCGGCTCTTTCAGGAAAAGCGTTGCGGCGAATGCCATCCCGTTAAGGGCAAAGGGAGGACGAAGGATAAGGTTGGCCCCAACCTGGCTCTTGTCCAGGAGTGGGAATCTTCCCTCGACATAGTCACCGAGATGTGGAACCACGCCGCCGAGATGGAAGAGAAGACCTGGGAGAAGGGGGTCCTCTGGCCGAGGCTCAAGGAGGATGAGCTGGCCCATATCCTGGAGTATGTGAAGCTTCTGCAGAGGCGCTATCGGCCGTCAGGGGCAAAGGAGTGAGGGCCCCGCGATAGGGGCCTTAGCTGGGCGATGCCCGAGGGGCCGAGAAGCGGCCCCGGAAGAGAGGAAGCTCTCAACTGAAAGGAGGGACATTCTATGCGGTATGCTGGCACGATAAAGGTCTTGGTGGCTCTAGCCATGGCGGGGGCTCTCGCAATCCTGGGGGGTACTCTCGATGCCTTCGCCGAGAAGACCGTCACGGCAGTTAAGGTCAAGAAGGGCCCTGTAATTGACGGCAAAGTGGATAAGGCCTGGAACAAGGTCCGGGCCACGCGCATTCCCGTCAAGGAGGGGAAGATAGGGGACATCACGGTCACCATGAAGGCCCTCTATGATGAGGAATACGTCTACTTTCTCTTCCGCTGGCCGGACAAGACCCTGAGCCAGAACCGGGTCTACATGTGGACGGGAGCGAGCTGGGAAAAGCGCAAGGGAAACGAGGACCGCCTCGGCCTGCTCTGGGACATAAACGGCAACATCAAGGATTTCGCGGCAAAGGGCTGCGACGCCGTCTGCCACAAGGAGAAGAAGGGCGATAAGGAAATCTTCTTCATGAAAACTGACGCCGCTGACCAGCTGGGGGATGTGTGGCACTGGAAGGCCCAGAGGTCAAACCCCGCGGGCTATGCGGACGACCAGTACCTGCAGCACGAGGTCGCCGAAGAGGGAGATGAGAAGACCGGAAGGAAGGGCGACAAGAAGGCCGCAGGAAGCTACTCGGGAAACTGGGATAAGGAGAAAAAGGCCCCAAAGCTCGTCCCTAAGGGCGGGAAGTGGGGCCCCGTGCTCATGAAGAAGGACGCCGTTCCCTTAGAGTCCGGAACTAAGCTGAAGAAGGGTGCGGTGGTACCCCGCGAGGTTCTGGAGCGGCCGGTGGGAAGCCGCGGCGATATCGATGCCGGCGGGCGCCACGCAAGGGGCCGTTGGACTCTGGAGCTCAGGAGGAAGCTCCGCACGGGGAACACCGATGACGTCCAGTTCGACAACTCCAAGAGCTACTTTTTTGGCCTCTCCGTCTTTGACGATACTGGTGAGAAGGAGCACAGCTTCACCAAGGAAGAGGCATACAAGCTGGTCTTCAAATAGCAGAAACTCCCAAGATGGCCAAAGGGCGGGGCCCCCTGGTCCCGCCCTGAGTCTATCTGATGGACTCGCGGGCAAGAATGTGTCGTCTATCCGTCCCTGTTCCTTGCGTGATTTCTGATTTTGCGGCTGAAAAACCCTTTGATGGCCTAACGAGCTTACCATAAGGATACCGAAGTGAGGATTGCATGATATCGTGGCGATGCTATACTTTTATGAATTGACAAAGGAGAGGGATTCCCGAAAGTTCAGGTTCTCATCCGCGAAATTTCTTGGTATACATGTTTTTTCCTAGAATTTCCTTTTTCGAGCCCCGATAAGTTGGTCTGGAAGCAGAGGAAAATTTAATGCTCGAAAGGCGGAAAACGTCCCACCAAGAAATGCAAAGCCACTTCTCCCGGATCGCCAGTGCCTACAGGGACTTACGGACAACCGACATAGAGCCCATCCTTTTCATCAAGGAAAGACTCGAGGGCCGGGAGCACCTGAAGGCGGCCGATGTCGGATGCGGAGACGGACGCTACGGTCTGCTGCTTTTCCATCACCTCCCGAACCTGCATCTTACGTGCGTGGACATAAACCCGAAAATGCTGAAGGAGGCGGAGAGTTATTTCACCGCCAACGGCTTCCACAATTTTGAAACCCTCGTATCTAGCATAGAGAACCTCTCACTCAAGGAGCGCTCTCTTGACTGCATTTTCACATTCAACGCTGTCCACCACTTCGACTTCAATAATTTCCTTCAAAAAGCGGGGACCTCCATCAAGAGAAGCGGTCATCTGTTCATTTACACGCGTCTTCCTGACCAGAATACCCGGAGCATCTGGGGCACCCACTTTCCGGGTTTCCTGGAGAAAGAAACCCGGCTCTATGAGCTGGCCTATATGGAGAAGTGCGTATGTGGGTCAGAGCATCTGAACCTCGAGGAGGTCGGGCGCTTCCGCTATAGTCGGGTATCCAGTCTGGATAGGCTTCTCTGCCAGGCCCGGGAGAAGCATTACTCTACCCTCTTCCTTTACTCATCAGATGAGTTCGAGGCGGCGGCGGAGCGGTTTGCGTTCAACATCCGACGGAGCTTTCCGAATCCCGAACGCATCGAATGGTTCGACGAGAACATAATGCTGGTGCTCCGCCGCGACCCTTCCTAGTTCGCAGTCATCACCCATCCAGGCAAGCAGAACCCCAAAGAACCTCAGGAGCTCTCCTCACGTGGGCGATATCGATTGAACTCTTTTTTATTTCGCGAATGAGAAGAGGGAGATGAATAAGCGTGAGAGCCTACCAAACATCAGAAGACGTTCCCATATCATTCCGCCTGCGTTATAATATTTTGATTATCCTTTCGATTTATTGAGCCGTTCATACGGAATCTGGCTTTGGCAGGGGGAGGTTAGGGTTATGAGGCGGGAGGCGGCCGTGGCTGGCCAGTTCTACAAGGCTACCCCTGAAGGACTGAGGGCTCAGGTGGCCCAGTACATGGAACCCGTGGCCGAAAAGGTTCCGGCTAAAGGGTTAATTGTGCCCCATGCGGGCCTGGATTTTTCGGGTGCTGTGGCCGGGGCTATCTATTCTAGAATTGCTTTCCCCAAGACCTTTGTTATCTTGGGCCCCAACCACTCCGGCTACGGGTCTCCCGCCTCTATAATGGCCGAGGGAAGCTGGCGCACGCCCTTGGGGGAAGTGGAGATAGACGGAGAGCTGGCGGCCTCTATCAAAGAAAGGAGCCATCTCCTTTCAGAAGACCCCCAAGCCCACCTGCATGAGCACTCCCTTGAGGTTCAGCTTCCCTTCATGCAGTACTTCTCCCAGGAGTTCCGCATCGTGCCCATTACTCTCTGGCGGGCCGAGTGGAAGTTCTGCCGGGAGCTGGGGCAAGCCCTGGCCGAGGCCGTGAAGGAGCGGGCGGGAGAAGTGGTTTTCGTGGGCTCGACGGATATGACACACATTCATGGAAGCACGGCGGAGGCCGTGAGGCTCATGGATGAGCCCGCAATTGACCGCATCCTGGAGCTGGACCCGGAGGGGCTCCTGAGGACGGTGAGGGTGCTCAGGCTCACCATGTGCGGTCCGGGTCCCACGGCGGCGGTGCTGACCGCCTGCAAAGCCCTGGGGCCCACAGAGGCGGAGCTTGTGAAGTATATGACCTCGGCCGATGTAACGGGCGATACTTCCTACATCGTGGGTTACGCAGGCTTTCTGCTGAAGTAGCACGACTCTGGAGCTTTTATGCTGAAGGAAGCATCTTTCTACGAGAGGGGGACGGAGGGTAAGGTCCGGTGTCGGCTCTGTCCCTTTCGCTGCGTAATATCCGCGGGAAAGCGGGGACTCTGCAATGTCCGGGAGAACCGCGAGGGCACCCTTTACTCCCTGGTTTATGGCCGCCTCATCGCCGCCAACGTGGACCCCATCGAGAAGAAGCCTCTCTTTCACTTCTATCCCGGCTCCACTTCCTTTTCCATCGCCACCCAGGGCTGTAACTTCCGCTGCCAGCACTGCCAGAATGCCTCCATCTCCCAGGTGGAGCCGGAGGAGAACTTCGAGGGGGGCCGCGAGGTCAGCCCCAAGGAAATAGTGGAGGCCGCCCAGAGGGCCGGATGCCGGAGCATTTCCTACACCTACACCGAGCCTACCATCTACCTGGAGTATGCCCTTGACACGGCGCGGCTGGCCAGCTCAGCCGGGATTGCAAACGTCTTTGTCACTAATGGTTACATGGAGGAGGAGCCCTTGAGGGAGGTGGCTCCCTTTCTCGATGCCGCTAACGTAGACCTCAAGGCATTCCGGGACGATTTCTATAAGAGGTTCTGCGGGGGGGCTCGCCTGGAAGGAGTGCTGAGGGCCCTGAGGCTCATGAAGGAGCTGGGGGTTTGGGTCGAGGTCACTACCCTCCTCATTCCGGGCCTCAATGACACCGGTGAGGAGCTTGAGGATATCGCCAGGTTCATAGCTGAACTCGGTCCCGAAATCCCCTGGCATGTCTCGCGTTTTCACCCGAGCTACAAGATGACCGACAGGCCGCCCACTCCCCCGGAGACCATTGCCCGGGCCGTGGAGCTTGGCCGCTCGGCCGGCCTCCGTTATGTGTATGCCGGAAATCTCCCGGGAAGCGAGGCGGAGAGCACCTTCTGCTTCAAGTGCAAAGCCCTCCTTATCGAGCGATGGGGGTTCTCCATAAGGCGCCATGAGCTCGTGGAGGGCTCCTGTCCCCGGTGCGGGGAGCCCTTAGACGGCGTCGGGCTTGAGCGCTTTAAGGCGGCCTGAAGGCTTTCCACTCTTCTCACCCGGGGAAGCTACCCATGCCCCAGCGAAAGATCATCATCAAGGGCGCCAGAGAACATAACCTCAAGGACATTCACGTCGAGATCCCCCGCGACAAGCTCATCATCGTAACGGGCCTCAGCGGCTCGGGTAAATCCTCTCTCGCGTTTGACACCCTCTATGCCGAGGGACAGCGCAGATACGTGGAGTCCCTCTCGGCCTATGCCCGCCAGTTTCTGGATCAGATGGACAAACCCGACGTGGACGCCATCGAGGGTCTCTCTCCCGCCATCTCAATAGAGCAGAGGACGGTCAGCAAGAACCCGCGCTCCACCGTTGGCACTGTTACGGAGATCTATGACCACCTGAGGCTCCTTTTCGCACGGGCGGGCGAGCCCCACTGCCATGAGTGCAAACTTCCCATCCGCTCCCAGACAGTGCAGCAGATGGTGGACCGGGTCATGGCCCTTCCCTCAGGGGTCAGCCTTCAGGTTCTGGCTCCCATTGTGAGGGGCCGCAAAGGGGAGTACCGCAAGGAGCTCAATGACATGCTGCGGCGGGGCTTCCTGCGGGTCAGGGTGGACGGTGCGCTTCGGGAGCTGGATGAGGAGATACGCCTGGCTAAGAACAAGAAGCACACCATTGAGGTTGTGGTGGACCGCATCAAGGTGAGGCCTGGCATTGAGGGGCGTCTGGCCGACTCCCTTGAGACGAGCCTGAGGCATGCCGGAGGCCTGGCGCTCATCGCCCCTTCGGGCATGGAGGAGCTTCTCTTCAGCAGCAAGCACTCATGCCCAAGGTGCGGTTTGAGCTTTCCCGAGCTGGCCCCCCGGATGTTCTCCTTCAACAGCCCCTACGGTGCCTGTCCCCACTGCGACGGCCTGGGGGTGAGCTGGGATGTGGACCCCGAGCTGGTGGTACCCGACAGGGAACTCTCCCTGAGAGAGGGGGCCTTGAGGCCATGGGCACAGGAGAGTCCCTCGCGCTACCGCCGAGTTCTGGAGAGGTTTGAGAGGGAGTTGGGAGTGGACCTGGACCGACCCTTCGGCCGTTTGCCCAAGAGCCAGCAGAAGCTGATTCTCCACGGCGGCAACGGCCGCCTGCGCAAGAGGGGAGAGTTCGAGGGGGTTGTGCCTGAGCTTCGGGGACGCTGGCGGGAGTGGGACCCTGAAGAAGAAGAGAGCGAGGTGGTAGAGTACATGCGGATGCTTCCCTGCCCCGCCTGCCGTGGGGCCAGGCTGAAACCTGAGAGTCTGGCCGTGAGAGTGGGTGGCCTCTCCATCGCCGACATAACTCGCATGCCAATCAAGGAGGCCTCGGGCTTTTTCGATGGGCTTCACCTTCCGGCCGAGAGGGAGCTAGTGGCCGAGCGCATCCTCAAGGAGATAAGGGAGAGGCTCGAGTTTCTGAGGCGGGTGGGTCTCGACTACCTTACACTCGACCGCCCGGCCGCCACTCTGGCGGGCGGTGAGGGGCAGAGGATAAAGCTCGCCACCCAGATAGGAGCGAGCCTCGTGGGTGTCCTATACATCCTGGATGAGCCCAGCATCGGCCTCCACCAGCGGGATAACCGCCGCCTTCTGGACACCCTCGAGCGGCTGCGCGACATGGGAAATACCGTTATCGTGGTAGAGCATGACCGGGAGACCATCCTCACCGGAGACTGGGTGCTCGACCTCGGGCCCGGGGCGGGGGCCGAGGGGGGCTACCTGGTAGCCCAGGGCACGCCCCAGGAGATTATGAAGGTCCCAGGAAGCCTCACCGGTCGGTACCTCTCGGGAAAGCTGGACATCCCCATACCCTCTGAGAGGCGGCGCACTGACGGACAGTTCCTCACGATCCTCAAGGCTTCAGAGCATAATCTCAAGAACATCGATGTGGGCATCCCCCTTGGGCTCCTCACTTGCATCACAGGGGTGTCAGGCTCCGGAAAAAGCACGCTCGTGAGCGAGATCCTCTACAGGGCCCTGGCACGAAAGCTTTACCGCTCGCCCAACCGCCCGGGGCGTCACAAGGGGCTCCGAGGGGCCGAGGCAATAGACAAGGTCATCGAGATAGACCAGTCCCCCATCGGGCGCACGCCCCGCTCTAACCCCGCCACCTACACGGGTGTTTTCACTGAAATAAGGGAACTCTTCTCTCTGGTGCCGGAGAGCCGAAAGCGGGGCTACCGGCCCGGCCGTTTCAGCTTTAACGTGAGCGGAGGGAGGTGCGAGGCTTGCCAGGGACAGGGTCTGCTAAAGATAGAGATGCACTTCCTGCCCGACCTTTACGTCACATGCCAGGTGTGCAAGGGGAGACGCTTCAACCGGGAAACCATGGAGGTGAAGTACAAGGGAAAGTCTGTCGCCGAGGTGCTGGACATGACGGTGGACGCCGCGCTCGATTTCTTCGAGAGTGTGCCGGCCCTGCGCTGGAAGCTCAAGACACTCAAGGATGTGGGCCTGGGTTACATCCGTCTGGGGCAGCCGGCGACGACACTCTCCGGTGGGGAAGCCCAGCGCGTCAAGCTCTCGCGGGAGCTATCGAAGAGGGAAACGGGGAGAACTCTCTACATACTGGATGAGCCCACGACGGGCCTCCACTTCGCCGACATAGAGATGCTTCTCTCGGTTCTCCGCCGCCTGACCGAGGGGGGAAACACAGTCATCGTGATCGAGCACAATATGGATGTAATCAAAACCGCCGATTACATCATTGACCTCGGCCCGGAGGGAGGCGATGAGGGCGGTGAGATCGTGGCCCAGGGGAGTCCCGAGGAGGTGGCGGAGGCTGCGGGCTCACATACGGGGCGCTACCTGAGGAAAGTTCTCGGCCTGGAGGGGCGCTAAGGGGTGCGGATTATCCGCCTCACCCTTGAGTACGATGGCGGTGACTACCACGGCTGGCAGCTCCAGCCCGGCGTACCCACAATCCAGGGAGTGCTGGAAGAGGCAATCAAGAAGCTATCCGGAGAGGAGGTGAGGGTCAAGGCGGCAGGACGCACCGACGCCGGGGTGCACGCCCTGGGTCAGGTGGCGAGTTTCGAGACAAAGCTGGCCCTTTCCGCTGGTAAGATTGCCTCTGCTCTGAATGCTCTTCTGCCCAAGGACATCGCTGTTCTGGAGGCGGAAGAAGCCCTTCCTTCCTTCCATCCCCAGTACTCCGTCAAGGAGAAGACCTATAAGTACCTCATCCTCAATAGACCCTTCCCTTCAGCCCTCTGGAGGCGCTACTGCTGGCATCTAAGGACATCACTGGAGCTTGAGGCCATGGGGGAGGCGGCTTCCTATTTCGTGGGCTCTCACGATTTCGCCGCCTTCTCTGGCTCAGGGAGAGGGGTTCTCTCAACAGTGCGCACCGTGCGGGAGTTTCGCATCGAGAGGTGGGGAGAGTTCCTCACCTTCTGGGTCACGGCCGAGGGTTTCCTCAGATATATGGTCCGCACGATGGTTGGGACTCTAGTTCTTGTGGGGAGGGGAAAGCTATCTCCCAAGCAAATGGCCGAGCTATTCTCCTCCAGGGACCGGCGGAGGGCCGGCCCCACGGCTCCCGCACGCGGCCTATTTCTCGTGAGGGTCTGTTATTGAGGGACTTCGACCCGATGATGTCAGAGGTCAGGTGTAAGAATTGCGGTCGGGTCAACCCGCCTGGGAGCAACTTCTGCATGGGCTGCGGGGAGGAACTCCCGAGCGAGCAAACCCTCCCTTCCTGTCCAAATTGCGGCGCCGCCCACCCGGTGGATTCAGCCATATGTCCCACCTGTGGAGCAGGCCTAAAGATGGCAGAGCCAGAGCATGATGAGCGGGGCTTTGAGCTCAGGCTCCCACGCCTGCACTATGCGGGCTTCTGGATTCGCGCGCGGGCTTATATCCTGGATATTATCTTCTTATCCCTCTTCGCGTTTCTCTGTGGGTTCCTCCTCGCCCTTTCCATCCCCCCTGATGCCCCTGAAGGATTAAGGGCAATGAGCACACTCCTTGGCTTTGTCGTTTCCATCCTCTACTTTACCCTTTTTATCGGCCGCTACGGATGGACGCCGGGAAAGCGTATATGCCGCCTCAGGGTGGTGCGCTCTGACGGGAGCCGGGTGGGCTATGGCCGGGCCATGGGTCGGTACTTTGCTTATGGGCTCTCCGCTCTCATCTTCTACATAGGCTTTCTCATGGTCATCTGGACCGAGCGAAAGCAGGGCCTGCATGATAAGATCGTGGACACAGTGGTCGTCCGGGAGTGACTCGCCCCGTGGGCTCCGCTGAATTCCATCCATGACCATTCTCATTGCGTTCCTGGGATTTGCGCCGGGGATAGTCTACCTCGTTCTGATCCGGCGCCTGGATAAGTACGAGCGGGAGCCCTGGCGCATGGTCCTGGGTGTTTTTGCTCTGGGGGCGGGTGCCGTGATCCCCGCCGGGGTCGTGGAGAACCTCCTGCTCGGCGACCTGGGCCGATACATGAGGGAGGACGCCAGGGCACTGCCCGGCGGTCTTCTCGGTTTGTTTTTCATCTGCTTCCTTGTGGTTGGCCCGGTTGAGGAAATCTTTAAATTTCTTGCGGTCCGCCTCACAGTCTTTCGCAGCCGTCAGTTTAATGAGCCCATGGACGGCCTAGTATATGCATCGGCCTCCGCCCTTGGCTTCGCCTCCCTGGAGAATGTCTTCTATGTCCTTGAGCTAGGCGCAGGGGTTATGGTTGGAAGGGCCGTATTTTCCACCCTGGGCCATCTTTTTTTCTCATGTCTCTGGGGATTCCCCGTAGGGATGGTCGCCCTGCGGGCGGGAAGGGCCAGGCGGAGCGTCCTCTGGGGGCTTCTCGGAGCCATGTTCCTTCACGGGCTCTATGATTATTTTCTCTTTACCCGATCACCACTGGTGCTGGCCGTTATCCCGCTGATGCTCCTTCTGGGCAGGATGACCTGGCGAAGAGTAAAGGAGTATCAGCGCATCTCCCCGTTCCGGGAGGGAACTCTGCGGCTTCTCGTGCGCTGCCCCCACTGTGGCCGCCTGACCCCTGAGGGTGGAAGCTTCTGCACGGCCTGCGGCGAAAGGATAGAGTACCTCCCCGCACACATTCAGACCTACTGCGGTCGCTGCCAGAGGCCCCTGCCCGCAGAGGGGGATTTCTGTCCCTTCTGCGGCTATCAGCTAAAGGCTGAAGAGGAGGGGTGATGGGGAGGAAAAGGCTGCGCCTCACCCCAGAGCCCCTTCCGAAAACCTCAAGGCCGTCACATCTCATTCGGCCTTGCTGGTCTCGTTTATCCCCATCGGGCCGTCCAGAAGGGAGCGGCATAAAATTCTCTTGACAGAGAAGGAAGGGGCTTATATTTTTAGTCCGTGAACTTTTCCATGAATTCTGGATAAAGGGTAAGGACGTGATTGCGGCCGGGCTTCGAGACTTCTGGAGAGTATACAGGTGGTGCTGGCGAAGCTCTCGGTGTGAGGAGGGCTCGGCCGCAGTCTGACCTTCTGTAAAGCTTGTTGCTGTTAGTTAGAAAGCCATGGGCCGAACTCTCCGGTTCATGGCTTTTTTGTCTCTGGATTTGGGAAGGAATCAAGATGGCCGTCAGCTATTGCCCCGACCTCAATGAGTTCAAAAGGCTCTGCCGGAAAGGCAATCTGGTTCCCGTTTACCGGGAGATCATGGCGGACCTTGAAACCCCGGTCTCGGCTTTCCTCAAGATAGAAGGGGGGACTGGCTCCTTCCTTCTTGAGAGCGTTGAGGGAGGGGAGAAGTGGGCACGCTACAGTTTTCTCGGGTCCGAGCCCTCTCTCGTTTTCAGCAGCAAGGGCGACCGCGTCTGGGTGAGAAGCGAGGGAAGGGTGGATGAAAGAGATGGGGTGAAGGACCCGCTTCAGGCGCTTGAGGAACTCATGGCCGGGTACCGGCCCGCCCTGCCCGAGGGACTTCCGCGGTTCTTCGGGGGAGCCGTCGGCTACATGGCATATGACATGGTGCGCTTCTTCGAGCGCCTGCCCGAGCTCAGTGAGGACGACCTCGACCTTCCTGACTGTTTTTTCATCATAACCGACAGCCTCCTCATCTTCGACAACGTAGCCCAGAAGATCAAGGTGGTCTGTAACGCCCACCTGAGTGATGGGGATGTTGAGGGGGCCTACCGGAGGGCCACTGAGCGCATCGAGGGGATTATCCGAAAGCTCAAGGCTCCCAGACCTCCCTTTCATCAGGGGGAGATGGGGGGTGCTTCCATAACCCTCGGCTCCAACTTCAGCAAGGAGGGCTTTGAAGAGGCGGTTCTTCGGGCAAAAGGCTATGTGGAGGCCGGCGATGCCATTCAGGTGGTTTTGTCCCAGCGGCTGGAGGCTCCCCTGAGGGCCCATCCCTTCAATATGTATAGAGCTCTTCGCACCATAAACCCATCCCCCTATATGTTCTACCTGAGGCTTAATGACCTCATCCTGGTGGGCTCCTCGCCGGAGGTACTTGTCCGCCGGGAAGGGGAGAGGGTGGAGGTGAGGCCCATTGCGGGCACGAGACCCCGGGGTAGGACAGAATTGGAGGACCGCGTGCTTGAGGAAGAGCTTCTCTCAGATGTGAAGGAGCGGGCCGAGCACATTATGCTGGTGGACCTCGGCAGAAATGACGTGGGCCGGGTCTCTCGCCGGGGAACGGTAGAGGTGAATGAGCTCATGGTGGTGGAGCGATACTCCCACGTGATGCACATCGTCTCAAATGTGCGGGGGGAACTCGCGTCGGGCAAGACGGCCTACGATGTGATGAGGGCCTGTTTTCCTGCGGGGACCGTCTCGGGGGCTCCAAAGGTGAGGGCCATGGAAATAATAGATGAGCTGGAGCCCACGAGGAGGGGGCCCTATGCCGGAGCCGTGGGCTACTTCGGCTTCACCGGCAACATGGACACCTGCATAACCATAAGAACGATCATCGTCTCCGGAGGAAAGGTATACCTTCAGGTGGGAGCAGGCGTGGTATATGATTCCACGCCCGAGCGCGAATTTGAAGAAACCATGAACAAAGGGAGGGCTCTCATCCGGGCCATGGAGATGGCCCAGGGGGGCCTGGACTAAAATTTGGGGAGTGAAGCCTTGAAGCGGGTTCTCATGATCGATAACTATGATTCCTTCACCTTTAATCTCGTCCAATATCTTTCCGAGCTGGGAGCGGAAGTGGATGTCATGCGAAATGATGCCTTGACCCCCGAGCAGGCCCTTCAGGGGGGCTATGAGCTCATCGTCATCTCACCCGGGCCAGGCAGGCCCGAGCAGGCTGGCATCACCGTGCCCCTCATAGAGAAGGCGGCGGGCAGAGTGCCCATCTTCGGAGTTTGCCTGGGCCATCAGGCCATAGCCTTCGCTTTCGGTGGAAGGGTCGTGAGAGCACCCCGCATCATGCACGGAAAAACCTCCCCCATCCACCATGATGGTAAGGGTGCCTTCAAGGGGCTTCCCAACCCCTTTGAGGCGACCCGCTATCATTCTCTCATCGTGGAGGAGGAGAGCCTGCCGCGAGAGTTCGAGGTTTCAGCTCGAACGCAGGTGGGGGAGGTGATGGCCCTTCGGGGACGGGGCATGAGGCTAGAGGGGGTGCAGTTTCATCCCGAGTCCATCCTCACGGCCCAAGGGAAAGCCCTTCTGAGAAACGTGGTTGAGGCGGCCTGAGAGGGGCTCATGACCTTTCTTCCGGAGCGGAATTAGAAATGATCAGAGAGGCCATAGCAAAGCTTGTTGAGGGGCGTGACCTGACGGCTGAGGAAGCCCAGGCTGTGATGGATGAGATCATGGCCGGGGAGGCCACCCCCGCCCAGATAGGTGGCTATCTCATGGCCCTCAGGATCAAGGGTGAGACGGTGGAGGAGATCGTGGGCAGCGCAAGGGCCATGAGGGCCAGGGCCTTGAAGATAAGCTCTCGCCATCACCTCTTGGTGGACACCGCTGGCACCGGCGGCGACGGCGCTCACACTTTCAATATTTCCACCGTGGCGGCCCTTGTGGCCGCCGGGGCCGGTGCGCCCATGGCAAAGCATGGAAACCGTGCCGTGAGCAGCCGCTGCGGGAGCGCCGACCTCCTTCAGGCTCTGGGCGTCAATATCGAGGCTCCTCCCGAGCGGGTGAGAGAATGTCTGGATACGCTGGGGATAGGATTCCTCTTCGCCCCCATCCATCACGGAGCCATGAGGCACGCCATAGGGCCCCGCAGGGAGCTCGGCGTGAGGAGCATCTTCAATATAATGGGGCCACTCACGAATCCCGCCGGTGCCCGTGCCCAGCTCATAGGAGTGTATGATGGAAGGCTGACAGAGCTGCTCGCACGGGTCCTGGGGGCACTTGGAAGCCATAGGGCTCTCGTGGTGCATGGCGAGGATGGCATGGATGAGGTCAGTATCTGCGCTCCCACCCGGGTGGCCGAGCTTGCCGGAGGCTCTGTCAGAGGCTACACCTTAGTCCCCGAGGAGCTCGGCCTCCGCCGGGCCGGGCCCGAGAGCATCCGGGGAGGCGACATCGGAGAGAACGCCCGCATAACCCTCGAGGTCTTGAGAGGAAAGAAGGGCCCGGAGCGGGACGTTGTGCTCCTGAACGCCGCGGCCGCCCTTTATGCTGGCGAGATAGCCTCAGACCTGAAGGAGGGAGTAGAGGCTTCGGCCCAAGCCATAGACTCCGGAGCAGCCCTCAAGAAGCTTGAGGGCCTCAGGGAGTTCACAAACCGCTGAGCCATCTTTTTCCCATGGTGACAAAAAAGTCAAACCTTCTCGGCAGCCTCCTTGAAGGCGTCCGGGAGGACCTCGAAAAGAGAAGGGCACGGGTTCCCCTTTCCGAGCTCAAAGCCCGCCTCAGGGAGGCCCCTCCGCCGCGGGATTTTCTGGGAGCCCTCAGGGCGCCGCCTCCCTCCGGCGCCTCCCTTCACGTCATCGCCGAGCTCAAGAAGGCGTCTCCCTCCCGGGGCCTCATCGCTTCCCGGTATGAGCCCGAGAAGAAGGCCCTTCTCTATGAGGAGGGTGGCGCCTCGGCCATATCGGTCCTCACTGAGAGGAGGGGCTTTCGTGGGGAGCTCGGGCATCTCACCCGTGTGAGAGAGCGTGTCTCACTCCCCCTTCTTCAGAAGGACTTCACGGTGGAGCCCTACCAGGTTTATGAGGGGCGCCTCTTCGGAGCCGACGCCGTGCTTCTCATAGCCGCTATCCTGGGTGACCGGGAGCTTGGGGAGCTTCTCGCCTTGAGCAGGGAGCTCGGGATGGAGGCTCTTCTCGAGGTGCATACCGAGGAAGAGCTCTCACGCGCGCTCGGGACTTCAACTCTTATCATCGGTATCAATAACCGCGACCTCAAAACCTTCAAGACAAATCCCGGCATGACACTTAAGCTCGCGGGCAAGATTCCTCCTGAGCGCCGCGCCGCTCTCACCCTTGTGGCCGAGAGCGGGATAACGAGCCCCTCCCAGGTGGAGGCCATCAGTGGGGCGGGCGTGAGAGCCATACTGGTGGGGGAGACCCTCATGTGCGCGGACGACCCGAGGGAGAAGATCCGCGAGCTCGTGGGCCTCGCCTGAGAGAGTGCCGCCAAGGAGATCTCGGAGCCAATCTTAGCAACCAAGCGAAGGACACCCGCAAAGTTACCCGCCTAACCCGCTCTCCCCAAAAAGGCCTCAACGGGCTACATTCCCTTCAGCCCATAATTCAGGGGAAAAAGGATAATGGAAAGTCTGAGGCGTAAGAGAGAGAGAAGGCCACCTGGCAAGCCTGAGACCTTGCATGGAATCTAAAATGCTTTATACTAAAAGGCCTTATGAGCAAGAACTCGCTTTTCTCACCCTGGAGCTTGTCCCGTGAAAAGTGAAGGTTCAAAAGGTCGCGACTCTCTTCTTGAGGAACTCCTTGGGCTCGACAGGGAACTCCTTCGGCTCATGGAGCATCGGCTATCCCTTTTCAAGGCCCTTAAGGAGAGGGGGGAGGAGCGCCCCCTGGAGCGCTACCATGAGAAGAGGCCACCCTGGGATGAAAGGGGCTCCGGGGCCTCCGGGGCTGAACCCAGCCTTCCTACCCGCTGCTTGGAGCATATTTTCCGGGAGCTGGACTCCGCCATAGGAGCTGAAGTTGAGCCGTTCAAGGTGAGCTATTTGGGGCCGGAGGCCACCTTCACCCATCAGGCGGGTCTTGAGCGCTTTGGCCACGGCGTCCAATACATAGATTGCCGGACGATTCCTGAGATTTTCCGGGAAGTGGAGGCCCGTAGGGCTCGATTCGGCGTTGTGCCCGTGGAAAACTCCCTGGAGGGAACGGTGAGCTATACGCTGGACATGCTGGCCGATTCCCCTCTGGTAGTTTGCGGGGAGCTTTTGGTGGAGATTGCCCTTCACCTCCTCGCTCGGGGGGGAGACTTGAGAGAGGTGAGAAAACTTTACTCCCACCCTCACGCCCTGGCCCAGTGTCGCGGGTGGCTCTCTTCCCACCTTCCCGAGGTGGAGGTTGTGGAGCTGGCATCCACCGCCGCCGCCGCCAAAGCCGCCCTTGAAGAGCGGGAAGCGGCGGCCGTTGCCGGGGAGCAGGCGGCGGCTCTCTACGGGCTTAAGGTCCTAGCAAGGAAGATAGACGAGAGCCCCCATAACTACACCCGGTTTTTCCTCATCGGGACTGAAGAGCAATCCCCAACGGGCTGCGATAAGACCTCACTGCTTTTCGGCATTCGCCATCGCGCCGGGGCTCTTTACCATGCCTTGGCTCCTCTGGCCCAGCATGGGATAAACATGACCAAGATCGAGTCCCGCCCTTCCCGCAGGAAGGCCTGGGAGTACGTCTTCTATGTGGACGTGGAAGGACACAGGGAGAAAGAGCCCTTGAAAGGCGCCCTCCGGGAGTTTGAGGAGGGCTGCAGCTATCTCAAGGTGCTCGGCTCATACCCGAGGTGGAACCGAAGTGCAGGGTAGAGTGGCAAAGAGGGTGCGGGATATAATCTTCTATGAGCCCGGAAAACCAGTGGATGAGCTGGAGCGGGAGCTTGGGATAGCCTCGGCCGTAAAGCTCGCTTCAAATGAGAATCCTCTGGGCCCCTCCCCCAAGGCGCTTGAGGCCCTGCAGGATGCCTTCCTCGAAGTGAACCGCTATCCCGATGGCAGCGGCTACCATCTCAGGGGCGCTCTCGCCGAATTCCATGGTTTGAGCCAAGGGCATTTCATCCTGGGAAACGGCACGAACGAGGTTCTGGAAATCATAGCCCACGCTTTCCTTGAGCCGGGCGATGAGGCCATCATCTCCGAAAGTGCCTTCATCGTCTTTCAGATCGTGGCCCAGCTCGTCGATGCCCGCCGGGTTCTGGTCCCCCTCAAGGACTATACCCACGACCTCAAGGCCATGAGGGAGAGGGTAAGCCCCCGCACCAAGCTCCTCTTCGTGGCCAACCCCAATAATCCCACGGGCACGGTGGTGGGAGGGGGCCCCCTGAGGGAGCTGCTCGAAAGTCTCCCCAAGAGCGTCATCGTGGTGGTCGATGAAGCTTACTGTCACTATGTCGCCCGTGCCGACTACCCCAACGCTGCAGCCTGGGTGCGGGATTACCCCAATCTCCTGGCTCTTCGGACCTTCTCCAAAGCTTATGGCCTTGCGGGGCTGAGGGTGGGCTACGGGGTGGGAAACCCGGAGCTCGTGGACTGTCTTAACCGGGTGAGGGAGCCCTTCAACGTAAACTCCCTCGCCCTGGCTGCCGCTCGGGCGGCACTTTCTGATGAAGGGCACGTGAGAAAGAGCGTGGAAGTGAACTCCCGGGGGAGGGACTATCTCTATCGGGAGCTAGAGCGGCTGGGAGTGCCATACGTGTCTTCTGAAGCTAATTTCCTTCTGGTGGAGGTGGGTGATGGGGCTGACTGTTATAGAGAGCTCCTCCGGGAGGGCGTCATCATAAGGCCCTTGGGGGGCTATGGCCTGCCCCGGCACGTTCGGGTGACGGTGGGCCTCCCTAAGGAAAACGAGCGTTTCATAGAGGCCCTTCGAAGGGTCAGGTCGGGAAGGGGATAGAGGAAGAACCAAATGATCATCGTAATGAAGCTAGGTGCAACCCAGGATGAGGTCGATAACGTTGTCGAGCGGCTGGAGAAGCTGGGCCTCTCCGCCCACCTCTCCCAGGGAAAGGACCGCACCATAATAGGTGCTGTCGGCGATGTGACCATCCTCCTGGATAAGCCCCTTGAGAGCTGGGGCGGGGTGGAGAAGGTCCTGCCCGTCATGAAGCCATTCAAGCTGGCTAGCCGTGACTTCCACCCCCAGGATAGTAAGATCAAGGTTGGCGAGAGGGTCATAGGCGGTGAGGACTTCCACGTGATAGCAGGGCCCTGCTCGGTTGAGGGGAGGGAGATGACACTCGAGGTCGCCTATGCCGTCAAGGAGGCGGGGGCTACTTTCCTGCGGGGAGGAGCCTTCAAGCCCAGAACCTCCCCCTATAGCTTCCTGGGACTCGAGGAAGAGGGTCTAAAATATCTGGCCCAGGCCCGGGAAGAAACGGGCCTCCCAGTGGTCACCGAGCTCATGGACCCCAGAGACCTCTCTCTCGTCGGGGAATACGCCGATATCATACAGATTGGGGCCCGGAACATGCAGAACTTCCGGCTCCTGCGGGAGGTGGGAGGGCAGGAGAAGCCTGTGCTCCTGAAGCGGGGCCCCAGTGCTACATTGGTGGACCTCTTGCTTTCAGCCGAGTACATCCTCCACCAGGGAAACAGCCGGGTCATCCTCTGCGAGCGGGGTATCCGCACCTTTGAGACCCACACCCGATACACCCTGGACCTAAGTGCCGTTCCCGCTCTCAAGGAGCTGACCCACCTGCCCATCATCGTGGACCCGAGCCACGGCGCTGGGCTCTGGAACCTGGTCCCACCTATGGCTAAGGGGGCCGTGGCGGTAGGGGCCGACGGTGCAATGATGGAGGTGCACCCCCGGCCGGCAGAAGCTCTTTCTGATGGACCCCAATCCCTGAAGCCTGAGCGCTTCAGGGAGCTAATGGAGGAACTCAAGCGCGTCGCCGACGCCGTGGGTAAGAAGCTTCCTGGATATGAGGAAGCGAGGGCCCGGCTCTGAGGGGGCTTCTTTGGCCAATTGCTTTCGGTGGGTATCGGTCATGGGGGTCGGCCTCATAGGGGGCTCCCTGGCCAGGGGAATGAGAGAGAAGGGCCTTGCCCAGGAAATACTGGGGGTTGATGAAGACCCCCGCGCCCTCGCGAGAGCCCTTGAGCTAGGGGTAATCGATAAGGCTTTCAATCGTCCTGAGGACGCCGCAGGAGCCGAGCTCATCGTTATCGCCACCCCTGTGGGTGCAGCCGAAGGTGTGGCCCGAAGGGTCCTCCCTTGTATGGCCCGAGGAGCTTGCCTCACCGACGTGGGGAGTGTGAAGGCTTCATTGGTCCGGGCTCTGGAAGAAGCCCTCCCTCCGGGACGCTATTTCATAGGGGGCCATCCCGTTGCAGGTAAGGAGTGCTCAGGCGTAGAAGCCTCCTCTGCCGAGCTTTTCCAAGGAGCGTGGTGCATCCTGACCCCGACACCTTCGACGAACCCTGAAGCCCTCAATAAGGTGCAGTCCCTGTGGGAGGGCCTGGGAGCGAAGGTGGCCTGCCTTAGCCCCGAGCTTCACGATAGATATATGGCGGAGGTGAGCCACCTCCCCCATCTGGTGGCTTATGCCCTCATGGATGGACTGAGGGGAAAGGAAAGCCTTCGTTTCGCAGCCGGGGGCCTTCGGGACTTCACCCGCATTGCCTCAAGCGACCCCATAATGTGGCGGGATATCTTCCTTGCCAACAGGGAAGAGGTCTTGAGGTCTCTATCGGCTTTCGAGGAGGCCCTCTCTTCTCTGAAGTTAAATGTGGCTGCAGGCGACGGCGCTGCCCTCGAAGCCGCCTTCGCCAGGATAAGGCATCTTCGGGCTGAGCTATTGGGGGAGAGGGCCTGCGAGTGAAGCGCCGGCTTCCCATCATCGCCGTGGACGGCCCCGCCGGTGCCGGGAAGAGCACCGTCGGGCGGGCCCTCGCTGAGAGGCTTGGCTTTGACTACATAGATACCGGCTCCCTTTACAGAGCCGTGGCGTGGGGGGCGCTCCGGCTGGGGGCAGACCCCAAATCGGAAAGCTCCGTCCTGGAAGCTCTGGCGAAGATGAACCTGGGATTTCATCGGGGAGGGGCTGGTTGGCGGGTGCTGGTTGACGGGAAGGATGTGACGGATGAACTAAGGGAAGAGGAGGTGGGCCGCGCAGCCTCCCGGGTATCAGCCCATCGGCGCGTTAGGAAGGAGATGCACTCCATTCAGAAGCGGGCTGCCCAGGGGGGCGGTGTGGTGGTGGACGGAAGAGACATGGGTACGGTCGTGTTTCCGGAGGCCGAAGTCAAGTTCTTCCTTGATGCCTCTCTGGAGGAGCGGACGCAACGGCGCCTCAGAGAGAGAGGGGAGAGCCTTGGGCCTTCCGAGAGGGCGGCGCTGCGGCAGGAAATTGAGGAGCGAGATAGGCGGGACCGCTCCCGGGAGGCCTCGCCTCTGAGTCCGGCAGAGGACGCTATTTTTCTTGATACCACAAACTTAACTATTGACGAAGTTTTGAGATTCATGATACAAGAAGTGAAAATTCGCTGTGGTGACTTATTCTGAAAAGGGGCAAGTTCTTCCTTGTGAATATCCAGAAGCGGCCTGAGTCTAGCCTTGGCTTCCAGGGAAAGGAGTGAGAAGTTATTTTTGGGGCTCGTGCTTATGGTATGTTAATTGGACAGGAGGAAAAACTTTTCAATGGAAGAAGATAAAGCATCTGAGACCGATTCCCAAATAGAGAGCCAACACGAGGCTTTGACTGGCCCGGCAGCTGAGGACGCCTCTGCAATCGCAGACGAGAGAAAGGAAGGCGAGACAAGGTCTGAGGACATGGAACAGCTTTATGCTGAAAGCTTAAAGCACGTCAAAGAGGGCGAGATAATAAGGGGCCGGGTGGTTCAGATTACAGGAGGTAGCGTCCTCATAGATGTGGGATATAAGTCGGAGGGCTTCGTCTCACTCTCGGAATTTGGCTACGCCGGCCGAGACCTTAAGGTCGGCGATGAGGTGGACGTCTATCTGGAAACTCGGGAAGATGCCGAAGGTCAGGTGGTCCTCTCCAAGGAAAAGGCTAACAAGATAAAGGTTTGGGATGAGGTGAGCCGGGCTTACGAGAATAACGAAGAGGTGAAAGGTGTTGTGGTGGCCCGGGTAAAGGGCGGCCTGACGGTGGATATAGGATTGAAGGCATTCCTTCCCGGCTCCCAGGTGGACCTGCGCCCCGTCCGGAACTTGGAGCAGTACGTGGGCAAAAAGCTTAGGCTCCGAATCATAAAGCTCAACCGGAAGCGAGGCAACATTGTCCTCTCCCGCCGGGTTATCCTGGAAGAAGAGAGAACCGAACTCAAGAAGGATACCCTTGAAAAGCTTCGGGAGGGTTTGGTCTTGACAGGGGTCGTGAAAAACATAACGGATTACGGCGCCTTTGTGGACCTGGGAGGTATCGACGGCCTTCTTCACATAACCGATATGTCGTGGGGCAGGGTGGGGCATCCCACAGAGCTTCTCTCGGTCGGGGACCAGGCTCAGGTGGTGGTTCTCAAGTTCGACCGAGAGCGTGAAAGGGTCTCCCTGGGCCATAAGCAGATCACCCCCGACCCTTGGGAGGATGTGGATGTCAAATATCCGGCGGGTTCCCGGCTCAAGGGAAGGGTGGTCAGCATAACCGATTATGGCGCATTCGTGGAACTGGAGCAGGGGGTGGAGGGGCTGGTACACATCTCTGATATGTCCTGGACCAAAAGGGTACGTCATCCCTCAAAGGTTGTGGCGATAGGAGACGTTATCGATATAGCGGTTCTCAATGTGGACAAGGATAGCCGGCGAATCTCTCTGGGCATTAAGCAGTGTGAGCCCAACCCTTGGACCTTGATCGCGGATAAGTATCCCGTGGGCTCCAAGGTGGAGGGAAAGGTTCGAAACCTCACCGACTTCGGCGCCTTCTTGGCTCTGGAAGAAGGGATCGACGGGCTCATCCACATCTCCGATATGTCCTGGACTCAGCGGATAAAGCATCCTTCTGAGATCTTGAAGAAGGGCCAAGATGTGGAGGCCGTTGTTCTCAGCATCGACGTGGATAGGGAGCGCCTCTCCCTGGGACTCAAGCAGCTTATGGCAGACCCCTGGGAAAATATCATCGAGAAGTGGAAGGTTGGGGATGATGCGGTGGGCAAGATAGTTAAGATCACCAATTTCGGCGCCTTCGCCGCAATAGATAACGACCTTGAAGGTCTCATTCACATCTCGGAGCTGAGTCCCTACAAGGTGAGCAAGCCGGAAGAGGTTGTATCGGAAGGCGATGAGGTGAGGATGAAGATCATAAAGATCGACCCCGAGGCCAGAAAGTTGGGCCTCAGCATCAGGGCCTTCCAGGAGGCTACGGGGGAGGATCCCTTTATCTTCAAGGCCACCGAGCCAGCTGAAGCGGAACGAGAAGTCGCCGCCGAGGCCCAGGAGGTTCTGAAGGCCGAGGAAGGCCCTGCGCCGTCTGACCACCTAGCCGAGGGTCAGGTCGAAGGTGCAGAGGGCGAGGAACGATTGGAGAGGCCGGAGCCGCCCCAAGCGCCAGGGGAAACCTTCGGACCCTAGGCGACCCTTCTCCAGAAAAAGATGCGAAGAAGGAGGATCATTGGCGTCGGCGTGCTGCTGGCAGCGGCTGGCGCCGTGTTATTTTTGCTGGTCGTCTTCGCACTGCCGCACCTCTTTGAGGGAAAGTTTGCAGGGCGTCCCAAGATTGCTCTCCTCACCCTTGAAGGGACTATTTTCCGCTCAAGAGAGGTCTTGGAAATCCTCGATGAGTATGGCCGTGATGATTCCATAAGGGCTGTTGTGGTGCGCATCAACAGCCCAGGGGGCGGTGTCGGTGCCTCTCAGGAGATCTACTCCGAGCTGTTGCGGCTCCGGGCGAGAGGTAAGAAGGTAGTAAGTTCCTTAGGGGCTGTTGCTGCGTCGGGTGGCTATTACATCGCCTGCGCATCGGATAAGATATTTGCCAATCCGGGCACCATCACGGGGAGCATCGGGGTTATCATTGAGGTTTCTAATGTGGAGGAGCTGCTGAAGAAGCTGGGAATGAGGGTGGATGTGATCAAGAGTGGAGCTCATAAGGACCTGGGCTCACCGGTGCGCCCTCTCACCGAGGCTGATCGCAAGATACTGCAACGTCTAATCGATGATTCCTACGAACAGTTTGTGAGAGCGGTGGCCAAGGGCCGCCGGATGTTACCCGAGAGGGTACAAGAGCTGGCCGATGGCCGAATCATTTCAGGGGAGAGGGCGAAAGCAGAAGGTCTGGTGGATGAACTGGGAAACCTTAAGGATGCCATCAGGGCCGCGGCTGAGATGTCGGGTATTCCAGGGGAACCCTTGGTGGTCGAGCGGAGGCCCCGCGTGGGTCTCCTCTGGTGGCTTCTGAGACTTGCGGGGCAGCTCCGGGTCTTGGCCGAGAGGCTAGAGGAGCCTGGCCTCAGGCTGGAGTACCTGTGGCCCAACTATCGATTTAGCTGAGCCCTTCTGAAATGGAGGAGGGGTCTCCCCCCTCCGGGAGGAGCCGAGGGAGCTAGAGGAGGCCAGAACCTATGACCAAGGCGGAACTGGTGGAGAAGATATCCGAGAAGATAAGCCTCACCAAGAAGGATACTGAACGAGTGGTGAACATTGTCTTCGGGAGCATCGTGAGCGCCCTGAGCGAGGGGGACAAGGTGGAGCTCAGGGGTTTCGGGAGCTTCAGAACAAGAAGCCGCGACTCCCGTGAAGGACGCAACCCCCGGACGGGTGCCTCTGTATATATCCCACCCAAGAAGGTGCCCTTCTTTAAGGCCGGAAAAGAGCTCAGGGAAATGGTCGATGGGGATGCCACTCTGGAGGCAGCCTCTCCTGAGCTCCCTGAGAGTGCTCTAGATTAGTAGACCTCGGAAAAATCCCAGTGCATGGGAAGGTGGCCGCGCAGGGTCGCTCCCTGCTTTTTTGTGGAAGAGCCCCTGGTGAAGGGGCAAGGGTGTAGAGGCATGCCGAAAAGGCGGGTGGGCGAGCTGGAAATCGTGATTTCCCAGGGCGACCTCACCGAGTGCGCTACCGATGCCATCGTCAATGCCGCCAATAACCGCCTCCGGATGGGGGGAGGCGTGTCGGGGGCCATGCTTGACTCTATCATCGAGCATGCTCAAGAGGGTGGAGGGAGCCTGAGGGAGGTTCCCCTCGTCCTCTTCAGCCCCGAGCACCTTGATGCCTTCGAGAGAACCGTCAAGCGGCTGATACCCTGAGCAATGCAGAAGTCACGAGACCCCAGGCCCCTGGTGGCACTCATCGGCGCGACCGCCTCGGGCAAGTCAGAGATGGCTTTCGCTCTTGCCGGGAGCTATCCCTTGGAGGTCGTGAGCGCTGACTCCATCCAGGTTTACAGGCGCCTGGAAGTCGGGGCGGCCAAGCCCGCTCGCCACATGCGGCTTCGCGTTCCCCACCATATGCTTGATGTGGCCGACCCCACCGAGCGCTACAGCGCCGCCCGCTATGCCCGAGAAGCGGGAAAGGCCCTGGAGGGAATCTATGAGCGGGGACGGGTGCCCCTGGTCGTGGGCGGAAGCGGACTTTACCTCAGAGCTCTCCTGAAGGGTATTTTTGATGGGCCCGGGGCCGATGCTGAGGTGAGGGAAAGGCTCGAGGAGCTGGCCATGAAGGTGGGCGGTGAGGCCCTTTATGAGCGCCTTAAAGCCCTAGACCCTGAGGCCGCCGTCAGAATTCATCCCCGGGACCTTCGTCGCGTGATCAGGGCGCTCGAGGTGGTGGAGAAGACGGGAGAGCCGATGAGCCGACTTCAGCGCGAGGGCCGCCACCGGTCCTTCTCCGACCCCTTGGTGTTGGGTCTCAAGTGGGATAGGGCTGCCCTCTATGCGAGGATAGACCGCAGGGCGGAGGCCATGGTGAGGGGAGGGCTTGCCGCCGAAGTGAAGAGGCTTCTTGATGAGGGCTTACCGCCGGGGAGCCCTGCACTTGAAGGGCTTGGCTACCGCCACTTCCTGAGGGTCATTCACGGGGAAGCCGAGGAGGAGGAGGCTCTCAGGCTTCTCAAGCGGGATACCCGTCGCTATGCAAAGCGGCAGATGACTTGGTTCAAGAATGCGCCGGAAGTCAACTGGGTGGAGGTTTCTGAGGATAGCCAGGAGCTTGCCCTCTCGGCTCTGGCCCGGGAGGTGGAGGCCTACCTCAAGAGGAAGGACGCTTTGAGAGGCTGTTCCTCTCCCCCGGAGAATGTGGTCATGATCGGCTTCAAGGGCTCGGGGAAATCCACCGTAGGAAGTCTCCTTGCCCTCAGGCTCGGAAAGGAGTTTCTTGACCTGGATAGGGTAATTGAGGAATTATTCTCTCAGGAGACGGGAAGGGCCCTTACCTTCAGGGAGATTTACAGGGAGCTCGGCGAGAGGGGTTTCAGGGCTTTGGAGCTCCGCTGCCTTAAGGAAACCCTGAAGGGCGAGGGGAAAGTGATCGCCCTTGGCGGCGGCACTCCCCTGGCTGGGCCCGAGGCGGCAGACCTCTTGCGGGATAGAAGCCTTAGGGTAGTTTTCCTTCACCTTGAGGCAGAGGAACTCTTCAGGAGGATCTCCCAGGGTGGGCTCCCGGCGTTCTTGGACCCGAACTCACCCAGGGAATCCTTCCAGCGCCTCTATGAGGAGCGCCTTCCCCTCTACCGGAGCATCGCCTCCTTAGAGATGGACGGGGAGGGCAAGACCCCTGAGGAGCTCGTCGAGGAGATGGCAACCCGGCTCGGGTTCTCCTGAGGAGGCTGAGCCAGCGCGGGAGGGGAAGATGGGCGGAAATACCTTCGGCACTCTTTTCCTGGTTACCACTTGGGGAGAGTCTCATGGCCGGGCCTTGGGTGCCTCGGTGGACGGCTGCCCGGCGGGGCTTCCCCTTTGCGAAGAAGACCTTCAGAGGGAGCTCGACCGGCGGCGGGCCCCCCCCCCCCCCGGGCCCCCCCCCCCCCCCGCCCCCCCCCCCGGGGGGGGGTGGGGGGCTCCCCTTTTCCCAACAAGCGTTTCGGGGGGGGGGCGCGGGGGGGCGGCCCGCCCCGGGCCGCCCCACGACCCGCCGCCGGGAACCCGACCGGGTGCAGATTCTCTCGGGGGTATTCGAGGGAAAGACCACGGGCGCTCCCATTTCCCTTCTGATAGAGAACGTGGCCGTGGACTCGGCTCCTTACGAGGCCATCAAGGAGCTCTTACGT
Organism: uncultured bacterium; assembly: GCA_964575845.1. Lineage (GTDB taxonomy): Bacteria > UBA8248 > UBA8248 > UBA8248 > CAZNSX01 > CAZNSX01. The sequence goes on along the minus strand of CAZNSX010000007.1, from coordinate 80,890 downwards.
CCGAGCCACGGCGATTACACCTACTGGGTCAAATACGGACACCGGGACTACCGGGGCGGTGGCCGTGCGAGCGCTCGCGAAACCGCGGCCAGGGTGGCGGCGGGCGCCATAGCCAAGAAACTCCTAAAGCTCGAAGGGGTCGAAGTCTTCGCCTTCACGGCCCAGGTGGGCTCTATTGTCTATGATGAGGAGCGCTTCAGCCGCGATACTATAGAGCATAACGCCATCCGTTGTCCTGACCCCACTTCTGCCCGGCGAATGCTGAGCGCAATCGAGGAGGCCAAGGGGAGGGGCGATTCCCTGGGAGGTGTGGTGGAAGTGAGGGCCACGGGGGTCCCCGCTGGCCTGGGTGAGCCCGTCTTCGATAAGCTGGATGCCGACCTGGCTAAAGCCCTCGTCTCCATTGGGGCTGTCAAGGGGCTGGAGTTTGGCGAGGGCTTCAGGCTCTCGGCCATGCGGGGCTCCGAGGCCAACGACCGCTTTATCTTCCGGGAAGGAAGGATCGAGATTGAAACCAACCGCTCTGGGGGCGTCCTGGCGGGCATCTCCACAGGAGCCGAGATAAGAATCCGCCTGGCCGTGAAGCCAACCCCCAGCATTGCCTCCCCTCAGGCCACAGTCTCCCTTGGGGGCAAGGAAACTCTCATCCGAATAGAGGGGCGCCATGACCCCTGCATCTGCCCAAGGATTGTGCCTGTGGCTGAGGCCATGACGGCACTCGTGCTTGTGGACCACTGGCTCAGGAGCATGGGAAACAGGCTCAAGAACTGAGGGGCCCGCGAAGCCTCAACCCATAGCCCACCGCCGGGCACCCTTTTTTCTCCCGTTGGGATTATGTTCCCAGAAGCTGAGAGCGGACGAACTTTATGGCCTCTTGAGAAGGAAGGAAATCGGGCTTCAGCTTCAGCGCCTTCTGAAACTCCTCCAGGGCCTTCTCATACTCCCCCCGGACAGCGTAAATTGTGCCCAGGTTGTGGTGAGGAAAAAAGGGACAGCAGTAGTTTTTTGCCTTCATGGCCTTATTGAGATAGGGGATGGCCTCATCGAAGAGCTTCTTCTGCATGAGATAGACCCCGATATCGTTGTAAGGGTTCCCGTAATCGGGATCCAGGGCGATAGCCTTCTTGCACTCAGCCATTGCGGCATCGAGCTTTCCCAAGTGGCCGAGACTCCAGCCCAGGAAGGTGTGAGCCTTTGCCGTGGGCTTAAGCTCGAGGGACCGACGGTAGATGGCTAGGGCCTCCTCGTAGCGGCCCATCTGGTGGTAGTTATAGCCCTCCTGAAAGAACTCCTCAGCCTTCTTCGCCCTTTCAGCCGGGCTCATCTCCTCTGCACCCACCCATGGGGGGGGAAAGAAGACTAGCACCAAAAGGGCCAGAAGGACTCTCAACCTCAGCTCTGCCGATAGAAACATGGCTCTTCCCTCCAGAAGGGGTTTCAGGCCCGCGGCCGTCCTGGAGGGTCTTTCTGCTATTTCATCTCGATCCTACAGCCGCGAGACCTTTAACGGGAAAAGAACTTTTCTAATGGAAAAATTCCCACCCCCCAGACAAGGTATTGTGCAGAACCTTCAGGGCGGGGTTCGCGTCCCCATGAATCAAGAGAGAGCGTAAGGCAGAAAGCCATTGACCGTCAAGGCAACATGGGAACCCCATCACCTTGGTTCAGCAGCAGCAGAAGGCTCTGAGAAAGGAGGGTTGCTCCTCTTCAGCCGGTTTGGCCCCAACCCGCCCCCGTGAGCCCGAAGGAGCTGAGAAGTTTGAGCTGATAACAGGCGATGGCCATCTTTTGCTTTCCTGAGGAACCATTCCATCAAATCTTCTTGCAAGATTTGCATGACGCGGGGAGATTTTAGGTGTTTGAAGCCTTGACATTAGTTTGGTAAGGATGTATCTAATAAAAAGAGCAAAAATGAATATAATAGTTATTCTTATCAATATTTAATTAAATTTGATTTGCCTGAGCAAAACTGAGTTTGATGAGCCGTCAAGGGAGGTAGATGCGAAGCCCGGAAGGAAGTTGTAGCTTAGTCCCAGGAATAATCCTCGATAGAAATATTTCGGCTGTGAGCTCACCTGCTCAATGAGGAGGTGGCGAAGGGAACGGGTCCTGAACCGTAGAGTTCGAGGATGGAGCCCATTCACCATGACGGCCAAAGACAGCCGGGCCGCCGCGAGCAACACTATGAATGTCGCAGCGCTAGGGCTCGGCTTTTTTGATATTTCATGGCGCATTGCCAGATTATTCATTAGCACCACTTTATTACTAGCCTTCAGGGAGGGGAGGAAAATGAAAACCAGGTCGAGCAGAATTCTGGCGATCATGTTGGCAACCCTTTTCGTCTTCACCTTTTTTGCCGCGGAAGATGTTTTCGCCCAAAAAAGGGTGAAAATGACCGCCTGTGGTGCAGGCCCGGGCGCGGCGGCATTCGTGTCCACGGGAGGACTTGCCGCTCTGGTTACTAAACAAAGTAAGTCCGTAGAGATGATTTCACGGGCAACAAAAGGTTTCGTGCAAAATATCAGGCTCCTGGGGACCGGTGAATGCGATCTTGCCGGGACGTCAGGTCCCCTCTGCGCCTCCGCACTGAAGGGCGATCACCCGTATAAGAAAAAATACACAAACTTTTATGGATTTGGCCCCCTGAACATTCCCGTCTATTTCCACATTATTACCCTGGCTCGAACCAAGATCAGAAATTTTGAGCAATTGAAAAATGCGAGAATCAGTTACGCCCTCCGGGGAAGTAACTCAGAGTATGTGACTACCCTGGCCATGAAGTGGGCCGGCTTTTTCGACACACAACACAGAGAGTATATAAGATGGGATATGGCGGCCTCCCACCTCATCGACGGAAAGCTCGATGCCTTTACGATCCCGAACCCCGTTAATTCTCCATCGGTCATAAAGGCTTCCACCGGGGGGGATATTTTCCTCATCTCGCTGCCCGATTCTGTGATCAAAAAGTTCAGTGAGTTCAATCCGGGCTACTACAAGGCCACGATACCTGCTAACTCCTATAAGGGGCAGACGGAACCGGCCACAACGATGGCCTATACCGCTTTTTATGTCGTGAGGAAAGATGTCCCCGCAGACAACGTATACGAGGTATATAAGCATTATATGTCTCAGTATGCGAGGAAATTCCTGCCGAGTGTGCAGCCGGCTTGGATAACGGGCTTGAACGCAGCCCCGGACTATAAGACATTCCAACTGCTCAAGTTGAAATTGCACCCGGGCGTTGTGCGATACCTCAAGGAGTATAACTATAAAGTGCCGGCAGACCTTATTCCCTAACGCATAGCATGAAAAAATAGCCCAAAATGGTGGGGTCTGCGGGCCCCGCCATTTTGGGACCTGAAAGTAGCGCTCCGGTTTGAAGAGGCGAGGTCCAAGATCAACATATCAGCGACATTAAAAGCCGCAGAAAGGATATTCTTGCGCGGCCTCGGGGAAACCCGAGAAGGTGGCAAAGTCCAGGGTTTGCTCATCACCCTGGCCGGAACCGCATTTGCCCTCTTCTACATTTACTCCGCCGTCGGCGGAAATTTTGTAACACTCCCATTCACATCAACCCGCTTTTATCTCCCTGCCTTTCCTTTCCATGTCTTTGTCTCTATGTTCATATTCTTCACGGGGTTCCTCACATTTATTCTGTATCCGGCCAGAGAAAAATCACCGAAGAACAGGATATCAGCGGTAGACGCCATTCTCTGCTTGTTGCTGATAGCGGTGACCATAGATTTTATAACGAACTTCGCTCCACGAGGGGAGATGGCGGGAATAGTTTCGACACAGGAGATGGTCTTCGGGACGATCGCAATCGTTCTCTGCTTTGAAATGTGCAGGCGAGTTCTTGGGCCGATACTGCCGATAGTGACGGTTGTCTTTTTGATATACCTCTTTTTTGGATACCTCTTTCCCCGGGGATTATCTCATGAGCAAATGCCGGCTAGAAGCATCATCAGCTTTATTTACAGTCAGGAAGGTATCTACGGTGTGGTAACAAACGTTTTTGCAACATATGTCTTTCTTTTTATGGTTCTGGGTTCCATTTTCACTGTGACGAGGGTGGGAGATGTTTTCGTTGACCTCGCGTTTGCGATTGTGGGTCGGACGAATGGAGGAGCCGCTAAGGCCGCCATTATGTCGAGTGGCCTTGTGGGTTCCATGGTGGGCAGCGGGTCGGCGAATATCTGTATCACCGGAACATTTACGATCCCCCTGATGAAGCGAGCGGGCTACAGTCCAACGTTTGCCGGGGGCGTGGAGGCTGTGGCCTCGATCGGCGGGCACATCATGCCCCCCGTGATGGGCGCTTCGGCCTTCATCATGGCATCTTTCACGGAGACGCCCTATGTGGAAATATGTCTGATCGCTGCTGTTCCGGCCATACTCTATTACATCTGCCTTTTCATGTCGGCTCATTTTTATGCCACAAAGAACGGGATCGTGGGCCTTCCCAGGGAGGAACTGCCGTCTTTTTGGGGAACACTCAAGAAGGGCTGGATTTTATTGACGCCTATCGTTCTCTTGATTGTTCTTTTATTGTATCGCTACACGCCTTTTTACGCCGCGTTTTGGGCCATTCTGGGTTCGCTGGCCGCTGCGATGGTGAAGAAAGAGACGCGGCTCTCACCAAGGCGTTTAATTCTAGCTTTGGCCACAGGCGCCAAGAATTCGCTTATCATCGGGGTCACCGGTGGCGTGATGGGCATCGTTCTGGCTTGTGTTACGCTTCCCGGATTGGCGCTTACTTTCTCGGCCCTGGTCCTTTCATACTCGCACAACATACTCATCGTTGCCATCATCCTCATAGGAATCGCCGCCTACATTCTCGGAATGGGCCTGACTCAGTCCGCCTCTTACATAATTCTCTCGATCCTCGCGGTTCCCGCCCTGATGGAGCTTGGGGTTCCGAGACTGACGGCTAATCTCGCCATCCTGTGGTTTTGTCTGAGCGCACCGCTGACCCCGCCTTTCTGCCTGGGCGCCTTCACGGCGGCGGGGCTTGCGCAAACTGACCCCATGAAGACCGGCTTCGTGTCCGTGAGGCTTGCGCAGCCTGTCTTCGTTCTACCTCTTATCATGATCTACGGCCCTCTCTTGATGACCGGCACCTGGACGGAGGTCATCATCTGTTGGGTGGCAGTAGCATTTGGCTTTATCTCCTCCTCGGCCGCGCTTGAGGGCTGCATGTTCGTCCCGCTTAGGTTTTATGAAAGGGTAATCTTGGCTGTCTCTGCGTTGCTTCTTTTCTGGCCGCAGTATTTGTTGGATCTGGCCGGCCTCATCATTCTGGCAGTGATTTTCTTCTCGCAAAAAGCCAAAAAGCAAAAAATAGGGATAGAAAAATTCGAGGCCCTTCCGGTCATCGGTTTGTCAGAAGGGAGTTCATCCGAAAAGTAATACGCCCTAATGGAAGTCTGGTACAATCCTTCCCTTGAGACCGGACCGACATAGCCGGTCCAAGAGAATTCTAGCGGGGGAACTTTCAAGCAATTGGTGGCTCTTTTTTGTGAGAGCGGCTTTCTTGACTCGAAGGGGAGAGTGTGATGGCCAGGTCTGTTGAGATCGTTGATAGAAGTGACCTTGTGAGCGAGCTTAATAGCCAGCTCACAATTGACGCCAAGCGGACGGCGGTAGTAACTGTGGATATGCACCGGGGGCATCTTGACCCCGAGGTGGCGACCCTGGGGGCCAAGAAGGAGGACTGCGAGCGGGTCATATCTAATAGCGAAGACCTTCTGGCTTTTGCCCGGACCAAGGGGATGCCTGTGGTTCATGTTGTGCTCACCATAAGAAGGATACACGACCGGGAATCGGAGTCTGAGCGTTCGGTGTGTCCCTTCGCCATGGCTACCGGTAGAGCGAAAGCGAGCCTCACCCCCGGCCGCCCGAGCGACCGAATCCGTCACAACCTCGAAGGCTCTTTGGGCACGCAGATCATGCCCTCGCTTTTTTCAGAGAGGGATTACGTGGTTACGAGCAAGAAGAGGCTGAGCTGTTTTTACGGGACCGACCTAGAAGTATTGCTTCGCGCCCTGCAAGTAGACACTCTGGTTATCATCGGCATTAACACAAACACCTGCGTTCTCAACACGACGTTCGACACCTTCAATCGGGACATGAAGGCCGTTGTGATATCAGATTGTGTGGCAAGCATGTACGGGGATGACCTGCACGTTTTTGGACTCGAAAACATAAGACGCTGCCTCGGTTGGGTGCTGACCCTCGATGAATTCAAGAAAAAGGTCGAGGGCCGCGCTTGACCTTTGCCTCATTATGGACAGCGAGTTCTAGAATTAGAAGAGGCCGAGGAGCCTTCGCCCCGCCTCTCGGGTTACCCGGAGAGGGAATAGAATAAGACTCCAAAATTCAAAAAGTCCGGGAGTAGGGCGGAAACCCTTGGACCTTCCCGGACATTTCGTCTAAATCTTTACGGAAAGCCTTGGCGAAGGTGGTGACTCTGGGGCTGGGAGGCTTCGAGCCCTGCGTCCCGAGTGTTAAAGGTTGAATAGCTTCCGCCTGAGCTCTATCTGCGCAGGCTGGGGGGTGATTTCAATCACGCCCTTCTGAGCTGCTGGGGCAATGGCGAAAAGCTGCACAAAGTGTTCCCATTAAATTTCCAGGGAGGAAAGGGTCATGGAATTGCGAACGAAGCGTGATAGCCAGCAATGGATGCTTGACCTCGCGCTCAATCTCACAGGCCGCGTGCAGAACTTCGAGATCGAAGAGGTGGAGCATACAGGTCACCCCAAGAATTACAGGCAGGGTCCCAAGCTTCAAGCAGAGAGAGCGGACCGTTATGCGGCGGCGGCCAGGGCGTATGAGGTGAAGGGTTACAAGGAGACGGCGATTGAGCTCTACTACAGTGCTGCCATGGATTATCGAATGGCCCAGCACCCCATATTCTATGATGACCATCCGCGCAAGATAGAATTCCACGGCAAGCTGTCCGAGTGCTTCGACCGGATTATCGCGCTGAGCAATTACAAGATAGAGAGGGTGGAGGTCCCCTTTGACGGAAGCCAGGTCCAGTGCCTTCTCTACCTCCATCCGGGCGATGAGCCGCGCCCTTGCATCGTTTATGTGCCGGGGATGGACCAGACCAAGGAAGTCTTCCCGCACCCTGCGCAGAACCTCCCACTGCAGCGCGGCCTACACTGCCTCACCATGGACGGTCCCGGCCAGGGGATAAGCAACATCCGCAAGATTCGCCCGGTTGGGGACAATTATGAGCGCGCGGGCAGGGCGGTTCTCGATTACCTGGAGGGTCGGCCGGAGGTCCTCAGCGACAAGATCGGCCTCTACGGCATAAGCATGGGCAGTTTCTGGAGCACGAGGATCGCGGCATATGACGAGAGGGTGGCGGCACTCTGCGCGGGGGTGGCCTGCTTCAACCCGAATAACACCATCTTCAGCCAGAGCTCCCCGCGCTTCAAGCAGATGTTCATGTACATGGCCGGCATGGATGACGAGGCCGAGTTCGACGCCATGGCGGAGAAAATGCACTGCAGGGGCTATGGGAAGAGGGTCAAATGCCCGACGCTTCTTGTCACGGGAGAGTTCGACCCGCTCGCGCCGCTTGAGGACACGCTCACCCTTTTCGCCGAGCTCTCTTCTCCCAAGGAGCTCTGGGTCTTCGAGGACTCCTATCATCCCCTGTGGCACCTGGAGGGCAACGGAGGCCTCGGGATCCATCATCCGGTATGCGACTGGCTTGGCACTGCGCTCAAGGGAGATGGCTTACCCAGAGGCCATAACAGGAAGGCCTACATACGCAGGAACGGTTTCGGGCCCTGGGGGGATAACACGGAGTTCACGCGCGAGCTCCCGCCGGAGCACGCCCACTTCTGATCTGGGTGATGATGTGGGCTCATAGGGTCAACTATGCAATTAAGATTTGGTGGCCCCGAGGTCCTTTTTGAGGCCGCTGCTGGGGGCCTCTAGAGATGAGAAGACCCCTAATGTAAAAATTCTTTCTCCCCGGGAATGTCCGTAGGCCCTTCTCTCCCCGGCTTCTCCCGATGGCGAGAGTACTGAAGCCATGGGGGGAAGGGATGGCCCGCGGGGAGCTTTCCGTAAAATATGTTGTCTGCCCGGATGAGAAGGCGCCGGACGAGACTGGAGCGTGCGGCCAGCTCCCGGGAGACCTTGTGGAGGAGGTTGTCGGGTTTGGTCCAGGGGCAAACGCTCATGCACTGAAAGCAGTTGGTGCCCTTGGAATTCCAGAAGGCGTAGCACTTGTCGGCATCGATCTGCCAGACCCAAGCCCCCCTTAGCTTTATCATCTTGCCCGGCCCTTCGGGGATGCACCCCACGGGGCATTTATCAGCGCATTTGCCACACCTCTCGCAGAAGTCGATCATGCCGATATCGACGGGCTTATCAACCGCCATGGGGAGGTCAGCCGTGACTGTCACAAGCCGCAGGCTCGGCTCCCAGTCCTTGTTCACCAGGGATCCCATCCTGCTTATCTCGCCCATCCCTGCATCGATGGCGATGGGGATTTGCATCACCGTATAGTTGGCCCTATGGTGGGCCCGGGCCCGGTAGCCCAGAGCTCGGATGAAAGCCGCCATGCGCACCGAGACCTCGGCCATGAGGCTGTAGAGATGCATCGACTCAATATTGCTGGCCTGGCTGGTATCCCTTCCGGCCAGGAGGAAGTCCCAGCTGTGGGGATAGCCCAGGGTTATGGCATAGTCGTAGCGCTCCCTTATGGGGTCTCCCCACTGCTCCCCAAAATAGCAAAAGCGGCCCTTTCGGTTGTAGAACCACGCGGGGTTAAGGCGGCAGATCTTGACCACTGATGCGCCGAAATACTTTCCCAGCCCCTTGATGGTGAGGGCCATCTCTTCAGGGTCAACCCTGACCCTTTCCCCCGCCACGGGGCCCAGAATCTTGTCCCCCAGAATCGGGGATATCATGTCCGCCGCCTTGTTGAGGGCCAGCTGAAGGGGCTCATCCGGCCAGAGCTCGGCCCGGCGCTTGGCCGCGAGCTCCCTGTTGTAGAAGATGCGCAATTTTTCATCGCCCTGCTTCCTTTCTGGATGCCGGACTGCGTAGTAATGCTCGTACTCAGGGCTTCCGGGCTCCAGTATCCCTCGGGCGAAGACCAGATCCCTCTCGTCAAACCTCTCAAAAGGACCATAAACCCTGTAGGTGGGCTGGTCGACCTCCCTGTGCAGGAGCTTTCGCCAGAAGCCTGCTTTCTTTGGCCCTGTATCGAGCCCCCACTCTATGGGCCCATCCACTTCCTCATCCCACTCGGTCTGGAGGGCGGTGAGATGGGCCTCTTCAGTCTTATCCAGAGTCTCTTTGGCCATAAGATGTCACCTCTGAAGGGAAAAAGCGTCCTCTTCGGTTGGGCTTCTGAAATAAAATTATAATTGATTCCCGACTCTCCATCCATAACCTCAGCCCTTGGCTCCAGCGCCTCCACCCCCCGGCTTTTTCCGATGGCGAGAGTACTGAAGCCATGGGGGGAAGGGATGGCCCGCGGGTAGCTTTCCGTAAAATATGTCGTCTGCCCGGATGAGAAGGCGTCGGATGAGACTGGAGCGGGCGGCCAATTCCCGGGAGACCTTGTGGAGGAGGTTGTCGGGTTTGGTCCAGGGGCAAACGCTCATGCACTGAAAGCAGTTGGTGCCCTTGGAGTTCCAGAAGGCATAGCACTTATCGGCATCGATCTGCCAGACCCAGGCCCCCCTGCGCTTTATCATCTTGCCAGGGCCTTCGGGGATACACCCCACGGGACATTTACCGGCGCACTTGCCGCACCTCTCGCAGAAGTCGATCATGCCGATATCGACGGGCTTATCCACCGCCATGGGGAGGTCAGTAGTGACTGTCACAAGCCGCAGGCTCGGCCCCCAGTCCTTACTCACCAGGAATCCCATCCTGCTTATCTCGCCCATCCCCGCATCGATGGCGATGGGGACCTGCATCACCGTATAGTTGGCCACGTGCTGGGCCCTTGCCCGGTAGCCCAGAGCCCGGATGAAAGCAGCCATTCGCACCGAGACCTCGGCCATGAGGCTGTAGAGATGCCCCGAGTCAATGTTGCAGGCCTGGTTAATGTCCCTTCCCGCCAGAAGGAAGTCCCAGCTGTGGGGATAGCCCAGGGTTATGGCATACTCGTAGCGCTCCCTTATGGGGTCCCCCCACCGCTCCCCAAAATAGTACCAGCGGCCCTTTCGGCTGTAGAACCACGCGGGGTTAAGACGGCAGATCTTGACCACTGATGCGCCGAAATACTTTCCCAGCCCCTTTATCTTGAGGGCCATCTCTTCAGGGTCAACCTTGACCTTTTCCCCCGCCACTGGGCCCAGAACCTTGTCCCCCAGAAGCGGGGGTATCATGCCCGCCGCCTTGCTGAGGGCAAGCTGAAGGGGCTCATCCGGCCAGATCTCGGCCCGACGCTTGGCCGCGAGCTCCCTGTTGTAGAAGATGCGGAATCTTTCATCGCCCTGCTTCCTTTCAGGATGCCGGACTGCGTAGTAATGCTCGTATTCGCGGCTTCCGGGCTCCAGTATCCCTCGGGCGAAGACCACGTCCCTATCGTCAAACCTCTCAAAGGGTCCGTAGACCCTGTGGGTGGGCTGGTCGACCTCCCTATGCAGGAGCTTTCGCCACAAGCCTGCCCTCCGTGGCCCTGTATCGAGCTCCCACTCTATGGGCCCATCCACTTCCTCATCCCACTCGGTCTGGAGGGCGGTGGGACGGGCCTCTTCAGTCTTATCCATAATCTCTTTGGCCATAAGAGGTCACCTCTGAAGGGAGAAACCGTGCTCGATGGGTGGGCTCCCAAAATAATAATTATAATTGATTCTTGGCTCCCCGTCCATATCCTCAGCCCTCGGGTCGAGCCCTTTCACGCTCTGAGGATCCTGCCATTAGTTCAAGTTTGCTCGGGCGGAGGGATTTTTAGGGGAAAGCCCCTCTCGCGCTTCATTGACAGGGACTTTTGCCGGTGATAGCATTGGCCTCAGCTTAAGTTCTCAGGGGGTCCTTGCGTTCTCAAGGGGAGGAGAAGGGTCTTTCGTCTCCCCAAAATTCTTGGCTTATGGTGATGAGGGTGGGTCCGAAAAATATCGCCATAATAGCCACTCTTGATACCAAGGGGGCCGAGGCGGAGTTTCTCAGAGAGCGCATCAAGGCCCGGGGCTTGGGGGCCGTCGTCATAGACCCGGGCCTCTTGGGAGAGCCGCTTTTCCAGGCGGACATCTCTCGGGAGGAAGTGGCTCGGGCGGGCGGGGAGGAGCTCGGGGAGCTTATCGCCTGTGGCAATAAGGGGCGCTGCAATCAGGCCATGACCCGCGGCACCTGCAAGGTCGTGGCCAGCCTCTATCGGGAAGGTAAGCTCCAGGGCGCCATCGGCCTGGGGGGCGCCCAGGGAACGGCGATAGCGGCAACGGCCCTTCAGGAGCTTCCCATCACGGTCCCCAAGCTTGTGCTCTCCACTGTGGCCTCCGGTCTTGCGCGCTTTGGCCCATTTGTGGGAACAAAAGATATGGTCTTGATGCACTCGGTGGCGGACATTCTGGGCCTGAACTCCATAACCAAAAGCATACTCGCGAATGCCGCAGGGGCCATAGTTGGCATGGTGGAAGAAGGGGCCGCCCTCCCCAGGCCCGAGCGGCCAGCCATAGGAATAACCATCTACGGCAACACCACCCCCGCCGGAATGCGGGCCAAAGGAATCCTGGAGGGAAGGGGCTACGAGGTGGTGGCCTTCCACCCCAATGGCACGGGCGGCGCCGCCATGGAGGAGCTCATCGAGGAGGGCTTCTTTACAGCCATCCTGGACCTCTCAACCCATGAGCTCACAGACCACCTGGTGGGGGGTGACCACGCCGGAAGGGATAACCGGTTGACTGTGGCCGGAGCCCACGGGCTCCCCCAGGTGGTGCTCCCGGGAGGGGTCGATTTCATCATCACCGGGCCGCCCGAGGCCATTCCCTCCGGGCTCAGGGGAAGGGCTTACGTGCAGCACTCGGTATATATGTGCCTCGTGAGAACGAGCCCAGAGGAGATGGCCGAGGTTGGAAGGCGGACAGCCAGAAAGCTCAATGAGGCCCGTGGCCCGGCCAAGGTCATAGTTCCCCTCCGGGGCTTCTCCTACCAGGGCGCCAGCGGAAGGCCTCTCCATGACCCTCCCTCTGACATGGCATATCTGGAGTCCCTTCGGGAGCACCTGAGCTCCTCCATCGAGCTCATCGAGCTGGACCATAACATCAATGACCCTCCCGTGGCTGAGAGGGCCTGTGAGGAATTGCTCGCCATGATGGAGCGCTCCCCCGAACGGAGGGGCGCTTAATGGGTGAGGTGGGCCACGATGGGGAGGAGGCAAAGTTAAAGGGCGATGATATCCTCTGGGTCCCAAAGGGAGATGTCCGCTGAGGCTTCAACCCCTTTCGTGAACCCACGGAAATGCTAGTTATCTGCCATCCCTCCTTCAAGGAAATAGGCTACGGGGTTCTCGAGTAGCCCTCTCAAACCACCTTTATCTCATCACACTTATAGGCGTGGGGGCAGCTGATCCCCTCGCTCGTCAGGATTCCGGTGTCTCCGCACCAGGCGGCCCTCCGGCCGTCAGTGGAGGTTGCCCAGCCCAGGACGGAAAAAACATTTCCCTCCTTAAAAACGTAATCCCCATCGGCGATGAAATACTCCCCATCCCGTCGCTCCACCCCGGCCCTCGGGGCCTGATTGTAGTTGCTCCACCCGTGGATGGCCGACCTCGGGATGAGGCCTTCTGAGTGGGCGGGCTCCATCATGGCCTTCTTTACCCCTTCTGGCGTGAGGCCGGGCTTGATGGCCTCCTTCATGGCTCGGTTGGAGGCTGCGGCCGCCTCGAAGAGGCGCCTGTACTCCTCGGTGGGCTCTCCCACAAACACCGTCCCCCAGATCTTGGCGCCATAGCCACCGTAGCAGCCCGCCACCTCCGTCATCACCACATCCCCGCGCTGGATTGTCCGCTTCAAGGCATAGGGGTTGGGATAAACCATGTTTGCCTCAGTCATGGGGGCCGATTCCACATGGCCGAAGGGCATCCTACCCCCCAGGCTGTGGACGGTCGCGAGGAGCACGTTGAAAAGGTCATTATCGGTGGTTTTCCCGGGCTTTATGGCGCTATCCAGGGCCTCGTGGGCCTTGTCGGAAATGCCCGCCGCGCGCTCGATGTAGGCTATCTCCTCGGGGCTCTTTATGAGCCGGAGATCCTCATACATGGCCGTCTCTATGGATATCTCGGCGCCGGGGAGTTCCTCCTTAAAGATGCACCAGTGCTCATAAGGAATGGAAACATTAACGAAGCCCCAACTACCCACAATGCCCAGCTTTCCCTTCTCAAGACCAAGCTCCTTAATCCTCTCCACAACCTTCTCGGCAATCCTGAAGCCGGCCGGCGCCCTTACATCCTTTATGGCCGTGATGCTTTTGGCATTCCTCAGGTGGCCCGCCCAGGTGATGATGAGGGTGGGCTCCTCCTCAAGGGGGAAGACCACATAGGTCTGGTAGAATGCCGCATAGCTTGCCACATAGACCACATTGGGCTGGCCTGGCTCTGTCGCGAAAAAGGTGTGATTTCCGTAAATGAGGAGAGCGTCCAGCCCCCTCTCCCTCATGGCGTCCCGGATACGCTCGTAGCGGTCGCGGTATTCTTCCTCGCTGAACAGGGGCCAGAAGTCATTTTCCGAGGCCATTTTCACTTCCTCCCTAAGGTGGATTGCCGAAGCCCATGGAGGGCTCCTCCTCGCTGAGAAATTCCTCCAGCTCGTTGAGAGCCTGAAGCGCTACGGGAAAACCACCATAGATGACCATCTGGAGGATCACCTCCCGCACCTCCTCGGGCCGGGCGCCATAGTTGAGAGAAGCCCTGATGTGGGAGCGAAGCTGTGGGAACCTGCCGAGAGCCGTCAGGGCGGCCACCGCACAAAGCTCCCTCGTCTTATGGTCGATGACCTCGCGCTCATACATTCCGGCATAAGTGAACTCCTGAAAGAGTCGGCAGAATTCCCTATCAATACTGTTCAACCGGTCTAGGACCCTCCGGGCATACTCCTCCCCGAAGTTAAGCGCCCCTCGCCGCAAGGCCACGGGGTTATACTTCGCCTCTTCAGCCATAGGCCTTTCCCTCCTCTGTCAAAAAAATAGCTCGATGCGATTTTCCTTCGGTCTTTCCCTCCTTGCTGAGAGCCAGGACTTGAGTGGAGGCCAAGGCGAAGTATAGGGCCCCGAGGTGAGGCATTTCAACCCAAAAGAAGGAACCAGGCTCAGGGTTCCTGATTCCAGTATGATTTAAGCGGGAACCCCCCTGAACTCATCCTGGGGTAGCTTGTTGGATGCTGGGCCAAATGCCTTGCTCTTAGTTTCCATTCCTGAAGAGGAACGGACCAAGGGCTCCTCCTCTTTCAGGGCACGGGGGCCTCAGAAAATCCTTGACAGTTACAGAGAGAATGGCATAAGAAAAGTATACTAAAGCAAAAAGGAATTCACGAAAAAAACTTTTTTCCCCTCTAATTCTGAATTTTGTCTAAAGTTTTTGGCTTCGAGATAACTTCCCCCATCCTGTGGGAGGAAAGTTCACCCGATGCTTTCCCGAAGGGAGAGTCTATTTCATCAATCTTGCTGAAGGTCTGAGAGGTGAGATGTTACTCTTTTGGAGGAGGGAAACGAAATGCATAAAGGGCTAAGAAGGGAAAAGCGCTTGGGGTTGGGCCTCATAGCCGTGGTGGTGGCTGCAGCGTTCATCTTAAGTTCTGGGGGCCTATCCTTCAGCGCCGAGCCGCCGGCCCTCAAGGGCCTGACCGGGGCCGACCGGGAGCGGGTGGCCAATCTCATCGAGGGGGCCCGCAAAGAGGGTGCCCTGACTTGGTGGGACACCATCATGGATGTGGAGACGAGCACCAAGATCATCGAGGACTTCAAAAAATATTACGGGCTTCAAGAGCTCTCGGTTAGCATCCCCCGCATGCGGACGGGCACCCTGACGGCCAAGGTGGAAGAGGAGCTGAAAGCCGATAAGGTCACGGTGGATGTCATCGCGGTGGCGGCCCTGGGGTGGTTCTATGAGCTGCTTGCGCGGGGTGAGCTCCTGGAATACGACTCACCGGAGTACAAACATTATGGTCCTTCCGACCGGGCGGGCCTGAGCATGAAGGGCTACTGGGTCTCCGACGCCTATGTATTTGTTCCCGCCTGGAACGACAAATGCTTTGACAAGCCGCCCAAGCCAATCGAGAGCTGGACTGACCTCCTGAGGCCCGAGTTCAAGGGCAAGATCGTGCAGGGCGACGTGCTGAAGTCAACCTCCTATTCGGCCACCTTCGAGGCTGTCCACAGCGTCATGGGGGATAAGTTCTTCAAAGAGCTGGCGAAGCAGAATACCGTTGTGCTCATGGGCACTAAGCGCACCCAGGAGAAGATGCTCCTCTGCGAGACGCCCGTTGACATGAGCAGCATGCCGACGCGGCTCTACCAGCTCTCCCTGACGACCGACTCCAGCGCCTATCACAACGGCTATCCCAAGGAAGGGGTGCTTCCGCTCCCGCAGCCCATGGCCATCCTCAAGCGGGCCAAGCACCCCAATGCGGCCAAACTCATGGTCGATTACATGCGGAGCGAGCAGGGGCAGATGATCCACGGCAAGTTCGTTGGCTTCGCCTCTGGCAGAGAGGGCATCAAGCATCCCTCCCCCTACATCAAGGGCATCGAGGAAATGAAGGCCATTCCTTTTGACTGGAAGAAGTACGGGAGCAAGGCCATAAAGAATACTCGGAAAGTCTGGCGGCGGATCTACGGCCGTTAGCCCAGTTGGTTCAAAAGGGGTGGGGCCCCGGGTCCCACCCCAGCCCTTTTTTCCCTCCGGGGAAGCGAATACCTCAGCGTTAGTCTTTCAGGTTTTGGGCGAAGCCGAGGAGCCTTCAACCCGCGGCACGCCGGGGGATAGTAGCGCATGAATAAAGAGAAAGCCATCTTGATGACGGTGGGGGTCATCGTCTGCCTCATGGTGCTCCTGCCCATGGGCAGGCTTTTTTATGACAGCTTCACCGTAGGAGGAGAGTACGGCAAGCCCACGCGCTATACCCTTGAGAACTATCAATACGTCTTCACCCTCAAGGACAATGAGGTTATCGGCCCCGTCCTGAACACCTTCTTGATCGGAGTGGGCTCTACCTTGCTGGCCATGCTTTTCGGCGTCTCCTGCGCCTGGATAACCGCGCGCACAAACACCCCTTACAGGAACTTCCTGGAGACCTTCAATCTCATCCCGTTCTTCCTTTCGCCCTTCATAGGCGCCATCAGCTGGCGTTATCTGGCCGCACCCAAGTTTGGCATATTGAATACCTTTTCGATGTGGGCCTTTGGCCTCAGTGAGCCGCCCTTTAACATTTACGGCCTGGGTGGGGTCACCTGGGTTCTCTGCCTCTTTTACACGCCCGTGATATATCTCTTCGTGGTGGGAACCTTCCGGAAGATGGACCCGGCTCTTGAGGAGTCGGCAAGGGTCTGCGGCTCCGGCCTTCTCCAGACTACTTTTCGTATCACGCTTCCGCTCTCGGCTCCAGCCATCCTCTCGGGGGCCCTGGTCGTGTTCGTGACGAGCGCCGGAATCTTCGGAGTGCCTATCTTGCTCTCGGAGCCAGTAGGGAAGGGCACCCTCCCGACCGCAATATATAACCTCACCACATTTCCGGCCAATTTCAACCAGTCAGCCGCCGTCGGAATAATCCTTCTGACCATAACGGTGATAGGGGTGCTCATCCAGCGGCGTATAATCCTGCCACGCGAGTTCATAACCGTCACTGGAAAGGGCTACCGCCCCACGCTCATAAACCTGGGACGCTTGAGATTTTTTACCCTGGGCTGGAACCTCCTCTATCTTTTCGTGGCCGTGGCGCTTCCCACCTTTGCCATCGCCATCGTCTCCGTCACCTACGCATGGCAGGGGAGCTTTTCCGTTGAGCAGCTCACCCTGAGCAAAACCTATGGCCACCTGCTCTTTGCGGGAGCTCCCAAGGGTGAGGCCTTCCTGCCGGCCCTCCTCCTTCTCTTCCTCATCATCGCCGCGATAATCGTCGCCGTCGCCGCCGCCGCCTACTACATAAAACGCGACTTGGCGTGGTGGAAGGGGTTTGTCAAGGGCTACGCGCAGACGCTTCCCATAGTGGTACCCGGAGTCTTGATGATCGTAATCATCGTCACCTGGGGCTATCCCATCGTGCAGCGCGGCGTCTGGAATAGTCTCAGACTCTCATTTGTGGGTGCCACTCTGGCCATCACCCTGGTGACCATCACCTCCTATCTCGTCTATCGGTCCAGGGTCCGGGGCCGGGGTTTTCTCAGCTTCGTGACTGCTATACCCATAGCGGTCCCGGGAATAGTGCTGGCAATGGGAGTACTCCGTGTCTACATAAATTCCCCTACCCCCATTAACTACGTTTACGGCACCGTCTGGATCATTATGATT
Organism: uncultured bacterium; assembly: GCA_964575845.1. GTDB lineage: Bacteria > UBA8248 > UBA8248 > UBA8248 > CAZNSX01 > CAZNSX01. Next base: position 63,411 of record CAZNSX010000007.1, on the reverse strand, counting down.
GCTTACATGACCAGGTTTCTCCCCTTCGGCATGGGAGCGGTCTCTTCGGTGCTCCTGTCGCTTGAGCCAGAACTCGATGAGAGTTCCCGTGTCTGCGGCGCCTCCTGGCTCAGGACCATGAAGAACATCACGGCTCCCCTCCTGAAGCCGGGGCTGGTATGCGGCTGGCTGGTGCTGTTCATCATTTACATAAGGGAGCTCGGCACATCCATTCTTCTTTACGGCCGCGAGACCGAGGTGATGTCGGTCGCTCTTTTCCTCCTTTACGACACAGAGCCCATGGAGCTCACCGCCGCCTTCGCCGTCATACAGACGGCGATGATCCTTGGGGTCGTCTATGTCTTCAAGAAGGTGGTGGGCATGGGAGAGCTTGCTTTCTGATATTCATTTGGTATATTGGTATAATAGTACTGAGCTAATCCCTTTTTATGGCAAACGGACAATACGAGGTGACCTGAGATGAGCTACGTGAAGGTTGAGAGGCTCACAAAGCGCTTCGGCGAGGAGGTACTCGCGGTCGATGACATAAGCTTCGAGGTGGAGAAGGAACAATTCATCACGCTTCTGGGTCCGAGCGGCTGCGGCAAGACCACGACTTTGCGGTGCATCGCAGGCCTGGAGCACCCTAATGCGGGGGAAATTTACATCGACGGCCAGTGCGTTTCCTCCCCGAAGCGTGGCGTCATGGTTCCACCGGAGAACCGCCATCTGGGGATGGTCTTTCAGTCCTATGCTGTGTGGCCGCACATGACCGTTTTCTCCAATGTGGCCTACGGGCTTAAGGTTAAGAAAACGGCAAAGGCTGAGACGAAGGAGAAGGTTGAGAGGGCTTTGGAGCTTGTGGGTCTCGGGGGTCTTGGGGATAGGTATGCCACCAAGCTCTCAGGGGGTCAGCAGCAGCGTGTGGCCCTCGCGCGGGCTCTAGTTTATAACCCCAAGGTGCTTCTCTTCGATGAGCCCCTGAGCAACCTCGATGCCAAGCTCCGCGAGAGGATGCGTCTTGAGCTGACGAGCCTCGTGCATGAGATCGGGTTCACTTCCATCTATGTCACGCATGACCAGGCCGAGGCCATGGTGATGAGTGATGAGATAATCGTGATGGACGAAGGCCATATCCAGCAGAAAGGGGATGCCCACACGATCTACCTGCGGCCTGCCAACCGGTTTGTGGCCAACTTCATCGGCATAGCCAACCTTCTTGAAGGACACGTGGTGGAGGGGTCAGGAGGGGAGGGGGCCTGTGTTGTCGATGTCTCCGACGGGGTCAAGAGCCACAGGCTCTTGTGCAGCGTGTACGATGGGGTGGAATCCGGCGAGAAGGTCACGGTTTCCATGAGGCCAGAAAACATAGATATACTCAAGCAGCGGCCCGAAGGAGGGGAGAACAACGTGCTGGAGGGCCGGATCATGAGTGCCATCTACATGGGAAACTATCAGGATTGCCGTGTAGCCCTGGGGGAGTGGGAGCTTCGCATCCAGAGCGACTACAGCCTCTCTTTTGAGAAAGATGAGCCCGTCTACCTGGAGGTCTCGCCTAAGAACTGCCTCTGTCTCAAGGGGTGAGCTAATCTCTCCGTGCGGAAGCTTCAGGGAGAGGTTCTTCGAAAGGGCCTTTTGGCCCTATTGTTTTGTTTTAAGAAATAAAAGAAAAAGCGCTGGAGAGCAGTTTGCTTTTTGACCTGGCCATAAAGGGAGGAACGCTTGTCCTTCCGGGCTTGGGCCTGCTCAGGGCAGACCTTGCCCTTAAGGGGGAGAGGATAGCCGGCCTCTTTGACCCAACCCATTCCCCCAGGGCCCGTGAAATTATCGCGGCCAAGGGGAAATACGTCCTCCCCGGTATCATCGAACCCCATGCCCATTTGGGCCTGGGCGATCCCGTAAAGGATTACCTTACCGAAACCAGCTCGGCAGCCCTGGGCGGGGTGACAACCGTCATATCTCTTCTGAGGGGGCCAGCACCCATCAGAGAGCTCTACGAGGATGCCCTGGCGGCCGCTGCCCCGCGCTCCCTCATAGATTACGCCTTCAGGGCCACCCTGATGACAGAGGAGCACCTGCGCTCGGTGAGGGAATGCTTTGAAAGTCTCGGGGTAACTTCCTTTAAATTCTACCTCACCTATAGGGGCCCCGATGCCGAGATCATGGGCATCCCCGGAATCGATGACGGCTTTCTTTATGAATGTATGAGGGAGGTCGCCAGTCTTCCCGGAGCCCTCCTCTGCCTGCATGCGGAGAACATCGAGATAATCCAGAGGCTCCGCCAGAAGCTCATAGCATCAGGGAGAGCCGACCTTAGGGCCTTTTCAGAATCAAGGCCTTCCTTCACCGAGGCGGAGGCCATAGGGAGGGCAACCTCTCTGGCCGGAGCGGCCGGCTGCCCCATTCTCTTCCTCCACCTGAGCTCGAGAGAGGGCCTGGAGGAGGTGAGGAGGGGAAGGGAACGCTTCCCTTCCATCTACGTAGAAACAGCTCCCACCTTCCTCACGCTCACTGAAGATTCGGACCTCGGTGCCGTCGCAAAGGTGAAGCCGCCCCTGAGGAAAGGAGAGGACCTTGAGGCTCTCTGGCGGGGCCTCAAAGATGGAACGATAGATACTGTGGGCTCTGACCATGTGCCGAGGAAAAGGGCTCTCAAGGAGGCCGACCTCTGGAATCCCGTCACCGGGGTTCCGGGAGTGGCAACCCTGCTGCCGGTGCTTCTGAGTGAGGGTGTTCACAAGAGAGGGATGAGCCTTGAGCAGGTGGCGAGAGTGACCTCATTCAACCCGGCCCGCCTCTACGGGCTCTACCCGAGGAAGGGCTGTCTTGCTCCTGGCTCCGAGGCCGACCTCACCCTAGTTGACCCGGAGCTTGAGAAGGAGGTCAGAGCAGAGGAACTCCTCTCCCATGCCGACTACAGCCTTTATGAGGGCTGGCGCCTCAAGGGGTGGCCCGTGCTCACAATGGTGCGGGGAAAGGTCGTGATGCGAGATGGGAAGATATTGGGGGAGGCGGGCTGCGGCCGCTACGTACCCCGGGCTCAGGGCCTCAGCTCGCGTTCAGCTTCCTCAGGACGGCTTCCGTCATCTCAGTCGTCGTGGCGGAGCCCCCCAGGTCAAAGGTAACATCGCGGCCTTCCTCTATAACCTCAGCCACCGCCCTCTCCACGCGGGCTCCGGCCTCTTCCTCTCCCAGATAGTCCAGCATGAGCTTTGCCGAGAGGATGGCCGCAGAGGGGTTAGCCACATTCTTTCCGGCATACTTCGGCGCAGAACCATGGCAGGGCTCAAAGATGGCCCCTCTATCGCCCAGGTTTGCACCCGGAACCATCCCCATCCCTCCCACCAACTGGCTTGCCTCATCCGCCAGGATGTCGCCGAAGAGGTTCGTGGCCAGCAGAACGTCAAACTGCAGGGGGTTCTTTATCAGCTGCATGGCTGCGAGATCCACCAGCATATCATTCAGCTCCACATCGGGGTATCCGCGTGCCACCTCCTGGCAGACATCGAGGAAAAGCCTGCAGGATTGCCTGAAAACTGAGGCCTTGTGGATGGTGGTCACCTTTCGCCTCCGCTCTTTTGCAAGCTCGAAGGCAAAGCGGGCGATTCGCTCAGACCCCTCCCTGGTGATAACCCTCAGGGCAAAGGCTGCATTTTCTTTTACCCTGAACTCGATGCCGCTGTACATGCCCTCCGTATTCTCCCGAACCACGACCAGGTCAGCTTCCCGGCAGCCCTCTGGGAGGCCCGGATAGTACTTGATGGGGCGCACGTTGGCATAGAGGTCCAGGCGTCGGCGGAGGTCTGTGATGGGGTTGGAGACGCCCCGGGGAAGCTCCGCCGCCGAGATGGCGCCCATGAGAACCCCTTGCGCCCCTTCTATCTGCTTGAGCGTCTCCGGGGGGAGGGCGTCACCACATTTGTGATAGGCCCCGAGCCCTATCTCCCCCTCCTCAAAATGAAGTTCAAAGGGGTCTCCCTCTGAGACGGCCTCGAGTACCCTCCGGGCACAAGCAGTGACCTCGATGCCTATCCCGTCTCCGGGGAGGAGAAGGATCTTATAGGCTCTTGTCATCTCGTCTTCTTGGGGAGTGAGTTGAGCCGGGGGTCCATGGGACAGCGGATCTGACAGATCGCACAGGTGGTGGGGCCGGTATCAGTGTAGGCCATGGCCTTTGAGGCGACCGTGAGGTCGGGGAGGGTGAGAAGCTTTCGATAGTAGCCGATGTCATGGCCCGAGCGCATGCCCGCACAGCGGAAGTGGCTCAAGGTGCCATCCTCTGAGATGGCATCCCAGGGGCAGAGTCTCACGCAGAGGTGGCCGCACCTTTCCGGAAGACAGAGCTCCTCCTCAAGAGGAGGGTCGGGGGGGAGGGGAGCCGTTGTCAGGAGGGAGCCCAGGCGCACGTTCGCGCCGAACTCTCTCGTGATGAGGCACCCGCTTATCCCGATCTCGCCCAGGCCCGAGAGCTCAGCCGCATGCCGCTCGCAAAAAGAGCTCAAGTAGCGGATCTCGGGTTCTGGCTCCTCCCTCAAGATCTCGGGCGGTCCGTAATCTCGGGCCGCGGGCATGGGCATGCTGAGGAAACCGCGGTCTTCAAGGAAAATGGCCATGCGGTGGGCCGCGAGGTTCAAGATTTCGTTGAGCCTGAGCCAGCCGAATTGGAGGAAGGAGTAGTTCGGAGCCGTGAGAAGGGTGCCCGTGGGAATGCGCGCGGCGAGAGAGATGACGCTCCTGGCTCCCCGCAGAAGCTCCTCCGGACTTCGGCCCTGGGGCGCCTCAGAAAACCTCTCAGATGGAGCCACTCCCACGAGGTCTATTCCCGATTCTCGGGCAAGCTTTATGACTTCTCTCTTGAGTCTTTGCATAGGCCCTTCCCCCCCCGCGAAGACATTTTCAGTCTAGCAGGAAGGTGGCGGCTGGGTCAACCTCGCCCCTTTCCCGAAATCTCTTGCGCCAGCTTTTCCCAGGGGGGCTCGGGAGCGCTCTCGATGCGGAGCCCAGGGGAGGGGACCACCACATCCTCCTCCCTCAGCGGCAGCCCCAGGGAGAAGTTCCTTAAGTTATCCAGCGCATGCCGCACGATCCTCTCGTCGCTCTCCTTGGCGGCGGCCCCGAAATGGGGGGTCGCAACCACATTGGGAAGGGAAAAAAGCGGATCCTCGATATCAGGCGGCTCCTTAGAGAAAACATCAAGCCCCGCCCCTGCGATAACCCCTTCCTTTAGGGCTTTATATAGGGCTCCTTCATCCACAATAGCCCCACGCGCGGTATTAATCAGGATGGCGCTCTTCTTCATCCGGGAGAGCTCCCCCTCGCCTATCATCCCTCTTGTCTCGTCGGTCAGAGGCAGGTGAAGGGAGAGGATGTCTGATTCCCTGATCACCTCCTCGCGCTCTCTGAACTCCACCCCGAGATCCCTCTCCGTCGCGGATGGAGGGCGGCGGTATTTGTCGTAATATATGGTTTTCATCCCCATGCCCTTGGCCCTTCGAGCCACCTGTCGGCCACAATTCCCGAGCCCCAGGATTCCCAGGGTTTTGCCCCAGAGCTCAGAAGAACTCCCCACAAACGCGCCCCTCGATTTAAAGTCTCCCTTTCTCAAAATCTCAACCGTTGCCATGAAATTCCGGTAAATGGAGAGAATGAGCAGAAAGGTGTGCTCGGCTACCGAGATGGCATTGGTGCCGGCGAGCTTGGCCACGGGAACCCCCACCTCTCGGGCGGCCTCCAGGTCTATCCTTTCCGTTCCAACACCCAGCTTCTGAATGAACTTGAGCCTGGTCGCAGCCCTAATGACGTCCCTCGATAGCTTTACCGCGAACACAAAGATGTAGTCGGCCGCCGGTGCCTTTCTGACTCTCTCCTCCTCGGAGTTTCCCGAAACCTTGAGCAGGCGGAATTCCGGGGGAAGATTGGCTTCGATGAGGGGCAGGAAGCGCTCTCTCAAAGGGTCTAAAAGAAAAATAGTTTCAGGCTCTCCCACAGGTCGCTCTCCTTTTTGGCCCTTGTAAATCACCCATAGTAGAATATGCGGAATCCACTATTTTAGGTCGGAAGCTTCCGACCGGCAAGTCTCTGATAAAGATTACTTCATCCCTGATTCTCTCTCTTTCCGCCTTAGTAAGAACCCCAAAGATTGGCTCCTCAGGTTTTTGAGCGGCAGAGGGTATGAAAGAGCGCAGGACACACTGGAAAAAGCTGAGGCCACTGGCTCCTAAGGGGCCCATTTTTTAAAATTTTTGACCCGGATCAAGGAATGCGTATTTCTCAAGACATATGTTTTTGAAATAAATTTCAAGCCCAAGCTGGGCGGTCATACTCAAGGTAGCTAAAAAGGGAACTTCTTAGCCCCTGCTAGAGATTCTGTGGTTGGGCTTAATAGACGGCACCCTCGAAGGAATTATTTGCTGGCCAAAGGCTCCGATATTAAGCCAAGGGAAGTGGCTGGGGGTCATCCGGAGCTCAAGATTTCTTTTGACCTCAAATTAGAGAATAAATAAGCACCCAGGTGAAGGCGGCAGCCCCTAAGCGCAAATTTAAGGTGGTCTGCAAGGGAAAATGGGGTGAGGGCCTCATCAGCAAGGATAACCCCTTGGATGAGACTCCGGAGATAATGCACTACCTCGTCTGGCATCATGATGGGCGCCGCTGGCGGATGGGAGCCAGCATGATGGGCCCCCACTGGACCCACTGGTATGGAGCGGTTGATGCCATCATGAATAAGCTCGGCGCCATGCTGAACGATATCGAGATGAGGAGAAAGATAAAGGCGCTTGAGAAATAAAAGTGTAGTAGAATGGACTTGACTTGACAGTAGGCCACGCTGTCTTCTTCATCGGTCGAGTTCCTGGGGGGACGGATTGCAGCGATTCTCGGTGCTTATTGTTACGCAGCAGAAAATCCCCTCTCCGCGCGTAAACTCCACCGCTCGCCCACGGCCGGACTCAAAAAGCCCGAGATTGTTTTAAGAATAGTCGCAAATTATGTAAAATCTTGCATGGCTTTAAACTAAGGCCAGGATGGGGTACCGGATAGGCTTGCCCAAAGAGAGGCTCTTTGGATCAGTGAGGAGCCCGAATGTGGGGGAGTTGGACCGCTCTTGCCAAAAGGATTACTCAGCCGGAGGCGATCATGCCCGCGATTAGCGAAGCCGACGCCGAGGTCTTGATCGAAGAACACCTCCGTGAACGCGGCTGGGACCTTACGGACTTCCAGACAACCCGCAAGAGGTGGAGAGAGCACCTTGATGGCGAGGAGGCTGATCGCGTCTTCCTCCGAGAGGGGCAAGTTCTTGCCATCCTAGAGGCGAAAAAGCCCGGAAAGTACCTGTGGGCAGCTCTTGAACAGGCAAAGGGCTATGCACGCACGTACAAGAAGAGCACAGGAAGGGACGTTCCTCTCCTGTTTGCCAGTGATGGGAGAATTTTCCTTCGCCAGAACCTCAGGGCCAATACCCTTCCGGAAAAAATCTCTAATTTCCCAACCCCGCCCGAATTTTGGGAATTTTTTCACCCTCAAGCGGAAGAGCTTTACGGAACGCTTCGGGACTATCAGCGCGTTGCGGTATCCCAGGTGCTTGCGGGCGTTCAATCTGGCCGTAAGCGAATGTATCTACAGATGGCAACGGGCACCGGCAAAACAATCACTGCGGCTGGAGTAATTGCTAAACTTTGGGCGGTCGGTTTAATCAGAAGAACCCTCTTCCTGGTGGACCGAGATGCCCTCGCTTCACAGACGGTCAATAAATTCAAAACCTACTTAGGAGACAATTTTAATATCGAAAGGGCCACAGGCGGAAAAGATGACAAGCACCGGGATATTCTGGTCACGACGGTTCAGCACTTGGCAGTCCGCAACAAATACTTAAATTACGAACCTGAGCATTTTAGCGTTGTCATTCTTGACGAATGTCATCGTTCCTATTTCGGAGATTGGTACGGGGTACTAGATCATTTCGCCAAAGGCGGGGCAATCCTGCTTGGGTTGACGGCAACCCCTGCTGACAAAGAAACGGTGAATACGGATCGATTTTTTACCGACCCAGGCCAGTACCGAGGTCCCATTTATCGCTACACCATCCGACAGGGCGAAGCCAATCCCGAAGTCTCGCAGTGGGAACGCCTGGCCGCCTGCATCCACCACAAGCTCCACACGAACGTCGACCTTGAGGGCGTCCATGACATGGGCTTTGACTTTGAGCCGGAACAGCTCGGCCGGGCCGTGGATGTTCCCGAGCGGAATAAGCTCATCGCGGAGAAGTATTTCGAGGACATCCTCGGCACCCGGCAGCCGGCCAAGACAATTGTCTTCGCAGCCTCTATCGCGCATGCGAAGAACCTTCGTTATGCCCTCATCGAGGAATACAATCGACGGAACAAACTCCCTCCCAACGAAGCGGCCGCGGAAAAGTTCATCCTTGCTGTCCACAACGAGATGGCTGGTGCAAGGGAACTGATCGAGGAGTTTCAGAAGATTACCGGGCCAGAAGAGCGCAAGGCAATCATTGAACAGGCCCACAAGGATCCCAACATGGCGCCTCGCCCGATCGTCCTCGTCGGAGTTGGGATGCTGGACACAGGCATCGATGCACCGGATGTCGAGGTATTGCTGATGGCGCGGCCAACCAAATCAAAAGTGCTCTACGTCCAGATGAAGGGTCGAGGCACACGCAAGTGCAGGGAGACCGGTAAGGACTTCTACAAGCTGGTGGATTTCGTTGATATTTCCCGTCTTGAGCCTGTGGTAACCAATGACACGCCTGGCGTTGAGGATGAGCCTGTTGAGCAGGTAGAAGAGGAAATCATTGACCGGGAGCGTCGCGAAGGTGCGCGTGGCCCGGAGGATAAGGGCGGTAGTGAACAGGAAATGGTCATTGCCGACGTGGCCGTTCACTTGGTCTTTTCTGAAACCATCTCTCCAGCTGTCCTAGAGGAGCTTCGTCGCCAAGTCGAGGCTCAGCTCAGGGGAGGTCTGGAAAGGGAAGGGCTCAAACAGCGTTTCGCGCAAACCATATTGTGCTGGCGATATTTCAAAGGGACAAGCATGCCCGATCACGCATTCCTTGCCACAATGGGCTTTGACCTTCGCGCATTGCGTGACCTCTACGGGGAGCCAGAGGCAACCCTAGAAGATTTCATAGCTGTTGCAACGGGGGAAGCTGATTTTGACACGCTCCATCACCGTCGGGAATTCGAGAAGTGGGCGCTGGAAAAGGGTCTCAACAGAGAAAAGCGCGAGATGCTTCTCATGGTCTGCGACTTTAAAAGAGCGAATCCGGACATAACGCCGGAGCAAATCCTCCGAAGCCAGTGGCTGGATCAAATGGGTGGTGTGCCTCGGATTAAGGCTCTTTTTGGTAGTCTAGGTGACCTCATGGCTATGGCCACGGAAGCGTTGACTCTATCGGTTGGAGCGCCGATCGAAGGGGAGGAACAGGATGGCCCGAACTCCTGATTTTAACCAGTTTGGAAATGAGCTCTGGGAGATTGCTAACATCCTGCGCGATGACGCTGTGCACGCAACTGATCGCCTAGAAATATTCAGTCTTTTTCTTTTCCTAAAACTCTGGGACGAAAAAGCCACCTTGGAGGAAGAGGTCTCCAGGGGGCTACGTTCGGAGGAGGAACAGCTAATTCCGAATAGATACCGCTTTCACGAGTGGGCTGACGATCTGGACACATATGCGAAAACTTTGGGATTCTCAGACTCTGTGACCTTTTGCAAACAGATGTTCGTCGACCTCTCCGAACGAGAAAAGCATTCGAAGCACCGTTCTGCGAGAGATGTGACGCGGTTGTTTAAAGAGACTACATTTCCCCTTCGATATACGACAACAATTCGGACGCTGACTTCCAAACTAAAAGAACTTAATCTGCTTGAGGTGATGGCCCGCAAAATTGGGCCGGGCGAACGCTTTGATGTTTTTGGGACAGCCTACGAGCAGCTTCTCCAAAAATTTGGGCAAGATAAGGAATTTGCTGAGTACTTTACCCCGCGCCACATTGTAGACCGAATGGTTCAGGTGATTGAACCAGAGATCGGCGAGAGCATTTACGACCCTGCATGCGGGACGGGCGGTTTTATTGTGCGGGCTTTTATGCGTGTCTGTGAGAAGATAGAAAGAAAAAGGAATGCAGTAGAACGCGATAATCTTATACGGCAGTTGAAGGAAAAACATCTTTTGGGCGTCGAGCATTCGCCTCTGGTTTTCAAGCTCGCCCTGATGAACATGGTCCTCCACAAGGACGGCTCGAGCCTGCTCGCCAACGACGACAGCCTGTCCAACAAGGCTCAGGACATCCACAAGGGCAAGTATGACCTGATCCTCGCCAATCCGCCGTTCGGGCCGACGAAGCAGGAGCGCATGGCCCAGTTCGAGTACCACATCAAGCTCTATGAGGCGCTCTTTATTCAACATATGATGAATGCGCTTCGTCCAGGTGGGCGGGCTGCAGTGGTTCTTAAGGAAGGTCTCCTCTTCGACTCTAAGAAAATGCTCCGGAAGATCTGCCGTCGTCTGGTTGAGCAGTTTGAGGTCCTGGGCGTTATCAGCCTGCCGAATGGGGTGTTTAACCCTTATAGCGGCGCTAAGACCAGTATAGTCGTTTTCCGCCGACCGCTTGGAAGGGATGACGTCCGAACCTCAAAGGTCTGGTTTTACCGGGTGGATAGTGACGGTCGCGACCTCGGAGCTACCCGGCGGCGCTTGCCGGACTTTGATACGGACGGTGACTTGGAACACATGCTCTCCCTCTGGCCGTATACCTGGCGACATGAAAAAAGCGGCGGCGTGCGCGCTATCCTGAAGTCCGACAGGCTCAAAGACTTTAAGAGCCAAAAGTCATGGTGGGGCACCATCGACGACATCCGGAAAGCCGACTACAACCTGACCGCCGGGCGTTACTGCCCCCACCAGGCCAAGCCAGTTGAGCATGAGAAACCGGAAGTTCTCATTAACAGGCTCCTAGACTTGGAGGAGGAAATCAAGACTGATCTGCAAGATCTGCTGACCCTCGTGACCGTCCCAACTTCCATCGAAGGACTTAAGGGATCGGTTCGCTTTGAGACCAGCCCTGGGGAGTAGATGACATGCCCACGGCGACCCAGCGAATCCAGGAACTGACGCAGATGATGGCTATGGACAAGCCGAAAGTAGCTCTGGATACGTGTTGTGTGCAGTACTACATCAACAACCCACCAGTCCAGCCCTGGGCGGACCTACTTGATCCTATTTTTCAGGCTGGTCTTGAAGGGAAAGTTGAGCTTTACGTCAGCACCGTTGTTGTCTCTGAACTTCTTGCTCATGTTTACTTTACCAGCCGTGACAGAGCTGGCTATGACCCGGAATTGGACCTACTCGCAATCCTTAATCGTCATTTTCAGATGCTCGATGTGAACGGCGATGTTGCCCGGGCTGCAGGAAGGCTTCGCGGGAGCCATATCTCGGGTAAAAAGATGCTGCTCAAAACGCCGGACGCCTTAATTGGCGCGACCAGTCTAGCGAATGGGCACACCCTTTTCGTTACGAACGACGCCCAACTTGCCGACGCGCTACCGGATACCAATTGCATCTACCTCCAGGACGTGGCCCTTGAGTGGCTAGAGCAACAATTTTCTGCTGATTGTTTTGAGGCCGGCGATCTCGTGGCCCCTTCCAGGCGTGGGCCTGGACTCCCTGGTGGTTCACCGCTTGCCTCTCTCGAACTTGCTTCCATTAAGCCCGACCCATCGATCAGCTGGAAGCGCATCCTGGCCGATGCTTTTACGGTTGCTTCAGCGCTCAACGAACCATGCCTCTTATTCGTTTTGTCGCAACGCAACGCTCGGAAGACTGTGACTATTGAAGTACTCTTCTGGCACGAGGGATTGACAGATAGCCGTCCGTCGAGGCTAATGTTGGGCCGTCTGCTTGAGCACCTCGCCTATTCGACACGCACCAAGAAAGCTCAGAATTCGAGAAATCAAATTTATGTATTCTGTTTCACCTCGATGAGCCGGGAGCGCGCCAGACAGTCCCAGCCCTGTTACGCCTCCAAGACAGGCCACCAGCGAAGAGCGGACGCATGGAACGGTTACCTGTCGCCGCTCTGGCAGTTCCGCGACGCATTGCAACTGCCACAGACAACATGGCTATTCTGCCAAGACGGTGTACCGCGTGAGCTATCGAAGCTAGTGACTGCTGACTTCCTCGAAAAAGCCAAGAATGTATTGGGCTGGAAGACCGAATAATGCAAGCGGAACGCAGAGCTTCACGTAAGGCGTGGTTGTGGGTAGCCCTGGGAGATCTCTGTGAAGTGAAAGGCGGAGATTCGGCTCCTCAGAATAAAGCTGTCTTCTCATCGGATGGTATCCCCTTCATAAGGATGCAGGACATCGGAAGGTACCACCTGACTCATAATCTCGTCGAGAGCAACGACCGAATTGCTGACAAACTAGGCCAAAAGCTAGGATTGACTTTATTTCCCAAAGGAGCGATTCTCGTCCCACGTAGTGGCTCCGTGTATCTGAATCATCGCGCTATACTTGGGGTTTCTGCGTTCGTCGTCAGCCATATTGCAGCTCTTATTTCAACTAATCCTCAGATAATAGTTGAGTATCTGTATTATTACCTCTGTTCTGTCGACATGAGCAGATGGTCATCGAAGACAACGGGTCTTGACTCTATTTCTTTCAAATCCCTTAAGGCTATTCCTGTTCCGCTTCCTCCAATTCCCGTTCAGGAGCGGATCGTACAGATCCTCCAGAAGGCCGATGAGATCTGCCGCAAGCGTAAGGAGGCGCTTGTTTGGGCAGACGCAATCTTACGACATCTATTTATCGAGATGTTCGGCGATCCGATAAGCAATCCAAAGGGTTGGGAGACAATCGCGCTGGGGAACGTGTTGGAATTGATTAGGAATGGTACGACAACAGCGCAGAACACGCTTGGAAAAGGGTTTCCGGTTACGAGGATTGAGACTATAGCACATGAGGTCATAAATCCTGTAAAGGTGAGGTATGTCGAGCTCGATGACTCTGAGCTTTCCAAGTGGCGATTGCTTGAGGGAGACATTCTTTTTAGTCACATCAATAGCATGGATCACATCGGCAAAACAGCAATTTATAGGGGGGACCCGCCTAATCTGGTTCACGGTATGAATTTGCTGCTGCTAAGAGCGGATAGGAGAGAGTGCCTCCCAGATTACCTTCATGGACTTCTCAAAATGCGGGGTGTTAGGGATAAGCTCAGGAGTATGGCGCGACAGGCGGTCAATCAAGCGAGCCTGAATCAGATGCAGCTTAAGAGCCTGCTTATTCCTATTCCACCCGTGCAATTACAAGAAAGGCTTGTAATGGGCATCAATCAGCTTCAGAGTACGGTGCGGGACTTAGCGCGGTCCCTGGATGACTGTGAGATAATGATGCCTAATCTTATGTCTCGTGCCTTTACTGGAGAACTCACAGCCCGGTGGGAGGCCGCCAACGCCGAAGAGATCGCCGCACAGACGGCGTTCTACGAACGTCTACCCTGCCTGTTGCTCTTAGCTCTTCTCGCTGAGAAGACCAAGCGCGCAAGCCAGAAGGCGGCCCAGGCAACTGTACTCGTGACTGCCCTCATGAAGTACGCTTTCCTCCTCCAGATGGAGGGGGCCTCCCGGCGAAGGCTCTACCATTTTGTCCCCTACCACTACGGCCCCTTCGCCAAGGAACTCTATCGCGACCTAGAAAATCTCCAATATGAGGGCCTAGTCACCGTGGAAAACGACAAAGAGGAGGACAAGACCCGAATCACCCTAGCCGACCCCGCCAGGGCTGCTGAAGCACTAACCGAGCTGCCCGAGGATTTGCAAGAGGACGTCGCCATCATCATCGATACCTATGGCGACCTGAACCACAACCAACTGCTTAATGCGGTTTATGAGAAATACCCGGAATTTGCCAGGAAGAGCCTCCGCAGAGTCCGACATAAGAAAGAATAATGAAAAAGGTACCTAGTGCAGACGATACAGCCGAAAGCTGAGTACTACCGATGCAACACCTTCGATGTCAAGTGAATTCCGTCCTACTACATTTTTTTACCCCCCGGCCACGCCAAAGCTTTCGCTGAACTGCCGGCTCATGTCATCAACGCGCTTTCGGGTGATGGTGCCGACCTCCCCCAGGGCCTCTTCCACCTTCTCTATCTCCCGGTGGGTCTTGAGATGGAGGTGGATGTAGAGCCCGTCACCGCCGGTCCCGAGTATCTCCAGGCCGCAACCCTCGCCCGCAAACTCGAGAATGCCCCTGTGAAGTTCCTCCATGGAAAGGTGGGTCCCTTCAAGGAGGAGCTGGCCCGGGCTCTCCACCTTGAGGAAGAACTCGGCGTGGAAGCCGTAATCTCCGCCGTGTGAGATGAAGGCGCCCTTAAGCTCCCGGTAGTAGCTTCCCCTTGGTTCATCCCCCAGCCCGGCTCTCAGGCCTCCCAGAAAATAGAGAAATCCGAGAGCTCCCGCGTCAACCACACCATAGTCCTTGAGGCTTCTGAGCTCACCCGTGGCGGCATCCATCCACCGAAGCTCCTCCCGTGTGGCCTCCACCGCATGTTCCGCCTCTTCGTGGGCTTCCCGCAGGATAAGCAGGAGGTCGTCCTTCTTCTCAGCCGCATCGAGAGCTCTCTCTGAGCATCTTCCCATGGCCGTCAAAATGGTGCCCTCCCTCGGCGGGACGTGGCTCTCGCTCACGGCATTTCGAGCGCCGGCATGCATGGCCTGGGCGAACTCCCTACCCGCCAATAGGCCCGAGTTATTAGCGTGCTCGCGGGCCTGGCCGCAGAAGCCCTGGATGTAGAGGAATAGGTAGGCCCCCGAGTAGCCCTGGATCTTATGGGTGAGCTCGCCCTCTAGGGCGGCGAGCACCCTATCGAGAGGCATTACGTCCGCGAGGTGCTCGGGTAGGTCTTCCAAGAGGCGTGTGATGTTAGAGCCCGTGTCGCCGTCAGGCACCGGGAAGACGTTTATCCGGTTGAGATTTTCCCTGTATCGGACGAGCATTTGCGAGGCCCCGATGAACATGCCTCGAAGGAGCGAGCCGTCTATATGAGAGATAGGCATCGGCATGGTCAGCCTCTTCAACTCTCCAGCGGCAAAAACGAGAGCCCCCAGGCGCTCGGGCCAAGGTGAGTGCCCACTATCTGGCCGATCCTCGTGTGGTGCAGCTCCGCCACCTCGAATCGCTTCCTGAGCTTTTCACCCAGCCTCAAGGCATTGGCTTCTGTCGCCCGGCCCGAGAAGGCTGTCATCGCGCGGATGGGGCCTTTGGCTCCTTGTGCGACGAGGCCCAGGAGGGCCTCGTGCTGCGCATCCCCACCCTTCACCTTGGCAACCCCGTCGACCGAACCCTCCCGAATGGTACAGATGGGCTTCCTGCCCAAGAGAACCCCGAGCGCATAGCGCACCCGGCCTATGCGGCCCCCTTTCATCAAGTATCTCAAATTGTCCAGCGTGAGAAAGGCCTGCACCTTCTTGGTCCTTTCCTCTATCCTGCGAGTGATATCTGGGGCACCGAGCCCCGCAGAGCAGTCCCGGCCCGCCTCCAGGGCGATGAGGCCGAGGGCGATGCTCATCTGCCGCGAATCCACCACCGAGACCCTGCCCCCGAAATCCTCCGCCGCCCGCCGGGCTGAGTTGACCGTGCCGCTTATGGCCTCGGACGCGTGGATAGAGACTACTTGATCCCAGCTCTCAAGCGCCCGACGATAGGCTTCCCTGAAGGTCTCTGCGCTCGGCTGCGCAGTAGAGGGGAGTTCCTCCGCCCTTGCGAGCAGGTCATAGTATACATCAAGGGCCCTCTCGGAAGCCTCGCCCCCCCGCTTATCCGGGAAAGTTAGCTCCCTCCCCTGAAAGCTCACCCTCAGGGGGACGACTTCTATGCCACACTCGGGAAACAGTTCATTCGGAATGTCACAGATGGCATCGGTAATGAGCTTGACGCGTCGGCCTTCGGTCCTGACCGTCAACGGCTGCACCGGGTTAAGAGACGCCCCTGCTCCTCAAAAGCGCCAAGCAAATCACGAGCCGCAGGGGAGGGACGAGGGGTAAGTACCTGGGTGCAAAGAAGAAAGTCAACTCCCCAAGAGGATAGCCCCCACGGAGGAATCTTAGCGGAAGATCAGGGCGAAGGCAAAGGTCAAAGTGAGATTACCTTTATCCCCGCTGACACGGGAGGCTTCCTTTCCCCACCGCAAGGAACGATCAAGAAGCGAGTCCCGTGTCTAGTCACCGGGTGAATAAGATTTGCTTGACACTGAGATCGCACCGAAGTAAAGGATTCTGTATATATTATGTAAGGCAACGTCTGGGATCTTGAGAAAGGAATTGGGCCTATGAAAGACTTCCTGCGAACCCGGCGAACCCGGGAGCGCGAGCCTCTTAGGCGCATGGTCCGTGAGACCCAGCTCTCGGTGGATGACTTCGTCTATCCCCTTTTCGTCGTGCCAGGAAACGGGGTCAGGCGGGAAGTATCCTCCATGCCCGGAGTATATCAACTGTCGGTGGATGAGCTTGCGGCAGAGGCGCGAGAGGTGGCGGGACTTCACGTCCCGGCCGTTATCCTCTTTGGGGTGCCAGAGAAAAAGGATGAGGTGGCGTCGGGTGCCTACGATGATGAAGGAATAGTTCAGGGGGCCGTGAGGGCTCTTAAGGAGGGCTCCCCCGGGCTCGTGGTCATCACCGACGTTTGCCTCTGCGAGTACATGAGCCACGGCCACTGCGGGGTCGTGAAAGAAGGCAGGATAGATAACGACTCCACCCTTGAGCTTCTTGCTAAAACTTCTCTCTCCCATGCAAGGGCTGGCGCCGATGTGATCGCGCCCTCGGATATGATGGACGGAAGAGTAAGGGCCATAAGGAGGACTCTTGATGCGGGGGGCTTTGAGAATATCCCCATCCTGGCCTATGCCGCAAAGTATGCCTCCTCCTTCTATGGGCCCTTCAGAGATGCCGCCGAATCTGCCCCCGCCTTTGGCGATAGAAGCTCCTACCAGATGGACCCGGCCAATGCCCGGGAGGCTTTGCGAGAGGTGGAGCTGGACATCGAGGAAGGGGCCGACATAGTCATGGTGAAGCCCGCGCTCGCGTTCCTCGACATCATCCGCAGGGTCAGGGATTTCTCCACGGTTCCCGTGGCCGCCTACAACGTAAGTGGAGAGTACGCCATGGTGAAGGCGGCCGCCGGGGCGGGCTGGCTTGATGGGGAGCGGGCGATGATGGAACTCCTGACTGCCATCAAGAGGGCTGGGGCCGACCTCATCATCACCTACTTTGCCAAAGACGCCGCCCGGCTTCTGCCCCACATGGATGAGTGGTCCCCCTGAGAAGGAACGCCATGGCCCTGACGGTTGAGCGGGAGTTCAAGGGAAAGGCTATAAGCCTCAGGGCGGAGGCCATCGGGGAGGACCTTCTGCTTATCCTCACAGGCGGGGATAGAGCTCACGTGGGCTCCTGTCTTTTGGCCGAGCCCCACGGGGGGCTCCACCCCGGAGACCCGCCGGGAGCCACAACGAGCGTTCTCAATCGCCTGAAGCATCTCGATGACTTAGTGGGCCGGGAGGCCGCCGAAAAGGTGGCGGCTGCCCTGGGCTCCCCGGTCGCCCTCGTCTGCGGCATCCACTACGATGAGGTGACCCCCCAGGAGATAGACCAAATAGTCTCCCTCTGCCGTGATATGACGGGAGAGCTGATAGCAGCCCTCAAGGGCGCGCTATGAGAGGCGGGGATGAAAGCAGCGAAGGGCTTGACAAGCTTGCAGCAGCATAATATTATAAAGATCTTAAATCGTTGCGGGGTGGAGCAGTCAGGTAGCTCGTTGGGCTCATAACCCAAAGGTCGCAGGTTCGAATCCTGCCCCCGCTACCAGAAAAATCAAGGGGTTGCGGTCGAGGCCGCAGCCCCTTTTGTGTTTCTGGGGGCAAATTTCTAACGAAACTTCTAATGAAACATGACAGAGGCGGGTAGGGGCGATCCTGAGAAGCCCCTTCTGTATATATCCGCTCTCACCAGTTTGAGGGGTAGGGCAAGAGGGCTGAAGCCGAGTTGGGTGAGATTTAGGCAGCTATCAAACCTGAATAGAGCCTGGATCGTGTCTGTTTACAGTCTTGCTGTACCACTCGTGCCGCAGCTCACGCAGCGTCTTCTCGCCTTCCCCCATGAGGTGGATTCTCATGGAACCACAGCAGATGCACACACTAGCGCTAACAGAAGTATTGAAGTCGCACTGACAGAGCTCGCAGATGTACCGCATAATTTGTCCTCCCTGGGACAGGTGGCAAAGTTCCCAATTTTCCTCCTCCAATTTCCAGTTCGTCAATTTTAAATAGAACTCAAGGGATTTTCAGAGGGGTCAGATAAAAAGTCTGAGACCTCCAATATGAGCGCTCTATAGAGCTCATAGAGCCATAACCTTAAGGTCTCAGACTTTGGGAGTCTGGGTAATGAGACGCTCAAGCTCAGGATGAAAGAACTCACTTCACTTGGGCTCATAACCCAAAGGGCACTTTCCTTTCCATGCGAAGCGGAAATTCTCCATGATTCCTAAAAAGGTGTGGCTATTCGGATACGACCCTACGGTCTCGCAGGGGTATGCATCTTTGAGCGAAGTAATTTTTTTGCAGAGGGAAGCTTAGTGGAGCACTTTGGAGAGGAAACGTCGCGTGCGGGGGTCGGAGGGGTTGGAGAAGATGACCTTCGGTGCATTTTGCTCGACGATCACGCCATCTTCCAGGAAGATCACCCTATCGGAAACCTCCTTCGCGAAACCCATCTCATGGGTGACCACTATCATGGTCATTCCTTCATCCGCGAGGGTCTTCATGACATCCAGTACCTCACCGATCAGCTCCGGGTCCAGGGCGGAAGTCGCCTCGTCGAACAGCATGAGATTAGGCTGCATCGCCAACGTCCGGGCGATGGCCACGCGCTGCTTCTGTCCCCCAGAGAGACGGGAGGGATAGTGGTCTATTTTATCGAGCAAGCCGACCTTGGCGAGGAGCATCTTCGCACGCTCGGTGGCCTCCTTTTTAGGCAGTTTCCTCACCAGCATGGGGGCCTCGATGATGTTGCCCAGGACCGTTTTGTGATACCAGAGGTTGAAAAGCTGGAACACCATGCCGATATTGGAGCGCAGATCGTTGATCTCCGAGCTCGGGATCAATCGTGCGTTTCCCTTTTTCCAGTGAAACAGGAGTTTCCCCTCGATATAGATTCGGCCCCTGTCGGCATACTCCAGCAGGTTGATGCAACGCAAAAGGGTGCTCTTTCCCGAGCCGCTCGTGCCGATTATGGTGAGGACTTCCCCCTTCTGGACAGTCAGGTCGATACCTTTGAGGACTTTGAGATTGCCGAAAGACTTGTGTAGGTCTTCGATTCTTAGCGCTTCGACCATGACTGCAAATCTCCCGGCTAGGAGCCGACCCCGTGGGGACTTAGGCCTTTAGTAGATCATCTTATCAAGAGCCTTCCAGTGCTCCTCCTTCAATGTCCGTCGCATTATCTTCCCGGAGGAATTCTTCGGCAGCTCCTTGAGAAACGATACCGAGCGGGGTTTCTTGAAACCCGAGAGCTGTTCGCCGCAGAACCCTATCATCTCCTCCTCGGTCAGGCACGCCCCCGGCCGCAGGACCACGAAAGCCTCAACGCGCTCTCCCCACTTCTCGTCGGGCACGCCGATCACCGCGGCTTCCGTCACGGAGGGATGCCGATAGAGCACATCCTCGACCTCTCTCGGGTATACATTGAATCCGCCCGTCTTGATCCTATCATGCATCCTGTCCAAGAGATAAATGTATCCCTCCTCATCCCTCTTCCCTATATCGCCGGTGCAAAGCCAACCGTCGAAAAGAGTTCTGGCCGTCTCGGCCGGCCGGTTCCAGTAACCCGCCATGGCGTGGGGGGCCCTGATGATGAGTTGGCCCACTGCGCCGCTCTTCACCTCTTTGCCCAGCTCATCCACTATCTTTATCTCGGCGTTGGTGACCTCTCTCCCCACCGAACCCATTCTCTTCAATTCTTCCTCGGAGCCGTCCACCTTATGCTCGCTTATGGGGAGATGCGCCGACATGGGCGCCTCCACCAAGCCGTACGTCTGATAGAAGACGTTACCGAAAACGGCGATGCCTTCCTTGAGCTTTTCGGTAGACATCGGAGCGCCACCATAATAGATGGCTTTCAAGCTGCTGTAATTGTACAGCCTCACTCGGGGATGGGCCAGCATCATGTACAGCATCGTCGGGACGATGCTCAAGGTCGTTATTCGTTGACTTTCGATGGTCTCGAAAATCTTATCCGGGTCAAACTTTTTCAGAAGCACGTTGGCTGCGCCCCGAAGGTAATGCGGAACCATATAAAAACCGCTCGCATAGGCCAGAGAGCCTACATGCAGCATCTTGTCCTCGGGGCTTATGGGCACCCTGTCGATGAGAATATTGACCACGTTGGCGATCTTGGCCCTGTGAGTGAACATCGCCCCTTTCTGCCTGCCGGTCGTCCCGGAGGTATATTTGACCTCGTAGAGGTCGTCCTCGGCCACCTCGCTCTCGGGCTCCTCGGGCGAAGCCCTCGCCAGGAGAGCCTCGTAAGGCAAAAAGTCGCCGCGCTCCTCTCCGACCCTGACGAGATGCTTGAGGGACGGAAGATTTCCCCTGATAGAGTCTATCGTGCCCTCGAACTCTTGGCCGAATACTGCGCACTCGGCCCCGGAGTCTTCCAGGACGAAGTGAATTTCTTCAGGAGTATACCTGGGACTGATCAATAGCTTGACGAAGCCCCCTTTGGAGACGCCGAAGTCCGCCTCGACGAATTCCTTGCAGTTATCGAGAAGGATGGCGACCCTGGCGCCTTTTCGGATGCCGAGGTCGTGAAGGCCGTTTGCGAGCCGAGTGGCCCGGCCGTCAACTTCCTCGAAAGTGAGCCTCATATCCCCCATAATGAGAGCGGTCCTCCGCCGGAAATATCTGGCGCTCCGCTGGATGAGATACCCTACGTGCATACGCCCTCCAGGGCCTTATCCCTTGAGGCCAGCAGCCCAACCAACTCCGCAACGTCTTCGAGCTCATCCAGGTGGCGGACGGTCTCGATGATTCGGCCGGTCTCTTTCCCGGGAAAAGGCCTCGCGGCGAAGGTGGCACACCGGGAGAATTTACGGGTAAGCTCCTCCCAGGTCAGGGAATTTAGGGGGTGGCCCTTCATCACCTCCACCCTCTTCCGCAGAAGGTCTCCTCCTTCCAGGCGGACTTCGATGGTTGTGGGAGCCATGAGCCTCTCCCACCTGTGGTCCTGATCCACTCTCACCCGCACCTTTTTTGCGAGCTCCAGGACGCGCGGCTCACGAATGGAGTCCTCCTGGAAGTCGCCGATGAACACATCCCCCCGCAAGAGCGCCGCCGAGACCGTATACGGGATGCTGAACTGCGCGTCCACCTGGGGGTTTTCCCTTACCCTGAAAGGAGCGCCCGTGATATCAAAGTTCATCTGAGAGGTTAAAATGGTGACCTCCGCCACCTCCTCCGGCTCCACGGGCCTTTCGCGATGCAGCATGATGGCCGCGTCGATGGCTCCGTGGGTGCACCTGCAGCATGGGTAGGGCTTGATGCTTATCTCCCCATTGGTGAACTTCGTGCCCAGTCCCTCGGTCAGGGGCGCTGGGTCGTAGGAGCCCCTTTCATACAGGTTGAAGTATCCGTATTTTCCCTCCAGCGTATGGACGGACCCGGTGATGCCCCTTCGCGCCATCGCCGTCGCAAGCAGTGCGGCCTTGACCATGAACGCAGGCTGCATCCTTTTCGTCAGCCCGCCATCTATGACACACTGTTCGTTTCCCGAGGCCTGGCTGTAATAGATTCCGAGCGCGGCCCGCACCTCCTCCGAGTTCAGGCCACCCATATTTGCGGCGGCGGCCGTCGAGCCGAAACCGCCGCAAGTTGCCGTGCGAACGAAAGCGATCGGGGTCTTCAGCGCCAGCCCCAGCCGGCATGCGACATCCACTCCCACGGCCACTGCGGCCAGCAGTCTCTTTCCATTGACCCGTCCATCCGGCCACTCTCCGGCCGCAAGGGCGGCGGGAAGAACCGACACATGGGCATGCAACGCCGCATCATCGTGCGTCTCGTCGAAATCCAGGGAGTGGGCCATCATGCTGTTCAGGAAGCCCGCCTGCGGCGCGGGAACTCTGCCGCCGTAAGTCCACACCGTGCTCTCCGGCTTACCCCCCCACTCTCCGATGAGCGCGACGACCTCCTTACACCCGGGAGCCGAAGAGCCAGCAAGCGCTACGCCGAGGGTGTCCAGAATGAAATGCTTGGTGACCTCGACAACTTCAGGCGGCAGTCGCTCGAAGGTCGTCTCACGAATATACTCAGAAAGAGCGAAAACGGCGTCCTTAGTCAATGTCACGTCCATCCAGCGGGTCCACGAATTGCGACACCCGTCCTTCGGAAAAGTCTAAAGGCATCCTCCATCGGTTGAAAACGCGGGAGAGAAGGCCTCGAGAGGCTTCCCTCCCGCTTCCCTTTACAGGTATGGTGCCACTTTTGCTCCCACGATATTATGCTTTTTCAACCATTCATCGACCTTGCCCTCGATCTTCATCTCGCGGATGAACCAGTTCACCCAGTTGAGGAAGACCTGGTCACCCTGGCGCACGTAGAGCCCGAGCTCCGCCCGCCTGAAGGGCTCTTCCAACACGGTGAGGCCCTTATGCTCTTTGGCCAAGGGAAGAAGCACGGAGAGGTCGGTCGAGTAGGCGTCCACCCGCCCCGCGATCAGCGCGGCAACCGCCTGCGGATCTCCCTGCACCCGCACTATCTCGGCCTTCTTGAAGGTCGGCGTCACGGCCTGGTCCGCGGCCGAACCTATCGCAACCCCTATTTTCACTTCAGGCCTGTCAGCGTCTTTCCAGCCGGAGATGTTGAACTTACTGATGGAGTCATCCCTGATGATGAGGCTCTTGCCGCTTATGGTGATGGGACCTGCATATTCAGCCGCCAGGAGCCTCTTGAAGGATTTATTGCCGAGAGCCATGATGTCGATCTTGTTCGCCTGAAGCGCGGCCACCAGAGTGCCCCAGCTGTCCTCCACCCATTTGACTTCCACGCCCAGGGCTTTGGACATCTCGGAATAGAGGTCGACCGCAAACCCTTTGACCTTCCTATCCTTCTCGTCCATGTAGACCCAGGGTTTCCAGTTGGCCCAGCCGACCCGCAAGACCTTGCTCTTCGTGACTTTCACGAGCGTGGAGGTTTGCTGTGCGCTGGCGGCCTGGCACATCAGGGCCACGGCCATAAAAAGCAAGAGAGACAGAACCGCGATAAGGGTCTTTGCTCCGGGTTTCCTCATGGCGAGCATCCTCCTCCTAAAAAGGGTTCACAATGGGACCTGCACTCCACCAGAGTCTAACTCTCCACCGCGAGTCTCCGCTCCAGAATTCCCACCATCTGCGAAAGAATGATGCAGAGGAAGAAGTACATGACCGCAATGGCGGTGAAAAGCTCGAGCGGCCGGAAAGTATTGGTTGATACCAGGGTGGCGCGATAAGTCAAGTCCGCGACCCCCAGGACCGAAACGAGAGAGGAATACTTGAGAAAGACGATGAAAGTGTTAGCGAAGGGCGGGAGCATCTTTCTGATGGCCTGGGGGAGGATTATCCGGCGCATGGTCTGGAAGCTTGTCATCCCCAGCGACCGCGCGGCCTCTATCTGGCCCCTATCCACGTCCTGGATCCCACCCCTGAATATCTCGGCAAGATAGGCGCCGGCCGAGACCCCCATCGCTATGATACAGGAGGTTATCGCGCTGAAATCGACCCCCAAGAGGATGGGGATCATGTAGTACACCCAGATGAGCTTCACCAGAGAGGGAGTGTTCCTGAAGAACTCGATATACATCATCATGGGGACGTAAATCACCTTCCACTTCGAGGTCCTGAGCACGCCGACAACCAACCCGATCGCGAGCCCAATGAGAATGGAAAAGACTGTGACGTACAGGGTGATCTTAATGCCACCCAGAAGGTAAGGGAGGCTATCCCACACGACATCGAACCGGAACTCATAACTCATCTTCCCTTTTCCTTCAAAAAGGACGCTCCATCGAGCGGCAAAACTACATGGCTTTGCTAAGCCCCGCTTCGAGAGCGTCGCAGAATCTGTTCACGCGCCAGACCTGTTCGTCGAATTCCCTGAGGAGGGTCTCGTCCAGCTTTCTGAAACGACGCTGCAGGCGCAGGTAGTCCACGACAGGCCTGCGCTCCTCCACCCTCACCGTTCTCCTGAAAATCCCATCCCCATATTCCCAGAGCGGGAAAAGGCCCGTTTCGACGGCCATGCGCGAGACGCGGATGGAGAGGTCGGGGTCCAATCCCCAACTCGTCACGCAGGGCCCCAAGACATGAAGGAATGAGGGCATGTGCCGGAGGCCCTTGCGTATCTTATCCATCAAGTCCTCTGGATAGGCGGGGGTGGCGGTGGCGCAGTAGGCGGAATTATTGAATATCATCATCATCGCCGGATGCTTCTTTATGCTCGGCTTGCCCTCGGGATGGATGTTCGTTGCGGCACCCCGTTCGGTCGTCGATGTCTTATGGCCCCCGCTTGCCGAGTAGGCCTCGTTGTCGAAGACGACGTGCATGTACTCGTAGCCGTTCGAAAATGCCCCCGAGAGGTCCGCGAACCCGATGTCCACGGTTCTCCCCTCTCCGGTGAGGGCCACAACGGGCCTGTCGCTCCCTTTGAGTTCCAGGCAGACCTTGAGCGCGCTCGCCGTGCTGGCCTCGGTGCCAAGCCCGCTCGATTTGATCGAGGTGAGGCCGACGCCGCAGGCGCCCCCGAAAACGAGGGCATCCGCTCTCTCCTCGAAAATCGTCCGCAGGACGAGCTTGCCGGCCACCTGAACGGGGCAGCCCCTGCACTGCGTGCCGCTCGGGAAGAAGTATGAGCTACCTTTTCGCGAACTCGCTCCGAGAAGCTCTCCCACTCTTGAAGCTCCCGTAAGAGGGAAAATGCCAGGCTATCTCCCTTTGAACGGGGCCGCCTCCCGCGGCGGCCAGAGCCTCCTCCACCATGAAGGCCACATCATAATAGGTGACGTCACGGCCGCCTATCCCCGCAACCCTCCCCAGGATGAGAGGCCTTTTCTCGAGGGAATAAAAGGCGCTCCTGAGCTCATGGAAGAGGGCCGCCGAGATATCTCGCTCGATGACCAAGACGGTCTCGGCATCCTTTAGAGCCTCCCTCAGCCACCGACCCGGAAAAGGCCTGAAAGCGCGAAGCTTTACAAGTCCCACCGCACTCTCAGCCTCGCGCAGCACATCCACCGCAAACCGCGCCGTCGAGGTTATAGAGCCCATTGTCAAAACGATCACTTCGGCATCTTCGGTCCGGTAGCATTCGCCGAGCCCGCCGTATTCTGTACCCGTAAGCCTCCGGTAGTCCCGCCCGGCAACTTCGATGACTTCTTCCGACCTCTTCATTGCCTCCACGAGCCGGTACCTAAGCTCCATGTAGCCCTCCGGCAGCCACGCCTTCAACGTCCTCTCGCCATAGTGCTCCCTGTAGCTAAAATTGAGGATGTCACTTTCGGGCTGCACTGAGAGTGGGGGGAGAAAGGAATCGACCGTATCCTGGGATGGGAGTCGGCACGGATAAGTGGAATGGGAGACCTCCCACCCCTCATAACATACGAAGACCGGCAGGCGAACCCCGGGGTCTTCCGCTATCCGGTAGGCCTGTATCGTGGTGTCGAGGACATCCTTCGCGTTCTCGCAGAAGAGGCAAAGCCATCCCATATCGCGCTGCATGATGGCGTCCTGGTAATCCGGCGTCACAATGAGAGGGGGTTCGAGCGCCCGGTTCGCCACCGCTATGACCATCGGGAGCCTGGCGTAGGAGGCGTGCTTTATCTGCTCCTGGCCGTAGAGGAGCCCCTCGGAGTTCGTCGCGAAGATGCTTCTGACCCCCGCCTCCGTGGCGGCGATCTGCGCGTTTATGGAGCTGCGCTCGTTCTGAAGGTCCATGATGCGGGCTCTCATCTCGCCCCGATTGATGAGCGCCCTGATCGTTTCCCCCACCTCGTCCGATGGCCCTATCGGAAAGAAACACGCCAGCTCAACCCGGGCCAATCTGGCCGCATGGGCGACGGCGTAGTTTCCGGTGAGGCCCACCACATCTTCCACAGGGTCTTCTCCTCCTCAGTCGGGGACTCGGGTCATTCTTATCGCGTCAAGAGGGCACTCGCGGGCGCAGAGACCGCACCCCCTGCAGAAGTCGTAATCCGAGCCGAAGACCCCCTTGGCCGTGACCCTGGCAACCGCCTCTGGGCAGTATATGATGCACTCCTGAGCGCATTCCTCGGGCTGGCACCTCTCCGCGATGCAGACCGGCAGGGAGTCCCGCCAGTTGTAGGGGCTCCCCTCGGATGCCCTGGGTTGAAGGTCGCGCGTGTATCCCATCACGCCTGTCATCGCGGCCTCCGGGAGCGAGTCCTCAGCCGGCGGCCCACCTCCCCCCTCAAAACGCACCCCGGGGAGAACCCGGGCCTCATCGAAAGCCTGCTTCATGGCTTCCACGTTCTTCTTGCCTACCTCCCCCCTGAATCTCCTGAGGATGGCCGGCTCCAACATCTCGGGACTAAGAGCGCCCATTTTGGCCCGGGCGTAAACCCCCAGAAGGGTTATACCGAAGGGAGGGGGAACCCTCCCGACCACCCGCTGGCATATCCCGGAGGCATCGGCCGTGGCAACGGTGCCGGAGAAATCGGTTGCGAGCTTCATGTGCTCTGGCTTCTTGGAAGAGTTGACCACCAGGATGCCCTCCCGGAAGGCCGTGAGGGCCTCTCTCACGGGCGGGTGGTCCATCTCCAGGTATTTTTCGCTGAAGAGTATCATTTCGGTGGGATTGCAATTGCGGCAATTCGGTAGTGGAGGAAAGTCCGCGAACTTCACGAAATTAATCACGGGAGAATTTCGGATGTCACCTCTGACCACAAGCCCGACGCTTGCGCACTTACCCTCTTCGATCTTGGCACTCGCCAGGACCTCGGCCGCGGCGAGAGCTCCCTGGCCTCCGGTTGAAATGATGGTGAGTTCTCTTATGTTCCGACTTCGAAAGAGCTCATCCACGATCCTCTGGTACTCAGAGGCGTTTTTCATCTGGAATTCCGCTCTCATGTCCGTTGAATAAATTGGGTTCCGGCTTCGGCATGCCACTGCGGCGTGAGGGCTCCCTCTCCCTCACGGCAGAAAGGGCGCGAAGCGCGCAGTAACCCGAGCTCGGCTCCAATCGATGTTATCAAAAAATTTCACGAAGGAGGTACCCCCTCCCGGGGCATACACATCCTATCCCACTGAGGAGACAACTGCAAGGCAGCCTTTGAAGAGGTCCGCAGGGGCTCCCCTAAGAGGTGTGAACCCCTCTCCCGGACCCGCCGCCGGCTCGCCCGGGCCGCCCCCCAGCATTCGAAAGCCCTCGGCACGCTACAACCCCACACCCTCGGCTCCAAAAAGTGTTGGCCGCTCCACAGAGGTGCAGATTGCCCGCAAACCGTTCTCCACGAGGGTACGGCGGAAAGCCCTCTCGCGGTCGGGGGAAAGATTTGGGTCCCCCATGACATGGCCCACGGCCTTTCCCAATACGATGCGAGGCGTCCCCAACGCCAGGTGTAGCACGGGTATAGCGGTGTATGACGCGGTCGGCAGGCCGGCTCTCTCCAGCTCCTTTGTGATCGTTGCCCCGCAACGATTGCACGTCCCTCACGTCGAGGTGAAAATGACCGCGTCCACTCCCGCCGCCTTCAGCTCGGCCGCGATCTCCTGCCCAAACGCCCGAGCCCGAGAAACCGGTGCGCCCGCGCCCACTGTGGTATAGACGTACTCGTGAACGCTCCCGATCACTCCTTCGCGCTCCATTTCCCTCAGGGCATCGAGGGGAACCACGCGGTCAGGACACCGCTGAATGTACTGACTATCGAACCCCCCGTGAACACACGTCCACATGCTGGGGTCAAGGCCGTCCAGACCGGCAATGGAGTATTTACTCCAATGGGTCGCGCGACGGGATTCGATTCCGTCAGGGTTGCCCCGAGGAACCAAGCCACCCGAGGTCACCACCGCAACCTTGATTCCTGAGGTGTCCGAAAGGGCCGGAGCCGGTGTGACCTCGCCGAAGTCGGGCACCGGTATCTCTGAGGTATAGTCCCCCCCTTTGACCTTCCTCAGGAGCATGGCAATCGCCCGCTGGGCGCCGGTCTGCGGGCTGAACTCGTTGCGCCGCTGGCCGCGGGGCATGCAGCCCTCTTCCTCGGGCGTGCCCAGCTCCTCACCGCGGCCGAGTTTCAGGGTGAGCCCGGCGATGCGGTCCATGGCCGTGCTCATTCCGGTGGCGGTCTCCGAGCAGGGCACGATGGGGATGAGGGCGCGACACATTTCAACTCCCGGATTCTCCCGGAAAAGCCCAGTTATTGCCGGAATCTTGAGCTCCTCCTGCACCCGGCGGCACAGAAAAGCACAAGCGGTGCCATACCGGCCGGCGTTAAACGCCGGCCCCGCAACGAAGACATCGGGCCTCGACTCCGAAACCAAACGGAGAAGCTCCCGAGCCGACTCCTCCGTCTTTTCCGCAAAGAGGTTGTCGCCACAGTAAAGGGTCTGGACCACCTCGCCTTCCTCTCCCAGGAGCTGCTGTAGCAGCACTCCGGGACCGACAGGCCCTGGCCGCGAGCTTACCGGATGTCCGGCCTGAGCCTCACCGCCGATTCCGGCGAAGAACTGGTTCAGGTAATGAACTACCCGCACCTTAGTTTTCATGCCAAAGTCCCTCTCATGCGATTGCCCCGCCTTAATATGTTCGACCGAACAGCCTGCCGTACCCGAGCTGATTGCACGGGCAGTGCATGCGCCTCAGGGAGGTCCGGAATGCGTCCGGGGGCTGAGCCCCCACCTCGCCTTCATAATTGTTCATGTCCAGGAACTGCCTACCGCCCAACACCCGGGGCATCGCGGGCAGGTCAACCTCCTCGTCCATGTTGCCAACGCTCACGATGGCATCCGCCTGGGGCACATGCATGATCAAGCCCACGTCGGTACCTTCCGAGTCGGACATCTCAGCAATGACCAGCGTCGTCTTCACGCCCGCCTCCTCCACCCGCTGGCACAGGAGCAAAAGGTCTGCCCAGCCGTGTCCACCGTTCTGCATGCTGAGCACGGCGCCCTCGGCCCCGAGCATCCGGCAGAGCTTGGCCACCTGGGAGGCGGAGCGTTGCTTCTCAAGATGGGTCACCACAAGGCATTGGCAAATGATAACCCCGAGGAAATCGAGTTCCCGCCGGTGCAGCCGGTAGAGTTCACGAATGAGGGGGTCGTTCTGGTAGTGAAAGGTCGTGCTCCGATAGGCGGCGATATGGTAGTCGCCGTTGACGATCGCGCCGTCGAGTATCTCGTTTGGATGAAAGAGGGTCGGGGTGCTTGAAATTTTGACTCCGTAAAGATATGTGTTATGGACCGAACCTTCATGCATGAGGGGGCTGATATAGAGGATCCGGGGCAGAGAGCGTCCCTCCTCAGGCACCGGCGGGCCCCCCAGGTCAAAGACCTGCCGGTCCGTGGACCGGAGGTTTCGAACGGGCTCCGCAAGGTATTCCGCCGCCCTCAGGCCGGCGAGTCGCACCGTATCCAACTGTTCGGGTATCGAGAGACCGGGACGGAAATTAAAGACGAGCACGACATTATGGGTCTGGGAGAAGGGGGAGTAGTCGGCCGCGGGGCCCGCGTTGTCGATGATCGCTTCCTTGACGCTCTGGCCGTCCAGGGAGCCCGTCACCTCCGCACAGGCGATGACCGCCGCCCCCTCCAGGCGATGCGTTATTCCCTCTCCAGCGCAGCGAGCCTCGTCCGTAAATCCCGGGAAAGCACCCTTGCCGCCGGTCACCTTAACCCTGGGTTCCACCACATCCAGGACATGGATGATTCGCACCTCATCGCCCGGATTGACGAGGTGGACCTCGACCGAATCTATATTCTCGTGATGAATGGCTTTTCTCAGCCCCTCGACGTCGACCGCCAGTTCACCCTGATCCCAGGCCGTTTTTCCACCCGCCAGGAGATTCGTGACCGGAAATGAAACGAGCTCAAGCCGCATGTGAAAGTATCCTCTCAGTCAGTCGAAGGTCAAATTGCTTCGGAAGCTTGCCGCCACCGCGAGAATATTGTCAAGCGGTTTTGATGGAAAGCCCCCCTCCCGAGCTCAGGGCTCACGCGTTCCCCTCCGGGAGCTCCCCCCGCAGGCTTCGGAGGGGCTTGACCAACTCCTCGATATCGACCGTCATCGCTGTCAGGGCGAGCTCTCGCTCGTAGACCGACCCCTCTACCTGAGAGGCGATCTCGGGCTCGAGGATGTGGAAAGAGGGAATCCCCAGCGCCATTCCGGCCAGCGGACCCGCATAGCTGGGGTCTCCCTTCATGAGGGTCTCCGCCGTCATCCGGAGGCTTTCGGAGGAGCTCGCTCCCAGTACCGCTACGACGCCATCTGTGGAGTGCTGCTCAACGACCTGCTTGATTCTACCTTGACCTTCCAGGCCCATGGCACCGGCGGCCGTTCAAACGAAACACTCCGTCTCGACATAGAGGATCTCAGCCCCCGCGCTCCTCACGCAGGCCTCGATCGCAGCCCCGCTGACTCCGTCCCGCTCCCCGATCGCGATGACTCGCTTTCCCTTCAGATTCATAGAACCCCTCCCCTTCTTATCCTATGTCCCGGGCGACCCGGCCTCCACAAGGAAGGAGAGCCCGTCCGAGAGCTGGGTCATGCGCCCCAGAAAGAGGCTTCCCTTTGCCATGAAAAGCGCGCGCCTGAGCTTCCCCATCCTCATGGCTTGGCGTGCGTGCGCGAGATAACATACCGCCGAGGCGATATGGCCCTGGGTGGGGGCATAGCCCGGGATCCCGTGCTCGGCAACGAACCGGGGGATTCCCTCCTTGGGCATCTCATTTCGGAGGACCCCCAATGCAGCGATCATCCTATAGTTGCCCGCGGGCACGTCCCCGCCCCCCGCAGGCTCGGTGACTTCGGGATTATGCATCTCGGTCACATATTTGTCGACGTCTGTGAGCCGGTAGCCGGCCTTCTCCAAGGGGTCGATGGCCAGGGCCCTATAGATGGCCTGCTGAGAGGAGCCGGCGTCGATCCGATGATAGCTCAAGGTGTCGAGGCGCACGACGGGGTCCCTTCCGTTGGCCCGCTCTACCAGCACCGCCACCCCGGCCAGCACATCCTCCAGGATGGGCATCCCCTTCTCAACGTGGGCCCGGTACTTCATCCCGAGCTTGACCAGCGACCCGCCAGATACCACGACAACCCGCTCGAAGAGGCCCGCTTGGACATAGGCCGCGGCTGTCATGAGCGCGTAGAGCGTTGAAGCGCAGAAGGCCTTGACATCCATCCCCGTGGCCGCGCCGAGACCTGCTTCCTCCCCGATCGCTTTAGCGATGCTCCCCCCGCCTCTCTGATAGCGGTCGCCCACAGCCTCCTCCGACCCGGATACGATGAACGGGATGTCGCCCGGCTCCGTCCGGCCTTCCACCTGCCTCAGCAAACACTTTAAAGCGAGAACTCCGGTCGCCTTGCAGGTCAAGTTCTCAAGCAGCACGTTGGCGGAGAGCGCTTCGTCCTCCTCGTGCGCCCTTAGAACGCAGCCTGCAACTTCAGCACCGTCCCAGAGCGGCACCCCCTCGCCTCTCCGGAGAGATTCCTCCACAGCGGCTTGCGGTGTAGGCTTAAGGGCGGCTAGCTCCCCATCCGTGAAGAGGCCGTCTCGAAGGAGGAGCTCTCGCAACCTTTCGAAAAACTGCGGGACCAGGCACACTAAGCCGGCCCGGTCCACGGCTTTCAGAAGACAGAGCACCTCAGGCTCTGGAATGATCACGCCGAACGGACCCTCCCGTGCCGCGCCGGGAAGGGCCCGCACGAACCACGGCCGTGGGATCTGCCCGAGGGCATCTGGGTCGAGATTGCCGATGTAGGCCTGGTTAGGCGGGTAGCCCAGGGCCTCCGGATACGACCGGAGACGGGCTGCGATCCGGTCGAGGACCGCCGGGTCTCGCTGGATGTCCCGAAGCGGCCTGGACCCATAGCGCACAAGCCCCGGCGCGTGAGCAAGAACGTTTGCAACGGCTGAGATGACAGGATAGGCCACCTCTCATCCCCCATGGAGCGGCGGGGTTAATTCGAGAAGGTCCCCCCCCGAGGGGTCACCTCCCGTCCATTCCCCCCACGGCAATGCTCATCCACGCGAGCGCCAAGGGAGCTCGTCCACATCGGCGAAGCGAGAATTATCTGTTTCCCCTAGGAAAAAAATTTGATGATGACACCACCTATTTAAATAACCGCATGAAGCTCTGAAATTCCGCCATGCAGCATATTTGCTTCGATTATGCCTATTTTTCAGGTATAATAAATATGTATAAGTCCAATTCTGGCAGAGGGTCAAGTTTCATGTCAAGAACAAATTTTCCAATATTAATCAAAAACTTCCTGTCGCCCTGCTCACCAGGGAGGGTCTATGCGGACCCCTAAAAGTACAAGAAGCCGACATGGGGGAACAAATCGCCGTATCCTTCAAGTGGGCGCGCGCCTTCGCGAGTTGCGGCTTGCCCGGGGCTGGACACTTCGTGACCTGGCAAAACACTCCGGCGTAAGCCAGGGAATGCTTTCCAAGCTCGAATCCCGCGCCGTGAACCCGTCCCTTTCTGTCATCGAGAGGATTGCGGCGGCTTTTGGCCAGACCATCGGGCAATTCCTGGGCGAGAACGGTGAGGAGGCCAGGTACGAGGTGATCGTCCTTCCGAGGGAGGATCACCAGGTCGTTGTCAATCAACTGAACGGCTACACCCGGGAAGAGCTCTCACCGGCGCTACATGGGCGTGGAATTCAGTTTGTCCGAAGCACTATCCCCGCCAGCGCCGGGCCTCTGGTGTTCCCACCTCACGCACCGAACGTGGAAGAATTCGTTTTTGTCGAGAAGGGCAGGCTCCGGGTAACGGTCGGCAAGCAGGCCTACTCCCTGAACGCGGGGGACTCCATCTTCCTCAAGCCCTCGGCTCGCCACTCCTACGAGAGCCTCGGTCCCGAGGACTGTGTGTGCTTCATCATCATCGACTCGCATCTGGCCAATCAGTAAGAGGTGAGCTGGTCAGGCCCTAGGGATGCTGTATGAATGAGGATGCAAGAACGGAAGGAAGGGGGGTCTAATTATGTGGCCGTTAACGATGGAGAGCGGGTCCATCGTGGGAGCGAAGCCACCCTTACCTCTGAAGCCTCCCAGCGGAAGGCAGACCCTTAAAGTGATAAATATCTTCTGACTTCTAACAAATTTTTGCTTGAAAAGGTAGGTAATTGGCTCTATATCATTCAACAATACCTCCACCATGATACTCCTGAAATCATATTGTGGCTTGTGAGGCCTGGCTCGCCACGCTTACTTTTGACGCCTCGAAGGGAGGAAGCTATGCGCGTCCTGCTCGCCAGCCTGGTCATGACGTCTCTCATCATCAGTGGGACGGCCCACGCTCAGAACTTCACCGGAACGTACACGACCACGAGCAAAACAGGCGGCACGGTAACGCTCTCCCTCCTCCAGGACGCACAGGGGCGGGTGACGGGCACGCTATCGGCTGATGACGTGAACTACACGCTGAACGGCTTGGTGGAGGACAGATCAGTACTGGGTACCGCATCGAGCGCGGCTGGTGGCCTCTACTTCGCCGCCGAGTTGGATGCTGGACAGCTGTACGTGACGCTTTTTAAACCGGGCGCCAACAATCAACCGAACTACGAAACGGGCGAGACGGTCGTCTTCAGGCGCACGGGTGGGGCGGAACCACCGCCCGTCACCGAGCCTCCACCCGCGCCGGCGGCTCGCGCCGCCCCAACCAGCGGCGGGAGTGTCGAAAGCGGCCTGCGCATAGCCTTTGGGCTCCCGCGTATCATTGCTGCAAACGTGTACCTGTCCCGCGGGCTCGTCGTGGAGGCGGTCTACCAGGCGACGGCGCTCTCGGGCGGCGCGCAGACGGGACGAGTCGTGAACACGGGCACCTTGGCGCTCGGGGTCGGCGGGCTCCGATACTCGCCGCAGCCGGCGGATCGGCTGGTGGTCATTCTCGGCCAACAGACCCATGAGTTCGTGGTGAAGGAGGCGCGGGGGAACGTTCAGGCCGCGACCGCGGCAGCCTGGGTGATGTCGCCGCACATCTTGCGCTATGTCCACAGGCTGCCCGGACAGGCCCAGACCGAGATCGCAGCGCGTTTCGACGGGGTACGCTTTGACGTCGAAGTCCAGGGTTGGTACGTGCAGTCGGGCATGCGCTATGAGCTGAGCCTAACGGCGTCGGGGCAATCGTCAGGACGGCGGGATTTTCACGGACAGGATGTTCGGACCGACTACGACCTGAGGGGGAAGATTAGCGGTGGCGACCTCGAAATCGACGTGAATGAGCACCACACCTCCGCCCTGGCTGCCGCCACCAATCTCCGCCTCCTCCCCTCCCAGCGGGGTAGCGCGAGTCGCTTCAACGCCGCCATCAACAACGTCCTCCGCATTGGCGGCGTCGAATACAAGCTCCATAACGTTCAGGTGCAGACCGATCAGAAGGCCCGCGGCGGTCAAGGCCAGGCCGGTCTGACCCACCTCGAAGGCGAGATTCTGCGAGCCGGTGCGACCTTCGGGCGCTTAGTCCTGCGGGCGGGGCGCGCGATTCTGGAGACTGCGTCCGGTCCGGTCGCGCTGGACCCGCCGCCGTCGGGCGGGGCCGTTCGATGAAATCATCGGTGACCCTGGCCTGGATGATGCCCGTTGAGACCGAAATTGGTGACCTCGTCCTCCTTCAATTACCCAAGCTCTCCTCAAAATATCATTGTACCGTCTCTTCCACTCTCTCAAGTCCCGCTTGATTAGACTGACATCTCGGAAGCGCGCGACATCTTCCTTTCGTTCTTCAGCCTCCAGGGTTGAGAGTTCTTTCTCGATCGCCCGCCGCCTGTCAGAGGCTAATGGGCCCGGATGCCTCTGGGTCTTCCGCCGCGCTTGGGTTCGGGGCTAGAGCTCCAAAAATAGCTGTGTCTCCTTGAAAAGCTCGATGCGGCGCCGCTCGAACTGCAAGAAGTGTGTGGCGTCGCCGAGGACGATGTAGCGCTTTCCGGGGCTTCTCGTCAGCGCCCGGAAGAGACCCGAGGCCTCGGGATCGAGGGAGCTTCGGTCGTGGTCTCCCCGAATGAGTAGGATGGGGCAGCGAACTCGGGCTGCATCGTAGAGAGGGATGTTACGAGCCCTGTCATAGCGGTCGGCCATCGCTCCATTCGGCACGCGCACCGCTGGTGGACGCCGGCGCCTCCCCTGCGGGTCATACCTGAGCTGTTCCGTCCAGAAGAGCTTTGTGGCGCGCTCTTCTCTCCAACGGGCGTGTTTTCCGCGTGGAATGCTGCCGTCCCAGCGCTCCCGCTGGACGCGCTCAGTCACCCAACGCCACGCCCCCATCCGAGGGTCCAGCCGGCCAGGTCTTCTGGGGTCCTCGAATTGGGCGGCGGCTTCCGGGGAGTCGTAAGCGTAGAAAGGAGCGAAGAGGACGAGGCGGATGACGCGTGCCCCGTGTGCGGCCGCATAGGCGGCGGCGGTCGTCGTGCCCCAGGACCATCCGAGAAGGTTGAGCCGGTCGACACGGCGATTTTCGCAAATGAAGCGGACCGCAGCCTCAATGTCACGGACCGCCGTAAGGCCCCGGATGGCGGGGGGGTTGCCCAGAGGGCTCTCTTCGAGTTCAGGGGGACGGGTGGAGAGACCGTACCCACGGACAGAGAGGGCGAAGACGTCAAACCCTCGGGCTGCGGCGAACTCCATCCAAGAGTAGCCGGGAAGAGGAAAGTCGAAGGCGATGGGCGCGGGGATGCTCTGCCCGTGGACAAAAAGCAGGGTGGATGCGGGGTCAGGATGGCGTAGCCCGCCCGGGCGCTTCTCTCGCAGATGGAGCCTGACTCCCGAGTCAAGGGCGTCGATGAAGTGGTCTTCCGTCATGATGCTTCGGGGCGGCGTAGATGCTTTGCGCGAACACATGGTCAATTTCCCCTATTGCCCCGCTAGCGACTTGTAGGTTCTCTGGACGTTGTAGCGGTGGCGCTCCGCCATGATAGAGGCTCTGGGATCGTCCGGCGGCGGGGAAAAAGCCTCACCCAGCGGCACCCGCTCAAGCGTCTCTTCGAGCGACCAGCCGGCGCTGATGGCCTCCATCACCGCGCTTGTCACCCCGCTGAAGTACAGGAGGTATCCTCCGAGAAGCGATCCCTTGGCAAGGGGACTGTGGCCGGAAACAAGCGTCTCCATCTCGAGCGTCTGCACAAACCGGCAGACGGTACCCAAATAGGTCGGCGCGTCGCTCTCGAGCGCAACGCCGAAACTTCCGCTCGTCATGTTCCCCGTCCACGCGACCTTCGCCTCGGGAACGTAGGTGATGGTGTCGCCGGGCGTGTTCGCGGGGCCGAAATAGTGAAGCTCCACCACGCGGCCGCCCAGCTCTAAGCGAAGGTAATCATCGAAGACCAGGTCCGGCGGGCGGAGCTCCACCCCCTCGAAGATTTCCAGAGCGTTGTCCACACAGGGAAGCATAAACTCTTTTTCCTTCCCCATGTAGGGCACGAGCTCGGCCGTTTTCCGGTGCTGCACGACTAGCGTCTCTTCGGGGAAGGCGCAGTTTCCGAAGGTGTGGTCGCCGTGATAGTTGGAGTTCACGAGATAGAGAATGGGCTTATCCGTCACCTCGCGCACCCGCTCCTGGATCTGGTGCGCCATTTTCACGCTGATGTGGGCATCGACCACCAGCACGCCCCGCTCTCCCACCACGAAACCGGCGTTGTCGACGTTCGGTATCGTGGAGAGCAGGGCGTAGACGCCGGGCGCCAGCTCTTTCCTCTCAAGGCGCGCGCCGGTCGGGTTGAGCTTGAACCTAGTGAAGGGTTCAGGAAAATCGGCCCAGTCGAGAACCTTCTTCTTTCCGCTCATGTTAGTCTCCTCGGGGAATCAGGCTCAACCGCACCACGGCGAGCGTAAGAGACCTCAACAGGGAAGGTCCTTTAAGGAATTCCTATTCCATCACGATCGCCGCCCGCCCGGTAATCTTCCCTTCTTCGAGGCGCGCGTGAACTTTTTCCGCTTCCTCCAGCTCGTAGATTTCGCTGACGAAGGGCCAGAGCTCTCCGCGGGCCACGAGGTCGAGCGAGTCGATGAGTTCCTGCTTGGTGAAGGCGCGGCTGCCGAGGAGTTCGAGCTCCGCTTCGAGCATCCGGGCGGCCGAGACCCGGAAGGGCTCCGGCGCGTACCCGCCCAGGGTGACGAGCCGGCCCCCCTTGCCGAGGGCTTCGGCAGCGGCTTCGAGGGTCGAGGGAGCCGAGACGAAATCGATAGCGACGTCCAGACCCTTGCCCCCGGTGAGATCTCTCAAAGCTTCGGCGACGTTTTCCTTCGAGGCGTCAACGGTTGATTCCGCTCCCAATTCTCGGCACTTTTCGAGCTTTTCGGGCACGATGTCCACTGCTACGACGCGGGCGTGCGCCCAGCGCGCCATCATGACCATATGGATGCCGAGGCCGCCGCCCGCCCCGAAGACGGCGACAGTTTCGAGGGGGGCGATGCGGGCGCGGCGGATTACCTTGTAGGGTGTAACGATTGCGTCGGATATGACGGCGGCCTCGGCCGGGTGATTTCTGTAGTCGATCCCTTCCGGGACGGGGATGAAGTTCCGGGCGGGCAGCTTGATGTACTCGGCGTATCCGCCGTCAACGTGCCGCCCCACGAAGCCGGCCAGGTTGTCACAAAGGGATTCGCGGTCAATCCGGCACCATCGGCAGTGTCCGCAGGAGAGGTAGGTGTAGACGGTGACGATGTCGCCGGTGGCGTGATCTTTGACCCCGGCACCCACCTCCACGACCTTCCCCAGCACTTCATGTCCGATGATGACCGGGTAGTTTACCCGGGCGCGGCCCGCGCGGGCATGATGGATGGTGAGCCCCGAGCCGCAGGCGATCACCCGGGCCACCGCCTCTCCCGGGCCGGCCGCAGGATCGGGCCGCTCTTCCATCACGAAGGGCTCACCTTTTTTCCTCAGAACCATTGCTTTCATTATGCACTCCTTAATAAGGTGACCTCGGGCCGGAGTTCGAGGGCCTGGCCGCCGAAGAAGGGGGAACGATGGCGGTCCTTCATGGAACTTCGGTGGAAGGTCTCCACCTCTCGGGCCAGCGAGCAGTCAGACCAATTCGGCCGGGCCGTAAAGGATTCCCTCTTGGGTAGCGGCGGCCGGAAAGCCGCCGCCGACGTGGCCGCCTGCTCGGAGGACTAGATCGCCCGGAACCGGCGCTCCATCGCACGTTCCCACTTGGTGTCCTGGCTTTCGTCGAATAGGATGTCTTCGTCGGCCGGTGCCGTATACCAGGCGCCCTGTCTCATCTCGGCCTCGAGCTGGCCGGACCCCCAACCGGCGTAGCCGACGGCAACCATTGCCCGGCGCGGCCCTTTGCCCAGGGCGATGGCGCGCAAAGCCGCGGCGTCCGAACTGACGGCCATCTTTTCGCTCACACTATATGAGTTCGGGAATTTGAGCTCGGCCGAGTGCAAAACGAAAACAGACTGCGGCTGCACCGGGCCCCCATAGTGCAGCACGAGCTCACCCGCATCCTCCGGGGGGTTGATCCCGAGTCTCTCGAGAAGGCGGGAAAGTTTCACCGTGCCGAGCACGCGGTTGACGACGAGCCCGAAGGCCCCCGACTCATCATGCCGTACTAGCAGGATCACGGTTTTCTCAAAGTGCGGATCCAGCATGCTCGGCGCGGCAACAAGCAGTTGGCCGGCATAGAAGGTCCGGGCCTCTCCGCGGCCTCCCGTACCTGGTCGGACTACTACAGCATCGGGCGGTGCCCAAACGGGGAAAAGGATGGTCACCACCGCCAAACTTACGCCGAAGAGGCGACTGAGGATCAAGGCTACGCGTTCCCGGTGCGCTGTTTTAGACTGGGCTGGGCACACCACCATGCCGGTCGAATTGACCTACAAGGAGTTTTCATTCGTTCCATCGATTGGGCCCCGCCGGAACACAGCTCGAGGTAACTAATTCTACTGCAGCAAACGGCTTGTGTTCAACCAATGCTTTCCCCTTTTGGAAATGCATTGGAGCCGAGGGGAGTCGTGGGAAAACGGAAGCACCGAGGGCCATGGGCACGCCCGACTTCTCCCATCTGTCGGTAATGTTGCGCGGGTGGAAACGTGGCAAACGCCGAACCACGCCGCGGAAGGGAAACTCGCGGTTGATTTCGACGCGCGAGCGCCCTCTTATTCTTGAGTCGGCAATGTGCCCCGCCAACGGACCCCATCCCAAGACATGCAGAACTTCGTCTTCGCTTTTCCTATACAGGCTTAAAGGTCACTACCAACACCGCACCGGCCACTATCATCAAGGCACCGAAGACCAGAAGGCCGCTCCACCTTTCCAACTGCCTCAGGAAGAGATAGCTTGCCAGGAGCGTTAGGAGCGACTGGATCTGGAAGAGGGGCATCACCAGGGAGATGCTCCCGCCGGAGAGAGCCCCCAAGAAGAGAAGATGCCCCAGAGAGAGACAAAAGCCCGTAAGGATCAGATAGGGCCATGCCTCCCTCTCGACGGAAAGGCCTTCCCTCTGGCGTAAGTAGGGGGAGGTGAGGAGCAGAGCGCCCACTCCCGCTGAATTTGAGAAGAACACCCCCAGAATGGCCGAAGGGATCAGGTTCAGGCCTGCTTTCCTGAAGTTCGAGCCCACGGCCATGCACAGGGCGCACAGAATTGGGAAGATGAGGTCCCCCTTTCGCCAGCCGCCCTCTTTACCCTCACCGGAGAGCAGACCCACACCCGCAACGATGAGGCCGGCCCCCAACCAAAGAAAAAAACCCGGCCTCTCATGGAGGAAGAGCAGCGCCAGAAGAAGGGCGAAGATGGGCGAGGAGCCTGTCACGGCGTTTGACCTCCCAACCCCGAGACGCATCATACCAAGGAGCCGGAAGCTGCTGCCCAAACCCGGAGAGGAAAGCCCCCCTATGATGAAGAAGAAGATCCCCTGGGCCATCAAGGGCGGCGTGTTCTTGAAGAGAAGGACTGCACCGAAGATGACGAGGGGTATGGACTGAATGACAACCGCAGCCGGGCCAATTGCAGAGTGTCTGAGGCCCAGACGGATAAAAACGTTTGCGCCCGTGTAGGAGATGGCCGAGAGAAGGGTCAGAGCTTCGGGAGGAAGAGAACTCAAGGGGAACCCTCCGCAGCACTAAAGAGATCCACTCCGCATCCGGCCTGATGCCAGGACATCAATTGGAATTATTACCAGAGAATTCGTTTCTGTCTGGGCAGGGCATCCTCCGAACTGAGAGAGCGGCACCTGCATTCCTGGACAGCCTCGGATTAGCCTCTGCTCCTGCGTATTATGCCGCCAGCGGAAAATGCTCATAGCTTAGCAATCATGTCAAGAGAAAGAAACCATGACCGAGCCTTCTTCAACTCGAGTGCCAAGCCGCCACTCTCGCGCTCTGCATCGCGAGCCCTTCTTCGGGGATGGTGCGAAGGGGTGGTTCTCACGGAGCCCTCGCGAGGCTTCGGCCTTTTTTGTCTTCTCGCGGCTCACTGAATCGCTTTCTTACCTACCTGCGATGAAACACCTTCGATATTCCAATATATCCGAGCAATCCCACGACAAAAAGGTTGAAGGCCGTAATGAAATAGAGGGTATCCAAAATCCCCAATACAGGGAGGAGAATGATACCGGCCGAGAGAGCCCCAACCGATGACCCCACCAATGAGCCGATGGCTTCCAGGAGGTAGACGACTCCAGCGGACCTGCCCCTTGCTCCCTCTGATTGTCACCCACTCCAATGGCTTCATCAATCCGGGTCCTCTCCGAAACCTCTTGACGGGGTTAGACGCGGCCAATATCGACCCGAAAACGTTTGTGGCTCTGCGGAACCGATAATTTTTTATGAATACATAGTAGTGGAGAGGGAAGTGAAATAGGGGGGGAGCTTTGTCTTGATGAGGCCTTTCTGGGCCATTTGTGCCCGCACGGCTCCAGAAAAACCGAAAAGGTGAGAGACGGCAAGGGCGCAGAAACTCGTCCCGCAGAACTTCAAGAACTCCCGTTTCGTCATGCCGGGCTCGGAGATGTCCGCACCTTTTCCGCTGCTTCCCATGTCGAACGAGAGGAAATGACCTGCAGAGGGCTCATTCGAGGACATCAACCTCCATACCACCCTGAGCGGGAAGTCGCTTGCCGCAGACTCGGAGGTTGGCGGGATCCTCTGCTCAGGCACAGGTTGATATAGGTCAGCCTGTCCCGGTCAAAATCATAGCTCCTGAGCGAGCTAAAATCCAGGCTGATATTGACGTTGAAGCGCAGCAGCCCGCGAATGGCCGTTGGGGGTACCTGGATGAGCTAGGGTTCCGCGGTGCTGGCCGTACTTGCCGCTATGATCCTAGAGGAGATTTAGCCTACGCCGAAGGATATTATGACCTCCCGGTGAGGCGACGAAGTTCTGGAGGCTCAAGAGCTAGGCCTCCTGGGTCTGGGTCCCCACCCCCTCCAACCTTATCTGTCGTACCCTAGTCGCCGCGCTTTCGAGGATTTCCTCCTCTTTCTTCTTGAGAGCCTCCATTTCGGCTTTAAAAAGTCCTCCCTCCTGCTCAAGGCCCATCAATTTTTCCTCAAGCTCATAGAGCTTAGCCTGCAGGCGAATTTTTTTCTCAACAAGAGCCCGCTGCTCTGAGTATCTTCTCTCTTCGAAGTTCTCCTGCTCTTTTCGCTCGTCATCCAGGTTCACGAGGTACCAAGTAACCCTTTGCTCCAGAGACTTGAGGCTGGAGATAGCCCCATCTATATCGGCTCGCCTTCGCACATGTACCCAGAGCTGCTTCCTCAGAGCCTCAAATAACCTCCTGCGACGCTCTGCAGCCTCAACCATAAGCGCAATATTCCTTCTTGATAACATTCTCTGGCTGCTTCCTTGGGACCGGCCTCAAAGAAAAAAGCGCTGCGCTCAGAACCCCAATCCTTCCCCCATCCAGCACCCCGTCAATACCCTAGCATTCTAAACTCATTGGCACTCATAGCCGATACTTATAGCATGAACCCTCAATTCTCATTGTTCCGATTAGCCATTATCTATCCGGCGGTCGCAGGGACGTTCCCCCCCACCTCTCGTTCAAACTCAACCCGACCCCCTAGGAAGCGATTTTTTCTCCGAAAAGGGCCCTTATTTTCGTGGTTTTTCAGGCGGCGGACCGGGGAGGTCAGGACTTCCGCAGGTTCGGGGTCTCAGGCTCTAAGACACCTGAAACAATACCCCACATACTAGGACGGCGCTTCTCGCACCTATTCACCCTATACTAGAGCGGGTTTTTCAAGGGGCGCTTTCGGAGTCTAAGACTTCGCGGGTAGCTCCCCCTGCGTGGAGAGGGAGAATTATTCTTAGGGGTGGTATTTCTTGAGCCAAGCGTCCTCTATAGCCCTGATGGACCCCATGACGCCCCGAGTATACTCCCTCCCCTTTGAGATCCGCTTCGGGTAATAACACAAACCTCGCTCCCCTCATAAAAGTGCCTCAAAGCTGCTCAGACGGCTCAAGACGTACCCTCCCCGGCCAAGAAATAATAAACCCCACCCGCCTGAAAAAACAACAGAATTTCGTAAGGAACCCAAAGCCCATAATTAGAAGGGAGGGACCTTCCCCCGCTGGAAAACCCCTCTCGCCGATGGGTCGAGCTCTCTCTCGCTAATACGGCTCCCGGGTGGACATGGAAGGGTGGAGCAGCGGCGAGGAGGTTCCGTCAGGCATTTCATAGAAAGGAACTTACCCTGAGATGAGACGCTTTTCCTTTTCAGTGAAGAATGTGTAACAGTCGCCGCTTTTTTGGGCAAATGCGGCCGCTCCCTCATTGCCGGAATCAAAGGAACAATAAGAGGCACAAGAACAAGCGTAAATGGCTAGAAACTACGGGCGCCATCTATCGCCGCAAGGACCGGCGGGGCTAGTGGATTCAATTCAGGGCCGGGGGCTCCTTGAGAGTGCGGAGGCGCCAGGCGGGGGGGTTGCGGAAGAGAGGACTTCGTTTGCCCAGACCCAAACAGCTTACGGAATGACATTTGCATATCTATTAGACCCGGATGATGCAGATATGGGTTGATATATGGAGAGCCCCTGAGGAGTGGGACGGAAGCTCAGGGTTTGGGATTGAATGGGTTAAATAAGAGAGTGCAGGGAAATTTCAAAAGGGAGAAAATCAGAATATGAAAAAGTTAGCTCTGACCTCAGCAGCTGTTCTGGCCATCATGTCCCTGGCGTGCGCTCCGGCCTTCGCGGGTGACGCCGTTGTCCTCTCGGACAGGGAGATGGATCAAATTTCCGCGACTTCGCTGGGCCAGACGGGTCTCAACATCCAGATTATCTCGGAGCCTGCCGACCTCAATGCCGGTGGCGTCCAGCAGAATAATGATGCTCAGGGATCAGCTGAGGCTCCG
This sequence comes from uncultured bacterium, assembly GCA_964575845.1. GTDB lineage: Bacteria > UBA8248 > UBA8248 > UBA8248 > CAZNSX01 > CAZNSX01. Next base: position 19,865 of record CAZNSX010000007.1, on the reverse strand, counting down.
AACATCACCAACACTTCCCAGGGCTCGACGATCTCTCAGGTCAATGTTGGGTATTTTAGCGGGATTGATGGGAATGCGTCGCAGAGTAACACTATTGCCGTCTCCATCTCCAAGAAGGTATCTGGGTCTGTCAGGGAGTGCTGCTCCAACTCCGGGGCGCCACGTTAATAGGCCAACGCAGGGAAGAGGAGGGAGGAGAGCACTCTCTCCTCCCTCCTCTCCCAATGAAACCCCAAGCGGTAGCAGTTTCTAGCAGACGATGGGCGGCCTCTGTTTAGAGGCCGCTGGGCTCTGCCATTCCCTGAGACGGTGCTCTGATAGTCAGAAAAGACTCCAAAAGGGGTCAATCTTCCTTTATCCTTATCCTGAGAGAGTTTACCAGTGCGTTTTCCTCGCCCGCCTGTGCGGGTGGGCAGAGAGGAGCGAGCCATGAACAAGCCGACGAGCGAAGGTTTGATGCGCCGCCTTGAATGTGTGGAGCGGGAGAACCGCCGGTTAAAGCTGGTGATGTCCGTCCTTGCGGCCATGGTGCTGATAGCCCAGGCCGTCCTTGCCGCTGGGGTTCTGAGGGCCCAGGCCACACCGGAAAAGGCGGCCAAGGTCATCAGGGCCGAGCGCTTTGTATTGAGGGATGCGGCCGGAAAGGTCCGGGGGGAGCTGTCAGTGCTGCCTGGAGGCCAGGCGGGCCTCTTCCTTCATGACCAGAACGGTAAGCCTCGTAAGCTGCGCGCTGTCCTGTCCGTGCTGCCTGACGGCAGCCCGGGCCTGGCCCTCCTCGATAAGGACGGGATGGTTCTGTGGAAAGTCCCTTGAGGCCCTCTCAGGCGCTATAAAAGGGCAAGTAACTTCCCCGGAATAGCCTTTCTTCCCTCACCCCTAGCTTTATAACCCGCCTTCCCCTGGAGCTTCTCTTCGATTCTAGAGCGTTAAAGTGGCTCTGAAGGAAGGGTTTGGGCCTCTGCTGCGATACCTCTCTACCCTCGGCAACTCGTTTCTCAGACGTGCGGCCGCATTTGCCCAGAGAAGCGGCAACCCTTTCGCGCGCTTCACCAAGAAGAAAAAAGTCTCATCTCAGAGCAAGTTCCTGTCGATGAAATAGCTTAGGAAGGACTCAAATTGCGGTGGAACTTCCTCGCGGAGTGGCTAAAGGGATAGGAAGATGAGGAAGGCGATGAAGATTGACATTAAGAAGCTCGCCCAAGTTATGGGCGAGGGTCTGCGAGACCTCGGATACGCTGTCGAGGATGCTGAAGTTGAGCAATCAATAGAGGACATCTTGGCAGGGAAGAACCCAGAGGGTGAACCCGCCTTTGTTATCCATTACTGGCTCGAAAAGCTGGAGGAACGACTGGAATTATGGCGACGAGCGCTAGTGCAGCAGGTTCAAGAGGATTGTTTCTTGCTGCTGGCGGCGGACAAAGAAATAGCCCGCCTACGCGAGTCGGCTGCAAACAACTAGAAAGAAAAGCATCCTAATAGCTAGTAACCCCAAGACCCTGGCCTCCGTGGCGGGGTTTTTTATTGCCCTGGAAGCCTTAGAATCACATTCCTTCCTTTCACCCTGCCCGTGGCACTCACCCCTACAGGAGTATGCCCTGACGCCCTTGTCTTTTTGTGTCTGCCATATCGGGCCTTCTAATGGGCCTCTTTTCACAGCTCAGCGGCCCATGCGCTCTTAGTACTATTAGATATTAAGGTTGCGAGAATTATTTAAGGGTCTTGCATTTTATTTCAAATAGTTTATAATTATCGTTGCTGGCTGGCGGAGCGTAACGCGCATGGGTCAAGCCGTCTAGCCCACACCCATCTTAAACTAGTGTTTAGAGGCTGCTGGCAAGACGGTTTTTCTCTGATAAAATACTTCTAGCAAGCTAGATCGGCAAGCGTTCAGCTCATCTGGGAAAAGGGGCCTAAGGGGGATGTGCAAATGAAGGGAATTATATTCACCCTACTTACCCTAGCGGCGGTTTGTTCAGCTAGCCTTCTTCCCTCTCTCACCCACGCGCAAGAAAAGACCGCTCCCCGCTGTAAAACCTTCAAATGTTTCTTGAAGCAATACAAAGGGGGAACGAAGCGCGGGGCGAGACAGAGGATAATGAATCTACAGCCAAATAGAGGACGTGCCCGTCCCCGTATCCCGGTCGGCCCCGGGGGCTCATTTTAAAGTGAATCCGTCCTGCCCACCGCCTGGGTTTAAAAGCTAACGCCGGAGTCGGCCATATACCCCCCGTTCCTTATACCACTCCTCAAGTTAGTGTCTGAGCCATTGCCGGAAAGCGGAGCCTGGAGGAAACGGCTCGAATGTGTCTGGCCTTAAGGGAGTAGAGTGCCTAATCCCCACCACCATTCTATTCCGAAGATGTCGGCTTCTAACATCACTCCGTTGTGGAAGATGCTCATCTCACGCGACTAAGAGCCTTCAAAGGTGGCACTTTCCACCCTTGACTCTAAAAGCGAAGCACCGGCAGGTCCCCGGGGGAAAGGGTCTCGCTGAACCCAGCAAATCCCAGCCAATCAAGCGATATTTATCCGGGTTTCCCAGATGGAGCGTTTTTTTGTTGAACTCAAGCCGGTTTATGCTGTAAAATCAGATTGTTAGTCGCCCCGAGGTGGCTTCTGGGGGACCCGATGGGTGAAGGGAAAAAGAGGCCTCTGAGGCTCGATTTCGACCCTCGGCTCAGACTTGACCTCAACGGTGCGCGCGTATTGAGCGACCGCCGCCTCGTCGGCCGCCGCGAGCTCGACGAAATCATCAGCCTAACTGCTCAGGCGAACGCGGTGCTCTTTGGTTCCCGCCTCAGCGGGAACAAGCGCCACAGCCTCGCGACTTTCCTCCGCAAGGCGGACGCTCACGGCGCCGACCCCTGCGGACCTGCACAGGAACCCGCCTTAGCCGGATACCTCAATAAGAACATCAAGAGGTTCTTTCGCGGCAACTCTGCGGGAAGAGAAAGTGGTGGGGTCATTTAAGGCGCGGGGGGCGGTGGAGCAATGGATCAAGGAGGGCAAGCGCGCGTTGAACTGGACGCGGCTCTCCTCCCATGACTTCGGAGGCCATTCAGGTTCGGCTGCGACTCTTCGCGTTGTCGCAGGAGCTCGACTCGGGAGCGCGGCCATTACACGGTGGCGCGATGTGTCGGGTTGGGAGAACCTCACCTCACAAGACATAGTCGTCTGGGAGATATCGGATAAGATGAAGGGATGGGCCCTCCCCCTGTTGGCTGGCCTCATCTTCCCTCTTTTGCTCATCGGGTGTGTGACAACGGGCTCTCAGCAAGGGGCCGTGGCTCCTCCTGAAAGGAAGGGGGTGCAGCAAGAGGAGAGCGCGGTCGTTGGGTGGTGGAGGAAAGCCTTAGGCCTGACCCTTGAGGAGCGGGAGGAAATAGCCCGGGAGCAAGCTAAAGAGGAAAAGCCCGGACCCAAATCTTCAGAGGCTTCACTGGAAAAAAAGGCACCAAAGCCCGTGCCTCCGGATAAGCGAGCCCCTAAAGGACCCTCGCTCCGGTTAGTTACGCCCAAGGGACCTCCTGCTCAGGGGAAAGGGACGCGCGAGGAGGAGAGCGCGGTCGTTGGGTGGTGGAGGAAAGCTTTAGGCCTGACCCTTGAGGAGCGAGAGGAAATGGCCCGGGAGCAGGTTAGAGAGGAAAAGCCCGAGCCCCGAACCTCTGGGGCTCTGCCGGTGAAAAAGGAAATCTCCGGAGGGGTTCAGCGAGCGGCACCACTCCCGAAAAAGGAGCAAGCTCCTCCGACTGTAAAGGTTAAACTGGCCCAGAAGGAGCCCTCGCCCCGGTACGTGGTCCCCAGGGGCCCTCCTGCTTCCACCCCTGAGGTGAAAGGCAAAAGGGAAGAGGCGGCCGAGAGGGAGGCTCGAAAGCGGGAGGAGCGCGTGGCGAGCCTTCCTCCCTCCCCCAAAGCTGAGGCCGCTCTACCGCCCATCAAGGAGCCCTCGCCTCGGTTAGTGGTCCCCAAGGGCTCTCCCGCTCCCACCCCTGAGGTGAAGGAGAAAAGGAAAGAAGCGGCCGAGAGGAAGGCCCGAAAGCAGGAGGAGCGGGTGGCGAGCCTCCCCCCCTTCCCCAAAGCTGAGGCCGCTCTTCCACCCATCAAGGAGGGGGAGGTGATAGAGGCTATCGATGCCGCGGTGAAAGCCCTCTATAAGGCCAAGACAAGGGGTGGTGAGAGGGAAGACCCTGAGGCTTTCCGCTCCGCTCAGGGCTCCCTCGAAAAGGCAAAGGATGCCTTCAGGGGGGGGAGGCTGGAGGAGGGCTTTCTGAACGCCTTTCTCGCCCTGGAGAGGGCCCAGAGGCTGGCGGTGAGAGCACGGCGCACTTCTCCTCCCGGAAGTCGGGGCGCCCTGAAGAAGGTCGCCTTTGAGGCAATTCTCAAGGCGGATAGGGCCCTGGGGGATGCCCGGCGGAGGGGCCCCTACGGAGAGAAGAAGGGGCACACCTACAACCAGGCCCGCACTCTTCTTCGCCGCGCCGTTAAATCTTACACCGGCGGACACTTCAAGAAAGCTCAGGAAGACGCCGAGCTCGCAGAAAAGCAGGCCTTAAGCCTTATCCCTTAGGGTTGGGGAAGGGCGACTACGCGCTCAATGTAAGAAGTTCATCTTCCCAGGAACGGGGCTCGCTCAGGGCGCGAGCCCACTCGATTTTCCTCAATTGGTCTCCATTTCAGGGGAGCTTTCCCCCGTTCTTGCCAGTCCCTCCCGCCACGAACCTTAAAAAGCAAAAGACGCCCTTGAGTGGGAGAGGTAGGTTCAAAATCTCCCCAAAAAACTCGAAAAGATGAGGGCTGAGCCGGCCCGCCATGAGCCCCCGCCCGGAGAGGGCGAGAGTAATGTTGAGAGCCCGGGGTCAATGTCTATAGATTTGGCCGATAGGCAAGCGTATAACCGACTCTTATCGAAGCAGGCCAGGCCAATTTATCCGAAAGCCCGTTAAGCTATCGCCTCCCTGATCCGATACGGTTCATGAGGGGCTCAGGCCCATGTGTGCGGGTGGCTTGCTCGTCTTCCCCGGCGCTACAGGTCCTGTGGGGAGAGGGGAGGGCTTGCGGCGGGCGGCCCGAGATTATGCGAAAGTTGCTGAGGCAAATGAGAACGAGGACTTTCTTTATGACAAAATTCAGCTCCCTTGGGATTTCGTAAAAGCTGAGCAATGAAACAAGCAGAATCGGCGGTAGGCTCCGTCGGGGCCGGTCCCAAGGAAATGTCCGGGGGAGATTAGAAGGGAGGTATTCCACCCATGGTTGAGGCTGCAGAGCGTCGCAGGAAATTTTTTGAGATGCTGAGGATGGAGCTCAGGGCAAATGAGCAAAGGCGGGCCGCTATAGATGAGGCTATCTCTAAGCTCAAGTCTGTGGAGCAGGAGATCACCGGGTCGCTCGCGAACCTGGATGACGAGCGAAAAGAGCGGGAGAATCTCAAAGAGAGGAGAGGCTCAGAGCGAGGGGGTTTGGTTGAGCGAAAGACGCATTTGGAGCGGGAGCTCTCTGAGCTTGAGGGAAAGCTCAGAGAGCTCGAGCAGGCGGAGGAACTTCACCGGGCCGAGATGGAGGGTCTCCATAAGAAAGAGGAAGGAATCCTCGAAAGGGCGGAGGCGAAGATACAGCAGATGGAGGTCGGGGACGCAGAGGCCAGGGCCCAGCATGCCGAGCATCTTGAAGCTCAGGAACTTCGTCGCCGCTTCGGAAGGGAATGAGGTCCTTCGCCACAGGTGAGCAGACATTGGCGCTGCCGGAGGCGGTCAGGCACTGGTCCCTGACTACGCCACGCGATAAGCTCATCAAAATCGGCGCCAAGGTGGTTGTCCACGGCTGCTACCCGACCTTCCAGATAGCGGAAGTGGCAGTCCCGCGAGCGTTGTTTGCGGACATCTTGCGCTTGATTGCCCGCCTCCGACCGTCAGCGTTGCCGCCATCACCGAGGGAATATCGGAATGAGCGAGGCCCTTCACCACCTGAAATGCCCCCGAATTGAGCTAAAACCGTCCGGGCGGGTGGGAAACCTTTTCGGACCCCCGTCGGTTGGCAGACCGCAGAGGCGGCTTGGCCGCTTCCAGAGCGTAATCGCTGCCGCAAGGCTGCCGTGGCATGTCCTCGTCCACCGTTCTGTGCAAAAATTTTTGGAAAGGACCAATCTATTTGTGAAATGTCGATTATTATATTTTTTGGGTTTGCCTCCTCGCTTCTCCCCAGGTCCTCCTTTTCCCCTGGGTTCCTCATGCCACTCAAGCCCAAGAGAAGCTTTTCCCCCTCGGCCGCGTCGCTCCAGAACGGCGCGGCCGGGGCACTCATTGCTACGACGCACGAAGCCACTCCTTGTCAGCGCAGCCGCCCTGCTCCTCTTCGGTTGTTCATCTTCCCTTCGAGATTGCACAGATTGCCCAGCTCCTCACCAGCCTTCGTATGTGACGATTGCGGCCGTCGGGGATACGAACGGGTATAATATCTTTCGAATCGGTCGGCCCCAGGAGGATCCCTTACAAGAGGTTGGAGACCTGCTAAGAGAGCATGATATCTTCATTTTAAATTTCGAAGGTATTCTCCTATCAAAGCAGCCCCCTCCGGGAACATGTCGCAAATGGCCGCGGCAGTCGCTGTTCTACAGTTCTCCGAGGATCGCAGATTTCCTCCGCCTAACGAATCTCACGATTGCCACATTGGCCAATAACCACATCCTAGAATGCGGTAATCATGGAATTGAGGAGACCGCCCGTGGACTGACACGCCGTGGGATACTAACGGTGGGTGCAGGCGATAATTCCAAGCAAGCATGCAAACCAGTCCGCCTGCAGGTCAACGGTATTGGTCTGGCGGTAGTCGCCTATTTGGCCATGCGGCCAGACAGGTTCTCGGCCAGGTCTGACCGGCCAGGCGCGGCTTCTTGGGAGGAATGTGAAGGTGAAAAGCAATTGGCTGAACTAGCGGCTGCAGGTGATATTGTAGTGGCGGTGCTACATCTTCACTTAGGGCCGGGGTGGACGGAGCGGTCTCGGCCGGACCACATCGCTTTCGTGCAACGCGTCCTGGATGCCGGGGCTGATGTTGTCATTGCCCACGGGCCACATGTTCCTCAAGGCATTTTCCAAAGTAATGGCCGGGTCGCCCTGCTTAGCCTCGGGAACTTTCTGTTTCGTCCCGATTACCAGATGCCCGAAAAGGCCCATCGTTCCATGGTGGCAAAGGTTACGATCTCGCCCGATAGCCTTACCCTCGCCCTGTTGCCATTGAGACTCGATGAATTCGGAAGGCCACAGATTCCCTCATCCCGGGACGCATCCCGAATCCTGCGTGAGATCGTTGCCCTGTCATCCTCGCTCGGGACGAACGTCGAAATCCGAGGAGATATTGGTTACGTTAAAGTCCAGCGGCGACGATAGTAAAAAGTGTAAAGCTTCAGTGTCTCCTGCCCTTTTCACCCATTGGGTTTCCCCCCAGATGCCTTCTGGTTGCCGTTAACGTCTTGATTTTACAATATAAACTTCACTCGCGCGAGCCTAAGAGCGGCATTTGCCTCCGGAATCCGGACATAATCGCTGCTATGAGGGAGAGCTATAAAACTCAGCTCTTCACACTTACCAGAGGGGCGGGGGCGGCCAAATCTCTGCAACTCGCCGCCTCTAGACCGGCCGGGAAGCCATGCAGGAGATTTGGCGAATTAGACTGAGGGGCTAATACAGACGCCGTCTTCGGCGGGAGCCCGCGTCAGCGCTTTCTCCCCTTTCTGGGGAGTTCCGGGTTATGGATGTGAGGGGTTGCGCGAGCCCTGATGCTCCTGGGGGGGTGTGACCTCGGCTGGCGCTATCTCCACCTCAACGCTTCCCTTGAAGTTGACCCCATCCTCGATGACTATCTTGAGAGCCTTCAGGTCACCCAAAACCGACCCCGGGCTCTTTATCTCGAGCCGCTCGGTGGCGGTTATATCTCCTATCACCTTGCCGCGCACTTGAACGTTCTTTCCGATGATATCGCCCTCGATGTCGCCCGTCTCACGGATCGTGAGGTCGTGGCCCTCTAGCCCGACCTTGCCCTCCACCTTGCCCGCAATCTCCAAATCCTCATTTCCAGAAAGCTCCCCCTTGATGTGGATGCTCTCGCCGATCCGGGTGACCCCCCTATCTGGGGCCTTGGCGGGGTGAGGGACCCCTTGCAGGGATGGCTCTTTAGTCTCCATCGGGAGACTCAACTTTTCTTTCTCCCCTCGCTTCTTCCGCCAGATAGATCTTCCGCCGGGGTCCTTGGATATTCTGTCATGGTCCCTGGACATCTCTCCCTGGATCCTTAACACCCCTATCCCTTTGATAGATAAGGCCATTTCAAAAAAAATGCTCTGGAGATAGTCAACTAAATCTTACAGACCGTCAAGCAGGAGGCCTCGGTCATCCCTCTAAGTCTATTAATTTAAAAGCATTCTCGACGCGTGGGGCTTTGGCACGCGAATTGCGAAACCGGAAAAATAATTAAATGCTTTTCAAATTTTAGCCAAAAGCAGGGAGAGCAGACGCCCTACCCCACGGCTCTTTCGACCGGAGAGCAAAAATCTCACCGGAGCGTGCCGCCCCTGCAACCCCTCTGATGGCCGGGTCCTGCCACCCGGCCATTTTTATTATAATGTATATGCTATCCTCGCTGATAGCAATATTTATGGCAGGGCGGATTGGTTTGTCACAACCCGCTGGACCCCCAAGGATTAAGGCAATTCAACTACAAGCCTACTCAAAGGACGGGCAGGCTCGACCTCTTTGAAAACAACTTGGACTGGGTGGGGTTAATATTAGAGGATGCCTTTGAGTTGCATATAAAGGCTCAGGCATTCGAGAATGTAACTGATAGGGCTTTGGCGAGGGAAAGAAAAGGTTAGGGAGCGACCTTACCAGGAACCGGGAGGGGTTACCCGGAATTTCCCTCCGTTAAACCGTCCGGCTTCTTAGGGGTCTTTATAATCTCCGTTATCACCCCGTCGACAATCTTGATGAGGTATCGCTTGACCTCTTTCCCATCCGTTATGTAACCGAAGGGCATCAGAGCCAGGTTTCCCGTGGGGGTCTCAAAGGATTGGAACTCCGGGCCCCACATGAATCCATCCGCAAAATACACGTATCCATGGGAGAGACGATAGAAGTACCCCCCTAAGTAATAGCGCAGCTCCCCGGCGGTCATTCCCACTCGAACTATCTCCAATGCCGCCTCCGCCCGGACAAAGGCTTCCCCGGAGAGATGGACCTTGGTGACATAGCTCTGGATCATCCGGTTCTCTTCCTCCCGGCTGAGCTTCTCGGCCAGCAGGGCACGAGGCAGGTGGGAACGAGTCTTCGGCTTGGGCATTTCGAGGATGGAGGAGACCTTCCCATTCCTCAAGATGACCAAGTCCCTTTCTACCACACGGCGGCCCTCGTGATAGCCGAAGGAATACTCCTCAATCAGGTCTCCATCCGGGAGCTTGTTCATTCTGCTGAGCGCGACCAGCCAGCCATCCCCGCCCGAGAACGATCTGTACCACTCTTTGGCGGGAAGGCGGCGAAGTTGCATCAGCTCTAAGAAATCCCCCCGGCTCATCCCCGGCCGAACCCGGTTGAGGCGGTCTTGGGCCAGGAGATAGGACCCGTATTCGGGGTTTTTGCCGACACTTACGTGTCTCTCCTTCTCAATTGACGCACAGCCCGCCAGAAAAAGACCCAGCACCATGCAAAAAAAGAATCTCTGAATTGTCATCATAGGCTCTCCGGCTCAGAGGATCGCGGGGATAAACCTCCATCGCACGCGGTTCAGGTAACCCTGGTAGCGGGAATCCGAAAACAGGAGCCTCTCCTCAGCCAACGCCCGAAGCGGCAGCCCGATGAAAAGTGTCAAGAGCAGGATCCCGTTCCAAGTCAATGGGTTCTCCAGTGTAAACCCGAGGAAGAAAAGAAGCTCGCCCGTATACATAGGGTGCCTCATCCAGCGGTAGAGGCCATGGTCGACCAGCCCTCGGTCTGCGGGCACCAGACCAAAGCTGCGACCCAGGCTGAGGAGGCCGCAGAGGACGATCAGGAGGCCTATCCCCTGAAGGAAACTTCCGGCGACCGAGAGGGATCCGGCATAGCTCCCCGATGCCCGCAGCCCCCACGGGATGGTTAAAGTGGAGAGGGTGAGACCCCAGTCAGTCATCCGCCTGGTGGTCCGGATGGGCTTTCTTCGAAGGCAAAAGAGGAAAGCCGAAATCCCGTTCACCAGAAAGAGGGCCAAACCTCCAATCGTCGGGACGGAAAAAAAGTGAGCCAGATTCGCCGTGGCCAGAGTGCCAAAGAGAAGGCCCAGCAACAAGTTCACGGGCCAACGCTCAGACCGTGAGGGGGCGCCCATCTCCTTCACCGTCCCCAGACGAACCTGATGGCCCACCATCGTCCGGGTGGACTCGATTACCCCCGCCGGAAGTTCCAGGACCCTCCGGGCGTGCCACGCTGCTACCAAGAGTCGGTGAGGCGGGACCTTCTCCGCAACACGAACGACCCGGTCGGCACGGTCGAGAAACAGGAGGTCGATGGGGAAGCGCATGCCAGCGGTATGGACGGCCCGGCAGGGGTCGAGAAGCAACGCTTCTCCGGCGGGGAGGGCGGACCTACCCAGCAGACCCCGCAGGCGGGCAAAAAAGGTCCGGGCCTGGAGTACCCTGTCGGCCAACCTGCGGTTGGTGGACGTGTTGATAGCTCCTCCCTCGAAGATTCTCATTTCCAGAACGCTCCTGACAGCAGCTGAAGGGCGGCCGGCCCCAAGATGATGACCATCAAGGCGGGGAAGATAAAGAGAACGAGCGGAAAGGCGATCTTCAGTGCCGTCTTGGCGGCCGCCTCCTCGGCCGCCTGCCGGCGGCTCGTCCGGAGGCCCTCCGAGAAGACCCGCAGCGAATGCGCGATGCTGACTCCGTAGCGGTCCGCCTGGATCAGCATGGCCGCAAAGGATTTGAGCTCCTCGACACCCGAGCGGCCGTAAAGGTTCCGGAGGGCTTCGGCACGCGATTTCCCCGCTCTCAACTCCAGGTTCAGGATATGGAGCTCTTGGCTGAAGATGGGATGGGATGCCTTCAATTCCCAACCCACTCGGGCCAATGCCTGGTCGAGCCCTTGGCCCGCCTCTACACAGATAATGAGGAGATCCACAAAGTCCGGCAAAGAACGCCAGATGGCATCGCGGCGCCTTCGGGTCCTTCGGCTGAGCCAGAGATTCGGAAGGATAAATCCTATCGCGAATAGCAAGAGAGAGAGGAGAAATGCCCGCCCACGGGGCGCGTGCCCAACGAAGGAGAGAGCATTATAAAGGACGAATAGGCCTACCCCCAACACCAGCTTTGCCCCGACAAAAACCCGCGCCGCCTCCGGCTCGTAGAAACCCGCCATGGCCATCCGCTGTCGGAGCTGGGGGGCTGGCTTCCTAATCGGCAGAAACCTTGAGACCTCGAACAGCAGGGCCCGAGCGACCTGCCGGGGTGCGCTCTGCGTGGCAGCCGCGGTCCCTGGGCGCTTGGACTTTCGAGGCGTTTGCCCGGAGATCTGGGCCAGCCGGGCGTCCACCAAGGTCTGGCCACTCAAGAAGACGCAGGCGAGCCCCAGGATGAGGAGGAAACCGCACAGGAAAAAAAGCGAAAATATCCAGGTCGGCATCTTCTGTCCTTAAATTCGGACGTTCACAATCCGCCGGATGGCTAGATAGCCCATCCCCTGCAGCACGAATCCCCCGATGGCGAATAGTTGGCCCGCAGAGGTTTCCCAGAGGGGTGCCATGTAGCTCGGGTTCAGGAGGGTCAGGATGCCACCCATCCCGACCGGCATGATGCTGAGCAGAGCACCGGTGGCGCGGCCGGGGGCAGTGAGCGCCTTGATCTGTCCGCGGATTCTGAAACGCTCGCGGATGAGACCATCGAGCTGTTGCAGGATGGCCGCCAGGTTTCCCCCGGTCTCTCGCTGGATCATGATCGAGGTGACGAAGAAGCGAATGTCCGGGCTATCCACGCGCTTGAGCATGTTTTTCAGGGCATCCTCGATGCTCAGTCCCAGCCGGCTCTCCTCAGAGACTTTCTGGAACTCCTCGCTTACGGGGGGAGGGAGTTCCTCACCCAACATCCGGATGCTGGCCGGCAAGGCATGTCCCGCCTTCAGGGATGTGGCCAGGAGCCGGAGGCTTTCGGGGAACTGCTTCTCAAAGGCTTTCTCGCGTCTTCGCTTCTTGAGTTTCAGGACGAGGTGAGGGACGATTCCCCCGAACGCCGCACCCAAGAACAGCCCCGCCCTCCCCGAGGGGTAGAACGAACCAAAGAGGCTGCCGAGGATAATCAGAAGGACCCACAACTGGGCGAAGCGGCCCGGACTCATCCCCATCCCGGCCTGCTGTAACCGGAGCCCGAGGTCCGAAAGGCTAGGAAAACCCAGGCGCATAAGGCTCAGGATGGGACTCTTTTGAACGAACTCCTCGCGGAGGACGGAACCCTTCTCCGGGCTCGCCTGGGTTGGCTTGTCAATGGCTCCCATCAAGTTGTCGAGGCGCGCCCGCAGTCTTGGGTCGCGCCGCACCGAGCGTCCGAAAAGAAGGAAAAATACCCCCTGGACCAATAGGGTGACGAAGGCAAAAATGGCAAAAAGGATGAGGAATGGCGACATGAAGCCCTCTTAATACTCCTCAGTGGCGAATAGGTCATCCATCATCTCGATTCCAAGGGATTTGAAGCGTTCGAAGAACTTGGGGCGAATGCCGGTCGGGGCATGCTTTCCCTTGACCTTCCCCTCGCGGGTCACACCCTCCTCCCTGAAGGTGAAGATGTCCTGCATGGTTACCATGTCGCCTTCCATGCCGGTAATTTCGCTTATGGCCGTGATCTTCCGACTTCCGTCCTGCAGGCGTGCGATCTGAATAACTGCGTCCAATGCAGCGGCGATCTGCGCGCGCAGCGCCCGCAACGGGACATCGATCCCCGCCATGCCGATCATCATCTCTATGCGCGTCAGAGCGTCACGGGGGCTATTGGCATGGATCGTCGAGATGGAACCGTCGTGGCCCGTGTTCATCGCCTGGAGCATATCGAGCGCCTCTCCCCCCCGAACCTCCCCCACCACGATGCGGTCGGGGCGCATGCGCAGGCTATTTCGGACAAGGTCCCGCGCGGCGACAATCCCCCTGCCCTCGATGTTGGGTGGCCGGGTTTCCAGGCGGATCACATGGCTCTGTTGGAGCTGAAGCTCCGCCGAGTCCTCGATGGTAACGATCCGCTCGTCGGATGGGATGAAGCCCGAAAGCACATTTAGGAGCGTTGTTTTGCCCGAACCCGTGCCTCCTGAGACGAGCATGTTCAGGCGGGCCAGAACACAATTCTTCAGGAGGTCGACCATGGGCTGCGTCAGACTCCCGTAGGCCACCAGGTCTTGGGGCTTCAATCGGTTGGCGGGGAATCTCCGGATGGTCAAGCAGGGACCATCCAAGGCCAGGGGTGGGATGATGGCGTTAACCCGGGATCCGTCGAGCAGACGGGCGTCCACCATGGGGGAAGACTCGTCGATCCGCCTCCCCACCATGGACACGATACGCTCTATGATCTGCAGCAGATGAGCGTCGTCCTTGAAGATGGTATCCGTCAGGTAGATCTTTCCGGAGCGCGCACAGAAGACCTGTTTTGAGTTGTTGACCATGATCTCCTCGATGGCCGGGTCGTGGAGCAGGGGCTCGATGGGACCGAGCCCGAAGATCTCGTTGAGAACCTCTCCGACCAGCCGCTCCTCTTCACCCCAGCTGATGCCTGGTTTGAGCTCGCGGAGGAGCTTGCCGATCTCTTGGCGAAACTCCTCCTCCAGCTTTCCCCGCTCCACCGAGGTCAGCTTGGAGAGATCCAGCCGTTCGATCAGGATCCGGTGGACCCGCGATTTGAGGTCGAAGGAGTCGCCCCTTTCTTTCTGGGCTTTCTCCACCGGCGCCGCGACTGGCGCCGCGGCCCCCGAGTTATTTGCTTTTTTCAGTCGATTTGCCAAGCCCATGTCTTGCTCCCTGCCCGTGGGAGGTCTAGAAGAGATGGAACCGCCTCTTTTCCTTCCGCCTCTTTCCGTCCTTCGCCTCGGTCGTTCCCGACAGCTTCTGTGCCAGACCAAGGATGGCCCGGGTGACCTGAGAGCGCGGCGCATATTCCCATAGGGACAGACCCCGGTTGATGGTTGGCACGACCTGACGATAGTCCGAGGGGAAGGCCATAAAGACCGGAAGCTGCAGGGCTTTTTCCACCTCTTCAGTGCTGACATCGTCAGCTGGGCTAATTCGGCTGACCACCAGGCGAAGGCGCTTCTCATAGCCAAGCCTGCTGAAGACTTCGAGGGTGCGCTTGGCATCCGCGATGGCGGCAAGATGGGGAAGAGTGAGCAGCAAGATCACATCGGAGGAATCCAAGGCCTTAATCGTTGTCGGGGAAAAGTTATGCGCCGTATCTATGAGGACGAAATCGAAAAGTTCGCGCATCGCTTGGATGACCTGATAGACTCCCTGCTCGGAGACCTCCTCGGCCTGCTGAACCTCAAGCGGGGGCGCCAGCACTTCGACTCCGGACGCATGAGGTACTAAGGCCTCCTTGAGCACCTTCCGCTCCAAGGGCGTGGTCCTGTTGGCGAGGTCTGCGATGGTTATGGCGGGTGAGAGGTTCAGAAAAAAGGACACGTCCCCCAACTCGAGGTCCAGGTCGATCAGGCCGACCGTCTTTTTTCCTTGCTTTGCCAGGATGATCCCCAGGTTTACCGCCAGGGTGGTGAGACCGCTTCCTCCCCTCGGGCTGAAGAGTGTCACGACCTTTCCCCTCTGGCGCCGGTCTACTCCCAGTGCCCGTTCGACCCTGGAGAGCGCCGCGGCCACCTCGTCTCCGTCAAGGGGAAACTTCAGAAAATCCCGGAATCCTGCGCGCACGCCCCGGATCAGCCAGTCTCCCCCCTGGTCTTTTCCCATCTCGCTCAAGCCAAGGAGGACCGACTGAGGGGAGAGGCTGACGACCTGCGCCGCGGTCTCGAGCGCCTCTTCAGGCCCCGCATCGAGGTTTACGAACACCACGGCGGGTCTCCGTTCCTCAACCGCCGCCGGGCCCTCCCCCCATTCCTGGGTCGCTCCTATGAAATCCCATCCCCCCAGCTCATCAAGAAAAGCCTGCACCTCCCCCGCGACCTTTATCGCCGGGTCAATAATCAGAGCCCGCTGTGGTTGTGCTTCTTTCTCCGCTTTCATCTCCCACTCCCAAGTTTATGGCGGGGCCACGATTTCCTACTCGATCAATCGCACCCCCACTACCGAGTCGATGGCGTAGCCCTGAGTGCCGGTCGCAAAGGATGTCGTCGAGACCATGTGCTGGATTATCTCAAACGATAGACTGTCGGTATTTCCGATTACGTTGAAACTGCTGGCCCGGATTTTGATGAAGTCAAAGATTTTAATCCCGACCCCAGTTTCGTCCGGACCGATGACAGGAAGGGTCATTTCATTGCGACCTTCGGCAAGACGCTCCCACATCCCGCTTCGCCAGCCGTTGCGGTTGCCCGGCAGCAGGGCGCCCACCGGATACCCGATTGCCAAGGTACCGGTATAGTTGTTATAAACCTCCGAGCGAAACACCTCGTTGCTCATGGAGTCCCCGGTAAAGGTCACACCCATAAGAAAGATTTGGTCAGGCTCGATTGTATTGCCGCAGGTGCTTCCGTTGGCGCCGCTTTCAAAGAAATTCCCACAGTAGCGTTGCAAGGTGTGGGTCTGGCCCACGGCCAAGACCCCATCGCAGTGCGTGGTGGGGTTGTTGCAATAGACAGCCAAGGGAACCAGGTCTCCCGTCACCGAGGCGACAGACCCGAGGATGGCGGTCGCGCCCGCGCTGACGGGAGCTGTGGGCCTGCCGATTATCCCCCCGAAGAAGAGGTTGACCGCCGGGTTGCTGATGCTCACCCTGACGGTGTTGGCCGTGGGGAAGGTGACGGTGGCGGTGGTGCCATTACTGAGGCCCGGCTGAGTCGAGAGATTCAGGGTGGCGAACTGGGTGGCCTGGGAGGTGGCCTCTGTCTGGCTGACGACGAGCCCCGAGCCGCCGGCCAGCGCGGCGGCATCGGCCGCCCGCTGAAACGAAGCCCTGACTAAGTAAAGCTTTCCCACATCCACAGCCAGGGACGCCATCCCAAGTAGCGCGGCCAGAGACAGAGAGTAAAGAACTAAGGCCTGTCCCTCTTCGCGTCGCATTCTTTCACCTCCCTATAAGCCTCGCCCGAGGCTTGCGCCCCCTGGCAAAGGCATGGGGTCATCCGCTGCGGGGGTTTTCACGATTTCGGGGGTGATGAGGACCAGAAGCTCCGTCTCCTGTCGGTTAAACCGGTCGCTTGTGAAGAGCAGGCCGAGGATGGGGATTTCCCCGATAAAGGGAAATCTGCTGAGGTCCTTCACGAGCCTATTCTGGATGAGGCCGGCCACCGCAAATGTCTGCCCGTCCTTGAGCTCCACCACGGTCTCGGTCCGCCTCTTCGTCAGGGAGGGTACGCTTATCCCGCCAACGGATACCGCGTTGGTGAAATCCAGTTCACTCACCTCAGGAGCCAGCGTCAGCTCGATCCGGTCTTTCCCCAGCACCTTGGGGGTGAAATCGAGCCTGACCCCGAATGGCTTGAATTCAATGGTCACAGCGGCCCCGGCGCCGGCTTGGGGGACCGGTACGGGGAACTCACCGCCCGCCAGAAAGCTCGCCTTCTGGCCACTCCGGGTGACGAGTCGCGGTTCGGCGAGGGTTCTGAGGTCTCCCCGTTGCTCGAGGGCCCGCAGAAAAAAGCCCAGCTTGCGTTGGGTGTCCGAGATGAAGAAGTTCACGAGGTTGTCGAAACTGAGGTCGGGTCCGGAAGAATCCCTGAATTCCCCGAATGGGGAGACGAAGGGCACCCCGGGGAAGACGCCGGCCTGCCCCGGCTCCTTCCCCCCTATGAAGCTTAATCCCAGCTCCCGTATGGCTGTGCGCGCCACCTCGGCCATCCGCACCTTGAGGGCGATCTGTATGGGGGGTTGATCGACTCGAACCATGTTGACCACTTTCTTCTGACCAAAGGCTTCCGCAATCTGACCCACAGACTCCCGCACATCAGCCCGAGCCGTCACTCCGGAAACGACGATGGTGTCCTTGATGGCACGAACCGTCAGGGACTCCTCCGGAAATAGCTCCTTGATTCCCTGTGCCAGAGCCTCGACGTCCGCCTGCACCAGGAGGTTGAAGATAGATTGCTGGTCCCCTTCGTCCCAGACGATCAGGTTCGTGACCCCCGGGGCCTTTGCACTCACCATGAATTGATGCCCGGATATGGTCGCGACATCCGCCACTTTCGGCGCTCCCACCGAAATCCGACGGATGGTATATGGGACCGATATGATCAGAGATTTCCCCACGCTCAACCGAAGGCTGTGGCCCTTATTGTTCAGCTCATAGGAAGGGACATGGGTCGCAGGCCGCCCTATGACCCCCTGGGCCAGCCCGTCACGGAAAACTCCCGCCACAAAAAGAACCGCCAAAAACCCCGTGGAAGCTTTCCATACGATCCCCTTCAGTCGTTTCATCTCTTCTCTCCGCGCGAGTAACCCACAGGTTCAAGAGACCGCTCTGTCCCCCGGATGATTTCGATAACCATTGGCTTTTGTGCGGGAGGGGTTGCCACTGGGGCAATCTGAGCCTTACGCCGCGGTGTCTTGGGCCGCCTCTTGCGCTCCACAGCTTTCGGTGGGGTTGGGGTGAATCCATAGATGAGCTGAGGGGGCGTGACGCCGCGGGTGGAGGAGACGCTCTTGTCGGGCGTGCTTCGAAGGGCAAGCTGGATTGTCCCTCTGGTGGAGGCCAGTGTCAGGTGCTCGGCCTGAGCCGGGCTCACGAGGAGGGTAACGACGGAGACCTTTTTTGCTTTTTTTCCGTCGGCATCCATTCTCTGGCCGACCGCAAGGACCTGGATGTCGTGCAGGATGACCTTGCTCACGGTATCGGTCGGGCCCTTCTTGGGGTCGATATCGATCGTAGTGATTACATCGACCCTGCTGCCGGGAAGGACAAAGCCCGCCACTCCGCTCACATCGTTCACCCCGACTGTCACCCCTCGCATCCCCGGGGGGATAACGGCGGCCAGCCCGGCGGAGGACCCCACCGGCGCCAGCTTGCCCGCGAGGATGGGTTCACCCTTGAGGAGTCTCACTGAGGTGACGCGGCTCTCGACGTCCTCAAGACGTTTGAAAGTCGAGGGTGGAACCAGGGAAGCTGGCCACGAGGCGACCTCCAGGTCCTCCCCCCGCAGCTTCTCCCCCTGTGCAACGTCGGTCTTGGTGATGACCACGGATTCGGGCTTGGGGGGCTCTACGCTTGCCGTAGCCTTCTCCATATCGGACAGGTAGCGTGCCGCACCAACCGTCGCAACGAGGCCTGAGATCAGGCCCAACAACAAGATGACGAGAGCACGTTTTCTGTTCATCACGCTTCCTTTCCGAGACCTCGACGCGGTCCAGACCCCTTATTCATGACGCATGGCGGTCGTCTGACTGAGCGTGATGGTGCCACTCCAGCCCGGGATGAAAGAGCCGGTGAGGGTCTGAAAGGGATAGGAAACCGTGACCGCAATCGGATCTCCTGGGGCAGCCCCGTCCACCCCAGTTGCAGAGATGGTAGAGGACGCCGTCAGCCCTCCTGAGCTCAAAACGGTGGTCACCCTATTGTTCACATCGGAACTGGTTCTGCCTGTTATGATTCCGATTCTGGCCCCCTCACGGGTGGCATTGTTGACCACCTGAAGCGTGAAGTAGGCCCTGGCTAAATCCACAGCCGCAAGCAGAAGCAGTAAGAGAAGCGGCAATACGAGGGCAAATTCAACAGCCGCTTGCCCCGCCCCTCGCCTTTTCTTATTCCTATGCCGCGAAGATGACCCATGCCGTCCCAATCGCAATCGCTGGTCCATACGGGATGGTTCCCCAACCGCGTCCCCAGCCCGCCGGGCTGGACTTCTTCCGAGCCCTTGCTTCACTGGAGCCATTTTCCCTCTCCACTGACCCTTTGTTTCCCCATTTCCTCAGCAGGAGAACAGCCATGGACACGACCCCTCCGACGATGGCCGCTGCGAGCGCCGCTCGAACTCCATTCCAGGGGCCCAGAAATGAACCGATAGCCAGGATCAACTTGAAGTCACCCCCGCCGATGCCTCCCAGCAAAAAAGGAATCAAGAAAAGCAGCGAGGCGAGGATGGCTCCGGCCATCGCATAGAGAAATCCCTGTCCTCCTGCGCGAGCGAGATGCCACACCAATCCTCCGAGCAGTCCGGGTAATGTCAGCCAGTTTGGGATGATACCCCGCCGGATATCTATTCCCGCGGCAACCACCGCCCACAGGAGGGCAGGGATCCACTCTATCTCCACCTCAAAAGAATCCCCCTTTCATACGCCTCAAGGACCGGAGCTATCGGCGACCCGGCCTAGAGGGACGCAATGATACCATTCAAGGTGCTCTGGATGCCCCCTGTAAGCAGACCCAAGGTCGCTGCCAGGGCGACTGAAACCAGCGCGATGATCAGGGCATATTCCGTCAACCCCTGACCTTCCTCCTTCTGCCACAACCTGAGAAACCTTCTCCACATCACTTCATCCTCCTTTCATACGCCTTTAGGACCGGAGCTACCGGCGACCCGGCCTAGAGGGACGAGATGATATTATTCAAGGTGCTCTGGATGCCCCCTGTGAGCAGACCCAAGGTCGCTGCCAGGGCGACTGAAACCAGCGCGATGATCAGGGCATATTCCGTCAACCCCTGACCTTCCTCCTTCTGCCACAGCCTGAGAAACCTTCTCCACATCACTTCATCCTCCTTTCATACGCCTTTAGGACCG
>CAZNSX010000006.1:168450-273433 GCA_964575845.1 uncultured bacterium | reverse complement strand
GGGTCGGATGGGAGGCCACGGGGTTCCCGCCCCAGAGCGCTATGCAGCGCGAGTTCCGGTAGTCAAGGCCGAGCTCGGAGGTGAGGAAATCGCCGAAGGTGACGCCGTTGGCGATCATCACCGGGTGGTAGCAGTAATGGGCATCCGAGTGGAAGTGGGTCGGGCTCTGCATGGCGTAGAGCCAGGCCTGCTTGGTTATCCAGGAGCAGTGGAACGCGGCATCGCCCCAGGACCAGGTGACGGCCTCAGGGCCCCAGCGCTCTCTTACTTCGTTAAATTTCGATGCGGCGAAGTTAATCGCCTCATCCCATCCTATCCTCTCCCATTTGCCCTCGCCCCTGGCCCCTACCCTCTTCATCGGGTACTTGAGCCTGTCCGGATGGTAGAGGAACTGGACCGTGGCCAGGCCTTTCGGGCACATCATCCCATCGTTCTGGGGATGGTCCCGGTCCCCCTCAAGCTTCACCACCCGCCCGTCCCGGACCCAAACTATCACACCGCATGCGCTGTGACAGCGGTCACAGGAGGTGCGCACCCGTCGTAGCTCTCCACGGGAAGAACCTTTGCCTGCCTCCATGCTCGTACCCTCATTTAAGTGAATTGGAATGGAATAGACCCCCATAATAGGAAAAGCTCTTCTCTTTTTCAACGGATTTTTGATATCGGTCTATTATCATATGGGCCGCCTGCTTTTGCATGCGCTCGGTGAACTCATCGAGGTCGCCATAGAAGACGGCGTCCGTGGGGCATGTGGGCGGCCCCCCTGGCGGTATCGAGTCAGGATTCCTTGGCCCCACGGGCCCTGAAAACAAAAGGGGCCTTTGGGTGAACCAACGAGCTCACAAATACCGGGAAAATATCGGAATAAGAGTCTATTGAATAATTTTTTTGTTTACCATTTCGGTATGCTGATGGAAACTCAGCAGAAGAGGGAATCGGAGGCAGTCTCCCTGGGGCCCGGCCTTAAATATAGCGGGGTTATTCGGAGGTCGCCTCAAGGCAGAAAAGACTGTCTAGCTGAACCTAAGCGGTTATCTTCCCTGATCGCCCTCAGGATGAAAAGCAACCATTTACTGGCAAGTGCCACAATCCTATAATAATCGACAAATCCCTCACATAGGAGGTCAATCACCAATGAAGATGGTCGTCATCCGCTACCCCGCCGTCCTGCCCACCTTTGAGGAGGTTGCGGCCCGAAGCCAAAAGTTTGTGCCCTTCTTCGAGAAGGAGGTGCCCGGACTCATCGACAAGACATGGGGCATGAACGAAGAGACCGGCCGGATGGTGTCGGTCTACCACTTTGAGGACGGGGCATCCGCCGAAGCCTATTTTCAAACGCCCACCTGGACGAACTTCCGGGACGAGGTCTTGAAGAACCGCCACGAGATGGAGTTCTTCGACGTAGCGGCCGTGGCCTTTAAGCGACCGCTTAAATCCTAATTTGTGTCCTTGTGCCAGCGGTAGGCGGTCCCGACGGAGCCAGGGGATTCAACCACTGCCTTTGTTAGCGGCGATGGCCTTGAGCGCCCACTCGAAGCGGGCCAGGGAGGCACGCACGACTCGCGCCCCGGTCTGCCCGGCGCCGGGCCCCTCATGTTTCACTCCTCCTCAACCCGGTAGACCTTGCAGAGGTTGCCCCTGAGGGGAGTGGCGCCGCTCACCGGGTCATAAGGGGGGTCATTTGTCAGGATGGCATTTATGTTGGAGTCAAAGACTCCCCTCAAGGGGTCATCCCTTCGCTCGGGGAACCACCAGTGGGAGTACGCGTGAACCACCCGAGGGTCCACAGCTTCAGTGAGGTCGGCCCGCATCTTCACCCTTCCCCTCTCATAGGGCCCCTCCACCCAGGCCCAATCGCCCTCCCCTATCCCGAGCCTCCCGGCCGTCTCGGGGTGAATCTCAAGGCAGGGGTCGGGCACGATCTCTCTTAGCCAGGGGATGTTGCGGTTGGATGAATGAAAGTAGACCACATGGCGGGAGCCGGTGATCAGGATCAAAGGGTAGTCCTTTGCCAGCTCGGGCTTGGAGACGGGGGTTTCGGGGTTCTCCACATAAAAGGGGAGCGGGTCATAGCCATGCTCCTCAAGCATTGAGGAGTAAAGCTCCACCTTGCCCGAGGGGGTCTTGAAGCCCTCCTCCTCATACTTCTTGTATCTAACCTCGGGGGTGGGGATAAAGAGCTCTTTTTTCAAGTCTTCAAAGGTCTTCCCCATGCCCCGGAGCATGTAGTCGTTGAGCTCTTCGTTCGAGCGCCAGGGCTGCCCGTGGTCAAGGCCCATCCTTCGCATGAGCTCAAAATCTATCTCCCTCTCGTTTCGGGTCTCCCAGAGGGGTTCGATGACCTTCTGCCGGACTCCCACAAAATTCGTGTAAAAGAGAGTCTCTATCTCATCCCGCTCGAGGAATGAGGCGGGGGGAAGGATGAGGTCGGCATGGGCAAGTGTGGGCGTCATGAAGAAGTCCGAGCCCACGAGGAACTCAAGCTTCTCCAGCGCCTCCTGGGTCTCACGTGAGCCCTCAAGACAGAGAAGGAGGTCGTTAAGCGCCCAAACGGCCTTGACCGGATAGGGCTCGCCCGTGATTATGGCATGGATAACTGATGGCGGATGGGCGCAACTGAGTGCAAGGCTCTTCGAGGAGGAGAGAAGGGGAAACTCCTTGGCCCCTATCCTTTTATCCTCGACCTCAGCGGGGAGCCTGAGGTCCGTTGTCATGAGCTGAGGGATTCCCTTGAAACCCGGAGGGGAGCAGCCCATGAGGTTCCCACCGGGAATGTCTATGTTGCCCGTTATCGCCACAAGTATAGCTATTGCCCTGAGGGTTTGGTTTATGTTGGTCGTCATCTGCACGCCGATGCGGTTGTGGCATGTGGCGGGCTTGTTGAGGGCATAGGTCCTGGCCGCCCTCACTATGTCATCCACTGGTATCCAGGTTATCTCCGAGACCCGCTCGGGAGTGTACTCCCGGACCCTCTCCCTCAGCTCATCAAACCCCACGCACCACCTGTCCACAAACTCCCTGTCGTAGATACCCTCCTCTATGATCACGTGGAGCCAGGCAAGCGCCAGGGCGTCATCGGTGCCGGGCCTTAGCTGGAGGAAGATGTCGGCCTTGGACCCAATCTCCGTCATGCGGGGGTCGATGACAATGAGCTTGGCACCCCGCTTCTTCCCTATCATGATGTCACGGGCCCGGGTCGGATGGGAGGCCACGGGGTTCCCGCCCCAGAGCGCTATGCAGCGCGAGTTAGGGTAGTCCAGACCTACCTCCGAAGTAATGAAATCGCCGAAGGTCACACCGTTTGCGATCATCACCGGGTGGTAGCAGTAGTGGGCATCCGAGTGGAAGTGGGTGGGGCTCCCCATGGCGTAGAGCCAGGCCTGCTTGGTTATCCAGGAGCAGTGCCAGGCGGCATCGCCCCAGGACCAGGTGACGGCCCCAGGGCCCCAGCGCTCTCTCACCTCGTTAAATTTCGATGCCGCATAGTCAAGCGCCTCATCCCATCCTATCCTCTCCCATTTCCCCTCACCCCTGGCCCCTACCCTCTTCATCGGGTACTTGAGCCTGTCGGGATGGTAGAGGAACTGGATAGTCGCAAGGCCCTTGGGGCACATCATGCCCTGGTTTACGGGGAAGTCCTTGTCCCCCTCAAGCTTCACCACACGGCCGTCTCGAATCCAGACGATCACACCGCAGCAGCAGTGACACCGGTCACAGGTGGTCCGCACGCGGCGCAGCTCTCCTCCAGAAGAACCCTCGCTTCCCTCCATGGTCGTACCTCCCATCCCTGGAATGAGGTGCCCCAGACAGAGCCCTATCGTAGGGGAAACTCTTCCCTTTTTCAACGCGCTTTTGATAAAGGAAGCCACCGACTCACCTCAGTCGCGCAAGAGCTTGAACGAGACTGCGACCCTCAACCATCCCTTCGCATAGGGAAGCGGGGCCGCCCTCGTGATTGCTCTCATGGAGGCAAGGTCCAGCACGCGGTGGCCCGAGGTTCTGACTATCTCCACCTCCTCAACCCCTCCGTCCGGCCTCAGCCTGAACCTGACCACCGCGGTCCCCTCAATACCCATTTTCCTGGCGCGCACGGGATAGTATTTGGCCGCCTCGATCCGGGCAAGGATAAGCCTCAGGCTTTCGCTCTCTCTCCCCTTCCCCCCTCCTCCATCCCTCCTGGGAGCCAAGCGAGCTGGTCCTCTCAGAAGGGAGGCCCGCTGCGTGAGGGGCTCTTGCCTTTGGCGCGTGGCAACCGGCATCGCCATGGAGGGCCCTTTCTCAGGAGGGCTTCCGAGCGTGGCCGGCCGGAGGGTCATGGCAACCCTTCCCGCGTCCTTGTTCAGCGAACGCTTTGGACGATGGAACGGTCCTGCGCGAGGTCGCATCAGAGCGAGTGAGGGCATTGAAAGCTTGAGCGGCACCGCGCGAGGCCGCATCTGGCTCAGGGGGGCTGACTCCCTCACCAAGTGCGCTTCCTGCAGTCCGGCGGAAGGTTTTCTCGGATTAGGATATTCCTTTGGTATGGGTGGCGTCGCAAGTGGCCCAGTAAATTGCGGCCTTCCCTCTTCCCCGGGTTCATGGATCTCTGGGCTCCGCCTCTGCGGAGCCTTCAGCGCATGGGGTTCATCTTCATTTGGAATCTCCTGCTCTCCAGGCTCCCTTTCCCACGCCAATAGCCTTACCGTTATGGGTCTCACCTCAAGCCTTTCAAAAGAGGGAATTCTAATAAGGAGGAGAACGAACCCGAGATGTAAAGCGACGGATATGGCAAGCCACGCGAAGGGCCTTCTTCCTGGCCGGGGCACCTGAAAGTTCACCCCCCCATTGGTCTGAACCTTTAAGAATTTAGAATTTCAGCGCCACGCCGCCCGAAAATTCCCTTCGCGGCATGGGATATCCTCTGAGGCTCTCATACTTGCGGTCGAAGATGTTGTTCCCCGCTATAAAGACTTCCCCCTCGAGGCCCTTTGTAAGCTTGAGCCCTTTGGATATTCTTATATCGGTCACAAAATAGCTTCTGTTGCCGTTGCCGTCCGTGAGGTAGTTCTTGATATACCTTCCCTTGATCCTGCCTCTGAGGCCCCACAAGCCCTCATAGGTGAGGGCGGCGTTGAAGATGTGCTTGGGCTTCTCCGTTATGTAATCCCCGGTTCGCTTATCCTTGGGGTGGAGATAGGTATAGGAAAGCGGCAGGGTGAAGCCACCGGGCAGGCGTGCCTCAAGCTCGCCCTCGATCCCCCAAATCCTGGCCCTGCCGATGTTCTCGGGACGCCAGATTCCATCGCTGCCCGCGGCCCAATCGATGAAGTCCTTGATGTCCCTTCTGAAGCCCGTGAATTTGGCCGAGACCCTCTTCCCGAAGGCCTGATCAATGCCCGCTTGGTAGGACCAGGCCCTCTCGGGGGAGAGGTCAGGGTTTCCCTCTGCATAGGCGCTCGCCGGCCAGTAGAGGTCATCGAAGGTGGGGCCGCGGAATGACCTCCCCGCTGAAACCCTGAGAGCGGTTTGCTCCGAAACCCTCAACCTCAAGCCCACCCTGGGATTGAACTGATCCCCATAGATAGAATGATGGTCAAAGCGCCCGCCCAGGACAAAGGTGGCGGGTGCAATCGGCTCGAACTTGCCTTCCAGGTAATAGCCAACCCTTGTGGCATTGTGGGTGCCCACCCTATTACTTTCCAACCTGTCCTCTATGAGCTCCAGCCCGCCTGTTAAGGAATCTTTTTCAGTAAGCAGATACCCGAGCTGGAGCTCACCGCCATAGGCGAAATTCCGGTGGATTGAGATGTCCCTCGCGGGGTTTTCCGTGAACTCACGGCGATAGTTGTTATGAAATCCCTTGAGCCTGAGCTCAAGCGGGTCGAGCGGGCTCCACTCCAGTGTCAGGTCTGCCAGGGTTTTGCGGTCCTCTTGTCTGTCATCGGGGTCGGGGAGACTCACGCTGCCGGGAGTCCCCATCTCCTTAAGCAGGTGGCGCACCGAGAAAGAGAGCTCAAGTTCATCCATGGGTTCAAGCGTTAACATGCCGCCGAGAGCCGTGCCCTCGTAATCGCTATTCTCCCGGTGGCCGTCGGACCTTTCCTTCAAGGCATGAAGCCTGTACCCCACTCTCCCAAACTTCTGTCCGTTGGCCAGGTAAAAGCGCTGGGTATTGAACCTCGCAAGGGAGCCGGAGAGAGTGGTCAAGGGTTTCTCGGTCGGCCTCTTCGTGATAATGTTCACGACCCCACCGACCGCATCGGTTCCGTAAAGGGCTGAACCCGCGCCCCGCAACACCTCCACCCGCTCGATCTCCTCCACGGGAATGGGCAGGTCGCTCAGATTAAATTCTCCTGCCTGGGCGTCATTTATCCTCCTCCCATCGATAAGGACGAGAACCTGCTCGGGCTCTGAGCCCCAGATGCTGAGAGTCGCCGCGGACCCCCTCGGACCCACGGTTTTGATGTCGAGCCCAGCCCCATCCCTGAGCACATCCGCGAGCGTAGCCTTTCCTGAGAAGGCTATGTCCTTTTCCCCGATAACGCTGATGCTCTGGGGGACCTCTTCAGCCAAGATAGGGGTCTTCGTTGCGGTAACGAGCACCTGTCCGAGTTCCCTTTCCTGGCAAGCCACCTCAGAGCCGGAAATGATTGCCGAGAGGAGCACTGATGCGAGCAATAGAGCAGACTTCTCCATCTCTTTTACAACCTCCCTTTCCCTCGAAAGGTCAGAGGAAAGTCGGCCGGACAGGTCTCCTGACTTATGGCCCGGCCCCTGCGCCTTCCCGTCCCGCTTTCTTGCGGGACAGTGGCCAGTGCAGGGTCGGCCTCGCCCTTCAGAACCTTTGGCGAGGCTGCCAATCACAGTTGCGGGGCAGTGCTGGCCTCTCACCAGACTTCCCTTATTCCGGCCAAGCCTCCGTGTGGATAGGGTTCACCTCATCGTCATGGCATCCCCCCTTTCCTGATGCAAGGGAGTCCCTCCCCCGCTCCCTTCATCCGATGCCGCCATCCCACCCAGTGGGGTGACCCTGGGTGAGCCTGTCAGAGGGTTTCGGTCCACGAGGACCTCAACCCGGAAGAGCTCCCTTATGCTTTCCGCGGTTATTACGCCTGCGGGAGGCCCCACCCCCTTCACCTCGCCTTCTCCGAGCATGAGCACCCTGTGGCAGTACTGTGCCGCGAGGTTGAGGTCGTGGGATATGTTCAGGACCGTGAGCCCCCTTTCCCGGTTGAGGCGAGAGAGGAGCTCTACCATCTCTACTTGATGCGAGATGTCAAGGTGAGAGGTGGGCTCATCGAGGAGCAGCACCAGTGGTTCCTGAGCGAGAGCCCTGGCCATGATCACCCGCTGTCTCTCGCCCCCGCTAAGCTCGCCGAGATACCTTCGGGCGACGTCCCTGGTGTTGGTAAGCTGCATCGCCTCTTCCGCCACCTCGAGGTCCTTCTTTCGCTCAAAGCCGAATCCCCTGAGGTGAGGGGCCCTGCCCATGAGGACCGTCTCGTTCACGGTCAGGGGGAAGGGTATATGGCTCTCCTGTGGCAGGACCGCCACTCTTCTCGCCACCTCGCGTCTCTTCATCGTGCTGACATCGACCCCGTCGAGGAGGACCCTCCCCCACTGGGGCGAGAGCACGCCGTCAATAACCTTAAGAAGGGTGGTCTTTCCGGAGCCATTCGGGCCCAGGACACCGAGTATCTCTCCTTGCTCCAGCGCAAAGGAAACCCCCTTAAGCACATGCCTCTTTCCGTAGGAGAAGCTGACGCGCTCAGCCTGGATGATCTCGCTCAAGTGCCTTCTTCTTCAACAGGTGGACAAAGAAGGGGGCGCCGCATAGGGCTGTTATGACTCCCACCGGAAGCTCCGCGGGCGCGAGAACGACCCGTGAGATGGCATCCGCGGCTATGAGGTAAGTCGCGCCCAGAAGGCATGAGGCCGGCAGCACGAACCTCAAGTCAGCTCCCCAGGCCATCCTCACTATGTGGGGGATGATGAGCCCCACGAACCCGATGAGCCCGCTCACCGAAACCGCAGCCCCGGTGATGAGCGAGGCCGAGAGGAAGGCCACAGCCCTCACCCTGCGGACATTTGCGCCGAGCTCTAAAGCCTGCTCCTCGCCGAGCATCAAAAGGTTAAGGTCTTTGGCATAGAGAAGGGTCAGTAAAATACCTGCGGATACGTAGACGAGTATGAGCTTAAGCAGACGCATATCGTTCGTGCTGAGGTCACCCATCAACCAGAACATTATGCTGTGGAGCCTCTCGTCCTGGGAGATGGATATGATGAACATCAGAAGGGCCGAGAAGAAGGAACCCACGATAACGCCGGACAGGAGCATTGTGTGGGGATGGGCCCTTCCACTTGTGCCGGCGATGAGGTAAACGAGGCAGATGGTGGCGAGCCCCCCCAGGAAGGGAAAGGCGGGAAGCGCGTAGCCTCCTAGAAGGGCCGAGCCAGAGCCAAGGAGGATGGCGACGGCCGCGCCCAGGGCCGAGCCGCTTGAGATTCCCAGAACGTAAGGGTCTGCCAGGGGGTTCCGCAAGAGGGCCTGGAACACGGCACCGGATATGGATAGGGCCGCTCCCACGATAGCCGCCAGCAGGAGCCTGGGAAGGCGTATTCGGGTGAGGATGAGCTCCTCCGACTCGGTCCAATCCCGCTCGAAGACCTCCCCCATCGCGTGATTGAGAACGATCTTGAAAGCACGCACCGGGCCTATTTTGGCAACACCCACATTGAGGGTGAGAACCATTGAAAGGCTCATGACCACTCCCAGGAGAACCAGCCGCGCTGCCCACCCCTTGGGATCCATAGACAGGGGAGCCCCTCCTCAGTTCGGGAAGAGTTCCGGGTGGATAGCCCTCACCATCTCTCTAAGACCCTGGACTATCCTGGGTGTGGGCCTGTGGATGAGGTCTCCCTCTATGATGTATACCCTTCTCTTCCTCACGGCTGAGATAGACCCCCACTGAAGCCATCTCTTCCTCAGCCTCTCGGAGGCCACCTCCGAGCCCATATCCGAGAGGATTATCACCTCGGGGTCTTTGAGCAGAACCGCCTCCATGCTGAACCTCGGGTACTTCCTCCGCGAATCCGAAGCCACGTTCTCTCCGCTCGCGCGCCTTATCAGGTCATGGGCAAAAGTGCCCGGGCCCGCGACGACAAGAGGCTCGTGTCCCACGATATAGAGAACGCGCGGGCGTGGCCTGCCCGCCGTGAGACGGGCTATGGTCAGGATTTCCCCCTTCATCCCGGCGACAACCCTCCGGGCGGCCGCCGCCCTCCCCGTTACATTTCCGATATCCTCAATCGTTCTCATTATTCCAGCCATGTCCCTGGAGTTGACCACATACACCGGAAGGCCCAGACGCTCCAGGTTTCTGACCGTGCTCTTCCTGTTTCCATGAGCGGTCGCTATAACGAGGTCCGGGCTGAGGGAGAGGATCTTCTCCGAGCTGGGATTTATGAGCCCGCCTATTTTCGTTATTTCCAGGACTTCGGGGGGGAAGTTGCAGTAGGCGGTAACTCCGACGACTTTATCCCCCAGACCGAGGGCGAAGAGGATTTCGGTTATGCTGGGCGCGAGCGAGACGATGCGCTCTAGCGCGGGAGGAACATCAACCTCCCGGCCCATCTCATCCCTTACTCCAAGGGAAGCGCCCGGGAGGAGGGCTATCAGCAGAAGGGAGATGAGGGCCCCTTTTCGCAAACCGCTCAGCCGGGGCAAAAGAAAAGCCCTCATCCTGTAAGGACCAAGGGCTCTATCTTTCAATCGCCACCAGATCTTCACGTCCCCACTCGGCGAAGGAACTCTGTGAAGTCTGTATGGGCAGGTCTCCTGGCTTACGGATCAACCTACTGGCCAGACCTTCCCGGCGGTTTGGCCGCCAGTGGCTTAAATCTGGCTTTCGTCCCCGATCACAGTGACGCGTTCGCGATGGCTTCTCACCATCTTCCCTCTCAGGCCCTCCTCGGGCACCCATACAGAGGTGTTTTGATGCTCTCCCTAATAACAGCTATCCTGGGGCATGTCAAGGATTCTCTGTAAAGCTAGGCTCTCGCGAGTTTCTGGCCGCCCCTTGGGAACGGCAAAGCACCGGCAGTGGAGCTTTTCCCTTGCCCTTTGAAGAAAGATGGCTATACTTTTTCTCAATCCCGCCCCAGAGGGTCGGGCCCGCTTATGCGCCAGATCCTGATGAGGTTTTTCCTTTTCCTGTTTCTCCTTGCGGCCTTTGGATGCGCCGCCTGGAGAGGACTCTTCCTGGAGCCTGAGGCCGAGGCGCCTCAGAAGATTCAACTGCGCATTCTCACCCTTCCCACGCTGCAGGCTGCCCGGGAGACCCTCCTTCTCATAAGAGAGGGGAAATCCTTTGCCTTCCTTGCGCGTGAGCGCTCACTGGGCCCTAGCGTCGAGCGGGGGGGATACATAGGAGAGGTCAGGCTCTCGGAGCTCAAGCCTCAGGTGAGAGACACCTTGAGGGGGTTGAAATTAGGGGAGGTGGGAGGCCCGGTCGAGACAGAGGATGGCTTCTCCCTCTTTCAGC
Organism: uncultured bacterium; assembly: GCA_964575845.1. Classification (GTDB taxonomy): domain Bacteria; phylum UBA8248; class UBA8248; order UBA8248; family CAZNSX01; genus CAZNSX01. The sequence goes on along the minus strand of CAZNSX010000006.1, from coordinate 262,910 downwards.
TCACAACAAACCGCTTCTACAAGAAGGGGATGAAGCTCCTGAAGAAGGAGGATCCTGCCGGCGCCAGGGCGGAGCTTTTGGAGGACCTGAAGCTCAACCCCGATAATTTTAACGGCTGGCTCGCCCTGGGGATGGCGCTCACACGCCTGGAGCTCTATGAGGGAGCCCTCAAGGCTTACAAGAACGCCATGGAGATCGAGCCCGAGGAGGAAGCCCCCTACAATAACCTGGGAAACCTCTATAGCCGCCTTGGACAGTTTGAGCTCAGCTTCGGCATGTACAAAGAGGCGCTGCGCCGGAATCCCGAGCAGGACGTGACCCTGAGCAACCTGGCCTGGCTCCTCGGAACGAGGATGGGGGACCCCAAGGGGGGTCTCCTCTACATGGACCGGGCCATAGCCATAAACCCCGAGACGGCTTTCTACTATGACATGAGGGCCCAGCTCCACCTCGTGGCGGGAATGCGCGAGAAAGCCATGGCGGACTGGCGGCGGGCAATTGAGCTCGACCCCAAAAATCCCACTTACCGCAAGAGACTCCTGGAGCCCGAGCTTGTGGCGTCTTCCCCTGCCCACCATGACGCCCGCAAGATGGGCAAGACGCATAGCGGCCAAGAAGAGGCTCGCCCTGAAGAAAACCCGCGGAAACCCAAAATAAAGAGGGCATCCGCCCAGGCGCGGGCGCACGGTAGGGGGCCCTCCGCTTCTTCGAGTACTAAACCCTTCCCGCTCATCAAGGTCCTTAACGGGAACGGCAGGAAGGGAACCGCCCTGCGGACGGCGAACCTTCTGGCGCAGAGGGGCTTCCCGGTGGAACGGGTGGGTAATGCTTCCTCCTTTAATCACGAGCGCACTACCATCTACTATAAACCTCGGGCCCGAAAAAATGCGGAAGAACTCTTCCGCCTGCTGGGCCGGAAGGCAGTGCTCAAGGCGGTGAGCTGGCGAACAAATTTTGACCTGATAGTCATCTTGGGAAAAGACCTCTAGCTCACGTTCAAGCGGCTCAAGAATTAAGGGGAGGAAAGGCTCCATGGCCAAGGCCGACACCCTAGTGAAAAACTCCCTCATCATCACCCCACGGGGCTCTTACACCGGCCACATCTACATAAGAGAAGGACGCATCGCCGCCATATCGAAGGAGGCCTTGGGGGAGGCCTCGAGAACCATAGATGCCGGCGGAAAACCTGTTATTCCCGGCGTCGTGGATGAGCACGTGCACATGATGGACCCGGGCCACACAGAGAGGGAGGACTTCACGACCGGCACAAGGGCCGCGGCCAGAGGGGGAACGACAACCGTAATAGAGCACCACAGGACGGAGCCCCAGGTTCTTAACGCGCACATAGTGAAGGAGAAGGGAGGCTATCTCAAGGAAAAGGCTGTGGTTGACTTCGGCCTCCTGGGAGGCCTGACGCCCGGAGGCGCGGGGGATCTCCTTCCTATGTGGGAAGCCGGAGCCCTCGGGTTCAAGGGCTTTCTGGTGGAACTGCACGGCGCCCTGCCCCTGAGCCAGGGAGACCTTCTTGAGGGCTTCAAGGAGCTCGCGCGCTTTGACGGGATAGCACTCCTTCACTGCGAGAGCGACTCCCTCATAAAGCGCGGAAAGGAGAGACTGAAGGAGAGGGACTACCTGATGGTCTCCCGCTGGCGCTCGAAAGAGGCGGAGCTTCTTGCCGCGCGGGATGTAGTCCAGGTAGCCGAGCTCACGGGCGCGCGTGCCATGCTCGCCCACACGAGCCAGCCCGCAATTCTCCGGGAGGTGGCCCAGGCGAGGCTAAGGGGCGCGAGGGTCCTCTCTGAATCGTGCCCCCAGTACTTCCACCTGACGACAGAAAACCTTGCGAAAATGGGGCCCTTCTGCAAGTTCACACCTCCCCCAAGAGAACCCGAGATAGTGGAGGGGATGTGGGAGTGCCTGAGAGGGGGCCTCGTTGAGACAATAGGTTCTGACCACTGCCCCTATCCCAGGGCCGAGAAGGAAGCGGGGCTCAAGGACATAGATGAGGCTCCTTTCGGCATCCCGGGGGTCGAGACCTCTTTAAGGCTCATGCTGAAGGGGGTGGCCGAGGGAAAGCTCACCCTTGAGAAACTGGTTCAGGTCATGTGCGAGGCCCCCGCCCGCCACTGGGGCCTCTATCCCAGGAAAGGGGCAATAGAGGTCGGAAGCGACGCCGACCTCGTCATCCTCGACCTTGAGAGGAAAGAGCGCTTGAGCAACGCCGCCATCGTCTCCAAGTGCGGCTGGACCCCCTATGACGGCTGGGACCTAAGAGGCGCCCCCGTCCTCACGATGGTGAGGGGAAAAATCGTCATGGAGGATGGCGAGGTAATGGGCGAGGCTGGCTGGGGGGAGTGGGTTAAAAGACACAATTAAAAATAGTTAACTAACCTATCTTTAAAAGTTCCTCGAAGTCTTCCTTCCAGGCCAGGTAGTCAGCAACGTAATTATAGCCGCAGACTTTGGTTATCTTTCTGCCTTCTATGATGTGACCGATCTTTTTCCCGCCTTCCCTGGTTTCTCTCCCTGGGCCGAAAGGGTTGAAGGTCATCTCATCCCCTCTGAGGAAGACATAGTCGCAGATGAAGAGGACGTCCTCCCATAGATAGAGGGTGAAGCCTGGGGTGTGCCCTCCGATGTGGAAGGCCTCGATTCCATGGTCGGTGAAGTCTTGCTCGAAGGCCTTATCGAAGGTGAAGGCTTGGCAGATGCCGTGGGTCGAGTCAAGCCTGTGAATCCGGACCTCCGAGGGGAAAAGGCGTCGATATTGGTTGGATGCGCCGAGGAAGTGATGATGGGTAAAGGTTATGACATCCGCCGGCTTTAGGCTCTTGTCGAAAGATGAAGGGCAGTCTATCCAGAAAGCCCTAGTGCCCCTCTCGATGCGGTAGGCAGCGTGCTCAAGCCCGAGAGCAGGGACCGAGTTGAGCCGGGTGACCTTCTCTTTCACCGGGGTTCCCTTCACTTTGAACTTCGTGGAGCATTCCTCTGAAGTGAGGAACTTCTCCCTGGGAGCCCCGCAGAATGGGCAATTTTCCGGGTAGTAGCCGATCATGTTGAAACCGCAGGCAGTGCACACATACTGTTCTTTTTGCACGGGATTATTTCCTTATTTCTTCACCCTAATTCTCAGAATCGCCCCCTTCATCCCCCAAGCGTCTCTTCTATATCCTCAATATCAGCCGCATAGGAGAGCCTTATAAAGCCCTCACAGCCAAAGCCAGAGCCGTTGGCAAGCACGATGCCCGTTTCCCTCAGAAGGTAATGGGCGAGGTCAAGGGAGGGCATCCCGAGCTCCCGGATATCGGCGAAGGCATAGAAGGCGCCCTTGGGCATGAAGCAATTTAATCCCGCAATATCGTTAAGCGCTCCCAGTGCCCAGTCATAAAGAGTCTCGCCAAAAAAACTCCTTTGCAAGGAAGTGACTCTCAGCAACGGAGAATATTCACGAAATCCAGCAGGTTCTTTACCATCCTCGCGGGGCTGTCGAGAGGAATCAAATCCTCTGGAAATAGGCTTTTTGAAAGACCTCTAATTTCCGGGCCGGCTGATGATATCCTCACTGATAACCCAGTTGGTACCTTTTTCGTCAACGTCCTCGGATCAGTTCTCCCAGAGGACGAACGTCCTTGAGGGTTTCGAGATTTTCGATGAGGTCCATGATCTTTTCTGCTTCACTCTGCTTGATTATTCTCGAGGTTATTTTTCTGAACTTCCCCTGTAGCTCCTCTTTCGTTGCCGGGTTTTCGGGGTCGCCCTTCCAATGGGATAATCTCTTGGTGTGGGTTTTACCATCGTTGGTCGTGAGTTCGACGACTACCGTCGTTACGGCTTTGTCTTTGGCGAACTCCGCATCGAGCCTCGGGTCTTCGCCAAACTGAACCTTGTCCATGACCTTTCGTATTTCCGGGTCGTTCAGGTTTTCATCGGTATACATTTCAGAATCAACGGCACCCTTCAGGAGAGCGAGGGCTATGTGGAACGGGATATAGTAATATGCTTCCCTGGCCCTTTGGCTCGCCGTGAAAATTCTTCTCTGAGTAAAATTATAGAGCGCCTTGGTCAAGTTAACCTTGATGCTCTTTATGTCGTCCAGTCCGATCTTATTCTCTTTCACAAGCGCCAAGGTTGCGTCTATCGGGGTGCGTGAGAAACTGGCTACCAAGTAAAAGCTGAACCCCGTGTCCTGAATCCCGAGCCTCTTACCCAGGCCATCTGTGATGATCTTCACGTCATACTCGTCTGAATAGGCTTGAAGGAAGCCCTTCTCATTAACTGTTCCACCCTCAAGGTTAGTATCGCAGCCCACAACACCTTCTTTGGCAAGCAATGCAGCCAGTATGCCCTTCTCGACATTCGTTCCAACTTGAATGGCGAAATATGGTCTCGCGCCATGAGCCTCTATCAGGGCACCGCCGGCGAAATTAGCGGCGTGAGCAATAGCATCCTTCATCTGCTCCTTGTTTAAGCCTATGAGTTTGCCGCACGCAACAGCCGCACCGAAAGGAGCGATCGCACCTGTCGTCTGTATCCCCCTGCTCAGAAGTGAAGGATTGACAGCAGTGCAAATCCGCACAAAAATTTCGTACCCGGCCACAACAGCGGATATGAAATCCTTTCCGTTTGCAGACTCCTCCTCACCCACAGCCAACGCCGTTGTCAAGACCGGAGAGCATGGATGCCCGACCGAAGCTCTATGCGTCTCCTGGTAGGCGGATGCGGTCATGATTGTGCTATTCAGGAACGCAGCATATCGTGACGGGAACCCTGACTTTTCCCCGAACACTGAGGCCGCACCCTCCCCCCCCCACTCTTTCATTATCTTGATCAACGGGTCGAAGAGGGGTCGTAGGGTGGACGCGTGGAGGGCGACACCCAAGCTGTCCATGATGTGGAGCTTTGCATTATCCACCACCTCTTGAGAAAGGTTCTCGTAATTGAGATCTTGCACAACATCCGCCAGTTTTTGAGCTAGCGCCATTTCACACCTCCTCGTTTCAATGAAGAGATTTGTTAAGGGTCTTTCTTCTTAAGGATGTTGATAAGGAGGCTACCTCCCCACTGATGCTGATGAAAAACCAACCTCCTTCTGCATTCCGTCTTCTTCTAAAACTCCTCACTTTCCTAATGGGCCTCTTGTTTTCGAGAAGAACGCACGTCCCGAATAATCGCATATGCGATCGAGAGGGCTGCTATTAGAAGAAGTACCAGGCTTATGGGATCCGTTAGAAAGATGAGGAAGCTTCCACCGGAGATGATGAGAGCTCGGCGCAGCGACATCTCCACCATCCTGCCCAGCACGAGCCCGATGACCACGGGCACGAGGGGGAATTTGAGCTTGCGCAAAATGTAGGCTATGACACCTATCACCAACATAACGGCTATATCGCCGGTGCTCCCACCCATGCTGTAGGACCCTATGAAGGCCACCCCGAAAATGAGCGGCGCAAGGATGGCGGGGGAGACCTGGACCACCTTTAGCCAGACACGGATACCCACGAGCCCGAGAACCAGCATGACACCATTGGCCAAAAAGAGGCAGGTGAATATGCCGTAAACGATGTCTGGGTTCCTTATGAAAAGGAGAGGCCCGGGAGAAATGTTGTGCATCATGAGGGCACCGATGAGAACTGCCGCGGTGGCGGACCCCGGCACTCCGAGCGACAGGAGGGGAACCAGGGCGCCGCCCACAACGGCGTTGTTTGCCGTCTCGGAGGCACACACGCCCTCCAGGGCCCCGTGGCCGAACTCTTCGGGCTTCTTGGAGAATCTGCGGGCTTCGTTGTATGAGACGATACTGCCGATGGACGCCCCCGCGCCCGGAACGACGCCCACCAGCGTCCCGATCATGCCGGAGCGCAGCAGACACTTCCAGAGCCTCGCGATCTCCCGCCAGGGCATGCGTTCGGTCGAGAAAGTCCCAGCTTCCCTGAGCCGGCTTTTCGCCCCGGCCTCGATGATAAGAAACACCTCCGAGATTGCGAAGAGGCCCAACATTGCCGGAACGAGGGCAACCCCCTCCCAGAGGGACGGCCACCCGAAGGTGTACCGAAAGGCCCCCGTCAGAGGGTCACTGCCGATGGTTTCGATCAAAAGGCCGATTAAGGCGGCGATGACTCCCTTAAGCCAGTTTCCGCCCGCCAGGCTGGCGATGATGGAAAGCCCGAAGACGCCCAAGGCGAAATTTTGCACAGGGCCGAAAGCGACAGCGGCCCGGGCAAGAGGGATGGAGAACAGGACGAGCATCACTGTGCTGAAGAGACCTCCATACACGGAGGATGCGATGGAAAGGGTCAGCGCTCGGCCCGTGTGGCCCTTCTGTGTGAGGGGGTAGCCGTCCAATGCGGTAATGGCTGCGGCTGGTGTCCCGGGAATGTTTATGGTGATGGCAGTGATGCAGCCTCCGTATTCGGCGGCGCTGTAAAGGGAAACCAGCAGGGCCATACTGACTATGGGGGAGAGCATGTACGTGAAGGGTATCATCAGCGCCACCCCTGTCGGGCCGCTCAGGCCGGGCATCGCTCCCACTACGATCCCCATCCCCACCCCCAGAACGACCGCCACCAGGACCTGCCACTGCACTAGCTGACTAACCCCTAGGATCCAATTCTCAAGCATCACTCTTGTCCAAATTAAGCTTCAGGGTTGAGCTCTGATTCGGTATAAGAAGATGTGCCAAAAATATTACCCAAATCGAGCATATCTTGCCTTCGCTTGGGGCCCTTTCCTCTCGCTCAGTCACCCACGAATAAAGTAGGCAGAAACTCCATGGGCAACCGGAGCCTAAGCAGTAAGATGAAAAACAAATAGACGAAAACGAGAAATCCGCTGCAGACGAGCAATCTCATCCTCAGGGGTACGCGCGTTATCCACATCAGCAACATAAGGGCGATCCATGCCGAGGGGAAAACACCCAGCTCCTCGAAGGTAAAAACCTGCAAGAACATCACGCCAGTGGCAAGCGGCACCTTATACCGCTGGCCCCACGCAACGGCACCCTCGCCCGTGCGCCCTCGAAAGGCGCGCACCAGCAGCAGAACAGCACAAAAACTGATGCCAACCAGAAGCAGACGCGGGTAAAGGGCCGGGCTCAGCGTTCGGACCATGGCCGTTTCGGCCACAAAACTGCTCGAGCTGATCCACGCGGCGATGCTCATCCCGATCATAGACAACGCTATGAGCATCTCTCCCCGACGCATAGACAACCTTCTCCCTTCACATCTTTTTTCCTGGCGCCCGAGCGAACCCGCACGCCAGAAGCTTCATTACTCTGCAAGTATCCTGAGTCCAATGCCTCCTATGGGATCTTAACCCGGATTTCCCAGGTGAATCGCCCTCTCTAACCGCCCCCAGATGCCTTATGACGGGGGACAAAATTGGTCAAGGGAAAAAGAGGCTGCTGAGGCTTGATTTCGACCGTCGCCCGGACTGACTGCGACAACCGAGGAGGCAAGATGATGCGCTAGGCGCGGCCAGAACAGGCAAACCGCGCGCTTTGCAGCCCCCTGGCACGTGGTCTTCAGCCCACTTTCCCACTAAGATGAGACCGGGAACGCCGAGCGCCGTCGCCTCGCTTCACGCGGCTACTTCTTCTGCTTTGCGAAATACGCCCTCATCTTCTGAACTTGGTCCACAAAGAAGGGATGGAACTTTTCCGGACCCCCCATATAGCCATCGAGTTGCGCCGTATCCTTCAACCATTTAACGAATTCCGGATCCTGCCTCATCCGATTCAAGGAGTCATGTAGTTTATCGATGATGGGCTTGGGGGTGCCTGCTTTTACGAACGCTCCGCGCCATATGTGCGAAACCACATCGAACCCCTGCTCCTTGAAGGTCGGCCAATTGGGAAACTCCTTCAGGCGCTCGTGATGCCCCATACCCAATACCCGAAGGTTGCCCGCAGCCTCCTGCTCCTTGACCTCCTGTGGGTTCAGTATCGCGGAATCGACATGCTTGCCCAGCAGCATGACCACCATCTTATGGGCGCTCTCGGTTGGTACATATTTGATATCGAGCCCGCCCGCCGCCTCCAGGAGCAGCCCCACGGTGTAGGGGTCAATTCCGATGGGATGGGCACCAGCCCAGCGCAGCTTCCCTGGATTCTCTCGGCACCACTCCACCAGGTCGTTGAAATTCTTCCAGGGCGAATCCGTGCGCACGGCCACTCCTTCCGGGTCCACCTGCAGGCGGATGACCCCCTGCCAGTCCTTTTCCGTGAAAGGAACCTTTCCCCGCGCAAGCACGATTGCGGTTGTGGTGGTGTCCATGAACACATGGTAACCGTTTGCCGGTCTTTTCTGAACGTAGGCCTGGGCTACGGCGCCAGAACCCCCTTTCTTCCAGAGCACCACCGCGGGTTGGCCCAGATATTTGGGGGCCAGTTTGGCCACGAAATGTGCCAGCTGATTGATCCCACCCCCTGCCCCCGCCTTTACGACCAGTTCAATGGGGCGTTCCGGGTAGGCCGCGAGAGCCACTGATGACACTTGGAGCCCAAAAAAAATCAATCCGACCAGCGCGAGCCATGTGAAACAAGATTTGATTTTTCTATTACCTCTCATAATATTTCCCCTCCTTAGGTGCATTTGGTTAACTAAGTTGAGAAGTTCTCCGAAAACTCTCGATAATCCATGGAAAAAGCCCCAGGGCCTTCAAACTCTGAGCAGGTAATTTCTGCCGCAAGTTCTCTGACGCTATCCCGAGGCCGATTGCCCAGAAGCCAAAGACCGCAATTCTCTGTTGGGCTGAAGCGAGAGGAGGGAGCGCGAGGGCAAGCACGAGTAAAGCCGCACTCAATAAGCGGCCCATCACGCAAGGTCTCATAGCCGAAGTCCCTCTGCGCCAGTAGCAGATATGGCGCCCCTTCAAAGGAACCTAGCCGTAATGGGGTTTATGGACTTACTTTATTTCTACATCGATAGAATAACATGTCAAGCCTTTTTGCCCCGCAGACCATTCTTTCAGATTGCTCCTGCTCAAGCCTTCAACTTGGCGGGAATCCCAACCACAGCCTCCTTGATCCTCTTTAGCGCCTCCTCAATCTCCTGAATATCAGCCGCATAGGAAAACCTTATAAATCCTTCACACCCGAAGCCAGAGCCGTTGGCGAGCACGACGCCCGTCTCCCTCAAGAGGTAATGGGCGAGGTCAAGGGAGGGCATTCCGAGCGCGCGGATATCGGCGAAGGCATAGAAGGCGCCCTTGGGGGTCGGGCACTTGATGCCTGGGATATCGTTGAGCCCCTCTACCAGAAGGTCCCTCCGCTTCCGGTACTCATGAAGCATCTCCCCGATACATTCCTGGAGGCCTGTGAGGGCCGCAATGGCTGCCTGCTGGGCCGCGGCATTGGCGCAGATATTGACGGTGTGGTGGTATTTGAGGAGCTGGAGGAGGGTCTTCCCTGGGGCTGCTATGTAGCCCACCCGCCAGCCGGTCATGGCATAGGTCTTGGAGAAGCTGTTAACGAGGATAAGGTTATCCCGGGCCTGGGAGAAGGAGGCCATGCTCACGTGCCCCTCCCCCCCATAGCTGAACTTTTCATAGACCTCATCCGATATGATGAAGAAGCCATGCTCGTGGGCAAGCCTGGAGATTCCCTCAAGCGCCTCCCTGGGGTAGACGCTCCCCGTGGGATTATTGGGCGTGTGCAGAACCAATGCCTTTGTCTTGGGGGTTATGTATCCTCTTATGACCTCGGGCTCTGGCGTGAAGTCATTCTCGGGCTTGAGTGGGACGAGCACGGAGGTCGCGCCGGCGAGCAGAACATTCACGAGATAAGGGGGATAGTAGGGAACGAGCAGGAGCACCTCATCCCCAGGCTCGGCCACGGCCATGAGCGCTATGTGAAGGCCGGCCTGGCCGCCCGCGGTTATGAAGACCTCATCCTCCCAGCTGTAATCAGCATCTGATTCCCTCCTGATTTTTTCGGCTACGAGTTTTCTGAGCTCTGGATAGCCCCGGTCAGGGGAGTAATGGTGGAAGCCTTCCTCGAGGGCCCTTTTGCCCGCCTCCAAAATGTGCTTTGGGGTGGGGAAGTCGGGCTCTCCGAGCTGCAGGTAGATGCAGTCCTCGCGCCCCGCCGCAAGGTCCATGATGCTGTAGAATGGAGACCTCTCGACCGAAAGGATCCTCTGAGCCAGCATCCCCTTCCCTCCCCTTAGGGCAGACCTATCTCAGGGGAGCCCCTTCAGAGGAGGGGCCCACGTGCTTCGAATAAAAAGAGAGGAAGCCCCTCTTAATGCGGGGCTCTGGAGGACGGAAGCCTTTAAGGCGTTCTCTCAGCTCACTTTCTTCCAGGCGGACGTTCAGGATTCTTCTCGGGATGTCTATATCGATGACATCCCCGTCGCGAAGAGCCGCCAGAGGGCCCCCCTCAAAGGCCTCGGGTGTCACGTGCCCGATGCAAGGGCCACGTGTTGCCCCGGAGTATCGGCCGTCTGTGACCATGGCCACCTTATCCCCGAGGCCCCTCCCCACCAGGATGGCTGCCGGAATCGAAAGCTCCCTCATCCCAGGACCCCCTCTCGGCCCTTCGTAGCGGATCACCAGCACGTCCCCCGCCCTGACATCCTTCTCCAGAAGATACTCCCTCGCCTCTTCTTCAGAGTCAAAGACCTTGGCCGGGCCGGAATGCACCATCATCGAAGGCTCGACCCCGCTCTGCTTAACTACCGCCCCTCCGGGCGCCAGGTTCCCCTTGAGGACTGCGATTCCCCCTTCGGGAGAGAGGGGGTCGGAGAGGGAGCGGATGGCCGCGGGGTTTTTGGAGCGGGCCTCACGGGTGAGCTCCTCCAGGGTCTTTCCCGAAACGGTCGAAACCTCAAGATTAAGGAGCTCTCTCAGCTCGCCCATGAGGGCAAGCACGCCCCCTGCCTCGTCAAAATCCGTGAGCGTGACTTTCGAGGCGGGCTTGCACTTCGTGAGAAGGGGGGTACTGCGGCTAAGCTCATCAAAGGTCCCGAGCCCGAGTTCCAGGCCAAGCTCCCCTGCGAGCGCGGGCAGGTGGATGAGGGTATTGGTGGAGCCCCCGAGGGCGAGGGCGACTTTCACTGCATTGAGGAGGGATTCCCGGGTGAGAATCCTTGAGGGCCGGAGATCCTCCCGGATGAGCTCGACCGCCCTTCTCCCCACCTCCTTGGCGAGAGTCCCGCGGTGGGAGTCCACCGCTGAGAGTGTGGCCGTTCCCGGAAGGGAGAGCCCCAGGGCCTCAACAAGGCAGCACATGGTCATGGCGGTTCCCATCATGTTGCAGATTCCGACGCTTGCGCAAGTCGAGGCCTCAAGCTCCCTGAACTCCGCCTCCCCTATCTCCCCGCGGGTCAAGCGGCCTATCGCCTCCTTCACGTCGCTCGCCACCCACTGCTCGCCCTCGGTCCTCCGGGGGAGCATCGGGCCTCCTGTAAAGAATATGGTGGGGATGTCGCACCTAGCCGCCGCCATGAGCATGCCCGGAACTATCTTGTCGCAGGAGCCCATCATCACCACACCGTCCAGACGATGGGCCTCGAGGGTGAGCTCCACCGAGGCCGCCACCACCTCACGGGAGGGGAGCACATAGTGCATCCCCCTTCCCTGGGCGATCCCGTCGCAGAGGGCTATGGTATTGAATTCAAGGGGAGTACCCCCAGCCGCCCAGATGCCGTCTTTCACGAAGCGGGCGAGTTCCCTCAAGTGCACATGGCCCGGGACCAGCTCATTCCAGGAATTGGCAATGCCGACGAGCGGCTTTCCCATGTCCTCTGGGGTCAGGCCAAGGGAGGCTAGGAAAGCCCGCGCATAGGCTCCCTGACGGAGGTCCCGCAGTAAGGCCTGACTTCTGAGCTCGGCCATTTTCTCCCACCTCAGGGAGTGAGCAGAATCTTGAGTGTTCCCGGCGACCCAAGCTGGTCTATGGCGGCTTCGGCCTTCTCCAGGGGCATCTTATGGGTCAGGAGCTCACCGAAGGGAAGCTCGCTTATCCTTAAGATTTCAAGAGCCTCCTCAAACTGGATCTGGGGATAGGCCCAGGAGCCGTGGAGGTCTATGTCCTTGTTGCAGATGAGATGTGGGCTTATCTCCACCTTGCCGGGGTCGGTGTAGTGGCCCACCTCAATGAACTTCCCTCCCCTTCTCACGAGCTCAAGCCCCTCGGCGAATACCTGAGGCACGCCGGCCGCCTCGACCACCACATCGGCTCCCACTCCGTTGCAGAGCTCCAGAACTCTCTCCTTCCGCGCCTCGAAGCTCGTCTTTGAAGCATCTATCAGGTGGGAGGCTCCCATCTTCTCGGCCATGTCCAGCCGCTCGGCGGAGAGGTCTATGGCGATGATCTCTCCGGCACTGATTCCCTTGAGCACGGCTACCGTGAGGAGTCCCACAGGACCCACGCCCAGCACGACGACCTTTTTCCCTGGCCCATAGCCATCCCCGCCATAGGGAAGGCCCGGGCTGAAGGCCCGCTCCACGGCTCTTGAGGCCACCGCCAGGGGCTCGCAGAGCGAGGCAAGCTCCGTCGTCACACCCCTGGGGAGCTTATAGACCCAGGAGCGCCCGTGAAGGTAGATGTACTCCGCATAGGCCCCCATGAGGTGTGGGGGCTCCTTCGCCGAGGGAGTGAAGCCGTAAACCGTCCGACGCATGCAGAGGGGAGGCCTCTGGGGCATATGCAGGCAGTAATAACATCCCCCACAGACCTGGGAGCTGGGCACCACAGTAACCTCATCCCCCTCCTTCACGGGGCCTCCTATGACCCTCATGGACTCGTTGGCCTTCGGACCAATCTCAGCCACCCGGCCGGCAAACTCGTGGCCCAGGATCACCGGGAAGTTAAGCTTCTGATTCCCCAGATAGACATGCTTATCGCTTCCGCAAACCCCCACAGCATCCACTTTGAGGAGGATGGCATCGGGCTCCAGTTTTGGCTTAGGAAACTCAGTCATGACGAGTTCCCGGGGTTTATTGAGTACGACCGCTCTGATGGTGCTCATAATTCCCCTCCTCAAGGAAAAAGCTCTCACCCCTCATAACCAAAATACTCAAAAAAGCTCCCTTTATATAAAACCTTGCCCTCCTTCTTGGCAAGGTAAGAATCCAAGAGGCGCTTTTTTTCTAAAGTTTTCCCCTTTCCTGCCGATCTAAAAAAGGTTTACCCTTTTAACTTAAAAGACCTGCTCTTGCTATGAAAATTAGCCCTTTTGTCGCCAAGAAAGTATATAATATTTACAAAGAACAAAAGCTAATGGGGGAGCGGCTAGCCGCCGAAAAGAAAAAGGGAAGGGAACCTGGTGTGGTCGGGACCGTCAGCTTAAGCCCGGAGGCGTTCCTCAGGCAAAAGACCAGCGAAGTAGCCGCGTCCCTGGCCGAGGACCTTCTCCCCCGTGAGGGAGATGAAGGCCTCAAGCAGAGCTTCCTCAGCCAGCTCAGCGCGAGGGCCGAAGGTGAGAGTGAAACCCCAGAAGATGAAAAAGTCCAGGGCCTTTTGAGGGAGCGGGAACTGGAGGCTTTGAGAGAAGAAATCCGAATCCGGGCGGAAGGGCTTCTCAGGAAAATCCTGGGCTAAGAGACTTTGAAAGGGGATTGGGCTTGGACATCCACCCACTTGACCGGAAAATAAAATCACAGCAGTATCTTGAAGCTCTCCGCAAAAAGGGAGAGGTGGAAAGGGCGCCGGGGCGGCAGGCCGAAGGTGCTGGCGAGGCGGCCGAGAGCGACCGGGTAGGAGTCTCGGAGAAGGCATTATTCATCGGGCGGGTTAGGGAGGCCCTGAAGAACATTCCCGATGTTCGGGAGGACCTGGTGGCCGAGCTAAGACGCCGGATTGAGGCCGATGAATATCACGTGCCCGGAGAAGAGATCGCCGAGAGGGCCATCCTTGAGGCCCTGGCGGAGATCCGGATCCAGAAACTCCGCTAACGCCGCGGCGGGCGCCTTCTTCTCGGGTCACTGGAGCGGGAGCTATCGCCTCGGGATTCTAAAGAGGCCAGAAACTTACTCCGATACTCCTCGGGAACCTCATCAACCTCCACATCTTTTCGCGTAAGCCTGATCCTCCCCTGCCGGTCAACCTCGATGACCTTGACGATGACCTCATCTCCCTCCCTGAGAATCTCCTCCACATTCTGCACCCGGTAAGGGGCCAGGTGGGAGATGTGCACAAGACCGTCTGTGCCAGGGAATATCTCCACGAAGGCTCCGAAGTCCATGATCCTCTTCACCGTACCCAGGTAGACCTTGCCCACCTCGGCTTCCTGGGTCAGCTCCCGGATGATGGCGATAGCCTTCCGGGCTGACTCCTCATCGGAGGAGGCGACGCTGATCTTGCCGTCATCCTCCACATCGATGCTGACGCCAGTCCTTTCGATAATGCTGCGGATGACCTTGCCACCCGGGCCGATAACCTCCCGCACCTTATCGGGATTTATGGTGATGGTGAAGATCCGAGGCGCATGGGGGGAGAGTTCGGGCCGAGGAGCGGAGAGCACTTCATCCATCCTATCCAGAACGAAGAACCTAGCCTCCCTGGCTTCCAGGAGGGCGCGGTGTATGACCTCCGTCGAGAGGCCTTGGACTTTGATGTCCATCTGAAGGGATGTCACCCCCTTGCGGGTCCCCGCGACCTTGAAATCCATATCCCCCAGGTGATCTTCGATGCCCAGGATATCGGTGAGGATGGCCACCCTGCTCCTCTCATCGTCTCTTATGAGTCCCATGGCGATGCCCGCCACTGAGGCCTTAAGGGGGACTCCCGCGTCCATGAGGGAAAGGCTTGTGCCGCACACGGAAGCCATGGAGGAGGAGCCATTGGATTCCAGGATGTCAGACACCACCCGGATGGTATAGGGGAATTCCTCGTGGCTTGGGAGAAGAGGCTTGATGGCTCTCTCGGCCAGGGCCCCGTGGCCGACTTCCCTTCGGCCTGGGCCCCGGATCATCTTAGCCTCTCCAACGGAGAAGGGAGGGAAGTTATAGTGGAGGAGGAAAGTCCTGAATCCCTTCCCCTCAATATTATCCAGCCGCTGCTCATCTTCGGAGGTCCCCAGGGTCGTGCTCACAAGCGCCTGTGTCTCCCCGCGGGTGAAGAGGGCTGAGCCGTGAGTCCTGGGCAGAACGCCGGTGCGGATGCTGATGGGGCGGATATCCTTAAGACCCCGGCCGTCAGCCCTCAGGCCTTGCTCCAGGATGAGCCGCCTGAGCTCATCCTGCTCCACCACCTCATAGAGCTCGCCCACATGCCAGGCCTTCTCATCCTCATCACCGGCCAGCTCTCTAATGACATCCTCACGGACAGCGCTCAGGCGTTGCTGGCGCTCAGCCTTCGAATGGGTGAGAACGGCCGAGGCCACCCTCTCAGCCGAGACCTCCCTGACTCTGGCAAGAAGCTCTTCATCGGGCTCCGTGCCTGGGAGTTCCCGTTTGGGGCGGCCTGCTTCCCTCTGCATCCTTTCCTGGAGCTCAACGATCCGCTGGATTGCCCGGTGACCCGTCTCGAAGGCCTCCATGAAGATCTCTTCCGTCACCTCCCGAGCACCGGCCTCCACCATGACTATACCGTCCTTCAGGCCCACCATGACCACATTAAGCTCACTCTCCTCCAGCTCCTTGTAATTGGGGTTAATGATGAACTCGCCCCCTACCCTTCCTACCCGCACGGCGCCCACTGGCCCGAAGAAGGGAATGTCGGATATGGTCAGCGCGGCCGAGGAGCCATTTATGGCCAGGACATCGGGGTCGTTCACCCCATCGAAAGAGAGAACGAGGTTAACCAGTTGGGTCTCGTTTTTCATCCCCTTTGGAAAAAGGGGCCTTAAGGGGCGGTCGATAAGACGGCAGGAGAGGATCTCTTTCTCGCTGGGCCTTCCTTCCCGCTTGAAAAAGCCTCCGGGAATTCGGCCCGCCGCATACATCATCTCCCGATACTCCACCGTGAGGGGAAAGAAGTCAATTCCCTCGCGGACCTGCTCAGAGGCCACGGCGGTCGAGAGAACGCAACTATCGGCATAGCGAACCAAGACGGCGCCATCGGCCTGCCGGGCCATCTCGCCCAGCTCGAAGATGAGGCTTCGGCCCCCAAGCTCCAACTCAAAACTATTTCCCATCAATCATTACCTCCGACGGATAACTCCACTAGCGACGGATCCCCAGCCGCGCGATCACCTGGCGGTAGCGCTCGACATCTTTCCCTTTGAGATAATCCAAGAGCCGCCGCCTCTTGCCAACGATCTTCAAGAGCCCCCGGCGAGAGTGATGATCCTTCTTGTGAACCTTGAAGTGCTCGGTGAGGTAGCCTATCTTCTCACTCAGGATCGCTATCTGCACCTCGGCGGATCCAGTGTCTCGCTCATGGAGCCGAAATTGGTCGATAACCCCACCCTTTTGCTCCTTGGAAAGGGGCATAGTGCCTCCTCCTTCAAAAGTTATTCCTCAACCCTCCTAAGAATTTCCATTCTAGTCCAACCATTCTTTCCTGTAAAGGTACCCATCTAGAGAGCGAAGACGCGGCGGGTTCTGAAAAGGGCCTTCTGGGGCCCGTCTGAGACCTCAAGGGGAAAGTCCCGAAGGGCCTCGGCCGTGGCCAGAAAACCACCTCCCCGCTCATATACCCTGACGGGATCGCCGGCTCTGAGGGAGCCGGGCAGCTCTTCCAACCCCTCCAAGGTTATCGCTCCCCCGCGACGCACCAACTCCGCTGTCCTCTCCGTGACATCGACCCGGGGGAGGAAGGAGAGCGCTGCGTCTATAGGGATGAGAACCTCATCCAGGCGGCCCTCTCGGGTGAGACCCTCCATCACCTGAAGGCTGATGGCCTGCTGCAAGCAGAAGGGACCCAGCCTTAACCTGACTAACTCCACAAGATGACCTCCCACTCCTAACCTCTCTCCCAGGTCATGACACAGAGTTCTGATATACGTACCACGGGAACATACCACTTCCAACTCCATCTCATCTCCCAGAACCGCTTTCACCTTCATCTCGTTAATTTTGACTTTCCGGGGCTTCCGCTCCACTTCCACGCCGGTTCTGGCGATCTCATACAGTCGCCTTCCCTCCAGCTTGAGGGAACTGAACATGGGAGGGGTCTGACCGATGGTACCCACAAATTCCAGCACCGCCCTCTCTACCTCATCCGAGCGGAGTTCCGGAACGGGTCTCACCCTTATGGGCCTGCCCGTAGCATCTTGGGTATCGGTGGTGACCCCCAGCCGCATCCTGGCTCGGTAGTGCTTGTCGCAGAGGAGAAGGTATGGGAAGATGCGCGTACCTCTGCCGAGGCATATCGGCAGCACACCCGTTGCCTCCGGGTCGAGGGTTCCAGCATGCCCCACCTTCAAGTTGTGGAGAAGCCCCTTCAGCCTCTCCACCGCCTGGTATGAGGTGAGACCGCGCGGTTTATCGAGATTGAGGACGCCGTGCATCAGGACTCGCGCTCGAGTTCGGCCAGCAGCCGGTTAATGTGGTCGCTGTATGCGGCGGATTCATCCAGTTGGAACTTGAGCTCGGGGACGACCCTGAGTCGAAGCCTCCTGCCCAGCTGTCCCCGGAGAAAGCCACGGCTGCTCTCAAGACCCTGAAGGGCTTGTTCTTTCTCCCCCGCTTCCCCCAATACGCTCACGTAGACCTTGGCGTGGCGAAGGTCGGGGCTCAAGGTTACTCGCATCACGGTAACAAAGCCTATCCTGGGATCTTTGACCTCCCGACGAAGGAGTTCTGAGAGCTCCCGCCGGATGAGGTCCGCGACCCGGTCTGAGCGCTTGTAACTCAAGGTTCCCTCAGAGCATCTCGATTTGGTAATCGACCACTTCGGCTAGGTGCATCCCTTCCACCATGGCTACGGCCTGCTCCAATACCCGGTGCAAGAAAGCCCGGTCGTTGCCCACAGAGGCCACTCCCAGAAGGGCCCGCTGCCAGAGGTCCTGGTAATCCAGCTCTGCCACCGAAACGTTGAACTTCTGACGCAGGCGGTCCCGAATGCTCTTCAGCACCCGCCTCTTGCGCTTGAGGGAGTTGCTGTCGTGAATGATGAGGTCGATGGTACAGAGAGCGATGACGCTCATGGATGCTCAGAGCTTGCGGGCGACCTTCTCAACGGTAAATGGTTCGATGGTATCGCCTTGCCTGAGGTCCTGGTATCCCTCGATGCGGACCCCGCACTCATAGCCTGAGCTGACCTCGTTGACGTCATCTTTAAACCGACGCAGGGAACCAATGCGGCCCGTGTAAATTACGACGTCATCCCTTATGAGTCGCACGGAGGCACGGCGTTGAACCACTCCCTCGGAAACGTAACAACCGGCCACCCTGCCCATACGTGGTATGTTAAAGAGTTCCCTAACCTCTACTCGCCCCAGGATAACCTCCCGGGTAGTTGGCTCCAGAATTCCCTCAAGGGCCGCCTTAACTTCGGAGATGGCATCATAAATGACAGAGTAAAGCCGGATATCCACCCCTTCCCTCTCGGCCAGCTCTGAAGCGCTCGGGCTGGGGCGGACGTTAAAGCCGATGACAATGGCGTCGGAGGCAGAGGCCAACATGATGTCGGTTTCGGTGATCCCGCCCGGGGACGTGTGGATCAAATTGACCCGTACGTCCTCGTTTCCCAGCTTCTCCAAGGCATCCTTCACCGCCTCCACGCTTCCCTGCACATCGGCCTTAATGATGAGGTTCAGCTCCTTGACGGTTCCATCCCTAACCTTGCTGAAGAAATCGTCCAGGCTAACCCTGGCCGTCCTCCTAAGCTCCTCCTGGCGGTGCTTCTGGAGGCGGAGACTACTAATCTGGCGCGCCTTGCGCTCATCCTCCAGCACGACGAAGCTATCCCCCGCCTGCGGAACCCCGCTGAAGCCCAGCACCTCCACGGGCCAGGATGGGCCACAGGAGGTTAGCTTTTTCCCCCGGTGATCGATGAGGGCCCTCACCTTGCCGCTCCAGAGCCCGCACACAAAAGTTTTCCCAACCCTGAGGGTGCCCTTCTGGACCAGCACCGTGGCAACAGCCCCCCTTGCCTTGTCCAGCTTGGCCTCGATGACGACGCCCTTGGCCGGCCGGTCCGGGTTGGCCTTCAGCTCCATTATCTCGGCCTGGACGAGAATAAGCTCCAAGAGGTCCTCTATGCCTATCCTCTCCTTGGCGGAGACCTCAGCTAAAACCGTCTGTCCTCCCCACTCCTCGGGTACCAGATTAAACTCCATGAGTTGCCGCTTTACCCTATTAGGGTCGGCATCGGGGAGGTCTATCTTGTTTATGGCCACCATAATGGCAACCCCGGCAGCCCGAGCATGGGCAATAGCCTCACGCGTCTGCGGCATCACCCCATCATCCGCGGCGACCACCAGAACGACAAGGTCCGTCACCTGGGCCCCCCTTGCCCGCATCGCGGTAAAGGCCTCGTGGCCTGGGGTGTCCAGGAAGACCAACTCCCCTTTTGAGAGTTGCACCCGGTAAGCCCCTATGTGCTGGGTGATGCCGCCGGCCTCAGCCTCCATAACCTTGGTTTGGCGGATGGCATCCAAGAGTTTTGTCTTGCCGTGGTCCACGTGGCCCATGATGGTCACCACGGGCGCCCTGGGCTTGAGACTTTCAGGCGGATCCTCCACATCCTGAAGAACCGCCTCGATGTCCTCCACCACAACCTCGGCCTCGTATCCAAATTCCTCCGACACCGCCGCGGCCACCTTGGGGTCCAGGAGCTGGTTTATATTGACCATGACCCCCATTTCCATGAGCTTCTTTATGACGGCGGCACCCTTGGCCTTAAGCTTCTCGGCCAGCTCCTTGACGGTGATGTTCTCGCCCAGCCTGATGCGCCTCACCTCAGGAGGAGCAGGGGCCTCCGGAGGGGATGGCGGTGGGGGTGGAGGAGGCGCTGCCCGGCGTCCCTCCCGCAATTCATCCTTCCGGCGGGAAGGCTTAACCCTGGGAGGGCGGCGGATGATGCCGCGTGCCCTTAGCTCCTCCAAGGGAATGATGACGCCGTCCTTTATGCCGGGGATGACCCTTGAGCGCGGGGGAGGCGCCTTTGCTTCAGGTCTTTTAGGCGCAGGGGCCTCCTCCAACTTGCGCTCCGGGGGGAGTTCCTCCTTCGGAGGAACCTTCTTCTCTGGTGGAGGCGCTACTGCCGTGGGGGGGACCTCTTCGGCTCGAACCTCAGCGGCGGGCTCTTTCGCCGCAGGAGCCTTCTTCTTGGCCTTCGCCCGCTTGGTGGGAACGACCTTCTTTGGTTCGGAGAATTCTTTGATGACGAGCTCGGCCGTTTCCTCATCCAAGGTGCTGGAGTGGCTCTTGACCGGAAGGCCCCGCTCCTTAAGGGCGGCCACCAACACCTTGTTCTCCATGTCGAGTCTCTTGGCCAGCTCGTATATTCTCACCTTCGCCATCGAATCACCCCCACAGCCCTGGATTATCCTTCTTTATTAGCATAAGAGCCGTCGTTCTCTCAAGGGCAAAGCCAAAAAAAACACACCTTCTGGCCCCGCGGAGTCTTCAGCGGGCGTGATAGAGCCTCTCTCTGCTACAGCCCCAGGAGGGATGGCTTCCGCCATGCCCCCTGCCGGTCCGGATGAGAAATCCGACTCCGTCCCTCCCAAGACTGCCCTTCCAGAGCCCTGACCAAGGTCAGGGCATCCGGTGCTGACACTTTCCTTCGGAAAGCCCTCTCCAGGGTCTTCCCCTTGAGGGCCGCGTCGAGGCAAGCCCGCGAGGGGCACACATAAGCTCCCCTCCCTGGAAGGTTTTCTCCCAGGCTCGCCAGAAGCTCCGCCTGGGGAGAGAGGGTGAGCCGGATAAGTTCCCCCTTGGGGAAACGGCTCCGGCATCCGATGCAGGTTCTTATGGCAGCGCGGGCCATGGGCTAAGGCTCAAGACCTCGATTCTGGGGAGAGCTCCGCCTCTTCCTTCTCCTCCCCCGCTGCAGCCTTCCCTTCCGTCGGAGCATCCTCGTGGGTCACCTCTGGTTGACCCTCCTCACGGCTGCGGGTAGCCATCTCGGTCGACCGGGGAGCCAGCTCAGGAGGCAGCGGCTGCCCTGACTGCTGGGTCAAGGCCTCAAGTGCCCTCTCCCAAGCTTCAGCGGCCGATGGCTTTTCTCTCTCGGCGCGGGTATCCGCCTCCTCAAGCCACCGCAAGGCAGCCTGCTTAAGGCTCTCCGCCCGCTTGGCCCCCACCCCGGGCACTGAGACTAAGCCCTCCTCCCCCGCCTCGGCCAGGGATGCTATGGTCTTGAAACCATGCTCCTCTAGGGTCTGTGCCAGCTTCTCACCCACTCTCTCCAGCTCCCGCAGGTTCCCCGCCGACCGGAGCTTACGGCCAAACTCCAGTGCTGCGAGTGCCTGCCTGTACTCGGTATCACCTATGATATCTATCTTCCATTTGAGGAGCTTTGCGGCCAGCCGCACGTTCTGGCCACCCTTCCCTATCGCGAGTGAGAGTTGGTCGTCAGGCACTATGACCTGAAGGGTCTGATGCTCCTCATCGAGAATTATGTCCTGGATCCGGGCCGGGCTCAGGGCATTGGCGGCCAGGATGCGGATGTCTTCCGTCCAGGGGATGATGTCTATTTTCTCCCCCCTGAGCTCCTGCACGATGGTCTGTACTCGGGAGCCCCGGGTTCCGACGCAGGCTCCCACAGGGTCCACATCCTTATCATGGGAGACGACGGCAATCTTCGACCTTCCGCTAGGTTCCCGCACTGCAACCTTTATCTCCACGATGCCCTCATAAATCTCAGGCACCTCCATCTCAAAGAGGCGAGTCAGCAGGCCGGGATGGGTGCGGGAAAGAACCACCTGGGGCCCCCTGGCGTTGCGCTTCACCTCCAAAATGTAGGCCCGGACCCGCTCACCTCTGCGGTAGGTCTCCCGAAATATCTGCTCCCGCCGGGGAAGAATAGCCTCGGCTCTTCCGATATCCACGTAGATGTTACCCCGGTCCACCTGGGTAACTATCCCGTTCACCAGCTCCCCTTCACGGTCCTTGTACTCGTTGTAGATATTCTCCCTTTCTGCTTCCCGCACCCTCTGGAGGATGACCTGCTTGGCCGTCTGGGCGGCAATCCGGCCCAGGCCCTCGACCTCCAGGACATACTCCAGAGTCTCGCCCACTTGAACTTCAGGTTTGTAGAGCCTGGCTTCGGGGAGCGCGATCTGGGCCTCGGGGTTCTCAACCGACTCAACCACCTCTTTCCGGCACCGCAGTTCCAACCTCCCCGTCTCGGTATCCAGAAGAGCGTCGACATTCTCGGCAGCCCCATATTGCTTTCTAGAGGCGGAGAGGACGGCCGCCTTGACGGCATCCAGGATCACCTCTCGGTCGATCCCCTTCTCCCGCTCCAGCTGGCTTATTACCTGCAGAAGCTCCGAGCTCACTTCTTCCTCCCCCGCTCACGGCGGTCACCCTGAAGGTCCTCCCCCTCATACTCAAGGCGCGCCTTGGCAACCTGGGCCAAAGGGAGTTCCACCTGCTCTCCCCCCTCTAGAAGAAAGGTCACGCTGCCCGAGGTCACCGAAGAGATCCTGCCCGTGAAACGCCGCCTTCCCTCACGGGGCTCCAGCAACCTCACACGGGCCCGGCGGCCCTGATAGCGTCTGAAGTCTTCCTCGCGGCGCAGAGGCCTATCCAGTCCTGGGGAGGAAACCTCGAGGAAGTACCTTCCGGGGATGGGGTCTTCCACCTCCAGCAGGCCCTCAACCTCGCGGCTTATTGCCTGGCAATCGTCGAGGGTGACGCCGCCGGGCTTGTCGATGTAGAACCTGAGGATTGGCCTTCCCCTTTCGGTCGCAAACTCCACCTCGATGAGCTCCATGCCCTGAGAGGCAACCACGGGTTCAGAGAGAGCTCTCGCCCTCTCTAAAATCTCCTCTACCCTCAAGCAGACCGCCTCCCCTCGAAAGGGCCTAATAAAAAAGCGGGCCACCTCTCGCCCGCCATTAACAGCAGACTGCATTTAAATTTTATAATCCTTTCTTCACCTTTGCAATTGTTTTTTTCCTTAAACCCTGAAATCTCTCAAAGCCTCTTCTACCACCTCCGCAACCCGACCCGCCGCCTCACCCATGGGTCTGGTACCGGCATCGCGCCCATCTCTTCGCTTTATCTCCACGACTCCCGCACTCATGGCCCGAGGGCCCAGAATGACCTTTAAAGGTATTCCCATGAGGTCGGCATCCTTGAACTTGACCCCCGCCCGCTCATCCCTGTCATCAAGCAGAACCTCGACCCCCCTTTCCGAGAGCTCCCTGTAGAGCTTCTCCGCCCCTTGCATGAGGGAGCCGTCACGAACCCCCAGTGGGAGGACAATAGCCTGATAGGGCGCTATGGGCATGGGCCAGATGATCCCCTCCTCGTCATGGTGCTGCTCGATGGCCGCTGCCACCGTCCTTCCTATCCCTATGCCGTAGCAGCCCATGATTACGGGGCGCTCCTTGCCATTCTCATCGAGATAGGTCGCGCCCAGGGCCTCGCTGTATTTCACCCCGAGCTTAAAGACGTGGCCCACCTCGATGCCCCGCATGACCTCAATGGGTCTCCCGCACTCCGGGCAGGGGTCTCCGGCCCGAGCAAAGGCGAGGTCCCGGAAGGCTTCCACCTCAAAATCCCTTCCCGGGTTGGCACCCTTGAGGTGGTAGTCGAGCTCGTTTGCGCCCACGACAAGATTCCGGGCTGAGCTGAGGGAAAGGTCCGCCAGGATGGGCACCCCCTCAAGGCGCACAGGCCCGGAGAAACCTACAGGAGCCCCTGTGAGAGCCTCTATGGTACCGGCGTCCGCGAGCTCCAGCTCGAGGGCCCCGTGCTCTCTCTTGAGCTTCGCCTCGGAGAGGGACCTGTCGCCAGGAACCATGGCCGCTACAGGCTGGCCGTCGGCGAGGAAGATTAAGGTCTTTGCCAGGCGGCCGGGCGGGACGCCGAGGAAGGAGGAAACTTGCTCAACGGTCGTGAGGCCAGGCGTGTGGACCTTGGTGAGAGCCGCAGGCGGCTCCCCCCCTCCCGCACCCTGAACAACTGATGGCACCTTCTCGATATTGGCCGCAAAGGAGCAGGAGGGACACTGACCCACGGCTTCTTCCCCGGTTTCTGCGAGTACCATGAATTCGTGGGAAAAGGAGCCCCCTATGGGCCCTGTTTCCGCCTCGACAGCACAAAAATCAAGGCCGCAGCGCCGGAAGATGGTGCTATAGGCCTCATACATCTTCCGGTAACTTTCCTCGGCTCCCACCTCATCCCGGTCAAAGCTGTAAGCATCTTTCATAGTGAATTCCCTGCAGCGCATCACACCGAACCGTGGCCTCACCTCATCTCGGAACTTGGTCTGTATCTGGTAGAGATTAAGGGGCATCTGGCGGTAGGAGCGCACCTCGCGGCGGATGAGGTCTGTCACCACCTCCTCATGGGTGGGACCCAGGCAGAAGTCGCAGTTGTGGCGGTCCTTAAGGCGCATGAGCTCCTTTCCGTAAACGTCCCACCTCCCGCTCTCACGCCAGAGTTCGGCCGGGCTTAGAGCCGGAAGCAGGAGCTCCTGCGCGCCCCTCCTGTCCATCTCCTCCCTGACGATATCTTCCACCTTCCGTTGAACCCTGAGACCCAGGGGAAGAAGGGTGTAAATACCGGCAGCGAGCTTTCTTATCATCCCAGCGCGGATCATGAGCTTATGGCTCACAACTTCAGCCTCCGCCGGGTCTTCCCTCCGGGTGGGGAATAAAGCTCGGGAAAATTTCATAATTATATCCTATAAATCAAAAAGTTATAGCATTAAAGCTGCTAAGCTAGATTAAGTTTTCCTTCTTTCGATTTCCTCACACACAGCTTCAAAGAAAGCCTCCTTTGCCCTCTCCAGCCTGACCTTCCCCACCTTCTTGCCCCCAGCATAAAGCATGGCGAAGCCCTTTCCACCCGAGATGCCAACATCGGCCTCAAGCGCCTCCCCAGGCCCGTTAACCTCGCAACCCATCACGGCCACCCTCAAGGGGACCTTCACGGGAAGGAGGACTCTCTCCAGTTCCTCAGCGAGAGCCGTAACATCGAGATGGCTCCGCGTGCAGGTGGGGCAGGCAATTACCGTGACTCCCCTCTCCCTCAGCCCCAGAGATCTCAGGATCTCAAAGCCCACCCTCACCTCTTGCAACGGGTCAGCCGAGAGGGAGACCCGGAGTGTATCCCCTATGCCCTCGCTGAGGAGTATCCCGAGAGCCACCGCAGAGCGAATGGAACCGGAAACTAGAGAGCCAGCCTCCGTGACCCCCAGATGGATGGAATAGTCAGCCTTTTTGGCAAAAAGGCGATTAGCCTCTACGGTGCACCGTGGGTCTGAGGCCTTAAGAGAGACCTTTATCTCGTGAAAACCCTCCCGCTCTAAGATCCCGACATGGCGAAGTGCACTCTCCACCATGGCTTCCGCCGTAGGCCCCCCATATTTCTTGAGGAGGCTCTTTTCCAAGGAACCCGCATTGACTCCGATCCTTATGGGAGTCCCCCTCTCTTTGGCGCCGGCCACAAGCTCCCTCACCCTTCCCTCGCCCCCTATGTTTCCCGGGTTTATCCTGAGCCCATCGACCCCCGCGTCAAGGGCCAGGAGGGCAAGCCTGTGGTCGAAGTGGATGTCGGCGACCAGCGGCATCCTGAGGGCCTTCTTTATCTCAGGGAGGGCTTCGGCCGCTTCCCTATCAGGGACCCCCACCCTCAGAACCTCGCAGCCCGCTTCCTCAAGCCTCCTGGCCTGGGAGAGCGTGGAGGCCACATCCCGGGTATCGGTATTAGTCATGGACTGCACGCTCACAGGAGCTTCGCCCCCGACGCGCACCTCGCCGAGGCTCAGCTGTCGAGAGGGCCTTCTCACAATCACCGGAAGATTCGGAATATATCGTTGTATAACACGAAGAACATCAAGGAGACGATGACCATGAGGCCCACCTGCTGGGCTATCTCGCGTTTCCTCACGCTCAAGGGGTGCCCGGCCACGGCCTCAACGGCGAGGAAAATCAGGTGGCCCCCATCTAGAATGGGGATCGGAAAGAGGTTTATGATTCCCAGGTTAATGGAAAGCACCGCCACGAAGGAGATGAGGTAGAGGAGGCCTCTCTGTGCCGACTCCCCGGCCATTTGGGCAATGAGGAGAGGTCCCCCAAGGGTCTTGGCAGAAAGAGTTCGGTTCAGGATCTTCCAGATGGCGGTGATCGTGAGCTTCCCCCACTCGTAGGACTGAAAGACCCCGCGGCCGAAAGCTCTCACTGGCCCCGCCCTCTTCAAGACAAATTCTCTTCCGGCGACGACCCCTATCAGGGGCACCTCCTGAAGCTCTCCAAAAAGGTCCTTGCGGCTGGTCATCCTGGGGGCTATCTTGAGGCTGAACTCCTCCCCTTTCCGAAGCACCTGAAAGGTGAGGGTCCTGCCGCCGCTTCCGCGGATCATGGTGGCCAAATCCTCCCAGGTTTCAACCGCCTCACCATCTATGGCGAGGATCTTATCGCCCGCCTTAAGCCCCGAGGCCTCGGCCGGGCTGCCGGGCTCTGCACTGAGGATGGTTGTTCCCAGGGTTGGCACTCCCACCATGTTGAGAACCCAGAAGAGGAGAACCGCAAAGAACATGTTAAAGAGGGGCCCGGCCACCACCACCGCGAGCCTCTCCCTTACGGGCCTTAAGGAAAAGGACTTCTCGGGAATCTCCGCCTCCTGTTCGGGGTCCTCGCCCATGAGCTTCACGAAGCCCCCTAATGGGACCATGGCCACCTGGTACTGCGTCTCACCCCGCCTGAAGCCCCAGAGCGAGGGACCAAAGCCCAGGGAGAACTTCTCGACCCCTATCTTGAGGCGCTTGGCCACGAGGAAGTGGCCGAGCTCATGCACAAAGATCAGAGCCCCAAGGACGATGATTGCCCAGAAAACGGTATTACCCCAGACCATGGCTTCTCCAAGCTAGCGGGGGGCGGGCAGACGAGGGGGCCTCACCACCTCCACCCCTGGTGGCACCTCAAAACGAAAGAGACTAGGAGAAAGAAGCATCCCTTCCTCTATCTCGCTAAAGGTTATGGTAATCTTATTCTTCAAAGGCTCCAAAACCGAGACACTGACTATTTTAAACCCTTCTGGCTCGACCTCAAGGAAAAGCTTATCCAAAGCCGACTCCTGCCGCTTCGGCATTAGCTCGAGAAGGTAATTCCCCTTCCCCTCTGAGGGCCCTTCAAGGAGGCGGAACCCGAACTCCTCTCTCAGGTTCCCCCGCCCCGCCAGGAAGCTCATGGGCGTTCTGGAACTATAGGCCTCCCGGGCCGGGCTCACGATGACCTGTTTGAGGCGCGGCGTATAGACCCAGAAGGTCTCCCCATCGCTCACAAGAAGCTGTTGCTCGGGCTCGGTGTACTCCCAGCGAAACCTCCCGGGCTTATGAATATAGAGCTTTCCGGCCGAGCGCCTCTCCTGGCCGAGGGAAGAGTAAAAGTTCACCTGACGGAAGCTCGCGGAGAAAGACTCCGTGGAATCATACTTCACCTGAATGAGGCCCACAAGAGCCTCGAGGCTCAAAGCCTCGGCCTGTCCAAAAAACAATAATACCGCCACGGCCCAGGAGCCGGCTCCCAGGCTTACCCTTTTTCGATAATACTTGAAGTGTCCCACTATTTCAGAAGGTCCTCCTGTAACGCCGCCTCGTGAACAGAGCTATGATCAGTAAGCCTGTAAGAAAGCCCCCTATGTGAGCGAACCAGGCAACCCCCGTCTCCCTTCCCAGAGCCATGGAACCGTTGATCACCTGAATTATTATCCATAAGCCCAGGACCGCAAAGGCCGGCACCTTGATAAAGGTGAAGAAGAAACCAAGGAACACAAGACAGAGCACGCGGGCTCGCGGGTAGAGAAGGATGTAGGCGCCCATGATCCCCGAGATGGCTCCTGATGCGCCCACAATGGGGGTCTCGCTCTCGGGGTAGCGATAGATATGGGCATAGGCCGCGAGGTAGCCGCAGAGAAGATAGAAGAGGATGAAGCGGCCCCGGCCCATGAAGTCCTCCACATTGTTTCCGAAGATCCAGAGGTAGAGCATGTTTGTTCCCACATGGAAGAGCCCGCCGTGAAGGAACATGGACGTGAGGATTGTTAGCTGTAGGGGGCTCTCGATGTAATGGGGGATTGCCCCCCAGGTGTAGATGAACTCCAGCTGCCCGCGCGGGCCTAAGGCGCTCTGGTAAAAGAAGATGATTATGTTCAAGAAGATCAGAAATACGGTCACCACCGGGAAGCGCTTAGTAGGATTCTCATCCTTTATTGGGAACATGACTCTCTTGCTTCCAGCTTGAACCCCTCCCTCTCGAGAAGGGCCGTAAGAACTCCCTTCCCAGGGGCCTCTCCCTTAAGGGTATGAATTTGCCTGAGGCCGCAGCGAGGGCTCTCCTCCCTCATGATGGCCCCCCGGTCCTGGCGAGTTCCAAAGTCCTTTCATCAGGCGAAGCGGTACCCTCCCCCCGGGGAGGCGCTCCGGCCAGACGTGCGCTCACAAAGATGAACCCGATCCTCCAGGAGGGGGAGGAAGCCGCGAGGAAACCCCCTCCCAAAGCTCTTCTGCGGGAGCCCTCTCTGAGGGGGATATAATAGAGCCGGCCTCAGCCTCCTCGAAATCTCGCCATACAGCCCTCCCTTCTTTGAGGCTCACCCGGCCATCCGCTATATATTTTACCGCCAGAGGATAAATCCGGTGCTCCTGAGCCAGGATCCTCTCAGCGAGGCTCTCCTCGGTGTCCGAGAGGAGCACAGGAACGGAAGCCTGAATTATTATGGGCCCGGCATCAACCTCCTCACTGACAAAGTGGACGGTGCAGCCTGCCACCCTGACCCCCGCCCGAAGCGCCTTTCTCTGTGCCCTGAGGCCCCGGAAAGAGGGAAGAAGGGAGGGGTGGATGTTCACGATGCGGCCAAGGTAACGACTCACTAAGCCCGGGCTCAGGATACGCATAAAGCCCGCCAGGCAGATAAGCTCAACTCCCCTCTCATCCAGAAGGGCCATGGATTTTTCTTCGATGTCACAGGAATTGGGGTCGATGAAGAGCGCTTCCACCCCATGGGCCTTTGCCCGCTCAAGCGCGGGGGCATCCTCAACATCGCTCAGGACCAGCACAACCCTGGCCGGAAGCCAACCCGCGGCTTCGGCATCCAGCAGAGCCTGAAGGTTGCTGCCCCGGCCTGAGACCAGGACGCCCAGTTTCAGAACCCTAGAGGCCAAGACCACCTCCTATGGAAACACGGGGGGCCTTCCCCCTCTCAACCCTCCCTACCCGAAAGGCCTCAAGGCCATGAGCCCCAAGGATGGAAGCAGCCTCTCTGAAATCCTCTTCACCGAGGATGAGGATCATGCCCAGACCCATGTTGAAAGTCCCGTACATCTCGCTTTCCTCAATGCCGCCCCGGTCGGCGAGAAAAGAGAAGATGGGGTGAACGGGCCAGCTCCCAGGCTCAAGCCTTGCCCTCAGACCCTGGGGGAGGACCCTCCCCAGGTTTTCGGGGATGCCGCCCCCCGTTATGTGGGCAATCCCGTGGATGGAAACCCTTTCGAGAAGGGAGAGGATTGGCTTCACATAGATTCGGGTGGGCTCAAGCAATTCTTCCTTCAGGCTCCTCTTAAAAGGCCCTGACACCTCATCGAGGGAAAGGTCCTCCTTCTCGAGAAGGACCTTGCGAACAAGGGAGAAGCCGTTACTGTGAAGGCCTGAGGAGGGAAGACCCAGAAGAGAGTCCCCTTCCCTTACGGCCGACCCATCGATGAGGGACGCCCTTTCCACGGCCCCCACGCAGAAGCCCGCGAGCTCATAGACCCCCCGCCCGTAGAAGCCCGGCATCTCGGCCGTCTCTCCGCCCAGGAGGGCGCACCCCGCCTCCCGGCACCCTGCGGCAACGCCTTCGAGCACCCCCTGTGCCACCTCCGGCTCCAGCCTTCCAGCGGCAAAATAGTCCAGGAAGAAAAGGGGCTCCGCCCCGTGGCAGAGCACATCATTGGCACACATCGCCACGAGGTCAACCCCAACACTCTTGTGGCCGCCCGCCATTTGGGCCAGTGCCAGCTTCGTCCCCACTCCATCGGCACCGGCCACAAGAACAGGCTCCCTAAATTTTTCGGGCACCTGGAAGAAGCCGCCGAAGCCGCCCACCTCACCCAAGACCCCCTCCCTGCGAGTACTTTCCATGAGAGGAGCTATGGCTCTTACCAGATTTCTCCCAGCCTCCACATCCACCCCCGCATCTCTATAGGTCAGGGGACAGAGGGGCTTTCCTTTTCCTCTCACCGGAACTCCTTAAGGCAGGGGGCAGGTCGAAGCCAGCCTTCGCAGGAGGGAGATGTTCTCGGAGTGGCCGCTCATACGGGCGGTCACCTTTCCCCGGATAACCCGTCCCAGAAGGTAAAAATCGCCCAGGATGTCCAGGATCTTGTGGCGAACGAACTCGTCAGCAAACCTCAGGACTGTGTTTATCACTCGTCCTTCATCGAGCAGGATCACATTATCCAGACGTCCCCCTCCTACCAGGCCCAGCTTCTCCAGCCGCTCCACTTCCTTCAGGAAGCCGAATGTTCTGGCCGGCGCTATCTCCTCCTTGAATACCTGGGGGTCATGGAGTTCAAAGAAAAATTCCTGCTCTCCCACGGGAGGGGGGTAACGGAGGAGGTACCTGACGGAGAACCCCGGCGCAGGCTCGATCTTGAGAAATGGCTCATCCTCTTTCTCTTCTTCTCCAACCCAGTAGGCCTTATCGGGACAAAGCTCGGCAGCCGCCTCCCCCTGCTCCTGGATGCCCGCATCTTCAATGATCTGGCAGAAGTCAAGGGCCGAACCATCCATTATGGGCACCTCGCCACTTATCTTCACCAGGAGGTTTGTGATTCGGTAGGCGTGGAGCACGGCCATGAGGTGCTCTATGGTTCTCGCCTGAACCGGTCCCCGCCGGATGGTGGTCGCGTAGTCCGTCGATAGGACATAGTCGATATGAGCGGGGACAGTGGAGTCTACGGTTATTGTGCCGAACTGGATACCGCTGTTGGGAGGGAGCGGCTGAAGGATGAGGCCCGTCTTAAGACCCGAGTGCAGGCCCTGGCCCGAGAGCACCATGCTCTGGCGGAGGGTCCTTTGGGGGAGGGGCAGGGAACGATCGGCCGTATCAGGCTCTATTCCCATAGCGCGCATCTTTCGGGCGAGGCTCTTTTCGGTTAACTGAAGAGCTCTCGCCGCCCAAGGGATATCCCACCCGCACAGCGCGAGCTGCTGGGCGATGAATTCCCGCTCCCAGGCCCGCCGGGCGCGCTTGAAGGAGCTGTCTCCCCTTCCTCCGGCCGGGGGCTGAGGGCCCTTGAGCAATCTAAGGGCCGGGGGAAGGCTCTCGATACCCAGCCAACGCCCGGGCTGGTTAAGGGCGAGGCGTTCCATGAGATTTTTGAGTTCCTTTATATTTCCCGGCCACGAGTAGCAAGAGAGAAGGGAAATGGCTGCCTTATCCAGCTCCTTTCTCCCCTTCTTGTGCTCCTTGCAGAAATGCTCAAGAAAGTGGCGGGCAAGGAGGGGAACGTCCTCCCCCCTTTCCCTCAGGGGAGGAAGCTCAATAGTCGTGCCTCCCAGGAGGGACGAGAGCTCGGCTGAGAGCGCCCCTGAATTAACCCGCTCTGTGGGCTCGGCCGTCATGGCCCCTATGACCCTGAGCCTCAAGCCGGAGGCCGTTCTGAGAGCGTTCAGGAGGAACTCCTGAGCCTTGGGGCTCAAGCAATCCACATCATCCAGAAGAAGGGTTCCCGGAGAAGCCCCTCTCGAAGCCCCTTCGGCTAAGAGTGCCTCTTCCAGGGCTTCCTCCGGCTGAACCGTGCAGCTCATCTTGAGGAAGGGTCCTTCGCTCCAAGGGCTTCCCTCGTGAATGAGACGTGCAAGAAACTCCTTGCCCGTGCCATCTTCACCCCATAGGAGCAGGTGTCCCCCCTGGGAAACTATGTTCGGCAGGGCTTCCCTGATTTCGGATATCTGGGCATGAGAGCCGAGGAGCTGCGCTTGAGGCTTCCGCTTCTCCCCCTTGCGGCCACGACGACGCTTTCGGCCCAGAGCCCGGTCCAGAACCGCGAGTACGCTGTCTATGGAGAGCGGCTTCTCAATGAAATCAAAGGCCCCGAGCTTCACCGCCTTGACGGCGGTCTCTATGTTCCCGTGGCCCGACATAATGACTACTTCCAGGTTAGCGTGACGCTCTTTCATGGTTTGGAGCATATGAATGCCATCCGTGCCCGGGAGCCACACGTCCAAGAGTACAAGGTCGGGCTTCCCCTGTCGGAGCTTCTTTAAGGCCTCCTCGCCGCTCAGGGCTGTCTCCACCCGATAGCCCTCATCAGAGAGAATATCCTGAAGGCTCTTGAGGATGCTCTCCTCGTCATCCACGACGAGTACCTGTCCCCTATCCAAAGCTCACCTTCCCTGCCCTCCGGGCCGAAGCCCCATCCAGGGGGAGCCTTATGACGAATACCGTGCCCCTGGGATAGTTATCTTTGACCTCTATTGAACCGTTATGGTCGGCAATGATCCTCTGCACAATGGCCAGCCCGAGCCCTCTGCCTGCTTTCTTCGTGGAGAAATAGGGCATGAAGAGGTGTTCTCTGTCCCTGGTCGGGACGCCTCCCCCCTCATCGGCCACCTCTATCCTCACGCTCTGGGAAATGTGATCGAGAAGAGTGGAGATGGTTACCTTGCCGCCACCCTCCATGGACTCGATAGCATTCTCTAAGAGATTTATGAAAGCCCGCTTTATCTGCCCCTCATCCACAGCTATGAGTTCCAGGGTCTTATCATACCTCGTCTCAAACTCGAGCTCCCTATGGCTTTCACGATAGAGGGCGAGAACCTCGCTCAACAGCGAATGCAGGTCACAGGGCCTGGGATGGGCCTCGGGCAGTCGGGTAAACTGACTGAACTCGTTCACAAGCTCCATCAGGCTTTTCACCTGAGTGATGATGGTGGTCGTACAGGTCTCGAAAACCTGCGCAAAGTCATGGGCTCCTGTCTCAAACTTTTTCCTCAGCCTCTGGGTGGAGAGCTGGATGGGTGTGAGAGGGTTCTTGATCTCGTGGGCTATGCCCTGAGCCAGCTCCCGCCAGGCCGCAAGCTTCTGGGCCTTGATGAGCTCGGTTAGATCCTCGAAGACGGCCACCATGCCTATGCCCCTGCCTCCGCTATCGGTCAGGAGGGAAACGCTGGCGATGAGGGTCAGAACTCTTCCAGCCACCGTCATCTGGATCTGCTCCGAGAGAGTCTCCCGCCCTGACTCCAACATCTTTTTCAGGAGGGCCCTCACAGGCCCGAGCTGCTCTGAACTGAAAAGAGAGAAGTAGCTCTTACCCAGTGCACCTTTAATTTCCACCTCCAGCATCTTGCCCGCCGCCTTATTTATGGTGGTTATCCGCCCGCGGCGGTCGACGGAGATGACCCCCGTCGCGATGTTCTGGAGGACCGTCTCCATGTAGTCGCGCCGGCGGTCCAGCTCCACGTTGGTCCTCTGGAGCCCTTGGTGTGCCTCCGCCACCTCTTCCTCGCTCCGCTTGAGGTTGGAGGTCATGCGGTTGAAGGCGTCCACCAGCAGGCCCACCTCATCATCAGACTTTATGTCAATCTTGAAGTCCAGGTTCCCTTCGGCCACAGCCCGGGTCCCTTCGGCAAGCTTCTCGATGGGAACCGTGATCCCCCGTGCAAGGTAAAACCCAAACCAAATGGCCGCGAAAATGACCAGGAAGGCTATCATGAGGAAGGTCATGATGTAGCTGGCCTTGATGGGGTTCTTCTGTATCTCCATCTGCTTGTAGTTTTCGAAGGCCGTTCTTATGTCTCCGAGCTTGGCCGTGAGGCTCTGGGGTATATAATAGGTGACGGCGACGAGGCCCAAGACCTTTCCTCCCTTACCGGGAAGCCTTATGGGAGCCAGGCCCCTTATGAGCTCTCCCCGGCCGACCGAGCGGATCTCAGAGACGGCCTCTCCCCCCAGGGCTTTATCCATGAGGTCGCTGAAGGGATAGAAGAGGGTGGTTCCGGGCGCCTCCCCCCGCTTGAGCTTCAGGACCTCCCTTCCTCCCTCGTCGAATAGCTGGATACTGTCAACCAAAAACTCATCCAATTTAGACTCCACAAGGGCCTTCAGACCCTTCTGATCCTTAAGGGCCTGCGGAGCTGCCAGGCTCACTGCGAGGCGGCGGGCGTGCGCGAGGGCCTCCCCTTCGGTCGCACGGTAGTAGGTTTGGGCCACTTCCAGAGACTCCTCGAGGGAGCGCTCCACCCGGATGTTAAACCAGGAGTCGATGCTCTTGGTGATCAGACCGCTCGCTACCACCAGGAGCAACACCGAGGGGATAAGGGAAAGCCCGACGAAAGCCGCGATTAGCTTGAAGCGCAGCTTGCCGGTCACCTTCAGCCCGCGGCGCTCGAAGTGGAGCTTGATGAGATTTCGAGCCACGAGAAGCGCTAGCACCATGAGGAGGATGATGTTGATATCGAGGAGGGCGACCACGACAACGTTATTGAAAAGGGGTGTGGCCGGGTCTATTTCCTTGAAGTAGATCCAGGCGGCCGTCACGAGCACGAGGATGGCCGTCATGCAAAGAAGCAGGCGTCGAACGGCGCGCTTCCTGTAGCTGGCTACATCCCCTGTGCTCTCATTCATGGCTCACGGCCCTTTGACCTCGAAGTAGCCCGAGCGGCTCCAATCGGTTTCGTCGCTGAGGAAAAAGAGAATCCATCTCAGGGGAATGGAGAAATTGACGGTGTTGAGGTCCCCCTTTATCTGCACGTAGTATCGCTTCTTGGGCTTCAGGAGGTCCCTCATTCGCAGCGGTTCCCCGTTAAGCTCGGCCAGCCAGTCTTTGGCCTCTTCCTCATCTCTCGTGTAGCGCACCTGTTTCTCGCCCGCGCTGGTCTCGCGAGATAGGGTAAACTCTTTTTTTAGGGAGTTAAACTTCACCGTTTGCTTGACAACCTTCCGGGCCACGGTCTCATCATACCACAGGCCGCGCTGCCGTATGAGCTCAATGTGGTAGGAGAAGGAGGTGGTGACACCTCCCCGCATGGCCTCCATGACTTCTTTTGAGAAGGCATTCTCAAGGGTGCAGAAGACGCGCAGGTTTTCATCGGTGTTGATGACTATTATATCTATGACCGAAGGCCCGGAGGCGCCCGCGGCACCGACTAGCAACGCCAGAAGGAGAACAAGGAAAACAATCAGTGCCGAGCGCTGCAACCTCCCCTCCCCAGTGAGTTTTGATTTCACTAAGTTAATCCCATTGAGTTGACTGAATATTAAAGCATAACGTCTTAAAGGGCAATAACTCGCCGACTTAACCTTCCGGGTTCCGTCTTCTTCGGGCTGCCGTGGGCATCTCCCTCATCATTTCCTTCCTTCACACATCCCAAGGCCTTCCCCCCCTTTGAACCCGGGTAGGTCGGCATTAAACCCAGAGCCCACGCCGAAATGCCCCGGGGCAAGAACTAAAAATCCCTCATGAGGCGGAAGGATTTTTCTTACGGTTGCGGAAAAGTTTCAGGCCCTGAAGAGAGGGCCTGACGAAGCGCTCAGCCACCCGGTTGCACCGGGGCTTCACGAGGAGTGTGGACGAAGGTAAAGGGCTGCAGTTGAGGGAGGGACAAAAGAGGAAGGCGAGGAAAAAACGTGAGGCCCTAGAGGGAGCTATCGCAATTTGTTCGCGTTTCTCCCCCAAAGAGTCTCAATCTCCTCGCTTGGCTCTCCTGAGAAGCATCTCCCACTCAAACCGGATACGGTCTTTGAACTCATCGACGAGCCGGGAGGGAAAGTTCTCGCTGCCAAGGTATTCGACCACGAGCGGAAGGTCCTCGAATTCAATCCTCAGAGAAATCGGATGGTCCGAATCGTTTGCGGAAGTGAATGAAATCGGTTTCTTTTCCAGACACCGTGAGAGCCGCCGGACTTTATGAAGGAGGGAGCCCTCTTCTCTGCTTTCTTCCTTCCCCCCCCTCGATATTGGACGAAGAGCATCCTCAAGACAGGCGGCGAGGCTCGAAACTCTTGACCATATTTGGAAAGCGAAGTCCCGATCCAGCTCGTCCGAACTCCTGTTGAGAGCTGCCACCTCAAATTCAAGCCTTGAAGCCGTCTCTGAGGGCTTGCCCTGAGGGACCCGGGGGAGGTTTCCCAGGGCTTTGACGAACGAGTCGAATTCGCCTTCGGCAAGCCGTTTAACGTTTTGGAGACCCCTCATGTCCAAACCTTCTTCAGTGGACGCGTCTTCGGATGACAGAGCATCCGCGACACGTCTTCGCAATTCTTCCCATTCGAATTGCAGCCCCCGCGAAGATTCCGCTCGAACCCCCTCATCGCTCTCCCCGCCCGTGAGCAGGAATCCCAGCGAAATCCCCAAGTCGGCAGCGATGCCGCCGAGCACCTTCGCCGTGGGATTTTTCACCTTTCCGAGCTCGATCTGGCTCAGGCCCTGGCGCGAGACGACCCCGGTCCGCCTCGAGATGCTTTGGAGGGAATATTGCCTTCGGTTGACCTTCTGCAGTCGTTGGCGAACCGCGCGGATCCTCTCCCCCAGATTCATCTCCTTCCACTGTTTTCGGACCATCTGGTTGCGCTTTTTTTCCATCGCCCTCAATAATCCCCTCGCCTAAAAATTAGGCCAATTATAGCATTTTGTCAAGGGCCGCGGACATTTTTAATAATTTTTGTAAAGTCTCCTTGACAAAATGTTATCCCCGCCTTATATTTGATTTATACACGGATGGAACTGCGGGGCCTGCGGGAATCAAGGGAAGGCGCCTCGTGTGCCTGATTGAGCAAGCACGGCGCTTGGCGCGCTTCTGCGGGGACCTCTGAGGGCTTCACGAGAAGGGAGTTTCTCATGGACAAGAAAAAGGATTCTGGAAGCGAGGTGAGGATCAATTTGGAAATGGGGGGTCTTTTCAAAGGACTCGGCAACATTCTGGATCTAGTCTCAAAGCTGGTGGAAGAGGGAGGTTCGACCATCACAAGAGAGGGTGAGATAAAGGGCCTGAACAACCTCAAGGGCGCCAGGGGCGTTTACGGGTTTTCGGTCCGGCTGGGCGGGCTCGATGAGGGCCTAAAGGTGGAGTCTTTCGGAAATATCCGCCAAAGCGAGTCGGGCCCCGTTGTGGAGGAGATTCGAGAACCGCTTGTGGATGTCTTTGAAGAGGGTGAGGAAATTTCCGTGGTCGCAGAGCTGCCCGGGGTGGAAGAGAACGGGATCAAGCTCGAGGTCGAAGGAGACCTTCTCACCATCACGGCCGAGAATGGGGGGAGGAGGTACAGCAAGGAGGTCCTCTTGCCCTCACCCGTCGAGCGGTCGAAAATGAAATCTTCTTATAACAACGGGGTGCTCGAAATCAGGTTGCCGAAAGCAGGCTGAATTTCTGCGCCCGCCCGAGAGGCCCGAGCGATACCCCCTCCTTGGGGCACTGATTTTTCCGGAGATTCGCCTGCGCAAGAGTTCCGAGGAGCTTCAGATACCCGGCCTCAGGGCGGGATGAAGAACCATTTGACCGTCCAGGTGTCATTATAGGGGCAACCATAGATGCCGACTGAAGTGCAGAACCTAGCGCTTAAGGTCGCGGAGGGAATGGCCAAGGATGTGGGGAGAGGGGTCGTTCGTCTGGACCCCGAAGACATGGCGGCCTTAGGTGCCGAGGTGGGGGACATCCTCCAGGTCAAGGGCAAGCGTGCGACGGTTGCTAAGCTCATGCCCGCCCACAAGGAGATGCGGGGAAACCATTTGATCCAGATGGACGGCATCCTCCGCGACAACGCCCAGGTTGGGTTGGACGAGAAGGTCACCGTTCGGAAGGTCGAGCATCAGCCGGCCGACCAGGTCACACTTGCCCCTCTGGAAGCCGACAGGCCATTGGGCAAGGAGCGGGACAGCCAATACATTGGCCGCTTGCTGGAGGGCATTCCCCTTGTCCAGGGGGACCGCATCCGCGCGACCCTATTCGGCTCACGCTACCAGGACTTCACGGTCACCGAGGCCCTTCCCCCAGGTGCGGTCCTGATCCGGGCGGATACGGTGATCCGGGTCAAGGGCGAGAAGACGCCCAGGAAAAAGGCTCTCGAGGTCTCCTACGAGGACATAGGCGGGCTTTCCCGCGAGATTCGTAGGGTACGTGAGATGATAGAGCTCCCTCTCAAGTATCCCCGGGTATTCGAACGGCTCGGCATCGAAGCGCCCAAGGGGGTGTTGCTGCATGGCCCCCCGGGGACGGGAAAGACGTTGATCGCCCGAGCCGTGGCCAGCGAGAGCGATGCCTACTTCCTGGCCGTGAACTGCCCCGAGGTCATCCACAAGTTCTATGGCGAGAGCGAGGCCAATCTTCGGAAAATCTTCGAAGGGGCTCAGCGCAATGCCCCCAGCATCATCTTTCTGGACGAGATCGACGCCATAGCACCCAAGCGCGAAAAGGTGCTGGGAGACGTGGAGAAGCGGGTAGTGGCGCAGCTACTTGCCCTGATGGACGGGCTGAAATCCCGGGGTCAGGTCATCGTCATCGGAGCCACCAACATTCCCAATGCCATCGATCCTGCCCTCCGTCGGCCGGGTCGTTTTGACCGGGAGATCTCCCTGAGCATCCCAAACAAGGAAGGCCGGCTGGAAATTCTCCAAATTCACAGCCGCGGTATGCCCCTTTCGAAAGACGTCGACCTGGAGAAACTCG
This sequence comes from uncultured bacterium, assembly GCA_964575845.1. Taxonomy (GTDB): domain Bacteria; phylum UBA8248; class UBA8248; order UBA8248; family CAZNSX01; genus CAZNSX01. The sequence goes on along the minus strand of CAZNSX010000006.1, from coordinate 224,253 downwards.
CTCAGGTCAGCCACGGATTCGTGGGGGCCGACCTGGAGGCCCTCTGTCGGGAGGCCGCGATGATTGCTCTTCGGCCCCTCCTCCCCGAGATCGACTTCGACATTGACCACATCCCCTATGAAAAGTTGCTCAACCTCGAGGTCAACATGGAGAACTTCATCACCGCCTTAAATGAAGTGGAGCCCTCGGCCATCCGGGAGGTCTTCGTCGAGATCCCCGATGTTCGGTGGGACCAAGTCGGCGGCCTTCAGGAGGTCAAAACAGAGCTGATCCAGGCCATCGAGTGGCCCCTGCGGTATGGCCCGTTATTCGAGCACGCCAAGACTAAACCCCCTAAGGGCATCCTCCTCTTTGGTCCCCCGGGGAGCGGGAAGACCCTCCTGGCCAAGGCCGTCGCCAGTCAGAGCGCGGCGAATTTCATCTCGGTCAAAGGTCCGGCACTTATCTCGAAATGGGTGGGCGAGAGCGAGAAAGGAATCCGTGAGGTCTTCAAGAAGGCCAAGCAGGCGGCTCCATGCATAATCTTTTTTGACGAGATCGACGCCATCGCGCCCCTCAGGGGGTCGGCCGGAGACAGCTCCCAAGTGACAGAGCGAGTGATCAGCCAGCTCCTCACCGAGCTCGACGGAGTGGAGGAACTCCACGGTGTGGTGGTATTGGCGGCCACGAACCGGATGGACCTCGTGGACCCGGCCCTCCTGAGGTCTGGGAGGTTCGACCTCCATCTGGAGATCCCTGCGCCCGACAAGGAAACCCGGGAGGAGATCTTTCGGATTCACACCGAAGGGAAACCCCTCGATGAGAAACTGGACCTAGAAAAATGGGCCGACCGCACCCATGGCTTGATGGGGGCGGACATCGAGTCCATTTGCCGCAATGCTTCCATGCTCGCTATCCGTGAGTTCCTGGAAGCCCATACCGAGGAAGTCACCCCCGATCCCACGGAGCTTCGAATCTCGGTCAGGCACTTTGAGGAGGCCTTCTCCAGCCTGGAGCGCGCGGGGCGTCAGTTCCCCCCCGAATAGGGACTCACTGGAAGTGTCCGGTCGAAAACTCCTTTACGTTCCCATCATCCACGTCGAAGCCGATCTGGGGAGCCTGGCCGAACCGGTTGCCCGGACTAGCCACCGCATATATGGACAAGCTAGATGGGAGCGACATCAGGAAACTGTCAAAGAATTCTGGGATTCCATCGCCGCCCACTTTGAGGGCTCCGAAGCTGCGGGCCTTAAGGTCTACCAGGACGGACTGCTAGCCGAGGGAGAGCTGGGCAGAAGGATCATAGATGAAGGGGCTCGGAGCGGTAGCCGGAATTTCGAGGTCGTTAAAAAACTGATGGAGCGAGGGGCGGAGATCCGGAAGACAGAGGAGGCTTGTCTCCTGCGGGAAGAGTGCGAGTGTCTCATGAAGATGGTCCACTCAAGGTCCGCTTGGGGAAAACTCTGGGCGTACCTTCAATATAAGCTGCGGCAGAGGAAGCTCCTTACGAGAAGGGACAAATTCATCGCGGGCCGGATCAACGAAACGCTGAAAGCGGGGGAGACCGGCGTCCTATTCCTCGGGGCGTATCATGACGTTCTTCCCCATCTTTCCCGGGACATCGAGGTGAAGGAACTCAAGGAGCGGGAAAGGGTGAAGACTTACGTCGGTCTGCTTCGTCGGCGGAGAGATCAGGCGTCGCTCGACCGAGTGGCCGACTATCTCGCGGCTCCGGTCCGCTGCGGCGGGTGATTGCGCGTCACGCACAAGAAGTTAAGGAGTCAAGCCTCGACCTTGCGAAGGGGCAAGGGCTTTCCAAGATTGACAACGCTCTATCGATTTGATATCAGAAACTGATAGGAAACGTCCTATGGAGGCAAAGCCGCCGACGTTCCTCTTTTTTGCTTCCCAGAGTTCGCTTAACTTCGGTTGATCTTAGGGCCTGACCCTTTCTTGGGATATGCTAGGGGTTGGGCGATGCCTGGACAGACCTCTCTGTGTTCTGCTTGACCGGGTGGAACTTCGGGAAGGGAAGCCACATCGCCTAACCCCGCTCCCCTATTGGATGGTGTTACATTACCTCCCTATTGAATTGTTCCTTTCTTCCTAAGCCGGGGCCGCGGCTGTTGCGGTCAGGCCGATGGCTTCGGCGTATTTAAGATAGGTCTCAACTCCCGCCACGACCGCGCGGGCCTCGATGGCCAGAAGCTCGATGCCCACGAGTGAAAAGCGAACCCAGGCATCGACGACCACTCCCTTGTCGAGGATTCGGTCAACCACCTCCACTAGGCTGGAGGATGCGATTGCTTTCTCTACCGCCATTCAGATCACCTCCTTCCATTTTCCTGTCGGTGTCGGCGATGTTGGGCTCTCCCTTCCCGAAAGGTTAAATCAGGCTTTAAGTTCTCTCTCGATCCTCTGCTGACAGTAATGACGCCGATTCCCCCGCACCTGATGCAGGGCAATTTATTTGTCGGCTCCTTGCCGGTCCCGCGACAGTGGTGGCAGATTCCGATGGGCTCTCGGATGGGGACGATCCCCCGCCCCTTGCAAACGAGGCATGTGACCCGGCTTTTGGGCTTTTCCTCTCCCCACCCGCCGCAGAAAGCGCACCGCACGACCGGCGGGCGGGCCACATTGTGTCCCTCTCCCCTGCAGACAGGACATTTGGAGTAAGTCCCCGTGGTCAGTCCCTCGCCGCGGCAAAAGGCGCACGGATACCGCTCCTCCCGCAGGATTTCCCCAGCCAAAACTCCCATTTTCATTTTAAAATCAAAGAATTGCCAGCTCACAGGGGCGCCTCTCTCAATAGGGCATTTTCATAGTAGTCCATCTTTTCTTTTCATTTTTGGGCTCCGCCGCGTCAGGGGATTCCTTTTGTGAGGACTCCAAGAGCTTAATCTGGCGTTCGATCTCGCCCAGCCGTCTTTCGTTGCTCTCCTTTCTCTTCTCCAGCAGGGCGAGTTCTTTTTCGACCTTCTCCCGGTCCATCTCCAGCATGTAGAGGTCGAGATAAGAAGAGCGATGTGTCTTGGGTATAGACCTCAACCTGGCCTTCTGGGGAGTGCTGATATCGAGTAGCCCGCTCCTATTTTTCATCTTTTTCATCTCCCTTCACCACGGATGAGTGCTGGTTGCAGTCCGCGAGGGTTCCTGCCGCTCCTTCTTCCCCTGGACCCAGACCCGTCCCCTTTTCTTCACCCACTCGAAGGACTTCGAGTCCCACACGTAAATGCGCTCGCGCCGTACCCCAACGAGCCTTCGCGTCGCCGCGATGCGCAACTGTTTGGCCGGGTGGGAGACGTTAGCCAGCGGCTACCCTCCGCTTTTCCTCCGCTGTGTCGAGTCCACAGAACTGGTCAATCAGGTCTCCAACGAGATTCTCCCTCTCTCCCTTTATCCCCTTGACCCCTATCCGGGTGGTCTCGGAGCAGAGGACATCCGTGCAGGTCTGGCGGAAGAGCTTATCCCGTGCGCGGACCGAAGCATTGCGAACTCTGGCAACTTTGGCGATCATGATGCACGCCCGGATGGTGGGGGCAAACTCGTAGTCATTTGAGAACCTAAATCCCCGGACCACATCCACGACGCGCTCGGCCTCCGAGCGGGTCACCCCGGACTTGGCCTCGGTGATGGCGACTTCGGTCTCCCGGTCGAAATGGTCGAGGTCGATTGTGATCATCCGATCCCTCAGGGCGTCCTGGCTCCTGTGCACCCCGGCGTACTCCTCGGGGTTACTGGTGAAGATGGCCGTGAAATCCGGATCCACCTTCATATAGTTATCGCCTCCCCGGGCGGCGGGAAGGTCCATCATCTTCTCTTGCAGGATGGACAGCAGGATGTTGTTCGCCTCAGGACGCGAGCGGGTGAATTCGTCGTAGATGAGGGTCATGCCGTACTTGCAGGCCACCGTCAGCCGGTTATCCACCCACCGTCGCATCATGTCCTCTTCAGTCTTGAGGACCGAGTGGATGAAATTGTCCACCACCTTCCGGATCCGGTATCCATATTCCCCGCCCACCAGGTCCGAGGTGGTGAACTCCTCATCGCCGTGGATCATGACGACCGGGCGGCCGACCTGGGTGGCCACGTGCATGGCAAGGGTGGTCTTCCCTGTTCCCGAGGCCCCTCGGAAGTGAACCGGAAATCCCGCTTCAATGCAGGCCATGGCGCGCTCCGCGATGTCGCGGATGTAATCCGTCTCGACGAATCCCGCCTCAGGCCTAGGCTCAATAACAGTGGTCAGTTCTTCTCTCATCTTCCTCCCTTTCCTAATCGGATAGAACTTTTCCCTTTTAACGCTCCGCTCACTCTGGGGTCCTCTCTACCGGTTTCCTGGCCAAAACCGTGAAGATGAAAATGGCAACGACGATAACGAGAGATCCCGTGATGGTCCCAAGGGTTTTCATGAGATTAACGCTGAGGAACCAGGGCCAGGCGGCGGCCAATATCCCCAGGAAAATTGCCGCAACCCCCATGACTCTGGGATTTTTCACCCACTCCATTGCCTTTTTCCCCCTCTATTTTCCTTTCGGTCGCCGGTTGGGGCTTTTAAGCCCCTCTTCCTTGTCTTTTCAAGGCTTCGGCGATCCTCTTCCATTCAGCACTCATCGCCTCGCGCTCCGCCTTGGAATCGGCCAGAAGCTCCGCCACTTCCCTTTTGATCTCCTTCCCCTGCTCCAGGATTCCCTCCATGGTTTCCCTGAAATCCCTTTTCCGGTCCGACTCTCCCTTGGCCAGTTGGATCCAGAGGTCAGACTTCATGGTCCCAAATTCGGTCCTCATCTCTTGCAGCATCATGAACGTCCGTTCCCGAAGCTCTTGCACCTCCTGCTGAAGGCTGGAAAGAAGCTCTTTGCGCTCGCGGTTTCCTTCAAGAATATCCTCCAGCAGATTTTTGATGTCCTCGGAATAACCCATGGCACGCCTTCCCTTTTCACAAGAAATCGGTCTATGCTGCCCGAAGGGCCCCCAGGCCTTTACAGATGAGGCAGGGGAGTCCGCATTCGATCTCTTGGTCAGTCATGGCCCCATGCTCTCTCCGAGGTTCAGGGCCCGCTTTCCCTATAGCCCATATATCCTCAAAGAATTCGGTCGCAAAAGGAGGGCCTTATCCGCGGCCTTCTATACTTTTTTCCACCCTGGCCTCCAGTGCTTCGAGCCTTTGCAAAAGCTTTCCGTTTTGGGCCTCAAGGGCCTGGGCTTTGGAGGACAGGGCCGGGTCGCTCTCCCACCAGTTGATGCCCATCTCCATGGCCTTGTCCACGGATGCGATGAGGAGACGGATCTTGATGTTGAGGAGTTCTATATCTGCCAGCGAGATGGAGATATCGCCTGCGATAACGATCCCTTTGTCAAGGACGCGCTCAAGGATGTCAGCTAAGTTGGTCGCCTCCGTTGCATGCTGCATCGGCCGTCGTCTTCTTTCGATAGCCACTTCGGTTCCCTCTATTTAATGAGAAAAACTTTTACTCAACCATCCGCCCGCAAGGCTCACCGTTCATCCGGCTCTGCGCCGAGGGACCTCGGCTCGGGAACTCTTCCGGCCCGCTTCTCCTGCATGATGGCCTGAAGCTGCCGCCACTCCCGTGCCATGGCCTCATGCCAGAGCTTTCTCATGTCCCCGGCCTTGGCCAATCTTTACTCTCCGCCGCCTCCCATCCATCCGGCTGGGGCTTGTGCTTTTACCGGTTTCCTTAGTGGCGGTGGGGGCGCGACCTTTCGGCCCGCCCTCTTCGCCTGGAGAGTCGAGGCCATTCGCCGCCACTCCGCCCTCGCGGCCCGGCTCTCTTTGCGAAACCCATCCAACATCGTGGCCATGTTCTGGCTCCGCTGCGCATCGTAGTCAGCCAGCATGCTCTTCAGGACCCTTGCGCGCTCCTGGTCCTCCTCCTTCCGCTCCACCTGCCGGTTCCGGATATCTTGATGGAGGTTGGAGAACTCACGCATCCGCTGGGATTCGCTCCCGTTAAGGAGGGACTTCAACGACCGAGAGAGAGCACCCAAGTCCTCCTTCCACTCCGCCCGCCGGATTCTGCTCTCACGCATGAGGTTCCCGGTTTCTTTCTTGAGCTCCGCTATGCCTGCCATTCGTCGGTCGTAAGATGCTTCAATATCTTCCCGCAGCTTCCTCATACCTTCTGCAATTCCCATGGTTTCTTTCCCCCTCCGTTTTTGACCCGCTTTCCCAAAGATCACGCCATAGCCTCTGGTCTCCTTTCAGGTCACGCACTCGACCTCCGACCTCGAACCTCCTTTCTGCAATAGTTCACATCAGGTCCCCAAGGGGGCCCAGGTGGATGTTCAGCTCTTCCCCCTCAAGGCCGAAATGCGCCTTCAGCTCCTCCATCTTCTTCTCCAGCTGCATGAAGGTCAGCCCCATCCGCTCGACCTCCTCCTCCGTGAGGGCGCCCCCCTCCATCCGGCGCATGGCCTGCCTCTCGAGGAGCTGGCGCAGGAGCTCGATGAGGGTCAGAACAAGCTTGGCCAGGCCGCGCTCCACCTTCTCCGGGCCGGCATCGATGCGGTCGGGCAGACAGTCCGCGACCCTCTCAAGCTCCTCTTCAAAGGCGGAGGAGTCATCGCATTCAATGGCCGCTACCGGGTCCACGCCTAAGCCCTGTCCGCCAATCTCGAATAAAGGTCCAAGGCCTGGTGAGGTTGCCCCTGCGCCTCTAAGCTCTTGGCGAGGTTCAGCACTTCCTCCTTGGCCCTCTCCCCTTCCATCGAATCTGGGTACTTCTCCAGAATCTTCCAGAAGACATCTAAGGCCGTGTGGACGGCCCCCTCTTCGAGGCACCGCTCGCCCCTGCGCCAGAGGGCCTCGCGCTCGGCGATGGCTAAATCCGAGGATCTTGTCATTGCCCCACCCTCCCCTGTTTCAAAGGACCCCACAAAGTTATAGGGCGGCCATGGGCCGCTATAGAGAAACTTGAGCCCCGGGTGGCCAGCCTTGAGCCGGTCGAACTCGGCCTTGAAGGCATCGAGCTTTCCCTTGTGCACCAGGTAGCTTGCGGCCAGGACGAGGTTTTCGGTGCAGAGCGTCTCCACCCTGGCCTCTGAGGCCCATTTCCTCAGGGGGGTATCGATGCTGCTGGCAACCTCGACGGCCTTCGCCTCCAATCCCCTCTCCAGGAGATATTCTTGGAACCTCCGTAACAGATAGGTCCTTCCCGGTGAGCGGCCGCTCTCTTTTTCGCTCCACTTTCCCGCACTCGGAGGGCGAGCCGCAATCTGGTTCTTGAGGGCCTCGGCCTCCCACAAGACCTTCACTCCCACCTCCACTTTTCCAGCCACCCGGTCCAGCGCGGCCCGAAACCGGGGATAGAAGCTTTCCAGCATCCCCAGAAGGGCCCCGCGGCTGGGAAAGACCGTGCCGAATCGCATGGGGAGCACCGCCGATTGGGCCATGGCAGACTCCACGAGCGCTTCATGGACTAGCACATCCCCTTCCGTAAAGCCGGTCCCATCTGCGAGCTCACTGCAAAGGGCCCGGATATCTCCGTGGGGGACCTGCCTTACCTCCTTCCCCTGGAGGCCGGCCATCCGGAGGAGAGGTCCCTTAGGGCCATCCGCGACGCAATAGACGTAATAGCCGGCAACCGTCATGTGAGAGTTTCCACCGGCACTTTATCCCTGATTCCCCTCCGCAGCCTTTGAGCCGTCTCAACGGACGTGAGGAGCAGTTTAAGCCCCAGGAAGACCAGGTCGACCTCGGCAACCGAAATGGTGATCTGTCCGTCAATCATCACGCCCTTGTTCAAGGCCCGGTCGAGCACTTCGAGCAGGGTGACCCGCCTTGAAGACGTCAGGGCACGGTCCATACTCTTTATCCTTCCTTCAGTCGGGGAGTGAAGTTATAAGGCGGCCAGGGACCGCTACAGCGAAAAGAGAAGCCTTCTTCCCCGTACTGGTCGGATAACTCATCGAGCGCCCGGCAGAACTCCCCTAACCGCGCCCTGGTAACGAGAAAGGCTACGTTCAGGACCATCTCTCCCCCTCCCCCGGCGTCATTCATGGGGATGCGCTTGTTCAACACCACTTCCTCGGCGACGCCTCGCAGCCGGCCGAGAAACTCCTCCCCCCATTCCCTCAACTTGCGCTCTGTTTCCTCCACCAAGAGAAGGTCCTTCTTTTTACCCAGGAAGTAGGCCCATCCCGGGGGCATGCCCTCTATCTCCCGGTTCATGCGGAGGAGCCTCTCGTCACTCCTTTCTATGGACGCTCTCAGCCCCTCCTTTGCGACAAAGACCCGGACATTCCATTCCTCTTTTCCCGAGAGCTCTTCAAGGCTCTCCGAAAGCTCTCCCTCGTGCCTGGCCAGGAAGTCCCTGACGCCTTTTTCGTCGAGGTAAACCGTTCCGAATTTAATGGGAACCACGGACCGATCCCTCATGATGCCCTCGACCACCTCCTCGTGGAGCCTCACCCTGGTCTCGACCCAGGCCAGGTTCTGGAGTTTTTCCCTCATCCGCTCGGGGGCGAATTCATCCAGATGGACCCGGCTGACGGCCATGCCGAGCCTCTGGTAAGGAACCACATAGACAGGCCCGTTCCCCTCCATTCCGACCATGCCCGGGTCGACATCCTCAGGGTCCAGGAGGACGCAGTAGGCATAGAGCCCCTCATCTCTAATCCGTTGGTCCGCCCTCTTATTTCCCGCCATCGCTTGGCATCCCAGCTTGGAAAATGAGCCGGAAGTGACCCCGGAAGGAGGTTCTCGTAGCCCGCCCAACTACGTCTCAACCACGGGAGAGCTTTCTTTCAGTCTAGTGTACGAGGTCACTTCCAGCTTATCGTCCAGCCTGATGAGATATACGTTCCTGTCATAGACCGTTTTAGGGATTCCCAGAGACTTGATAAACTCATTCTCCTCGATGACCTCGACCCCGACCTCCCACCCCTCTTCGGTCCTCTCCGCCTTAATGACCTGTCCCTCTTTCTTCAGGACCTTTCTCATAAAATCACTGACCGCCGCACCGGCTACTTCAATGGACATCCCAACTCCTCCCTCGGTTTTCTCTTTGGCCACCAGGCCTGCCTCCTCTTCTCGGGAGGTTGCCTCCGGGGTCTCCGCCCTTTCCAGGGTTGGCCTTCCGAAGGTTTTCGTTTTTCGCTGGGGCCCCGGCCTCGGCTGCTTTTTCCCCTTCTGGGGGGCTCCCCTCTTTAACGGCATCAACCTCTCAGGTTTCACCCATCCGCTTCATCAAGGGCCTTGAGTCGGTCAAGGATATACTCTTCCCGCTCGGCGTACTCCTCCTCGGTAATCTCATCCAGCTCGAACTGCATCTGAAGGTTGAGGAGTTTTTCCTGGAGAGTCTCCCGGTCGGTCAGCTCCCGGTCGGCAAACTTCTGGATTTCCTTGAAGATGCCGAAAAGTCCCTTCACCGGCAACATAAGCAGGTCATCAACTAGAAGCATGGCCGCCTCCTCGCCTGGAGGCCATTAACTCCTCCAGGGGTATGAAGATATTGACGAAGTTATAGGGGGGAACCGGCCCCACGTATTTGAACTCGACCCTGTCTCCCTTATGGGTCGCCAGCCCGTTTATGGCCTCATCGAATGCCCCTTGATTCTTATTGGTCACCATGAAAGCGGCGTTCAGAAGCATGCGATCGTGCAAGATCCGGTTCTCCCTGTGATCTACGGAGAGCTTTGCCAGGGGCCCCAGGATCTCCCTTCCCTCCCGCTCCCGCTTCGCATGGAGGGCCGCCTCCACGAGTTCTCCGATCCTGATCCGCTGGTAGTGCGTCTTCTCGGATGCGTGTCCCTGGACCTCCGACTTGAGCCTCTGGATGAGCGGACTTTCCTCCACGATCTCCTTGAAGATAAGACCCTCCTTCCAGATGGCCTTGACGCCAAGCTCCACTTTTCCCCTCATCGTTCGCAGGGTTTCCCGGAACTCCCCGCACCGCATTTTCAGGATCCCCGCCACCTGCTTCTCTGTCTCCGCCACGCTGCCGAAACGGACGGGCAGAAGGGTGTGACGGCGCATGACCTCTTCCAGGACCTTCTGGTGAGTCAGGGTATTTTCGCGGCTGACCCGGTACTTCACGATGGGTGCGTCGCTGACTAGCGCCGCGATTTCCCCATGGGCGACGGTGTAAACCTCTCCCCCTCCCGCCATCCCGACGGGGCCATAGGATTCCTTTTTCGGGGTTCCGATGATGCAGTAGATGTATTTCCCGTACCTATACACTTCCGCCATAGAATCGGCCCTCTGCACAGAGCTCACCCTCTTCCGCCCATCGCTCGGGCGCGGTGAAGGAGATAGAACCTTCCACCGTCTCTCGCCGGAAGGAATATCGATAATTCGCGCAATAGGTCATGAGGGTCTCGTAGGACGAGACAATCTCTCCGAACCTTTCTGCGGATCGATGGATGTCCGGGTTTCTGTCCGGGTGACAGCGGACGGCCAGCTCCCTATAGGCCCTCTTGATCTCGGCCAGCGAGGCTTCTTCGCCCAGCCCTAACCTCTTGCGCGCGGCATCGACCAGCTCGAATGAACCCATGGAGAACTGAATATCGGAGAAGCTATAAGGCGGGAGGGGGCCGATACACTTGAAGCGTAGCAGCCTATCATATCTTTCTCCCAATCGATTCAGGTTAGCATCGAAAAGGGGTTCTTTTTCCTTTTCCACGAGGAACGCCAGATTGGCGATCATCGTGTCGTCCTTGAGCTTCCCCAAGGCCCAGTGGGTGAAACTCTCGCGAAGCACGCAATGAACCTCCTCCAGATAGGCTTCCCGGCGTTTCAAAAGCGAGGCGTGCACCGCCTCGCCAAGCGCTATCTTGAGCCTTTGTGCCCGCTCGGCCGGCGCTCGGGCAATCTCATCCCTGAGCCTCTGGACCTCCTCATCGCCGGCCGCGATTTCGTAGACGATGGAGCTTTCATCCCAGTGGATGTATAGGGCAAATTCGGCTTTCCCACGTACCCTCTCCAACGCCGTCTTGAATTGGAGGTAGGCCCTGTCGAGTAACCCTTTTATTTCCTTTTCGCTTCCCGCAATGAGGCCGAACCTCATGGGCACGCAAGCCCCTTTTTCCATGGCGAGCTCGTTGACCCTCTGGTGTCGAGCGAGTTGCCGCCTCAGCTCCTCTTCATCCATCCCATCAAAATCTAAGAGCGGACAGTCTCTCACTACCGCAGCGATGTCTCTGTGCCGGATGATCTCTGTTTCTCCCGCGGCGGGGGAAGCCAATTGACCTTCTCCCCAAAGGTCGAGCACGCAATACAGATATTTGCCTTCCGGCGTTTTACCCATGAACTAGTTACTCTGAAACAAGAAGTTTCCTAGAACTTTGAGGCGAGGTATGCCCCTTATCTCTCCGGGCTCCCGCGCGATCAATGCCAACTCCAGATCCGGGAACCCGCGCTTCAAGATATCGACATAAGCCCTCTGCTCCACTCGGGTCTCTTCACAGAACGAGCAACTCCCCCTTTGCGCCGGAATGAGGTTGTTGACGACCATGTGCGAGACAGGGATGCCGTAGTGCCTGAGCTCGGCGATCAGCCGCTCGGTTTCCTTTAGGGCCATGAGCTCCGGAATCGTGACAACAATGAAACTCGTTCGCATGGGGTCCTTCATCAAAGAGCCTATTCGCTTGACGGCCTTCTTCATCACCAGCAGGAAATCGTCCGCCTCCCCGAGCGGTTCCTTCCCCGAGAGTCGTGACACGATGTGCCGATATTTCCAGCGGATTTTCGCCAGCACCTTGATCCATTGGTCAAGTAGGCCCGGAAGAAACAGCAACCGGAGGGCATGGCCCGTGGGGGCGGTGTCCAGAACGTACCGCTCGTGTTCTTCACTCTCGATGAAATCCATGATCCTCTTTATCCCCATGACCTCGTCCAGTCCAGGGATGGTGAGGGAGAACACATCCGATACGTCTTCTTCGTCCAAATAGGTCCCGGTTTTGAGGATATCCAGGATGCCTTCCCCGTACTCCTCTTTGAATGTCTGCAAGGTCTGCTCGGGGTCGATTTCCACCGCATCCAGATCCTTGACCGCGACCACCTTGCGTACTTCGTCACCAAGACTTTGCCCGATGCTGTCCGAAAGGGAATGAGCCGGGTCCGTCGAGACCAGGAGCGTCTTCTGCCCCCTCTCGGCCAGATGAATCGCTGCGGCCGAGGAACATGTGGTCTTCCCGACCCCGCCCTTACCGCCGAAGATGATGAGCTGGGTTTGATGAATAAGTTTGCCCAGTCCCATCACGAACCGTTCTGCTGCATCCCTCCGAATCGAAACCAATGCCACCCCTGAAGCTTAGCAATCCCTCACAGTCTCCTGCTCATGCCTTTCCGGTGAAACCATCTCTCAACCACGCCCAATCGGCAGCACAGAGTCTATTGAAAGGCCATAGCGGCCTGGTTGGTAATACCTAGGACAGGAGCGTAGGCAAAACGCGTACCTGCCTGCAGGGAGGGCCAGAAAAATTACCATCGTCTCTAAGCCTTACGCACGGGCGGCCTAATAACCTGATATTCTTAGATTTATGGAACGCAAGCTTCGGGAGGGTCTCCGGAGTCAAACGGACTAAGAATGGAGAGACCGAATCAGCTGGAAGAATTGTGGAATTTATGCCCCAAAATGTCGCCAAAATTCAACAATCCCAGCGGGCGAAATTACTGTGGGCCCTGAGCCGCCTGAACGCGCGTCAGGTCCACCTGATATTCTTAGATTTACGCAACGCTAGCTCCGGGAGAATCTCCGGAGTTAAGCGGGCTAAATGCAGAGACTGAATTAGCCGGAAGAGTTGTGAAATTTCCGCCTCGATGCGCACAAAATTCAACATTTCATCCCTTTCATTTTTCGGTAAAGGGTCTTCCGGTCGATCTTCAATGCTCGCGCTGCCTTCGTCCGGTTGTATCCCGCCCGACGCAATGCCTGCTCGACAACCATGCTCTCAGCCTGAACCATGACCTGCTTGGCGATTTCCTTTAAACTTGACCCCTCTTCTACCCACGCTCTTATTTCAAAATTTCTGTGCGCCGAAGCGAGCTCTCTCCCGAAGTTCAGATGCTTACCCTCGATCATATAATCCGCCCATAACATTGCCCTACGAACAATATTCTTCAGTTCTCGCACATTTCCCGGATAATCATATTCCAAGAGTTGGCGGATGGCCCCCTTTGAAAATCCCTTAATCTCCTTGCCTAATTCCTTGTTCGCCTCCCTTCGGAATTTATCCGCCAGAAGGGGAATATCTTCTTTTCTTTCCCGCAATGATGGAATCACGACCATAAATTCATTCAGCCTATGGTAGAGGTCTTCTCGGAAATTGGCTTTCTTAACCTCATCTTCCAACACGACGTTACATGAAGCGAGTATTCGAATATCCATCTTTACGGCTCTTTTACCTCCCACGGGAAGAAACTCTTTTTCCTCCAAAACCCGCAAAAACTTCCGTTGCATGTTGGGCGTCAAATTCGTCACCTCATCCAGAAGAATAGTCCCCCCTTTTACGACAGCTAATATGCCCTCGGTCCTGGTTTCAGCCCCCGTGAATGCGCCTTTTTCATGTCCGAATAGCTGGCTCTCCAAGACGCCCTCTGCCACCGCTCCACAATCCACTCCCATGAATGCTTTCTCTCTCCTGGCGCTTCGCCTGTGAATGTAGCGCGCCACTAACTCCTTGCCGGTCCCGGTCTCTCCCTGAATGATGACACTGTAATCCGTTCGGGCCGCGACCTCCGCGGCTTCGGAGATTCTCTCCACCGCGCGGCTATCACCCATCTGCGTTCTTAAGCTGTCGTCGGTTCCCGCCTGAGAGCGCAGGAATTGAATCTCCCTTTCAAGATTACGTTTCTCCAACGCCCGCTTCAGCGTGAGAAGAAGGCGGTTGTTGTCGAAAGGTTTGGTCAGAAAATCATAGGCTCCAATCCGGATAGCCTCGACAGCCGTGGGAATGTCACCGTAACCTGTGATAATAATGACAGGCAGATCTTGATCCAGCTCTTTTATCCTCCGCAATACTTCCAAGCCGTTAATTCCTGGCAGAACTAGGTCCAAAAAGACTATTCCGTAGCTGTTCTGCTCGATTAACTTCAGTCCATCTTCTGCGTCACCAACCCACGTCACAAGATATTGATCTCTTTCCAGCAATCGCCTGAATACCCACTCCATATCGCTGTCATCGTCTATCACCAGAACTCCAGAGGACACAATAACGCTCATGCTTTTCGCCCCTGCCTCGGGTCTTTCCTCCATCACCGAGAGAGAAGGTTTTGTCTATAGCTTTTTTGGGATCACTTACCCGACCAGTTTTCTTACCCGAGACCTCAGGTCTAATACATTAAACGGCTTCCCCAAAAAACCAACTATCAATCCTTTTTCAAGGAGGTCCTGTATAGTCCCGTCATCTTGATAGAAGTATCCCGAGAGAATAAAGATGGAGGTATCAGCCTTAATGGATTTGATCTCAGAGCAGAACTTTGTTCCATCGGCATCCGGCAGTTTTGCATCCAGCAAAACCAGGTCAATGGGTTCACATCTTAAAATTTCTAAAGCACCTCTCGCCGTCATAGTCACAGAAAGGTTGTAACCCTGGCTTTCCAGGAGCCTTAGCAACACCCAACTCATATCGGGCTCATCGTCTACGATGAGTACATGGGCGGGTCTCCTCATGATGACCGGCCCCCTCTATTATTATGCCCCGTCGGGATGAGTATAGTGACGGTGGTTCCGCTTCCGACCTCGCTATCCACGCGGATATCCCCCCGATGTTGTTTGATGATGCTGTAGCTGATGGAGAGACCGAGGCCGGAACCCCGCCCCACGGGCATAGTGGTGAAAAAGGGGTCGAAGATCTTTGGAAGGTCCTGTGGAGGAATACCACATCCGGTATCTTCGAAAATAATTCTGATATATTCCGCCCGCTCATGATTTGCGTAGACTCGAAACTCCCCCCCCTCTTGCATGAACCTACTGGCATTAAGCATGATATTGAGAAACACCTGTTGCAGAAGGTTCTTGTTGCCTTGAACGATGGGCAAGGGCCTGTCCCATCGGTACTTCACCTTAATCCGTTGAACCTTGAACTGATTGGCAAACAACGAGAGGCTTTCCTCCAATGCGTCTACGATATTGACGGGACCCATCTGGTCTTCCGGAGGACGAGCAAACCGAAGGAGGTTTTCTATGGTCTTCGATGCCCGAATGACGTTAGCAAATATTTTTCTGGCGGATTCCTCCTGGATTTGCCGGTCTCCCTTTCTTTCCATCAGCAACTGCGCCGCCGAGAAAATGATCCCCAAAGGGTTCCTAATTTCGTGGGCGATGCCGCCCGCCATGACACCAAGCGCAGCCATTTTTGCCGACTGAATCAGCTGGGCCTGTAACTGCCTGCGCTCGCTCAGGTCTCTTCCGGCGCCCACCATTCCGGTGATCGCACCACGCTCATCCCGCATGGGGGAGCACGACCACGAAATGGGAATCTCGCGGCCTTCCTTGCTCGCGAGGTTCATCTGGACATCTCTCAAGGTTTGTCCCTTTGACACTTTCTTAAGCACCTCGTCCATCTTTCCCCGGAATTCGTTCGAGACAAGACTTGCCAGAGCCCTACCCCTCACTTCGCAGTCCTTCAGGCCGGAGATCTGTTCTGCCGCACTATTCCAGGTGCGGATATTCCCTTCGGCATCCATTGAGACGAGAATATCCGTGATACTCTCCACAACGCTCGCCAGGTGGCGCTCGGCACGTCTCACCTCCTCTCCGAGCCGTTCCCTCTCGGTGATATCATCCATGAAAAGAATCACGTGAGTCACATCCCCTTCAGGAGCAATCATAGGAGTCAACGAATAAAAATATACTCTCGTGGGCAGGCCCGGGGCCCTGTATGTCATCTTTCCGCCTTCGAGGGGGGTAGCACTCTGAAAGACAGCCGTTATTTTCCTCTCCAGGTCAGTATATGAGAGCAAAACCCGCGGAAAGACCGCATCTATTCTATTCATAATTACCGCGCTCTTATTTCTCCTGGACTTCTCCAAAAAGTTTTTATTCGCCGACACGACTCTCAAACCCCTATCTATTAAAAGGATCGACGCAGGGATGCTTTCTAATAAGGAACTATAAATTGTCTCGATTGCTATAGCGGATTCAGCAGTACTCATGGTTCGCTTTTCCATTCCATCTCGGGCTGAGGCGACCCGATACATTCACTGACCGACTCTCCTTCCTCCCTGGAATTCCCCATTCAAATCCTCGTCTCTTCTTGGGCTTTCCTCCCGGAGTTATTGGGGATATGAAACATGGGTCCCATGACGGCCGTAACCTTGCCCTCACCTCATATGCCAGCGCGCAAAGGCGGGAGTGCTCCAGAGTCTTATCGAAGGCCTCCGCCTTTCCGCTCGCCCAAGGATGCGCATATCGCGCGGTCCTACTGTGGCCCCCGAGAGCCTCTGGGTGAGTGTGAGATGGGCGAAGCGGGTAAGAGAATCCACTATAAAATTAGCCGTCGGGAAGCTCAGCCTACTTGCATGTCACAGTTCTTGCTGCGCGGCTGGTTCCGTGGACGCTGATTTATTCTCGGGCGGGCGTATTCTCGGGAAAAAAATCCCTAGAGCGGAAGGATTACGTCTCACAAACTAGTTAGCAAGGAAAAATGCCGTTGTCAAGAGAAAAATTTTTAGAATTAAAAAGAAAAGAGCCCCACGACCAGGGCCCAGCCCACAAGCGGGTTGCTCTCCTTGCTGAAAACTCTCTACATTACCCAGATATGGGGAAAGGGGGCCTTTCTGGGGTGTGAACGCCAGAGCTCAAGAGCTCATTCAGGGAGCTCCGAGAGGAAAGATCCGGCGTGGGCTCGACCCTCTGGCGCCACAACGCCCCTGAGAACTCTGTTGCCGGAAGTTCCTGACGTAGCCCCCTGAAAGGGCTGAGGAGAGAGGATTTTTGGCTTTAGGCCGGTTAAATTCGGCTTGAATTCTCATCGAGCGCAGGAGCTAGGGCGATTGGCCTATCGGGAACGAGGCGATTCCACCGCCGCCGCGAGGCATAGCGCTCAATCCGGATGATTGCTTCGAGGATGTCCTCCAGGCGGTCTCGCGGGACCCTCATAAGTACACGGCCTCGCGCGGCACCCGTTCTCGGATGCGAGCCTTTGTTAGCCTCGGTCGAAGTCAAAATGACACCAGGTTAAATGGGCGGGCACTCTAACCTATTGAATGTATGGCATTTTATTGGTGCCGGAGGCCGGACTCGAACCGGCACGGGCTATACACCCGGGGGATTTTGAGTCCCCTGCGTCTACCATTTCCACCACTCCGGCACCAAAGCCTTCTTTAGAAAATTTAACAAACCGCCTCCCCCAGGGCAAGGGAATTCAGGGAGCCCTCAGGGCGCAAGAGGTGGCATGTCTTGAGCCGGAATCAGGTCAGTCCTGAATCAATCGATCGTCAGTTGAAAATAGGCTTTTAGTGGTAAAATTTGATCTGCTGCTGGAGCTCAGAGCAAATTCATCCGCCGGCCCCATTGCAAGGGTCGAATCTCTGGTGAAGGTGTGGCGGAATCTCAGGCTATCTTGCAGCTGTCGCCGAGGGACATCCGTGTGCTCGAAACCCATCGCTGAGAAGAACTCGCCAGCGATCAAGGCTCATCGGTCCGGGTTAATTCCCTGGAAAACTTTTACCTGACTCACTCCATCCAGGAGGGCGTATGTCCGATAAAGGCCAGGAAATAGAAAATTCATCTTCCCAGCTCCCGTCAGGTGCGCCTACAAGGCCAAACGAGTCTGAACGTTCACGTCCAGGCCACCAAGGCGCAGGGGAAAACGGGTCGATGCTTTCCCTGCTGGACGGGGCCAGCTCGCAAGCGCCAACCATCCCCCCCGAACTGGAAACCCAGAAGAAGGTGGCCGCAGACAGAGATCGCCCTTTGGAGGACCGCCTGGAAGCATACGAAGACATCATTGATTCAGAGGTCGGCGACACAGCTCTCTCACGTGCCCGCAACGTTGAGCGTGAGGTGGGGTTGCGTCAGGTCTATCTGAAATTCGAGGGAGGCAACCCCACGGGGACCCAAAAGGATCGCATAGCCTTCGCCCAGGCCATGGATGCCATGCGGCGGGGCTTCGACGCCATCACCGTGGCCACTTGCGGCAACCACGGAGTGGCGATAGCGCTCGCGGCCTCCCTTGCGGGGTTGCGCTGCCTCATCTACATCCCGGAGACCTATCATACCCAGCGCATCAAGGAGATGACCGATTATGGCGCCCAAATCGTCCGCGTGCCCGGGGATTATGAGCACGCGGTCGAAGTTTCGCGCGAGCGCGCCTCGGCCGAGGAGATTTATGACGCCAATCCGGGAGGAGCCAACACTCCCCTGCACTTAAAGGCTTACGGTGAGATTGCGTACGAGATTTATGATGAGCTTCGGGATGCGCCGATTGCCGTTGCCATACCCGTCTCCAACGGCACCACACTGGCCGGAATCTATAAGGGCTTTCTGAGCCTCTACCGCCGGGGTAGAACCTCACGAGTGCCCCTCATGGTGGCTGGCTCTTCTCACGGCAAGAACCCCATTATTCAGGCGTTTTTGAAGAATTCCCTGCACTGTGAGAAACTCAGGCCAGAACGGATACGCGAGACTTCGGTTAATGAGCCTTTGATCAACTGGCACTCTATCGACGGTGACCATGCCCTTGAAGCCATCCGGAAGACAGGCGGTTGGGCTTCTTACGCAACCGATAGGGGCATGCTGCACTTCTCTCGGCTTATTAGAGAACAGGAGGGTTTGAATGTCTTGCCCGCGTCCGCAGCCGGCTTGATCGCTCTGCTGGATCGCCACCGCAGGGAACCTCTTCCAGGTGACCGCTATGTCGTGCTCATCACGGGCAGAAAGTCGTGAGCTCTTTCCCAGAAGGTAACGCCATCGTCTATTGCCAGGGCGCATTCGCAACGCCTAACGGTAAGACAGCCCACGGCCTGGTGCGCCGCACTGGACGCTATCGCGTGCTCTCCGTGGTCGACCCGCTCCATGTGGGCGGCGATGCGGGTGCGATCCTGGACGGCAAGCCCAGGGGCATTCCTATATTTGCGGATGTCCAGCAGGCCGTGGATGCCGCTCGTGAAGGCGGCGATCGGGCAACCCATCTGGTCATAGGACTGGCTCCGGACGGCGGCCGCCTCAGCCCCGAAAGGCGCAGCGACGTGATGAAAGCTATCCGGCTCGGGCTTAACGTGGATTGCGGTCTGCACGACTTTCTCTCCGAGGACGCCGAGGTGGGCGCCCTGGCGGCTGAGCACGGAGTCCGGGTTCGGGATGTGAGAAAGCCGCCTCCCCGGAAAGAGCTCCATTTCTTCAGCGGCAAGATCGAGCAGGTGACCTCGTTGAGAGTCGCCGTGCTGGGCACCGACTCGGCTGTGGGGAAACGCACCACGGCCTGGATTCTGGTGGACGCCCTGCAGGCCGCTGGCCACACCGCCGAGCTCGTGGGGACCGGGCAGACCGCTTGGATGCAGGGTGTGCGCTACGGTATAATTCTCGACTCGCTCATCAACGACTTCGTCCCCGGTGAGGTCGAACACGCCGTGTGGTCCGCCTGGCACGAAACCCGGCCCGAGGTAATCGTCATAGAGGGCCAGGGGAGCTTGATGAATCCCGCCTATCCGGGTGGCTTCGAGATCCTGGCCGCAGGGAGGCCCGACGTGGTGGTTCTCCAACACGCCCCGGCCCGGAAGGAATATGACGGCTTCCCCGGATACCCAATTCACCCGCTCGAAAAACAGATTCAGGCGATCGAGCTTCTTTCCGGGAAGCCGGTTGTGGCCGTGACCATCAACCACGAAAACCTGGCTGAGGCGGAAGTTCCCGCGGTCTGCGCCGCCGTGACCGAGGCCACCGGCCTGCCCGCCTGCGACGTGCTCTTGAGCGGTGCTGAGGATCTGCTAGCCGTACTCGGGCCATATCTAAAACGAAAGCTACGGGTCCACGGGAAAGGATGCCATGAGAAGAGCGGATGCGCGTAGCGAAAACGACGGGGCGGTTGACGTGTCGAAGGCTGAAAAAGACCCACTGAGCCCCCTTCGAGTCATCCAGCGACTTGAGGTGGGACCGGTGCGCTTGGAAGGGAGCCGCCTGACCGCTCCTTACAGGCTGACCCAAAACGGCGAGGTCCACACGACCAGCCTGAGTTACCTGTTTGAGGAAGATGTTTTCGAGCCTGACGAGCCGGCGTCGCTCAACCTGGCGAGCATGGTGGCCGCGCAGGTCGCTCTCAATTACGGGCTTTTCTGCGGGGAGATCGTATTTCACGGCTGGCTTGACAGGTATGACAGGCAGTTCATCGAAGACATGGCGCGCAATACGGCACGCGAGATATTTGTTAAGAAGTTCCTCGAGCCCAATCCTTTCCTTCGCGGCCCGGCCGCCCGAATGCACCCGCTCAGGCGTGAGAGCTACCTTCAAGCCCGGCTCATCTTTTCCGAGCAAGGGCTGGCTCCCAAGGCCGAAAGCCGTAAGGCCAAAGGTAAAACCAGCGAGTGGATCGCGGATGGATCACGGCACGCCGTCCTCTCCAGCGGTGGAAAGGATAGCCTTCTGACCTTCGGCCTGTTGCGGGAGGTGGGACGAGTCGTCCATCCTATTTTCATCAACGAGTCCGGGAGACACTGGTTCACCGCCCTGAACGCCTACCGCCACTTCGCCGCGGACGTTCCCGGCACGGCACGGGTTTGGACCGATGCTGACAGACTGTTCGCATGGATGTTGAGGCACCTGCCCTTCGTACGTGAGGACTTCGCCAGGCTGCGCTCGGACGAGTACCCGGTCCGCCTGTGGACAGTCGCCGTGTTCCTCTTCGGTGCCCTCCCCGTTCTCAAGAAAAGGGGCATCGGCCGCCTCCTCATCGGCGACGAAATCGACACCACCCGCAGACTCTCATACCAGGGCATAACCCATTACGATGGCCTCTACGACCAGAGCCGCTATTTTGACAACGCCCTGACGCGCTACTTTCACCGCAAGGGCTGGGGGATCAGTCAGTTTTCCATTCTCAGGCCTCTTTCAGAGATTTTGGTCGCGAAGATCATGGCCGAGCGCTATCCAGAGCTGCAACGTCATCAGGTCTCGTGCCACGCGGCCCATACAGTGGACGGCCGGGTCTACCCCTGCGGTAAGTGTGAGAAGTGCGGACGCATCGTGGGAATGCTCATGGCCCTCGGCGCGGACCCGTCCAACTGCGGTTATACCCAAGCGCAGGTCGAGCAGTGCCTGAAGGCTCTGACCGACAAGGGGGTTCATCAGGAGAGCGAGAGCGCTCAGCACCTGGGCTTTCTCTTGGCCCAGAAAGGTCTCATCCGGGAATCCTCCATCGGACGGGTCCGAGCGCGCCAGCGTCCTGAAGTCATGAAGCTGCGGTTCGACCCTGAGAGGTCCCCGGTCGAAGGCATCCCTTTGGACCTGCGCAAGCCTCTTTACCGGGTATGTCTGGAGCATGCCGATGGGGCCGTCAAGCGGAGCGGGCGGGTTTGGATCGACTTTGACCCCTTGACCGACCCGGCTCTTTTGAGGCCCTACCCTTTCGAGGTGGCGGGTGCTCTGACCTCCGCCCGTCACACCACCGCCGCCCCGCGGAGGCCCTTTATACTGGGAGAGCTCACTTGGGCACAGGCACAGGATCGCCTGAGAGAGATGGATGTGGCCCTTCTGCCCGTGGGTTCCATCGAACAGCACGGACCGCACCTTCCGCTGGATACCGATGCTTTCGACGCCGAGCATCTCGCTCTCCAGGTGGCGGCCGCCTGCAGCGACCCCAAGCCGCTGGTCCTCCCGCTGCTCCCCTACGGTGTTTCCTACCACCACGAAGACTTCAGCGGCACCATCAGCATCAGCCCCGACACACTGTCCCGGCTAGTTTATGAAGTGGGCATAAGTGCAGCCCGCCACGGCATCTCCAAGCTGGTGATCATCAACGCACATGAGGGCAACGCCCCGGCCCTGCACTTCGCCGCACAGATGATAAATCGCGATGCGCACATCTTCACCTGCGTTGATACCGGTGAGAGCAGCGACACCGACATCTACCGCATCACCGAGACACCAAACGACGTCCATGCGGGCGAGATCGAGACGAGCACGAGCCTGGCCGCGCGTCCCGAGTTGGTCAGGCGTGAGGCAGCGCGGAAATTCATCCCGAGATTTTCCAGCCGCTACCTGAACTTCACCTCGAAGAGAAGCGTTAAATGGTACGCACGCACTGCCAAGATCTCCCCCAGCGGAGTCCTCGGCGACCCCACCAAAGCGAGCCGAGAGAAGGGCGAACGGATGTGGAACATGATGATTAAGTCTCTGGTTGAATTCGTGGAAGACCTCAAACGGATGAGCCTGGACGAGATTTACCAGAAGAGGTACTGATGGAGTGAGGGTCACCCGGGTAGAGGTCTGGCCGGTCTCCATGCGCTTGACCGAGGCCTACACCATTGCCTACGAAACGGTCGAGACCACGACGAACGTCTTCCTGCGCATCGAGACCAAGCGCGGGATTATCGGCTACGGCTGCGCGGCCCCGGACGAGCACATAACGGGCGAAACAGCCGAGAGCGTGCAGCGAGCCCTCACCGACGCAGTCGCCCCATCCATCAAGGGCTGCGACCCCCTTCGCTCAGCGATGCTCCTGGAAAGGCTCAGGCCCAACCTGCGGTCTCACCCATCGGCTCTTGCGGCCGTGGACATGGCCCTTTTCGATATCCTGGGAAAGGCTGCTAACCTGCCGCTTTGGAAGCTGCTGGGCGGATTTCGGGACCGTATCAGGACCAGCGTCACCATCGGCATCCTGCCCGAGACCGAGAGCGTCGAGCGGGCTTGCGATTGGGTCAGACGTGGGTTCAAGTGCCTGAAGCTCAAGGGAGGCATAGACGTCGATTCTGACATCGCACGGGTTTTGAGGGTCAGGGAGGCCGTGGGCGGTGAGATAGAGTTGCGTTTCGATGCAAACCAGGGATTTTCGGTCGAAAACTCCCTCAAGTTTGTTGAAAAAACCCGGGACGCCCGCCTTGAGCTGTTCGAGCAGCCCACCCCCAGGGGTGAGCCGGACCTGCTCGAACGAGTCACCAGCGACGTTCCCATCCCGGTTATGGCGGACGAGAGCCTGATGAGCCTGCGGGACGCCTTCCATCTCGCACGGGGCGGCCTGGCCGACATGGTCAACGTCAAGCTGATGAAGGTGGGCGGAATCGCGGAAGCACTGCAGATCAACGCGGTCGCCCGCTCGGCCGGTCTGGAGGTCATGGTAGGCTGCATGGACGAGGCGGCACTGGCTATAGCCGCGGGCCTTCACTTTGCCCTCGCCCGCCCCAACGTGGCCTATGCCGACCTGGACGGCCACCTGGGCCTCATCGGCGACCCCTCCAGCGGCGCCGTCATACTCCGCGACGGCACCCTCTTCCCCAACCGCAAGCCCGGCCTGGGCTTCGATGTGGCCGCCTGAACGCCGAGGGTTTGGTCAATTCCTCCAGCATCTGCTAGAATGTGGCGGTTTTGCCATCGGGGGAAAGAGGCCCCCGGCTTTGTCCCAAATTAAGAGAGCCTTTCTTCTTCAGTCGGATCGCCAATGGTAAAGCTCGATTACCACGCCCTTGGCTTCAGAAGCGGGCTTGAGATCCATTACCAGCTCATGACCGAAAAGAAGCTCTTCTGCCGCTGCCCGGCGGGGCTTTACTCCCGCGAGTACGACGCGGAGGTTCTGCGCCACATGAGGCCCACCCTTTCGGAGCTGGGAGAGTATGACGGAACCGCACTCATGGAGTTCAAGACGAAGAAGGAGGTGGTCTACCGGCTCAAGAACGAATCCGTCTGCACATACGAGATGGACGATACACCTCCCTTTGAGCTGAACCAGTCGGCCCTGGATATTGCGCTGGAGATAGCCCTGCTTCTCAAATGCAACATCGTGGGTGAGCTCCATATAATAAGGAAGCAGTACCTGGACGGGAGCATACCCACTGGCTTTCAGCGCACGGCCATCGTCGGCATCGAGGGCATGGTCCCCTATGAGGGAAGGGAGGTGGGCATAATTCAGCTGGCGCTCGAGGAGGATGCCTGCCGCGAGGTTTCCGACAGGGGCCACAGGATAACCTTCAAGACCGACCGCCTGGGCATGCCCCTCGTGGAGGTTGTGACCCACCCCCATATGCTCGCACCACGGGAGGTGGCCGAGGTGGGAGAGCGGCTGGGGAGGTTGCTGCGGGTCACGGGCAAGGTGCGCCGGGGAATAGGGAGCGTGAGGCAGGATGTGAACGTGAGCATAAGGGGAGGAACACGGGTTGAGATAAAGGGAGTTCCGCGCGTCCCCGCCTTCGAGCGCTTAACCCACAACGAGGCTCTCAGGCAGAAGGCCCTCCTCGAGATAAGAGAGGAGCTTGAGGAGAGGGGGATAACGTATGACAGCCTGGAGTCGCGGTCGGCAAATCTCAAAGAGGCGCTGGCACCCACCGATAACGCCACCTTGAGGGAAGCCCTATCCGGGGGAAAAGAGCTGGCGGGCGTGGTGCTCAGGGGCTTAAGGGGCCTGCTTTCCTACCAGACGCAGGAAGGCCCCAGGGATGAGCCCATCCCCTTTCTCAGGGATTTTGCCGGGAGGGTCCGAGTCATTGCGTGCCTCGACTCTCACCCGAACCTTTTTTGCGAGGAGGTCCCTCACGCGGAGGGCTTGACCGAAAGGGATTGGCGTGCCGTGAGAGAGGTTCTCGAAGCGGGGGATAATGACTCCCTCTTCGTGGTATGGGGGCCTTCCCCCGATGTGCGTACCGCCATTCAAGAGATAGAGATAAGGGCCCGAGAGGCCTGCCTTGGAGTTCCAAACGAGACGCGTCAGGCCCTCAAGGACGGCACAACAGATTTCGAGCGCATCCTCCCAGGCCCTGACCGCATGTATCCCGATACCGACTCCCCCTATCTCCCCATAAGCGAAACGAGGATAGAAGGGATAAGGAGCCTCCTTCCCGAAGCTCCCTGGGTGAGGGAGGAGCGCTACAGAGCCCTGGGACTTCCTGAGGATGTTATTTGTCCTCTCGCCATATCCCCCAGAGCCCGCCTTTTTGAGCGCCTCACAGGAGAGTTCGGGGTCTCCCCGATGCTCGTGGCCACAACGCTCACGCGCACCCTTAAGACCCTCAGGCGAAAAGGCCTTGAGGTTGGGGCCATCTCAGAGGGCCGCCTCCTTGAGCTTTTCTCAGAGCTGAAAGCAGGCTCCTTTTTCAAGGAGGCCATCCCAGAGGTGCTTGCCGCCCTCGCCGAGAAGCCGGACCTCACGGCCTCCGGGGCTCTCTCTGCTCTAGGTCTCAAGCCTTTGGGGAGGGACGAGCTTGAGGCTCTTGTGGATGCCACCGTCCGATTGCATGGGGAATCGCCCATGCATAATCCCGAGAAACGGCATCACTTACTCATGGGGCTTATCATGAAAAAGTGCAGGGGGAGGTGCGCGGGAAGGGATGTTGCCAAGGTCCTCGCCCAGAGGCTCAGGAGCCTCAAGGCTCTCACTTCCAGTGAGAGCTTATGAATTCCTCCACCTCGGGGAGTCCCCCCTGGAGCACGAGATAGCCGTTATGGGGCTCGCGCTCGGTTATCTCATCCATGACCGGGGTGAGCATTATCTCCCTCACCCTATCGGGGTCATCGCTCTGGGCAAGCGCCCAGCCCAGCTTCACATAGGCCACCTCGGGAAGCATGTTGGCCGCTGGCACCACCCCTAGATCCATGATGTCCCTTCCCGTGTCGTAAACATACATCTGAACATACCCCCAAAGGGTCTGCACGGTCATGTAGAGGGCGATTCCCGCCTCATGGGCCTTCCTGAGCGCGGGATAGAGGGGCTTATTCACGTGCCCCAGGCCGGTGCCCGCTATGATGATGCCCCGGTAGCCATTGTCTACGAGGGCCTCTATGATATCGGGCTTCATGTTGGGATAGTAATAGACGATGGAGACCCTTTCATCAAACCGGGTGTCTATCTTCACCTTGCGGTCAGAGCGCCTGGGCCGGAAATCCTCCTT
Source organism: uncultured bacterium (assembly GCA_964575845.1). Classification (GTDB taxonomy): domain Bacteria; phylum UBA8248; class UBA8248; order UBA8248; family CAZNSX01; genus CAZNSX01. The sequence continues at coordinate 198,284 of CAZNSX010000006.1, read as the reverse complement.
TATGGGCGTGACCACCCCGTCCTGCACCTTCGCCAGGGGGATGTCACTGAGTGTCCTGAAGGTGCTCCGGTAGGAGCTGTGCATCTTGCGGACCCGGGTGCCTCGGTGCAGGAGGCAGTAGAGGTCGCTCGTGGGGCCGAACATGCATACCATCACCTCGGCAATAGGCCCCCGGGCGGCGGTGGCTGTGGCGTTTATGAGGTTGAGGGCCGCGTCACTGCTCGGGCGGTCGCTGCTTCGCTGGGACCCGACCATGACGATGGGTACGGGAGGATTCTGGACCATGAAGGAGAGGGCCGCGGCCGTGTAATGCATGGTGTCGGTTCCGTGGCCGACGACTATTCCATCCACCCCCTCCCCTATTTCCCTCCCTATGGCTTCAGCCGTCCCCCGCCAGTGGAACGGCTGGATGTTCTCGCTGAATACCCCATAGAGCTTGATCGTTTTAAGGTTGCAGATATCGGCGAGCTCCGGCACCGCGCCGTAGAGCTCGCCCGGGGAGAAGGCCGGGATAACCGCGCCTGTCCTGTAATCCAGGCGGCTCGCTATGGTGCCCCCCGTGCCGAGGAGCGTCACATTGGGTTTGGCCGGATCCAGCGGGAACTCTTTCTCGGGAATCTTATAATGAGCCTCCTTCCGTGCAACCTCCCGCATATCCTCTATGGTGGAGACGGCGATTCCCACGTTATAGCCGTTATTGAGCTTTAGGACTATGTGTTCCTCATCCGCCGTCTCGGGTCTGGGGAGAATGATACCCCGGAACCCGCCCCGGGTCGTCCCCGCCTCGACATCGCTCCAGACACCCACACCATGTGACTTAAGGGCCGCGAGCGCAGCCCCTCGGTAGCCCTTGTAGCGCTCAGACTCGCTCATGGGAGTGTTTCCTCTTCTCTCAACGCCTTCATCTTCTATAGCCCTTTTCAAGGCTCGCGGGAAGAGTTCTTTCATAGAAAATGAAGTGGCGGACGCGCTCCCCTTCGAGGATGACCTCCAGGGTTTTCTTCATGGCCTTTATCCGCTCATCAGGGCCGGTGAAGATGGCAACCCCCTCCCTCACCCTCTCAACCCTCTCATACCTCCACCTCCACCTCTCGAGCCCCGACTCTGTCAGCCCCTTCTCAGCCGGGGGACCAAAAAGGCGCAGGAGATCCTCCCTTGTAGTTTCCCCCTTCCTTATGGCCTTAACCATACCGGGGTCTATATCCCTCCCCAGGGTAAGAGTGATCACAGGGGAACAGCCAAGGAGGAGGCCGAGAAAGAGAATGAGCGAGCAAGTGCCTCTCATCTCAAGCCCCCTATGGAATGGATCTTGCACTTACAAACAAGCAAGGATTATTGGCTTATAAGTTAGGACAAAGACTTGCGCTAGCTGAAAAAAGCCAGGGGTTTCAGAAATTATGTCCAAGACGGCAAAAGCCCTGCTCTTTGCAGGAGCTCTCTCCTTTCTCCTCCCCTTCCCTCTCTGGGCCGGGTGCCCCGAGAATTGTTCCGGAAGCAAATTAGCCCCCCAGGATGCATCAACGGGGAACAGCATTCACAAGAAGGAGGATATTCTGAGGACAATGCCCATCCACCGTATACGCCCTCTCGGGGCACCTCCCGAACCCATCTCCCCTTCTGATTGCTGCATCTCCCTGAGGGGGTGTCAGGAGGAATGCCGCAGAAACTATATCCTCCAGGCTCAAAACCCTGAGGACGGCGCGGCCGCCAGGGCCGGAGAGGGCCTCAACGCCTGCCTGAACGCTTGTGATAGGGAATCCCCCTGCTCCAAGGCCCCTTGAGGGCAAGCCCACTCTATCCCCTCACGCTTCTTCCTGTCAAGGCGGGCCTTTCCCTTGACAGTGGTAAGCGCATTGATTAATTTTGAGTTCTGGGAATACCGGACCACTTCTGTTAGCCCCTTCTCAGCGGGGGGCCCAAAAGGCGCAGAAGCTCCGCCCTTGTCGTTTCCCCCTTCCTTATCTGGTATTGACTTTACCGGGGTCTATATCCCTCCCCAGGGTAAGAGTGATCACAGGGGAAGGGCCAAGGAGAAGGCCGAGGAAGAGAATGGATGGGAAATTATTTCTCATCTTGGCCTTGCGAATGGAATGGATTTCGCATTAACTGGTGGGCAAAGATTCATTGCCGATGAGTTAGGAGAAAGCCTTGAGCTAACTGAAAAGAGACCAATGGTTTCAAGAATCATGTCCAAGACGGCAAAAGCCCTGCTTCTTTCAGGAGTTCTCTCCTTTATCCTCCCCTCCCCCCTCTGGGCCGGGTGCCCCGAGGGCACACTGGCCCTTGAGGATGTTGCAACGGGGAAGGTCATCTGTAAAAGAGAGGATATTCTAAGGACAGAGCCCACCGGCACCCTGCCAGCGCCGGGTACACCTCCAGAGCCCCTCTCCCCTCCCTCGCCCCCAGAACCCCAGGAGCCGGGAGAGGCTGAAAGAGTGCCCCCCCAGGTCCTCTCACCCTCGGATTGCCGCATATCTCTAATAGGTTGTCAGGAGGAGTGCCGCAGGACATATTTAGTTCAGGCTCAAGACGCAGGAGCCGGCGCCGCCGCCAGGGCCGGAGAGCGCCTCGAGGCCTGCCTGAACGTTTGTGAGATGGAATTCCCATGCCCCAAGGCCCCATGAGGGCAAGCCCACTCTAATCCCCTCAAGCTTCCTCCTGTCAAGCGGGCCTCTATGATTCATCTCCCCTTTCTCGAAGGCAAACGAGAGCTTTTCCGACAGAATTTATCTCAGTCAGCTCAAGCCATAGTCTTCTTGAAGCGACGCGATGCCAGCCAGAGAACAAAAACTCCCATCACGGCCAGGGACATGATTTGAGGCCAAAGAATTTCTATCCCCACACCCTTAAGGAAGATCCCGCGGACGATCACCAGGAAATATCTCATCGGGTTCAGATAGGTCAGCCACTGGATGACCTGAGGCATATTAGCAATGGGGAACATAAACCCCGAGAGGAGCACCGCCGGAAAGTTGAAAAAAAAACTGCTCATCATGGCCTGCTGCTGAGTTTTGCTGACGGTCGAAATCAGCAAGCCTAACCCCAGCGTCGTCATCAGAAAAAAAGCCATGGAAAGAAAGAGCAACAAGAGATTCCCGCGCAGGGGGACGTCGAACCAAAACACCCCGATAACCGTAATAAGGATGACGTCAGCAAAACCGATGAGGGCAAAGGGTACGGCCTTGCCGAGGATAAATTCCTTCGGTGTGATCGGAGTGACCATAATTTGTTCCATCGTGCCAATTTCCTTTTCCCGCACGACGGCCATGCTGGTGAGAAGTATAGTGATTATCATCACAAGGAAAGCGATCACGCCGGGCACATAGAAATTGCGACTCTCGAGGTTCTCATTGAACCAAGCACGTGATTGCAATTCGACCCGTCCGGCTTTCGGGGCTAGTCCCAGGAGACGAATGTACCGTGCCGTCAAGATTTCTTGTGAAAATTCCCCAGCGATCTTGGCACTGTAATCGAGCACTATACCGGCCGTGTTAGAATCGGTCCCGTCCACGATGACCTGAAGCTGGGCTGGTTGACCCGCCTCCAGCTTATCTCCAAAGCCACTATTTATATGGAGGATGACTCGCACCTCGCCACGATCCATCAGCTCGCGGGCGCGGTATCCATCGTTGATGTAATCGAGGATGTGGAAATAGCCGGAACCCACAAAACGCGCCACTAGTTCGCGGCTGGCAACGCTGTTGTCGAGGTCATAGACCGCTGTGGCTATGTCCTTCACGTCAGTCGTGACAGCATAACCGAAGACGAACAATTGGATGGTCGGCATAAGGAATATGACTCGTTTCATCCTAGGATCGCGAAAGATTTGGATGAACTCTTTCACAAGCATGTGCTTGATTCGTTCCAACATAACTACACGAGCTTTTTCTTAAACATCAAGTTAGCCAAAAACATCATTAAAATGCTGAAGATAGCCAGAAGCCCCGCCTCAACGGCGAGGATTTCCAGTCCGACACCCTTGAGGTAGATCCCCTTCAAAAGAGCCACGAAGTATCTAGCCGGAATCAGGTACGTGATCAGCTGAATCGGTTTCGGCATATCCCTGATGGCATACATGAAGCCTGAGAGTAAGAACGCAGGCAGGAACGTCACCATCATTGCTATCTGGCTGGCCAGAAGCTGGCTCTTGCTCACGATACTGATAAGCATGCCTACTGAGAGTACGCCCGCCAGAAAAACGGCCGCCATTCCGAAGAGCAGGGCCACGCTGCCCCTCAGCGGGACCCGAAACAAAAATTCACCCGTAAGCACGGCCAGGAGTACGTCAAACATGCCGATCACAAAGTAGGGGAAGAGCTTGCCTAGGATCAGCTCGTGCCCTTTCAGCGGAGTAGAAATGAGCTGCTCCATCGTGCCGCGTTCCCATTCGCGGGCTATCGTCAGAGAGGTCAGAAGCGCGGCAATAACCATCATGATCACTGCGATGAGGCCAGGGATGATGTAGTTTTTGGATTCCATGTCGGCATTGAACCAGACCCGAGGCCGCACGTCGAGCGGCATACGGGACTCGGGTAACCCGAGTCGTTGAATCTCGCGAATCGTAACCTCTTGGGAATAGGTCTGGGCCACCACATCGGCGTAACCCTTGGCGATGGTCGCGGTGTTAGCATCGCTCCCGTCCAATAGCAATTGGACCGGAGCCCGACGACCGGACTCGACCCGTTCGGCGAAGTCCCTCGGGATCACAAGGGCGGCGAGAGCCCGGCCGGAATCGACCGCCCGCTCAACCTCCCGGTAGTTGCGAACGTACCCCCGGATTGAGAAATAGGCCGAGCCCCCGAAGCGGCTTATGAACTCCCGGCTCGCATGCGATTCGTTCTGGTCCCAGACCACCATGGGCACCTCGTCGACATCGAGGGTGAGCGCATAGCCGAAGAGCACAAGCAGCAGCATCGGGATGGCAATGGCCATGCCGAGGCTGCGCAGGTCGCGGAAGATATGAATAAACTCCTTGTGAGCGATGGCCCAGAATCGAAGCGGCTTCATCGTCACACTTCCTGCGTGGCCCCTTCAGCCCGGTCACGGGCCTCGATGAGTGAGACGAATACGTCCTCAAGCGAAGGGGCGATCTTCTCAACCCGCACCTTCTGATGCCCCCGTTCCTTGAGGAGTTTTTGCACCTCAACAGCGGCCGCTTCGCCGTCCTCGGCGACGACATGCAGGCCTTTACCGAAAAGGGAGACCTCTTTCACCTCGGCGACGCTCACGAGTTCTTCCATGGCGTCCTGGGGGCTTTCGCAAACCACCTCCAGCACCTCCTCCTGCATGAGTTCGTTCTTGAGCACCTCCGGGGTTCCCATTGCGACAAGTTCACCCCGATAGATGAGGCCGATCCTGTCGCAGTACTCAGCCTCATCCATGTAGTGGGTGGTGACGAACACCGTCACCCCCCTCTCGGATAGCTCGTAGATAAGGTCCCAGAACTGACGGCGGCTTATAGGGTCCACGCCCGACGTCGGCTCGTCCAGAAAGATGACGGGCGGCTCGTGGAGAATCGCGCAGCCGAGCGCCAGGCGCTGTTTCCAGCCGCCCGAGAGAGTGGCCGTCCGGGCGTGCCGGTGCTCCTTTAGGCCCGCCATCTCGATGACCCACTCCTTCCGCTCTCTCTTCCTCTCCGGAGCGATCCGGTAGATGCCGCTGTAAAAATCGATGTTCTCCTCGACGGTGAGGTCCTCGTAGAGGGAGAACTTCTGGCTCATATAGCCGATGTGCGATTTAATCTTTTCCGCTTCGGTGCGAATATCATATCCTGCTACCCTCCCCTCCCCGCCGCTCGGTGCGAGAATGCCGCAGAGCATCCGAATGGTCGTGGATTTTCCAGCACCGTTAGGGCCGATAAAACCGAAGACCTCACCCGTGGCAACCTCGAAGCTGACGCGATTCACGGCGATGAAGCCGCCGAAGCGCTTCTCGATCTCTCTCACAATGACAGCCTTCCCCTCGTCAGTGCGCATCATGCCCATCGCCCTCCTTCTCACCGGCGAGCACGGAGACGAACACATCCTCAAGGGAGGGCTCAACGGTGCGGATGCCCCTGAGTTCGAGACCCGCCCGGGAGAGAACTTTTTCTGCCCGTGCGGCAGCTCCTTCGGGGTCCTGCGTCACCAGGTGAAGCCGGTCTCCAAACAGACTCACCGAACCGGCCCCAAGCTCTTCCTGTAGCAATGACCTAGCCCTGCGGGGCTCGGATGAGCGGACCTCTATTATCGACCCGCGCATGAGCTTTTTGACCTCATCCGGCATTCCGCAGGCCAGGAGCTTCCCCCTGTGGATGAGGCCGACCCTGCTGCATCGCTCGGCCTCATCCAAATAGGCCGTGGAAAGGAAGACCGTGACCTTCTCTCGGAGCAATTGATAAAGGATTCGCCAGAAATCGCGCCGAGAGGCTGGGTCCACCCCATTTGTCGGCTCGTCCAGAAAGAGCACCTTTGGCGTGTGAATGAGCGCACACGCGAGGCCAAGCTTCTGCTTCATCCCTCCGGAGAGGTCGCCCGCTAGGCGCTTTTTAAAGGGCGTCAGGTTGCTGAAGGAAAGGAGCCGTTCGACCTTTTCTTCCCTACCCTTGCGGGGAACGGCGTAGATGTCCGCATAGAAGTCAAGGTTCTCTATCACCGTCAGGTCCGGGTAGAGGCCAAACTTCTGGCTCATGTACCCAATTTCCTCCTTGACGGCCTCCGCCTCCCTCACAATGTGATGGCCGGCCACCCAGGCGTCTCCAGAGGTAGGTTCCATGATGGAGGTCAGAAGGCGCATTGTCGTGGTCTTGCCGCCCCCGTCAGGGCCGACGAGACCGAATATCTCTCCTTCGGCCACCCTCAGTGTCAGCCCGTCGATCGCTCTCAGTTCGCCAAAGCTCTTTGTCAGGGCGACCGTTCTTATCGCGTCCATCGCTAGCTTCCGTGGCCCAACAGGATCTCCGCATCAGCGGGCATACCGGGTTTCAACTCCATATCGGGGTTAGGGATATCCACCTTGATGCGATAAACCAATTTCACGCGTTCTTTTGTGGTCTGGACATTCTTCGGGGTGAACTCGGCCTCGGAGGAAATAAAAGAGAGAGTTCCACTGTAAACCTTGCCCGGAAAAGTGTCGGTGGTCACTCGAACGCGCTGGCCGAGCTTAACACGGCCAAGGTCGGTCTCGCTGATGTAGGCCCGGAGCCACACGTTCCCCAGGTCGCCCACCGTGACCACCGGGGTTCCGGGGGCGACATACTCTCCCGGCTCTGCGTTCTCCGAGAGGACGATCCCTGAGAGGGGAGAGCGGAGAGTCGCGTAACTAAGACGTGTCTCGGCCAAGGCAAGAGCCTGTTTAGCCTGTTCGAGGCGGGCCAGGGCCTGATCGATGGTTTCCTTCCGGGGGCCTTTTTTGACCAGGGCAAGCCTCTCTTTGGCCTCCCTCAACGCCGCGCGGGCCTGTTCAATCTCTTCTCTCCGGGGCCCCTCCTTGACCAGCTCAAGATGCTCTTCAGCCTCCCGCACCTGTGCCTTGGCCACCTCATAAGCAGTCTGAGACACCTCATAAACCTGTGCTGATATGACGCCCTCTTTGTAGAGCCTTCCATGGCGTTCATATTCTGCCCGGAGGCGAAGCGCCTCAGCTTTGGCTCGCTCCACCACTGACTCCGCAGCGGCGAGTTCCTGGGCCCTGGAGCCGGCGAGCAGTTGGTCGAGCCAGGCCTGGGCCTTCTGGACGGAAGCCTCGGCCTGGGCGATTTCCTCCGGCCGGGACCCGGCCTCAAGTTCGGCGAGGGCTGCCTCCGCCGCCCTCACCTCAGCCTTGCGAAGGGCAACCTCCTGGGCGAGGTCGGCACTGTCGAGCCGGGCAATGACCTGACCGGCTCTCACCCTCTGGCCCTCTGATACCAGCCGCTCTTCGACCCGCCCGGGGATCTTGAAGCTTACCTCGGTATCCCTTACCTCGATGTTGCCGGAGACGCGAATGACCTCCAGACCTTCCCTGGACTGGCTCTGGATAGAGAAGTAACCAGCCACTGCCGCAACCGCGACACCAGCCACCAGGATGAATAGCTTTTTCCCGCCAGACATCGTCTCGCCTTTTTGCGAATTGCCTTTCACATTAATGGCACAAGATTATTTCTGACTTTTGAGTGCCTCGCCGATTACCTTCCATGTCATATCGGTCTGCTTGATTATATCGAACTGGCCTCCGGTCACGTGCCAGAGAAACGCTGAGGGCTGAAATAGCCCCAAGAACAGGACAGAGAGCGTTTCCGGTGAAATATCTGAGCGTATTCGGCCCTGCTCCTGCCCTTTCCGAAAGATATCAGCCACGGCATCTAGAAAATCACTTAGTACTTCAGATAACTTAGCCCTTTTCCCGAGCTTTCCACTATAGACGTCTTCAGAGAAAAGGATCCGTGGTATCGCCTGATATTCAAGGATAAACCGGACATGGCGCATAAGGAGGCGCCTCAGCGCTTCCAGAGGGTCTGAGGTTTCCTCTTGCGCGACGCTGACGTTGCTGAGGAGCTTTTCCCGAATCAGGTCGAGGACAGCATCCAGCACCTCCTCTTTGCCTTTGAAGTGGCGGTATATGGCCGAAGGGACAAGGCCAACCAGCCTGGCCACCCTCTCCACCGTCATGGCCCTCAGGCCCTGGCTCGCGACAAGGCTGAGCGCTGCCTGAGCTATCTGCGCCCGCCGGATTTCGGTGTTCAACTTATCAGCCCTCATGGCTCCCTCGAATTGTGAATTCTAATTCACAATATGCGCTCCTCAACCAATTCTGTCAATATGGCACCAAAAAATCCCGGAGGGTTCGCTTTCCTCTGTACGTTTCGGTGGCCCTCTTAGCCGGAAATGATTCCAATAATCCCCCCGGTTAGCGCTTTGTGGCGCGTACAAGACCTCCGCCCCCTTCGAGGCTTTTCCCTTGACAGGGGTAAGCGCGTTGATTAATTTTGAGTTCTGGGAATATGGAACCATAAGGGGAAAAGGTAGGCGATGGGAGAAGATAGGCCGGTCGGCATAGCTTCAGACCATGCGGGATATGCCCTCAAGGAGGCCATCAAGAAGGGCCTCCTCGAGATGGGGCTAAAGGTGGAGGATTTCGGATCTCATGATGAGACGTCTGCGGATTACCCTGATTTCGGGGCCATGGTGGCCGAGGCTGTCTCGCGGGGGCGGCTGGAGAGAGGAATTCTGCTGTGCGGCTCTGGCATGGGGATGGCGATTGTGGCCAATAAGTTCCCCGGCGTGCGGGGCGCGCTCTGCCATGATGAGCGGACGGCCCACCTGGCCAGGGAGCACAATGATGCCAACATCCTCATAATGGGTGGAAGGGTACTGGATGAGGCTCTGGCGGGCCGCATTGTCAGGATTTGGCTGGAGACGCCCTTTGCCGGAGGGCGGCACGAGAGGAGGCTTGATAAGATCCGGGCGATCGAGAAGAGGACCATGAGGGAGGGGCCGCTGCCCCCAAGGCCTGAGGAGCGAGAGGGATGAAAAAGCTCATAGATGTAGACCCAGAGATAGCGCGTGCCCTCCAACTGGAGCTTGAGCGGCAGCAGAATACACTCGAGCTCATAGCCTCGGAGAACGCCGTGAGCGAGGCGGTGCTGGAAGCTCAGGGCTCGGTCCTCACCAATAAATACGCCGAAGGTTACCCCCGAAAGCGCTACTACGGGGGATGTGAGAACGTGGACATCGGCGAATCTCTTGCCATCGAGAGGTGCAAGAAGCTCTTCGGCTGCGACCACGCCAATGTGCAGCCCCACGCGGGAGCTCCCGCCGTGCTGAGCGTTTACCTCACGGTGCTCAAGCCCGGGGATACCTTCATGGGGATGAACCTCTCCCACGGTGGACACCTGACTCATGGAAGCCCCGTCAATTTCTCCGGCATAAATTATAATGTCGTCCCCTATGGTGTAGACCGGGAGAGGGAGCGGATAGACTTTGACCAGGTGAGGGAGCTTGCGCACGAGCACCGCCCGAAGCTCATCGTCGTGGGCGCAAGCGCCTACCCCCGCATCATCCCCTTTGAGCCCTTCCGGGAGATAGCGGATGAGGTGGGGGCTGTGGTAATGGTGGACATAGCCCATATTGCGGGCCTCATCGTTGCGGGCCTCCACCCCAGCCCCGTGCCCCACGCCGAGTTCGTCGTGACCACCACCCACAAGACCCTCCGTGGCCCCCGTGGGGGTGTAGTCATGTGCAAGGAGGAGTGGGCAAAGGCCCTGGATAAGACCATATTCCCCGGCATGCAGGGAGGCCCCCTCATGCATATCATCGCGGCCAAGGCGGTGGCCTTCAAGGAGGCCATGGAGCCGGAGTTTAAAGAGTACCAGCGGCAGATCGTCTCAAACGCCAAGGCCATGGCCGAGAGGCTTATGGGGCGGGGTGTGAAGCTCGTCTCAGGCGGCACCGATAACCACCTGATGCTTGCCGCCTTCAGGGACAGCGAGCTCACGGGAAAGAAGGTTGAGAGGTCTCTTGAGCTCGCCGGCATTACTGTCAATAAGAACACTATCCCCTTTGAAACCCGAAGCCCTTTTGTCGCCTCAGGCATCCGGATCGGGACCCCCTGCGTCACCACCCGGGGCATGAAGGAGCCGGAGATGCGCCAGATAGCCGACTGGATCGCTGATGTCATTGAGAGGGTGGATGACGAGGCCCTTCACCAGAAAATAAGGCGGGAGGTGCGGGAGCTCTGCGGTCAGTTTCCCCTCTACCCTGAACGCAGGAAAGCTCTCACCGCCCAGGAGGCGGCGGGCGCTTCTTTCGACTAGCCATGAAATGTCCCGGCTGCAATAATGATGAAACCAAAGTAGTGGACTCCCGCCTCACCAAGGAGGGAAATGCCATCCGAAGGAGGCGCGAGTGCATCAGTTGCGGCCACCGCTTCACAACTTATGAGCGCATCGAAGGGGCTCTGCCTCTCGTGGTCAAGAAGGACGGCCAGCGGGAGACCTTCGACCGCTCCAAAATAATGGTCGGGATCGAGAAGGCCCTTGAGAAGAGACCCGTTTCGGCCGAGGAGCGTGAGGCCTTGGTGGACAGGATTGAAAAGAAGGTGCTTGAGAGCGGCGAGAAGGAGGTCTCAAGTCAGATGATAGGGGAGGAGGTCATGCGCGAACTTCACGCCCTGGACCAAGTGGCCTACGTGAGGTTTGCCTCCGTCTACCGCTCCTTCAAGGACCTGAGTGAGTTCATGGCAGAGCTGAAGAGCCTGCTTGAGGAAGGAAGAACGGGCTGAGATGAGGAGATAGTTCCCGTCAGGGCCAACCTTTTCATGGGCTAAGTCCCAGGATTTCAGTCGGAGCCCATTGCTTATTCTTGCCGTCGCTTTCCAGGGGAAGACCCTGAGAAGGAGGAACACCGCCGAGAGAAGGAAGCTCCACGGTAAAGGTGGTGCCCCTGCCCGGCTCGCTGCTTACCCCCATCCTGCCCCCATGAGCCGAAACGATCTCTTGGCAGATGGAAAGACCGAGTCCCATCCCCTTACCCTCGGGTTTTGTGGAGAAGAATTGATCGAAGACCCGCGGCAGGTTCTCCCGGGGGATGCCGCAGCCGGTATCGCTGAAGCGCAGCTCGACCCATTCCTTTCCTTCTCTCCAGAATGTGGCCACGCCGATCGTTAGCGTTCCGCCCTCGGGCATGGCGTCCTGCCCATTATGGATGAGGTTCAGGAAGAGCTGTGTGAGCTGGTTCCTATTGGCCAAGAGATGGGCGGCCCCCCCCTGGTGGATAAGACCGACCCTCACGTTACGCCTCTCCAATTCGGGCTCGACCAGACCCGATACCTCTTTGAGGAGCTGCTCAACCTGGACCGGTGCCATCTCCTCGGTGGGCCTCCGCGGGATGAACCTGAGCCTTTGGGCGGTTTTCTCAATTCTCTCCACCTGCTTCCTGATTAGTGCCAGGGTCTTGAGTTCATCCTCGGAGAGTCTCACCGAGCGGAAGAGTTTCTCGATGCTGAGACTTATGATGCTAAGGGGATTGAATATCTCATGGATAGTTACGGAGATGAGCTTCCCAAGGGTGGCCAACGTTCCCACCTTGAGGCTTGCCTCCTTGGCCCTCCCGAGGGTCTCCTTCAAATCCTCTAACTCCACCGACTCCCGGACTCTCTCTACTTCCAAGTGTGCCCTCTCCAACAGAGCCCCCACCTGCCCGGCCAACAGCTCTACAGTGGGAAAAAGCTTGCGAAGCCCAGTAGTCGCGGCGGAGAAGGAATAGAAAACCCCCCCCACGTTTCTGCTCCAGCAGAAGATGGGAGCCAGTATGAGTTGCCAATCCTTGGTCCCGGCTATATTCATCACGACGCACTCATTGCCCTTCCACTCGCCCATGTCGGCGAGAGCCTCTTTTGCATGAGAACATGCGAGGATAACCGGCACACTCTCCCCCTGTCCTCCCTTCAGGAAAAGGCCGAAGCCCTCGGCCCCGAGCAGGTTCTTCCCTCCCGCTATGGTTCCTTCCAGGAATGAGCGCAAGCCTTCTTCTCTCATCATAGGCACCAGGGTAGGAGCTTGGAGGGAGGTGGGGACGGAGGAAACTTGCTTGGTGGTGGAATCCTCTGGGGGAGAGAAATTCTCCACCATGCCAACGCCGCGACCTGGGTTGGTCCTATCCTTCCACTCGTCCCAAAAGATGACCTTCTGCGGCATGGCCCCAAAGTTCCGAAGGATGGAAAGAGAGTTGCCGCCAGATTCTTAAGCAAGAAGTATTCCAGGTAAGAACGCAACCCATCGACCACCACTATAAATTGAGGCTATTTTTTCCAAAGCTTGTAATCATCATTTAATCAAATCGTTATCCGGAGGCTATCAGTTCTTCAATCAACCATATCGGCTGGGTCGAGCCTCCTTTTCAAGCGGACGTCCCTAATGAAGGAAAGCTTCACTCAAAAATGTGCACTTTTCTTTCCACTTTTTTGTGCACGTTGTGCACATTTCTTGTCTGCCAAATTTTATTGCACTAGATGTCACATTGAGGCGGGGCCGGTCTCAGCCGGTCTTCGGGGAGGGTTCTTTCTTTATGCCGAGGCTCTCCATTTTATTGATAAGGGTATTGCGGTGAATTCCCAGCATTCTGGCTGCTTCCGTCTGATTCCATTCAGCCTCTTCGAGTACCTCGCAGATGTACTGGCGCTCGAGCTGGTCTTTAGCCTCACGGAGCGAAGGCTTCTTCTCCTTTTCGTCCTTTGCCCCGTCGTCTCTCACCCTGAGGATCTCCTCGGGCAGCTCCTGCATGATCACGTACTCGCCTTGCCCCAAGGCCACGATTCGTTCGATGATGTTCTCAAGCTCCCTCACGTTTCCAGGCCAATGGTAATCCTGAAGTATGGAACATGCCCCCTCAGAGAATTTTTTCACGTTTCGGCCAAACTCGTTATTATACTTGTTAATAAAGTACTCGACGAGAAGTGGTATGTCCTCGGGGCGCTCCCTGAGAGGAGAAACATGGATGGGGACTACGTTCACGCGATAGAATAGGTCTTCCCGGAAGCTCCCTTCGGCGATCCGCTCGCGGATATCCACATTCGTGGCGGCGATGATGCGCACGTCCGCCCGGATTGTGTTGGAACCGCCTATGCGCTCGAACTCCCTCTCCTGCAATACCCTCAGGAGCTTGCCCTGAAGGTCGACCCGAAGGTTTGCGATCTCATCCAGGAAGACTGTCCCCCCTTGCGCCAGCTCAAATTTCCCCAGCCTGCGGCTGGTCGCACCCGTGAAGGCACCCTTCTCATGGCCGAAGAGCTCGCTCTCGATGAGATTCTCGGGAATTGCTCCGCAATTTACAGTGATGAATGGCCTATTACGACGGGTTCCACACCGGTGGATGGCCCGGGCGATAAGCTCCTTTCCGGTACCGCTCTCACCACTGATGAGAACGGTTGACATGTTATTGGCCACCCGTAAGATGATGTCGTAGTTTTGTCGCATTTTCTCGCTGGTGCCTATGATGCCGGCAAAGCCCCTCTGTCGTGAGACCTCTTCCTGTAGCACAATGCCTTCCTGGACCCCCTCATACTTCTCCAGGGCCTTTCCTACGATGCAGCGAATCTCGTCGGGTTCGAAGGGCTTCACGATGTAATCGTAGGCACTGAGTTTGATGGCCTGGACCACGGTCTTGACATCGGTCACGGAGGTGAGCACTATGACGTCAAGGTCTTTCTTCAGTTCCTTGAGCTGCTTCAGCATCTCAATACCACCCATATCGGGGAGCTTGACGTCAAGGAAGACTAAATGGATGGGCTGCTTTCCAACAAGCTCAAGAGCTGCACGTCCCGTGCCAGCCTCAAGCACGTCGTAGTCATCTTCGAGGATTAGCTTGAGGGACTCCCTCACCCCCTCCTCCTCACACGTGACCAAGATTTTCAGAAGAGATCCCTCTGCCATTTCCGCCTCACCAAATCAGCTACTCACCTCGGCGAAAATACTCTTATTTTTCAAAGAGTTATGGTATGCGCCCAAAAGACAGTGCAGACAGAAAAAATTTACTGCAATATATTACACAAAATCGAATGCAATTGCAATCAATTTTTTTGTGCAAATCTATGCCCTGTTTTTTGTGCATTCTTATGATGTCATTCTTGGGCTCCCAGTCGGGAGCCTTATTCTTCAGACCCCTTAAGCGCCAAGAAGCCGGAGCCGATCCTCCGGCTAACTTTAAGTCCTTTTTATGCCGCGAGCACGGGATTAATGTTTATCAGTTAGATTCTCTGCTCAGCGATATTTTCTTCCTGTATTTGTCCCTTGGCTACGCCCGGTATGCATAAGAATCGTCGCGAACGCGGGAGTCGGAGGAGGAGAGGTCATCTCTGAGCTGCTTGCTCGTCCCTCCCCTGGCCCCGCAGAGAATCGCCACCCCGAACTGCCAGCCGCCCTGTTGGACCGAGATGTGGAAGAGGCGAAGTCCCATACACCATAAGGGAGGCTGCACATAGAGCGAATAAACGAAAAACCCCACGATTTAGAGTCACCTATCTATAGCTCTTGACAGGGATGAATCGGCGGCTATAATCGATTTAGAATAATGCGGTTCCGGTGTAGCTCAATCGGCAGAGCCCTCGGCTGTTAACCGAGTTGTTGCAGGTTCGAGTCCTGCCACCGGAGCCAGAATAAACAAAAGGTAGAACTTCTCGGGTGAGTGGTTCTACCTTTTTTTGTTCCCAGAGGGATGGTTTAGTCAATAACTACCCGTGGGCGTGACAAGAAGGACCCTCATTATGTGGCCGATAACGACGCACGGATGGATGGCGAGGGGGTGAGGGCGTTCCCCTCATCCGCTGGGCATAGGCGCCCTCGCTGGTTTGAGGGCCAAGGCAAGTGTGTTAGAATTTGTGGAGTGAAGAAGCGAAACAGGGGCTAGGGAAGGGGCGAACATGCGACGCTTGGCCCCTCAGTTCGGGAGGGTTCACCGTGTCGGACGAGCGAGTTTTCATCTTTGCGAGCCTGAAGCCCAAGGCGGGAAAGGAAGCGGAACTCGAAACCATTTTGCGAGGGATGTGCCCTCCTTCGCGGGCGGAGGAGGGCTGCGTCTTCTACAACCTCTATAAGCCTACGGAGGGTGGTGCCTCGTTCCACTTTTTTGAGTGCTGGCGCGACGCCGCCGCGCTGGACGCTCACCGGCAGATGCCGCACTTCAAGGACTTCCGAGCCCGGGCTGGTGACCTACTCGCTGAGCCTCCCGCAGGGCTCCTCCTCCATGGAATGGATGTGGCTTAAAGCCGGATCATCCGAAGATATATCCCATACCATGCAGCGCTATGGCGTGAGGCGCCGCGTCAAGGACGGAGGCGCGAGCCGTTCGGGTGGACATGGACGGGGGGGAAGATGGGGCTCCTTGAGCCCACGATATTTGAAAAACAAGAGGGCCTTGAGGGCATGGGAAATACTCACGCAGGCTCATGCTCGCGAGGAACGCAAGAGCTTGAGCTTGGGGGTCATTTGCAGGCCCGTGACCGCCAGGATCGCAAGGAGTCCAACCAGTGCCCACCAGAGCTCCGCTCCCATGACGACTCCGCCAAAACCGACCGTCGCGACAAGCAGCAGCAACCGATGGAGGAACGTGGTCGCCTCCAGGAAGTAGCCCTGCAGGCAAGCCGAGAGCGAGATCATGCTCAGCATGGTGAGAGCGCTCGCCCAAAGGATCTGATTCCACGACCCAAAGCTCAACAGGGCCGGGTTGTACACGAAGTAGAAGGGAACAATGAAAGCCACCGCGCCGAACTGCAGCGACGCGATGGCCGTCTTGGTGTAGCTGGCCTCGGCGACCCGGGAGCCGGCTAGGGCCGTCATGGCGACCGGCGGCGTGAGCGCGGAGAGGACGGCGAAGTACAGCACGAAAAAATGGGCCTGTAAAATGGTCGCGCCCAAGTCTTCAAGCGCAGGCACCGCAAGCACGGCCACCACGATGTAGGCCGCCGCGCTGGGCAGCCCCATGCCCAGGACTGTGGAGGCCACCGCGGTGATAATGTAGCCGAGCACCATGATACCCCCCGAGTATTCACCAACGAGCTGTGGCAACTTCAGGCCCACGCCCGTGAGGATGATGACCTTCACCGCAATGGAGAGACACGCCAGGATCGCGGCGAAATCCGCGGCGTTGCGCCCCCCCTCGCTCAGGGAGCGGCCTAGCCGGGTCAGCCAATCGCGGTCGAGCCCACCCGGCCAGATCCCGACGACCACCCCTGCGATCACCCAGATAGGGGCCAGCTTCGGTGCAGATAAGGACAGGATGCCGATGAGTGCCACGAGCGGCAGCGCCCACTTCCAGCCCCGCAGGGTCAACACCATCAACGACGCGATTGCCCAGAAAGCCGCCAACTGCGGCGTGTATCCCACCACAAGAAAGCCGGTCAACACCACAAGGGGCAGCACGTATTGCCAGCCCTTTCGTAGAACCTCCCTCAGGATCGGCAACTCCTCCTCGGGCACGGCCTCGAGTTCCATCTTGGCTGAGCGGAACCGGACGTTGAAGCCCAGCACCGTGTAGTAAATCAGGGCGGGGATGAGCGCGTAGCCGATGATCTTCACGTAGGGAACGCCGGTGAACTCGGACATGATGAAAGCAACCGCGCCCATCACGGGCGGCATGACCTGCCCACCCACGGAAGCGACCGCCTCGATGCCACCGGCGATGTGAGGAAGAAAGCCCGAGCGTTTCATGAGGGGGATCGTGAATCTTCCCGTCGTGAGGACGTTGGCCGTCGGACTGCCGGACGCCATGCCCATCAGGGCGCTCGAGACGACGGCCGAATAGCCCCCCCCCGCCTTCTTCCCCCGGAACAGCGCAAGGGGCATATCGATGAAAAACCGGGCGGCACCGCTATGCTCCAGGAAAGCACCGAAGATAACGAAGATGGCGATATAGGTCATCGAGACGAACAGCAGGGTGCCGTAAATCCCACTCAGGAAGGTCGTGAGGGCGCCCACGAGCCTGATCGGGCCTATTCCCCCGTGCTGAAGGGCGCCCGGGAAGTAAGGCCCGAGGTAGGCGTAGACCAGCGAGAACATGCACAGGCCCGGCAGCAACCAGCCGAAGCTCAGCACTCCGGCCGCAATCACCAAAATGATGATTGTGATCCCCACGAGGGTGTCCAGCCTCGTGGGTGCCCCTTCTCGGTCTACCAGAGCCGCTTCGTTCCAGTGGATGTAGCCGGTTGCAAGCAGTGTGGCGAGGACACAGAGCCCGAGGAGAAGCGCGCGGTCGCGACGCCGCTCCATGCGGTTCAGGAATACAACCGTGAGCGCGAAGGCCAGGTGTACGTTAAGGGCCGGGATGTGCGAGAAGAGCAATACCTGGGTGCTGGCAAGCTGAAAGAGCGACATCCCCGCCGCCACGACAGCCGCCCATTTGATCAGCCCAGGCCGAATAACCCTCGTGCGCCAGCTACACAAAAAATACCTCTCCTTCACATACGTTACCGCTCAAAGCCCCACCTATGCTCGGATATTCCTCTCCCGGCTAAAAATTTCCGCTACCTTATAGGTCTCCATCCGGGTGGCTTTTACTGAAGGAGTGAATGCCTCACTACGATTATCTCCTCGTGGGGCATCCTGGTGAAGACCTCGCAACCCGTCTCTGTCACCACGACCTCTTCTTCAAGCCTCACGCCCCCGAGGCCGAGTTCCCCCTGGTGGGTCTCGAAAGCTAAACCCTGCCCTTCTCGAACGGCTGCGGGTCCTCAAAGGAGAAGGCTCGGGATACTATGGGCTGTTCATAGAGGTCAGGCCCCAGCCCATGCCCAAACTGGCTCATGATGGTTTCTTCTTCTCCCTTGTAGCCCCAGAGGGAGGCGGGGGGAAAGCGCCCCGCGGCATCGGCGGTCGTATTTCCCGGCTTCACCTCCTCAAGAGCCCCATCCAGAAATTCGTGCCTCTGCTTGTACCAATCCTTCTCTTTTGCGGTTGGCTCCCTGCCCACTATGAAGTTGCCGTAGTAGAGGGTTTTTCAACTTTCAATTTTTTACGCTGGCTGGAAGCGCTGGCGGCCGCAGGAAATCGGCCGGGTTTGAGGCCAGAGCAAAGAGGTCCGGTCTGACCTCTTTGTCGGCGAACTCATGCCAGGAAAGCCGCGTCCACCGCAAGGCGTGCTTTCCCTCCCTGATAGAGGCTTCCTCCAGCCTCCGGATTGCCCTCCCGCCCCCAGGGGGACGGGAGGGACAACCAGTATGACTAGGGGGACCGATCGCGACTGACCTACTTTACCAGGCCCTTCTCCTTGTAATAGCGCAGCGCTCCGGGGTGGAACTTCAACCCCGATTCCTGTATGCCCCTCACCGCGAGCTCGGGGGTGTAGCCGGCGGCCAGCGGCGTGTACTTCACCAAGCTCTTGTGATGTTCCATGACCACCTTGGTGATCAGGTAGGCCTCCCGCTCGGTGAGGCGGCCTTCGGCGGTTGAGATCGTCAGCAGTTCGCCCACGGTGACGATGGGCTCGGGTTGATTCGGGATTCTGTTGGCCTGGATTTCTGTCCTGTAGATGCCCGGTTCTAGGGCGACGGCTTTCTTGATGATCTCCTCATCCACACCGAACAGGTTGACCTCCAGCGTTGTGGCCACTTCCATCGTCGGCGCATTTGGTCCCGCGCCCTGGATCAAGCCGTAACCCCCATCCGCCAGCTTATCTCTCAGCGCGTTGGTCTGCGCGGCCCAGCGCAGGAACGAGGGTTTGAAGTTTGTCTTGTCCAGGCCATGCAACTTGGCGAGCATCTCCCCGACTATACGCGTGGAACCGCCGGGTGCCCCCAGAATCATCCGCTTTCCTTTGACGTCGTGCCAGGACTTGACATCGGCGGACTTGAGCCCGATGTACACAAATTTCTGGAGGAACATGTTGAAGAGGACCTGAACGGGGTACTTCTTGTCGAAGGGAGCCCGACCACGTACTGCCCTATTGGCTGCGTTCGTCGAGATGCTCCCCATATCGATATCCCCGCTTTCCAACATGCGCACGGCGGCGACGGAGCCCCCGGACTCCTGCGGAGAGAGCGCCAACTCCGGCGCGTACTTGTTTGCCAGGGTAGTCGCCGCCACCATGAACGGAAACACCGAGCTACCGGCGGGACCGGTGCCCGCTATCAATACCTTGCGGGCGGCCACAGACATCGTCGGTGTCATCGTGACTACCAAAACCAAAGCCAGACACAGAAAGCCTGCTACCATACATCGTCCTCTGCGCAGCATCATGCTACCTCCTCTCCTTTTCGTAAAGGACAACCGCACCAAGTGGCGAATCAGGCCCGCTCCGGCACTGCCGCCACCGGTTCCCAGCGACGCGAATCCGCTGAGACCGCCAGTACTTCCAGCATCGCCACGGTAGTGTCAGGCGCCGGGCCGGCTGGCCAGGCGCTCGCTCCCTTTCCCGGCATGGCCCTCAGTTTTCCAGGACTGATCGGACCGCCGCCTTAATATCGCCCACTTGGGGCACGAAGAGCTTCGCTCCGTATCGGCTCGCCGGGAGCACCGTATCGGGAGCGGCCACGCGCCGAATGGGCACCTTGAGATGGCCGAAGGCCTCCTCCCCCAGAAAGGCCGCGAGCTCAGCCCCCACGCCCCCCGTCCTGGGCCCCTCCTCCACGAATACCACCCGGCCTGTCTTCCGGGCCGAGTTCAGGAGCGTCTCATGGTCAAAGGGTATGAGGGTGCGCAGGTCGATGACTTCAGTCTGAATGCCCTCTTTGGCCAGCTCCTCGGCAGCCTCAAGGGCCCGGTGCGCCATAAGCGCCCAGCCGACGAGCGTCACATCCTCTCCCTTCCGACGCATTTCGGCGAAGCCCAACGGCAGGAGGAACTCAGAGTCCTCGGGAACCTCCCCCCGAATGTTATAGAGCTGCTTGTGCTCGAAGAAGAGCACTGGGGCCTCCTCCCGGATAGCGCTCTTAAGGAGCCCCTTGGCATCCCGAGGCGTGGAGGGGATGACCACCTTCACGCCCGGCGAGCCGATGAAGCGCGACTCTGTGCTCTGGGCCTGCTGGGGTCCGCCGCCTGCCTCGATGCCGGCGAAGGTTGCGACGCGGATGACCACGGGGAGCTTGAAAGGGCCCCCACCGCAGATGTAACGATACTTAGCCGCCTCGTTGAACACCTCATCATAGGCC
Organism: uncultured bacterium; assembly: GCA_964575845.1. Classification (GTDB taxonomy): domain Bacteria; phylum UBA8248; class UBA8248; order UBA8248; family CAZNSX01; genus CAZNSX01. The sequence continues at coordinate 177,692 of CAZNSX010000006.1, read as the reverse complement.
CGCATGAGGAAGCAGCCGTTGCCCACCTCTACCACGGGCCGCATCCCCGTCAGAGCCGCGCCCAGAGCCGCCCCCGTGAATCCCGCCTCGACGATGGGGGTGGAGATGCAGCGGCCCTCGCCGAACTCCTCGTAGAGGCCGTCAACGACGTGATTTATGATGTTGCGGTGCATGTCTATCCCAATGAGGAATACCCGCTCATCACGCCTCATCTCTTCACGCAGCGCCTCGCGCACGGCCTCCCGGAGGGTGAGCTCTCGTCCCGCCATGGGCTCTCCTCTCCCCTCCTCAGTCCAGAAAAACCCTCGAGAGGAGTTCCTCCCGTGTAGGATAGGGGCTCTCCTCGGCGAAACGTTCCGCCTCGTCCACCGTGGCCTGCGCCTCACGCTCGATTACCTCGGCCTCGGCAAGCGTCAGGAGGCCCATCTCGATCAGCTTCTCCCGGGCCCGCTTGATCGGGCACTTTGCCTTCCAGGCATCCACCTCCTCCTTGGGGCGGTAGCCGCCGTAATAATAGACGTCGCCCCCGTAATGGCCCAGCCACCGGTAGGTGAGGGCCTCTATGAGGGTGGGCCCCTCCCCGCGACGGGCCCGGGCCACGGCCGCCTGGACCGTCTCGTATACGGCAAAGATGTCGTTGCCATCGATTGTGACTCCAGGCATCCGGTAGGCAGCCGCTCGCTCGGAGATGTGCTCGTTCAGCATGGTCTGCTCCCGACGGGTGCTCTCGGCGTAGCCGTTATTCTCGCACACGAACACCACCGGTGCCCTCCAAAGGGCCGCCAGGTTCATCCCCTCGTGCCACTCCCCGATGTTGGGGGGGCCATCGCCGAAGAGGCAGAGCACAACCTGGTCCGTCCCGCGCATCCGAACCGATAGACCTACGCCTGCAGCCATGGGGATGTGGGCCCCCTGGATTCCGCTTCGGCCCAGGACCCTGAGTTCCCAGTCGGCCAGGTGCACTCCCCCCCGACCGCCCGTGTAGCCGGTCTTTTTGCCCATGAGTTCGGCCAGCATGCGCTTAGGGTCCATCCCCTTTCCGATGGCCCAAGCCCACCCGCGGTGGTAGGGCATCAGATAGTCGTCGGGCTGAAGTACCGCACATGCCGCCACCGGCGTGGCCTCCTGGCCCAGGCAACTGTGCTGAACGACGGGCAACCCCCGGTTCAGCATGTCGTTGATCTTCATGTCGAACGCGCGGGTGAGGACCATCCTATGGTAGATGAGACGTAGTTTATCGCCCGGAATTTCCGGCATGTTTGTCCCTCTCTCCGAACGCCTATGATGGGTGAACGATAGCCACGAGCGGTTCAACCCATGACCATTCCCCCGTTGACGTCCAGACAGACTCCGGTGATATAGGACGCCTCATCCGATGCGAGGAAGAGCGCCGCATTGGCCACGTCCTCCGGTTGCCCGAGCCGACCGAGGGGGATCCGGGCCACGACCTCCTTCTGCCTGGGCGGCAGCCAAGTGTCGGTCATCGGCGTCACCGTGGGGCCGGGTGCAATGGTGTTGACGGTAATCCCGTATGTGCCGAGCGCCTGGGTAAGGGAGCGCATCATGCCGATCACGCCGGCCTTCGAAGCGACATATGGCACCCCGGCCCCGCCCCTGAAACTGCCGGAGCGCCAGGAAGCTGAGGCCACGTTCACGATCCGCCCATAGCGTCTCGCCATCATTTGCTCGACCACGGCACGGACGCAGAGAAACCCCCCCTTCAGGTTCACGCTGTGGACCGCGTCCCAGTCCTCCTCGGTGTATTCCAGAAATGGTTTCTTCGGCGAGATGCCGGCGTTGTTAATAAGGATGTCGACGTGCCCAAAGGTCTTAAGCGCGGCTTCCGCCATACGGCGAACATCATCAGAGCTGCTGACGTCCGCTCCGTGCGGTAGGACCTCGTTGCCGGCAGCGGCCAGCTCGGCGCAGAGGGCTTCGACGGCCGCCAGATTCAGGTCGCAGGCCACCACTCTCGCGCCCTCCCTCACAAAACGCCGCACGATCGCCTCCCCGATGCCCTGAGCTGCGCCCGTTACGATTGCCACTCGCCCCTCAAGCCGCATAGGACGCCCTCTCCGCTGGCTGATCCGAGGTCAATGCGTGACAAACCCACCGTCGAGGTTGATGGACTGCCCTGTCATCCCCGCCGAATCGTCAGAGGCCAGGTAAAGCACTAAGGACGCAACCTCTCGGGGCTCGATGAAACGTTTCATGGGCACACGGTTGCGGAGCTCCTCCGACATTTCCTCAAAGCTCTTGCCCATCCCGTCGGCAAACTTCTGGATGCTCTCATCTAACATGCGTGACGGGACAAAAGCCGGACAGATGCTGTTAGCCGTGATCCCCATCGTGGCCACCTCCGCGGACAGCGACTTGGTGAGACCCAACACGCCGTGCTTCGAGGCAGCGTAAGCACTGCGGTAAGGCATTCCGACCTTAGCCGAAACCGACGCGATATTGATGATCCGTCCCTTCTTCCGTTCAATCATCGAGGGCAACGCCTCTCGGATCGCGACGAAAGGCGCGGTGAGGTTGATCCGGATCGTCCTGTCCCACTCCTCGTATGGCATACGGTGAATGGGCTCGTAGCTTACGACCCCGGCGTTGTTCACCAGGATATCAATAGGGCCTAACTCCTTCACAGTGGCGCGAATGGCCTTCACAATGTCATCGTTTTTCATTACGTCGCACCGGCAGACAACCGCCTTGCGACCCAGTCCCTTTACCTCCGCAGCCAGGGCCTCCAGCTTGTCCACCGAGCGGGCGGCGAGGCCCACGTTCGCCCCTTCCCTGGCGAAGATTAAGGCGATCTCCCGGCCTTGCTCTCCCGAAGCGCCAGTAATGAATGCTACGCGGTTCTCCAGCTTCAACCGTCCTCCTCCTCCTCAGACAGCCTCAGTCGATTCCACGCTGACCCCCTGCGAGAGAACTTTCCGGGCCCAGCGCGCCAGCTTGGTCGGCGGCACTTTCAGGGAGCACAATTCGCCTTGCTGTGTCTGCACATCAAACTGGTTCGAGTTGTTAAACGGTTTATCATGTTAAAGAAGCAGTTGACCGTCCTCAGCTCTTCTCAGAACTAATGCTCAGCTCACCTCCTCCACGATTCTGCGAAACTCCTCGTCCTGGAGCCCGCGCTTTCGCCAGCGGAACTCCGAGCGTATCCGCTCCAGCACCGCCTGGACCTTTTCATCGGGAATTGTGACCCCCAGCTCCCTGGCCTTACTGCGGATGGCCCAGGGCCCCGAGTAATGGCCCAGCAAGGTCCTCGTGCGGTTCCCGAAGATTTCGGGCTTCCATTGCCGAAAGGCCCACTCTCCATCCGGCGGCTGGTTGTAGTGAACCTCCACCACGTCGGAGAAGGCCTGGTCGCCGACACAGGGCATCTTTGGAGGTACCGGCCACTTGGTGATGTCGGCCACGAGCTGGGAGAGCTCTTTCATCTTCTCGAGCTTGATCCCGGCATCCAGGCCATACCCGATCTGCACCACCGCCGCCACCTCCGCCAGCGGCGCGACGCCGGCCCGCTCGCCCAGGCCATTCACGCAGACGTCGAGGATCTCGGCTCCGCCCTCCAGCGCGGCATAGAGGGCGGACGCGCACATCCCGAAGTCGTTATGGACGTGGAACGCGAAGGGGAGGTCGGGGAACGTCTTCTTCATCTCACGGAACAAGTACCTATACGCGGGGTAGATCGCCTGCCCCACCATATCGTCCAGGCGGATGATCGTCGCGCCGGCATCCACTATCTTGCGCGCTATGCTCTTGAGAAGGTCAAGGTCTATGCGCATGAAGTCATTAATGAGGAAAGAGACGCCCTCGCTCTTGCTCTTCGCGTAGCTTACCGCGTTCACCGCCCGGTCGATGGCCTCCTCCCGGCTTATGCGAGCCCCCGCCATGGTCTCGTACAGGGGCATCTGGTAGTCCGAGAAGGAGAAGGACAGGTTCACGATATCGACCCTGTGGTCCACGATTTCGTCTACTGCCTGCTTGCACGTGGCGGGGTCGAGTCCGGCGGTCGGGTGGATCATCGCCTCCACCATTACGTTGGGTAAGCGCTTCTTGATTTCGAGCACATCCTCCGGGTCGTCCCCGTGCACCTGGAGCATGGTGACGCCCGCCTCGGCGAGCTTCTCCGCCAGCAGGACCACTTCGTCCTGCCTGAGAGAGAGGCCCTCGAGCTGACGACCCTCGCGCAATGTCATGTCACAGATCTGGACCTTCTTGGGGAGCATCATCTGCGAGCGAACCTCGTCACAGAAGTTATACGGCGAGATGCGCCAGAGCTCTGTCATGGCTTCCAGCTTGTCATTAACCGGTGGCATGGTCGTACTCCCTTTTATCCCAGCGCGGCCTCTCAATCCAACTCCTTCACGATTCTGCGAAACTCCTCGTCCTGGAGCCCGCGCTTTCGCCAGCGGAACTCCGAGCGTATCCGCTCCAGCACCGCCTGGACCTTTTCATCGGGAATTGTGACCCCCAGCTCCCTGGCCTTACTGCGGATAGCCCAGGGTCCCGAGTAACGGCCCAGCAAGGTCCTCGTGCGGTTCCCGAAGATTTCGGCCTTCCATTGCCTATAGGCCCATTCCCCATCCGGCGGCTGGCTGTAGTGAACCTCCACCACGTCGGAGAAGGCCTGGTCGCCGACGCAGGGCATCTTTGGAGGCACCGGCCACTTGGTGATGTCGGCCACGAGCTGGGAGAGCTCTTTCATCTTCTCAAGCTTGATCCCGGCGTCCAGGCCATACCCGATCTGGACCACCGCCGCCACCTCCGCCAGCGGCGCGACGCCGGCCCGCTCGCCCAAGCCATTGACACAGACGTCGAGGATCTCGGCTCCGCCCTCCAGCGCGGCATAGAGGGCGGCCGCGCCCATCCCGAAGTCGTTATGGACGTGGAACGCGAAGCGTACGTCGGGGAACGCCTTCTTCATCTCACGGAAGACGTATCTATACGCGGGGTAGATCGCCTGCCCCACGATGTCATCCAGGCGGATGATCGTCGCGCCGGCATCCACCATCTTCCGAACTATGCTCTTCAGCAGGCCCAGGTCCATGCGCATGGGGTCTTGGATGAGGAAAGAGACCCCCTCGCTCTTGCTCTTCGCGTAACTCACCGCATTCACCGCCCGGTCGATGGCCTCCTCCCGGCTTATGCGCGCCCCCGCCATGGTCTCGTACACGGGCATCTGGGGGTCTGAGAAGGAGAAGGACAGGTTCACGATATCGACCCTGTGGTCCACGATTTCGTCTACTGCCTGCTTGCACGTGGCGGGGTCGAGTCCGGCGGTCGGGTGGATCATCGCCTCCACCATTACGTTGGGTAAGCGCTTCTTGATTTCGAGCACATCCTCCGGGTCGTCCCCGTGCACCTGGAGCATGGTGACGCCCGCCTCGGCGAGCTTCTCCGCCAGCAGGACCACTTCGTCCTGCCTGAGAGAGAGGCCCTCGAGCTGACGACCCTCGCGCAATGTCATGTCACAGATCTGGACCTTCTTGGGGAGCATCATCTGCGAGCGAACCTCGTCGCAGAAGTTGTGCGGCGAGATGTACCACAGCTTCGTCGTGGCTTCCAGCTTGTCATTAACCGGTGGCATGGTCGCACTCCCTTCTCTCCCCGCGCAGCCTCACCCACGAGCGTCGGGGTCTAAAGAACGCTAATCATACGGGCAAGAGGTGCCGCAGAATTATCCCCTATTCGTTCACCTCCCCTACACCATGCCCAGCCGAGGCCGAACACCGTCCTGGCTAGGCGCCAAGGACGCAAGCAAACTCGTGGAACAGCTAGTCACTAACCGCACGTTTGCACCAGCGCATCTCTTCCCGGATGCGCTCCAACAGGGTAAAGACCTGTTCGTTGTCGAGCCGGATGCCCAGCTCCTTCGCCTTCTGCCGCCCACCGAAGGAGCCCGAGCAGAGACACTAGAGCACGCCGCTCCGGCTGCCTCCCTTGTCCGGGCCATAGGCGTTGAATGAGCATAGGGCCCCCAGCAAAGATTGCAGGGCACCTCTGCGGTGTCGGAAAGCGTACACTACCCTTCCCTTACTTCGGGTCAAAGGAGCACCCGCCTCAGATGGGCCGTCAGGCGGGTGAGGTCGCAAATTTATTTCCAAGTGGAATCCGTGGAATTTCGAGGAGGCCCACATATTGACCCTCGATATCAGAATTTGCTACATTTGAAAGTAATTTAACCTCTCCCTAGGATGCCGTCAAGACTTTTCTCATGGCTCGGGCTCGACAATTTTGTGCTATAGTTCAATCAGAAAAAGCGTAATTAGGGGCGGACAGGCCGTCGGCGTCGGTGGACCGAGGTAGTGCAAAGCACCCCCCAGGCAGCCGGAGGGCGTGATGAGGCTTATGAATCAATCACTTCTTAAGAGTTTGCAAATCTTCGAAATGTTGATGCGGAGCGAAGGACCCTGTGGAGTGAACGAGCTCAGTCGTATGCTCGGTATGTCCAAAAGCACCGTCGGCCGCTTGCTGGCAACTCTGCAATGGATGGGATTCGTGAGGCGGGATGCTAAGAACGGCAAATTCCATCTGGGCCTAAAGCTTTTCGAATTGGGCTGCAGGGCCATAGATGACCTCGGGCTCCGTGAGGTCGCGCTTCCGCTGATGGAGAAACTGCGCGACACCCTCAACGAGAAAGTCCTCCTCATCGTCCTCGAGGACACCCACATCACATACCTGGAGAAGCTCGAAAGCCGCCACCCTATCATCATCCAAACCAATGTCGGCAGCACGGCTCCGGCCTACTGCGTCTCCAGTGGCAAGTTACTGCTGGCCTATGACCCCCGGTGTCTGGAGAAGGTCATTTCCCAGGGGCTAAAGCCTCACACCCGCAACACCATAACAGACCCAGACCGCCTGCACCAGGAGTGCGCGAAGGCCCGGAAGCTCGGTTACGCCACCAGCAAGAGCGAACTCTGCGAGGGTATCTGCGGCGTCTCCGCCCCTATCTTCAATGCAACTGGTAGGGCGGTGGCTGCCATTTCTACATCCACACCTGTTTCGCGCATGCCCAAGCGACGGTTGCGCGAGCACATCGACGCCGTCAAGCGGACCGCGCAGGCCATCTCCCGTCAGCTCGGCGCTCCAGTGAACGTCAGCCCTGACACCGACCTTTCCTAGCTCTGCGCCCTACCGCCCGGTGGGATAGTCATCCCATTGGGGGTCCAACACCCCCGATGCTCCCGTCGGCATGCTCTAAGGTGCAGATTTTTCAGAGTTGACAGAACTCCATATCTGTATAGTATTGAAGGCAAGGCAAAAAGAGAACCGCCCTCGGGCTTCTCGGGCGCTGGTGTATGACGCGGTTAAGGTTGAGGAAAAGGGCTGTGTAGCCCCATCCAGGGAGGAGTAACATTGGTAAAGAAATATTCATTCAATGAAGCTGACATTCTGACTCATCCACATCCCGACAGGCTGATACCGAAGACCTTTACCAAAGGCGGCGGGATGCACCGGTTCGTGACGGCGGAAGACCTCAGTTTCCGGGCCGGGTTCACCAAGCTGAGCAAGGGAGAAGACGTCAGGACCTATTTCTGGTACGATGAAATATGGCTGATTTTGCGCGGGAGGGGGCTGGTAAAAACTGTCGAGAGGCCCTCAACCGAGGAGGAAGTGAACGACCTCAAGCCCGAGGACGCTTTCTATATTCCCAAGGGCACGCATCTCCACGCGGAATGCGTTTCCGAAGATCAGCCGCTCATCTTCTTTTACATAGCCGTGCCCGCGTCGAAGAAGGAGGGGTTCTGGCTGGCTCACATGCTCCCGCAGGATATCCAGGACGTGCGCGACAGGGAGGAGTATCACCGGGACAAGTGAGGGCCTAAGCCGCGCAGGAGGAGAAGCGGGCTTTACCGTCGCAATTCACATATGGTGGGGTGAAGGACCCTGCTTTTCTTTCCGCGGTGGAACGTTCTAGCATGGAGCTGGGGGTTATCCTATAGACTACGGGGTAAAGAAGTTTTCATGGAAAGGAGGGATGCCGGGAAAAACGCTCTGGAAGGGAAGTGGGGTTTTGCCTATAGGGGGAGAATTGAGAAGGAGGAGGAAGATGAAGAAGATACTCGCGCTGGCCGCCATCTGCCTCTTCGCGCTGGGCCTCATCGTAGTGCCCGGGCAGGCGGTGGCGAAGGATAAGGTCAGGGTACTTTTCCCCACGACGAGCTACGCCGTCTGGTATAACGAGATATCGCTGGGGCTCCCGAAGTCACAGGGCGGCCTGGGGTTCTTCGAGGAGGAGGGGCTGGATGTAGAGATATCGGGCGCCCCGGGCAGCACCGCGGCGACCAAGCTGGTGGGCGCGGGGAAGGCGGACGTCTCCTTCGTCGGATACGGCCCGATGGTCATCGCTATTGATAAAGGGATGCCCGTCATCAGCCCGTGGATAGTCACTCGGAGGAACATCTTCTACATAGTTGTCCCCGAGGAGGGCCCCATAAAGACCGTCAAGGACCTCAAGGGGAAAAGGATCGGGGTTTACAGTTACGGGAGCGACGGCGTTCCCATGGCCAAAGCGATGGCGCAGGAGGCCGGCCTGGACCCCGAAAAGGACATCGAGCTCGTCCCCATCGGTCTCGGCGCTCAGGCCGTCAACGCCATCAAAACGGGGAAGGTAGTCGGCGGGTCCTACTGGGATACCGGAATAGCCCTCATGGAGGTGCAGGGGATCACTTTCCGCTACCTCTCGACGCCGGGTGTAGATGGGACCTATTCATCGGGTTATGTGATGAATACCAACTGGCTGAAGAATAACCGTGATGCGGCGGTCAGGTGGTTAAGGGCCATCGCCAAGGCTGCGGTGTTCATCCAGACCAACCCGGCCGCCTCCATCAAGGTCCACTGGAAGCTCTTCCCCGCCTCCAAGAAGCTCGGGAAGCAAGAGGACGAGGAGGGCCAGCTGAAAGACATGACTCACGTTCTAAAGGCCCGCCTGCGCACGGTGAAGCAGCTCTCGGACACCTCTGTCAAGATCGGCTGGATGGACAAGAAGGTCTGGGAGAATACGATCGACTTCTACGTGAAGACGGGGAAGATAGCGAAGAGGATCCCCGCCGAGAAGGTATTCACCAATGACATGATCGACGAGGCCAACAACTTCGACATGCAGCGCATAATCGATATGGCTAAGAATTACAAGTGAGGTGACATAAACTGCGGCCACTTAGCTCCGGGCCCGCGGAGGCCTCCGCGGGCCCGGGCGGCGGCCGCAAGGGCAGGGGCATGGTTCAGCAAAAGGA
>CAZNSX010000006.1:0-168440 GCA_964575845.1 uncultured bacterium | reverse complement strand
CTTTCTGGCCCAAATCAGCCGCGCCCCTTGCGCCCGGGCCCGGGGGGGCCGGCGGGGGCCCCGGACGGCGGCCTCAAGGGCAGGGGCATGGTTCAGCAAAAGGAAATCGAAGAGCTGGGGATAGACGTCAAAGAGCTGGACGTCCTCGAAGAAGGCGCCCCGACCGGAGTCATCACAAGCACCAGACAGTTCATATATCTAGCACTCGTCTTCATTGCCGCCATGTCTTTGTGGGAGTTTCTGGTCTACTTTTTTGAATATCCAGAATATATTCTTCCCCGCCCATCGGACATCGCGATATCGTTCTGGGCGAACCTCGTGACGGAACGTGTTCTCTGGTTCGAGATCGGGTACACGATGGCGGAGGTGCTGATCGGCTTTTTCATCGGAGCCGGCATAGGTCTCATAGTGGGAATCTGGGTGGGCCTCTCCCATTTCGCCGAGCGCATCTTCTATCCCTATGTAGTGGCCCTGCAGACTCTTCCCAAGGTGGCCATCGCCCCGCTTTTCGTGATATGGCTCGGCTTCGGCATGTCCTCCCGCATAGGCATCGCCGCCACCATCGCCATGTTCCCCGCGATCGTCAACACCTTCATAGGCATCCGAACCACGGACCCCGAGCGCATCATGTTCCTCCGCTCCCTGTCCGCCACGAGGTGGCAGATCTTCACAAAGGTCCAGCTTCCGAGCGCGCTTCCGCTCATCTTCGCGGGCCTGGACCTTGCCATCGTCTTCTCCGTCATCGGCGCCATCGTCGGAGAGCTGGTGAGCGGGCTCCACGGCCTCGGAAGCGTGATCATGCAGAAGAATTTCTCGCTCGATACGGCCGGCATTTTCGTTATCCTTCTGATCCTGGCCTTCATGGGGACAGGGCTTCATTCCATCATGCGCTTGATAAAGAAGAAGGTGGTCTTCTGGAGCGAGGAGCACACCGTGGTCAGCGCTTGATGTGGTCGTGTCGCAGTGTTTTGCTCACCCGGTTCACCTTAGGGGCTCATAGACGGTGGAGACTTCCGAGGTTCACAACTATATTGACGCCCACTTTTGTGAATCCATCGAAGAGATCAGGCGTTTCCTCCGGCAGCCGGGCTTCTCACACACGGGCGAGGGCATCCGGGAGACCGCCGAGATGTGCCTCGGCTACGTGAAGGGTCTCGGAGCCGCCGAGCTGGAGATAGTGGAGACGGACGGCCACCCGGTTGTGTACGGCAAGGTCCTCTCCAAGAGCCCGGAGGCAAAGACCCTGATCGCATACAGCCTCTACGACATAGTGCCGGTCAAGGAGGAGGAGTGGACCTGCTCCCCGCTCGGTGCCGAAATCGTTGATGCCGAGCGGATCGGCCTTCCCGCCCGCATGGGGAAGGTGATCTGCTCCCGGGGCTCGCACAACCAACGCGGCCCAATGCTGGCCTTTGTGCTGGCCCTCAAGGCGATGCAGGCCGTGACTGGGGACATACCCGTCAACGTTCTCTTCGCCTGGGAGGGGGAGGAGGAGGTCGGCTGCCCGCACCTGCACCAGTTCGTCGAGAAGAAGCTCGAAGTGCTTAAGACCGCGGACGCCTTCTACATGCCCAGCATGCGCGAGAACGAGGACGGGCAGCTCATCATCAACCGCGGCTACAAGGGAAAGCTCAACGTCGAGATAGAGATAAAGGGCGGTGAGTGGGGCGGTACCCTCGACGGCAGGGACCTCTGGTCGGGGAACACCTCATGGATCGACGCTCCCATGCACAGGATGGTCCACCTGCTGAGCACCCTCGTGGACGAGGGCCAGCGCCCCGCCATAGACGGCTTCTACGAAAAGGTTCGCCCCTACGACGAGGAGGAGCAAGAGAACCTGCGCGTAATCAAGGAGAAGTTCGACGAGGAGACGGTCAAGAAGAGCATGAACATCGCCAGGTTCAAGGGAGGCAGTCCGGGCACAGAGGCGGTCGAGGACTATATCATGGGGCCCGTGGTCAACATCGCGGGGATCGTCGGCGGATACACCGGGCCGAGGGTCTTCACAACGCAGGCCCAGAAAGTCACAGCTAAGATAGACATGAGGCTTATCCCCAACCAGAAGTCGCGGGAGATAGTCCAAAAACTGCGGAAGCACCTGGACCGGAGGGGCTACAAGGAGGCCGAGATAAGAGAGTTCGGCACCTACGAGTGGTCCAGGAGCTCCGCTGAAGAAGACATCTACCGGGCCGCCATAAGGACGGCGGAGCGGCACGGCAAGGAGTACATAATATGGCCGACCACACCCGCGGTCGGTCCCTTCGGCTTCTTCAACCAGGACCCCCTGCAACTGCCCTGCATATTCGCCGGAACGGGGCACGGCTGGCGGGCGCACCAGGCGGATGAGTATATCGTCGTGGAGGGGGTCCGCGAGAACATGAAGTTCGTCGCCGACTTCCTTTACGAATGGGCATCGATGTGAAGCAGCGCCCTTTTCGGGAGGCTGGGTCCGGGGGAGCCTTCGGGCTGAACTCCAAGGAGGAGAAAAGAAGGTGAGCACGGCCGATCTGGTGGTCAAAAATGGGGAGGTCTTGACTCCCGGTGGACTCAGGCGAGCGGGCATAGCCGTTCAGGGCGGAAGGATAGCGGCGGTCGATCTGGAGGGGAACCTCCCCTCCGCCTCGGAAGAGATCGACGCGAGCGGAAAGGTGGTCATACCCGGCTTCATCGACAGCCACGTGCACTTCCGCGAGCCCGGCTACACATACAAGGAAGACTGGGAGACGGGCTCGAAGGCGGCCGCGGCAGGCGGGGTGACGATGGTTGTCGGCATCCCCAACACGAACCCTCCGCCGAGGACCCTCGAGATATACAACCAGCACATCGAGATCGCAAAGAGCAAGTCGGTCGTGGATTTCAACCACTGGGCCATGCCGACCATCCCGGAAGAGATCGGCAAGATCGCGACGGCCGGGACCGTAGGCTACAAGTTCTTCATGAAATCGGCCCATTACCCTTACGGCTCGGAGCTTTCCATCATAAATGACGCCAAGATACTGAACATGCTGAAGGAGGTGAGGAAGACCGGCCTACCGGTCCTCTTCCATCCCCACAACCAGGACATATGGGAGTACAAAGTCAAGAAGTGGACCGAGGAAGGCAAGACCGACCTCATGGCATACAGTGAGGTTTCCTACGGAGACCACGACATCAACAACACCACCGGCATCGCAAAGATGGTGCTTCTGGCGAATGCCGTGGGCGTGCGCCTGCGGGTGCTGCACGTGCAGGGAAGGGATCAGATAAAGCTCGTCAGGGCCCTCAAGGCGGGCGGCTACAGTTTCATAACCGAGGCCAATCCCTGGGGCGCGTTCCCAATCGTTGTGATCACAATAGCCGGCTCGGAGGATGTGTACTGGGAGGCCCTGGACGACGGCACCATCGACCTCATCGCCACGGACCACGCCCCCCACAGCAGGGAAGACTTCGAGAAGGCGAAGAAGAACGTCCTCGATTCCGTAATAGTGGGCTACCCGCTCGTCGAGCACTACATGTCCATGTTCCTGACGGAAGTGAACAACGGTCGGATATCGCTGGAGAAGCTCTCGCGGCTCTGCTCGGAGAACGTCGCAAGACACCTGGGCATCTATCCCCGAAAGGGCATCATCCGTGTGGGCTCGGACGCGGACCTAGCCATCGTGGACATGAAGCTCAAGAAGACCCTCGGCGAGGATTACCGCGTCTATTCGAAGATGGGCTATACGCCTTATGAGGGAAGGGAGGTTCAGGGCATACCCGTCTGCACGATAGTCCGCGGCGAGGTGGTGATGAGGGACGGGGAGGTGGTGGGCAAGCCGGGCTGCGGAGAGTTCATCAGGCCGACCAAGTGAGCCTGCTGAAACCCTGAACATTTATCTCTCTACCGCCAAGGGAATTGAGAGGGGTCCGATCGGTATGAGGCCCCCCGAGGGAGCGATCCATTGTGAAGGAGAAAAGTTCCCGCGCCTCAGGCCGTCGGGTCAAGCCCATCTTTTTCACTCTTTCAGTAACGAGTACGGTGTGTGATCAGGAGGCCCTCCGATGAACTCCGGTGTCCGAACCGAGGATGCGGTTTGACATGGCAAAGATCATCCAGGTGAGGGGCCTCATCAAGTACTACACCACCAAGAAGGGTGAGATCGTCCACGCCGTGCATGGTATCAATTTCGACATCGGTGAGGATGAGTTCGTCACCGTCGTGGGTCCGAGCGGGTGCGGCAAGACAACTCTCTTGATGATCCTCGGGGGCCTCTTGCGGAAGACCAAGGGCGAGGTGCTCCTTCGTGACACCCCGGTCGACGGACCCAGGAGGGACATCGGGGTCGTGTTTCAGAACTCGGTGCTTCTCCCCTGGCGCACCGTGCTCGAGAACACGCTTCTCACCGCGGAGATCCTGGGCCTCGACAGGAAGAAGTACACCGAGAGGGCGATGAAGCTGCTGAGTCTCGTCGGGCTCGAGGGATTCGAGAACAAGTACCCGCGGGAGCTCTCCGGTGGAATGCAGCAGCGAAACGCAATCACGAGGGCGCTCCTGCACGACCCCGCCATCCTGCTCATGGATGAGCCCTTCGGCGCGCTCGACGCCATGACCAGAGAGCAGATGAACCTCGAGTTGCTCCGGATCTGGCGCGAGAGCCGCAAGACCATCTTCTTCATCACCCACAGCATTCCCGAGGCGGTCTTCCTGGCGGATAGAGTCATCGTGCTCACACCCAGGCCCGGAAGGATCGCGAGGATCATGGATGTGGGACTGCCCAGGCCCAGGGAGTTGAGGATGATGGGCTCGGACCAGTTCGGGGAGATCACCCAGTCGGTCCGCGAGTTCTTCGCTCTGGAGGGCGGGATCGACTGAATTTTCCCTTCCACTTCAGGAAGCTGCGACATTGCTGAGAGCAGGGCGGAGCCCAGACCATGCTTGAGACCGACGTGCTGATCATCGGGAGCGAAGGGGCCGGCGCGCGCGCGGCCATCGCAGCACATGATGTCGGGGCCGAGGTTCTGGTCGTCACAAAGGGGCGCTTCGGGAGGAGCGGCGCGACCATAACGGCCTTAGCCGATGTCGACGTGGACAGCAGGAGCGCCAGGGAGCTTCTCGGACTTCCCGGAGACCCTAACGACAGCCAGGATATCTTCTTCGAGGACATCCTCATAGAGGGCAAATACTTAAACAACCAGAAGCTCGTGGAGGCTCATGTGGCCGAGGCGCCCATAAGGGTCAAAGAGGTGATGGAATGGGGGATGAAGGTCACGGACCTCCTGCTGACGCCCGGCCACCGCTACCCCCGCGGCGTTCTCACCACGGGTGCCGAGATAATGAAAGCGCTCAGGAGGCAGGTCCGGGCGAGGAAGGTGAGGGTCGTCGAGGACATGATGGTGGTGGATATCCTCACCTCGGGCGGGGTGGCGGCCGGCGCACTCGCCCTTGACCTCAGAAGCGGGGAGTTCGTCACCATCTCGGCCCGGGCCACTGTCATTGCGACCGGCGGCGGGATGATGGTCTACCCCATCCAGACGGCCCCAGAGGAGCTGACCGGCGACGGCCAGGCAATGGCCTACCGGGCGGGCGCCGAGCTCGTCGACATGGAGATGACCCAGTTCCACCCCTGCAACCTCCTCTGGCCGCCGGCATGGCGGGGGATAGGCTTTCCATTCACGATTGGCCCCGCCGGTGGGATGGACGCCTGGCTGCTTAACAAATACGGGCAGCGCTTCATGAGCAGGTGGGACCCCGAGCGGATGGAGAAGACGACCAGGGACTTGCTGTCGATAGCCATAATGACGGAGATCCTGGAGGGCCGGGGCACGCCCTCGGGTGGCGTTTACATGTCGCTCGCCCACCTGCCTCACAACCTCGTGGACTATTTCCTGGAGTGGTTCTCAAAGGGAGCCTTCCTGGGGGCTGACTGGGAGTATCAGGGGTTCCACTTCGGAGAGCTGATGGAGAAAGTCAAGAGGGGCTATGCGATGGAGGTCGGTCCCGCCAGCCATTTCTTCATGGGCGGGATAAGGGTGAACGAGAGATGCGAGACGAGCGTGCCCGGCCTCTTTGCGGCGGGCGAGGTCGCAGGCGGCACCCACGGGGCGAACAGGCTCTCCGGGAACGCGTGCACCCAGATATTCGTCCAGGGCGCGAGAGTCGGTGCCGCCGCCGCTGAAAGCGCGAGAAAGGTCGGCCGGACGGAACTGGATGAGAAAGGGGTGGCGGAGATTGAGCAGAGGGTGCTCCGATACCTCCGTGATGACGGTGGACCAAGGCCGCTCAAGGTGCGCAAGGAGCTCCAGAAGGTGGCCTGGGAGAAGGCCGGCATTATAAGGGATGGCGGAGCACTCAAGGAAGCCCTTGACTGGGTGGGAGAGCTTAAGAGGGACACCCTGCCGCGGCTCGCGACGGGTGCTACCGAGCGCCAGTATAACCGGGAGTGGGTGGAGGCGATCCAGCTCGAGAGCCTCGCAACGATCCTCGAGGCGATAGCCACGGGCGCTCTCTTGAGGGAGGAGAGCCGCGGCGCGCACTACCGTAGGGACTTCAAGGAAACAAGCGAGGGCTGGTTGAGGAACATCATTCTTAAGAATGAGAGTGGCGAGATGTCCGCCATTGCTGAGCCGATCATCTCGACGCGCTGGAGGCCGGGGGACCCTTCGCAGTGAGCGAAGAGCGGCCCACCATAGAGGTGAGGGTCTTCCGGTTCAACTCGGCCGTGGACCAGGAGCCTCGGTACGAGGTCTACAGGGTTCCTCTCATAGAAGGCTCGAGCGTGAGCAACGTGCTCCAGTACATAAACGAGGAGTACGACGGAGGCCTGGCCCACTACCTCTCCTGCAGGAGGGGGATATGCGCTGAGTGCATGGTCAGGGTGAACGGCAGGGCCGTGCTCGCGTGCACGGAACTCGTCCGGGGAGACATCACCATTGAGCCGGTCAAGAAGGACCGGGTGGTCAAAGACCTGGTGACAAGCAGGACCCGGCTCGACGGTGACTCAAGATGACGCCGAGGCGCCTAGCTCTTGGCGGAGGCCCTGGGGCCCTCCCCCATTCTATGGCCCTGAGGGAAAGCTTAAGGCGAGGAGAAGCCCGAAGAGGGAGTTAGAACGCAGGGTCGAAGAGCTTGAAGGGAGGATGAAACGCAAAGGAGCATGAGAAAAATGGTTAGGGCGAGGCTGCGCCTTGCCATTATCCGGTATGGATAGTCACGGCGCAGCCGTTACCTACCCGGCTTAAAAACTGTTCGTTTGAAGCCTTCTTTTTCTATAAGATGCTTAGCTAGTCCTTCAGGGGTGAATAGCTTAATACCAACTCCAGCCAATTTTCCCCGCTTGTCATCCCCAATGATATGGGAATCAGTAGTCACAAAGAAGTCGGCCCTGCCATATTTATGGGCAAGCAAAAAGCTTATATCATTTATTTGACCAGAAGTTAATTGATCGCTTGAGGTTGTTGGAAAACAGATATTTTTCAACTCCTCAAATGAAATATCTTCCTCGTCCAGAAAATAAGCCCCGCAAGGATCCATATCGTCAACGAATACAGATGATGCCTTCTCGTCCCCCTCCCCATCATCAAAAAAAAGCGGTTCGCCAATATTTGGATATCCCATGGCCTTCGCCAATCGCTTTGCATTCTGGTGTGTTTCCCTAATCAAAGACGGTGTGCTTACAATTTTAATTAAACGACGCCTTTCCCAATCTTCCAATTGGGCCATCCCCTCAGCGCGGCCATATACATTTATGCAGTTAGTATCTATTGTAACAATAAATCCGCTCAAGAACGCTTCTCCTCTTTCCATGAGTCTATCCTAGAGTTTTTTGCCTCCCGATGCACCTAATCAATTGCTATCTATTCGAACCCTTTACGCGTAGGCGCCCCTCTGGCCCAACCCCTCTGCCTAAAAATTTAGTGCTTCTATGTGCTGGGAGGGTTCCTATGAAATATGCTAACATGTTCAGTATACGACTTGCATTTATCATTTTGATATACCCTCTGAGTCCAATGGGGCGAGGACAAAAGCACTTCACTTTCTAGAAGTATGGACCAAGAATAAAATAAGAAAAACTCTTCTATCATATTAATTTTAAAGAATTCTGAATCAAAAAAGCTACCATGCTCTCTGACTTTATGGCTTTATTTTGAATACATGCTACCGAAAACTTTTTAAACTACATCTTTTTCTTATTAACCGAACTGGATAGAGCGAGGATGCGCCTCGCTATTATTCGGTATGGATGGCGAGAACCGGGAACGTCCCGTAGCTAGCTGATCATCTGCATGTTAGGTGGCTTTTGTGAACTTCTCCCGACTGTCCGACTTTGCTACCTTCCATCACTGTTATAGCATAACCATTCGATGTCGAAGAAAACCCCGTGATTCTGACTTTTGTCCCAGTCTTGACTAGACATTCCGCAAAGCTTAAGGCAATAATTTCATATCCAGTCCTCAGTTGCGGATCCAGCGTATTTCCCATTATCTTAAAGGCAGCAAGGAACTCTTCAAGGTGGCCTGATCGTGCCATAATAACTCCACCTCTAACCCCAGGCTGTTTGCCAATGCTGCAAACTTTCGCTAGCTTGCTCCCTTCCGACGGCTGCGGTGTTTCTTTTTCCCTTTGCCGCATGGTGGCCTTTAGTTGCTGTTCCTTTTGTTTGGGAAATGGCCAGTCTTTTCTCAGACCTTCTCCCGCGATCATGTCAAGCTGCCTCCGTGTCAACCCATACTTTCTCGCCAGCTCATTCTTAGCTTCCCCCATTAGAGAGCGCGAATAAGATGTCCTATCTTCAACTTTGATTATCTCATTCCAGATTTGGATTCTCTTGGCCTCCGAAAGCTCGAATCTCTCCTCTGGTTTTGCACCCAGTTGGGCAAGCTGGCGTGGATTGATTCTAATGGTAGGCCTTAGCTCATCATAACCCTTTTGTAGCATCGCCACCCACTGACCCATCCCTGCCTCGGCCCTTTCCTTCGATGTATATGCATATATATAAATATTGGTAGGAGATTTATGATATCTAAATCCTCTCCTCCCTTTGGTAGAAAAGTAAAGTTTATTGAGCAATATTCTGAGTCCGTCATCTGAGATTTCTCCCGAGACCAATAAATTCAGAGTTATCTCTGTCTTAATGGGAGTGTCGACTATATTCTCATCCAAGACACTGTACTTGGGCATATCAACTTCTTTTACTCTAGCCTTACTCGATAGCGCTATTTTTGATTTTTGTTTCTTTTCTTTGGTCGGCTTTAGCTTTTGCTTTTCTTGTTTAGTCAGCTGCGAAGTTACGATACCTTTCTTTTTTTCCTGCTCTATCTGCCCAGCAGAGACACTGAATAATATGAAAAAAGCAATCGTGAAACATAAATACATGCGACGCCTCTTTTTGCTCCGGATTAGCCCGATGACGGAGGCCACCAATAAGATTAAAAATAACGTCGTCATGGTGTGAGCGGCTGATGAGGAAGGAGCCTCTTCAGGCGTCCCTCTACCTCCCTCCTGGGGAATGGCTTTTCTACCAGGAGACTGCGGTTCGGTGCTTAGTTGCACCAAGGATGTGTAAAGCCATCCCTCTTTGCCGGGTTCGAGATGAATCTTAAACCAATCACCCTGCCGGTCCTCGATTGGATATTCCTGGCCGCGGGTCACTTTGCCAACAATGTCATACGTCAATCCAGGACCAGCGCGCACATTCCCCCGAGGCACCTTCACGGTCAGCGTCTGCGCGGTAGCTGTAGTGACTAAAAAAAAGAATAGAAAGGCCGAAAGAATGAATACCTTGCAGGCGAGAGATTTCACGAGCAAGTCCTCCCGGCGGTAAGAATAGCGCTTGCGGCTGTTTGTTTCAACTATAATCTAGATTCTTATAGAAAACTCAATGGCCTTCACAAGGTGCTATCAGGCGCTACCAGGCAATAGCAAAGGTCGGCAATAGATTTGCTTAGGGCAAGGCTGCGCCTTGCCATTATTCGGTATGGATGGTCACGCCGCGGTCGTGGGCTACCCTCCCTTCATTTGATCCTCTTCAACCCTCCTATCCCCTTCAACTCCTCGTTGACCTCGTGGAGGTCGAATGCCTCCGGGTCGAAATCCTCTCCTACCCACTCCAGCCATTCTTCCTGTTCTTTTTTGCCCGAGGGATTCTTGATCGCTTCCAGAAAATCAGCATACCCTGGAGTGCCGCCGCAATCCTCGGGCGGACAGGCGCGTCTTCCGGCAAGACAGACGGGATACTGCACGCCCTCATCACGCGGCAGCACCTTCTCGACAAGAAGCGCGTGCTCCCAACCATCGCCAAAATCATACTCATAGATAAACCTGGCTTTTTCGCCGGGAACAACCTGACTCAATTTCGCGGCCCTTTCCTCCTTTGTCTCGGAAATGTCATACTCTGGGTCAGGCTCGCCATAATATTCCCCCCCGATGATGAACTGGTGGAGATGGTACCCGCTCCAGCCCATGACCACCTGAAGAACCCGGTGAAGGTCATGAAGGGTGATGTCGGAAGGCACATGGAACCTCCTCCAGATGGGAGGTCTCGTGTCTCTTAGCGTCACCTTGATCTGATAGATGGATTCACCCGTGCTTTCTTTTCGGGCTGCCATCGAGTGCCCTCCTCATTGCGAGAGTCTGGCGACATCCTTCGAACTCGCTTTTTCCTGAAATTTCCCATATCAAAATGGAAAACCGGCAATCAGCGGGGTAGGGCGAGGCTGCGCCTCGGCATTATCTGATATGAATGGTCAGGCCGCGGCCGTGGCCTACGCGACTAATTCTGTTGGTATTTTTCGATTGTAGCCCTTAGTAAATTTCTAAATTGCGATATACGCTTGCCCAATTCCTCAATAGTATCTAAATCGGCCTCTACATAATTCGTGGGTATAACCAGAGGCCAAGGAGGCACTTCGCCCTTTTCAATAATTTGATATGCAATTCTGTCTATAATTCCCTTTGTGTGAACCCAATCTCTCGAAATTTTATCCCATAAGGCGATAGAGCATTTTCTCAATTCCAATTCTTCTCCAAAATTCTTTATTAGTTTGGACGTGCTTATTTTTCCCCTCTGCATTTCCTTCTCTAACAATTCGACTTTTTCTTGAAAAAAGTTTCTGTCTGGATATCTTAAGTCCGCGATATAACACTTTGACAATGATTCAAGTATTAATCTTAGCTCCATAAAGCATGCAGGTAAATTACCAATCAGCAAATCTGTGTGAATTGCATAACTTAATGGCATTAGAATGTGATAGAAGAAAAAAACCATAGCACTCTTAAGGTAATCTTCTTCACTCCTTTCTCTCTTAACAGCGCGTGAAAAATAATCTATAGCTTCAATTATAAATTCTATAACTTCATCAAAACTTCCTTTTGCATTCTTGCGGAGAAATTTTTCATTCTCCCTTATCACCTCGATAATCTGATCAGCATAATTCTCCGCTGTGGTTGAATTACCTTTACTTTCCTCCTCCATTTATCCAGACCCTCACATCTTCTTGCCCGCGAAATAGGAAAGCTACCGATGGTCAGACGAGCCCCCCATCGTGAGCCTCAGAACCCCGCCGGTAAAAAGAAATCGCCGTATCCCCGAACCTCGATGTCCTGATGCGGAGGAGGTTCCCTTCTCTCTCGGGAGGTTCTCTTTTTATCTCGTGCTCAACCATGAAAATTCCGCCGGGCTTGAGAAGGCTTGAGGCTGAGACCGCCTTGAGGCAGGTGCCTGCGAGGGGGCTCTTATAGGGAAGGTCGAGGTAGATCAGGTCAAAGCCCTCCCCTTCCCCAGAAAGGCGTTTTATGGCTTTAAGGATGTCCTCCTTAAGGAGCCGGCCCCTCCCCTCAAGGCCGAGGCTCTTGAGGTTCTCGCCTATGAGGCGGCAGGCCTTGACGCTCTTCTCGACAAAAAGGGCTGACTCCGCGCCGCGGCTAAGTGCCTCTATCCCGATGGCGCCCGTGCCCGCGCAGAGGTCGAGGAAGCGAGAGCTTTCTAGCGAAGGCGCAAGCATGCTGAAAAGCGCCTCCCGCGCCCGCTCGCGCGTGGGGCGGATGGAGAGCCCCTTCGGCGCCTTTATCTGCCTTCCCTTGAGGGTCCCGGCAATCACGCGCAAGGCTCAGAGCTCCTCGAAGTGCGCAAGGCGCTTGAATTCCCTAAAGCGCTCCTTAACCTCGGGGTAGGTGAGGCTCTTGAAGCGCTCAAGGCTGAAGGCCTCCACATTGAACGAGGCCATCACGCTTCCCAAGATGATGGCCTGGCGGATTGCGGGAGGGGAGACGTTTCGCGTTGAGGCGAGGTAGCCCATGAAGCCCCCGGCAAAGGAGTCGCCTGCGCCCGTGGGGTCGTGGATGTCCTCAAGCGGATAGGCGGGGGCGGAGAAAACGCCATCCTCGCTGAACATGAGGGCCCCGTACTCGCCCCTCTTGACTACCACAGCCTTCGGCCCCCAGGAGAGGATGCGGCGTGCCGCCCTTACTATGTTCGGCTCCCGCGCGAGCTCCCGGGTCTCTGAGTCATTTATGAGCAGGATGTCCGCTCGGGTGAGAACCTCTCTGAGTTCCCCAGGCTTTCCCTCGATCCAGAAGTTCATGGTATCCAGAGCGATGAGCTCGGGGGCGTTCAGCTGCTCCAAAACGCTCATCTGAAGCTCCGGGTCAATATTGGCGAGGAAGAGGTATTCCGAATCCAGGTAGTCCTCGGGCAGATTGGGCCTGAAGCTCTCGAAGACGTTGAGCCGGGTGTCGAGCGTGCGCGCCTCATTGAGGTCCCAGCCGTATTCCCCCCGCCAGCGGAAGGTGTTTCCGGGCGCCACCTCAAGGCCCTTGAGGTCTATCTCGCGGCTCTTGAGAAAATCCAGATGAGCCTGGGGAAAATCCTCCCCCACCACGGCAACGAGCCTCACCTCGGTGAAGAAGCTGGCCGAGACCGAAAAATAGGTGGCGGAACCCCCGAGAACCTCTTCGGCCTCCCCCAAGGGGGTCTTCACGCTGTCAAAAGCAACGCTCCCCACCGCAAGGAGGCTCATGCTTCTTCCTCCAGGAAATAGCGCATGCTCGTTTTCTTGAGCTCCCGGGTGCTGAAAAGAAGCTCATACTCCTCAAGGCCCGTCGCCTGAGAGATCTTTTCGGCAACCTCCCGGCACTCCTCCTCCCCCCTGCCGTGAATCATGCAGAAGAGCCGGTAGGGGAAGCCCGGGAAGGGAGGCCGCTCATAACAGTGGCTCACCTCCCGGAAGGAGGCCATGACCTCTCCCGCCCGCTCGACCTCCGAGGGCTCCACCTTCCAGACGGCCATGGCATTGGCACTGAAGCCCGCCCTCTGGTGCCGGATGATGGCCCCCACCCTCCGCATGATGCCCTGCTCTTTAAATTCTCTCAGGCGGGAGAGAAGATCTTCTTCTCTTATCTTAATACTTTCGGCTATCTCTTTGTAGGGCTCAAGGCTCAGGGGGAGGTCCCCCTGGAGGGCCCGCACGATAGCTCTATCAAGAGAGGAGAGCTCAGGGGAAGACTCCCTCACTCTTCTTCCTCCTCAAAGGGAAAATCGACCCTTATCTTGAAGAGCCTTAGAGCAGGGAGGCTTCGGACCTCCTCAAAGCCAAATGAAGAGCGGAGCCGCGAGAGGGTCTCATGGATCGCCTTCTCCGATGGGGCCGAGAGGGTAAACCAGAGGTTGAAAGGATGGGTCCTCAGGTAATTATGGGTGACGCCGGGAATCGTCTGCAGGTGCACCGCAACCTCTTCAACGCTCTCCTCGGGCACCCGCGCGGCCACAAGGGTGCTCTTGTAGCCGAGAGCGGCGGAATCGAAGACCCCGCCGAGCCGCCTTATGATGCCCTCCTCCTTGAGGCGCCTCACCCTCTCGAACACTTCCTCCTCGGGAAGTCCCAGGCGCTCGCCCAGGACACGGAAGGGCCTTCTCTCCAGGGGAAAATCCCCCTGGATCATATTGAGAAGCCGCCTGTCCTTCGGGTCAAGCTCCAAGGGTCCCTCCTTTGCCTTTTGAAGTTAATTCTGTTTAGGATCCATTATGGACACTCAAGTCCCGCTCGATGAAACGCTCAGGGAGAGGACTCCTCATAACATGAGGCCGAGGCAAAACCCGGGCAACCCTGAGGGCCACCCCCCTCCCCCTCGGCCTCTTATCTTAAATCTCTAATTCTTGAACACCGGCTCCGGCCATACCCCTCATGACTTTTTCTTCTCTGGCCGGAGCTTCTGCCAGCGGCTCAGGAGTTCCAGCAGAAGCCTTACGCCCACCCCCGTTCCTCCCTTGGGGGTGTGGGGTCTCTCCTTATCTGTCCAGGCCGTGCCCGCGATATCCATGTGAGCCCAGGGATAGGACTCGGTGAACTTGCCCAAGAAAGCTGCGGCCGTGATGGCGCCCCCATAACGGCTGCCAACATTCTTGATGTCAGCGATATCGCTCTTATTCATCTCGTAGTAATCTTCCCAGAGGGGGAGCTGCCAGACCCTCTCCCCCGACGCCTCAGCCGCGTCTCTCATCCTCTGGATGAGCTCCTCGTGATTCCCCAAAAGCCCTGAGCAGATCTCCCCCAGCGCAACCGCGCATGACCCCGTGAGGGTTGCGAGGTCTATCACGGCGGAGGGCTTATAGCGCCGGGCATAGGCAAGTGCGTCGCAGAGGATGAGGCGGCCCTCGGCATCGGTGTTCTGGACCTCTATGGTCAGCCCCGCCATCGAGCGGACTATGTCGCCCGGTCTCGTGGCCCTCCCGCCGGGCATATTCTCTGTAGCCGGTACTAGCCCGACGAGATTAAGGGGAAGCGAGAGCTCGGCCGCGGCCCGCATCGCCCCAAGCACTGCGGCCGCGCCGCCCATGTCGGTCTTCATCTTGTCGAGGTCCTTGCTGGGCTTAAGACTGATGCCACCCGTGTCGAATGTTATTCCCTTTCCCACAAGGCAGACCGTATCACCGGCCCGCTTTCCTCTGTGTTCGAGGATGATGAAGCGGGCGGGCTCGCGGCTTCCCCGGGCGACGCACTCGAGGGCGCCCATCTTGAGGCGGGCTATCTCCCGGGGGCCCAGAACCTTGCAGCGGAGCCCGTGGCGACGGGCGAGCCGCCTTGCCTCCTCTCCAAGCCTTGTTGGAGTTTTAACGTTGGCCGGATGGTTCACGAGGTCACGGGCGAAATTGGTGGCCTCCGCCAGTACCCTTCCCTGCTTGAGGCCTCGCCCGAGCCTCGACACCTCAGCTTTAGATGGGGTTACGAGCTCCAGGCTTTCCACCTTCTTGAGCTCGGCTCTCCCTTCGGTCTTATAGGCGTCCATTCGGTAGAGGCCGAGGAGAACCCCTTCGGTGAAGGCCTGGGCCTTGGCCTCAGGGGAAAGCTCATCAGCAGGCGGGAGCTGGGCCGAGAAGGATTTCAGGCTCAAGGCCCTTACCCCTTTGGCGGCCGTGCCCCCCGCCTTTCGCAGGACTTCACCGCTGAAGCGTTCTCTCTTTCCGAGCCCGAGCAGCATCAACCTCTCGGGCGAAACTCCCCTGGTTCCAGGTGGAATATGAAGGAGGCTAGTTGTCCCCTCCTTTCCCGTAAACTCTCCCTTTTGCCTGAGCGCTGAGATGAGGCCGCCCAGAGCCCTATCCACCCTGAGAGCCACACCCGTTAGAGCCTCTTCCCCCTCAAAGAAGGGGACGACGGCTACCTCCTGGGGAAAATTGAGCAAGTCACCAAACCTGATGGATATCTTCAAGAAGAACCCCCTTTTTAAGAGATCTTTCTATTCCCCGCGCCCGAGAGCACGGCACCTCATGCCCTGTGACCATGGGCTTTGCCTCAAAGCCCCTCGGGTCAACCTGAATCGACTCGATGGTGTCATCTGCTTGGGATTATACTTACCCCCACCCGTACTAAAACTATATCATCAGCCCTATCCTCCGGGCAACGCCCTTCAGCCGCTCTCCCCGCGCCATGGGGGAAAGAGTTGGTGAGGAAAGCCCAGCGCGTCCATCACTTTCCCCACCACATGGTTGACCAGGTCGTCCACGCTGCTGGGCTTGTGATAAAAGCCCGGCGAGGCGGGGAGAATCCTGACCCCGAGCCTCGCGAGCTTCAGCATGTTCTCCAGATGAATGGGGCTCAGGGGAGTCTCCCTGATAACCAGCACGAGAGGTCTTCCCTCCTTGAGCATCACATCAGCCGCCCTTCCTATGAGGTTAGAACTGGAGCCGGTGGCCACCATGGAGAGGGTTCGCATCGAGCAGGGGATTATCACCATGGCCTCGAGGCCCGCGGAGCCGCTGGCGGGAAGGGCGCCCACATCCTCTGGAGGGTAACAGGCCCTAGCCTTCGGAGCGAGATCCCGCGCCTCAAGGCCGAGCTCATGGCGAAGGAGCCGCTCTCCGTTCTCAGAGATGATCAGGTGCGGTTCGGCCCCCGTGCCCCCGAGCTCCTCCAGGAAGCGAACCCCGTAGATGACGCCGCTTGCCCCTGTTATGGCCACTACCACCTTCAAAGGGAATCTCCTCTGCAGACCTTGAGAACATCCTCGGGAATCCTTCTCGGGCGGCCATCAGAGCCCACCCTCGCGTGCACCGTCCATCCTTCGGCCGCAAGGCCTCCCCGGGGATCCCTGACCTCGTAAGCTATCTTTACCCTGGCCCCTCTAGCCTCCATGATCCGGGAAGTCACCGTAACGAGCTCGTCATAACCCACGCCCGAGAGATAGTGGCAATGTGCCTCCACCACGGGCAGAAAAACCCCTCGCGCTTCCAGCTCGGCATAGGGAAGGCCCATAGCCCTGAAGTGTTCCGTGCGGCAGAGCTCAAACCACAGGTAGTAGGCCGAGTGGTGGGCAACGCCCATGCGGTCGGTTTCGGCGTAGCGGACCCTGACGCTTATAGTGTGCTCCTTGAGGCGGACCAAGGAAAGCGGCCTCAGACGAGGAGGAAAGCAGCGACATTGAAAAAGATGAGTATCCCCAGGATATCGATGGAGCTCGACACAAAGGGGCCGGTGGCCACCGCCGGGTCTATGTTGAGGCGTCGGAAAATCAGGGGTAGAAGGGCCGCCACCACCGCCGCCACCGACATCGCAGAACAGATCGCCACCCCCACGGTAAGCCCCAGCCAGGCCACCTCTTGGAACTGATACCGGGCAACCAAGCCAAGCAAGAACCCATAGGCCACGCCAAGGGTGAGGCCGATCCGCAGATGCTTGAGCAAGAGCCTGCTCCAGCCGCCAGGCCTGATTCCTCCCGTGGCGATACCTCTTATCACGGCGGCGGAGGACTGGACGCCGACGTTTCCACCCATAGCCGTGATGATGGGGATGAAACCGGCCAGGAAAATATACTTGGCCAACGTGCCGGAATAAAAAGTGATAAGCTGAAGGGCGAGAATCCCCTCGAACCAGGTGACCAGAAGCCAAGGGAAGCGGCCTTTAGCGACCCGGAAGGCGGAACTGGTGAGAATTTCGTCCTCCCTAGCGCCCGCCATCCTCATGATGTCCTCTGTCGTCTCCTCCCTGATAACGTCTATGATGTCGTCCACGGTGACGATGCCAACGAGTTTATTCTCCTCATCCACGACCGGGATGGCCAGGAGGTTGTACCGGGAGACCAGGCGTGACACCTCTTCCTGGTCGGTAGTGGTCCGAACCTTCCACACGTTCTTGGCCATCACCTCCCGGAGGGGCCTCTGCGGGGCGGCCGTGACAAGGTCCCTCAAGGATACCACCCCCACCAGATGGCTCCGCTCATCCACCACATAGATATAGAAGACCTGCTCGGCCTCGCTGGCCCGCCTCACCTCATGGATGGCCTGCTCAACCGAGAGGTCCTCACTGAGGGCGAGAAACTCAGGGGTCATGATGCCGCCGGCGGTGTCCTCGGGGTATCTCAGGAGGTCTTCCACCGGCTCCGAGCTCTTGTCGTGCATGAGGCGCAGGATCTCATCCGCCCTCTCTTGTGGCAGGCTGGCGATGACATCCGTCAGGTCGTCGGCCGACATCTCCTGCAGTATCTGAACGAGCCTCCCCGTCTCCAGCCCTTCCATGACTTCGCGGCAAACCTCATCATCCAGCTCCGCGAGCACGTCCGCCGCCCGGCGAGGCTCCCGGATGTAGCCGAACACGTAGCGCTTCTCGTCGAGCCCCAGATGTTGAAAGACATGGGCCACCTCAGCGGCATGGAGCTTTTCGAGCATATTGGTGATGTGCTCCTTGGCCCCCCGCCGCACAAGGCGCCTCAGGGAATCTTCTATCAGGTGAAGGCGCTGGTCCCTTGTTTCCTGCATGACAATATCCTCAGCTTAAGGCCCTCAAAGATAAGAAGTTTAGCTAAAAGGCTGGATCTTGTCAAACTTGGGTACTCACAGGGAAATAGTCGTTGAAATCTGGAATACACCTGGTAAACTGAAAATGAAGGCCTCCTCGTTGGCAGGCCGCCAAATCGGACCCTTTAGGAAGGGGGACGGTCATTAGGAAGCTCCAGGGCAATCTATCGGGCCTCAGGCCTTTGCAGTTGAGGAATCTTGAGCGCCTCTCCCGCCGCCGCATCCCTTCATACCAGCTCATAACCCCCGAACTCGCCCGGCGCCTATCGGAGCTCTCTCTGGAGACGGGCCGGCAACTGGCGCTGATGGTTGACCGGAGGGGGGAGGTTCTTTATGTGATCGTGGGGGATTCGAGGCAGATTCTCATTCCCGACCTAAAGCGGGTCAGGGGAGCTGGCCACAGGCTCAGGGGCCTCCGTTGCCTCCACACTCATCTGTCGCGGGAAGGCCTGACCCAGGACGACCTGGTGGACCTGGCCCTTCTTCGCCTGGACCTCATGGTTTGCATTCAGGTGACGCAGGAGGGGCTTCCCGGAGAGGTAGAAATGGCTTACCTTCTTCCCGGAGCAACGGACAAGAAGCCCTGGACGGTCCAGAGGTTCAGCCACCTGAGCGCACTTGACCTGGACATCGCGGCATTCATCCAGTCCCTGGAAGAGGAGTACTCCCGCCGCCCGGGCTCACGGCCCATAGAGGACGGCACGGAGAAGTCCATCCTGGTGAGCGTGACTGAGGATAGTCTCGCCAACGCTCGAGACGGCCTCTCTGAGCTCAGGGGTCTGACCAAGGCCTGTGGCCTCGTGGTTCTGGACGAGACCATCCAGCACCGCACCAAACCTCACCCCAAGTTCCTCGTGGGGCCGGGCAAACTTCAGGAATTGGTCATCCGGAGCCTTCAGCTGGGGGCCGACCTAATAATCTTCGACCAAGAACTCACACCGGCCCAGATGCGTAACATCGCCGACTTCACCGAGCTAAAGATAATCGACCGCACCCAGCTCATTCTTGATATCTTCGCTCAGAGGGCCAGGACGAGAGCGGCGAAGCTCCAGGTGGAGCTTGCGCAGCTCAATTATCTGCTCCCTCGGCTCGTGACCAAAGACACGGCCATGAGCCGCCTCACCGGAGGCATAGGCGGCCGGGGACCGGGCGAGACAAAGCTTGAGATAAACAGAAGGCGGGTCCGGGAGAGGATAGCGCACCTGGAATATGAGCTCCGCAATCTCCGACGCCGCGGACAGCAGCGAAGGGCTCTCAGGCGGAAGCGGGGCGTGCCCGTCATCTCCATCGTGGGATACACCAATACCGGAAAGTCAACTCTTCTCAATAACCTCACCAAGAGCGATCTCTTCGTTGAGGACAGACCGTTTGCCACCCTCGATGCCTCAAGCCGCAGGCTCCGTCTCCCCCGCGAGACCGAGGTCATCATAACCGATACCGTGGGTTTCATCCGCCGCCTTCCGCGGGGTCTCGTGACCGCATTCGGGGCCACCCTGGACGAGCTTCAGGATGCAGACCTCCTCCTTCACCTCGTTGACATGAGCAATTCCCAGTTCGAAGAGCAAATGGAAGCGGTCGAGAAAACACTTAAGGAGCTGGGGCTGGAGGAAAAGGAGACCCTGAGGGTCTTCAACAAGCAAGACCTGGTCGACCCGGTCCTGGCCCGGAACCTCGCGCGGCGTTACGGGGCCCTGACCGTCTCGGCCCTGGAGAGCGAAACCCTCCTTCCGCTGGTCGAGCGGATAGAAGAAATCATTTGGGCTCGTTCTCGCCGTGGTGAACCTGAGGCTCTCATGCGGTCTGGCTGAGACCGTTAGGGGGCCCTACTCACCCACCCCTTATCCCCTGGGCCGACCACGGCCAGGGCCGAGTTTTCGGGCTTGAGGTAGCGCCGGGCAACCCTTCTTACCTCCTCTCTCGTCACGGCCTCGATGCGACCCGGATAACGCAGGTACTCCCGGCAGCCGAGGCCATAGAGCTCATTAAAGGCCAAGTCCGCGGCGAGGGCGGCATTACGCTGAATGCCTATCTTAAAGGTGCCGATGAGGTGGCGCCTGGCACGCTCCAACTCCTCGACGGGCAATAGTTCCTCCCTGAGGCGCTCGAGCTCCTCCCTGACGACGGCCAGGACTTCCCCTACCCTCTCGGGGTTAATCCCTGCATAGACACCCAAGGAGCCAGGCTCGATCCCCTCATGGGAGAAGGCGCTGACAGCGTAGGCAAGGCCTCGCTTCTCCCTGAGCTCGAGAAAAAGCCTTCCGCTCTGGGCCGAGAGAACTTCCGTCATCACCGCCAGGGGGTAGCGGTCGGGGTGGCTCAAGGTCGTGCCGAGAAACCCCAGGATGAGGTGGGCCTGCTCCTTGTCCCTGAGCTTCTGCCGGAGAAGCTGGCCAGAGGGCCTGGGGGGAAGATTAGGCCTGGGCGGCCTGAAGGCTTTCGAGGCCACACTCCCAAGGCGTCCCTCAAAAAGGTCCTTCACCCTTCCCGCATCCACATCCCCCACCACTGAGAGGACCATGTTGCGAGAAAGGGCATAAGAGCGCCAGTAGCCAAGCAGGTCTTCCCGGCTAAGAGCCCTCACGGTGGAAGTGGTCCCGAGGAGTTCCATCCCGTAGGGGTGCGGTCCGTAGAGGGCTCGGGCAAAAAGCCTGAACGCGGACCGGGGGAGGTTATCCTTCTGGCGGCGGAGTTCCGCCATGATGTCGCGGCGGGCCTTGGCCACCTCCTTCTCATCAAATGCAGGCTCGAGGAGCACCTCAGTGAAAAGGTCAAGCCCCTCCTCTAGGCGGCGGCTCAGGAACTCTCCTGCAAGGCCGAAGCTGTTGCGTCCTGAGAATCCCTCGAGCCCCCCCCCGATAGATTCCATCCGATGAGAAAGCTCCCCGGCCTTGAGGCGGAGGGTCCCCCTATCGAGCATCTCGGCCACAAAGTTGCTGATGCCGCTCGTTTCCTTTCGCTCGAAGCGCTGGCCCCCGAGAAAGGCGGCGCGCATGGTCACGGTAGGAGATTCAGCCCTCTCCTTGACCAAAAGGGTCAACCCATTGGGAAAAAGGTGGCGCCGCACGGAAGTGTCCCGCCGGGAAGGGGTCTTTATCGTCATGCACCCCCTCCACACCTGGCCGACGGCAGAGCGAAGCTCCCGGGCCTCGGGCGCCCTCCCCTGGGGAAGAAGGCAGGCGACCGAGAGGTGGCGAGGTTCCAGGTAGCATCTTGCCACCCTCGTTATGTCTTCAGAGCTCACCCTACGGATGGCTGTGAGATAATGGTCCTCCTTTTCGGGTCCTCCCATCATGGCTTCAAAATAGGCCAGCGCCCTTGCCCGGCCCTGGACGGTCTCCTTCTGGTAGATGAGGTCGCTCTCCACCTGGACCTTTGCCCGCTCAAGGTCCGCCTCCCCCGCCCTCTCCCGCCTGAGGCGAAAGATCACCTCCAGCGTTGCCTCCAGAGCCCGGGAAAGAATCTCAGGCTCAAATGTACTCCCCACTATGAGCAATCCGGGGTCCAGGGGGGTATAGGCATAGGCGGATATGGTATCCACAAGGCCTCGCTCCTCCTTGACCTCCCGGTAGAGGAGGGAGCTCTCCCCCTGGCCCAGGAGAGCTCCCAGTACATCCAGGGCCGCGATATCCGGATGAAAGAGATGTGGGATTCTGAAAGCCAGGTCCAGGTGTGCCACATGGAATTTCCCCTCCACGAGCTTCCACCTGAAGGCCCTCTGAGGGGGCTCGGGCCGGAGTTTCAGGCGGGGGGGGATGCCTCCACTGATAGAGGCGAAAGCTCCCTTTATCAAGGAAAGGGCCTTCTTCTCTTCGAGGTCTCCCACGACCGCCAACACCATATTCGAGGGGCGATACCAGCGTCTCAGGTAGCTTTGGAGGTCCCCCCTCCCCAATCGGTGAAGGGTTCTCTCGTAGCCGATAACTGGTCTCCCATAGGGATGCTGCCTGTAGCAGGTAGCCAGCAGCTCATTTTGAAGTCGGCGGGAGGGCTGGTCCATACCCCCTCTTATCTCGGCCACCACCACCTCACGCTCCAGGTCTAGCTCCCCCGCGTCCATCGCGGGCCGCTCTATCGCCTCGGCCAGGAGGTCCAGGCCCCACTCCGAGAAGGGAACTGGAAGGGTAATGTAGTACACGGTAGAATCTAAGGAAGTGAAGGCATTCACCTCGCCGCCCGAGGACTCCACCTCTCGGGCCAGCTCCCCGACTCCCCGCCTCTCCGTTCCCTTGAATATCATGTGCTCGATGAGGTGGGAGATGCCGGCCTCCTCTTTCCTCTCGTTCCGGCTCCCCGCCTTTACCCAGAGGTTGAGGGCTGCGGCAGGTGCCCCCTCCCACCTCTCATAGATGACCGTAAGGCCGTTTTTTAGCTTGATCTTCATGTCCTCACCCGAGAGATTCCGCCACCACTAAATAATAAGACATAAGAAACCCAAGCCCCGATTCATGTCAAGGCATTTTCAGCCTGAGGTAGGGCTGGAGTGAAGCTTTGAGCCGATGCTATAATCAGATAGGCTTCATATTTTCTCATTACCTGGGAGTGACCGTAATGCTTAAGGGCAGAAGTATCGTCTGCGTATCATCCATCGATTGGGATGTCAACTGGCAGACGCAGCATGAGCTCATGAGCATCTTCGCCCGCAATGGAAACTCGGTCCTCTACATCGAGAACACGGGCCTGCGGGCGCCGAAGCTCCTTCACTATGATGCGGAGCGGGTCGCCGACCGGCTGAAGCACCTTTTCTGGCGGGGCCTTAGGGGCCTGAGGCGGGAGGGGGAGAACCTTACCATCTATACCCCACTCTTCTTCCCCTGGGCCCGGGGGGGTATGGGGCGTCGGATAAATAGGCTTCTCTGGCGGAAGAGTCTGAAGGAGATCAAGAGAACCCTCAGGCAAGACCCTATATTAATAACTTGGCTTCCCACCCCAGCGGCCCTCGACCTAATCTCCGCCCTGGAGGGGAAGGGCTCTGTGGTGATCTATTACAATCTCATCGACTTTCTCGAACTCTCTGGAGGGGACGAGGTCATCCAGCGCTCAGAGAGAGAGCTTCTAGAGAGAGCTGACCTCGTCTTTGCCTGGACAGATAAGCTCTGCAACTATTACCGTGGGTTCACGCGGAAGGTTTACCGTACCTACCCGAGCGTCAACCTCAGTCTTTTCAACCCCGAGGCCGGGGTCCGGAGGCCCCCGGATCTGGAGAACCTTGAGGGACCCCTCCTGGGCTATACGGGAGCCCTCCATAAGCACCTGGATGTGGAACTCCTCTCCTGGATAGCCGAGGCCAGCCCCGGGTGGCAACTCGTGCTCGTGGGCCTTGTGGCCACGGACGTGGCCCTCCTGAGGCGCCACTCAAATGTGCACCTCATCCATAACCAGCCGCATGAGCGCATCCCCTCCTTCCTCGCCGCGTTCGACATCTGCCTCATCCCCTACAGGGTATGGCATCTCACCGAGACCGTGGTACCCACCAAGCTCCCGGAGTACCTCGCCATGGGCAAGCCCGTGGTCTCAACTGACTTTCCCTTCATGCGGGAGTTCAACACGAAGTACGGCGAGCTCGTCCGCATAGCAAGGGATAAGAGTGAATTCCTCGCCCAAATCGAGGAAGCCCTGAGGGAGGGAGAGGATGGGGCGAGGATAGCCGCAGCCGCAAAGTGGCGGCGCTCCATCGCCTCCGGCTATAGCTGGCGCGCCCAGGCGGAGTGGATCTCGGGGCTCATCGAGGGTGAGCTCGCGGCAAAAGGTGCCCAGGCGGTTCCTTGATAGGGCTGAGGGTAAGGTGAGAAAGAGTGAGCCCCCACTTCTTTCTTGCGGTCAGAAAATATTCTCTTGACGAAGGAGGAAGCGGCGTGGATCTGGATTATAGATAGTTGGTTGCATTTGGGTCTTTCCTTTGAGGCCTGAAAATTTTTCCCGCGACTGGATTGAAAGCGCGCTATGGGGAGGAATGATGGAAGAGCTCGGCATAGAGGAGATCCTGCAGAAAGCTCTCGATAAGGAGCAAGAAGCTCACGACTTTTACGCCAGGGCCAGCGACGCCGTTAAAAACCCGGGAGGCAGGGTGCTTCTCAGGGAGCTGGCCGAGGAGGAGCTAAAACACTGCGAGTTCATCCGCAAGGTGAAGGCAACGAAGAGCTGGCCGGAGCTTCTGGTAAAGCAGGAGCTCCATATAACAGAGTTCCTGATTGATAAGCCTATTAACCCTGAGTCAGGCCTTCAGGAAATCCTGATTTTCGCCATGAAGCGGGAGGAAAAGGCGGCCAATTTTTACGCAAAGATGCTTTCCCAGGCCGGGGACGGCGGACTGCGCAGCCTCTTCGAAAGACTCAGGCAGGAGGAACTGAACCATAAGGCTATGCTCGAGGGGCTCTATGAGGAGGTAATCCTGTCCGAGAACTGAGGGACCGGGGGCACCACGCCGTCAGTTGAATCCGCAAGAGGGAACGCCGCAATAACCTTCCGGCCTTCCCTTTAGCTGAAGCTATTAGCCTACTCCACCCTTTCCACTATCAGGGCTATTCCCTGCCCTCCCCCTATGCACATCGTGGCAAGCCCGAGCCTCTTCTTCTGACGTTCGAGCTCGTAGAGAAGCTTAGTGAAAATGACAGAGCCTGTGGCCGCGATGGGATGGCCCAGCGCAACGGCACCGCCATTGACGTTTGTCTTCTCTATATCCAGGCCGAGATCCCTGATGCATTTAAGGGCCTGAACGGCGAAGGCTTCGTTGAGCTCGACGAGGTCAATGTCATCGAGGGAGAGGCCGGTCTTCTTGAGGGCCGCCCGGGTGGCCGGCACAGGCCCAAGGCCCATGAAGGCTGGCTCCACGCCTGCAGAGGCGTAGCCCATGATGCGGGCCATTGGCTTTCTGCCCATGCGCTTTGCCTTCTCCTCGCTCATGACCACGATTGCCCCCGCCCCGTCATTCATTTTGGAGGAGTTCCCTGCTGTAACAGTTCCCCCTTCCTTGAACACGGGCTTCAGCTTGGAGAGGCTCTCCATCGTTGTCCCGTGGCGGGGGGTCTCATCCTGCTCAAAGAGCGACTCACCCGTCTTCCCCCTTATGGGTATAGCCACGATCTGACTCTTGAAGTATCCTTCCTTCTGGGCCCTCTCGGCCCGGTTCTCCGACATACATGCGTATTCATCCTGGTCCGCCCGCGAGATCTTAAACTCCTCGGCCATCTTCTCCGCGGTCTGCCCCATTGTGAGGCCGCAGATGGGGTCAAAGAGGACGAGCTGATCCCTTATCTCCCCGTGGCCGAGCCTGTAGCCCCATCTGGCCTGGGGCAGCAGATAGGCGGCCCGGCTCATGGTCTCAACTCCGCCCGCGATGATGCAGTCGGCATCCCCCGCCTTGATTATCTGGGAGGCCAGAGAGACAGCCCGGATGCTCGTGCCGCAGTGCTTATTAATGGTGAACTCCGGCTTCTCGATGGGAACCCCCGCCATGGCGCAGATGACGCGGGTAGGATTGGCGGGGAGGGCTCCCGTGCGGTTGCTCTGGCCCATGATGGCCTCATCCACGTCCTCTCCGGTTATGCCCGCCCGCTCCATCGCGGCCTTTACCACGGCTATCCCAAGGTCAAGGTCGCTCACGTCCCTCAAGGCCCCTCCGAAGCGGCCCACTGCGGTGCGTGCGGCACTGATGATCACTGCCTCTCCCATCGGATGTCCTCCTGCTGGGAAAAAAGAATTAGGGCTAGAGCTCTATCTCCTTGAGGTCTTCACTCACCGAGAAGGTGGCCTCTGTCTTGGCCCTGACATCCTCTACCGTCACCCCGGGGGCGAGCTCATTGAGGAAGAGACCCTTCCCGGTCACCTCCATCACACAGAGGTCCGTTATGATGAGGTCCACCACCCCCTTGCCAGTGAGAGGAAGGGTGCAGCGTTTCAATATCTTGGGCGTTCCCTTCTTGGTCACATGCTCCATGGTGATGAGCACCTTCTTGGCTCCCACCACGAGGTCCATGGCACCGCCCATCCCTGTGGCCATCTGGCCCGGGATCATCCAGTTGGCAAGGTCCCCGTTTTCGGCCACCTGCATGGCGCCCAGGATTGTGACGTCCACGTGCCCTCCCCGGATCATGGCAAAGGAGAGGGCGCTATCGAAGAAGGAGGCTCCGGGGATGACCGTAACGGTCTCCTTGGTGGCATTCACAAGGTCGGGGTCAACATCATCCTCGGTGGGAAAAGGCCCCAGGCCCAGGATGCCGTTCTCTGACTGGATTATTACGCCTTTATCGGGGGGGAGATAATTCGCCACGAGTGTGGGTATTCCGAGGCCGAGGTTGACATAGTAGCCCGGCTTTAGCTCCTGGGCAGCCCTCCTTGCTATCTGGTCTCTAGTAAGGGGCATGGCCGCCACCTCCTCACGCCTTTGGACGGGTCTTCAGGATCTCTATCCGCTTCTCGAACCGCTCCCCCTGGAGGATGCGATGCACGAAGATGCCCGGCGTATGAATATGGTCGGGCTCCAGGTCGCCCACGCCCACAAGCTCCTCCACCTCGGCTATGGTCACTCGGACTGCCGTGGCCATCACGGGGTTGAAGTTCCTTGCGCTCTTCCGGTAGATGAGGTTTCCCATCGGGTCCCCCCGCCAGGCCTTGACAAGGGCGAAATCGGCCTTGAGGGGGAACTCCAGAAGGTATTCCACACCGTCAATAACCTTTTTCTCCTTCCCCTCCTCAACCACCGTTCCCACTCCCACAGGGGTGTAGAAGCCGCCGATGCCTGCGCCCCCGGCCCGCATCCTTTCGACGAAGGTGCCCTGGGGAATGAGCTCAACCTCCAGCTCGCCTGCAAGGAAGAGCTCTTCATAGAGCTTATTGGCCCCGATGCGGCTCGCTATCATCTTCCTCACCTGGCGCTTGTGAAAAAGGACCCCCACGCCCCAATCGTCAATCCCCGCGGCGTTGCTGATGACGGTGAGGTTCTTGGTACCCCGCTCCTTGAGGGCGGCCAGCAGGTTCTCAGGAGCGCCGCAGATGCCGAAGCTCCCCACCATTATGCTTGCGCCATCCTCGATGTCGTGGATGGCCTCGCGGGCCGTCTTGAACACCTGGGCCATGTTCGCCGCTCCTTAAATTAAGACAGAAGAAAAGACCGGCAAAGTGGGTGGGAAGGCAGCACGAAACCCCTTGCGGGAAGGCCAGCCGCCCGATGTCCCGTGCTGCTCGTCCGCGCCCGGGGCGGCCTGGCGCTTAATCTAATAATACTAAATACCCGGTTTTTCGGTTCAATGTCAACCATGAAAGAAATGCAGAGGAGGTTCTGGCCTTGGGCGTGAGACCCCTGACCTGGATGGGTAAATCAGCCCTGAGAGGGCTCCATCTATTAGAAAATTGAGTCCCGTCCGCCCATGTGATATATGATATCAGTGCTTCTGGCATAAGGGTTCTTTCCGATATGAAACCGCCTCTCAAGATTGCCTGCGTTCTGATGCGAGGGGGCACGAGCAAAGGGGTCTTCTTGCATCTTAAAGACCTCCCCGAGGAGGGAAAAGAGAGGGATTCCTTAATCTTGGCCCTTTTCGGAAGCCCTGACCCGCGGCAGATAGACGGCCTCGGCGGGGCGACCAACCAGACGAGTAAGCTTGCCGTGGTCTCCCCCTCAGAGAGAGATGATGCAGAGGTTGACTACCTCTTCGGGCAGGTCTCCATAAAGAAGGCCTTTATCCACTACCATGAAAACTGCGGCAATCTAAGCTCAGCCGTGGGCCCCTTCGCCATAGAGGAGGGGCTCGTGCAAGCGAGGGAGCCCGAGACCCTGGTGAGGATCTTCAATGTCAACACGAAGAAGATGATCCACGCCAAGGTTCCCGTTAGGGAAGGAAGGGTCTTATATGAGGGGGATTACGAGATAGCCGGGGTTCCGGGCACGGGGGCCGAGATAATGCTGAGCTTCTTTGAACCAGGGGGGTCCCTCACGGGAAAACTGCTTCCCACGGGAAGGCCTCTTGATAGGGTTAAGCTCAAAGACGGGAGGGAGCTTGAGGCCACAATCCTCGATGCGGGGAACCCTATCGTATTGCTGCGGGCGGAGGACCTGGGGCTAGCGGGGAGGGAGCTTCCCGAGGAACTCTCCCGGAGGAAGGACGCGCTTGAAACCCTGGAGGAGGTGAGGAGCATTGCCTGCGAGCTCTTGGGCATTGTGGCCGACAGGAAGGACGCCACCTCCTTGAGCCCGTCGGTGCCCAAGGTCGCGTTTCTCTCCCCTCCCCAGACCTACCTGGATAGCTGGGGAAGGGAAGTAAGGGAAGAAGATATCCACCTCACCGCCCGCGTCATGTCCATGCAGACCCCCCATCCCGCCTATGCCGTAACGGGTGCCATCCCCACGGCCGCGGCGGCGAGGCTCCCCGGCACCCTTGCCCATGAGCTTGCCAGGGAGGACCCTGGAGAGGAGGTGGTATTGGGCCACCCCTCAGGCAAGATGGCCGTGGGCGTGAGCTACACGAGGGAAGGAAGAGAACTCAGGCTTGAGAGCGCCACCATCGGCCGCACGGCCCGCCGCCTCATGGAGGGCTGGGCCTATGTGCCGAGGGAGAGGGCGGAGCCAGCCTAGTTAGGAAAGGAACGCGAAGTTTATTTCTGGCAAGGGATCAATAAGATTTGCCTAAGAAAAGAACATATTCCTCGCGCGGTAAGAAGGGAACCGAGACAAGCTCATTTGGTGTACCGGGACGCGTAGGACACGACTCAACAAAATTCTACAGCAGCAGGCTCTATGAAGGACAAGAAGTTAAGAGGCCTTCCAAGTATATAGAGAATAAGATAAATCCTGAATCGGTGGACATATTATTTTGCGAATCCAGCGAAAGGATGGATGATATTCCAGATTATAGTATCCATTTAATGGTAACGTCGCCTCCCTACAATGTTACAAAAGAGTATGACCAAGACCTGACTCTAGTCGAATATCGGGAACTATTAAAGAGAGTATTTGCGGAGACCTTCAAAAAATTAGTCACTGGCGGAAGAGCTTGCATCAATCTGGCAAATTTGGGAAGAAAGCCATATATACCCCTGCATAGCTATATCATCGAGGATATGCTAGAGGTCGGCTATCTGATGAGGGGAGAAATAATATGGGATAAGGTCTCTACAGCAAGCCCCTCCACCGCATGGGGAACATGGCTATCGGCCGCAAATCCCATCCTGAGAGATATCCACGAATACATTCTCGTCTTCTCCAAGGAAGCTTTCAATAGGAAGAAATTGCCGGGTAGAGTGAGCACGATATCCAGGGATGAATTCTTGACTTTTACAAAGAGTGTATGGACATTCCCGGCGGAATCGGCCCGCAAGGTGGGTCATCCTGCGCCCTTTCCGGTCGAGCTCCCCTATAGATTGATCCAGCTATACACATTTAAGGATGAGGTTGTTCTTGACCCTTTCTGCGGCAGCGGCCAGGCTTGCATCGCGGCCCTCAAGGCAGGGAGGCATTATGTGGGTTACGATATAAATGAAAAGTACGTGAAACTGGCTGAGCGAAGAATAAAAGATTATCAGCGGCAGCTTTCTTTTCCGTTATCAAATGAAGAAGAGATTGGTTCTGGCCAGAATTAACGATGTGGTCTTCTTAGGTCTGGAAAAGCTTGTTTCTGGGTTGTAAGATTTTCTATTCGAGAATAGCTCCGTCTGAGGAAAGGGAGGGCTTATGGACCTGACAGGGGCTCTTGCCCGCCACGCCGTAAGGCTTTCCTATGAGGATCTTCCTGAATCAGCCATCGAGATGGCAAAGCAGTGCTTCCTTGACCTCATGGGGGTTGCCATCAGGGCAAGCTTCGAGGCCGACTCAAGCGCACCCCTGAGGGAGGCCGTTAAGGAACTCTCACCCGGTGGCGGCCCCTCCACAGCGGTGGGCCACCCCGAGACCTACCTCCCTCATTATGCCGCCCTCCTTAACGGCACTTATGCCCATAGCCTCGACTTCGATGACACCCACCGCGCGGGCTCCCTCCACCCGGGAGCCCCTGTTATCCCTGCGGCCCTGGCTCTTGCGGAGGAAACGGGAGCCGGCGGCCCTGACCTCATAGCCGCCATAGTGGCCGGCTACGATGTGGCCTGCCGGGTGGGCAAGGCACTTAACCCCAAGGCGCACTATGATAAGGGCTTCCACCCCACCGCGACAGCGGGCCTCTTCGGCGCCACTGCCGCCGGTGCGAGAGTGATGGGCCTGGGAGAGGAGCTTCTCGATAATGCCTTCGGCCTCAACGGGAGCCAGGCGGCGGGCTCCCTTCAGTTCCTTGAGAGCGGGGCCTGGAATAAACGCCTTCATCCGGGCCTCGCAGCCCACAATGCCATCTTGAGCCTGAGGCTCGCGGCGAAAGGTGTGCTGGGGGCAAGGAGGGCCCTTGAGGGAACCTATGGCCTTCTTTGTGCCTATTCTCCTTCCCCTCTCCCTGAAAAAATCACAGAGGGCCTGGGCGAGGACTTTGAAATCCTGAACACAGCCCTAAAGCCTTACCCTTCGTGCCGCTTCACTCATGCGGCACTCGACTGCATAATCGATATCGTCAAGGGGGAGAAGGTCGGGGCTGGGGAACTCGAATCCATCACCATCGGGCTTCCCCGCAAGGGAATCGACTGGGTCGGGCATCCGCCTGAGCGGAAGAGAAGGCCTGAGAATGTGGTCGATGGCCAGTTCAGCATGCACTTTGTTGGGGCCGTGGCCGCCTCAAAGGGAGCCTTTGGCTGGGAAGACTATAGAATGCTCAGAGAGCACTCTCTCTTAAGCCTCATGGACAGGATAGAGGTGGCCGAGGATCCCGAAGTGGAGAAGCACTATCCTGAGCATATGGGAGCGCGGGTGAAAATAAGGGCGAGGGGAAAGGAGTTTCAGCGGGAAAGCCTCATCCCCAAGGGAGAGCCCGAGAGCCCTCTCTCCTGGGAAGAGATAGAGGAAAAGTTCCACGAGCTATCAAGGGTCGGGCTCGATGAAAGAAAGAGAAGGGCGTTTATCAAAAAAGTGAAGCGGCTTGAGAAGGAGGGGGATGTAAGGGAGCTCGTCTCGCTTCTCAGGGCCTGAGCGACAAAGCCCTCAGGCTTCGCGCCAGATTTTCCTCTCACAGCAGGTCCCGCCCTCGGGCATGGCCTCCCTGGTCTCGACCCTGAGTTCAGGGCTCACCCCCTTAACGACCGCCTCAAACCAGGCGTCACACCCGAGCTTGCAGAGGTGCTCAAAGCCCCGCCTGCGGCTTCTCTCCAGCCAGGGGCATCCCGTATGCCTCAGGATGAGAGACCCATCCTCACCCTCCTCTATCTCCACCTCCTCTCCCATGATCTCGCTTGACCTCTTGATGGCCAGGGCCATTGAAAGGAGGTCTCCCTCAGGGGGAAGGTGCTTCTTATAGAGCTCCGCCCCTTCCTCCCCGACTTTCTTCCAGAATTCGGCCATCGCCTCCTCGAGCGGTACTCCCGCAGCCTCAAGCTTAGGGGCCACGACCTCTAGCCAGGTGAAATAAAAGTCTCTGAGGAGCTCATTCATAATCCTCCAGTCTTTCCTGAAGTCTCGCTCCTCTTTCATCCCGACCCCATCTCCTTAAAGATTCGCCTCTTGGCCTACATTGCACATGGCCTGGGCCATTGGCACCTTTGCATTGACCTTGAGGGGCTGGATCCGGTTCTCCCTACCCTACCCTTGGCATCCGGTTGCGGCACCGGATCGGGAAGGCGACCCTCCACATCAATGGGCCGTGGGCTCGCGAAAGCCCGAATGGATGAGAAGAACCCCAGAGCCATGGGGCCAAATGGGTATGCCCGCAGGGCCAAAAAGTGGAAAGAGAACCTTGAGCGAAAGCGACCCTAAACTAAGAGAGGAGCTCCCGAATGAGGTTCACCCTTTGGCCAAAGCATGAGGAGGGGCCCCTTTAAAGTGGCTAGCCTCCCTCCTCCACCACGCGGAGGTTCACCGCCCTCGGGCCCCTGCCACCCTTCTCTACCTCGAATTCCACTGCAGTGCCTTCTGACAGAGATTCGAAGCTCCCTCCGGTCAGGGCTGACCTGTGGAAGAAGATCTCCCGTCCGTCATCGGCTCGGAGAAAGCCGAAGCCCCTCTCCCGAATCACCCTCTTTACGACTCCCCTCATGGTCCATTCCTCCGAAAGAAAGGGCCGCAGCGCTCGTAAGAAACTGCTGCGGCCCCAAGAGAAAAGATGCTACAAGAGATGCAGTAGCTTTTACAGAGCGAGAAGAATATAGCAGATATGCCGTCAGGAATCAAGTGGGGACCCCCTGTGAATCTTCCCTCCTGCTCTGAGTCCCTGGCCGGGGTAAGACCCGAGGAGGCCCCACCCTTCCCGCCTCGATATTATCTGAGAATGGACCTCATAAAGGGATGGTTATGGCTAAATTTTGAGCCTGCTTTCTCTGAAACAGCATTAGCGCCTTTTCTGCAGGATAAAGATAATTACCAGCGAGATTCC
This sequence comes from uncultured bacterium, assembly GCA_964575845.1. Classification (GTDB taxonomy): domain Bacteria; phylum UBA8248; class UBA8248; order UBA8248; family CAZNSX01; genus CAZNSX01. Next base: position 135,769 of record CAZNSX010000006.1, on the reverse strand, counting down.
TCCCAGGGCTCTCAGAGAATTACTGGGCCAGAAGAGGGCAAGAGCTGCGGCCCCAAGCAGGATTCGTTCTGCTACGCCTGTTTTCCGAAAGAGATAACCTTCGGTGAGCCCTGTGAAGCAAAAGAGGCCAGCAATACCAGCGACGGCCGTAGTCAGAACCTCTGCTATGGAACCCGTGAACAAGATGGGGGTGTAGGCGAAGAGAAGGGGGATTATGTAGAGCCCCTTGGCCAGCTTCCATGCGGATAGCCCCGTCCTCATGGGTGAGGAGCCAGCTATCCCAGATGCCGAATAGGCGGCCAAGCATATGGGCGGGGTAATATTGGCATCCTGGCTATACCAGAAAATGATCATGTGAGCCGCTATGATAGGCAGCCCCAGGTCCACCAGAGCGGGCCCGGCCAGCACGGCCAGCATTATGTAGGAAGCTGTAACCGGAAGCCCCATGCCCAGGATGAGTGAGGCGAAGGCTATGAGGGCTATGGCCAGAAGGAGTATCCCCTGAGAGAGGTCCAGGATCATCCCCGAGAAGGTTATGGCCACTCCCGTTATGGCGGTAACACCCACGACGATGCCCGCCGCGATGAGCATTGCACAGGTGGAAAGCGAGTTTCGAGCCCCCAAGGCCAGAGCGTCCAATATATCCTTTAGGCCCATCCGTGTCTCTTTTCTGACCCAGCTCGTCACCACGACCGCCAGGATGGCCCAGCAGGCGGCATAGGTGGGAGTGAAGCCCCTTATGAGGAGAAACATGAGAAGGCCGACGGGCACCAAAAACTGAACGCCGCCCTTAAGGATTTTCCTCACCTCCGGGATATCCTCCCCCCTCTCCGGTCTGATTCCCATCCGGAGGGCCTCTATATGGACGAAAAAGCCCACGGAGATGAAGTACATGACCGCGGGAATGGCGGCGACGGCTATGATCTCAAGATAGGAGATCCCGGTCCACTGGGACATGATGAAGGCACCGGCGCCCATCACGGGGGGCATGAGCTGGCCTCCCGTTGAGGCGGCGGCCTCTACCGCTCCAGCCACGTGGGGCCTATAGCCCGTTCTTTTCATCAAAGGGATCGTGAATGAGCCCGTGGCCACGGTGTTCGCAACCGCGCTTCCCGAAACCGAGCCCATGAGCGCACTGGCCATAACCGCCACCTTGGCCGGACCCCCCACGGCCCTTCCCGTCAGGGCCCTGGCCAGGTTGATTATGAAATCCCCGGCGCCTGATTTCATGAGAAAGGCACCGAAAAGGATGAAAAGGAAGACAAAGGTGGAGGAAACGCGGGTGACTATGCCGAAGATGGCTTCGTCGGTGAAATACATCCGGTAGAGAAGCCTCGTGCCGGTGACCCCCCTGTAGTAGAAGGTCCCCGGAACATATTGGCCGAGATAGGTCGCGTAGAGAATAAAAACGATGCCAAGTAAAGGCATGAACCAACCGCTCGAGCGACGGGTGCCCTCAAGCAGAAGAACGAGAGCCAGGACAGCAAAGAGGTAATCCCTGAGTATGGGTATATTGGCCCTCACCAGATGGAGCTCCTCCTCGAAGAGGAAGATGTAGAGACCAACCGAGAAGGCGAGGACGGCCAGGGCGAGGTCCAGGGGGGTAAACCTCCCCCGCTGCTGGCTGCGTCCAGCTGGATAGAGGAGAAAGATGAGGGTGAGGATAAAGCCAAGGTGAATGGCATTCCGGTGGATCCCCGGCATGACACCGATGCTGTTTACCCAGAGGTGAAAGAGGGACATGGCGATGGCGATTAGGTAGACAAGCCTCTCCTGCCACCCGGAGAGTTTCCTGGTGGTGGCTATGGCTTCCCCTTCCGCCGATTCCGCGGCTACAGCATCTCCCGCAGCTTTCTCAGGGTTCTTTCCCACTCCCAAGCCGGTTTTCCTCCCCCGGGAAGCTAAAAAATCTCCCCGAACCGCACTTCTCTCTCCCCTCGGAGAAGGCAAATCCGGGGAGATTCTAATCTCTTTTTCCCCTGGGGTTGGCCCCTTCCGAGCTTATTTCGCCTCGGGCGGAATCAGGTGCTTGGGTATCTCGTGGCCTCTCTCTCTGTAGTATCTCAGAGCCCCGGGATGGAGCGGCCCCGGAAGACCGCTCAGCGCCGTTTCCATCTTGATAAAACGGGTGGCTTTATGGGCTTTCACCAAGTAGTCCAGGTTCTCGAAGATCGTTTTCGTCAAGAGATAAACCACCTCCTCATCCACATCGGCCCTCACGCCCAGAAAGTTTGGCTGTGCCATGGTCCTGACGGGCTCGGTCTGTCCTCTGTAGGTGTTGGCCGGAATTATGTATCGGAACCCCGGATAGGGAGTTTTTTCAACAATACTCTTTATCTGCTCATCCGTGAATTCCAGGATCGCAACCTCCATACCAGGGGCCGAGAAAAGGTCGGTCACCGCGGCCACGGGCTCACCGGCCACCAGGTTCGCTCCCTCAATCTTCCCGTCCTTCATGGCGCTCGCGGACTCGAAGTAGCCCAGATACTCGGGCTTCACATCCTTAACCGTGAGACCTATCCCCTTCATTATGAAGAGGCCCGAGCGCTCGGTGCCGCTTCCGGCCCTGCCTATGGAAAAGCGGACACCCTCTATGTCCGCCACCGTCCCCGTCTTGACCTTATCCTTGACCAGCACGAAGTGCTCGGTGTTGGGCCAGAGCATGGCGATGGTTCTGAGGTCCGTATAAGGCTTTCCCTCGTAGATTCCAATACCACGGAAGGCCATCGCGCCGAAGAGGCCCTGCAATATGGCGAGTTCCACCTCCTCCCCCTTAAGCATGGGGATATTCTCCCCGGAGCCCGCAGTTGACATCGGGGAGACCCGGATTCCCTCCCTTCTGAGCTTGGTTGTCCAGAGGGTTGCCATTGCCACGCCCACAGGATAGTAAGTGCCGCCGGTCGTGGCCGTGGCAATAATGAGGGAGGTTAACTTCTGCGCCGCCGCCGCCGAGCCCTGAAAGAAAAAGAGGGCGACAGCCAAAATTACCACCAGTGCGGTTACCTTGAGCGCCCTTCGCATCTCCTCTCCTCCTCTATTACTTTATTGATATTATTGATGAAGGATGCCCCGCGGAGGCCCCGGCCAAAGGCCCTCCCGCGAGGAACTTTCCTGAAAGGCTACACTCCCGCCGCTGATGAGAAGCCAGAACCTGCTTTGGTTGATAAACTGAGAAAAGGCCTCTTGTGCCCTCGCCACTGCATAACAAAATATAAGTTCGATAAATTTTAATGTCAACCAAAATAACCAAAGCCTCCTCCCCTCGCCGGGAGTCCTTAGGTTAGGTCGGGAGAGCAGCATTTCTCCCTTTGGTTCTTGCTTGACAGGAAACCCGGCGGGGTATAAATTGGCTATACCCATGGGGGTATAGCCTGGAGGTGAATATGGAAAAGAAAAGGAAGCTCATTTTCGGGAAGGGCGCCTATCTATCCGCCGGCGCAAGAAAAGCTCTGCTGAATCGTCTCAACCGGATAGAGGGACAGGTCCGTGCCCTCAAGAAGATGGTCGAGCAAGGGGAATGTGCGGACGACCTTCTGGTTCAGGTAGCTGCCGTGAAAGGGGCTGTCACCAAAGTAGCGGTCAAAATCCTCGAAAATCACCTGATCGACTGCGCCAACAGTTGCATGGCATCAGATGGAAGCGTCGATGATGTATATGAAAAGATCGCAAAAGCCTTGGCCACAGTTCTGAAACAGTCTTGACTCCATAGACTGAGCCCCCCGCTCTGAGGTTGATGGGACTTTAGAGACCCTGAAGCCAGCCCTTCGTAAAGGAATTGATGCTCCTTCCCGCAGGCACTGTGCTCGGCACATTGATAAGAGATAATTTAGTCGTGCTGGTCAGTTTTCTTTTTCTTTATCTTCTCTTCGTCCTCTTTTTCGGGATGAGGCTGCTGAATGATAATTCTCAAGAAAGATGCTGCACTGGCACGCATGAAATTCTTGACGCGAAATCAATGAAAACTATCAAATTTGAAGAATAGAGGGAAAAGGAATGCAACCGAAAAAGGCTCATTTTGATTTCATTATCATCGGTGGAGGCGCGGCGGGTTTTGCGGCCGCCACTAAAGCCAACGAACTCGGGGTAAAAATCGCGATGGTAAACTTCGGGCTACCGCTGGGTGGGACCTGTGCGAACGTCGGATGCGTCCCAACCAAATATTTATTGAATCTCGTGAAGACCATTTATGAGAGGGGTGCGAAGGTAACGGATCTAAGTGCCATTATCGACGACATGAATTACCTCATCGAAAGATACAGGGTGAAAAAGTATGACGAAGTATTGCGAAGCTTCGAAAACGTCACCCTTTGCGAAGGAAAGGGCCGGTTCCTCTCGGGAGAGCGGGTCGATGTGAACGGTCAGATTATATCGGGGGAGAAATTTCTTATAGCAACGGGCTCCTCGACGCGAATCATTCCTTTCGAAGAGATTGAGGAAACTGATTACCTCACGAACAGAGAAGCCCTCAAGTTGAGGAGGCTTCCTGAATCAATGGCCATCGTGGGCGGAGGCCCGCTTGGCCTGGAGTTCGCACAGATATTTGGCCGCTTCGGAACCAAGGTCAGCATAATCGAGGTCGAGGAGAGGATCCTGCCTTCTCAAGAGCCGGAGATATCTCTAGGACTCACGCGGGCATTAGAGTCAGAAGGAATTGAAGTTCTCACGGGAACAAAAATAAGAAAACTTGGCCGAAACAAGACCGGACAAACGCTCACTCTCTCTGTCAGGGATGAAACCAGGCAGCTTGAGGTCGAAAAGGTCCTGATGGCCACCGGTCTCAAGGGGAACGTTGGGGATATGGGCCTGGATAGGGCCGGTGTTGAGGTCGAGAGAGATTTTGTGAAAGTTGACCAAGAGCTCCGGACAAGCGCACCCAGAATATGGGCCGCGGGGGATGTGGCGGGGCCTCCATTTCTTGAGACCGTCGCGGCGAAAGAAGGCAACGTGGCCGCTAGAAACGCACTGGAGGGCGCAGGGATTAAGATGGATTACAGAGCGGTCCCCCATGCAGTCTTCACAGACCCCGAGGTCGCAGGTGTCGGGATGACCGAGGAAGAATATATGAAAGAGCATGGCACGTGCTCCTGCCGGGCTATTGGCCTTGATATGGTACCAAAGGCCGAACTCTTGAGAGAGAGAAGGGGCATCATAAAGCTCGTCGCGGGCCATGAGGACGAAAGAATCGTGGGGGTTCACATCCTCGCGCCCCAGGCCGCAGACCTGATACACGAGGCCGCGCTCGCCGTCCGGTTCGGCCTCACGTTAGAGGACATCATCGGAACCCTTCATGTTTTCCCCACCCTGAGTGAAGGAATAAAGCTGGCGGCCCAGTCCTTCAAGAGAGACATCGGCAAGATGAGCTGCTGCGTGGAATAAACAGGGAACGGGAATTTGTTAGATGAGATTCTTGGACCTCAAAGCCAGTCTGGTGAGCCTCTCCTCCGCCCTCGCCTCATCGCTCTGCTGCGTGTTGCCGCTTGCGGTAGTTCTTCTGGGGCTCGGGAGCGGCTCATTCATGGTGGTGACGATGAGGTATAGCAACCTTCTTGTTCCCGTGGGAGTTTCGGGCCTCGGCCTCGGCTATCTTTTGTACTTTCGTGAGAAGAGGAGATGCGATAAAGCCGTCTGCAGGATGGCGGGTAAAAATTTAAACCTAGGCTTTCTGGTCTTCGGGACGTCCGTCGTAGCCCTGGCTGTCCTTTTCAAGGTCTTCCCCGGATTCTTCGCGTATCTGATTACGGGTGTCAGATGATTTAGATGTCTCCGAATCCATGGAGGCCTATTAAGTTTGAGGGAATCTTTGGGGAAAAAAGGGGGTGGAACAAAATGCACAACAAGAGCCTCTTTATTATCCTTCTCATTCTGATAGTTGCGGTCGCGCTCTCAAACACATATGGTGAAAAGGAAAACACAGCGGGAAAACTCAGCGAACTGCAGCTGAAGATAACCGGCATGGTCTGACCCTCGTGACCCGTCATCGTGCGGCTGGCCTTGGAGAGGCTAGAGGGAGTCGAGAGGGCGGTGGTAAGCTTCCGGGAGAAGAAGGCGGTTGTCCGCTATGACCCGAAGCGCGTCACCTCCGAGCGAATGATTGAAGCGGTGAAGGAGATAGGTTTCGGCGCAAGCCCTCTGCAAGGGGGGAAATAAAAAGCGCGTGCACTTCTGCCTCAATACTTCTCTCAGGGTGATGAGCCTAGCCCTCGCAATGCCTCTCCGGGGAAGCTTCGGACGAAATCTCTCCCACTTGAGTCGCCCAAAGGATGAAGGAAGAAGAAGCCCGAGGGCTCATTTACTGTTGGTGGGAAGGTCTCTGACTGAGAGGTCAATGATCACCTGGTCTTCTTCCGATTTTCCTCCCTTATTCTTCCAGCCACGACCTTCCGCCCTTTCGACGCGCTCTCCTAGTACACCGCCCTGAAACCTAGGCTCTTGACCCCTCCCCCTTTTTGGTCAAGAGCCTACGATAGGTGCGGACTCTACGGCTGCTTCGATGATGAATGGCCAGGGCTGCAAACCTTGGCCCAGAGGGAAACGGATCAATTATCAGGACTGACAATAATATCTCTCAGGACCTCTTGACAAAATTACCTCCCGAATTTATATTGGTAATTACGAATATACTATTACAGACAGGGCTCGTAGATGAAAGACCTTTCCAGGACATTAAGGGCACTTTCGGTGGAGACCCGGCTGAAAATCCTGCAGGCGCTCAGCGAGAAACCCCTCTGCGTCGGTGCCATCGTGAACCGGCTGGGCCTCTCTCAGGGAGCCGTGTCCCAGCATCTCGCGGTACTCAGGAGTGCGGGCCTCGTCGAAGATGAGCGGCGGGGCTACTTCATCCATTACTCCCTCAGGAGGGAGGCGCTAGAGGAGTGCTTGGAGGGCTTGTGCGCGCTGTTCCTCCTTAAGGAGGTGCGCGTTGATGAGGAAGCTCTCGCGGCCTGCGAGGCAACCGCCCGGGCACTTGATCAAGAAGGAGTGGACTCATGTGCGATGAAAAGAAAGGGTGCGAGAAGCCGGAGGAGCTGAAGGGAAAACCTGAGGAATGCTCACCCGAGCAAATCAGCAAGTGTCACGGCGATGTGAGGGAACATCCGTGCGTGGAGGAGACTGAGGAGAGATAAGGGAGGATATTCCCGCGTCTCAGGAAGTCAACTCGAAAGCTCTCATTCAATGCCTTGCCCACCTGTCCGGGACACCTAAAGTGACGCTTTATTCTCAAAAAGCGGGTCGGTTGAGAACGAAGAAGGATGCACCCATGCGTGACGGGCCCGCAATCCAGGCCTCTGGACTGACCAAATACTATGGCGAACTCCTGGCTGTGGACCACCTGGACCTTGAGGTCGCGCGGGGAGAATGCTTCGGGTTCCTGGGGCCTAACGGTGCGGGCAAGACGACTACCATCAAGATGATGGTGGGGCTTCTTTCCCCCACTAGTGGGCGCACGCTGATAAACGGCCACGATGTAAGGCTGGAGCCACGTGAGGCGAAAAGAAGCATAGGAGTCGTGCCCGAGGGCCTCAATCTCTATGGAGAGCTTAGCGCCTTTGATAACCTCATCTTCATGGCCCAGCTCTACGATGTTCCCCGGAGGGAGCGCTCCGAGAGAGCAAGAGCCCTTCTCAAGCGGTTCAAACTCTCCGAGCGAGCTCACCAGGCTTTCGGCGCTTACTCCCGTGGCCTGAAGCGGCGGCTTATTATTGCTGCGGCTCTGGTCCACGAGCCTGCCCTCCTCTTCCTCGATGAGCCCACAACCGGCCTCGATGTGATGAGCGCCCGAAACCTGCGAGCCCTGATCCGAGAGCTCAAGCAAAAGGGCATGACCATCTTCCTCACAACTCACTACATCGCCGAGGCCGAGGAACTCTGCGACAGGGTGGGGATCATCGTGGGGGGGCGGCTCGCGGCTCTCGATACGCCTCAGGCCCTGGTGGCTTCCGTGCAGAGCGCAAATCTCTTGGAGGCAGATTTTGACCGTGAGGCTGAGGCTATCCTCGGGGAGCTCCCCGAACTGGGTCACATTGAGCGGCTGACATGCTCCGGCACAAGGGCGCGCTTTAGGGCCACGGCCATCGAGGAGGCCCTGGTGGAGCTGGGCACCTTTATGCGAGGGAGGGGAATCGCCCTCCGGGGGATAAGGACCGTCAAGCCATCCCTGGAGGATGCCTTTGTGAAGATAACCGGCCTTGATGCTGAGATAATGCAGGTGGATAAGCCCCTCAAGGCGGGAGGCGGCGGGTGAGGTTCCAGCTCTCCAAGGTCTACTACCTCACGGTTAAGGATATCAAGGCCTATTTCACAAAGCCCCCCCTCCTGACCTGGGGCATCCTCTTCCCGGCGGTCATGATCCTGGCCTTCTACCTGAAAAACCCTCAGGGAATCAAAGAGCTAGCCGGGGGGCTCATCGCTATGACCATCCTCTTCGGCGCCACCTCGGTCGAGGCCATCGTGCTTACCTTCGAGCGCCGCGTGGGAACGTTGGACCGGCTCCTGGCGGCCCCCCTTTCCCTTGGCGAGGTCATCATGGGAAAGGCACTGAGCGGCGCGCTTTTCGGCCTCGCCGTGGGCTTTGTCGTCTTGGTCATCTCCCGCCTTTTCCTTGGAGTCGGCGTCCAGAATTTCAGCCTCTTGGCCTTGACGATGTGCCTCTCGGCGGTGGCGTTCGCCTTCCTCGGCACTTTGGTATCTGTCGCGGTGCGCGAGGTCTTCGAGGCCATGACGCTCTCTAACTTTTTCCGCTTTCCCATGATCTTCCTCTCGGGCGTATTCATCCCGCTTGAGAGCATGCCTCCCTACCTCAAGGCCGTGGCTTACTTCCTACCTCTCACCTATTCCGTGGATTCCATGAGGTGGTGCCTCGGGGGGGAGGGCCACATATCGGGTATCTATCTGGATAGCCTCGCGCTCGTGGGATTCATCGCCGCCCTTTCCATCCTGTCAGAGCGCCTTTTCCGAAAAAGGCTTCAGGAGAGCTGGGGAGGGTGAGGGGAAAGTGGGCGGGGAACTGAGCGCATATCCCTCTTCAATTGTGGTCAGAACTCGGACTTCCCACGAACGAAACCAAAATTTCGGCCCTGAGCTAACCGGAACCCTGTGATATCCTTACGCTGTGCGTTCCGCCCGTAATATCTATTCTGGGTGGACTCCCTAGCCCGCTCATCGCTATTAAGTTTTCCGCCGGGCGGCGGGTGGGAATCACGGGACCTGATACAAATACGGCCGAAATTTAACCTCTTGGCAGAATTCAGCCATCCAATGATGCAGGAGATTTGAGGAGAAACCATGTCTCTTCTGATCCTTTACGGAATCGTCGCGAGCCTGCTCGCAGGATTGGCTACCGGAGCCGGTGCGCTCCCGGTCCTCCTGAATATTAGGGTAACGGAGAGGCTCCTCGACACGCTCTTGGGAGGAGCCGCAGGGGTGATGCTCGCCGCAACATCCTTCTCCCTCATAGTTCCAGGCATAGAAGCAGGGACAAAGTTGGCGGGAGGTTTCTGGGGTGTATTGTTTGTGGTTTCGGGGATACTTGCGGGAGCCGTCTTTCTCCATAAGGCGGATAAAATCATCCCACATGAGCATTTTCAGGCGGGTCCGGAGGGTCCATCGAGCACCCTGCGGAAGACCTGGCTCTTTGTGCTTGCCATAACGATACACAACTTCCCGGAAGGTCTGGCCGTGGGTGTCGGATTCGGGGGCGGAGATATTGCTGCAGGCATCGCGCTCGCAATCGGCATAGGTCTACAGAATATGCCCGAAGGCCTCGCCGTTGCGATTTCCCTCATGCGTGAAGGCTATTCAAAGGGGCGGGCCCTTTCGATCGCAACTGCGAGCGGGTTGGTCGAACCAATTGCCGGAGCACTGGGGGCATCTCTTGTGGTGATAGCAATGCCCTTCTTACCCTTTGCCATGGGCTTTGCTGCAGGAGCGATGCTATTCGTTATCTCGGATGAGATCATCCCCGAGACGCATAGCCGGGGCAATCATCTCCATGCGACCTATGGAGTGATGGTCGGCTTTGTCATAATGATGAGCATGGACAATCTCTTGGGGTAGACACAATGCCCCCCAGGGGGATTCCCGCCTCATGGCTTCTCCTCTCAGGCGTCGTATTTTCCGGGAACATGCAGCCGGGCTCGATGAGGGCTATAATAAAGCATGAAAGAGGGGGAGGATACGGGAGGAGGGTCCCCTCAGCCGCAATATTGAGGGAAGCTCCTGAGCTCCCAAAGGAGTCTATGAAAATAACCCCGGTTGATGAGGAGGTTTTGTGATGCGCCTCAGGTTTCGATCGGTTCCGGCATTGCTTGCCGCCATCCTGCTGCTTATCGCGGGATGCGCGACAGTACCCTTAACAGCGCGCAAACAGCTCCTGCTGTTACCGGAGTCAGCGGAGATTGACATGGGGCTGCAGGCCTACCGGGAGGTACTGGAGAAGGAGAAAGTTTCCAGGGACCCTGAGCTCAACGCCCTCGTGCGCCGCGTAGGCCTGCGGATAGCTGCGGCCACCGGCCGCGGCGACTATCAGTGGGAGTTCAGGGTAATCGAGAACGACAAGATGGTCAACGCTTTCTGTCTGCCGGGCGGCAAGGTAGCCGTCTATACCGGGCTACTGCCGATAACCAAGGATGAGGCGGGGCTCGCCGTGGTGATAGGACATGAAGTGGCTCATGCCATCGCCCGTCACGGCGGTGAACGGGTGAGCCAGGACCTCCTGATCCAGACCAGCCTGGCGGTGGTCCAGGTAGCGATGGGCGGGAAGGACCCCCAGATGGTCAGGCAGGTCACGGGGCTGCTGGGGGCGGGTGCGAGCGTCGGGATCATCTTGCCGTTCTCCCGGAAGCATGAGCTGGAGGCGGACCATCTCGGGCTTATCTACATGGCCAGGGCTGGGTATGACCCGCGCGCGGCCCGGGATTTATGGGTTCGAATGATGAAAGCCTCGAAGGAGAAAGAAAAACCGCCTGAGTTCCTCTCCACTCACCCCGCGGATGAGACCCGGATAAGGCAGATCGAAGGCTGGCTTCCAGAGGCGCTCCGTTACTACGAGGCGGCTCGGGCTAGATGAGCTAAGGGCGAGCCTTTAGCCCTTTATCATGGAATAAAGGCGGGCAAATTTCGGTTCGATTAAAGCTGAGGTCAGGCCCAAAAAGTCTTTTCGAAGTGCAGCCCTTTCGGTCGCCGCACCTTTGGAGCTCAGGAGCGCCTGCAGGAGCTAGCGTCGGCCGGAGGGCATCGGCGCGGATCGGCGGGCCTTCTTACCAGCCTTTTCCATTGAGTTCCGTTTTGTTACATCTGGATCCCTCTTTTCACACTCTTTGTGGCAGCAAAATCGTATCAAGTCAGTTGCAACCATACGAACGGACCTTCTCCACAGGGGTGAGGGTGACGATTGAAAGGGTAAGCTCATCTTGATGGCGTCAGGTGAAGTCAGTATAATGGCGCTGTTCACGGGTTCCGCGGTGGTCTCGACGAGTAGCCGGAGCCCGCGCGGCGGGTTGGTTTCGGCCTGTGCCAGGTGATGCGGAGATACGAGATGAGCCAGGAGAAGAGCGAAGTCAGGGACGGGATGCGGATCGACTGGGACGTTCCGATCACGATGGACGACGGCCTCGTCCTCCGGGCCGACGTCTACCGGCCTATAGAGGAAGGCCAGTACCCGGTGATCCTGAGCTACGGCCCCTACGCCAAGGGGCTCTCTTTCCAGGAAGGCTACACGGACCAGTGGGAGCGGATGGCCGCACAGCACCCGGACGTGACGGCGGGCTCGACCAACAAGTACCAGAGCTGGGAGGTCGCCGACCCGGAGAAGTGGGTGCCGGACGGTTACGTCTGCGTGCGGGTGGATTCGCGCGGCGCCGGCCGCTCGCCGGGATATATCGACCACTTCTCGCCTCGGGAGACCAAGGACTTCTACGACTGTATCGAGTGGGCGGGAATCCAGCCGTGGAGCAACGGCAAGGTGGGCCTGAACGGCATCTCCTACTATGCCATCAACCAGTGGCACGTGGCGTCGCTGCAGCCGCCCCATCTGGCGGCGATGTGCATCTGGGAGGGCGCCGCCGACTGGTACCGCGACATGACCCACCACGGAGGCATCCTCTGCACTTTCTGGGACAACTGGTACGACATGCAGGTCAAGACCGTGCAGCATGGCCTGGGAGAGAGGGGGCCCCGCAGTCGCGTAACCACCGAACCCGTTAGTGGGCCAGAGACACTGTCCGGGGAGGAGCTGGCCAAGAACCGCGGCGACCTCGGGGGAGAGATCTTCGCTCACCCGCTCGACGGCGACTACCACAAGTCCCGCTCTCCCGTATGGTCGAAGGTCACGGTTCCCTTGCTCTCCGCGGCGAACTGGGGCGGCCAGGGGCTTCACCCGCGCGGGAACTTCGAGGGCTTCGTGCGCGCCGCCTCGAAGCAGAAGTGGCTCGAGGCGCACGGGCTCGAGCACTGGACGCACTTCTACACCGACTACGGGGTGAAGCTCCAGAAGCGTTTCTTCGACTATTACCTCAAGGGCATCGATAACAGCTGGAAGAGAAAGCAACCCAAGGTTCTGCTCCAGGTCCGGCACATGGACAAGTTCGTCCAGCGTAGCGAGAACGAGTGGCCCTTGAAGCGCACCAAGTGGACCAAGTTTTACCTCAACCCCGCCGACATGAGCCTTTCCACCAAGAAGGTCGCCGCCAGGGCGAAGGTAACCTACGACGGGCTCGGCGACGGGGTGACCTTCCTGTCAGCCCCGCTCAAGCAGGAGACGGAGGTCACCGGCCCCTCGGCGGCGAAGCTTTTCGTGTCCTCATCCACGACGGATGCCGACATCTTCCTCGTGCTGCGCGTCTTTGCTCCCGACATGAAGGAGGTGGTCTTCCAGGGGGCGCTCGACCCTCACACTCCCATCGCCCAGGGCTGGCTCAGGGCCTCTCACCGAAAGCTCGACCCCAAACTCAGCGAGCGCTACAGGCCTTACCATACCCACGACGAGCTACAGCCCTTAAAGCCTGGCCAGGTGGTCGAGCTCGACGTGGAGATCTGGCCGACCTCCATCGTGGTGCCGGCCGGCTACCGGGTCGCCCTGACCGTGTGCGGGAAGGACTACGAGTACCCGGGCGGACCTGGCGCGGGGCTGGCCACCATGAAGAATGTCTTCCGGGGCTGCGGGCCTTTTCTGCACGACGACCCGCGCGACCGCCCGCCGAAGGTCTTCGGCGGCAAGAACACTCTCCACGTAGGCCCTGACCGTGCCGCGTACGTGCTCCTCCCGGTCATTCCGCCGAAGTAGGGCGCCGCATAGGCCCTCGACGTCTGATTGCTGGAAAGTAAAAGGGTTACGGTCAGCTTACCGTAACCCTTCCATATTATGGTGAAGCAGATGGGAGCCTAACCCATGGCCTCATGACCACCAGTCATTGCGATGCAGGTCCGCTAACCGCTCAGAATCAAAAAAACTCCTTGGAAAAAAGCCCAAAATGACCTCCGAGTAAGCCCATCTTTTTCTTCCAGATAAATCTTTTGCCATTCCATGTGGTAGCAGATGACCCTTTTGAAGCTCTGGGGACATAGAATCTAAAACGCGGGTTCAAGTCGGAATGCGTGTCGCAGCAGAAAGTGCAGTCATCGCAGCAACGGGAAATTGGGAACTGCGAACTTAAGACAACTACAGGATTAATCCAAAAAGTGCTTGACGGCAAGAGAGAAAGGGGTGATCGTTAGCTTTAACGAGGCATCACAGCGCTTTTGCTGGGGTCTATTCCCGTTGCCTCTGGTCAGGCAGCGGCAGAAGAGGAACTTCTTCGATGCCGACCGTGACAGTAAATGGAGTGAAGCTTAACTATCTGGTGCGGGGCGAAGGCCCGCCCATCATGCTCTCTCACGGATTGCAAAGCTTCGGTTTTATCTTCACGCCCATCTTGGATCACCTCGCGGAGCGGTTCCGGGTGTTCGCTCTGGATAAGCGAGGACACGGGGACTCGGAGAAGCCCCCGGGGCCCTACCGGATTCAGGATTTCGCGGATGACCTTCTCGGTTTTCTCGACGCGCTGGGGCTGGAAAAGGTGGATTTCCTCGGCCATAGTATGGGCGGGCGGACGGGCACGCTCTTCGCCATCGAGCACAGCGACCGCCTGAAACGCCTCATGCTGGTTTCATCTTCGGCTGGTTCCCCTTCTGGTGCTTACCGTGAGCACTTCGAAGCGATTCTCCGGGTCGCTACCGAAGAAGGGATGGAGGCCGTATTCAACCACAACGAATTTCGCAGACTGCTTCCTCCTAATTTGCTCGAAGGGCCGCTCGCGGAGGAATACCGCAAGTGCTTCCTGAAGAACACCCCGGAAACCTATGCCGCCACGGCCAATGCCCTTTTCACCATGCCGGACCTGACCGGCCGCCTTGGAGAGATCAGCGTTCCCACGTGGGTCTGCTACGGAGAGAACGACGCCGGTCCCCTTGCTTTCAGCGACATTTACCTGGAGCGTATTCCGAACTGCACGCGCGTCATCCTCCCCGGTTCCGGGCACTTCCCGATCTGGGACAGCACCGAGGCCTTTTTGGCGGCTCTCGACGACTTTCTGGTGAAATTTCCCGCTCCGTGAGGGACGCCGAGGACACCGCAAGAAGGGCCCGATCCACTATGGACGGCGATGTCCGTGCTGTTAAAGCACACTTCGTGTTGGGGACCCACAGCGGCTTTCTTGCCCCGGATTCAGCTCCGCACGTTTGCCGGGATTATCAAGTCCGCGTCGGCTTCGAAATCCCCTGTCATCGTGACCTGCGGCCAGTTCCTTGTTCCCTAATCCCGATGACAGTTCGGACTACTACTCCCAGGATGTTTTGATTCCCCCCCAATGTGGGGAGTAGATGAATTGAGGAGGTAAGGACTCGTCTTGCCCTCACCCCCCATGGCTTTCTGTCGTTTTTTTCAAAACCTAAAAAACTGCTTTTATCTCATTGTTTTTCACCTCCGAATTTTCAGGAACTTGCCTTGCTTTTCAGGGTCCCGATAAAGGTTTAGGGCTCCGCCCGACCCCCCTGTGAGGAAACCTTTAGGAAGGGAGGGAAAGTTCCGCCCGAAAAATTCGAAGAGGTTTTGTAAATTTGAAAAAAGTGAAGCCATGTGATAAAGGGCTTTAAACCCGGATTACGCCGCAAAGCAGAAGAAAAGAGGGATTGTTGCCCCATGATTCCGGGTTGAAAGGGGGGACAAATTATGTTGAAGGGAGAAAAGAGGTATAGGTTCTTGCTCATACCACCGTTTAGCTTACCCAGCGACAGCAGGTTCGGGCATATACGCCCAGACCTGCCAAAGGAAAAACGCCTGATGAACTACGAAAACATCAAGCATCTGTTGGAGAACGTTGAATGGGACCTGCACGAGGGGCCACTGACCCCATACGGTGATTGGAAGGTCGAGAACCGTGAGGAGTTCTGCCTGGTGGCGGCAGCCCGTTTGCCGATCGTGCGCGAGGCATGTGAGAGCGGCAGGTATAACGCTATCGTGCTACTCGGAGGGGGAGAGCCGGGCTTTCTGGAGTCCAGGGAGATAGCCAGGAAGTATAGCATACCCGTAACGTCCTGCGCCTTCTCCCAGATGCACATAGCCTCCATGCTGGGCAACAAATTCAGCGTTATAGATTTCGCAGAGTCACACAACATGTTCTATTACAATCTAGTGGTCCAGCACCGTTTCACCCAGAGGTGTGCCTCGATAAGGAATCTAAGCTATTACCATCCCAGGCCCGGATACACGGGTGAGCCCTCTGAGGCGGTTGAAGAGGCGGTTAGTGAGGCTGTGGCCGCGATCGAGGAGGATGGTGCAGAGGTGATAACCTTCGGATGCTCCGGCGTCTTTTGGCTCCAGCCGTTTGTCCAGAAGCGCCTGAACGAGATGGGATGGGAGGTACCGGTGCTGGAAGGGTATAGCTGCGCCATAGTGTTGGCCAAAGCCTTTGTCAGCTTGGGGGTCGATGCGAGCGGGCTTACCTTCCCGAGTGACCGCCCGAAGAAGTGGCGAAGAAGAAAAATCTTCTGATGACAGCTGGCCATGGTGCGTTGGGTAGTTAGCTTCTTATTTGGCCCTGTTCACCTTTTTGAATCACCAAAGCTCTCACAGCAATATCATTATGCCGTCTCTCCCAATCTCTCAAATTCCGATTAATTTAACTGACATCCCATAAACACGACGAATCTTGCTTTCTTTGTGAGCGAGGCGGAAGGGCCGGCAACAGAAAATGAAGGTTGAAAATTTCAATCTCTCAGCCAACCACGCGAGGCTCAGGTCGGGCGTGACAGCCTGAAACCTAGCTCGTAAGAGGGGTTGGGTATTGTGGTGTCACGTATAAACCTCCGGCATCAGCTTACGGGGTCTAGAAAGTGCTTGACAGCCAGCTTTGAATGGGTTAAGCGAATCAGACGAGGAGGGGTGGGCATGTCTCTATCAAGAGTCGAAATGCGAAATTCCAGGTTTACATCCATGGCCCGGGTGCAAATGAACTTGGCCGTTGGGCTCCGGCGGGCGAGGCTCAGGCGCAGAGTGTGAGGACTTTCTCTATCCGAGAAAGAGAAATGACTGCTATGCAGGGTTGTTATGTTGACTCTCCAGTCATTGAGATGTCGCCGAGAAAACTCCACAAAAGAGGAATCTGATCGCACTTTTTCTGTTGTGAGAACCAGGTAACAAAAGAAGGAGGGAGTTTAATTATGGCGAAGTCTTTGGAAGAGAGAGTTAGATACCTGGAGGACGTTAAAGAAATAAGGGAGATTATGCATAAGTATTGTTATACCATGGATGCGGGTGACTGGGATGGCGTGATGAGTTGTTATGCCAAAGAGTGTTCCTGCAACTTTGGTCACTTTAGTCGCGGGGAGGTCAAGACAAGGGCGGAGGTGGAGATTTTTTATCAAAAAGTCCTTATGTCAATGTTTGCCGTGTTTATTCACCGAATCACAAACGAGATTATCGAAATAAAGGATGAGGCGCATGCGACCGGCAGGTGGTATCTTGACGAGCCCTGTATACTTCAGGAGACAAAACGCGCAGCCTGGTCATCATGCACCTATTATGTAGAGTTCGTGAGAGAAGATGGAAAGTGGTTATTTAGAAGAGTTACCGTTAGTGACTGGCGCTGGGTAAGCGACTACGAAAAAGGATGGGCGAGAGAGCCGTTTACCGTGCCCGGCAGCCATTCACCGGAGGATATAGCGAAAGACTTGAAGAGATGGGAGGATATTTCTCACCAGCTCCAAAATGAGAAATGAGAACTGTTAAATAGGGTGCTTGCCCTCAATTTCCGGTGACTCGCCAAGCGTTTCCCCGAAACCCTCCCTGAGGTCATGCTATTTAGCTTCGGGACCGCCTCCTTTCCGAGCGCTTTCAGGGTGAAGGTGTTCCTTTTTCACTAGATAGAGCGCAATCCGGCGACCTCAACGGGTTCTATGAATTAATTCAGGAAAAGAGGGGAGGAGCGTACATGAGACTTGTGGACCTGCCGCCGTATAAGAACTTCATCACAGAGGGTCAACCCATGGCCCGGGAGCTCGTGGAAAATTTGAAGAGGAAAGGACAACTCGACGGGATCGAGATTGATGTTGACGAGGCATATCCTACAGATTGGACCGATGAGCGCCGAGATGAGGAGTTTCTGGCCCACATAAGCCTCGGCATCGTAAAGAGGGTCAAGGAGCTCTCGGAAAGTGTTAAGTATGATGCTATCGTGTCCCATGGCTCGATAGAGCCCGGGGTTTTCGCCGCAAGGCAGGTGTCTAAGATACCGTTTGTCAGCGCCGTGCAGTCGGCCCTACATGTTGCATCTCTTATAGGAGAGAGGTTCACCATAATAGAGGCCACAGACGCCCAGGCCCAGATAGTGAGGCGTCTCGCAGAGACCTATGGTTTTGGCGAGAAGCTTGTGAGCGTGAGGTATCCGTCTTATTCATCAACACAGTTTGGCAAGCTTTTCCGGAAGTACAAGAAAGAGGAGAGGGCTAGAGTCCCTGAACTCAAGAAGGCGATCGACGACATAGTGGCCCAATGTGTGGCAGCCATTGAGGAGGACAGGGCGGATACCATAATACTTGCCTGCGCGCCACTGCAAGTCCTGGAGGACGAGATAAGGCAGGGGCTCGATGAAGCGGGCTACCCCGAGATCCAAATCATCTGCGAGCTTGCCGCGGCCGTTGAGATGGCAAGGGTAATGGTTAACATGAGGCTCACGCTGGCCAAAAGGGCTTATCCGAGTGATGACCTGAAAAAAAAGCCAGCCTTCAGATAAGAGAGAGCTGGATGGGAGAGGACGCCGAGGCCGGGCGACATAGCTCATTTACCCTCCGACGTCCTCCATCCCACGAAGGTGCAAGACGAAGAGGTCGAGGGTCTTACCCTCCCGGTTGGTCTCAGGCCTCCCCTGAGCCCAGAAACCTTTCCACTTCCACGGCCTTCCCCTCCCGGGTGGAGGCAAGAATCGCTTCCAGTACGGCAATTACCTCCGTCCCTTCCTCCCCCGAGACCTCAGGCCTCGTCCCCGCCCTCACCGCGCGGGCGAACTCATCAAGCTCCTCTAGGAGGGTGTCCACCTCCTGGAGCTCCAGGGGGACCTTATCCGTGCTTCCGACCTTCTGAAGGAAGGCTCTTCTGCCGTTCGCCTCTACAAACACGCTCGCCCCTGTGCCATGCAGGTTGAGAAAAAAGACCCTCGGGATGACCCATCCCACACCGAGATATCCCAGGGCACCCGACTCGAACTCAAGGATTGAGGATGAGACGTCATGGTGCCGGGCCGGCGTGTAGAGATGGTTTGAGAAGGAAGAGACCCTCTTGACCGGCCCCAGGAAGTAGTGGAAGGTGTCGAGATGGTGGACTCCCATCCCAGATAGGGGACTTATGGCGCTCTCCGAAGGCAGTGTTCGCCAGAGGCTGAAGTCCAGCTTCTGGGCAGCGGAGGACGAGAAATTTGCCTCCACCTGGATGAGCTTTCCCAGCTCTCCCCCCTCCACGAGCTCCTTCACCTTCCGCGAGGCGGCCTGCCTCCTTCGGTTGTGGCCGACGGCCAGGGTTACCCCTGCGCGGCGGCAGGCCTCAGTGGCTCTCAGGCAGTCCCTCACATTTTGAGCAAAAGGCTTCTCGACGAATACGTGCTTTCCCCTCTCTGCCGCGGCAACCACCTGGTCGGCATGTTCGGAATCGGGAGTGGTTAGTATGACCGCCTCCGCCTCCTTGTCCTTGAGGATCTCCTCGTACGATGAGGCCCTTCGGCAGTGGTATCTCTCGGAAAAAGCCTTTCGTTTCTCCTCCGAGCGGGTGTAGCACGTGACTATCCTGATATTCTCGCTCTTCCCTGCGGCGTCGGCAAGCTCATTGGACCACCACCCTATTCCTACGCTGGCTGCTCTCACGGGGTCTACCATCTAACGGACTCCTCTCATCTAACATTTCCCAATCCGCGCAGTCGAATGGGAAAATTCTAGCACAAAAAGCCGCAGGTCCGTCCGACGACGGCCTTCAATAATAGTCCATGCTTCGCCGATAACCAGGTCTCCTTTGCTGTGGGCATAGAGACCGCGGTCCGACAAGGTTTTTCCCAGTTCGGATGGCCTCGGGCAGAGGTTCGGGGGCAATTCCATTACGTATGGCTTCCTCCTGCCTCCACTTCAAGGCGACTCCTACATCGGGACCCTTATCTTCCTTTGCCGCTGGTCCCCCCTCGCTGAACCTTTCATCTCAGGTAAAGCTTCAGACACCCAGGTAGCGGGACTTGATATCTTCCCTCTCCGCGAGCTCCTGGGGAGAGGATGAGTGGACGATCTGTCCCTTGCTCATCACGTGCACGTGGTCAGCCAGCTTGAGGGCGAAGGGCATGTTCTGCTCCACGAGGAGGATCGAAAGCCCCTCTTCTTTCAGGTGGAAGATTATGTCGCCCACCGCGCGCACCAGCAGGGGGGCCAGGCCTTCTGTGGGCTCATCCATGAGGAGGAGCTGGGGATTTGTCATCAAAGCCCGGGCGATGGCCAGCATCTGCTGCTCACCTCCGCTGAGCTTGTTTCCCCTGTGATGAGAACGTCCGGCCAGGGCCGGGAAAAGTTCATATATCCTTTCAAGGCTCCACTTACCCCCCTGGTTCCTTCTGGAAGCCCCGAGGGTGAGGTTCTCCTCCACAGTGAGAGAGGGGAACACCCTCCTTCCCTGAGGCACGACCCCCATGCCCATCTCCACTATGTCGTAGGTGGGCTTCCGGGTGATGTCCATGTCCCTGAAAATGACTCTGCCGTCCCTGGGTTGGGTGAAGCCGATGACGGAGCGCACGAGAGTGGTCTTTCCCACCCCGTTTCTCCCCAGCACGGCTATGACCGACCCTTTCGGCACCTCGAGAGAGACCCCCTGGAGCACATAGCTATCACCATAATAGGTGCGGATGTCCTCGACCCTGAGCATGGCCCTTCCTCAATCGACCCCCAGGTAGATCTCCTGCACGGTCTGGTTGGCGCGGACCTCATCCTTCGTGCCCTCCGCCAGCAGTTCACCATAGTGGAGAACCGCGATGCGTTCCGCAAGCTCGAACGCCACGTCCATGTCGTGCTCGATGAGGAGCATGGTGATGCTGTTGTCCAGTTTTTCCAGCATTGACACCATCATGGTGGACTCAGCAGGGGAGAGGCCGGCCGTGGGCTCATCCAAGAGGAGAAGCTTGGGGTCGCTCGCCAGTGCCATTATGATTTCGACCTGGCGCTGCTCGCCATGGGAGAGATTTACGACCTCAGTATCCCACCTCTCCGAGAGACCCGCCTCCTCCAGGAGCGCGCGCGCCTTGGCGTAAATATCCTCATAGGCGGTCAGAAAGCGATGCATGGTGAACTTCGTCCGCTTGATGCCTTGCACGGCCAGAACGAGGTTCTCCAGCACGGTCAACTTGGGGAAGAGGCTCGTGATCTGGTAGGTCCGCCCCATGCCGAGGGCGATGCGGCGGTGGGTGGGCCAGCGGGTGATATCACGATGGAAGAGCAGGATCTGACCCCGCGTGGGCGGCAAGACCCCCGTGATGACGTTGAAGAGCGTGGTCTTCCCCGCACCGTTAGGCCCGATTATCGCCATGCGGTCTCCGGGGTACGCGACCAGGTTCAGGCCATCCAGCGCGCACAAACCACCGAAGTCCTTGCAGAGATCCTTAAGGACCAGGCAGGCTTCTCCCCCCTCTTTGCTCCCACCCACCGCCGCCTTAACTCCCTCTCCTTAGCCCGGGCTTCCCGTAATCAACGCTCTAGTCGCAGTACTTGCAGGGCGGAAAGTTCCGGGTATAAACCGGCTGCTTCAGGAACTCTTCGGGGTCGTAATTCCAGAATTGACTGGTGGCCGGGTAGGTCGCGATCACCGTGTTCTGGAGTTCGCCCCCAACCCTCTCGACCTTGCGGATGTAAGTGTTGTGGACCGGATTCCCGTACTTGTCCATCGAGACAGGACCCCGGGGAGCGTCGATCCTGACCTTCTGGAATTCCTCGATGAAGCGGTCGATATTGCTTATGTCCCCCTTGAGTCTCTTGATCGTCTCGTGGATCCACTGCGCGGTTGCGTAGTTGCTATCCGCGAAATAAGATGGAACCTTTCCGTAGAGCTTCCGGTACTTCTCGACGAAAGCCTTGTTCTTTGGGGTATCGAGGGCCGCGCTGTACTGCAGGGCCGTGACCACCCCCAAGGCCTCATCACCCATGCCGGGCAGTACGGCCTCATCGGTTGTGATCCCGCCGCCGAGCAGGGGCTTACCGAACCCGGATGCCCTGTATTGCTTCAGGAAAGGACCCGGATTGGCGCCGATCATAAGGGCATAGACCGCATCGGCTTCCTTCTTGAAAAGCGGGAGGTAAGGTCCAAAGTCCATCGTTCCGATGGGGTACCAGAGCTTCTGGATGACCTTCCCGCCGGCATCCTCGAAACTCTTGTGGAAGCCCCCGAGATTCTCATGGCCGAAGGCATAGTCCGGGCCGATCATGATTATCTTTCGGTACCCCTGCTCATAAGCCCATTTCCCAAAGGGATGGCTGGGCTGACTGCTGGTCCACCCGGTCCGGAGAACCCACTTGGACCTTTTGCGCTGGGTCATGTCGTCACCCGACGGGATGCTGGAGATGTAGAGGATCTTCTCCCGGTTGGCGATGGCTGCGAGGGCATAGCCCGTTGAACCCAGCACACCGCCCACGAGAATGTCGATCTTGTCGTGACGGATGAGCTTCTCGGCCTTGGTGACGGCCACGGCCGGCTTTAGCTCCGTATCTCCCACTGACAGCTTCACCTTCACGCCGGCCATGTCATAGCCGATCTCGTCGAGGTACATCTTGAAACCGTTGAGGCAGTCCTTCCCCTGCTGTGCAGCGAACCCGGTCAGTGAAGCGAGGAACCCGAGGCGGACCTCCTTCTCGGCATCAGCCTTAGCCGCCGGCCCCAGCACAAGGCATAAGGCGAGGGCCGCAATGAGAGCCGCGAAAAAGAATGATCTCCCTCTCTTCTGCAACATAGTCATTCTCCTCCCTTGTTATGGCTCCGCTCGACTGAGACTTCCTCGTCAAGCTCTTCCGCTGCGGCCCGCCGCCGCAGCCGCTTGGCAAACCCCATGAGGCCTTCGGGTAAATATAAGATGGTGAAGATATACATCGCCCCCAGGATGTAGGGCCAGCCGGAATAATAGATGCTGACGTAGTTTCTGAGGAACACGATCACCCCCGCCCCCAAAGCGGCTCCCACCAGAGTCGCCGGCCCCCCCAGCGCCACCATGAGCAGCGCTTCCACCGAAACGTCGATGTTCAGGTCATCGGGGCTAACGAAATTCTTGTAGAATGCCCAGAGAACTCCCGCTATCCCCCCGAAAGTCCCCGCCAATATGAAAGCCAGGTATTTGTGAAGCCAAACGTTATAGCCGAGCATCCGCATCCGCCCCTCACCCTCGCGTATGCCCACGAGGCTCCGCCCGAAGGGGGAGTTGACCAGGATGTAAAGGGCCGCCAGACACAGGACGAAAAAGACCAAGACGAAGTAGAAAAGATTGACGTAGTTGCTGAGGTCGAATCCCAGCTCCGGACGCGGGATCCCCGGGATGCCGTTGTCGCCGTCCGTAAGCGAGTTCCATCGCCAGGCCAGCCCCCACACAATCATCGCAAGGGCCAGGTTCAGCATGAGAAAATAAACGCCCGTCGCCCGGATGGCGATGAGCCCGAAGATGGAGGCGACAGCCGCCGCCAGTAGAGCTCCCACGATAAGGGTGGAGAAAAATCCGAAATCGTAGCGGGTGGTGAGGATCGCCACCGTGTAAGCGCCCACGCCGAAATAAGCCGCTTGTCCGAGAGAAGGCAGACCCGTGTAGCCCAGAAGCACATCCAGGCCCATGGCCAATATCCCGAAGATAAGCGCTTGAATGAGCAGGATGCACATGTACTCGGGAAGAAAGGGAGTAACGGCAGCAAGGATCGCCAGTACCAGAGACACCTTGAAGATCCCGCGCGCCCTTCCAGAGAACAATTTCCTAATCCCTCCCGAAAAGACCCGCAGGCTTCACTGCAAGGACGATGGCCATGGGTGCAAAGAGAGTGAAATATGATAGTTCTGGAAAGAGGCCCTTCCCGAAACTGTCGATCAGCCCCACGATCAAGCTCCCCAGCGCGGCTCCTCGCAAGGTCCCGAGCCCCCCGATGATCACGACCGCGAATGCGAGGGGCAAGATCTGAAAGTCAAGGCCCGGGAACACTCCGATGAAGCCGCCCCCTATCACTCCGCCCAGACCCGCCAGAAACGCGCCAAGACCGAAGACAACCATGGAGAGCCTCACGGTGTTTATTCCGAGCCCGCGGGCCATCTCGCTGTCGTCCACCGAGGCGCGGACCATTGCCCCGGCGCGGGTCTTATCCATGCCCAACCACAGCGCGAGGGCCATCACAACCGCCGTCACAAGCATGAATATCCGGTAGCCGGGGAAAAAAAGCCCTCCCGCTTCGGCACTCCAGTCCAAGAAAGAGGGTATCTGGATATTCATGGGGTCTCCACCCCAGATGTCGAGGGCCGCCTGCTGAATTATGAAGAGGAACCCGATGGTGACCATCACCTGGGCCAGCACCTGGGTCCCCAGGGGCCGCAGGAAGTACCTCTGCATGAAAATCCCCAGAAGTGCCACACTCAGGGCCGAGACGGGGAGCGCGAGGAGCCAAGAGCCCGTCCCCCAGATGACCGTCAGGCCGATATACCCTCCCAGAAGGAAGTAGGAGCCATGGGCCATGTTGATGATCCGCATGACACCGAAGATGAGGGAGAGCCCGCTGGCCAAGAGGAAGAGAAGGGCGCCGTAGGAAAGACCCACGAAGGTCTGTTCAATCCAGAAGGACACTTTTCATCCCCACAAGACGTTCCGCCAATCTCGCTCGCGATCTGTAGAGTTACTTTGGGGAAGGGACACCTGTCGCGAAAGGCTAAATCTCTTCCTGCCATCCCTCCGCAGTTTCTGCGCAATGCCTCAGGTGCGGTGTTGGTGTGGGGTGTTTAGCGATGGAGCTCCTCTTGATCTTTGGCTGCAATGAAGGCGCGCAGAATCAGATCACCCTAATTTCATTCGCCGGATAGGAATGGAAGTTCCTAAGCCCATCCTCAGTGAACACGCAGATGGTTCCGATCCACACCCCTCTCTTCATATCCGGGGTTATGGGATAGGACATGATTCCTATACAATGGCCCGGCTCGAAAACGAAATCCACCATGGAGGGGTCCTCGGTGGCCGCGCCGAAAGAGCCCTTTATCGCCCCGATGTAGGGGGGATGATTGTATGCGCTCCAGCCGCCGACCAGGGTGATGCCCGTCGTGTAGCCGGCCTCCTGGATGGGCGCCACCAGCTTTTGAACATCACGACCGGTGCTGCCCGGTTTGAGTTCCCTGAGCGCACTATTGTAAACAGAGGCGGCGACTTCAAATAGTTTTCTATATTCCTTCGTGGGTTCCCCCATGAAATATGTTCCGAAAATCTTTCCAAAGTACCCACCATATCCGATCGTGATCTCGGTCAGCACCACATCACCGGCTTGCACGGTCCTGTTCGTTGGGAAGGGGTCGGGGTAAAATTGCTGCGGGTTCGACATCGGGGTTGAGCTAACGTGAGAGAAAGGAACCTTACCGCCCAACCGGCTGGCCACGCTTATGACGATCTCATGAAGCTCCGAATGCCTGACGCCGGGCCTGGTGGCGAGGAAGACCTCCTCGTGCGCCACGTCCGTCATGGCTGCGCCTCTCTCCATGTATCTTATTTCCTCCTCGCTTTTCACGAGGCGGAGATTCTCGTACATCTTGGTCACGACCTTGAAGTTGGCCTCTGGGAATGTCTGGGTGAAATAATCGTGATGTTCGACGGGAATCGATGTACCGAACCAGCTGCAGAACGGTCCCACTATGCCTATGTTGGCCTTTTCGAGGCTCAACTCCTTCAACCTGTTCCCGACGCCCGCCGCGATGTCAAACCCGTTGCAGCGCACGTCCTCAATGACGGAGAGGTCTTTGGCGTTCGGCAGATGGTAGCCAAAAGCGATAAACAGGGTGGGTTCATCGTTCATGGGAAACACGACATAGGTGTGGAAAAAACCCGCATAGCTCGAAAGATAGACCGTGTTGATCTGCCCCATGTCGGTGCCCATCAGATGGTGGGCGCCGTATATGAGCAAACAATCGAGTCCGTTCTGCTCCATCGCCTCCCTGATCTTCTTGTGTCTCCGCTCGTATTCGGCCTTTGAAAATGGCGGGTAGTAATCATTTTCTACAACCATTGCAATATCTCCTTCTGGCTGACCAAAAGGCGCTCAGGACCTTTCCGCGCTCCACACCTTCAAGAAAGGAGCCCTAAGGTGACCGGTGCCCCGGATATAAATATTGCTTTCTCCCCCGGATAGAGCGCTCCATTTCAGAAATGGGGAGGCCGGTAGACCTTTTGATAACAATACAGGGGTTTATCCACAAGGCAAAGGTTGCAGTTCAAGCACTCGGCCTTCTTCACCCCTTTCTCTTTGACCTTCCTGGGGAAATCCGGCTCCCGGATCAAGGGTCTGCAGAGGCCTATGAAATCGGTGTGGCCCTCCCTCAATATCCTCTCCATGACCGAAACCGTCCTGAGTCCGCCCGGCAGTATCAGTGGCACGTCGATGACCTTCTTGATCTCCTTCGCAAACGGGAGCAGGTAGGCCTCTTTGAATTTCACCTCTTCCTTGATTACTTTGAGGTTTTGGATGATCTTTCGCCTCCGGTACGCACTCTTGCCCTGGAGGCCGAAGTAGCTCTTTGGGATATCGCCCCGCGACATGTTGAAATGGCGCTCGTCGCGGACGCCTGCGCTGGTCTCGATGGCATCGAAACCCATGGCGCTCAGCCGCTCCGCGATGCGCTTGCCCAAACCTATGGTTATGCCGCCTTCGACGTAGTCGTGCGCGTTAACCTTGATCATGAGGGGATATTGATCCCCGAGCAAGTTTCTGGTTCTGTCATAGATTTCCGTGATGAAACGCATCCTCTTCTCGAAGCTCCCCCCCCATTTATCCGTCCTGCGATTTGTGAAAGGGGAGAAGAATTCGTGTATCAAATAGCCGTGGGCGCCATGAAACTGGACGCCGTCGAACCCAGCCTCTTTCACCCTTCTGGCCGCCTGGGCGAAGGCATCGATGGCCCCCTGGATTTCCCCTTCGGTCATCTCCCGGGGGATAATTCCCGTTACTTTCTCTTTCACGGGTGAGGGTGCCATGGGAATGCCGTGCTCATAGCTGGGGGTGACGTGGCGGCCGCAGTGCCATATCTGGATCGCTATTTTGGCATCATGGGCGTGGACCACCTCCGCCAATTTCTTGTATCCCTCGATCAGGTGGTCCGAGTACATCCCGAGCATCCTGGGCAGACCCTTTCCGTTCTTGAGGACATAGGCCGCACCCGTAATTATCAAACCCGAGCCTCCCTCGGCCAGCTCTTCGTAAAGCCTCAATATGCTGTCGGTACACTTCCCGTCCTGGGTTGCTCTCTTGTCGCCGGTGGGCGAGCGCACGAAGCGGTTCTTTACCCTCATCTTACCTATTGACTTCGGTGTGAAAAGAATGCTCATATCGAGTCTCCCATTGACGATTCAATCCTTGATCGGGGGGGCTGCACCGGCTCCTGACTCTAAAGAAGGGCGGCGGTCTTGATGCGCTTCACATGAACGCCTCCGTCCGCATGCAGATAAGAGGCTGCATCCCGCATGTACTTCTCGATGGGGTATTCCTTCATGATCCCGTACCCCCCGAAGATCTCGAGGGCCTTCCCCGAAATTCGAAACGCCATCTCATGGGCCAGGGTGCTGGACATGCTTGCGTACTTTGCATCGAAAAGAAATCTGTCGCGGTTATCCGCAAGCCAGGCCGCTTTCCACAGGAAACTTCGCGCGGCCTCGATCTCCATGAACATGTCGGCCAGGATCATCGCGACGGCTTGATGCTCTATTATGGGCTTGCCTCCCTGAACGCGCTGCTTCGAATGCTCGACCGAGGCCTCGAATATAGCGCGGGCCGTGCCCACCAGACGGTTTCCATTCACTATGTTATCCCCGCGATGGAGCATTTCCCTGAAAAGGCGGAGGCCCTTGTTTTTTTCCCCCAGCACATCGCTTTCGTGAACGCGAACGTTTTCGAAGATCATCTCGGAATTCAGCATCAGCCTCGCGCCGCTCTTATCGTGCACCCTCCCAAACGAGAGGCCTTTCGCATCGTGCGGAACGATGAAGGCGGTGACACCTTCCGTGACTCCCTTCGTGGGGTCAGTCCGGCCCCAGATGAAATTGACCTTTGCTATGTTACCGTTCATGATGAAATGCTTGGTACCGTTCAGGATGTAATAGTCGCCGTCTTCTTCCACCCTGAGCCTCATGCCGGCGTCGGGAGCGTCGTAGGGCACGACGTTATCGGCGCCCGCATCTGGCTCGCAAATTGCGGTGGAGACCAAACAATCCTCATCCTCGCAGTACTGCCTCATGTATTTCTCCGCTTGCTCGGGCGGGACAGCCTCGTCAAACAGGAGATGCGCCACCTTGAGGCCGCTCAGAAGAACGACCGCGGTGATGCTAGGGTCTCCTACGGACAATTCCTCGGCCACGATGCAGTTGGTCAAGCAGGATTCTACTCCGCCCCCCCCGTATTCTGTCGGAACGGGCAGCGTGCGGAATCCCAGCTTCGACATCTTCCTGACTAAATCCCAGCTGAAACAGTCGGCCGGGTCTGGCTTGGCGTCGAGTTCGGCCGCCACGGGTTTTATCTCTTTCTCAGCGAACTCACGGGCGAGGCTCTGAAGGGCCCGCTGCTCTTCCCTCAATTGAAAATCGACCATTGCCGATTACCTCCTTCCGCAATTTCTCAGACGTGCGGTTCTTCGCCTTCTTTGAAGAAATAATCCGGATACTCGGGGATGGACATCTTTTTTTGCACGTGGGGCCAATCTCTGTCGAGAACCTTCGCACTTTTCATGTTGGGATACGCGATGGGAACCAGATAATGGATGTCGGAGATGGTGAAAGGTTCCTGGTCGAGCCGCAGTATCCTCCTGATTTTAGTTCTGCTGAAGTTGCACACTGCAACTCCACACATGCCGAGTCCGGCTGCGGCCAAGAGGAGATTCTGGCAGATATGAGCCGCTTCCAATATCAAAGAGACACTGGCGTGTGCGTGCCACTCTTCCGGCAGAAACGGGCCTCCGTGACCCGGCGGCAACCTGAACCTTTTGAACCTATCGATCACTGATGATATCATCACGACCAATGGCGCTGCCACGGTGAATGAAATGGCCGCCCTCTCCCCACCTATCTCTCGGATCACCTGGCCCTTGAATCTCCTCTCAAGCGCATGATCCTCCGGGCTATAGCGGTAAAAGCCTTCATTGGTTATTGCGTGCACCTCCATCGGGAAAGCAGCAAACGGCGAGGGAGCGGTGCGATACTTGGATTCATCGTCACTGACCCCGTCCGCACACCAGAGAAGCTGGGAGAGGTCCTCGAAGCTGATGGGTTTACTCAGAAAGTGCCTGAACGAGCGCCTGTCCTTCAGACAAGTGTAGAGGCCAGGACCTCCCCGCATCTTCGGGGGCAAGAGCTTCACCAGATCCTGGTCGAGCTCTTTCATGCATGTCCTCCTTTTACGCGATTATTTAAAAATAAGAATCTGGGTTCACGAATAATATATCGATGAGCCAGTTTAGCCCAAGAATTTCTCCTGCAAGAGAATCTCTCTCAACAGCTGCGCACAAGCCCCGCCAAAGCGCTCTTTCATACAGTACTTCATGTAATTCGCGATTTCCCCTATAGCCAAAATCAATGGAGCGGCGAGGAGAGGGGAGCGCGCAGCTTGGTATCGACGGGAATTACTCCCGCGGGGCGGACGGGTTCGCTCAGTCCAGTATAGTTGGCTGAAATAAGAAAACCGACCCACCACCTGCGACTCTCACGCTGTCGCCTGTGAAAGCTCGGCTGTCTCAGAATTGTCTTGGTTAGGAAAGCTCAGCAGTCGAACAGGACAGCCGAAGATCCGTTAGCTTTCAGGCTCATGACCTCTGATGGCGTGGCCTTGTCCGGACTTTAAGCGGAGAGCCCCCTCGCTCCTCCGAATAATCTGCCCCGAACCCCCGCTCAATTGTCTCACCTTTTACTACGAGGTGTTCTTCTTGTCAATAAGAATCTTTGCCATTAAGAGTATCGAAAAAGATGACAGTTTCACACACCACCCAAAATTCACAACCAAACCAGGATGCAGCACCGGATATATACAATCCGAAAAGAGCAAACCTTGCCGGTGCAGCAATAAGCTAAGAGCCTTAAGCAAGTTCAGAGCTTCCAAAGAAGCTCTCTGGCTGAAGACCTCCTCGTGGTATAAGGCCCATCGACCCAACATTCGTGAAGCTACAGCTGAAAGCCACGAGCGCCTCCTCCGGTTTTATCCCTTTCCGTTCTTTTGGCTCTTTTTCTTTTAGAAAGATAGATCGCGAAACCATTTACCAATTCAAGGCGAGTATGAGTAACAAGAAACGCTGGTCAGCGCGCTGGAAACACCAACCTTAAGCTTTTGAAACAGATTATTAATCAGCCGTCATTGACGGCTATCTGCGCGCGTCACAACGGACATTTTCGGACTAATGGCGGGGGGGCCAATCAGTGGCGGCAACGCGCCTTCAGGTACGTCCGCTGGATTCTCTTCGTTGCAAAATGGTAGCAGCCCAAATAAAAAAGGGCACGGCCCCAGCCGCACCCCCTTGAATTTATTGGTGGAGCTGAGGGGAGTCGAACCCCTGACCTCATGACTGCCAGTCATGCGCTCTCCCAACTGAGCTACAGCCCCACCCGGTGTTCCTGTAAAGAATTGCTCCCTTCCGCTCTTCTGAGAACCTCCCTAAATCAGGCCGCGGACTCCTCGCCCTTCGCCTTAGGGGGCCTTTCAGGAGAAGCCTTGACCTCCTCGGGCATTCCAGGCTCCGCTACAGGAGAGGAGGGCTCCCCGCCTGTCTCGGCCGGTCCAGACCGCCCGCGCTTTTGTGCTATGGCGGCCTCCTTATCGCGGATTTGCCTCTCAAGTTCGACTATGGCCTCCTTGAAGCCCGCTAGCTCTCCCGGGTCGAGCTGCCCCCCGGACAAGAGCTTGAACGCCTGCTCGCCCAACTCCTTGAGCTTCTGGTTTCGCTTCCGCCTGAGGCTGAAAAGCTCGCTCCTGGACTTCCAGATGTGATAGGAGCGCCGAAGCGCAGCATCCGAGGCACTGTAGGCCTGCTTAGTCTTGTCCCTGGCCTTGGGCCAGATTTGCTTCACAGTCTTCTCTTTCACTGAAAAAACACCTCCTAAAAAGGTTTTATATAGCAAAGGAGAAAACTTGTCAACTCCCCTAAGGGAAGGCCCCCCTTATGCTGCGAGGTGAGCCTCCACAGCCTTGACCATCTCTTCGAAATCAGAGCTTCCCGTGGTATCGAGAGTTATGAACTCAAGCTCCTCGGGGCCCCTCGCTCCCAGGCCGAGCTCGACGGCCCGCCTTATCTGACCGTGCCGCCAAGGGAGCCTCTCAAGAGAGAGCTCAGAGCCCATCACCCTCAGAAGAGCCACACCCACTGCATCAACGGCCACCCGGTCATCCCCAAGGACCATGCAGCGGGGCTCGCGCACCTCGCCCACATAGGGGCCGCCGCTTATGAAACATTTGGTGGCATCAAGGATGATGAAGACGGGCTCATAGAGGAGGTTGGGCTCAGCCAGCATGGCCTCCATCTTGGGGTCAAAGTGGGCCCTTATACGGTCCCTCGGGTGGACGAAGCCAAAGGAGTTCTTGAGGCTCAGGCTGAAGCGGCCTCCGTTCCCGTGGGATTTTAGGACGGGAAGGGAGAGAACATTCCATCCCTCATTGAGGAGCTCCAGCGCTATGAGCTCACCCCCCCAGTTCTCCGCCCGGGGCACCCCGAAACGGGCAAAGGAGGCCTCATCGAAGTAGAGGAGCTCAACGCCCCTTTCCTCGCAGAACCCCTCCATCCCCAGACGCTCCATGAGCCCACGGGTGGGGAGCGAGAGCACGCCTCCGAGCTCCCCAAGCGCGATCTCGGTGACCCCCAGAGCTTTAAGCTCACCGATTGTGGCTTCAATATGCTCAGGATGAGTCGAGGCCGGAAAGGGGTCAGAAGAATTGAAATTGGGCTTAAGGAGGACCTTCCCCCCTTCCCTTCCCTCAAAAGCTTTTTCCAGACCCCCAAGAGCCGCGAGCCCTTCCTTTATCGCTTCACCCCGGCTCCCCCCTCGCACAAGGGCCGCAAGGCTCTTCCCCTCTCTTCTATAGCGCGGCCCTTCAAGGCGGGGGGCACGAGCCTCAGCAAAGGGCCCCTCATCCTTTGTCATGGCAAGAAATGGCCCCGCCTGCTCTCTATCAAGAACAGACCTGAAGCGCTCAACGGGGTCCTGCATGGTCAACCTCCAGATAGCGGTAGAGCTTAAGGTATTTTAACTTATATTTGAGCTGGCCTAGACGGTTTTCCTTCAACATTAAGACGGTGCACGCGGTGGCCCTCGGCCTCCACAGCCTCAAGAAATCCCGTCTGCACCAGGGGAAGCTCCTCCTCCAACCCCCCATCTCTTGAAATCCAGGCCCAAGTCCCTGTCCTCATAGGGCAGTCCCGGCTGAATGCATATGCTCCTCCTCTTCGTTGGCTCTTATCTCGGCAGGGAAGAGCACGCTTTTTCTTTTTGCCCAGATACCCCTTCCGCACAAAAGTGGGATATTACCGGCGTTTTTTGTTGACAACATGTTCCATCGGATTTATTATCACTCAATAAGCGCGCATTCGGCTTTGCTGTTCTCATTTGCGCCAGCACCGACATCGGTCTCGATTGAACCACAGAGGACCGTCAGGAAATTCTCGGTCATCACGAAAGCTGTAATCGGGTTCGTTCGAATGCGGTTCATGGGCCCCCATTGATTGCAGACAGACCTCTTCCCGGGACAATAGACAAGAAATCCCTCAAGAAATGATTAAGCAGCTAATCTCAACTTTGAAAAGTCTAGACAAAGCAGGAACCGCCGTGATGTTCCTCGCGGTCTTGATTGTATCATGGGAGGTCGGAGTATATATATCTCAAATCCCAGGTTATATCTTACCTCCACCCTCCGAGATATTTTCGGCCCTGATTAAATATCACTCGCTTCTACTGATAAATGCCAAATTCACCCTTTACGAGACCATAGGCGGTTTTTTGCTGGGGGTTGCAACCGGTATCTTGCTCGGCACAGCCATTGTTTATTCAAGGTTTCTCAGAAACGGCCTGTATCCACTGATAATTGGATTCCAATCCGTGCCAAAGGTTGCTATTGCCCCCCTTCTGATCATCTGGTTCGGCTACGGTCTTATCTCAAAAGTTGTGATGTCTTTCCTTATAGCTTTTTTTCCGATAATAGTCAGCACTATATCCGGTCTTTCAGATGTAGACCCGAATTTAATAGAACTGCTTCGCTCGCTGTCCTCAAGCGAGCGCCAGGTCTTCACTAAAATCAGAGTGCCACATTCACTCCCATTTATATTTGATGGTTTCAAGATCTCACTTCCCCTCGCCGTCATCGGTGCTATCGTAGGCGAATTCGTCGGAGCAAACGTTGGCCTTGGAAATCTTATTCTGGCCGCAGGCAGTTCCTTGAATACTCCCTTGACCTTCGCAACCCTGCTCGTCGTGACCCTGCTTTCGGTGGGTCTATTCGGGATAATTGTCATGATAGAAAAAAAGATTGTATGGTGGCGGGGTTTATAAGAAAATTAGTAAAAACCTTTGTTCCCACGGGTGGCCAAAATGACCTACGATCTTCTATTAAATAATTGCAGCGTAGTGAGACCAGAGGGTATCATCGAATGCGATATTTTAATTAATAGGGGCAAAATTGTTGGCCTCATGAGAGAGGGGGGGAATCATGACGCCAAAGAAGTAGTTGATATAAAGAGTAATTATGTCCTCCCCGGCCTAATCGATACGCATGTTCATCTGGGCAAGCACTCTTCGCAGGGCTTTGGCGAAGATTGCAGGTCCGAGAGCAGGGCAGCTGTAACCGGGGGTGTAACAACGTTTTTCTACTATTTGATGGAGAAGGAATCCTACTCGAACTTAATAGAGGAGCGCGTTAGGGATCTGGAAAATAATAGTCTCGTCGATATGGCATTTCATGCTATAATAATGAATGAAGCTCACATCAAGGATATCCCGAGGTGCGTAAATGATTTCGGGATAACATCCTTCAAGTTCTTCATGACGTATAGAGGAGCGGAGACGGGTGTCATCCAAGGTGTGGATGATGGCCAGCTTTATGAAGGATTTCAAAGAGTTGCAGAGCTGGGGGGGTGCCTGGCGCTCGTCCATGCAGAAAACATTGAAATAATTCAGAACCTACGGGGAAAGTTTGAAAATTCCGGAAGACAGGATGTCGCCGCATGGAGTGATTCGAGGCCGAAAATATGTGAGGAGGAAGGCATCAATAGGGCCATTTTCCTCGCCGAGCGAGCAAACACCCCCCTATGTATCGCCCATCTGAGCGTCGGCAGGGCGGTTGGGATAATTGCAAATGCGAAATCTCTCGGTAGTCGTGTTTTTGCGGAAACCTGCCCCCATTATCTCCTTTTGACAAAAAATATCAGACCGAGGAAGAATGTTATCGGTAAAGTCAATCCCCCCCTGAGGGAACAAGAAGATATCGACGAGTTGTGGAGAGCAATCCGAAAGGGAATCATTGATTTCATGGGCTCCGACCACACCCCCTGGACGCTTGCCTCAAAGGGAGATGACCTTTGGACCGCGAAGCCAGGGATGCCGGGGATAACAATGACTCTCCCAGTCCTTCTCTCCGAAGGGGTCAATAAAGGACGTATAAGAATTGAGGATATTCCCCGAATTTGCTCTTACAATCCAGCAAGAATTTTAGGGATATTTCCACAGAAGGGGGCAATAGATATAGGAGCCGACGCGGACATCGTAATTGTCGATATAAATAAGAAAGTAAAAGTTAGTGCTGACATTTTGCATTCAAACTCCGATTATACGCCCTATGAGGGATATTCGGCAAAGGGTTGGCCGATTATGACAATTGCCGGTGGCGAAATAGTATACGCTGATGGGAAAGTAATCGACAGAGACCGCAGAGCCAGATATTTGTTCAGAAAAATAGGATGACTTCCATGTTTTCCTTATGAGTTTCGAACCGATCGCGTTTTCTAAAAACCTCATCTCCGGCACAAGAAAGGAAAACTAATGAAGCTAATATCATTTTTGGTGGGAACCCCGCTCGGAAAATTTGAAAGGATAGGTTGCCTCCTCCGGGAACAGGTCGTTGACTTAAATATGGCTTATGCTGCATTCCTCTATAAAGTCGAACGTATCCCGAAACCGTATCAAAATGCCTCCCTTCTGATTCCACCGGATATGGTTGGCTTTTTCGATGGAGCTCCTGCCTCGATGTCGGTCGCCAGGAAAACGATTGAGTTCGTCACTAACGAATTGGAACAGGAGGGGGATATAAAAGGGCCGAACGAAGAGAAGGTCATTTATAACGAAAATGAAATTAAATATTTAGCTCCCTTTCCGAGGCCAAATTCAATACGCGATTTTTTCACCTTCGAGACCCACGCCAAACATTCTTTTGAAAAGCAGGGAAGAGCCTTTCCAAGGGAATGGTACGAATTCCCGATGTATTTTAAACTGAACCACTCGGCTACCATAGGGCACGAAGAGGAAATAATATGGCCGGAATACTCAGAAAAGCTCGATTACGAGCTCGAGGTTGGCATTTACATTGGCAGAAGAGGGAAAGATATCCCCAAGCAAAAGGCGCTCGATTACATAGCCGGGTATACGATTTTCAATGATGTATCGGCCAGGGACCAACAGGCAAGAGAAATTATATTCGCCGTCGGACCGGCAAAAGGGAAGGATTTCGACCATAGTAAGATCATGGGCCCCTGTCTTGTTACACCCGACGAAATAGCTGACTCCAAAAACCTCAAAATGATTGCGAGGATAAACGGAGAGGTTTGGTCTGAGGGGAATACGAGTGATATGTATCATTCGTTCGAGGATTTGGTCGAGCATACATCGAAGAGCCAGACGCTGCAGATAGGTGACTTCTTTGGCTCTGGGTGCGTCGGAGATGGATGCGGGCTCGAGCTCGATAGATGGGTCAAACCGGGGGATATGGTAGAATTGGAAATAGAGGGAATTGGCATCCTCCGCAATAGGGTTGGAGAAAAGTTATCCAAGAGGCGAGGCGGATAAGAAAGAGGAGATGAACCAAATGGTCGATGTCTCGGTTGAATTCATGGGGATCAAGATGAACACCCCTTTTCTGGTGGCCTCCGGCCAGCATACAGGAGAAGGCGATATCATTGAGTTGTCCATTGAAAAACTTGTGAAAAATCACTGGGGAGGGGTTATAACAAAAACGATTCATCCCGAGTGCAAGAAAGGCGAATTCCCACAGGTCCTGGGGCGGAGGGGCTGGCGCACCTATCCGCATCTTTGGACGACCGATGAGTACCGGCAAATTGCGATGCAGAACAGGGGACCCGGTTTCACGGCGTTTACCAAGGAAAATATGAAGAAGGTGCGGGAGAATGTGAAGGCAGCCCACGAAGCGGGCCTGGCCGTTATCGGCAACGTGCTGGGAAGGTCCTCCCTGGATGAGTGGCGAGAGCTCGCGAAGGGGGTGGAGGATACGGGTGTCGATGGACTGGAGCTTAACCTCGGTTGCCCGACGCCCTTCACCATGGGGGGATGGAAGGCCGGCCGCGACCTGGCGATCCTGGGCGAGTGCGTCGAGGCGAGCAGGAGCGAAACCTCAATTCCGATAATGGCGAAACTTTCATCTCACGTTACCGATACCGTTGCGGCCGCTGAAACGTGCAAGCGAGCGGGCGCTGATTCCATATCAGCGATCAACAGCCTGAGGGGTATTATCGGAATAGACGTCGAAACCGGTATTCCCGAGTCCTGCGACCTCAAAGGCAATAGCTACATGTCCGGGATAACCGGTCCCGTGATCAAGCCCGTCGGATTACGGGTCGTCGCAGAGCTCGCTTCAGATGTGGACATTCCGATCTGCGGGATCGGAGGGATCTCGGATTGGAAAAGCGCCGTCGAATACATGATGGTCGGTGCCTCAGCGGTGCAGCTCTGCACAGCCGTTATGTGGCATGGTTTTCCCATCGGCAAGAAACTCTATAACGGGTTGACGAGTTTCATGGAGCGAAAGGGGTATGAGAAGCTATCAGATTTTCGGGGCATATCTCTTCCCCATCTCAAGGCGACCGCAAACACCGTTGTAGAAAGGATTCCCACTGTTGCCAGAATTGACGAAGATAAATGCACTCTCTGCATGCGCTGCTACATAGCGTGCAGCGATGCGGCTTTCGATGCCGTGAGGACAGATGGCTCCCACTTCAAACTTGAAATCGAGCGCGAGAAATGCGAGGGGTGTGGCCTCTGCAAAGTGGTATGCATGGATGATGCCATTATCATGGAGGTGGCGACCGAAAGGGATTATTCCAAATTGTAGTAGTTCCGCTCAATCCTCCGGGATGGAAAGCCTAAGAGGAGAAATTTCCCCTCATGGCGATAATCGAATTGAAAAATGTTCAAAAAGAATTCGAAACGAGGAAGGCATCGATTACCGCCGTGGAAGATATTACGTTCCATGTCTCAGAGGGAGAATTTGTCACAGTCGTCGGTCCGAGCGGTTGCGGAAAGAGCACGATCCTTAGGATCATCGCGGGACTGATTCCCAAGACGGACGGTCAAGTGTTCGTGCGCGGGGAGGAGGTGAAGGGGACGCGCTCGGATGTCGGCCTCGTTTTTCAGACCCCTAACCTGCTGCCATGGCGGAATGTCATAAGCAACGTGATGCTTCCGGCGGAGATACACGGATTGGACCGAAGAGATTATTACAAAAAATCCCTCGAGCTGCTGAACCTGTGCGGTTTAAAGGGCTTCGAGGAAAATTACCCGCATGAGCTCTCCGGCGGGATGAAGCAGAGAGTCTCCCTTTGCAGGTCTCTCCTATCCGACCCGCCGATTCTTCTGATGGACGAGCCATTCGCCGCCCTCGACGCGCTCAATCGGGACAAGCTCAACTTGGAACTGATGCGCATCTGGGAGAAAAGGAGAAAAACCGTACTATTCATCACCCATCACATCGCGGAGGCAATATTTCTCTCTGACCGGGTTATCGCGATGACGCCCAGGCCGGGAAAGATCCGCGGGACTATTGACATCGAGCTCCCGAGACCGAGGACGCTCAAGACCAAGCGCGAAAGCAAATTTGGCGAGTACGAATTGACGATGTCCGACATGTTGGGCCTCGACGAGGCCGAAGAAACGGCTTAACGGCCGAGAACTTCCAGTGGGAAAAAGGGGAGGAAGAGGGAGATCCTCTCCTCCCCTTTGGAATCGACCCCTCGAGCGCGAGCTAGAATTTCCCCGGAAGGAATTTATTCGTATAGATATCCTCGAGAGGTAGCTTTACCTTTATTTGATAGGCTTCGGAAACGATATCAATAGTATTCTGCATCTTCTTTTCGCTCATCCACCCGAGCCCCTTCTCCTTGGCCTCTTTGATCGGAACCATCTTAAAAACGGTATCCAGCTGCATCCTTGCGATTTCTTTGTTTATCTCCGGATGGTATTTCGCCAGAATGCTTATGGCCTCAGCGGGATGGTCCATTGAATACGCGAACCCCTTATAGGTGGCACGAAGGAATCTCTTGACCAGATCAGGATTTTCACTCAAAAGTTTGTCGTTGGCCACTATGGAGTTGCTGTACATCTCCAATCCCCAATCGGCAAATGCCAACAGGGAGAGTTCCTTCCCCTGTTTTTTGCCCAACCAGACGCCGACTTCCCACAGTGCCGTCGTGAAAAGCGAGGAAAGCTCCACCTCTCCTTTCAACAGTGCCGGCACAAGTACGCTGCCATCCACATTAACTATCTTTATCTTCTTAATGTCAACGCCGTTCACCCTCGCAAAAATCGGCAGCATCTGCACCGCGGTTGAACCGACGCTGGTCGCTGCGGTTCGCCCTTCCATATCCTTAGGGGTTTTTATTCCGGTCTCCGTCAGCGAGGCAAAAGCGGCGATCGTATTATACAAATACGCGCCGACAGCCTTTATTTTGCCTCCCTTTGCCCGGGTTAGCGCAATGTTGACGATGGGGGCAAGACTGAACGTTG
Source organism: uncultured bacterium (assembly GCA_964575845.1). Taxonomy (GTDB): domain Bacteria; phylum UBA8248; class UBA8248; order UBA8248; family CAZNSX01; genus CAZNSX01. The sequence continues at coordinate 97,046 of CAZNSX010000006.1, read as the reverse complement.
CCTTTCCCTGATCCACGGCCATGGCCGCGGGGCCACCACCGTACCCCCGGATAATATCGGCCTCTATGCCCTCATCCCCATACCAACCTTTCTCGATAGCCACGAAGAAGGGCGCATGCTTCCCCATAATAGTCCAGCCCATCATGACCGTAACTTTGTCGGTCTTGCGGGTTTGGGCTGCTGCGCTCTCAAAAGCTGCACCGACCAGGGCAGCAATTATCAGCAGCATCAAAAAGGCTGAAAAGATTCTCTTAGCTGCTTTCATAACATACCTCCTTGTGGAATTTTTTAAGAAGAGGACCCCTTCACGGGACCGGCACCTGGCATCCTTTTCCTAGCGGAGCCGCGTGCAGGAGCTTATGCCCGGCACGCGGGGAGTGCTCTCTTGCCCCTGCGTTCAGGAAGGGGCTCAGGACGTCTACGCCTCAGCCCCCATCCCCCTGAAACGGTATTTTTGCGCAATCTCCTGCGCTTCGGTTCGCCGGATATCTTTACATTTTTTGAGCCTCCCAGTCAATATCTTTTGAGTGGCCGCTCAAAAAGGCCCTCTGGTGATGAGGCCCCTTCCTCAAGCTCCTGAATTTTGGTTTTTTAGGTTTTGGGATTATTCTTGAGATGCCCGTTTAAAGCTAGTGTTCCGGGGAGCAACGGTCACTTCGGTTGCCTCTGCTATCGCCCCCTTTTTTGCTTCAATGAGTTCGGGGATTGCGAGGGCGCAATGCTCCATCCGGGCGACATGCACAGCACCGACGGCTGGCGGGGGTTGCTTGAGCCCATCGCGGGCCGCTATGAGTGGAAGGGGGGTCTAATGATTTTCACTCGCAAAAAGCGCCGGGAAGGCCGCCCGTTGACGTTGAAATGGGAAATTCCCCCTTCCAATTCGTATCGAAACCGGCACTCTTGGAAGGTGATCAAAACGAATGGTTAGTGGAAAAAGGCATAGCAATCTGGTTCAGCTGCGGGGAACAGCGAAGCCGTCTGATCCCCACCTGCAACCAGCCGCTGGGTGCTTTCTTCCTCGAATGGCTTGGGCGATTAGCTCTCTGAAGACTAACCGAATTTCTTCACCGCTTTCTCAATACTTGCCCCTGCTCTCAGAAGATCCTCCATCACCATTACCGGCTGAAAGTCCACAGTCGCATTCACAGCCAGAAACCAAGGTTCAGCTATAGCCGGTATCTGAGAAGCATCCTCCATATTGACAAACAGGATGGCAGACCTTCTACCGCTTTCCGCAACGAAATAAGCCGCCTCAGGTTTGAGTTCTTCTAGAATTGATTGAGCGGTCTTTCCCAGAGTCCCCTTTCTTGCAAGTTCGTTTCCTTTTTCCACGTCCCAAAGGACCTTGACCATAAATCTCATCTCGCTACCTCCCTTACGGCAGTAATTGTTTCAAACAGCAGCATAGCTTTTCGGGACAACTAACGGCGGAAATCATACTCTATCCGACATCTCCCTTCAATTCATTTCTTAACTCCGACATTTGCCCTCCTTAGAAGCATTAGCCGTGTAGGTCACGGCCGCGCCGTGACTACCGATACCAGATAGTGCTGAGGTGCTGTCTCAGCCTACCCGACTAATCTTTCTTAGACGAAGCTCCGTAATCTCCCCGTTAACATTAAGTAGTCTGCCTATATACTGTAATCCCTCATAACTCCGCATCAAATTCTAATATCATTGGAACGGGATGAGGCACCGGTATTTTAGTTTTAAAACTGACAATTTGAAGTCGACAAAACACTTCATTATTTGTAATGACATCCCAACCATACTCGGCAGGAAGTCCGTTTATCCTAATCCGTGGCGGTATCCGCATTCGATTAGCATAGATACATTCCCAAATGCCGGGTGCAATTTGCATCATTCCCCCATGTATGCATGGTATCGAATTTAATAAGTAAAGATTTAAAAGTTTCTTAAGCGTATCTCTTAATTCTTCTTCGTATCCAACAGAAGCTACTGCTGATACCAGACTTTTAATGTGTGCAAGATAATATAAAATATAATTTCTACTGTGTTCTGCAATAGTACTTGTCTCATTAATAACTAATGGAATCTGATTAAGAACAGATGAAGCTGTTATTTTCAAAATACTTTTTTGGCCTGTGACTGCCTCAATTAATTTGATTATTGAACCAGATACATCTTTGGGATCCCATGAAAGATAAAGAAAATCTTTCCAAAAGGTTTCTATGACTGGCTCTTCATCCAACTTTACTACAAAAATATTGAAATTATTATCATTCATTCTTTTTGATTTTGCAATCTTCATTTCCTTTCTCACCCAAGAACTTTCCATCGCTTGCTTTGAATGAAGAAGCACGAAACCTAAGCTGCTTTGAATGCCCTTTTGAATCTCCCTTTCTAAGACATCCCCTATTGAAAGAAGACTTTCGTCATACCATGGAAATAATCCATTGGAAATAGAATTGTAATATAAGTGTCTAGCGATTTCTTTTGTTGCTGAACTGTGGCTAATATAAAAAGAGAACGAACGCATTTGCAGTTCTCCTTAAATAAGGTTGAATGCGGTAGATAGTTCGCATTATCTCTCCTATTCTCCCCTCAGCCCCTCATATATACCCCCTACTGGCGAGGCCCCTCCCTGGCAGGCTCCCCTTCGGTAAATGGCGCCTGAGGCCCGAGAAAACTTGGTTTCTGAATTGCCGCAGGGAGGCCCGGCGGTCATCATCCTCGGCGAAGGCTGCCCAAGCCACGCATTATCGAGTATGGCTCCAGCCACCCCTCCCGGCACTTTTTCCCTCTCCATCCCGGCAATGTCCTAACCCTTGGTCTCAATCGGCTTCCACCGCCACCCCTCTCCCTTCTGGATCACGTGGCCCAGACCCGGGAAGGGGAAATGACAGGCAATCACCAGAGCCTTCTCGGCGGAGGCCCGGTCGAGGAGCTGACGCCTGGTTGCCATGGCTTTATCAGGGGCGAGGTCGAAGGCCGGGTACCAGTCCGGCTGCTCAAGATGGACAGGATGGAGAGCCGCATCCGCGATGTACAGGAGCCGCTCGCTCCCAGAGGAAATGGCCAGCACCATGTGGCCCGGCGTGTGCCCTGGGGCGGGAATGGCCTGGATGCCGGGCAGGACTTCCGTTTCACGGTCAAGGAGGTCGAGCTGGCCTTTGATGGGCGGGAGGTTCTTGCGTGCGAGCATGAGGATGAATTGTCTCAGGTCTTCCCCCACTTCAAGCCGCGCGAGGTCGGGCTCTGACGTCCAGAACTCCCACTCGTCCTTCCACATGACGTAGCGTGCGTTGGGGAAAGCCGGCCTGCCCTCGGCATCGGTGCTCCCGCCGATGTGATCCGGATGCCCGTGCGTGAGAATGACCGTGTCAATGTGCACGGGCTCAATCCCCTCAGCCTGCAGGTTCGGGAGCAGCCTTCCTGCGCTCGGCACCGGACCGGCTCCCCCTCCCGTGTCGGCCAGAACCCAGTGCTGCCCTGTGTTGATGAACAAACAGGTCCATGGTGCTGCTATCTCTCCCGGCTCGATATCGTGTTCGCGGAGTGCCTGCTCCAGGCGTTCTCTCGGCGCGTTGACGAAAAATGTTTGGCCTGAGTAGGCAAAGGTGCCATCGCAGAGGGCTATGCATTCAAAATTACCTATCTTAAATGGAAAGGTTTCGTTATTCATGGTTATTCCCCTCCCCCATATTTATCGTTGATTAGGCCCGCCACTTCCTCTAACTACTATTTAGCGAATTTCTTTTCGCTTAACTCGCTATTTCTCTCCACAGGGCTTTATATGTACCCCCGGCTCGTGAAGGCTCTCCCCGGGGGGCTCCCCTTCGGAAGATGGCCCCTGAGGCCCGAGAGGATGTGATTTCTGAACTGGAGGAGGGAGGTGCGACGCTCATCGTCCCAGGCGAGCGTTGCTCCTTCAATGGCGTTATCGAGTATGGTCAGGGCCGCTTCTCCGGGTATTCTTAGCCTGAGGAAGAGCCAGAGCGCGAGGCCGGCATTCACACGCGGGTCGGCAAGGCGCCCGTGGCCCGAGAGGCTTCTCTCCTCGCCCACGAGCCGCTGCACCTCTCCAAGGAGGGCCCCCCTTATGGCGCCCTCAACAAGGGGGATGAGCTCCATCCCGTAGCGGTAGAGGTCGATGGTTCTCCGGGGGAGGATTTCCTGCCAGTCGCGCCTGACCATGAGCTCGGCCAGAGAGCGCGAAACTATCTTATATCCGCTCAGAAAGTCGGGCACCTCTTCATATCCGGAGAGGAACCTGAGGTCTAGTGCCCTACCCTTCCGTGCCAGGTGGAATTTCAGGGCCTCTAGCGTCACGCGGCTAAGTATGACCTCAAAATCAGCCCTTGCCATGCCGACGGAGCGGCCGATGTGGGCCCTCCTGCCGATGACCATGAGGTCCTCCCCGCCGCCTTTTTCCCGCATCCAGAGGGCATAGCGATAGAGGTTCATGAGGTCATTGAGATAATGGTCGCCGTCCCCATCCCTGAAGGCAAAGAAGTGAAGGTCTTTCTGAGGGAGGAGTGCCTTAAGCCCCTCCACTAGACCTCTTCCCTTTCCGCAGTTGCGTCTCAGGGGGAGGAGCTTGAGGTCGCCTTCTCGTGGGCCTACCCCCTCCTTAAGGAGCTCCTTCAAGACCTTGAGTGAGCGGCCATCCCCATCCACCACAACGGCAAGCCTTCCGGGGCCTACGTATAGCTCGGTGCCCGAGAGCGTGAGCCTGAGGCGCTCCTTTATGGTGCGAAGGGGGAGCCTGGGATTGAACCAAACAGGGACAACCATGCCGAGCGCGGGAACCGGAAGGGGGATTGCCTCATGGGCCTTGAGCGTGGCGCGAGCCAAAGCTCCTCTCCTCTCTCAATTGAAGCCTTTCTATCCTGAGGGAATAAAACTTAAAAACCCGCATCAATATTTCAGGTTGAACTCTTTGAATAAAAAGCAATTATCAATAATAGTGCAATTAGTCAATTCAGGCGTTTTCTTCGCCCTCCCCTTCCCTCTGAGCAGTTTTTAATTTTAGCATTGACCTTCGCTTTTCCTTCGCCATAAAATGAGGGCAATAGCTCAGATTTATTTTAGTTCCAGAAGTATAGCACAGGGGGCTAAAAGGGCGCTCTTATGGAAGGATTTATCCGGGAGCTGAGGCGGAGCCCCCTCATCTCTGAAGCTCTCTCCCACTATGAGGTGTTCTCTGAGCAGGGGGCCTCCCTTGAGGAGCTTCCCGATGGGGTCTCTCCTTCCCTCAGGCAGGCCCTGGAGGGCCAGGGCATCAGAAAGCTCTACTCCCACCAGGCGGAAGCCATTGAGAAGGTCTTTGCCGGTGAGAACGTGGCCCTCATAACTCCTACGGCGAGCGGCAAGACACTCGCCTACAATGTCCCTGTCTTCGAGCGCCTGCTGAGGGATCCCGGGGCTCGGGCCCTATATCTCTTTCCCCTTAAGGCCCTGGCTCAGGACCAGCTCTCTGGAGCGGAGGAGCTGCTCTCCCTTCTCCCTCCCTCAAGCCCGAGGCCTGAGGTTGCCGTCTATGACGGCGATACCTCCCCCCACCGCCGGGAGCGCGTGAGGCTCAACGCACCTCGGCTCCTCATCTCAAACCCCGACATGCTCCATCACGGGATTCTCCCCCATCACGATAGGTGGGCTCCATTCCTGGAAGGCCTCAAGTTTGTGGTGGTGGATGAGCTCCACACCTACCGGGGTGTTTTCGGGACCCACATAGCTCAGGTGCTTAGGAGGCTCCTGAGAGTGGCCTCCCTCTATGGGGCCTCCCCGCAGCTCATCGCGTGCTCGGCCACGCTTGCCAATGCGGCGGAGCTTGCGCGGGAGCTCACCGGCCTTCCCTTCAGCCTCGTTGAGAGGAACGGCGCGCCCAGGCCCAGGCGCCACTTCCTCCTATTAAACCCAACCCTTAGCCCCAATACCCTGGCCTCCCGGCTCTTCTCTCTCTGCCTCTCAAAGGGGCTCAAGACGATCGCCTTCACCAAGGCGAGGCGCACCACGGAGCTCATCTTCCGCTGGACCCTCTCCTCCAGCCCCTCCCTCCTCGGGCGCATAAGCTCCTACAGGGCGGGCTTTCTTCCCGAGGAGAGAAGAGAGATAGAGAGGGAGCTTCGGGAGGGGAGGCTTCTGGGGGTAGTAAGCACGAGCGCCCTCGAGATGGGGATAGACATCGGGGGTCTCGATGTGGCGATCCTCGTGGGCTACCCCGGCTCCATCATAAACACCTGGCAGCGGGGCGGAAGGGCGGGCCGGGGCGAGAGGGAGTCTCTGACCGTCCTCATCGCAGGCCGCGACGCGCTTGACCAGTATTTTGCAAGACATCCCGAGGATTTCTTGAGGCGAGGATATGAGCGAGCGGTCATCGACCCCAAGAACCGCGAGATATTAAAAGAGCACCTCCCCTGCGCAGCCTCCGAGGAGCCCCTTAGAGATGATGACCTTTTCTTTCCTCAATCAGACCTCCGGGAAACCCTTGAGGAACTTGAAAGGGAAGGCAAGTTACTCAGGAGCGCGGATGGCCGCACCTGGCATTCCGCCCGAAGGCGTCCCCACCGCTTTGTGGACCTCAGGGCCGCGGGCGAAAGTTTCACCATCCTCAGGGAGGGAGGAACCGAAGTCATCGGCACGGTGAGCGGGCTGCAGGCTCTTTCAGAATGCCACCCCGGGGCCATCTACCTGCACCGGGGGGAGCAGTTTCTCATAAGGAGCATTGACCTCGCGCAAAGGAACGCCCTTGCCGTGCCAGCGGAAGTGGGCTACTTCACGCGAGCCCGGAGCGAGAAGGAAACGGAAATCTTAGGCATGGATGCCTCACGTCCCCTCCCGGGCGCTCTCCTAAAGGCGGGACGCCTCAGGGTCACCACCAGGATAACGGGCTATGAGAAGCGCTCCGCGGCAACCCAGGCTCTCCTGAGCCTCCACCCACTTGAGCTTCCGCCCCTCACCTTTGAGACAAGGGGGATCTGGCTTGAGCTCCCAAGGGAGATAAAGGGAGGCATCGAGGCTCGCGGCCTTCACTTCATGGGCTCCATCCACGCCGTGGAGCATGGGGTCATCTCGCTCTTTCCCCTCTATGCCCTCTGCGAGAGGGATGATATCGGAGGGATCTCCTTCACATTTCATCATCAGGTGGGAGGCCCTGCTGTATTCATCTATGACGGCTACCCCGGAGGAGTGGGCCTGGCGAGGCGCGCCTATGAGGTGATGGAGGAACTCCTTACGGCCACCCGCGAAGTCATCGCGGGATGCCCCTGCGAGGGAGGCTGCCCCTCCTGCGTACACTCCCCAAAGTGCGGCTCGGGGAACGTGCCTCTTGACAAGGAAGGGGCTGCTCTCTCCCTGAGGCTCATCCTGGGAGAGGAGCCCCTCGGAGAGGTTGCCCCGGAGGAGGAGCCGCCCCTTGAATTTGCGGCCGAAACCACATCTTCACAGAAGGAAGAAAAACCCGACATTCTCTTCTTTGACCTCGAGACAAAGCGCAGTGCCTCTGAGGTTGGCGGCTGGCAGAATACCCACCTCATGGGCCTGGCCGTAGGGGTCTGCTTTGAGGAGAGGACAGGGCACTTTTCTGTTTATAGCGAGAGCGAAATAGACAAGTTAATTCAGCGTCTTAAAGAGGCTGATTTGATAATTGGTTTTAATCTTCTAGGCTTTGACTACGGGGTTCTTCGCGGCTACAGCTCATTTGATTTCAGCTCCCTTCCCACCTTGGACATCCTGAGGGAGGTTTACTCCAGGCTCGGGTTTCGGGTGAGCCTGGGGAACCTGGCCGAGGCAACCCTGGGTGAGGGGAAAACGGCAGACGGGCTTCAGGCTCTCGCCTGGTGGAAGGAGGGGGAAATCGAGAAGGTGGTGGAGTACTGCCGCCGTGATGTCTCCCTCACCCGTGAGCTCTTCCACTTCGGCGCCAGAGAGGGCCACATCCTTTTCACCTCGAAAGACAGGGGCAAGCTCCGCCTTCCCGCAGATTGGGGAGAGGAGATCAAGAAGGTTTGCCGGAGCAGCAGTGACAAGCTTCTGGGAAAATCCGATAAAACTGCAGACTAATCTCTTAAATGGATAATGAAACTTTGCCCGTTGACGGAGTTCTTTCCTTTTCGGTATTCTATAAATTGCGTGATTTCACGCTCCATGTGTGTGAAAAGGCGTAGACATCTCTCCCTCGATTCATGGCTCGTCTGCAGGGGTCAAGGTACCGAGGTGGAAGACCCTCTAACAGGAAAGATAATTACTGCAAAATCAAATAGTTTAATTCAGGACATTTTTTTGAGAAAGATTTCTCGGAAATCTAAAAGTGGTATCTTTTTTGTTTTGATAATTATTAAAGCTAAAGGCGAAATTGCAACCAGGCTCCCCTGGAGCAGCCACGCCTTAAATATGGCGCGGCGGTTTTAGAGTTTTAGAGTCGCCGAGAGCCCGGGAATGGCTCTCTAGCCGCGGCTGATGAAATTTCAGTCACTGCGATACCTTCTCTGAGGAGGGAAAAAGGGAAAATGAGGAATCTATTAGTTCTGCTTGCAGCGGTGTCCATTCTCACTCTTCCCGCGGCGGCATCAGCCCAGGCGAACTATGTGGGCGTTGATGTCTGTAAGGGATGCCATATGGCCGAGTACAAGGCCTGGGGTGAGACCGCCCACGCATTGGATTTCTCAAAGAGGATGAGGCAGGGAAAGGAGACAAATCTCTACACCTTAGCGAAAGGCGGATGCCTCCCGTGTCATACCGTGGGGTACGGTGAGAAGAGCGGCTATGACCCCAAAAGAGCCTACACCGAGCAGAAACACCTCCTGAGGATCCAGTGCGAGAACTGCCACGGCCGCGGGAGCCTGCACGTCGCGGCAAAGCCCGAAGACAAGAAGCTCACGATAATTGGTCGCCCGGACCCCGCCAAGACGTGCAATGTATGCCACACGACGAGTTACGAGCTTCTGCCCAGAGGTTCCGCCACGGACAAGGACGTTCAGAGGCCGCCCCATCATCCCCAGGCGTTCATATTCAACGGCGTCGGCGGGTACGAGTACCCGGGGATAAAATACACCAACTCGGCCCACACGGGCGTGGTGGGCGAGCAATGCGTCACCTGCCACCTAAACCCTGTACGGCCGCATTCGCTCAAAGCCGACATCGAGACCTGCAGGGTGTGCCACGGAAGCAAGGTGGAAAATTTTGACATCCAGGGCGTCCAGACCAGGGTCGAGGAGCTGCTCCACGAACTCAAGGCTCTCCTGGATAACGCCGCCGACAAGGAGAGCATAGAGTACAAGCGGGCGAACTTCAACTTCCATCTCGTGGAGGCGGATAAGAGCAAAGGAGTGCACAACTATTTCTACTCCCGCGCGCTCCTGGAAGGGGCGATAAAGAACGCTTCCAAGCAGAAGTGAGCCGGGCCCCAAGGGGGCACGCTGACCCACTCATTCGGGGAGGGGGAGTTGATTCCCCTCCCCTTCTCTATGAATGAGCCGATCAGCAAGAAAGCTTCGGTGAACTTCCTCACTTTTCGACCGCCAACAAGCTTCTCAGCGGAAGGGAGCTTCCACGCTCGCGCTCAGAGCAGCGAAGGATTCTCTGGGTGGAGCCCAACAAGAGAGGATGATGAGAGAGCGGGATCAATAATAGGCGATTGCGACTTGCTTGCTATCTTCCTTTGACACCGCTTGGGCGCCAGAGGCCCGCAAGCACCCTCAGTGGAGCTGCAAGAGCATTATCATGATGGCTATGTAGTCGCGGACGTGGCGGGGGAGGAGGAAGTTATGGAGGACGAATTCCCTTCCAGTCCGGCCCATTTTCCGGGACATCTCGGGTCGGTTGAAAAGGTATCTGATGCGGTAGGCCGCCCCTTCGATGGAATGGACCAGAAAGCCAGTGTGATAGTCAAAGATCTGGTGCACTATCCCGCCGACCGCCCCACCGATGACGGGCTTCCTCTTCCACATGGCCTCTGTGATGGTGAGACCGAAGCCCTCCTTAGTTGATTTCTGAAGAACTACATCCGCCGCCCTTTGGAGGGCATTTATCTCGAGGTTGCTATCGGGAGGGAGCGGCAGCACGTAGATGTCAGGGTCGCCCGAGGCCCTCGCCTTGACTTCCTCCATAACCTGCTCGCCCTCAGGGTCATCGCTTGCGCCTCCCCCCACAAGAGCCAGGCGGCAGGAGTTCTCCGCCCTCACCATCTCGAAGGCATCCATTACCCCCAGAGGGTCCTTGAAGCGGTCAAAGCGCGAGACCTGGAGGATGAGAGGTCTATCCGTGCGAACCCCCATCTTGTTGAGGAGAGCCCTCACCTGGGCGGGAGAGAGCTCTCGGTTCTTATCACTCAGAGGGTCGATAGAGGGGTAAACGATGTACTGGGGGTGAGGAAGCTGCTGAGAAAAGCTAGGGATGGAGAAGATGCTGGCATCGTAGCGGGCAACGAAACCCCTTAGGAACTTCCATACCTCGCGGTCGGGGTGGGAGATATCGATGTGGCAGCGCCAGACCCACTTCCCCCTCCTGGGGCGACAGAAATGAATGAGAGCAGCGGGCTGAGGGTCATGGATGAGGACAAAGTCTGCATCGAGGTCGAGCCTGCGGGCGTTGGCCCTGTTTACCTCGAGATAATGGTCGAACATCCTTTTGGTGAGCTTAGCCCTACGACTCTGGAGGGCATTGTGGAAGCTCTTGGTTATTTCGAAAAATTCCTGGTCCCCTTCTATCACCTCCCAGCGGGCTCTGATGCCTAGCTGCTCAAGAATGGGGTTGATGCGGTGGAGCATCTCCGCAACCCCGCCACCCTCCCGTGTGGAGCTAACGTTGAGGAAGGTCTTTCCACGGGCGAGGCTGGCGAGGCGGAAGAGCTGCAGAATGTTCTCCCGGCCCACGATAGGCTCATATTCGTGCATGGGGCTTAACTTGAACCTCCGTCGCGGAGCTGCTCCTGGACGAGCTCGATTATGGTCTGGCGCAGTTCCTCCAGGCTATAGAAATAGGGGTCGATCTCCCGGATCTTTTTCACCAGCTCCGGACACCGGAAGTTCTCCTCGATCCAGCGGGAGAAATCGTCAACGTTCTCCTTGAGCCGATGGCGGGCCTCAAAAAAATGGTAGTAGATAGCACCCAGGCCCAGCTCCTTGAGCCCCTCCACAAATTCCTCCAGGGTGTAGACCACAACATCGGTGGGGAGGATGAGGGTGGCGGACCTGGAAAAGAAAAATTCATACCCCGGCTTGGCCCAGGGCGGGGAGGGATTATCCCACAGGTACTCCTCCACGATGTCAACGACCCTCTCCTTCAACTCCCCTACGTCGGCAAAGCTGAAGGGGTCTATACTGGAGAGCTTCTCCGCCAGCGCCGGCTCGCCCAGAGCGCGGGAAGCCCACCGGGCGAAATCATTGGGGTAGTCCCAGAGCTGGAAACTGTGCCCGAGGAAGGCCTGGTACATGTGATGGTAAATCACCTCATCATCGGCCCGCCTGAGCTGATAGAGGAACTCCTTGAGGTTCGCGGCATTCTCGCCGGTGGGCATGTGTATGATGAAGCATTCGGTGAAACGGAAAGGCTTTTTTGCCCTGCGGGACCGTGCCGAGGTATTCTCCGCTCCTTTCTTGCTCCTCTTTGCCATTTCCTCCCGCTTTTCAGAGAGACCCTGAAGAAGCTCTCTAAGGGCCGAGGGGTCCCTCAGGCTGTGCTGGGCGGCTGTCCCCTTCCCGCCGGCTCCCACCTTGAGGGTTATGCCCCGGTCCCTGAGGGCTTTGAAAGCATCCTCATCGGTCCCGTCATCGCCAGCATAGAAAGGTAGCTGCCCGGGCCTCCCGTGCTCATTGAGCAATCTCAGGACGGCCGTCCCCTTGTTGAGGCCCCGGGGCCTTACCTCCAGCACCTTCTTTCCCTGGTACCATTCCAGAAGGCCCTTCTGAAAATAAGGTTCGGCCCGGCTCCTGAAGGCCCGCCTCAGTGCCCGCCCATTCGCCTCAGAGCAACGTCTGTAGTGGAGTCCAAGGGCGAGGCCCTTGTCTTCAAGCAAGGCCCCTGGATATCTACTTATTATATCATCGGCCTTCTTCCTCAAGGCTTCAAGGGCGGGGCGAATGCGGCGGGCGTCAGCGAGTCTCTGCACCCTTCCTCTTGCGACCCTGACCTCGGCCCCGTGGTTTCCAACAAGAAATAGTCCCCTCAGCGGAAACCAGCGGGAAAGCTCCTCGATGGGACGCCCACTGACAAGCGCCACCCTCATCCGTGGGCTCTTGAGAAGGAGGCGGAGAAGTTCCAGGAGTGGCGTGTCAGGCCTGGCCTCCTCGGGCGTGGGGGCCAGAGGAACCAGAGTACCGTCATAGTCAAGAAACAAGAAAAGCTCTTTTGCTTCCCGCAGGCTTTTCCGGAGGTCCACGGTTTCCCTTTTATGAATGGCGCGGGCCCAACTCCTTGCGGCGTCAGTCAGTGGCAACCGGCACTAAGGAGCTTCTGCCAGAAAGCTCCGGGCCCAGTGATGAACGTCATTCTCCCGCACGGTGCGCCTGAGTCCCATCATGCGCTCGGCCCGCTCCTCCTCGGGCATGGTTAAAGCGCTTTGGATGGCGTCAGCCACCTCGTCCACATTGTAGGGATTTACGGTGATGGCTTCCTTCAGTTCGAGGGCCGCCCCCGTGAATTCGCTGAGAACCAAGACTCCTCGATTTTGCACCTGACTCGCCACATACTCCTTGGCTACAAGATTCATGCCATCCTTGAGGGGAGTCACCAGGGCCACATCCGCCGTCAAATAGTAGGCCACAAGCTGTGAAAAGGGCACGGAGCGGTAGAGGTAGTGTATGGGGATGGTGCCCTCCTCCGTGAACTGCCCGTTTATCCTCCCCACTATCTCCTCCATCTCCCGCTTCATCTCACCGTACTCTTTCACCCTCGCCCGGCTGGGCACTGTCAACTGCAAGAAGACAAACTTGCGGCGAGATTCGGGGTATTTTTCCAGGAATTTCTCGACCGCGAGAAGCCGCTCCTTGATCCCTTTGGTGTAATCCAGACGGTCCACACCCAGCAAGAGATGCCGCTCGCCCAGGGTCCCGCGCAGGCGGCGGGAGCGCGTAAGAACCGCCCTCGAGGCCGCCGCTTCCTCGAACCGGGTGAAATCAATGCTGATGGGGAAAGCACCGAGCCGCACCTCGCGACCCTGCACCCTGAGGCCCTCCCCATCCGGCATAGCTTCCGCCTCGCTGAAGAGACCCTCCACGCACTTGAGGAAGTTCCGAGCATAAGGCGCGACATGGAAGCCGACGAGGTCGCTGTGGAGCATGCCCCAGAGCAAGGGCTCGCGCCATGGGAGGCAGAAGAAGATGTCCGGGGAAGGAAAAGGAATGTGAAGGAAGAAGGCTATCCTGGCCGAAGGCACAAGCTCCCGAAGAAATTGAGGCACCAGGGCCAGGTGGTAGTCGTGGACCCAGACGAGGTCGCCCTCCCTGATCTCTGAGGCCACCGCCTGCGCGAATTTTCTGTTAACGGAAAGGTAGGCTCTCCACTGGTCATCCCGGAACTGGGCCTTTTCGACGAAGTCGTGGAAGAGCGGCCAGAGGGTTCGGTTGGAAAAACCGTAGTAATAGCGGTTGACTTCCTTATCGGAGAGCTCGACGAAGCGAACCGAAAAGCCCGCCTGCTCCATCCTCCGGAAGCTCAAATCCCTAAACTTCTCGGGGGTTATACCCCCTCCCCAACCGAACCAGAGCCCTCCCCGGGCCTTCATGATGGGAATCATGGCCGAGACGAGACCGCCTGCCGCCGGGCGCAGCTGAACCTCCTCTTGAGTCTTCACGGCGGTAAAGGGGAGACGATTTGAGACGACCAGCAGCCTCTTCTGTGACATCACCCGCACTCTCCTCTGGGTAGGGAGAGGAAGCACCCCTTTGGGCGTGAAGAAAAGCCGCTTGTCCGGTTCAACGAAAGAAAAACTGCTTTATCCTAGCTAAAAGGGTCGAGCTGCTATCCTCGTTAAGGGCAAAATAAAGAGGGGAAACTTTCTCTTCTAAAAGATAAACTATATAATCCTAAAATTCAAGCAAAGGGTAACCCATATAACTCTGAAATTCAAGCCCCCTGAAATGTGTTGAAATCAGAGGGCGTACTCGGAGCTCCGTTAGAATAGAATATTATCCGGGTAGCTGTCGCTAAATCTCGGGTCTGAGCCAAGGGGGGCTGGCCCAGGCCAGGAGAGCAATTCCGATGAAGCCCAAAGCCATCATCATAATGGGTGCCGCTGGCAGGGACTTTCACAACTTCAACACCTGCTTCAGGGATAATCCCGCATACCGGGTGGTGGCTTTCACGGCCACCCAGATCCCAAATATCGAGCGCCGCTCCTATCCCCGGGAGCTGGCCGGCTCCCTCTATCCACAGGGCATTCCCATACTTCCCGAGGATGAGCTGCCTCACCTCATCGCCTCCCATGGGGTGAGACAGGTGGTCTTCGCCTACAGCGACATAAGCCACGAGGACGTTATGCACCGAGCAAGTCTGGTTCTCGCCTCCGGGGCCGATTTCCTCCTGCTCGGCCCTGAAGAGACAATGCTCAAGAGTCGAAAACCCGTTGTGGCCGTCTGTGCCGTGAGGACGGGGTCCGGGAAGAGCCAGGCTTCCCGCAGAGTGGTGGAAGTGCTGAAAGAGCTCGGCAAGAGGCCCGTGGTAGTTCGCCACCCTATGCCCTATGGAGACCTGAGGGCCCAGCGACTCCAGCGTTTTGCCTCCCTTCAGGATCTTGAGCGCTACCGCTGTTCGATAGAGGAGCAGGAGGAGTATGAGCCCCACCTGGCCGCGGGCTCTGTGGTCTATGCCGGGGTGGAATATGAGGCCATCCTGAGGGAAGCAGAGGCGGCGGCGGATGTCATCGTTTGGGACGGCGGCAATAATGATTTCCCCTTCTTCCGGCCCGACTTTCTAATTACCCTCGTGGACCCACACCGGCCTGGGCATGAGCTCTCCTACCATCCGGGGGAAACCAATCTTCTTATGGCCGATGCCATCATCATAACCAAGATGGGCACAGCCAGGGCGGAGGATGTCGCCCTAGTGAAGAAGAATATTGCTGGAAGAAACCCCCGCGCCGTGGTCATAGAAGCTGACTCTTCGGTGACTCTGGACAGGCCTGAGCTGGTGCAGGGAAAGAGGGTCCTCGTGGTGGAGGACGGCCCTTCTGTGACCCATGGCGGGATGCCCAGCGGGGCGGGGGCTCTGGCGGCCGAGCGCTACGGCGCGGGAGAGGTCGTGGACCCCAGACCCTTAGCCCGAGGCTCCATCGCAGAGGTCTTCAGGAAATACCCCTGGCTGGGCCCGGTGCTGCCGGCCATGGGATATGGCGAAGAACAGACGCAGGAGCTTGAGGCCACTCTGCGCGAGGCCCAGGTCGATTCCATTATCATAGGGACGCCCGTGGACCTGAGGCGGCTCTTCAGGCTCAATAAGCCCGCCGCCAGGGTGAGATATGAACTCATCGAAACGGGCGAGCCGAAATTGAGAGAGCTTCTCGCCGGGCTCACCAAAGGTAGAGGAAGGGAGGGAAGTTCTGGCTCCTCTTCCTGAAGAAAGGAAAAGGGTATGAAGAACATACTTCTTGCTGTAGCGCTCCAGCGCTACCTTGACTTCACCCCCCATGCTCTCGCCGCCCGGGAGGTCACTATGGCGCTGGCCTCATTTCACGGGGCTACAATCCATGCCCTGACGGTCGAGGTGACGTTACCCCGCCTCCTCGCTGGGGAGACGACGGAGGAAAAGCTCCTGCGCTTCATCCAGCCCATCAAAGAGGCCAATATAAGGGTATTGCCCCAAATTCTGGAAGGATCGCCCCGTAAGCTCATCCCACAGCATGCCCGGGAGGTCCACGCAGACCTGATCGTCATAGGCTCTCACAGCAAACGAAGCATCTTAGACATCACCCTTGGTGGCACGGCGGCCGCGGTGGTGGCCGATGCGCCCTGCCGGGTGCTCCTGGCGGCGCCTCCCGCCGAAGAGCTTTCCCGGACCAAGGAGCTGATTATCCCTGAAATCCCCTGGGTTTTGCCCTATGGCTGAGGGGAGGTCGCTTCTTCCCCCTCAGCCTCCTCGTGATCCCGGGGCATGTTGAGCTCCCGGAAAACCCGGAGGGCTCTCGCCCTGTAGACCGCAGCCCGGCGACTCTCCCCCCGAGCCGCGTACATCTTGCCCATGGCCCTGAGCGTCCTCCCCAAGTCGGGCCGAGCCCCCGCTTCCTTCAGAAGGCGGAGGGCCCTCATGAAATGCCTCTCACTCAGTGCCCAGTCTGGGGAAGGCAGGCTCGCCTTCACCTCGCCTGTCAAGCGGTGGGCATGGGCAAGATGGAAACGCTCATCATGGGCCTCAGCCAAAGAAAGAGCCTCCTCCCCACAGCGCAGGGCTTCCTCCCACTTTCTCTCCGCCAGATGGACCTCCCCCAAATAGGTGTAGCAGATGGAGAGGCCGAACTCCTCCCGGAGTTCCCGCTTGAGGCGGATGCTCTCCTCGATGAGGGATTGTCCCCTCTCGCTCTCACCCCTCCTGAAAAGGGCATAGCCCAGATGTCCCGAGAAGGAAGCTATGGCCGTGGGCAGGTGGCTTTTCTCTGCGAGGCGGTAGGCCGTTTCAACCGAGACCAGAGCTTCCTCCCACCGCCCTTGACAGGCCAGTATGAAGTTGAGCATCAGATGGACAACCCCTTCCATCACCGGGTCCTGAAGGGCCTTGGCCCTTGTGAGAGCCCTCCTTCCCAGGGCCATTCCCCTGACCCACTCGCCCCTGTAGCCGTAACTCGCCCCCAGGTGGCCGCAGGCCATTATGTATGCCCTCAGGGAATAGCCGGGTCTGCCGGAGAGTGTTCCCTCTTGCTCTTCAAAGGCCCGCACGGCGGGAGCGTGGGCAGCAATAGACTCCCGGAACCTCCCCTTGAGGAAGTAAGCCGAGCCCAGGGCAAAGCTGGAGTTCAGCCTCAGGGTTTCGCTTCCGACCTCTTCGGCTAGCTGGGAGGAGCGCAGGCTATAATCTATCACCCTATCCTGGTCCCCCTTCCTGAAATAGAAAGTGGAGAGACGGCTGTAAAGCTCTGCGAGGGCGGAGTGGTCGCCGAGCTGCTTGGCCATTCCCTCTGCGGATTCGAAAAGGGAAAGCACCCTCTCGTCCTGATATCCCTGCTGGATGAGGGCCCATCCCAGGTCAAGCTGAAGCTCAAGCCGCCGGGACCGCGCTTCGGGGGAGGGAGTGAGCTCATCCAGAATTCTCAGGGCCTCCTGAAAGCTGCTGGCCGCCTCCGGGTTCGAGTGAAGTGCGAGAGCGCGGCGCCCGGCCAGGGTAAGGTAGTGGACGGCCTTCTCCCTCTCCTCTCCCAGGGAGAAGTGATGGGCCAGCTCTCCGTAATAGTCCTGCAGATTATCCCCATGGACTTCCTCAAGAGCCTCGCCCACCCTCCTGTGGAGCTCATGGAGCCTCCTTCGAAGGAGGCTCTCATAGACGATTTGCTGGGTCAGGTTGTGCTTGAAGATGAAGACGCGGGGGGAGGACCGCTCAACCTCGTAGATGAGCTCAAGCTCGCAGAGCCTTACGAACTCTTCTCTTATGTCTCGGGCCTCAAGGGAGACCCTCTCAAGGAGCGGAAGCTCAAACCGGCGCCCAATCACCGAGGCCCGCTGCAGGAGGGCCTTGGCTTCATGGTCCAATCGGTCTATCCGCTCCATGATGACCTCCTGGACGGTGTTGGGCACGCTGGGGGCCTTCTGCCCATCAACCAAGAAGCAGATGCCATCCCCTCGTCCTAAGGCCCCGGACTCCTGGAGGGAGCGGGTCAGCTCCTCTATGAAAAAGGGATTTCCTTCGGCCCGGCCCACGATGAGGGCCTCGACCTCGGGGTGGAGTTTCTGTACTCCCAAGATAGAGCACACCATGGCCGAGGAGCTCCTCTCAGGAAGGGGCTCCAGGGGCAGCCCCTGGATATGAGCACTCTCCCGCCAGGGAGGGGTGAACTCGGGACGGTAAGCAGTAATGATGATAAGGCGCGCGTCAGTGATTTCTTCCACTAGATACTTCAAGAGGGCGACCGAGGAGCTATCGAGCCACTGGAGGTCGTCGAGAACCAAGACCAGGGGCTGCAGGCGGCTCTCATGAATGAAGAGGGCCCTCAAGAACTGAAAGGTAAGAGCTCTCGTGTCCTCACCCTCGAGCCCCGCCAGGCCCTTTTCCTCCCCCCGCCCCTGCATCAGGTTGCAGATTCGAGGCAGGGCCCCTTTCAGGGCTGGAGTCACCGACCCCAGGCGCCGCCCCAACAGTTCCGCCACGGAGCATTCCTCCCCCCCCGAGAGCAGGTGCTCCCGCCGCACGAGCTCGCAGTACTGGCCAAGGATCTCATCAAAAGGCCTATAAGCTATGTTTCGCCAGTGGGGAAAGCAACGGCCCTCCAGAAAGGTCAAATTCTCTCCCTTGATGGACGTCTTAAATTCATAGATGAGCCGGGATTTTCCGATCCCCGCCTCCCCCTCGATGTCCACCACCCGGCTCTTTCCCCCGAGCGCTTTCTCAAGGGTATCGGTGAGAAGCTTGAGTTCCCTCTCCCGGTCCTGAAACGGGGTGAGGCCACGGGCTTCCAGAACCTCAAGGCGGCTCCTCACCGGCTTCGCCCCTGTCACCTCGTAGACGGCCACAGGCTCCTGGCGACCTTTGAGCCTCTTTTGGCCCAATGGCTTGAAGGCGAAGAAATCCTTCGTGAGCTGGTAGGTGTAATCGCTCACAAGAATTGTGCCCGGCTCCGCCATAGTCTCCAGCCGGGCCGCGAGGTTGGTCGTGTCGCCCACGGCGGTGTAGTCCATCCTCAGGGAATCGCCTATGCTGCCCACCACCGCCATTCCCGTATTGATTCCCATTCGCATATGGAAATCTATCCCCTTTTCCTTCCTGAGCTCCTCCGCATAGCTCTTGAGTTGCTCCTGGATGGCCAGCGCAGCCTGGATGGCCCGCTGGGGAGAGTTCTCATGGGCGTGAGGCGCCCCGAAAAGGGCCATGACGCCGTCTCCGGTGAATTGATTTATTGTCCCCTCGAAACGATGGATCTCTCGCATCACAAGCTCAAAGCAGCGGTTCATTATGGAGTGAACATCCTCAGGGTCCATGCGCTCCGAAAGGGTGGTGAAGCCTGAAGCATCGGCAAAGAGCACCGTCACCTGGCGGCGCTCCCCCTCCAGAGCGCCGGCGGAGGGCAAAACCTCCTGGGCGAGGTGCCTGGGGGTATAGGGGGTGACCTCAGGGGATGGGGTCTCCTTGAGGTTAAGGCCGCATCTGTCGCAGAAGTTGCTCTCAGGCCCCTGTGGGGTCCCGCACCGGGGGCAGGGACGCAGGAGGGGCTGGCCGCAGTCGCTGCAGAGCTCAGCCCCGGCTCGGTTCTCCCGCTGGCAGGAAGGACATCTCATAGCAACGTCTCTTGAGAGAAGAGTAAAGCGCTCCCTTCGGGAATAACCCTCCCCTTATATTCTAATTCAATTTTCCACATGAACCCGCGAGAGTCAATCCCGCCCGGAAGCTCAAGGCCCTTGAGTTTTCGGTTGAGAGTCATTAAAATTTGAGTCATAGTGACCAGAGAAAAGCACCCTCTTTTTGGCTGGGAGAAAGATATGCGGCAAAGAAGAGAAAGAGTCCTTTTCATCTCGCTCTTGTCCCTGGCTCTCTCTCTGGCCCCCTTATCTTCCCCTTCCTCAGCGGAGCGTCAGTTTACCGTGACCGTCATCGATACCGAAGGCATGGAAACCATTGTCCACGACTTCCGCTGGTTTGTGAAGGGAAAGGATAATCAGATCTTCTCCGGCCACCGCGGGAAGGCCCTGGTTATCGTGCCCTTCGAGGGGGTAAAGGCGCTGGAGGTGAAGGAGGTGGAGGAGACAGAGGATAAATCGAAGAAGGTCCTTGCGGTGGTCACCACCTGGGATGGCCGTCAAGAATCCTTCTATGCCTCGGGCAAATATACGGGAGACATAGGCATCGGCACCTTCTTCATAGACCTCGCGGACGCTAAGAAGATAAGCTTCCATCCTCCCAAGGCCAAAGGGAAAGATACGAAATAAGCCCGCGGAAGGCGGGCCCGGCCCTTCCCTAAAACCATCCCCCGCCAAGGCGCTCTTCGAGCAACCTGATGTCCTCTTCCTCCCGCGCAAATACCCCGAGGTTTCCCAGGCGGACCCTTTCAAGGCCTGCCTCCCTGGCCATAATGTAAGCTTCAGCCATCTCATGGGCACTCGGAGCCCGAAACTCCATCATCCTATATTGGGGGAAAAAGGCGAGGATGGTGAAAGGGATGGAGGGGTCCACGGAGGAGAGCAGCCGGGCTATCTCCTGCAGCTGGTCAGCCTCCAGCAGCCCAGGGATATAGAGGGATAGCACCTCGAGAATGAACCCGCGCTTTAAGGTGGCCTCGGGAAGGGAGAGGATTTCCCGGTTCCCACAGCCCGTGAGCCAGCGGTGGGCCCCTTCATCAAATGCCTTTATGTCGAGCCAGAAGGCATCGAGGCCGCTCTCAGCCAGAAGGTCCAGGTGCCCCGGCGTGAGGCCGAAGCCATTCGTCTCAAGGAGCACCCAGAGGGAGGTCCCCTCCTTTATGAGCCGGGCGCAGCGGGCGTAGAAGGCGGGCTTGCAGGAGAGGTCCCCTCCCGTGAACGCGACTATATTCCTGGCCGGGCCAAAGCCCTGAGGGCTTAATACCACCTGCGCGGGCTCTATCCTCCGCGGACAGCCTCCGGGGCGCTCCCGGCCGAGGACACAAGCCCCGCAGCACCGGCAGCTCTCCTGGGCATGCCAGGCCGTGGCCCTCTCACGGGGCTCAGAGAGGGTAACCTTTCCGGAGTACTCCCGGCATATGGCACCTATCTCCTCGGGCTTTAACCAGCTCCCCTCGGCCCTGCGGCTGAACTCCCAGGAATGGCACTTCCTGCAGGAGAGGTTACAGCCCGACTGGTAGATGGAGAGGTAGTTCTCGGGCCTGGAGAGGTGGATGGATTTTATGAGGCGACGGAGCTCCCCTCCTTCCTCCCTGAGGGTGAGCTCGCACGCGGGGCGCTGGCTCCCTCCCTCCCCTTCGACGAGGCATGCTCCCATGGGATAACCCTGAGCCAGGAGCTCGCAGCGCAAAGGCCCCTCCGCATTTTCTCTCTGGCGGGATATCCCTTTCATTATATGCCGAACCTCTCCCCTCCCTCAGAAAATAAAACCCCGCGGCAACTTCGCCGCGGGGCATATCTCTGGAGGCGGCGCCCGGATTCGAACCGGGGGTCAAGGTTTTGCAGACCTTTGCCTTACCACTTGGCTACGCCGCCTATCTGGAGCGGGAAACGGGATTTGAACCCGCGACCCCTGCCTTGGCAAGGCAGTGCTCTACCACTGAGCTATTCCCGCCAATTTCAAGGCTTTTTTATTTCTAACATCCCTCAGGGATTCTGTCAATACCTGGTTCATGAGCAAAAAGCGGATGGCCATCGGCCTAATCTCTTTTATTCTGAATGGATGAGCTACGTGCTTTTTTCGGCGGCAGGTCCATTGATGCAGGCGAATCTTTATGCTTTCCTTTGAATGTGGGATAATCCGGCCCATCGGACCTTAAGCATCATCATTCCAAGCAGCATTCGTAAGGTGGGGGCAAGAACGCATGGAGAAGGACTTTCACTACCATTGCATCGGCGTGCTCGCCAGGGCGGCCGGCTTCGAAAAGGGCGACGCCCTTGTCATCGCCTATGCATCGCAATATGTCGATGACTCGACGGAAAGCGAGCCGATCAGGGTCGGCGAGATGATGTTCGACCCCGTGCGCACGGCGCACGTCGGGCTGAGAGCATTTGATTGGGGTATTCAAAAAAGGGTGTATATCCCGTTTCATTTCATTCCGCCAAACCCGCTCACGCCCGATAGCATCACCTTCATCACGGAAGCGAATTCAAAATTCGCCTCGATGATCCTGAAGGAGGCCTTGAAGGAGCGGAAAAAGCTGCTTCGCCTCTGTCGCACAGGCGTGGCCCTGCACACCTTCGCAGACACCTGGTCCCATCAGGGCTTTTCCGGCAGGGAAAACGAGGAAAACGACGTTGAAGCGATATCCCTCTGGAAGGGGGGCAGGTGGAAAAGGCTTATTCTGGAGAACTTTTACCTTGACCTTCTGCCAAAGATCGGCCACGCCCAGGCGGGATATTTCCCGGACCAGCCGTTCCTGACATGGAAATACAAGAATGACTCGACCGGCGAAGTCGTTGAGCGCCACAACACGGATGATTTTATCGCCGCATCAAAGACCATCTACGACCGGTTGCGCACCGCGAAGAAGTCCAAATCCGCCCCGCCCATCCCCTGGGAAAGCATCGAGAACGATATCCGGACGCTTTTCGAAGATGAGGAGCAAGCGGTTGAGAAAAGGTCCGCCAAATGGCGGCTGCGCTTTGAGCATTTATTCGACCCCCTGAGCTTCGAGTATGACAGGAGGGAGTGGAGAAACGAGGCGCTTCAGCCCGGCGATGAGGCCGACACAGACTGGGATGACCTCGACCCTTCAGAATTCAGGCGGCTTAGATTCCCCATGAAGCCCGGATTCTACGACACTCCATGGGTCCGGTTTCACCGCGCCGCGCTCAGGCAGCGCCACTTTGTGCTGGAAAACCTTCTCTGAAAAGAGACACCCCGGCGGGGGCCGCACCCTCTCGCCGCAAAAGAGAATGAAGATAGGATCCCTTGCCCTTCCCCCGTGCGCTGAGCCAGGCGGGTCAGGGCGCAGCCGTGAGCTTCTGTGGCGGATGAAGGTGAGGGAGAGCCTCACCCAATCCGGCTCTTAGCTCCCCAGAAGCTCATCAACCAAATCGTCAATCTCTTGGGCGATACCTTGTTCCCTGAGGGCATCGCGGATGAGGCGGCGGGCGCATACAAAGTGTAGTCCTTCTCGAAGCTCGACGGCGGCCGCGAGCTTTTTGGCTTCTCTGGCTTTTTTCGCCAGTTCTGGGGGCTGCGGCTCCTTTTGACCAAAACGAGGATAGGCTGCTCGAACACGAGTTCGCGAAAGTCGCGAGGCCCCCACTGGAACCGTCAGTGCAAGATGTGGGCGAAGCTGGGTCAATTTTCTGCTTTACAGGGCGACGCGTGGGGTATATATGTGAACATGACTTCATACTACAAAATATGACATCGCATTCACGAGGTCTGACAGCAGCTCAGTATACGGAGGCCGAGTAATGCAAGACGGAAAGATTTCCAGGCGGGAAAAAGAGAAACTACGTCAACGTCAAGAGATGCTCGCGGCCGCGCTCGCTCTTTTCTCGGAGAAGGGATACCACAACGTCTCCATGCAGGAGGTCGCCGAGAAGGCCGAGTTCGCCGTCGGAACACTCTACAAGTTCTTCAATAACAAGGAGGACCTTTACAAGGCACTTGTTCTGGAACTATCCGACAAGTTCCACGATGCCGTTGTGCGAGCGATCCAGGAACCGGATGACGAGGTTGAAAAACTGCGAAATTACGTCCGGACCAAAGGCGAAATGTTTGCCAATTATCTTCCCTTCATTCGCCTGTTTCTTGCCGAGAGCAGAGGGGCGAGCTTCAACATCAAGGCGGGCCTGGATGAGGATGTGCGAAAAAGATACAACGACACCCTCGAAAGACTTGCCTCGATCTTTAAGAGCGGAATCAAAAACAAACGCTTCAAGAAAATCGCCGATCCCTATCATCTGGCCGTCGCTCTCGACAGCGTCATCAATGCTTTTCTTCTTCTCTGGTTAGAAGCACCCGAGCGTCATCCTTACCTGGAGGACCCGGACACCATCTTGGATATTTTTTTCAGAGAACTGCTTAATCCTTGATTTCGTGGGCAGGTTTTCTGCTGGATATGCTTATCACCGATATTTTGGAGGCCTTTGATGCAACGGAACAAGAGTGGTTTTCAGCCCATGAGTTGGACAATGGTCGTGGCGGCTCTGGCGGGCCTTTTTTTGTTGTGGGGCTGCGAAAACCGTCAGGAGCGGGTAGTCGGGCCTCCTCCCGCCCCGGAAGTGGCCGTCGTGACGGTCCAACCTCAGCGGGTCGTGTTGACCACTGAGTTACCGGGCCGGACCGCCGCTTACCTCGTTTCGGAAATCAAGCCCCAGGTCAACGGCCTCATCCAAAAGCGGCTGTTTAAGGAAGGCGCGGATGTCAAGGCGGGAGACGTGCTCTATCAGATCGATCCCGCTGCGTTTAAGGCGGCATACGACAGTGCCATGGCCAACCTCGATGCCGCGAAGAAGGCTGCCAGCCGGGCGCGGGCCGCGCTGGCCGCGAGCATCGCTGGCGTCACGCGGCAGCAGGCCACCGTGGCGCTTGCTAGAACCAATCGCCAGCGGTTCGAAGACCTGGTCAAGGATAAAGCTGTCTCCGCCAGCGCACGCGACCAAGCCGTGACCGAGGCCAAGGTCGCCGAGGCCACGCTTCGAGTCCTCGAGGCGCAGGTGAAGAGCGACCGGGCAGCGGTAGCCCAGGCTGGGGCGGCCATCAAACAGGCGGAGGCTGCGCTCGCGACGGCTCGGATCAATCTGGGTTACACCAAGATCACCGCTCCCATCTCCGGCCGCATCGGCAGGTCCAACGTGACCGAAGGCGCCTTTGTAACGGCTTATCAGACTGTTCTGGCGACCATCCAGCAACTCGACCCCATCTACGTGGACGTCCCCCAATCCACGGTAGAACTGAATCGCCTGAAGCGTAGCGTGGAGAATGGCCGCATCAATCGCGATGGAGCGGAGCAGAACAAGGTCAAACTCATTCTGGAAGACGGCACTGCGTATCCACTGGAGGGGACGCTCGGGTTTAGCGATGTGACCGTGGACCCAACGACCGGGTCGGTCATCCTGCGGGTCGTCGCGCCCAATCCCGAAGGCGTGCTCCTGCCTGGCATGTTCGTGCGGGCGGTGATTGTGGAAGGCATTGATGAAAATGCCATTCTGATTCCCCAACAAGCGGTGTCACGCGACCCGAAGGGCAGCCCCATGGTGCTGGTGGTAGACGCGGAGGGGAAGGCCCAGCCGCGGCGTATCGAGGTCAACCGCGCTCTTGGTGACCAATGGCTCGTCTCCTCGGGTCTTGCACAAGGCGACCGGGTCATCGTGGAGGGCATACAGCGAGTGCGGCCCGGGGTGGCGGTCAAAGCGGTCCCTTTTGAAGGCGGACGCAAACAGGATGCAAAACCAGCAAATACGGCCCGTCCGGCCTCACAATCCAGCTAACGGAGTTGCGAAATGCTATCGAGATTTTTCTTGGACAGGCCGGTCTTCGCGTGGGTCATCGCCATCATCCTGATGGTGATGGGCGGCCTGGCCATCTACAACCTGCCCATCTCCCAGTATCCGCCGATTGCGCCGCCGTCCATTGCGATTGATGCCTTTTATCCGGGCGGCTCGGCGGAGACGGTGGAAAACAGCGTCACCCAGATCATCGAGCAGAAGATGACCGGCTTTGAGGAAATGCTGTATTTGTCCGCCACGAGCGATTCGGCCGGCGCCTCCCGCATCGAATTGACCTTCAAACCGGGCACCGATCCGGACCTGGCGTGGGCAAAGGTGCAGAACAAGCTGCAACTCGCCATGCCCAGCCTCCCGGAAGTGGTCCAGCGCTCCGGCATCAAGGTCAGCAAATCCACGCGGAATTACCTGATCATTGTGGGCCTGATCTCCGAAGACGGCAGCATGGACGGTAATGATTTGCGGGACTATGCCCAGTCCAACCTGGAAAAGGTGTTGGCTCGCGTGCCCGGGGTCGGCGAGGTTGTAAATTTTGGCTCGCAGTATGCCATGCGGGTCTGGCTCAACCCCGACAAGCTGACCGATTATCACCTGACCGTGGAAGATGTGATCCTGGCGCTCAAGGCTTACAACGTCGAGGTTTCCGCCGGGCAGTTCGGCGGGGAACCGGCGGTCAAAGGCCAGCGCTTGAACGTCTCCATCATCGTCCAGAACCTCCTCCAAACCCCGGACGAATTCGCCGCCATCCCCATACGCACCAATCCGGACAACTCCATCGTGCGGGTCAAGGATGTGGGACGGACGGAACTGGGAACCGAGTTCTACGATGTGGAGGGCTATTACAAGGGCAAACCGTCCGCCGGCATGGCCATCCGGCAGGCGCCGGGCGCCAACGCGCTGGATACCGCCGATCGCATCAAGCAGAAACTGGTAGAGATGAGCCGCTACTTCCCGCACGGGATGAAGGTCGTGTATCCGTACGACACCACGCCGTTTGTCCGCGTGGCCATCCATGAGGTGGTGAAGACCCTCTTTGAGGCGATCCTGCTGGTGTTTCTGGTCATGTGGCTATTCATGGGCAAGATCCGCGCCACGCTGATCCCGACCATTGCCGTGCCGGTGGTGCTGTTGGGAACCTTTGCGGCGCTGGGGGCGTTCGGGTTTTCCATCAACATGCTAACCATGTTCGCCATGGTGCTGGCCATCGGGCTGCTGGTGGACGATGCCATCGTGGTGGTGGAGAACGCCGAGCGCATCATAGCCGAGGAAGGACTCTCGCCGCGAGAGGCCACCGCCAAGTCCATGGACCAGATCACCAGCGCCCTGATCGGCATCGGACTGGTGCTCTCGGCCGTGTTCGGCCCGATGGCGTTTTTTCCCGGCTCGACCGGTGTCATTTACCGCCAGTTTTCCATTACCATCATCGCCGCCATGCTGCTGTCGGTGGTGGTGGCCTTGATTCTGACGCCGGTGCTTTGCGCGTCGCTGCTCAAGCCGGTGCCCAAAGCGCATGAGCCGGCGGAAAAAGTGGTCTTTTTCCTGTGGTTTGACCGCGTCTTTTTCTGGGTCAGAGATCGCTACGTGGGTTTGGTCGGCCACTCGCTGGTCAAGAAACTGCCCTACCTGGTGGCCTATGTTCTGATCATCGAATTGATTGGCTTCCTGTTTCTGCGGTTGCCCACGGCCTATCTTCCCGATGAGGATCAGGGAATCCTCCTGTCGCAGATACTGATGCCGATCGGCGCCACCTTGGAGCAGACTCAGACGGTTGCCGATCAGGTCCAACACTATTTTCAAAAGAACGAAAAAGAGTCGGTGGAATCCTCCATGACAATTGCGGGCATCGGCTTTTCCGGCCGAGCGCAGAACAACGGCATGGTGTTCGTCAAACTGAAGGATTGGAAGCTTCGCAACCGGCCGGACTTGCGGGCCAAAGCCGTTGCCAGCCGCGCCATGACGGCTTTCTCCCACTTCCGCAACGCCATGGTCTTCACATTCCCGCCCCCTGCCGTTGTTGAACTGGGCATGGCCAAGGGCGTGGATTTCCAGTTGATGGATCGTGGCGGCGTCGGTCACGCCGCCCTGATGAACGCCCGCAACCAATTCCTCGGCATGGCGATGCAGGACCGACGGTTGGTGAACGTCCGCCCCAATGGCATGGAGGATGTGCCCGAATACCGGGTGGACGTGGACTGGGAAAAGGCGGGGGCGCTGGGCGTGCCCATCACCTCGATCCATAATACGATCTCGGCGGCTTTCGGCGGCACGTACGTCAACGACTTCATTCAGGGCGGGCGCGTCAAGCGGGTGTACGTGCAGGCGGACGCTCCCTACCGAATGCTGCCCAAAGACCTGAAAAGGCTTTACGTCCGAAACACGGCCGGCAAGATGGTGCCGTTTACTTCGTTTGCGTCCACCCACTGGACGATGGGGTCGCCCCGCCTGGAGCGCTTCAACGGGTTCCCGTCCCTGAACATCTGGGGCGAACCGGCACCGGGACGCAGTTCCGGCGAGGCCATGCAGGCCATGGAAGAGATCGTCTCGAAACTGCCGCAGGGAATCGGCTATGACTGGGCCGGACTTTCCTACCAGGAACGGATGGCGACGGCCCAGGTACCGATTCTCTACGCCTTTTCCGTCCTTGTGATCTTCCTTTGCGTGGCCGCGCTGTACGAAAGCTGGACTATTCCCTTCGTCAACCTGCTGATGCTGCCACTGGGTGTGTTTGGCGCTTTGCTGGCGACCTACCTGCGCGGACTGCATAACGACGTGTACTTCCAGGTCGGATTCCTCACTACGCTGGGGCTTTCAACCAAGAACGCCATTCTGATCATTCAATTCATCAAAGAGCAGCGCCGCCAAGGAATGGGACTGGTCGAGGCAACCCTTGCGGCGGTGCGAATCCGGTTCCGGCCCGTCATCATGACGTCGCTGGCATTTTTCTTCGGCACATTACCGCTGGCCATCGCCACCGGTGCCGGCGCCGGCGCCATGAACGCCATCGGCACCGCGGTCACCGGCGGGATGCTCTCGGCCACGTTCATTGATCTGATCTTCATCCCCTTGTTCTTCGTGGTGATCTCCCGCCTGTTCGCCAGAAAAGCAGCCTCAACCGGCCTCGGAGGTGAGCTGAGATGAATCCCGACCCCACAGTTCCGTTCTCGTTGGTAGGGCGCGCCCGCCGGGAGCGCCGCACCACCGCCCTGTGCCTCGCGCTGGGAGTGTCGCTTTCTCTGAGCGGCTGCACGTTCGCCCCGAAATACACTCGTCCAACAGCGCCGATCCCGTCCCATTGGCCCAGTGGCCCCGCCTACGAACAAAGCCGGCAAAGCCGGGCGTCAACGAATGCTCATGAAGCCCCGGACTTGAGTTGGCGGGAGTTTTTCACCGACGAGAAGCTGCAACAGGTCATCGGGATGGCCCTGACGAACAACCGCGACCTGCGGCTGGCCGCCTTGAACGTCGAGCTGGCGCGCGCCCTCTACGGCATCCAGCGAGCCGAGCTCTTCCCTGCCGTCAATGCGACGGGGCGCGCCAGCAAGGAACGTTCTTCTGCCGATCTGATGCAGCCTGGACAACCCCGAACGATCGAACGATACGACGTCAATCTCGGCGTCATCTCCTGGGAGATTGATTTCTTTGGCCGCATTCGCAGCCTCAAAGACCGCGCGCTGGAGGAATACCTGGCCACGGAGCAGGCCCGCCGCAGCGCACAGATTCTGCTGGTCTCGGCAGTGGCCAACGCCTATCTGGCCCTGGCCGCCGACCGGGAGAATCTTGCTCTGGCGGGAACCACCTTTCAGACACAGAAAGCCGCATACGAGTTGGTGCAGCGGAGGTATGCGGTCGGGGTTGCGAACGAGCTGGACCTGCGCCAAGCCCAAACACCCCTGGATGTAGCGCGCAGAGACATTGCCCGTTACACCCAACTGGTGGCGCAGGATGAAAACGCCTTGAAGCTGCTAGTAGGCTCACAGGTGCCCCGTGAGCTGTTGCCCGCCGAGTTGGACCGCGTCCGCCCGCCCCAGGAGATTTCTCCCGGACTGCACTCCGACGTGCTCCTGCGCCGGCCGGATGTGCTTCAAGCCGAGAACATGCTCAAGGCGGCCAACGCGGACATTGGTGCCGCGCGGGCCGCTTTCTTCCCCCGCATTTCCCTGACAACCACGCTCGGCACTGCCAGCGACGAGCTTTCCAGCCTGTTTAAATCAGGCTCGGGCACGTGGAGCTACGCGCCGCAGATTGTGATGCCAATCTTCGATGCCCGCACCTGGGCCGCGCTCAAGGCCAGCAAAGTGCAAAGGGAAATCGCCGTGACCCAATACGAGAAGGCGATTCAAAGCGCCTTCCGAGAAGTGGCCGATGCGCTGGCCGTGCGCGGCACTGTGGACCAGCAGGTCGCCGCGCAACAATCTCTCGTCAACTCCCTGGCAGAAACCCATCGCCTTTCCATTTCCCGTTTTGAGAAGGGGATTGACAGCTACCTGGGTGTCCTCGATGCGCAACGCTCGCTCTTCGCCGCGCAGCAGGGACTCGTTTCCCTCCGCTTGGCGCGGCTCGCCAGCCAGGTGAGGCTTTACGCGGTTCTGGGGGGCGGCAATAAGTGACCAAGTCGTGCCGTGCGAAGGTGAACGATCACGGGAGGCGTAGAATGGCGACGTACAACCTCAGGCGTTTTGCCCATGCCGCGACGGCCTCAAGTCCATCGCGCGTGAGCATCTACTGGCTCTACTGATGCCTCACCAGCCCTACTTCGACGCCCGCGGTTTGACGTTGCCGCCGCCATCCTCCACCATCACCCGGTAGCCCCGGTCGAAGGCATCGCGGATTGTGGTCTCAACACAGTAGTTGGTGTTGACGCCCGCAATGATGAGTTTCTTGATCCCTATGTAGTGTAGTAGCACTTGGTCGGGCGGGCTTGAGGTGAAGGGGCTTGTCGAAAGCTTTGGAAACACGATCTCATCCCCCACTGGCTTCAATTCCTCGAGGATTTCCACACCTTTTGAGTCGGGCGGATCACGGCTGCGCCGTGACCCTTCTCCCGAGGAATCTACGAGGCAGCGCCTCGCCCCACCCGGCTGCTGTGCCTCAAGGCTCCTCCGGCGGCACGAGGAGCTGAAGCTTGGCCTCATCCCGCCACATAGATGGACTCAAGGGAACGCCAGGATGTGCTTGCGCCGGATGTACCTCTCGCTCCGCTGAGGGCCGGTCCACCAAGTCCACCTTCCGCCCGAGGATTTCCGAGAGCTCCCGCTCCATCTCGGCGAGGCTCAGGAGGCCCCACCGCGCCTCGGGCTCAAACTCCACGAGTACGTCCACATCGCTCTCCGGAGTGAAGTCCTGCCGCAGGACCGAGCCGAAAAAAGCCAGCTTGCGGATTCTATGTTTGCGACAGAATTAGGCAATTTTCTCGCTAGAGGCTTAGATTTGCAGCTCTTGATGCATTCTGTTCGGCCCTTACTCAAATCTCCAACAGAGATTCTGAGCGAAATAATACCGAAAGCGAACGATCAGAACAAGGGGCAATTAGAGCACTGGTTTTTCGGGGCAGGGAACCGCCCTAAAAGCGTGCTGTGAAAATTACTGTGAAACGGATGCAAAAATCTGGGTAATTCTGGATAATTGAGAGAATTCTCAAAAAGACAGAACTCCAAATAAAACAGATGGATTGGCCATTCTTCAATGACTTAGTCAACCCCCCTGCTCTTCTTGGCAAGGCAGTGTTCTACCGCTGAGCTATTCCCGCTAGGCTTCAGCGCTTTTTTTATTTTTAACACCCCTCACCGTCTCTATCAATATATCGTTCACAGGCGGGAAGCGGATGGTCTTATTTTTCGTCTGGATCAACAGTATTTTCAGAGCCCCCCTAAAGGTCGCAAGCCCTTATTGACGGTTCCGATGGTGCGACCCTCCCGCCTCTTGGACGACTTGTACTTTCCTATGAGCCAGGGGGATATCTAGGGATGTGCGAAATGCCTAAGTCCTTATAAAGCAAAGAAATATAAATATTTGTAGAATCCCATTTTTGATTTTGGACTCTATCCGTCCAGGCCTCACTTCATGTGTAAAACCAGAGGGCGGTCCAGTCTCTCAGCTACAGGCTTCTCCTTGGCTTTAAGCTCCTCAAGCTCCCAATTCATTTTTAATTTCTTTTTGCCAAACCCACGTCAGAGGTCACAAGTGACCTTCTTGAAGTTCCTCTTGTATAAAAACCATGGCTGTGGTAAAAGTTTTAAGATAAGAATCCACTCCCAAGACCATGAACCGCGCGATGAGGTCTCCCAACCAAGGCGAAGAAGCTTCTGTTAGCTTTTACCTTGAGGGCGCGCCGAACGGACGAGACAGAAGGCCCAAAGAGAGAATTCACGTAATGCCGTTCCCGAAGCTGGCAAAAAAGAGAGGAAAGCCTAGGAGCGCGAGGGAGTGATTCCTAAGAATAATACATTAACTTGGCAATAGAGCGGACTTTTTTGTTAACGAAACGAGGATCGATAAATGCTTGATCTTGTATTCGGTGAATCCAGAAATTTGCCTGCAGTTGATTCAATCGTAAAAGCTTTAACAACCTTGAAGCTCCATGGAACACTATATATTGGCTACCCTATATTAAATTCAATTGAGGGTACACTTCAGATTGATGCCCTTTTGACATGCCTGGAACATGCAATAGTTGCATTTAATTTCTCGACATCTGTTTCCATCCCTCCGGCTCCATCACAAATAAGCGATATAGAAGAAAAGCACAATGATATTTACATCAATCTTTCTAACAAATTATTAGAATATAAGCCTCTCAGGAAGGGCAGAAAACTTCCGTTCGAAATTAATGTTGTAACCATAGTACCCACATATAGCGGAAAGATGAACTTAAATGGCATCTATATTGCGTCCCCAGCTCAATTATCCAATCTACTGGAGAAATTCTCTCCGATAACTGCAGACATACACTCTGAGTTAAATGCAGTAATCCAACGTACAACCACAATTAAGCCCCGAAAGAAGAGGACGCACGTAAAAAAAGCTGGCTCCAGTGGAAATGTTTTAAAAATTATTGAAAAAGAGATCGCAAATCTAGATGCTTGGCAAAAAAAAGCTTCGATTGAATATCCTGAAGGACCTCAACGTATTCGTGGTCTAGCTGGATCGGGAAAAACTATCGTCTTAGCGCAGAAAGCCTCCTTTCTCCATGCAAAATATCCTGAATGGCGAATCGCTGTTACTTTCCAAACGCGCTCCCTGTACCAGCAATTTCGAAATTTGATTCGCCGCTTCTCCTTCGAGTTGATACGAGATGAGCCAGATTGGACGAAACTAAAGGTAATCCATGCTTGGGGGAGTCCTACATCAGCAGGAGTCTATTCTGAGATCGCATCGAGCGCCGGCATAAGGTCTCGAGACTTTGCCTATGGCAAGAGCCACTATGGAAGTACTCGAGCGTTTGACGGTGTATGCTCAGAACTCCTCCAAAATATTAATTCTCAAAATGTAACTGAACTTTATGATGTTGTCTTAATCGACGAAGCTCAAGATTTTCCAAAAGCTTTTTTTGAACTAGTATACTTATTTACAGCCACACCTAAACGCATTGTTTGGGCATATGACGAACTCCAGAATCTAAGTGACTACTCAATGCCTCCTGCCGAGGAACTCTTTGGAAACGATTCTAGTGGTAATCCCAGGGTCCGGTTGCGAAATACTCCAGACCAACCACAGCAGGATATCGTTCTTCCTATCTGCTACCGTAATACTCCCTGGGCCTTGACTATTGCCCATGGCTTAGGTTTTGGAATATACCGAACTAACGGCCTTGTCCAGATGTTCGATTCTCCCTCCCTTTGGCTCCATATCGGTTACGAGATCCGCTCCGGCGATTTGACACAGGGACATACCGTAAGCCTCGCCCGAGGAGCAAATGCAGCACCCAAGTATTTTTATGATCTTCTTTCGCCGGATGATGCAGTGAACGTTAAAGTTTTTGAAAACAGTGAAGATGAATATTCTTGGGTATCCGAGCAAATTGAGAAAAACCTCAAGAATGATGAATTGGACCCAGACGATATCCTTATAATCATTGCACATTCTACAGGTATTCAAAACATTGGCTCTAAAATGATGCGCGCTTTACAAGCTAGAAATCTTGAATCACACCTTGTTGGCATAACAGCCAGTCGTGATATTCTTTTCTACGAAAACTCTATTGCTATTACTTCTATTTTTCGAGCAAAAGGCAACGAAGCTCCAATGGTTTATGTTATAGCAGCTGACCATTGCTTTGAAGGCTTCGAATTGAGTCGCAAACGCAATATCCTGTTTACCGCCATTACACGTTCGCGTGCATGGGTTCGTATAACTGGTGTTGGGTCTGCCATGGAATCCCTGGCACGAGAAATTGAATCTGTTATTAACAACACTTTTGAGCTCAAATTTATTTATCCTAGCGATGAGCAGATTCAACATTTAAGGCGAATTCACCGCGATATGTCTCAAGATGAAAAATTGGCTCTCGAACAAGATATTCAAGCCCTTATCAGGCTCAAAGAGAGAATCGACAAAGGCGATATCGCACTGAGCAGTTTACCCGCCGATTTGCAGGCATTGATTTCTCAACTTTTCCGGAACCGCTAAGATATTGATGACTCCTTCCTCTCTTGCAAAAAAAATTACATCTTTTTTTTTCTGGTTACTCGAAACAGAAATTGCGATTAATGCCAAATATCACCTGCAAAAAAAGATTGGGAAGGGTCTATTCCTTATATCTTGGTCTCCGCGAACATGCTTTGACCCCTACAGGTATGATGATGCCAACTTCGACCAATACATGGAAATGCTTCAGGGAGGGCATTATTCATGCGTTTTGCGAGATGGTTCTCTACTCCAGGTCACATATTGGCTAAGGGGCGGACATATAATTCGACATCGCCTTTGTCTTTATCCCTGCCCGATTGATCTAGAAGACGAAATCGACCTACATAGCTTGGAAAGTATCCTTTACACAATCGGACCGGAGGAATATAGGGAGAGAGGAAGGCTAATATCTGCTATACGCTTTGATTTCGATCCTGAACAAGCATATGACTTACATCCGGCATCACATTTACATTTCAACAGCGAATGCTGCCGCATTCCAGTAAAATCTGGCGTTGATTTTGGAACCTTCATTAAATTTATTTTTAGAAATTATTATCCCGAACTATGGATGAAATACGATTCAATCCGTAATCTTTCATCTACAAATTCACCGGTTACAATAACTAAAGAAGAAGTCAAAACTGCGCACATCCACTGGTTGACAAGTTAGTGTCGGCGTCTGCCTGATCAATAGAACGGGGTATGATTTAATTTCGATTATCTCAATATTTTTGAAATTCTTCCGACTCAACAATAAGCAAATTCCTTGCTAAGAGAAAAGGGTTGCCCTTTAAATCCCAAATCCTCTTAAGGATTTGAGGCTCCGACGACCGGCTCCAATGACATGTTTTTCGTGGGCAGTCAAGCATCCACACCTAGCTTTAGAATCACCCAGGAACACCTAAAAAATCTGCCAGCAATTGCTATTGGAGCCGGGTAGCTCACGGCTGCGCCGTGACAATTCCTGTTTCAGAGGCTAACACGCTAATTTGCCATTGAGCCCACCAAACACAATTCTTTGTTGATTATCTCTTGTCATTGCTTAAATACACTACAGCTCGTAGCCTCATGGCCGGGCCTCGTTGAATCTGCCGGTCAAGGCAGGGCCTTGACCTACCCGGCTCCCATCATTCTAGCTGTCCAGTTGATGTCCTCGCCCATACAAATCATCAAGCTGGAAAAGTTGTGGCGCGTCTGCTACATGTCCCTTAGCAATTCAACTCCCAGCCCAATCTATTGTCCCTGAGGCTAGCCCGAGGCCTTCGGGCTCTCGGCTTCGGCACCTCAAAGCCTCATTGGCCAGGCTTCACCGGGCCCACGGGAATGGGGCCGAGCGTTAGGGCTGAGAAAGGCTTAAGAAGTGCTTTTATCTCTTCGCGAGAATTTGCCTTGCCAAAGGTCATTTATTTAGTATCATTTTGAGGGCCGAAGGCCAGCTCCCAGGGTGCTGGCGGGAGGCGAATTGATTTTGGGCATCATGGAGAGGCCCTGAAATGGAGTGGTTCCCTGAGGAAGAATACTTTTCGCGGTGGGAAAGGGTGAGGGGATTGATGGCGGAGGAGGGCCTCGATGCCCTTCTCATCACCTCGGACCCCAACTACCGATATTTTACGGGGCATCGCCCTTTCTGCCCCTGGGCGACCCTGACCCGCGCGAACATCGTGCTCATTCCCCTCTCTGATGAGCCGGTCATCCTCGCCCATCTTTTTCATCTGGAGGACGTCAAGGCCAGCTCTCCGGTGAAAGATATCAGGCCCTATTCGGACCTCACCTCCTCGCCCCTGGATCAATTGATGGACGCCCTCTCCTCGAGGAGGCTTCTTGATAAGACTATAGGAGCCGAGCTCGGTCGGGAGCAGCGCCTAGGGATCCCATTTTCCGACCTGATAGAACTCCAGCGGAGGGCCCCGAAGGCTCTTTTCAGGGATGGCTCAGAGGCCATATGGAAGACGAGGATGATAAAGTCGGAGAGGGAGATAAGCTACCTGAGGAAAGCCTGCGAGATAACCTCCTCCGCATACGAGAAAGGCTTCCCCAGGATCCGGCGCGGGATGAGGGAAAGGGAAATCGCCTCCCTTCTGACAACTATTATGATAGAGGAAGGGGCCGACGCCGCGGGCTTCTTTGCGATGGTCTCGGGCGCCGGAAATTACAAGAGGGTCAGCGGTACTCCCACGGAGAGGAGAATCGATGGGGGCGATCTGCTCCACATCGACACCGGCGCCATCTATCGCGGCTATTGGGCTGATTTCTCGAGGGCGGGAGTTGTGGGCGGGGCCGCGGGACGTCAGGAAGACCTCCAGCGCCGGCTCATCGAGGTAACCGCCCGAGGGGTGGAGGCCATTGGCCCGGGAGTCCCGGTGAGGGATGTGGTCGAAGCCTGCGGCAGGGAGATGAAAACCCAGGGCCTCGACTTCAGCTTCGGGGCCGGAAGGGTGGGCCACGGCATCGGCCTCATGCTCACGGAGCTTCCCCACATAGCTTATTATGATGAAACCATCTTGGGTCCTGGCATGGCGGTGTCAGTGGAACCGGGCATTGTCGAAGACTGCGGAATATTCCATGTGGAAGAGGTGGTGCTCGTGACGGAGAAAGGACGCGAGGTTCTCTCGGATTGCCCGAGGCACTTGAGAAAGATAGGAGGCTGAGAAGAATCCGATGGCTATCGGCGGGATGGAGAACCTGGAAACCGATGTCCTGGTGGTCGGCCTGGGAAGCGCGGGGCCACAGGCTGCGATAAAGGCCGCCCGGTCGGGAGCATCCGTCCTCATTCTCGGCAAGGGCCCCCTGGGCAAGAGCGGCATAACCCCTCTCATCCACTCGGGCTATACCGCGGTGACAGGGGCCGTCCCTGAGGACAGCATTGAGAACCACTTCAAGGATGTAGTCGTCTCCGGAAAATACCTCTCCGACCAGAACCTGGCGGAGGCGATGGCCGAGGGTGGCCCTCAGAGCGTCGCCGACCTGGAGAGTTACGGGGTCAGGTTCAAGAGGGCGGGGGGCGGCTATTTTCTCTGGCCGCCTCTCCCCGGGATGAGCCATAGGCGGATGTTATACGTGGAGAGGGGAGGAGCGGGATTCACCGGCGGTCTCCGGAGGGAGGTCAAAAAATACCCCAATATAAGGGCTATCCAGAATTCCTTGGTCACGAAAATCCTCCTGCGCGAAGGAATTGCCTGCGGCGTAGTCGCGCTTGAGCTGCGGGAAGGAATCCCTTTAGCCGTAAGCGCAAAGGCCATACTTTTGGCGACGGGCGGATGTGAGCAGATATGGGAATATACTGATTGCCCCCCGGAAAGCACCGGCGACGGCTTCGCTCTCGCATACGAAGCGGGGGCGGAGGTAGTGGACATGGAGCAACAGCTCTTCTACCCGACGATCATGGTATATCCCGACTGCGTCAGGGGGCTTGAGGTCGCTTACGAGGCCTTTGTGGGAACGAAAGCAAGACTTCTGAACGGGAGGGGAGACGAGCTCACCACGCCGGGAGAATTCCCCACCCGGGATGAACTATCCAACCTCATGTACAGAGAGGTCAGCGAAGGCAGGGGGACTGAACATAATGGCATCCATGTGGACCTCTCCCTTTGCACGGGTTCTGAAAAAGAAGAAATTTCAAACCTCGTTCCGGGGACAAAGCGTCTCAGGGAGTTCGGGATAGAAATCAAAGAGGTACCCCTTGAAGTGGCTCCATCGGCTCATTTCACCCTGGGGGGCATATGGATAGATGAGGACTGCCGGACATCGGTGCCGGGTTTGTTTGCATGCGGCGAGGTGGCCGCCAATGTCCACGGGGCAAATAGGCTGGCGGGGAACGCCCTTTTGGAAACCATAGTATTCGGGGGCGTGGCGGGGGAAAGGGCGGCCGCCCAAGCTAAGGCGGGGGCGTCCGTCGAACCGGACGGGAAAATCATCGAGGAGGAATTGCAGAGACTTGGGTCGATCATGGAACCCAAGAAGAGGTCTTTGAGGCCTTTTTTTGTGAAGAAGCTCCTGCGGCAGATCGTATGGGAAAAGATAGGTCTCATAAGGGAGAGGGAACGGCTCCTCGAGGCGATCGACATGATAAGAGCGCTGAGGGAGGACCTGTCCCGTGTTGATGCCCCTTCTTTCTTAGAGTATAATTATGACCTCATCGAAACAGAGGAATCTAAGAACATGCTCGATGTGGCGGAGATGGTGGCGCGGGCCTCCCTCTTCAGAGAGGAAAGCCGGGGGACTCATTTCAGGAAGGATTTCCCCTTTATGGACAATAAAAAATGGGTTAAACACACCAGGATATCTCGGAAGGCTGATGAAATGGCCATCTCATCAGCGCCAGTCAAAATAACAAGAATACTTCCTCCGGGCGCCACGCAGTGACTGAAGAGCCGATAAAGGTAAAGGTCTTTCGATTCAACCCCAAAAGAGACAAAAGCCCCACGTTCTCATCTTATGATGTTTTCCAGAAGGAACCGCTGACCGTTCTCGCCCTCATCAATCACATCTACGAAAATATTGACCGCACCTTGGCCTTCAGAAACTTCAACTGCTACCGGGGAATTTGCATGGCCTGTCTCCTGAAAGTCAACGGAAGAAAAGTGAGGGGATGTACCGAGGTAGTGAATCCAGGAGAGAGCATCACGATAGAGCCGGCCCCCGGCGCACCCATTATAAGAGACCTGGTCGTAGACTTCGGAGCCTGAGGAAGGTCCGAGCGGCTCCATCCGAATCCAAGAGCGAATGCCATTTTCGACTACTGTGTAAATTCAAGATTTTGCTCCTCCGCAAGGAAGGCGTTTGATGGGTAAACGAGGGGTGTCTTAGCCAACCTTTTCGCAGGTTAAATCAGGCATGGGCTGCTCTGGGATCGCTACTCGGCCGCGGTGAATCGAGGGAGGGAGGAGACATGGAGAGCGCGGGCAAGCATCCGAGCGAGAACGTGAAGGGCGGGGTGGTCGAGGAAATCACGGTGGGACCAGGCGGATACCTTACCATCGAGGTGAAGAAAGGGCAAGTGCTGCGGATAATCGATATAGAGGGCCATCAAGTCGCCGACTTCGTGTGCTTCAATCTCCATCGGCTCGAGGAGAAGCTCTCGCCTCAGAACACGATAATGATAAACAAGTCGATCCGCTTCACGACGGGCCACTCCCTTTTCTCCGACGAGGCCGGCAAGATGTTCACCGTCATCGAGGACACCGCCAAGGTGCATGACCTTCTGGCCGGAGCCTGCAGCCGGTATACCAACTATTATCGTTACGGCGCGGAAGATACCCCGAACTGCCGGGACAACTTCGCAAAGGCGGTGGAACCGTACGGTTTGAAGTGGAAGGACATCCCCTATAATCTCAATGTCTTCATGAATGTGCCCATCCGCGATGACGGAACGACGACGATCGAGGAACCCGTCGATAAGGCGGGGGATTACATTGACCTCCGGGCGGACATGGATGTACTGGCCGCGCTCTCAAATTGCCCGCAAGTGTTGAATCCGTGCAATTCGTGGAAGCTCAAGCCACTTAAAGTCATACTCTACGAGCCAGAATGAAGAGAGAACGGAGTCCTTTTGGCCAAGGCCCTCTGACCATGGCGAGCAGGCAATGGCTTCTCGGACTGAGGGGAAGACGCTGGGCTCCTTGGCCAGGAAACATCGGGGAGGTCGAATGATGCCGGAATATACCATCGTGCCTCTGACGCTTTCGAGGATGCTGCGGGAAAAGGGGATGATGACCTATCTCTCGAACTACGGCGTGAAGGAATGGCGCCCGTATACCTTCTGGTGCATCCAAGGGGCTGACCTCAACGTCATCGTCGACACGAGCGCAAATGCCAGAGATTACCTGGAGCATGTTCCGGGACTCAAAGAAAGCGAGATTGAGTCCGTGCAGGATTTCGAGGACGCTCTGGGCAGCCTGGGCCTCAAGCCAGAGGAGATCGACCTGGTAATCCAAACGCACCTGCACACCGACCATTGCATGAACACCCAGAAGTGCACTAACGCGAAGGTCCTGGTTCAAGAGGAAGAAGTTCAATATGCCTTCTCCCCCCATAAAACTGCCAAGATGTTCTATGATGAAGCTTTCTTCAGGGACCTCAACTTCGAGGTGGTCAGAGGCGAGAGGGAAGTCCTGCCGGGGATCTCCGTGATCCCGAGCCCCGGCCACACTCCCGGCGGTCAGTCCGTTGCCATCCAGACGAAAAAGAGAAAGGCTGTCATCGCGGGCTTCTGCTGCATCAATGACAACTTCTACCCGCCGAAGCACTTGAGGGAGAGCTCGCTGATGGCTGGTCAACCGGTGATCGTGCCCGGGATTCACGTTGACCCCGTCAAGGCTTTCGAGAGCCTGCTATATTTAAAAGGTTTGGCCGATATAATCATCCCCTCGCATGAGCCCGAGATGGCCAATAAGGCAGTCATTCCTGATTAGAGTTTAGGAAAATTCGCTGTTGGAAATGCAGAGGCGGCTTGAGAGCATAGGACCTCGGTCGTCAGCTGGAAATAAGAGGCCACTGCCATGCGTGTGCGGCTGGGTTAGGAGAATACCGGCCCTTCTGCTCGTGGTGGCTCTCTTGGGTTGCGGTCAGGGCCCGAGGGTGAAAATAGGCGAGAAGGCGCCCGATTTTACCTTGCCTCGCCTTGGGGGTGGGGAGGCTTCCTTCAGCAGCTTCAGAAGCAGCGTCGTTTTTCTCGTTTTCTGGGCGGATTGGTGCCGCTTCTGCCGCACCGGCATGGGAAAGCTAGGCAAGGTCTACAAGAAGATGCACCCGATGGGATTCGAGGTCGTCGCGGTCAACGTCCGCCAGTATGAGAGCCAGGTGCGCGCCTTCGCTGGTAAAGAGGGCCTCACCTTTCCCATCCTCCTCGATAAGGACGGCCGCGTCGCCACGAAAATTTATGGCATAGCGGGCCTCCCCGTCTTTTTCATCGTTGACGACTCAGGCACAGTGAGGGGGCAGGCTATCGGAGACCTGGACGATGAGCAAGTCTTCGATATAATCAGGCCCTTCCTCGAGAAGCTGGGCTGAGGGTCACAACTCTTCCACCGGCCAGCCTTCTCGGCTACTGAATGCCGCACTCACCCAATTGGCCGCTCCCTTTGCTATAATGAAATATATATATTTCGCGCCATATCGTAGGCTGAAAACCAATCCAAGCGCGGCCGGGGGTGCAGACGTCCCTGGCCTCGGTCTGGAGGGCTCTGCCAAGATTCCTAAAGAGGACGTCGTATCCTTTTAGTCGGCGACCGATACGGGATCGAGGCCTGAGGGGACGACTCAAGGGACTTTCATCCATGGAGAATCGTTCGGAGAGGAGGGTCGCACAATGAAGGCGAAAATCATCGTTCCCGTCGCTCTCGTGATAATCCTCTTCGCTTACGCCGCATGCTTTTCCCAGGGTCCCATAGAGGCGAAGAGTGGGGACAGGTGTCCGGTCTGCGGCATGTTCGTTCACAAATACCCCAAGTGGTGGGCGGAGGTCGTCTTCAAGGACGGCTCCGCGGCCTTCTTCGATGGGCCGAAGTGCATGTTCGAATACTACTTCAACACCCAAAAGTACACACAAAAGAAGCGAGAGGATATAGCGGCCCTCTGGGTCAAGGATTACTATACCCTCAAGTGGGTCGATGCGAAGAAAGCCTCTTTCGTGTTGGGAAGTGACGTATTGGGCCCCATGGGGCATGAGCTCGTTCCCCTCTCCTCCCGAGAGGCTGCCGAGGAATTCTCCAGGGACCATGGCGGAAAGCACATATTTCGGTTTCATGAGGTCAGATACGAGACGATCCGGGTGTTGCGCGGAGAAAAGCCCAAGCATGATATGAAGCACATGAAATGAGGTCTGAGCCGGGCGGAAGGAAAACCCAGCTTCAGCTATGTCTGGAGGGGTGATTCATATTGAGAGGGTCAACGGCGTTCTTCCTCTTGGTTGCTCTGGAGGTTCTCGCCCTGAGCTCTTTGCTTTACTTCTCATGGCGCCCCGAGAGAAGGATGGAGGAGGAACTGAGGGTGAGGCGGACTCTCACTGAAGCCCTCGGTCTCACGGACCTGGCGCTGACCACAGAGGCCCGCTACACAAGGCATCCGACCATGGCCGACCTGACCAGCCCCTTTCAAGATCATCCCGCCAGCCTGGACCACTTCCCGTCGGGTTCCACCTTCACCAGGCCCGACTTCACCGGCCTCAACACATCCATCGAGTCTGCCGAGTGAACATAGAGAGACGCCGAAACATCCTGGATTTTGCCATCGCCTCCCTCCTGCGGAGATGGCTCAAGAATTCCCTGGTCCTGGTCACCTTCGTCATCGTCATCTCCCTTTTCGGCTCCGTGCTCCTCATGACGCATGCCCTGGTGATGGAGGCGAAGAAGAGTCTCGTGGGCGTGCCGGATGTCACCGTGCAGGGCCTCATCGCAGGGAGGCAAACCAATGTCCCGCTGGCATACGGGGAAAAGATAAGAAAGGTCAGGGGGATCAAGCGAGTGGTCTCCAGGGTGTGGGGTTACTATTTCGACACCCCTACCGCAAGTAACTACACCATCCTCGGCATCTCCCTCAGCGAGATGCCAATGGCTGAAAGGTTGGACCTGACAATAGACCAAGGCAGGAGCATAGACAGCGACCTCAACGGTGAAGTCCTGGTCGGCGGGGGAATCCTGCGCGCAAGGAACCTTAAGGTGGGGGATAAATTTTCTCTTTTTCGTCCAGACGCGACCCTCAAGACCCTCAAGATAGTGGGTTCTTTCACTTCCCTGACCGACCTTCAGTCCTATGACCTAATCGTCATGAACATCGACGAGGCCAGAGACCTCTTCATGCTGCCCAAGCGCTTAGCCACGGACCTTTGCGTCTATGTCTACAATGACTCAGAAGCGGACACGATCGCCAAGAAGATC
The DNA here is from genome assembly GCA_964575845.1 of uncultured bacterium. Lineage (GTDB taxonomy): Bacteria > UBA8248 > UBA8248 > UBA8248 > CAZNSX01 > CAZNSX01. The sequence goes on along the minus strand of CAZNSX010000006.1, from coordinate 54,349 downwards.
AGCGAGCTCTTTTCCGACACCAGGGTCGTCCCCAAGAGCCAAGTGGCGAGGACCTATGACGCGGTCTTCAACTGGCGGAGCGGCCTCGTAATGGTAGTATTTCTCGGAAGCCTCATGGCCTTTGCCATTCTGGCTTGGGATAAAGCCACCGGCCTCTCGGCTGAGGAGAGGAGGGAAATAGGGCTTCTCAAGGCTCTGGGATGGGAAACTTCAGACGTGATCGAGCTCAAGTTCTGGGAGGGTCTGGTGATCTCCCTGCTGGCATTCCTCCTGGGAGTTATCCTGGCTTACGTTCATGTCTTCTTTTTCGGGGCGGAGCTTCTCAGGCCCGCGCTCACCGGCTGGTCCATCCTTTATCCTCCATACCGCATTACTCCCTACATCGATCCGGAGCAACTCTTCCTCATCTTCTTCGTCTCGGTGATCCCTTACATGGCCTGCACCATCATCCCCTCTTGGAGTGCCGCCATCATCGACCCGGAAGTGGTCATGAGGGGATAGCGAGATGGCTTCCGTAGTGAAAACCGCCGCGGTCCGAAAGATCTACAACAGGGGTCTGCCCAATGAAGTTTGTGCTATCGACGGAGTGAACTTCGAGGTCGAGGAGGGGGAACTGGTGGTCATCAAGGGGCCGAGCGGGTCGGGCAAGACCACCCTCCTGACCCTCGTGGGATGCATGGCGCGCCCCACCAGCGGCGAGGTCATCGTGAAGGGGAAGACGGTCTCGAAGCTCCCCGAAAGGTTCTTGACCCTCCACCGCCGGGCCCATATAGGGTTCATCTTTCAGCAGTTTCACCTCATGCCCCACGTGCGCGTCATGGATAACATAGGCGTTCCTCTCCTGCCCCTCGGCGTCCCTCCCGGGGAGCGGGAGGTCCGGACCCTGGAGCTCCTGGAAAAGCTCAACCTGACGAGGAGGAAGGATTTCTACGTCCGCCAGCTCTCCGGGGGGGAGCAGCAACGGGTGGCCATCGCCAGAGCCCTCATAAACAACCCCTCTATTATCCTGGCCGACGAGCCGACCGCCCATCTCGACACTCACCTATCCTCAGAATTCTTGGCGATCCTGGCCTCCCTCAAGAGTGAGGGCAGAACGGTCATCATCGCAAGCCACGACCCGTTGATCTTTGAGGCTGGCTCAGTGGACAGGGTGTACGACATGAGGGACGGCCGGATAGTGGGTGTGGAGAGTTGATCCTAAATTCTTGGATCATAGCCCAGCTCATCGGCACGCTGGCCATATTGAGCCTCTCGGGATACGCTATCTTCGTCGCCCAGGGGATAGTGCGGAGGTGGGACCCTTCGTCGGCTTCCGAGGAACAATTGCTACTTGAGCAGAGGAGCTACCTGGTTTCCACCATAATGCAATACGTCTTGGGCTTTCAAATATTATCTCTTGTTCTCTTCGTGGTTACCGCCGACAAACTATCAGACATCCTCACCGGCGCCATGTGCGCCACCGGCTCCCTGAACGCCAACCCTTACGGGTTCTGGACCCTATACGTGAAGGTCGCCGCCTTCTTCGTCTACGCGGCCTGGATCACCATCAATTACCTCGACACCCGGGTTGAGGATTACCCCCTCGCTAAGTTCAAGTTCAAATTCCTTCTGGTGCTGATCCCCGTCCTGGTGTCCGACGGTGTCCTCCAGTCCCTTTATTTCATCAATCTCAACCCCACACTGATAGTCTCGTGCTGCGGAATAGTCTATGATATAGGCCCTCCCATCGCATCAAGCATGACGGGAATCTCAGAGGAAATTGCCATGGGCGGGTTTTATCTGGTGATGGGCTCGGCCATCACGATCGGCCTCCTCTTTCGCCGGGGAGTCGGCTGGCTTTCTTATCCTTTTTCCGCCATCTCGGTCTTTTCTTTCCCTTATTCCATCCTCGCCATAATATCTTTCATCAGCAGCTATATATACGCCATGCCCTCTCACCACTGCCCCTTTGACATGCTGAAGCCCGAATATTACTACATAGGATATCCGATGTATGCGTCGCTCTTCGGGGGCTCCTTCTTCGGCCTGGCTGTGGGGTTCACAGAACCCCTGAAAGGCCTTCCCTCCCTGGCGCAGGTGGTCGCGAAGTTCCAGCGACGGGCGGCCTCTATCTCGGTCATAGGATTTATCGCCTTCACGACAATCTCCACCGTCCCCTACCTGCTGTGGTTGATATTCGGCGGAGAAGTGATCGCCATAAGGCCCATCACCTGAGAAGGCTCTATTTTTTTTCAGCGTACTCCTCGATGGCCCTGGGCGGTGAGAGCACATCGATGTAAACGGCCTTCTCATTGCCCACCACCGTGAAGGGGCCGTGGGTCACGTTCGAGGGTATGTGGTAGCCCGACCCGGGGCCGAGAAGATGTTTGGCTCCGTTGAAGACCGCTTCCACCTTGCCTTCGAGTAGGATGGCCATGAGTTCCTGGGAATGGCTGTGCTCGGGGGTGACCGCGCCGGGCTCCTGCTCGTAGATGTTCATCATGAGGTTCTTCCCGAGGGCCAGGCGACGGCGATACATTCCCTTGTAGACCTCCTCTTTTGGCGTGTCCTCGGCCTTAAAGACCTCCACGCGGTTTCCCTCAACTTTGCCGCCTTCCATATTCTCATCCTCCTTGAAAAAGGTGCGTGTCGAAACAAACCAGGCCGTTTCTCGGGGAGCGGTTTTCCTCTACCTTTTCAACCCCAACCCCGTGATATTGCGCCGCACCTCCCTTTTCACCTTCGCATAATGGTCATTCCCTCGCGCATCGATGGTTACGAGAAGGGGGCCCAGGTTTCTGACGCGCATCTTCCACACCCGGTCGGGAAGGCCGAGGTCGGGCCAATAACCCGCTTCTATCGCCTCTGTCTGGGCCACTGTCATCGCTCCACATCCTCCGGGGAAAGACAGATAAACGCACCCAGCACTCTTCAGGGCGGGGACAGCCTCCTCGGCCATACCGCCCTTTCCTACTATCAGCCTGATGCCTGAGTTCTTGATGATGGCGGCGGGCGAGGGCATCCTCGCGCTGGTGCCAGGGCTGTTGGCGATGAGGCGAAAGCCCTCCTCATCCCGGACTATCAGTGGGCCCGCATACATGAGAGCGCTGTCTTTCAGGCTGAAGGGCCATCTCTTCTTCCCTTTGAGGAAGGCCGCCATTTTTTTTAAACCGATATCTCTCGCGGTGAACATGGTTCCCGAAAGGTACACCTCATCACCTATTCTGAGCTTTCTCACCTCCTCAGCCGCTATCGGGGTGCTCAGATTTATTTCGCGGCCCATCATACCCCTCCTTTGTTGAAGAACCTCACCCTGCCATCGGGACGGATGGTCGCCGTCTCGCGACGAAGGGCCCAGCACTGAAGAACCACTCCCACCGGCAACATGGAGGTGTGGGTATCAGCGGCCTCTATATTCACGCCCAAAAGGGTTGTATCGCCTCCCACCCCCATGGGCCCGATACCCAGAGAGTTGACCTCTTTCAAAAGCCCGGCCTCGAGCTTCGCCCAGAACCTGTCCGGGTTTCGAAGATGAAGGGGCCGCACTGAGGCACTATCCGCCAACTCCATGGCGATGGCGCCCGTTCCACCTATCCCCACCCCCAAGACATTGGGGGTACAAGATCGTCCCCCTGAGGTGGCCACCCATTCGAGGATGAAGGCCCGGATGTCGTCCCAGTCCTTCGACGGATGAAACATCCGGAGTGTGCTCCAGTTCTCACACCCTCCGGCCTTTGGCACCACCGAGAGCTGGACGGCGTCTCCTCGCGGCACCAGTCCGTAACTGAAGTAAGGTATCCTTGTGCCAAGGTTGCTTCCGGTGTTCTTTCGGGAGAGCGGATGAGCCACATTCTCCCGGAGCGGGATCTCTCTTGTGGCTTTGGCGACACCGCGCAGAACCTTCTGCTCGAAATTCTCGGGAAGCCTGGCCTTTGGGCCTATCTTCACATGAAAGTGCAGGACACCCGTGTCCTGGCAGAGGGGCCAACCCTTTCTTTGGGCCAGCCTGATATTCTTCATGATGAGCGCGAGGTGGCTCTTCGCAAATTCCTGCCGCTCCTTTGCATAGGCTTTGGCAAGTCCTCCATAAACGTCCGGGGGAACCCGGGTGGCCATCTTTTTCAAGAGCTCAAACACCGTGTCTTCAATGATCCCGGCACGCAACATCATCACCTCCCATCCGTTGGTGGTCCGGCCCGTCTTCTCAATAGCGCTTCTCAGCTCTGTTTACCGGCTTTTCTGGTCCACGCCTTCCGCGCCCCTTTTCTTCAAAGCCAACCTGAGCCTTTCCGCTGTCAATGGGAGCTCAGTGATTCGGATGCCGGTGGCATCACAGATGGCATTGGCTATGGCGGCCGCTGTCGGCAAAATCGGCGGCTCCCCCGCTCCCTTGGCGCCCAGGGGTCCCAGCTTATTCGGAACTTCCACTATGAGTGGAAAGATCTCCGGCAGGTCGAGGGATGTGGGTATGAGATAGCCCGCCATGGAGGGGAAGGCGATGGTTCCATTTTCATAATAAACCTCTTCCATCAGGGCGGCTCCAACGCCCATTGCCACTCCCCCGTGGATTTGTCCTTCCACGCTGAGCGGGTTGATGGCTCTGCCCACATCATGGGCTGCCGTAAGGTTGAGCAACCTCACTTCTCCCACCTCAACGTCCACCTCCACCTCGGCGATTTGGGTTCCATAGGAGAATACGTGCCAGAACTTTGCCCTTCCCGTCTCCTTATCGATTTCCGGGGGCGGCGGAGCCCATCGCCCCTCGCCAAGGTTCCCGTCCCTGATTTCCGCCAGAGCCAGCGCGGCTTCCTCGAGGGAGAGGTTTTTTTTCGGGAAGCTTCTGACCCATATCCTCTCATCCCCCATCGTGAGGTCATTTTCATCAGCTTCGAGAATCTCTGAGGCGAGCCTCAGGATGTTCCTCCTGGCATCCGCGGCCGCCGCCAGGACCGCGTTTCCCACAAAGGTGGTGCCCTTGGAGGAGGTCGTGGCCGCGCTATATGGGTCGACCCTGGTGTCCACCTCTTGAACGTACACCTTCCCAGGGGAGACACCCAGCGCATGGGCTGCGACCTGAGCCATTGCGGCCTTTGAACCCTGACCCATGTCCACCAGGCCCCCGGCAACCCGGAACTTCCCGCCCTTTCCGAGTTGCACTCTCGCCCCGGCAGGGTCTGGGTTCCCGATTCCGAACCAGCAGCAGCCGATCCCCATGCCCCTCCTTTTGGAAGGGGATGAGGAACTGCGTCGTCCTCTCCTCCCCCAGCGTGCGGCTCTGCTGGCCGCTCTTATGGTCTCTTTTATCCCCACGCTGTGATCAAGCTTCGGTCCCGTTGATGCGGCGGCCCCTTGGTAAAGGCTGTTGAGCATGCGGAATTCCATGGGATCCATTCCCAGCTTTCGGGCCATGGCATCCATGGAGGATTCTGTGGCAAAAGTGACCTGAAAGCCCCCCGGCCCCCTCATTATGCCTCCTGGCTGGCGGTTCGTATGGACGCAATAGAGGTCAACCTTCACGTTGGGAACCACGTAGGGACCTGGAATGTGGTAAGCCGCCCTCCTTGCCGCGGATGGAATGGGGCCGCCCCAGTGGGAGTAGGCCCCTTTTTCGAGAAAGATGCGGGCTCGGGCGGCGAGAAGCCTCCCGTTGCGCTGGGCCCCGAGTGAATAGTGAATTATGCAGGCATGCCTCTTGGTTGAGCTTATGATGGATTCCTCCCGCGAGGCGAAAAGCCCGACGGGTTTTTCGAGGTGATGAGCAAGCAGTGCCGCCCTTGCGGCGACAGCGATGGAACCTTCGGCCTTACCGCCGAAGCCGCCTCCGCATGGGGTCTGAATTACCCGGACATCTTCGTGCGGGATGGCAAGGCTGGCCGCCACAGCCCTCTGCACATGAAAGGGAGCCTGAGTGGGTGCCCATATTGTCATCCCGTCCGAGCCAGGGACCGCAACCGCGCCCTCGGCTTCTATAGAGAGGTGCTCCAGAGGAGGAATGCGAAAGGTATGCTCCACGACCGCATCGCATTCCTCCAGAGCCTCCTCAGCCTCTCCCACATTTATTCTTAGATGGCAGAGGAGGTTTCCGCCCTCGTGGAGGGAGGGGCTATCGGGCTCCATGGCTTCCACGGGACAGAAAATAGGCGGGAGGTCTTCATACTCAACCATGATGGAATTCAGGGCTTCATCAGCCAATCCCTCCTCCTCTGCGGCCAGCAGGGCGATGGCCTCACCGGCATATCTCACTCTTCCTTCGGCCAGGAGGGGGGGGTCGTTGGGAGCGTCTCCGAGGCGATTGCGGCCCGGCACATCCTTAGCAAGCAGCACGGCCCTCACACCGGGCGCTCTCGAGGCCTCTCCGGTATGGATATTTCTTATCAGGGCATGGGGTCGGCTACTATAGAACACCTGAGCGCAGAGCATCTCAGGGAATTCTATGTCAGCCAGATACCGGAGGAGGCCCGTGGCCTTTTCAGCCGTCTCCACTCCGATGGACGACCTTTCGGACGGGCTCTCCGCTGAAGATTGCACCCGCATCCCCTTCGGTTTCATTTTCCTTGTCTTTGGATTGAGAAGTTTTAGCTCAAGAGCCGCAGGGCTCACCCTGCGGTCAGAACGTGGGAGGCACTATCATCCACAGAACCCTTGCTACTTTCTTGCCATCGTTCCTTATGGTATGGGGCTCTTTCGATGCGAAATAGAAACACTCACCGGCCTTGAGGTGATGGTCCTTATTGCTGAGAGTGAGCACCACTTCTCCGTCTATCACGTATCCGGCCTCTTGGCCTTCGTGCCGATAGGCGCTGTCAAAGGACCTATGGGGTTGAATCGTGTTCATAGTGAGCTCGATGAGCCTTCCGCCGCCGTATGGTGCGAGGAGTTCTATCTTGAAGGTACGGTCGTCTCCTAAAAGAAGGGTTCGATCCTGCTCCCTGAAGATGACCTTCTCATTTGCTCTTGTCTCGCTGAAGAATTGGGCCAAGGATATGTTGAAGACATCGAGGATCCTCTTGAGGGTGTTGATCTTTGGGTTACGATTATCGAGTTCTATGAGTGAGACCGCTGATTTGCTGAGGCCAGCCCTTTTGGCAAGCTCCTCCTGGGAGAGGTTGTGGAGCTCCCTCAAACCCTTTATTTTCTTCCCTACTTCCATTTCCAAATCCCTCTGGATTAAAAACAAGATAAACTAAACTTTCTCAGGCGGCTGGTTTATATTCTCAATCCCGGACCGCTTTTGCCAAGGTGAACATGAGCACCCAGCAGGCTTGCTCGGTGGTAGTGGTTTCCCTCTCTCCGCGTGTGATGGCACCTTTCTCTGATAAAGCAGCCGAACCTCTCTTTAAAGGGCTGTCTCATCAATGCACACCCAATGCCCTCTCTGAAGCGGAGCCCGCAGCCCGTCGAAAAGGCGCCGACCCCCTCATCGTGCACCCGCACAATATTTGTCGGGCTTTCATCGGGTTATCCCTTTGGCATGAGGAGCTGCCGTTCGCCTGGGTCGTGCTAACCGTTGAAAAAATAAGCCATTGCCTCGCCCAACATTTCACCCTCTCTCTATACCATCTATGGCAGGGGCGTTCAAGACTACATTTGTAATACTTAATAATTTTTTTGTTGACATGCCATCTCTTATGAATTAGGGTCGGGTCGCGCAATCATCCCCCCTTTGGGGGGCGAAAATCTGGCCCGGGGGGATCGAACCCACTTGCTTTTCTGGAGGAGGTCTCGCAAATGGCGACTGCCACAAAGACTGGAAAGAAGAAACGTCCGGTCAAGATCATAAGGTCGGCCTGCCACGCGTGTTACATCCAGTGCGGGGTGCTCGGCCATGTCCAGGACGGGAAAATAGTCAAAATCACGGGAGACCCGGAAAATCCTGTGACTCATGGCTCCACCTGCCCGAAAGGGAGAAATTTCGCCGAATACGCCCACCATCCCGACCGGCTGAAATACCCGATGAAACGAGTCGGGGAGAGGGGAGAGGGGAGGTGGGAGCGCATATCCTGGGACCAGGCCCTGGATGAGATCGCTGAGAAGCTTAACGCCGTGAAGGAGAAGTACGGCCCTCTGGCCATCGCCCACGCTCCCACCTACGGAAGATTCACCATGCTCGCGCCTTTCCTTCGCGCTCTCGGAAGCCCAAACCTCTACAACACCACTGATACCTGCGAGGGAGCGGGGTTCGCCTCGGATTACGTGACCTTCGGCGCATTCGTCTCGCACTTCGCCCACGCGAGCGATTACGCGCACGCAAAGACCATCGTCATGTGGGGGACCGATGTTTCCGTTTCTTTTAACCCGCATTGGGTGGGAATGACGAAGAGACTGCAGGAAGATAAAGACGTCAAGCTGGTGGTGATCGACCCGCGCAAGACAAAGCCCGCGGGCCGGGCTCATCTCTGGCTGCAGATCAGACCCGGGGGCGACGGCGCCCTGGCCCTCGCCGCCTTGAACGTGATCATCAATGAGGAGCTGTACGATAAGGATTTCGTCTCGAAGTGGACCGTAGGTTTCGACAAGCTCTGCGAGTGCGTGCAGGCCTATCCTCCCGAAAAGGCGGAAAAGCTCACTTGGATCCCCGCCAAGAAGATCCGGCAATTTGCCCACCTGTACGCCACTCATAAGCCCTCCACCATCTACAACCGTTGCGGTCTGACCCAGCAGACCAACTCCTTCGGTGCGTGCCGGGCTTACGCGTGCCTCATCGCCATAACGGGCAACCTGGATGTGCCCGGGGGGAACATTCTTCCGAAGCGCCTGAAAGGACTCGTCAGGGCGCCGGACCTCACGGGCTGGGGAGCCTATTCCACCGCAAAGAAAAGACCCTTTGAAGGTGAGAAAATGCTCCCACAGGAAGTGGAAGAGAGGCAGATCGGAGCCAAGCGCTTCCCCCTCTGGTCGGGTCCCACGGGCTCAGTCCACCAGGCCCACATGGTCTCCATCTATAAGGCGCTCCTCCATGATGACCCCTACCCGCTCCGGGCCCTCATCCTCCATGGGCTCAATCCCGTGGTCACGGCACCCAACACCCACGAGGTGATAAATGCCCTCAAGACCCTGGATCTCTACGTCCAGATGGAGCATTTCATGACCCCTTCGGGCGAGTTGGCCGACTACGTCCTGCCCGCCTGTACATGGGCGGAGAAAGAAGAACTGGGAGCCGAACACGAGCACGGGATCATGATTATCCGGCAGCCCCTCATCGACCCGCCCGGCGAGGCCTGGGAAGATAGAAAATTTATCATCGAACTGGCTAAGAAGATGAAGCTCGAGAATTTCCCCAAATGGAACGACATCCACGATTTTAACGAGTGGCGCTTAAAGGAGACGGGGATAACCTTCGAAGAGCTCCGTCGGAAAGGGATCATCAGGATCCCGTGGAAGTACCGCGAATATGAGGAGCACGGGTTCAAGACCCCCTCCGGGAAGGTCGAGCTTTACTCAAGCCTGTGCGAGAAGTTCGACTACAATCCCCTCCCCTATTACGTAGAGCCCTGGGAGAGCGAGCTCGAGTTCCCAGAACTCGCCGACGAATACCCCTTAATTTTTACGGGGCGCCGTGAGTACATTTACTACCACTCTCAGGGGCATAACTTGAAATGGGCGCGGAGGAAGGTTCCCAATAACACCTTGGAAATCCACCCCGATGCTGCAAAGAAGTGCAAGGTCAAGGATGGGGACTGGGTCTACGTCGAGAACCCTAAGAAGCGTCGGATCAGGGTGCAGGCAAACGTCACGGATAAGACCCATCCCGAGGTCGTGTCGGCCATCGTCTGTTGGTGGTGCCCGGAAAAGGAGGATTGGTACGAGAAGGCCCTCGAGCAGAACATCAACGTGCTGGCGGACTCCGACCCGCCGTACGACCATGTTGCAGGCACCCCGCGGATGCGGAGAATACCGGTTAGAGTCTACAAGGCGTAGAGCAGGAGGGAACAACTGGATTGTGATGGAGTTTCCCGGTCGTTCCACTCATCCGGTCGTGGGGTGAATCCCCTATTCAAGACAAAAAGATAGAAATATCATCTTTTCTGTACGATTCATTTCTAGAGGAGATGTCTGATGGAAAAACTCGTGCGAGAGGTAGTCAAGGCTGCTGGAGCGCCCCCGCCGATGGCGGCTTATTCGCAGGCCTTCAAGGTCGGCAATTTCGTGTTCGTAGCCGGTCAGCTTGGCGATGACCCCAAGACGGGCAAAATCGTCTGGCCGGAATTCCCCGAATCACCCATCGAGGCCCAGACAGCCCAGGTGCTAAACAATATAAAGGCTATCCTCCAAGGGGCGGGGGCGACCCTGGATGACGTGGTCTATGCGACGATATACCTGGTGGACCTCAAAGACTTCTATTCTTATAACAAGGTCTTCAGGACTTTCTTCAAGGTTCCTCCGCCGCGGGCTACGGTGAACGTCAAGGGTCTGCTTCCGGGGCCCGAAGCCCTGATAGAAATCCAGGTTATCGCCTACATCCAAGAGAAGTGACTCCGAGATTTTGGAGGATCAAGGCGGCGGAACAAGAACTCACCAGGTCTTGGTCTGATACTGGATTTGGCATGAAAAAATTGGCCTATATTGCTCGAAATCAATTTGGCTTGAGTCAGCATGATCTTCTGGGGAAAGTGCCTTTTAACTTTATTAGAAGAGATTTCGACTTGACAAGTGCTGGGGTGCTGGTAAAGTATAGCTGATTTTTCCTCTCTTTTCCGGCGTTAGCCAGTGTATCGAGTAAGAACGTTCGTGATTTTTGAGGGTCTCGGAGGCAAAATATCACGATCCCATATCTGTGATACCTCTCGTTGACGGGTTCCTCTCAGGGGTAGTACTAAGAGTGAGAAGGCCAAATGGTTTGGCGCCAGGGTCGAAAATCAGGTCGCCAGTTACGGGAGGTGATAGATGAAGTATCGTCAGTGGGGTTTCGGCTAAGGGATGAGTTGTGCTATAGTCGAGCGTGGCATATTAAATCGCGCGGGCTCAGAGTCGGAAAGGGGAGCCCCCCAATCATTTCTCATGCATAGAGGGGGAGGAAGAGAATGAGTTCACTAAAGAAAATGAGTCTCATCATCTTCGCACTGACGCTCGCCCTGATGCTGGTTGCGAATGGGAGTGCTAGTGCAGCTGAGCCCATCAAGATAGGGGTCTTTGGGCCCATGAGCGGTCCCGTCGCCCACGCGGGCACCGACTCAAAGCTGGCAGCCCAGCTCTTAGCAAAGGAGGTGAACGCGAAGGGAGGGATAAACGGCAGACCTATAGAGCTATACCTCTACGACGACCGCCTCGACAACAGAGAGGCCGTGGCGATTGCGAACCGCCTTTCCAGGCTCGATAAGGTGGATGCCGCTATCTGCTCATCCTATAGTGGCCCCTGCATTGCCGCGGCCAGGGTCTTCGACCGAGAGAAAGTCCCCATGATCGCCGCATATGCCGGTTCGGTGAAGGTCGTCAAGGGCACCAAGTACATTTTTCGGTGGGCCAACCTGGCCGATGTGATGGGCTATGCCATTGCCTATGAGGGCTCCAGGGTGATGGGCCTCAAGCGCTGGGCCGTCCTCACGGTCGATAATGAGTTTCCCCTTGGCGGCCTGCGGGGCTTCAAGGAGGGGCTCAAGAAGTGGGGCGGGGAGCTCGTCTATGACAAGATCATCCAGTTCCGCGAGCAGGATTTTAAACCCTATCTGACCGCTATCAAGGCCCTGAACCCCGAGGCCATTTACTTGAACGGCTTCGGAATACAGATAACAGGCCTCAGGAGGCAGGGGGCAGACCTGGGAATTTTCCCCAAGACCAAGTCCTTCTCCATGTGTGTGGCTATCGAGCAAGTGATCTTCAAGAGCGTGGGAGAGGCTGGTAGGGGGCACATCGGCCTGGTCCCATTTTCGAGGAGCGGCCGGACACCCCAGATGCTGGAGCTCATAGAGAAGTGGAAGAAGGCCTATGACACCGACATCATAGGCCACGAGGCGGGACTGACCTATGATTCCTTGCTCCTCCTCTTGGAGGGCGCCCAACGGGGCGGGGGCTCCCGTGAGGGGATCTACAAGGGGCTCGCCTCCATCACGGAGCACATCAGTGTGGCCGGCCTACCGGCAAAGTACAGCCCCATCCACGAAGTGATCAGGCCGTTGTTTGTGGCCGAGTATGACCCAGATAACACAATATACCGAATCATCGGGGAGGTAGGTGACCCTGAGATTCTGGACCCAGCGCCCTGGTACAAGTATTACTAGTTCACGCCAGGGCGTCCCATAATGAGCGGATGTGAGCTGTCATCACAGCTCACATCCGCCATAATCACATCCCTTTTAATTATAATATCTTCTCGCGTCAGGTCGGCAAAGGAATGCTCTTATTCCAAGAGGTCGTGAACGGCCTGGTCATAGGCTCTGAGTACGCGCTGATTGCCATCGGGCTCACCATGATCTATGGGGCATTGCGCGTACTCCACATTGCTCATGCTGCGGTATACGTGTTTGGCGCATATTTCGGCATGACCGTGTACAAACAAACGGGGAATTTCCCCCTCTCTATGGTCGCGGCCATGGCCTTCTGCGGCCTGGTCGGCATCATAATCGAGAAGTTCGTCTACCGTCCTATGACAGGCCAGTCGAGAATCGTGCCCCTGATCGCCAGCATCGGGCTTTTGATCGCAATGGAAGACTCAGTGAGGATCATCGTGACTCCCCTGGCGGAGTCTTATCCTGTCAGCATGGGCAGGGGCATTCATACCCCATACCTGAATCTAGAAGGCCCCGCCATCTTCATCCTGGCGTTTACCTGTGTTGTCCTTCTTCTGCTCTGGGTCATCATGTTCAGGACCAAGACCGGGATGTCCATCCGCGCGGTCTCACAAAACCTCGACATCTCGGCTGTGATGGGAATCGACGTGAATAAGGCCAACCGGGTTGTCTTCCTCATCGGCTCGGCTTTGGCCGGCTCGGCCGGCGTGCTGGTGGGAATACATTACAATATCCTCCTGCCCTTCATGGGCGATGTGCCGGCATATAAGGCCCTGGCCGTGATCGTTATCGGCGGGTTCGGAAGCGTGTTGGGGACCATCCTGGGGGGCCTTTTCCTTGGCATTTCCGAGGCCTTGATAAGCGCGTACACAAATCTTCCCATGTCACGCGAGGCCACGGCCATGCTTTTAATGATTATCCTCATCCTGTTCAGGCCTCAGGGTCTCCTCGGGAAGAAGTAGGGGAGACGATGCTAGGGTTTCTGCTAAACCCTTATCTTCTCACGATTCCGATCTTCGCATGCATCGCGAGCATCAACGCTTTGGGCCTTAACATCATCATGGGCTATGCGGGGCAGATCAACCTCGGCTTCACCGTAGTGGTGGGAGGCGGGGCTTACGCCACCGCGATGCTCACTGTTTACGCTGGCTTCTCCTTCTGGGCGGCTCTGCCCTTGGCGATCCTTACGGGCGCCCTTTTCGGGCTCATCATGAGCCTGCCGGCCCTCAGGGTCGGGGAAGACTTTCTGGCAATCGTTACTATCGGGATGGTGTTCATATTTGAATCTCTCCTTACTTATTTGCCCTGGTTCGGGGGCCCTGAGGGCATTGGACCGATCCCCTACCCCAGCCTTCTGGGGTATGAATTTGGCTACAGGGCCATTTGCCTCCTGGTGCTCGGATTCCTGATCCTCGCCATCATAGTGAACAAGAAACTGGTCTCCTCCTGGATCGGCCTTGCCTGGGAAAGCCTGAGAGAGGATGAGTTGGCCGCCAGGGTGATGACCATCAATGCCGTCAAGTTCAAGATATTGGCTTTCATAATAGGCGGCGCCTACGGCGGGCTGGGAGGGGCGCTGTACGCTCACTTCACCACCTTCATAAGCCCTCTTGATTTCGCTTTCATTCCTTCTGTCTTCATACTGGTGATGGTCGTCTTCGGCGGCATAGGTACAATCCGCGGTCCCGTTGTCGGCGCTTCGCTTCTGGCGGCCATGCCAGAGGTGTTCCGCTTCATCTCAGACTACCGATTCCTCCTCTACGGCGGGCTCTTGGTCTTCATGATGCTTGTCATGCCGGATGGACTGCTGGGCGACAACAGCATTATCTGGCGGCGGCTGAGGGGTTTTAGGAAGGATCTTCCCAGCGGCGAGGTCGTGGCTGCGCCTGTGGAACAACAGCGATAGTGGGTATTTTAGAGGCCAATAATCTGACCAAGAGTTTCGGAGGCCTGGTGGCGGTGAGCCATCTCAGCTTCAGTGTGGAGGAGGCTGAGATCCTCGGCATCATCGGGCCCAACGGCGCTGGCAAGACCACGCTGTTCAACCTGATATCTGGGATACTGCGGTCCGATAGCGGGGAAGTCTTCTTTAATGGGAAACCGATCCATAATCTGAAAGACCACCAGATCGGCCGGGCGGGTATCGGCCGTACGTTCCAGGTCGTCCGGCCCTTTCCCAATTTTAGCGTCATCAAGAATGTATTGGCGGCCTACGGTTCGCGGTTTTACAATGATTATTTCCTCTCCCTCAAATACTTTCTCGATGAGTCGCCGGTCGGGGATGCGCGCGAGCTTCTCCGGCGGGTAGGCCTGGAGCGATACGAAACGGAGCTGGCCAAAAACCTGCCGCTTGGGCTGCAGCGGCGGCTGGAGCTCGCCAGGGCCCTGGCGCTGGATCCCACGCTGCTCCTGCTGGATGAAACCTTCGCCGGTCTGAGCTACAGAGAGATCGAGGCCATCGTGGAGCTGGTCCATCGGTTCAGAGATGATGGTAAGACGATCATGCTTATCGAGCACAACGTGGAGGTAACGCGGCGGCTTTGCGACCGTATCATCGTTCTGAGCTATGGCGAGAAGATCGCCGAAGGGACACCCGAGGAGATCGTCACCAATCCGACGGTGATCGAAGCTTATCTGGGCAAGAGAGAGACCCATGCTTGAAATAGAAGCGGTAGACGTTTTCTACGGACGCATCCAGGCCCTCCGGGATGTATCCCTGAAACTGGAGGAAGGTGAGGTCTATACCATCATCGGCGCCAACGGTGCGGGGAAGACGACTTTGATGCGAGCCATCATCGGGCTCAAGAAGATCTCCGGGGGAAGAATTCGCTTTATGGGCGAGGATATCTCCAACGAGTCCACCTTCATAAGGGCCAGACGGGGTATGAGCATGGTGCCCGAAGGCAGAGGCTTGTTTCCCGATTTCACGGTGAAAGAGAACCTTCTTGTCGGGGCATTTCCCAGGAGTGACAGGGACGGGATCGCCGAAGACCTTACAAGGGTATTTGAGGTTTTCCCCCGCCTCGAGGAGCGTCAGAACCAGCGCGGAAAGACTTTGAGCGGCGGGGAAGGACAGATGCTGGCCATCGGACGCAGCCTCATGGCGCGGCCCAAAGTTTTACTCATGGACGAGCCCTCCATGGGACTGATGCCGATAATTGTGACCGAGATCTTCAGGGTCATAGAGTTGCTGCGCGAGCAGGGGGTGACCATCCTCCTGGCGGAACAGAACGCATATAAGGCTCTCACCGTGGCCGAGAAGGGCGGCGTCTTGGAACTGGGCAGGCTCGTGCTCCAGGGGGAGGCGAAGGCCTTGATGGATGAGCCGTTGGTGAAGCGCGCATACCTGGGAGGGTGAGACTCGGGGAGCCCAACCTATCCCGATGCCACAGGTCAAGCGAAGAAGCTATTAGCTAGCCCCCACCTATTAATCCTCTTTCTGTTTGGTCATGCGATGACCTTTCCCGAGGCTTGCAGATAAAGTGTTAGGCAATGTTAGGGTCCTGCGGCGGTTCATGGGTCACAGGAAGGTGAAGATCGGTTTGATAGCCGTGTTGATTTTGGCGGGGTACTTCGCCTTCATCTGCATGGTGATGGTACTCCAGTGGGGCATGCTACCCAATTATTTTCGCGCGCACAGCGTACTGAGAGGGTACCAAGATACCTTCTACCTTCTCTTCAGGGCCAGCGTTTCATGGCATGACTTCGCCTTCATGCTCATAAACCAGCCGATCTTCGAGTTTGGCCTTGTCCAGCGCGAGTATGTCATCATCAATTGGCTGTTTCAGGTCACTGTTCTTACGGTGCTGAATCTGATCCCAATCTCGGTCCTGCTGAGCGTTTATTTCCTCCTCCTCGTCAGTTTCATAAGACACCGCAGACACTCACCAACTAAAGGGGGAGGGGTAGCGGGTGTGGCGGGTGTAGCGGGATCATCGCTGAGCGGTATCATGGGCTCGGCGGTGACCATGGGTTCGTGCTGCGGCGCCTCATCGGTGTCTATCTTTCTGAGTTCCATCGGTCTGAGCGGGGGTGTGGCTCTCTTGCTGGCGGAGAATTCCGCTCTCATCGGCCTCATCGGACTGGGCATCTTGCTTTTGAGTATCCTGTGGCTGAGCGGTCGGATTCCAGAAGCCGGGGCCATCTGCGCCACCGAGCGGGAGGGTGGCTGCACAGGCAACGTGAGTAAGCTTCCCTCCGCGGTGAGAAAAAGGACTTCATCATTTTGAGAGGGGCGAACGGATGAGCAAAAATATCTTTGGATGGGCGGGCAAATATTTGAGGGTTAACCTCTCCACGGGGAAGATTTCGACAGAATCCACCGAGCCATACCTTGAATTTCTCGGTGGAAGGGGAATCTGCCAGTCGATTCTCTTAAACGAGGTCGAGGCCAAGACCCAGCCGCTTGACCCGGAAAACAAACTCATAATTGCTGCGGGCCCACTGACGGGGACTATGGCCCCCTGCTCCACGAGCTTCATCGTCGGGAACAAGAACGTTCAAACCGGAGGGATGGCGACGTCGTTCGCGGGCGGGCACTTCGGGCCAGAGCTTAAGTTCGCGGGCTTCGACCTTGTGGTGGTTGAAGGAAAAGCCGAAAGGCCCGTCTACCTCGCCATCCTGGATGGCAAGGCCGAGATAAGAGATGCTGGCCATTTATGGGGGAGGACCATCTGGGACACCGATGCGGCCATCAAGGAAGAGTTGGGAGATAGAGATGTACGAGTGGCGGCCATCGGCCCTGCGGGCGAGAACCTCGTTAAATTCGCCTGCATCATTGTGGATAGGGCCCGGGCGGCAGCCTACGGCGGGTGCGGGGCGGTCATGGGGTCGAAGAACCTCAAGGCGTTCGCCGTCCGGGGAACCCGGCCCATAGCCGTGGCCGACCCCCAGGGCTTCATGGAACTCGTGGACCAGGCCTGGGCCAAAATCGAAAGCAACCCATCCGTAGAGGGGCTGAGGGTCCGCGGTACTCAGGGACAATATGGTGTCGGTGGAACCGATGGTACCAAGCCCGTTGTGGTCCGTTACTATCAGGACGAATATCAGGACCCGGAAGTCAACTTCAAGCTGAGTGAGGCGGTCTTCAGGGATAAATACGAGGTCAGGCGAATGGCCTGTTTCAACTGCCCCATCTACTGCAGCCATTACTATTCCATCCCATCGGGCCCGTATGGGGGCCTCAAAGCGGAGGGCCTAGAGGCAAACTCGGTCAACCTATTCGGGCCAAATCTGGGCGTGACCGACCCCGAGGTGGTCCTCATGGCCAGCGCTTTTTGCAACCAGATGGGCATGAACCTTGACCAGGCGGCGGCCTCCATCGGGTGGGCCTTCCAGTGCTATGAGGATGGGCTCATCACCGAGGAAGATGCCGACGGAATGTCCCTTCGCTGGGGGGATGGCGCTACGGTGATCAAGCTCCTTGAGAAGATCTCACGGCGGGAGAGCTTTGGGGATCTCCTGGCGGAGGGCCCACATCTCGCCTCCCGCTACATCGGCCGGGGAAGTGAGAAATATGTCGCTCAGGTGAAGGGCCTTCCAACACTCGAGAGCCGGATGCGAATCTTCAAGGCCTGGGGACTGGGAGTGGCGGTCAGCACCCGGGGTGGGACTCACTTGAATGGCTCCACCACGACGGAAGGCCAGCGAGTATCACCCGAGGTCGGGGAGAAGCTCTTCGGCGTGCCAACGGCCGGCGATTTCAGGATATATGAGGGTAAGGGCAAGCTGACGGGCTGGTTTGAGTTTTACAAATGCGCCGTCGACTCGCTTGGCGTGTGCTATTTCACCAGCTACTGGGAGAACGTGGGACTGCTCGGACCCGATGAATATGCGGCCCTTTTCTCCAAGGCAACCGGTGTCCCGCTCAGCGGCGAGGAGCTCATGAGGGCCGGGCGTCGGATTCACAACATCGAGAAGGCCTTCAACACCCTTCACACGGGCTTCGGCCGCAGGGACGACTATCTCTCGGAGCGGTTCTACAAAGAGCCCATCAAGAGCGGCCCCTTTGCGGGTGTTGTGCTGGATGCGGCGAAGTGGGATGAGATGTTGGATGAATACTACGACTATCAAGGATGGGATAGGGCCACGGGGTGGCAGAAGGCTGAGACTCTGGAGGAACTGGGGCTCTCACGTGTGAGGGAGAAGCTCCAGGCGGCCGGCAGGCTGGCCTGAAATGGAAACCCCGAGAGGGGCCCCGAAGGGTCCTTCATTCCGAGGGAGGTGGAAGGTGGCTAAACCTGATTATCAGATACAGATGGAACTCAGCCTTTGCAACGGCTGCAGGAGTTGCGAGATAGCCTGTTCATACCACCACGTTAAGGTATTTGACCCATCCAAATCCAGCATCAGAATTTTTAGAGATGATGCCACCGGGGAGGTCGAGTACCGCTTCCTCGCCTCGTGTGACCTCTGCCGTAATGAGGGAACCCCTTTTTGCGTCAAGTACTGTGCTCCCCACGCGCTGACGTTGGCCTGAGGATTTGCACCCGCGCATTTCGGAGGCGGCCACGTTCCTCATGGCCGCCTCCCCTCCCCCTCGCTCTGCCATAAGGATAGGGAGGGGGCCCTCGTCCGAGGCCCCCCTATGACAGTTTCAGCCAGCGGTTTTCTTGGCGTACCAAGCGCCGGGTTTGATATCCAGCGCGTCCATGAACTTATTCTCTCCCGTCGCCAGGGCCATCACAGCGACGATCTCGACGATCTCGGCGTCTGAGAAGCCGCTCGCCCTCAGGGCGTCGCACTCTTCATCGGTGACCTCATGAGGGTTGCGGGTCGCCTTTCGAACGAGCTTGAAGACTTTGGCGTCCCTTTGGCTCAATTTGCCCTCATCCAGGTCGATGATGGCCTGAACCTCCTCCTCGCTGCCGCCTTCAGCACGGAAGGCGTTGGAGTGGTAGAGCACTCAGACGTCGCAGATGTTGACAACCGCAACGGATAGACAGATGGCCTCTTTCAATTTCGGGGGGAGCCCCAAACCCTTCATCATGGTTTTTATTCTGGACCACTCGACTTCAAAGAGTTCGGGAACATTTGCGTAGACCTTGTAGAGATTGCCGATCCTTCCCTTAACCTTGCCCCGCGTGTGAGTTTTAACAATATCCTCGAAAACAGCCCGCGCTTTAGGATCGGCCTCTTCCGGTTCAACCAATTTCACTCTCGCCATTGTGTTGTACCCTCCATTTGGAGTTTTTGCCAATAATCCCTCTCAGAGCCGAAGGTTATTAGATAGGAGCTCTCGGTCTCCTATCCCCTTGGGCCGAAGGGCTCGCGCAAGAGACCTACTTATCTGCGTGCGCTTTATAGAATTCAGATGGGGTATACTCGGCCGGCCAGTCGAGGGAGTCTTCGTGCTGAGCGAGGACCACACCATGCCTGGCCATGGCCGATTCAAAAAGGGCCACGGTGACGATCTCCACGATGGCGGCGTCCCCGTAACCCAGTTTCCTGACCGCCATATACTCCTCCGGGGTCAGCTGCTCGCCGAAGGCCACCTTCTTGGCAAAACGATATATTATCTTCTCCTCCTCGGGTATGTCCGACTCCTCGAAGTTCCTGAGCTTCTCTGCCTTCTCCGGGCTTATCCCGAGCCTCTCGACGAGAGTGGTCTGGTGATAGTTTACGCACCGGGCACAATCGGCGGCCACCGCGCAGACCATCGAAATGGAGTTCATTATGTCTCGGGGGACATGCCCCTCCTCGATCTCCAGGACCTTCAGAAGCTCCCAGTGGAAGCGCAGGAGCTCGGGCACGTGGGCAAAAAATCCCCAGAGGGGGACGAGCCACTTCATCCCCTGTGTCTCGATGATCTCATCGTAGACCTTTTTTGCCTCCCCCGTTGCCTCCTCGGGCTTTATGAGCCTCAACTCCTCCATGTCCATCCTTTATCCCTTTCTTAAAAAGTCAAGCCCGCATCATAGAGCCTACCGTATTCAGCTCCCTATAAGGTTGCAGGAACGAAGACATCGAAGACCTGGTAATCTTCCTCAACATCGTAGATGTGATGTTTCGCATCCCTGGGGACACATATCAGCATCCCCTTCTTTGCCTGAATCTCGCCGGTTCCCTCGACGAAGATTTTGAATTTCCCCTCCATCACGTAGATGATGTCATCGCATCCCTGGTGAATATGCTCGGGAACGGTGATCCCCTTCGCCCCCTTGACCAAGACCACCGTGAGGTCGGCTCCGTGATCCCTCTTGGTGAGGAGGGGCTTTCGCTGGATGCTCTTGAGCTCAGGGTGTTGTTCCCAGGATATCCTGTTCTCATCGGACACTACGGTCTTATCAACCATCTTGCGCTCCCCTCATGAATTAGACTCAAGAATCGACGTACTCCTTGTAGTGAGGCGAGGGAGTGTACTCGCTGGGCCAATCCATGCCGTCCTCATACTGGGCGAGGACCGCCCCATGCCTGGCCAGGCCCGACTCGAAGAGGGCTAAGGTGACCATCTCGACGATCTGCGCATCGTTATAGCCGAGCTTCTTGATCTGCGTGAACTCCTCGGGACTGACTTGCTGGCCGAAGGCCACCTTCTTGCAGAACCTCAAGACCTTCTTGCGCTCCTCCGGCAAGTCCGATTCCTCGAAGAACCGGACCTTCTCCGCCTCTTCATCGCTAATCCCCATGCGCTCCACCAGGGTCGTCTGGTGGTAAGTTATGCAGCGTTCGCAATTGGCATCGACGGCACATGCCATCGCGATACTGCTCATGAGCTCTCGCGGTACCAGCCCCTCATCGACCTCCAGCGTCTTCAGCATCTCCCAAGTGAGCTCCAGGAGTTTAGGCACGTGGGCGAAGAAACCCCACAAGGGGACGAGCCATTTCTTCCCCTCTGTCCGGACTATTTCATCATAGATCTCCTTGACCCTGCCCGTGGCCTCATCCGGCTTGACGAGCCGAATCTTCTCTAAGGCGACTTCCTTGGTCTTCTCGCCCATCGGTTTCCTCCTCTGAATTAATGAATATTCACTGATGATCTGCGGTTAGCTTTAAGCCAGCAGAAGACCGCGTTTCAGAGTTCGTGTCTTTCCACCTCTATGGCGGGGAACCCGAAAATAATCTTCATGGGCGCCTCGCCCGTATTGCGCACTTCATGCTTCAATCCAGCAGGGACCAGGATGGACATACTCTCTCCGACCGAGTGGGTCTCATCCCCGAATTGGATTTCACCTTTGCCCGCGCGGAGCAAGATCACATCCTCAACCTTGTGGGTGTGCAGGGGTATTTTGCAACCGGGCTTTATCTCGACTTCACCCATGGTGATGGCGGCAGAACCGGTCGCTCTCGATATGATCGGTCTCTGATAAACACCCGGATAGAGCTCTTTGATTTCTATCTCATCATTGTTGATGATACCCATGGTGATAGCTCCTCATCGGTTTCCGGTTCACGCGAATGTTCATTTGTTCGAAATGGATTCCGGGAAAATACAGCGATTTGGGCATTGCGGTAATCCTATATCGGGGCGCTTTCTTTGTCAATCATTTGCCGTTATGAGTTCTTCCCCATCCGGGGGCCATCGGGATGGGGTGAACATTCTGAATGAGGATCTTGCTCCCTTTACGTCCCCCCTTTCAAGAGAGCGAAAGATGTTCCCCCTTCTTCTGCTAGTTACCCACACATGATATCAATCTTTCAGCGAGTGCCTCGACTGGTGGCGGCTAGAGTTTTGTGAGCACCTCGGTTCCAGTCTCTGTCACCAAGAAGTTGTGTTCGACCTCAGCCGTTCCCACACCTTCTTGGGTCAGGACCATTTCGATGGCCAAGAACATATCCTGCTCTATCTTTGTGTTGTCGCCGTCGAAGATGAAGGGATCACATGACTCCCAATCGAGGCCCAGGCTGTGCCCCAGGCCGGTCCAATAGATAGTGTAAGGTCCCCTGCGCCAGAGGCCTTTCTTGATATCCGACAGTTTAATGTTGAGCCTCTCCTCCAGGAATCTGAACCCGAATTCTGCCACCTCTTGCGCCGTTTTGCCGGGCCTGATTTCCTTTGTGACATCGAGCACGAAATCCGTACACACTTCTAAGAGTCTTGCTTGCTCTTCGGTTGGTTCTGCCCCAACCACTTTAGTGCGTCCTATGTCGAAATGGTAGAATTTATAGTTTCCGACTATGGCCAGTGGATAAAGCTCTCCTTTCCTTATCACTCTGGATGAGCACGGCCCCACTCTCCAGGCATCGGCACCTCTTAATAAGAATTCCCTTGTAATGAGGGCTACTATCTCCTCCTCCCTGACGCCGGGCTGGATTGCATCCATACCGATATCGCTCGCCTGGTTCAGAATATCGCAGGCCTGCCTGATCACTCTTATCTCATTCTTGCTCTTTATCTTTTTGAGGTCGTTCAATATATCATCGGCGGGAACAAATTCAGCATCGGGCAGCTTATCTCTCAGAACCGCATAATGCTTCATAGATAATTCATCGGTGCCGGCTATGCCGATCCTTCCACCTCCAAGCTTTTTTTCTTGAATGACCTCGACCACCTCGCCGATAACATCGGTATTTGCACGAAAATCATCAATGGCGGCCAATTCGTTCCGATAGTCAAGGTCCGATATCAAGACAGACTCTTCATTTTGGCGGGGGAGCACCACTGCACAATGGCCGAGCGCCATCCAGTAAGGTGGATGATCGGGGAAATAAACAAGCTGAGCATAGTGATTGGCCAGATAGAGAACGTTGGCGCACCTGTCGGTGGTACGATTTCCCCTGGACCAAACGAGCATTGCATCCAAACCCCTCTCACCGGCCGCCTCAGCACACTTACGCCTTCTTTCCTCAAACTCCTCCTTGGGTATCAGGTCCCTTCCCGGCACAGAGTCCACTCCTCGCAATGACATACTCGACCCCTCCTAGTATGTGCCACGCCTCTGATTAAGAACGAGCAGATGCGACGGCTAGGCTTTTCCTATCTCGCAGAGCAATCCCCTCGTGAAGGGCACCCCTGTACCAGGGTCCCAAGGGGGATCATCGGTCACAAGTACATTTGAGTTAGATTCGAAGCATCCGTGTTCAGGGCCTGGTTTTTCCGGAAAATACCAGCCAAACGACGTTATCACGGTCTTTGGGTGGACCCGGTCGGTCACTCTCGCAACTAGCTCTATCCTTCTCGCGCTGGTAGTTTCAACCCAAATCCTATCGCCCTCTTCGATCCCCCTCGCCAGCGCCACTTCGTGGTGAATCTCGGCCCAGGGCTCGGGCGACTTCTGACGAAGCCTTGGGATATCCCTGAAGCGAGATTGCCAATAGTTATAGTCCCTTATGCCCGTCAGAAGCATTAAGGGATACTTTTTAGCCAACTCCGGAGTCGTGATATAGCCCTCGGAAGGTTCAACAAATATGGGAAGAGGTGGATAGTTATGCCTTTCTAATATACTGGAATATAGCTCCACCTTGCCCGAAGGGGTAGCGAAGCCGCGCTCTTCATACTCCTTATATTTGATGGGTTTGGGGTTGATGATAAAGCCTTTCTCGCTCAATTCCTCCCAGCTCACTCCCGTATCCTTGAGGCGAGACTGGACGAATTCATCCACGCTGTTCCACGGGAGATAGCTTCTCTTCACCATCCCCCGCTTCTCCATCTTTTTGCGAAGCTCGATCATGATCTCCAGCTCTTCCCTCGCCTCCCCGCGGGGCTGCACCACAGGCTGCCTGATGAGCAATACATTAGCGCCATAGTAGTAATCGATGTCCTTATTCTCAAGCCACTGGCATTTGGGCAGCAGAATGTCGGCCAGCTCTGCCGTGGGCGTCATGTCGTAGGGCTCCGAGACAACCAGGAAATCCAATTTCTTCAAGGCATCCCAGACCCTGGGCGAGTTCGGATAAGTAAGCACGACGTTGTTCCCGCCGATGTATGCGGCCTTTACGGGATAGGGGTCACCATAAAGCATAGCTTGGATTGCCGAAGCGGTGTGACAGAGGGCGAGGTAGGAATCAGGGCCTGACCACAGCGGGAAGTTTCTGGCCCCCAGGCGTTTGGCTTCGACCTCCGGGGGGAGCCTCCACTCCTTGTCCGCCCAGAAATAGAACGCGCCCTTGTAGCCTGGGTAAGACTTCTTGAAGAGGTTCCCGCCTCGGACATCGATGTTACCCGTTATCGCTATGAGAATCGAGAACACGCGCCCATTCTGCAGGGCATTGATACATTGCTCAAGCCCAACCCCGTAATGGATGCCGGCGGGCTTAGTGGTAGCGAACATCCTGGCGGCTTCTCTGATCTTGTCCGCGGGAACCCAAGTAGTTTCCTGCATCTTCTCCGGAGGATATTG
Source organism: uncultured bacterium (assembly GCA_964575845.1). GTDB lineage: Bacteria > UBA8248 > UBA8248 > UBA8248 > CAZNSX01 > CAZNSX01. The sequence goes on along the minus strand of CAZNSX010000006.1, from coordinate 29,868 downwards.
CTGGACGTGGTCTTTGAGTCTGTCGAAACCCACGGTCCATTTATCTATAAAGTCCTTGTCATAGAGGCCCTCATTTATGATCGTGTGAAGCATAGCAAGGCCGAGGGCGGTGTCGGTGCCGGGCCTCACCTGAAGCCACAGGTCGGCTTGCTCGGCAGATTCGGTGCGCCTCGGGTCCAGAACAATTAGCTTTGCGCCGTTGGCGCGGGCCTTTCTCCATTGGATCACCCATTTCGGATGGGCGGATACCGCCGGATTCACGGCCGCAAGCATCAAACACTTTGTGTTCTCAATATCGGGGGCTGAGCGTATGTCGGTGATATACTCCCCGATTGTCACCATATTGCCGACCCAGCTGCCTCCCTCGCATAGGTCGCAATCGCTCGCTACATTTGGGCTTCCGATAGACCGCATGAAAAGAGCTATGGAAAGGGCATGAGTTCGACCCGGCGAGCCGTCCATGGCGAGGATGGATTCCGGCCCGTGCTTATCGATGACCTCCGCGAAGCGGTCGGCCACGGTCTCAAGCGCCTCTTCCCATGTTATGCGCTCCCATTTTCCTTCCCCTCTATCGCCCGTCCGCTTCATAGGGTGGATAGGCCGGTTGGGGTTGTAGAGCGCCTGGACGGACTCAGAACATTTCGGGCAGATAGCGCTCCACGGGTGCTCAGGGTTTCCAGTGACCTTTATGAGCTTCCCATCCTCTACATGCGCAAGTGCCCCGCAGGCTAGAAATCCTATGTAACAGCTCGTCGGTATGATTTTTCTTTCCATCTTGATACCCTCCCCTTCTTCTTTCTGAGTCGAAAAGATTATTTTCAGCCATACTTTCGAAACGGCGAATCATTGCTCAATTCTCTCGATATTCAGGTCCAGAGCTTTACTACAGGCAAAAGGAAGAGAAAACTGATTATTATTAGCCTTATAGGGCATAATCAAAGATTGTTATACCAGCCTGAGACAAAACATATCTTATCGAAAGTTATCCTCGAACATGAAGCAAATGACGAGGCCTGTGATAATTTCAGGTTTTCGGCGTCTTCGACATGGGATCGTAATTCGGAACCTCGTATGTCGGGGTTATTATCTCCTCCCCGTCTTTGACCCTGTAGACCTTGCAGAGCATTCCCCCCAGGTACCAGTTCCCGCAGCTCTCGCCCGCATGCTCGATGGAATCTGAGGTGAGAAAGTTGAAGCTCTTCTCGAAGGCTCCGAAGAGGCTCGGCTCTTTTGCCTCCTTTTCCGGGAACCACCAGTTCGGGTCAGGCGCGATGCACTGGGGCAGGATGTCGGGCGTGAGGACGGCCTTCTGCTGTATCCTGCCGCGCGGGGTCTCTATCCACACCATGTCCCCCTCTGAGATTCCGTGCTTGAGGGCGGTATCAGGGTGAATGCGAACGAAGGGCTCGTTGTGCTTGCGACGCAAGGACTTGAGCCCTCGAAAGGAGGAGTGTAGAAACATCTTGGGCTTGTGTGGATTCATAAGAATGTAAGGGTATTGCTTCGAAAGCTCCGGCGTCGAGACCGGGCTCTCAGATGGCTCCTCGTAGTGGACCACGGGGTCGAGACCACATTTCTCGAAGATCGTGGAGGTGAGCTCAATCTTCCCCGAGGGCGTCTTGAACCCAACCTTCTTGTAGGTCTCGAACTCCAGGGGATCGATGTCCCAGGATTTCTTCCTGGCGAACTTCTGGAAGGGCATCCCCAGCTCCTTGACGCGCATGTCCATAACCTCGTCCAGGGTCTCCCAGGGCCAGAGGTCCTTCTGCCCCAGGCGCAGGCCCAGCTCGCGCCAGACGTCGTAGTCGTCCCGGCGGTCGTACTTCCCGGGGATGCTCTTGGGCAGGATGCGCTCGCCCGCCATGATGCAATTGGCCCGCTCCAGGAAGTTCACCGTCGGCCGCTCGAGCCATGAGGTGACGGGAAGAACGTAATCGCAGAGCACGGAGGTTGGTGTGTGGAAAAGCTCCAGGCTCACCAGGAGCTCTACCTTCTCCTTCAGAACTCTGTAAACCTTGTCCGTCTGAGACATGGTGACGACGGGATTACAGCAGGCCACAAAGAGAGCCCTCGGACGGTAAGGCTTGCCCGTAAGGAAGGCTTGCAGCAAGGATGGAAAGTTAGGCCCCCTGAGGGCAAAAGCCCTCAGGCTCTCCTTGTCGGGCAGGAGCTCGAACCCGCGCCACGACATCACGGGGGCGTTCTCGGCTCCGATTATCTTTTCCACCTGGGATTGGGGGAGGAGCTCATCAGCCAGCAATTTCTTGAAGGAGTAGAGCTTTGGATGCGCCCTTATGAAATGGTTCCCTCCGTCCTTATCCACGTTCCCCGTGACGGCCCTGAGACAGTTTCGCGCTCGCTCGCTCTCAGCCGCGTTCCTCCCCAACTGGGCGCACGCAGTCCCCCACTGGATGTTGGCGGGCTTGGTTGTGGCGTAGAGGGTAGCGGCATCGACGATGGTCTGCCGTGGGACCCAGGTGATCTCCTCGACCCTCTCTGGCGGAAACTCCCGGACGCGCCCCTTGAGGTCCTCAAAACCCAGGACCCACTCCTCCACGAACTCCCTGTCGTAGAGGTTCTCGTTGATTATGACGTTGAGCCAGCCGAGGGCGAGGGCGGTGTCGGTGCCGGGCCTTAGCTGGCAGAAGACATCCGCTCTCTTGGCCTCATAGGTGGCTATGGGGTCCACGACGATGAGCTTGGGGACCCTCATCATGGCCTTCCACTTGAGACCCCCGGTGATGTGGTGGCTCCCAGACCAGCAGACCGTGAGCTTGCACGCGGGCGTGGGGGGGCCATAGTGGGTTATGCCGCCGAACATCACGAGGTTCATGAAGGCTTCCTGCCCGCTGCACACCCGCGCGTTTATGTTCTCGACGTTGCCGGAGCCGAAGGCGTTGAAGAAGCGGCCGATGTCCCACTCTTCGTTCCAGAAGCCGATGATGGCCCCCACGTACTCCGGTCCGCTCTCTTTGCGGATCTGGTCCAGTTTGGTTGCGATCTCATCGAGTGCCTGGTCCCAGCCGACCCTCTCCCACTTGTTCTCGCCCCTGGCCCCGGCCCTCTTGAGGGGGTAATCTAACCTTCCCGGATGCTCTGAGAGCTCGACCCAGGCCCGGTTCTTTGGGCAGCCCTCCGCCGTGAAATAGGGTGAGAAAGGAGACTCGGGAAAATTCATGGTCCGGATGAGCCTCCCGTCCTCCACCTCGGCCTTGTAGTGGCACTGGTCGTGCCCCCCGCAGCCCCGGCAGAGCCCGACCTTTACCTCCCTTGCCATCTCATTTCCACCCTCTGGATTGACTTCATAGCAGCCCGTACTCCGCGAACTTCTCGATATCCCCTAAGACATCTCTCAAGTGTTTCCGTTTGAGGCGAGCGGCTTTCTCCCTGTCCTCCTATCTCCATGGGACGAAAGGGCTTAAAGTGTTTGGATGAGCTCAGGCGGACGCGCTGAAAGGACAGCTACTAGAAGGCGCAGCCGTCTAGCAGGGGTTGTTCCCGAAGCCTCAGCCGCAAGGTTCTTTCGGTCCTGCCACCAAATTGGGAACTGACCCAAAGGGAGCCTGACATCCACTTTTGTCGTACTTGTGTTGACGCAAGGATACTAAAAGGAGACAAAATCTGTCAACGAGAAAAGCTTCGCTTCCTTCTGGTCTCGCTATCCTCTGATGTCCCGCCGGAAATCGGCGAGCTCGGCCGCGCGGGGGAGCCCCTGCGCTTGCCTCTATCGAACGCGGAGCCGTCCCCCTGACTCCCGCCCCAAATCAGGCAACCTGCGTGAGCGCCTCCTTCAGCACCTTGACGATCTGGTCCGCCTGGTCTTTGGTGAGGACAAGGGGCGGCGCGAGGGTTATGACGTTGGCAAAGCCCGCCACGGTCTCGGCGTTCTTGCTGATGATGACGCCAGCCTGACGACACCGGGCAAGGACCTGATTCATGACTGCATCTGACACCGGCGCCCCCGAATCCTCCACGATCTCTACGGCCCAAAGCAAACCCCGCCCCCGCACGTCGCCCACACAGGAGAGCTCACGGAGCCCATTCAGGGCCTGGCCCAGGTGGGCGCCCACAGTCCGCGCGTTCTCCCAGAGGCGCTCCCGGAGGAGGACCTCCAAGTTTGCGAGCCCCGCAGCACACGCCACGGGATGGCCCCCGAAGGTGGACAGGTTCACAAGCAGAGCCTCGGGGTCGTCCTCGGCAAAGAAGGCCTCGAAGACCTCCGGCGTGGTGATCGTGCCCGCCAGCGGGAGATAGGCGCTGCTCAGCCCCTTGGCCATAGTCATGATGTCGGCCTGGACGCCATAGAGGATCCCGGCAAAGAGCTCCCCCGTCCGGCCGAAGCCGGTGATGACCTCATCGAAGATGAGGAGCACTCCGTAGCGGTCGCAGGCGGCGCGCAGCTTCTGCAGGTAGCCCTCAGGCGAAGGGATCACCCCTCCCCCGCCTATGATGGGTTCGGCAATCACGGCCGCCACCGTCTCCGGACCCTGAAAGCGGATTATCTCCTCCACCTCATCCGCGCACTCAAGCTCGCAGCTCTCAATTTTCTGGCCCCAGGGGCAGCGATAGCAATCGGGCGGGCGGGCGTGGAAGAAGCCCGGCACCAGTGGTTCGAAGGCGTTGCGACGGCGCATCTGGCCGGTTGCCGAGAGCGCTCCCAAGGTCCAGCCGTGATAGCCGCGGTAGCGCGCGACGACCTTGTAGCGATTCTGGCCGCGATGGACCTGGCGGGCATACTGGCGCGCGATCTTCAGGGCCGTCTCCACGGCCTCAGAACCGCTGTTGGTGAAGAAGGTCCGCTCGAGGTTACCGGGCGCGATGCTCGCCACTTTCTCGGCCAGTAGCGCCGCCGGCTCGGTCATCTGGGTATTAGGGTAATAGGAGAGCTTCAACATCTGCTCGTAGGCGGCATCCGCCACCTCCTTGCGGCCGTATCCTATGTTCACGCACCAGAGGCCTGCCATGGCGTCGAGGTACTCCCGCCCCTCCGCGTCGTAGACGCAGGCACCACGGGCCTCTCTGATGAGGAGGAGAGGACGCGTTTCCAGGACGGCGTGCTGGGTGACCGGATGCCAGACGTGGCGCGCGTCTAACTGACGGATGAGATCAGGGGAGATCTCGTCCCCGCCGGAAGCTGGGTGGGTCTCACGGAGAGCCATGGAAAACCTCCTGGTTAAGGGTTGGCCTATTTTTCAGGATTATACCTCTTCCCGATATCAGACGGGGAAAGATCTACCGTGACCATCCTGGCTGGAGACTCAAGCCCGGCTTTCATATTGCCGACCTCACCCGCTTCCCCCCCTCCTTGAGTGCGACCTGAGCATCAGCTCCAGGGGGTGAAAAACTCTTAGACCCGTTCCTGCTCGAATCTGGTCTCTGCAAAGGGCGCATTCTGTGACCACCGCATCCCACGCCCCTTTCTTGAGCTCTTCGAAAAGCTGATTTCCCCAGCCCAAGGATATTTCGTAGTTTTTCTTCTGGAACCCCCATGCGCCCCCGAACCCGCAGCAGCCGATATCTACCGGTTCAACCTCAAGCTCGGGGATCATCTGAAGCAGTGCCAGCGCCGGAGCCCCGACCTGCAATACCTTGCGGTGGCATGAGACATAATAGGCAACCCTCGCAGGGTGCGGTCTTAAACTGAGGGCCAGCCTCCCCTTCTGTTGCAGCAAGGCCATGTATTGCAGGAGGTCGTGGGTGGCATCGGCAACGAGGAGCGCTTCGTCTCCCCGCACGAGGTCGGGATATTCGAAGAAGAACATCACGGCGCAGCTATTGCAAAGAGTGAGGAGGTCATACCCTTGCATGACAACTCGGGCCAGACTCGCGAGATTATCCCGGATGGATTCCAGGGCCCCTTCCCGATCCCCCTCAACCAACCTGGGCAGCCCACAGCAGCTCTGCTCCGGGAGCACAAGCTGAAGGCCGCAGCCTTCGAGAATCTCCCAAGCCGTGATCGCGACGGATGGCTCGAAGTACATGCTATAGCAGCCGGCGAACAGGGCAACCTTACCACTGATTCCCCCATTGAGTCTGCGAGTCCCGGGCCTGCGACTCTCGAACCACCCTCGCAGAGATCGCCTTGCGAAATGAGGCAACGGGCGCTTTCCGGCAATTCCCAGGAACTTCTCCGCGGCCCACCGACTGAGGGGATTCCCCACCATATAATTAGAGATAGGCCAGAGGCTATTGCCCGCCCTTCCAAGGCGCTCGGGATTCATCAGAAGCCGGCTGCAAATGGTGCGGCCGAACCTTTCCAACCGGCTGGCTTTAGCCCGGCGTATCTCCTCAGGAATGTCATAGCGCTCGGGGCAGCCGAATATGCATAGCTTGCAGTCGCAGCAGAGGTCGATGAGCTCAAGGCAATGGGCATCGCTGAGAGAAGCTTCTCCCTCGCCCCTCCCCTCGGCGACCTCCCTCAGGCGGGAGAACATGGGGCAGAGTCGCTCGCAGCGACCACAGTTCAGGCACACCCCAAGCTTGCGCTTGAAGTCGAGAGTGAAGACGGAAGGTTGTTCAATTTCCTTGTCTTTGGAGCGCACCTTTCTCTTCAGTAATCCTCCCCTTGCTCCAGTGACATCAGCGGGCGCTCCGGCGCCTTTGCTCACGGGTCTGGTCCCCTTAGCCGCAAGCGAACGCAACCGATGCGGCTCGCGAGTCTCCTCTCAGGGCTCGGGCGGGGAGGGCATCCGCTCCGGGATGGAGAGTTCTGAGATGTCGGGCTTCTTGCCATCCTCGCAGCGATAGACCTTGGCCTGGACCACCCCCAGGTACCAGTTCCCGCAACTCTCCCCGCAGTGCTCGAGGTCATCCGAGGTCAGCACGTTTGAGTTGGAGCGCCAGGCCCCGAAGAGATTGGGGTATGCCCCGTCCTCTTCCGGGTACCACCACCCGAAGTCGGGGTTTATGACCCGGGGGTCCATCCCCTCGAATAGTCTCGCCTTCTGGTAGATGCGCCCGCGCTTGGTCTCGATCCAGAAATAGTCGCCCTCCTTGATGCCGTGTTTAGCCGCGGTCTCGGGGTGGATCTCGCAAAAGGCCTCAGGATGGTGCTTCCTTAGCCCCTTGGAGTACCGCTGGGAGCTGTGCAGGTAAACACGCGGCTTCGTGCTGATAAGGATGTATGGATATTCGGCGGCGAGCTCCGGCGTGCGCACCGAGCTCTCGGCCGGCTCCTCGTAGTCGGGAACGGGGTCGTATCCCAGCTTCTCGAAAATGGTCGAGTAGAGCTCCACTTTTCCAGTCGGTGTATTGAAGCCTCCCCTCTTCTCGTAAGACCTGTACTCGAGGGGCCGCGTCCGCCATCCTTCCTTCTCGACGAACTCCTCAAAGGTCGTGTTGATCTTGGAGAAACGCCAGTCGTAGCACTCATCGAGGTCCTTCCATGGCCAGTGCTCCTCCTGTCCGAGGCGTATCCCCAGGCCGCGGAAGAGGTCATAGTCATCGCCCCGGTCGAACTGGCCTTCCACTTTCTTGGGCAGCACCCTGAGGCCTGTGATCATGTGGTTCTGGTGCTCCAGGAACGAGACCTGCGGCCGTTCGATCCACATCGTGACCGGGAAAACGTAATCGGCCAGGACCGAGGAAGGGGTCATCACCACCTCGCTGAACACCAACAGATCCAGCTTGCTCAAGGCCTCATAGACCCCACGTGAGTTGGAGACGGTCACGATGGGATTGCATCCGAGCATGATTGCCGCCTTGACAGGATAGGGATCGCCGTGCTTCATGGCATGGAATATGGAAGGCAACGGTGCTCCCCGAATGACCCAGGCCCTGACGTTTTTCTTGTTCTTTAGCAGGTCGAAACCCTCCCAGGACATCACCCGGAAACGCCCAGAGGCCGCGCCCAGGGTTTTCTTTATCTGTTCCTCGGGGAGGGCGTCCGAAAGCTCGAGCTCGGCCAGCGTGGGCACGAAGTTATGGGGCGGCAGAAATACGTTCCCTCCCGGGACGTCCAGGTTGCCCGTGACGGCCCGGAGGGCACAACGCACCCTTTCGGCCTCCCCGGCATTCAGCCCGAAGTAGCCGCTGGCCGTGCCCCATTGGATGTAGGCCGGCTTGGTCGTGGCGTAAAGGCGGGCTGCCTCAACGACCTTCTCCTTCGGCACCCAGGTGATCTCCTCCACAACCTGCGGCGGATATTTCTGGACGCGCTCCTTGAGCTGGTCAAACCCGTGGCACCACTTTTCCACGAACTCCTTGTCATAGAGCCCCTCATTGATGATCACGTGCAACCAGCCCAGGCCCAGGGCGGCATCGGTGCCGGGCCGGAGCCGGAGGTGGATGTCGGCCCTTTTCGTCTCATCGATCCGGCGGGGGTCTACGATGATCAATTTCTCGACCTTCCGGCCGCGCTCCCACTTGATGGGGTTTGTGATGGAAGGCCGCCCGGCCCAAACCACGAGGAGCTTGGTGTGCTCGGGCTCGCATGGCCCATAGTGGGCCACCCCGCCATAAGTGACGACGTTCAGGAAGGCTTCGAGGCCGCCGCAAATGCGAGCGTCACAGCTCTCGATGTTCGGTGAGCCGAAAAGGTGCATGAAGCGGCCGATGTCCCATTGCTCATTGTAGAAGCCGCAGATGGCCGCCAGGGTCTCGGCCCCGTGCTCTTTGCGCAGCTTGTCCAATTTCTCGGCAATCTCATCGAGGGCGTCATCCCAGGAAATCTGCTGCCATTTGTTGTCACCGCGGGCGCTCTTTCGCTTGAGAGGATAATTGAGACGGCCCGGGTGATAAACCAGCTCGACTATGTTCTGCTGCCTGCGACAGCCCTCGATCTTGAACCACGTTGTCCAGGGGTTGCCCGCTGGCATGGATTCTGTGCGAACAAGACGACCGTTCTCGATGACGCACTTGACCTGGCATTGGTCGTGGTCGCACATCTTACAAAGACCCGTGGGCGTCTTGATGATGACCTCTTTGCGTCCGGCGTTCGTGCTAGCACCTCTTGCCATTGTTCCCCTCCTTATTCATACCCGCAATACGCTCTCACTTCGCTTCAAAAACCCATACTGGCAAAAAATATCCTGTTCCTCTCCGTGAGAATCATTTCAGTTTAACGATTGGACATGAGCAAACCTTGGGAAGCCTTAAGCTCCCGGCATGGCTCTCTCCACTCTGACGGGAGTGCAGCGGAGGATTTTTCACAGAGGCTCCAAATGGAAACACAGTGCTTTGGGCTGCAAAGTCGAAACTCTCCCGGTACGAATCGCTTTCCGCAATTGTGTAAGCGGTTGCCACCTCTTTCTTGGCAAGAGCTGAAAAGCGCCGAGAAAGGCGACCCACGCTGGCGCCCAAATCTCCCTCCGGGTCCGAAAATTGTGTTGACAAATGATAGAGAGAAGCGCTAGATTTTAGCTGCATGAAATTTTTATTTATATAGCTAATTTTTCTCTCTCTAATGAGATTAGTCAAGGGAAATTTTTAAGAACCCGGTAGCTTCCCGTAAGATGAAGCTGGGCAAGAAGATTCGGAGTATCCGTTTGCTCCGGGGCAAGACGATCCCCGACCTCGCTGAGGCGTCTGGCCTCTCCAGAGGGTTTATCAGCCAGGTCGAGAACGACCGCAGCTCTCCTTCTATCAGTTCGTTGGGGAAAATAGCCGAGGCTCTTGATGTTCCCCTTCCCTACCTTTTGCTCAGGGAGGAAGAGGAGCCCAGGATAATTCAGAGGTCACAACGCCACAAGGTCCGATTGGGGGAGGAAGGCGTCAGCGTGGAGGTTTTATCCCCCTATGGCCAGAACTCCCTGGAGATGCTCTACATGCGCATTCCTCCTGGCCGCGCATCCTCCAAGGAGCATCGCACCCATGAGGGGAAGGAGTGCCACCTAGTGGTCGAGGGCAGTGTCCAGGCAAATTATGGGGGCCAGACCTACAACCTGGAGGAAGGGGACAGCTTCATCTGGGACGGCAGCGTTCCTCACCGGCTACAAAACACCGGCCGGAAGACCGCGGTGGTAATAATTGCCCTGGCACCGCCATCCTTTTTCTCGGCCTAGAAGGGGGAGAAAAGAATGGCAATCCCTGATTTCCGCAGCTTGATAGGGGTGCTCGAGGCTAAGGGACGCCTCCACAGGATTAGGGCGCCTGTAGATAAGGACTGGGAGCTCACCTGCATTGCCCGCCACACCATGAACCTTCCTCCCGAGCACCGCTATGCGATTGTTTTCGATAATGTGAGGGGCTTCGATATCCCTGTGGCGGTGGGCGCCATAGCCGGTTTGCGGGAGATATACGCAATCGCCCTGGATGTGCCCCAGAAGGCTATTCACAAGCATTGGGTCCATGCCCTGGAGTATCCCCGCAAGCCCCTTTTGGTGGATGCAGGAGCGTGTCACGAGAACGTCTTGCTTGGGGATGAGGTGGACCTCACCAAGCTCCCCATCCCGGTCTGGACGCCGGCCCTGGACCCAGGGCCTTACATCTCGGCAGGCTGCGTTTTCACCAAAGATCCTGACACTGGTGAGCGCAATGTCGGGGTTTACCGCATGCAGCTCAAGGGACCGCGCAGGCTGGGCATCCTCATCCTGCCGGCTAAGCATGTGGGAATCCACTACCGGAAGTATGAGAGCCTGAACCGCCCGATGGAGGTTGCCGCCTGCATCGGCCCGGACCCCACCGTGTGCATGACATCCACCGCTCGGATACCTTACGGAATGGATGAGCTGGATGTGGCCGGCGGTTTGAAAGAGGAACCCATAGAGCTTGTCAAGTGCAAGACCGTCGACCTGGAAGTGCCCGCGACCTCGGAGATCGTCATAGAGGGGCGGGTGCCTCCTCACCAGCGAGAGGAAGAAGGTCCCTTCGGAGAGTTCGCCGGTTTTATGGGCCCCGCGGGTGAGCGCCCTTTCATCGAGGTCACCGCCCTCACCTTCCGCGATAACCCCATCTACCAGGCCTACATAGAACAGAAACCTCCCAGCGAGGGCAGCCGCATGAAGGACATCGCCCTCGAGGTTATCCTTATGGGTGCCCTGAAACGTCACGGCATCCCCGGGGTGAAGGCTGTTTGCGTGACGGAAATGGGAGCCCAGTACCATGTGGTGGTCAGCATTAAAAAACAGATGCCAGGGCACGTGAAGCAGGTATTCCATGGATGCTGGAGTGCCTATCCTGTTGGCTGCAAGCAGCTGATCGTGGTCGAGGACGACTGCGATGTCTATGACCCAGCCGATGTCGAGTGGCATGTGGCAACCAGGGTTCAGCCGGACCGTGACATCGAGATCGTCTCGGACTGCACAGGTCACTCTTTGGACCCTTCAATGCCGGCGGAGCGGCGCGTTTTCGGCTCTAAGATGGGCATAGATGCCACCCGAAAACATCCGTACCCACCCATATCCCTGCCTCCCAAGGAGATGCTGGATGGGGTTCGAGCGAAGTGGGACAGTTATGGTCTGCCTCCATTGCCGAAGGAATAAGCCATGGCGAGAAGGGCAAGGGGAAAATCAAGGGCCAACAAGGCTGTAGAGCCTACCGAAATCAAAGGGATAAAGATGCAGGGAGGAGCAAACATGAGCCAAAAGCATCGCAAAGTGCGGGTCGCGGCCTTCAACGGAATGTCCGTCCTCCCGATGAACAAGAAGGCCACCACGGAAAAGGCCTGCCACATCATCGAGGAGGCGGGAAAGCAGGACGTGCAGCTCGTGGTATTTCCAGAGGGGTTCATCCCCCTTTTCCCAAACTGGTCAATGGACCTTAGGCGGGAACGCGAATGGTCGGACCTTCTGACCACGATGATCCTTGAGGGAGTGCAGGTGCCCGGAGAGGAGACCCGGGCGCTTGGTGAGGCCTGCAAGAAGGCGGGCGTCTATGTCTGTATTGGGGTGAACGAGGTCGTGCCCGTTTATCAGGGCGTCCTCTACAATACCCTCATCTTCATGAATCCCAAGGGCGAGCTCATAGGCCATCACAGAAAGCTCACGCCGAGCCACAGGGAAAGAGTGCTGCACATGAGGGGCACCCACGAGGACCTCTTCCATGTGGTCGAGACCGACATCGGACGAATCGGCGGCCTCATCTGCTACGAGCATCTGCAGCCCCTTTTCAAGTACTCCCTCATGATGCAGGGTGAGGAGATACACTGTGCCTGCTGGGCCGGGTGGCCGGATTTCGGGCCCGGCAAGCGCAGCAACAAGCCCGTTGACGATTATGCCTCGCGGTGCTATGCGCTGGAGGCCGCCTGCTTCGTCGTGCTTGCCGCACCCTGGATGGAGCCGAAGCTAAGGGAGAAGGCGGAGCGGACAAAGTTTGCGGGCATGGAGAACGCCCACTGGGGGTTCATCGGCGGGAGCGGAGTCATCAACCCCATCGGAGAGTACGTGGCCGGCCCCGAGGAAGAAAAGGAGGGCCTCGTGATAGCCGACATCAACCTGGACGACATCATCCGCCGCAAGTGCTACATAGACCCGGTGGGTAAGGATTCGCGGTGGGACTGCGTCCGCCTCGACCTGGGACCCGGCCCTATGATCCCTACCACCGCGGGATTCCCCAAGGTGAGGCGGGAGGACGAAGCGGCGGCGGTCTTGGCGCAGCGAAAGGACCAAACGGTTCAAGAGCTCGAGGGTGAGGTCGCGCGCCTCAAGGCCGAGCTGAATGCGCTGAAGAAGGGCCAGGAAGATTGAGGGCCGAAGACCTGAAAAAACTGACTTTTCAGTCCGCAGCGAACGATAAGCTTCAGGTCCCGACCTGGAATGGGTCGGTGATCTTTTTCAGGGTCGCAACAGCGGACAGTCCGGCCAGGTGGCTCGTCTTGGGGTTATCGGGGCTCGGCAGACCAGCCACCTCGAACTTTCCTTCACCGAAATCGCCCTTGGCCTCGATTATGTGGATATTGCGAGTTTCTTTGGGGTCGGCTGTGATAACCACCCTGGTCCGCTCCGGCCCGATGCCCGCGAGACTCAAGGCCACGGATACGTTTATGTTCTTCGGAAACTCGCGCGCGGCCTCCTGGGCGGCGCCCTCGTAGATGAGCGTGGGCTCTTTGATCGCAGCCAGGTCGATCCCCTTTTTCTCTATGTAGGGCGCTCCTTCAAGGGCCTCGGGCGGCTTAATGGTAATGATGGTCACTTCCCTCAGCTCGCCGATGTTTGATGATTTTATCGCGTCCAAACCGCCGATGGCCCCTGAGGGGAAGTAAACCTTACAGCCATTTTCCCGAGCGAGGGTCAGGAGTTGCTCCCTGAGCTCCCCATCAACCAAAGCTCCCACGCTCATTATCATGAGGTTCATTTTGGCTTTGAGTACCTTGGGAGCGTATTCTCTTACGACCTCCTGGGTGGCGGCCTCTATCACCAGGTCCAGGGCTTGCTCAAGAACCTCTTCGGTATCCGAGGTGAAGAAAGAGCCCAAGGTCTTAACCGCCTCTTCCGCGGCGGGAGTTTTGATTTGATCTGCCACGATTACAAGCTCTGCACCGGGAACCTCGCCCGCCGCAATGGCCTTGATTATGACGCTGCCTATGGCACCACAGCCGATGAGACCTATGCGCATCTCACTGTCCTCCCTTCTTCCGCCGAAAACTTGCCTTCGCTAGCTATCGGGGGCAAAGATATTGCCGCTGGAATGATAAATCAAGCTAATTTTCAGAGACTTAGAGTTTATGGAGGTTGCGGCACCGAGTTCTTCAATGTAGTATTGCCTCCAAGCCTTCCTAAGGGAAATAAAGGGGCTTCCGCGCGAACACCTCTTTATCGCCGCCAATGCTAGGGATCCACCTATGGTCGTAAGTGGTTTTCCAAAATCGGTAATCGTAGAAAAGAGAGGAGGGCAACGTCATGGGAAATAGGCAAAGAGCAAGGCGGTGGCAGGGGTTTTTCCTCGTAATGGCCATCTGCTTCTTGATGGTCTGCGTGGCGTTACCTGCATATGCCGCCGCAGCGAAGTATCCCGCCAAGCGGGTCACTGTGATAGTTCCCTGGAGCCCTGGGGGCCGCACCGACCTCACCGCGCGTGTCATCATGCCGACCTTTGAGAAGTATCTCGGCCAAACAGCGGTCATCATAAACAAGCCGGGCGGGGCCGGCGTCATCGGCGCCAAGGAAGTGGCAAGGGCCAAGCCCGATGGCTACACCCTGGGATTTTTCTCAATCGGATTCTGGACGACCCAGTATTCCCAGGTCACTCCGACAGACCTCAAAGAATACGAGCTCATCTGCCAGGTAAACTTTGACCCTGCGGCCATCGCGGTCAATGTGAACTCTCCATGGCGCGACCTGAAGGAGCTGGTAGGCTATGCTGAGAAAAACCCTGGGAAGGTTCGCAACGGCATCGCCGGTATAGGCTCTGGCTCACACATCTTCGCCGGTTCGTTCGCAAAAGCAGCCGGGGTCGAGATAGCAAACATCCCGCACAAGGGAGATGCCGGTGCTTCGGTGGCTCTGGCCGGCGGTCATCTGGAAACCCAGCTCGCGGTTCCGAGCTCCTTCCGCGCGTTGGTCGAGGCGAAAAAGATTCGCGTGTTAGGCATAGCCGCCGAAGAGCGGAACCCACTTTATCCCGAGTATCCGACCTTCAGAGAACAGGGCATCGACTACGTCATGGGGAGCTGGCACGGCCTCTTCGCACCGAAGGGAACTCCCAAAGAGATAGTTGAATTTCTCGACAAAAGCATGGCCAAGGCGTTGAAAGACCCAGAGCTTATCGAGCGCGCCAATAAGGCTCTGGTGGGTATCGTCTACAGGGATAGGGAGGCTTTCACGGAGTATTCGGATAAGATGGACGCGATGCTCCGGACCCTGATCAAAGAGCTCGGACTGTGGCGCGCCCCGCGGAAATAGCCGGGCGGCTGAACCCGATCCCGTGAACTGCTGAGGGGAAAAATCTCTTCTTTTTGGTAGTCGGGCGAGTCTTCCTTGGGTGTCCTCTCAGGTAACATCCAGGGAGGGTCACTGATATTGAGGGGGGATGGTATATCTCTGCCCTAAGGGGGGAAGGAGCGTCAACGATGCCCCAGAGGAAGCTTGCTGAATTGGTGGATTGCGTGGCGGATGCCGACCTTCTGGTTATCGGAGGAGGACTTGCGGGTGGCACGGCCGCGAACGTAGCACGCGATGTGGGTATCGAGCGCGTGGTGCTGGCGGACAAGGGCCGCATGGCGAGGACGGGGCAAAGCACCTTCGCGGCCGGCATTTGGGCCCTGCCCTTGCCGGGCGATGAACTCAGCATCTGGATAGAGGAGACAATAAGGTCTGGAGAGTATATCTGCGACCATGAATGGGTCAAGCTCCTGTGGGAAAGGTGTTATGACATCAGCATGAAAATTAAGGCATGGGGGGAGGAGTTCGGCCACCAGGTCTTTGAATTGGACGGATCGGGAGGGATCCTGCGGCGCCGCAGCCGAGGTCACCAGCAGACAGGGCATGCCACCATGCACTCCATTCCCATCATGGAGACCCTCCGCAAGCGAGCAATTCGGCGGAAAGTGCAGCTCCTCGAGAGAGTGATGCTGAACGAGCTCATCGTGCGAGAGGGGCGCTGTATGGGAGCTCTTGGCTATGATTATCGCAACGGCCAGAGAGTGCTCATCAGGTCTGCGGCCACCATCATAGCCAGCGCCGGCTGCGCTTTTCGCGGCGGTTTCCTGGGCGAGCGCAACATCACGGGTGACCTCCAGGCGGCGGCCCTGCGGGCTGGGGTTATCTTGCGTAACATGGAGATCTGGAATTCCAACACGGGCTCGCGAGACCACGACATACACGGCCTCAGCCTCTTCGTGGGGTCGGGCGGCAAGTGGTACAACAATCGCGACGAGGAATTCATGCCGAAATACGACCCCGTTCTGGGAAATCGGGCCAACGAGCAGGTGAAGTGCCTCGCCCTGGCCCGGGAGGTCCACGAGGGCCGTGGACCCATTCACTTCGACCTCACCGCAGTTAAGCCCGAAGATCAGGCTCTGCTGCGAAAGGTGCTTCCCGAGACTTTCCGCAAATGGGACCGGGCGGGGATCGACCCATTCAAACAGCGCATTCCCTGGATGACCGCCTTTCTCGGGACGGTGGAGAGCGGGGGCGGCATCGACATCAACACTAAGTGCGAGACTAATGTGCGCGGGCTTTATGGCGCCGGGGACGTGACCTGTGAGCCCCCTCACGGGGGCTATGCCTTCAGCGGAGTGAACATAGCCTTTGCGGTCGTGTCGGGTAACGAGGCGGCCACTCATGCCAAAGAATACATCGCATCTGCTGAGAACGCGGATTGGGACGACCCTCGGCTCCTGGGGCTCGTGGAATCCCTCACTAACAAAATGATGGAACCTCTGGGGCGAGGGGATGGCGTGAGGGCCGACGACGTCGTCTATCACCTGCAAAAAACCATCGTGCCTTACAGAGTGGCTTTCATCAAGAACGAAACCACCCTGCTCGAGGCTCTTGCCGAGGTGGAGCGCCTCCGCGATGAGGAAAGCGGCAACATCGCCGCGCCCGACCTGCACGAGCTCGTCAAGGCCCAAGAAGCGAAGAATATGGTTGAGATCGCCGAAGCCATGCTTCGCTGCGCACTGGTCCGCAAAGAGAGCAGAAGCTTTCATTTTCGGGAGGACTATCCTATCACGGATAACGGGAACTGGCTGAAGTGGGTCTACATACAGAGAGCCAATGGAGAGCTGAAGGTTTGGACCCAGGACATCCCCTCCCTCTTCGACCACATCAAACCGCCGTTGGAGTTAATGCGGCCACCCGGCTTGAGGAAGCTCTGAGATGACCATAAAAAGCATCGACTACGAGCGATGTAACCATTGCGCCATCTGCTACAATATCTGTCCCATGGACGTCTTCGGCAAAGAAGACCGCGAGGCGAAAGGCTACATTTTTGTCAAATACCCGAACGACTGCATGAGCTGTTACCTATGCGAGATGGACTGTCCTGAGGACGCCATCTACGTCTCGCCCGAACGGCCAGAGCCAGCGGTGCTGCCCTGGTGAGGATATACTAGCAACTCGCCGGGAAGCATCTTTGAGTGGGCCTCTTGTTCCCTGCGGGCGAGGTCAAGCCCGGTAGATTTGGGCGGGTGAGCATCCATGAGGCTCGGGGATTTCCTGACGGGTGTCTTTATCCTTACTACCAGTTTAATTATCTTCTATGTCGTTGGCACCTTTCCTTCCTCCGAGGGCATTAAGCACGGTGGAGGGCCCGCCGCTTATCCTCGCCTTCTGGCGGTTCTCTTTGCCATATTGGGTATCATTCTGCTGCTGCAAAGTTTGAGAGTTTTCCGCGGGAGGTCTTGGTCGAACAGAGAAAACGTCCCGTACGTTGCCGAGAAGGGTTCCTGGGGGAGCCTGCTGTTCATCGCTACTCTCCTTGGAGCTTATCTTTTGCTCCTGCCCTCCATGGGTTTTATTCTCACCACGTTCGGCTTTCTTTTTGGGGGGATTCTAAAGCTCCATGGTGAGTCATTAAGAGTTCCTTCAGTAATTCGAGCCCTCGCCATCGCCGGAGGAACCACCGTGCTCATATATGTTGTCTTCCACCTCATGGTGAATGTAGCGCTCCCGGGCGGGGTCCTGGGCGAACTCGACTGGTTATGGAATTTCTGAGCAATACAGCTAATCTATACTTCGCAAGCGCGGACCTCTTCTTTTCTCCTGGCATGATTTTCCTTGCCCTCTTAGGAACCTTTCTGGGCATTATCTTCGGTGCTATCCCCGGACTGACGTCAACCATGGGAATCGCCATATTCATCCCCCTGACTTTCGGCTTAGACCCAAACCGCGCCATCGTCTTTCTGATGGGCATCTACTTTGGGTCCGTCTACGGCGGTTCAATCTCGGCGATCCTCGTGAACGTACCGGGAACACCCGCAGCGGTGGCCACCGTTCTCGACGGCTATCCCATGGCCCTAAAGGGCGAAGCCGGCCGCGCCATCGGAATTGCTACTCTCTCTTCATGCCTGGGGGGAGTGGTCGGCCTCTTCTTCCTCATTCTCATAGCTCCCATCCTGGCCGAATTTGCCCTGAAATTTGCGTCTCAGGAGTTCGTTGCCCTGGTGCTTCTCGGACTCAGCATCATCAGCTACATCTCGGCTGTTTCGGTCGTCAAGGGTCTGATAGGTGGGGTGATAGGCCTCCTCCTTGGAACCGTCGGCGAAGACCCCATGACCGCTTACCCCCGGTTCACTATGGGCACGCCGTACCTGATAAGTGGACTGGAGCTCATCCCGGTGATGATCGGGCTTTTTGGTATAGCCGAAATCCTCTACCAGGTGGAGATAATCAAGCGCAGCACTCATGTGGTGCAAAAATTGGAGAAAATAATCCCGTCATTGGGCGAGTTAAAGAATTTGGGCTCCATCATTGTTCGCTCCTCTTTCATCGGAACCTTTATCGGAGCCATCCCTGCCGCAGGGCCTACGATTGCCTCAATCGTATCCTATGGGATACAGAAGCGCATATCGCACAAAAGCGAAGAGATGGGAACCGGCATCCCGGAAGGGATAGCCGCCCCAGAGGGGGCCAATAATGCCAGCGTCGGTGGGGCCATGATCCCCATGCTAACCCTGGGAATACCGGGTGACTCCATGACGGCAGTCCTCATAGGAGCCCTCATTATCCATGGTCTTCAGCCGGGCCCCGTGTTGTTCAAGACTCATCCCGTCTTCGTCTCAGCCATTTTCATCGGGATGACCGTCTCCATCATTTTGACCGGGCTCATGGGCCTCTGTGGAGCTCGCTTCTTCGCTCGAATGCTTATGATCCCTAAGCACATCTTGTTGCCGGTGATCCTGATATTTTGCATGGTGGGCTCCTTCGCTATTCGAAACAGTTGCTTTGACGTCGGCGTGGCTATGTTATTTGGCTTTCTGGGGTTCATTTTGCGAAAGGTTGAGATCCACCCCGCTCCCATCATTTTGGGTCTTATCCTTGGCCGTCTGCTCGAGGACAATTTCCGGCGAGCCATGATCTTGTCTCGCGGCGATATAACAACTTTTTTCACCCGTCCCATGAGCCTCATAATCCTACTCATTGCTATCTTCATCATATTCTCTCCACTTTACAGGCGCCTAAAGATTTCAGTATGAATATCAAGAAAGCTGATTAACGGGCGAATCTTTTCGAAGCCTTTGGTGAAAGGAGGGAGAGTGCATTAGGCCCACAATCGCTGCGCATGGGCTAATGGTGGGAATGTTAGAATAGTCGTCCTTTTCCAGTTTCTTTACGTCGTTGTCAGTTCTTGCTCGTGACTGGAAGCTGAATCCAAGAATTCCAGCCGCCATTGGTCAAGGCTCTTGCCGACAGAACAATATCATGCAAGATAATAGCCCGAAGGAGCAGAAGGCTTCTTTTCTCCCCATCAAGAGAGGAATGAAAAGGTGAGCAGCATTCTAATCGAGAATGGTTACCTGATCCCCATGGCGGGAGAGTCGCAGACGATAGAGAAGGGCTCCCTCCTCATAGAAGGAGACCGCATCTCGCGGCTGGGAAAACCAGAAGCGATGAGGGAGCCTAAGGCCGATAAGGTCATTGACGCCTCGGGGAAGGCCGTCCTTCCAGGGCTTATTAACACTCACACTCACCTCATGGGCGCCTTCAACAAAGGTCTCACTGAGGACCTCCCTGCTGTGAGCGGCGGCCTCTTCAGGGTCGCCATGCCCCTTCAGGCGAAATACATAAAGGCTGAGGAGGTCTATTTGCCTTCCATGGTCCACGCCATGGAGATGGTAAAGACGGGAACCACCTGCATAAATGAGACCTGGTGGTATCAAGGGGAGGCCGCAAGGGTGGTAAGAGACCTCGGTATCAGAGGGGTCTTGGCCGAATCCATATATGAGGCCGACCTCACCGGGCTCGGCCCAAGAAATCTAACAAGGCAATTTGATGGTGATACAGGAAAGAAAACCGTGGACGCAGCCATTGAGCTGATAGAGGAATGGGACGGGAAGGCCGATGGTAGGATAACGTGCCGTCTTGCTCCCTTCTCCCCTGACACCCTTTCAGAGAAGACCTTTGTCAAGGTTATGGAACTCAATGAAAGATTGAGGGTGGGCTACCATATTCATCTCGCCCAGATACCGGGCGAGGTGGAGTTCATGCGGAAATGCTACGGGAAGGGCTCTGTCGAATTCTGCCGTGACCTCGGAATCTTGGGCCCGGATTTCATCGGCGTCCACTGCGTTTTCATGTCGGAGGAGGAAGTGGACCTGATGAAGGAGACGAAGGCCAAGATGTCCCACACTGCATTCCTCGTGGGCAAGCGGGGATACTTCCCGCCGATGCGGGAAGTATACAGGAAGGGGCTCAATGTTTCGCTGGGCTCAGACTGGCTCTCCAATGATATGTGGAAGGTGATGAGGGCAGCAATCCTCCTGGCAAGGGTCCAGGCTGGTGATACGGGGATAATAGACGGTTATAGAGCTCTCTGGATGGCCACGATGGGAGGGGCAATAGCCCTGGGAATGGAAAATAAGATAGGCTCTCTTGAGGCCGGGAAAAAGGCTGATATCTTTCTCCTTGACCTTGAGACCCCGTGGGTGAACCCCATAAGGGAGCCCCAGCTCGTTCCCAACATCGTCTATAATGCCAACGGAAGCGATGTGACTCATGTGATAGTTGACGGGCAAGTCGTGGTGGAAGATGGGGTTGTGAAGACAGTTGATGAGAAGGAGGCTATGAGGGAGGGGCAGAGGCTGGCCGACGGGGTATGGGAAAGGGCGAAAGAGCTTTTTGATTGAAAAATTATGGAGGAGGGCATGGAGAAGCTAAAGGTCGGCATAGTGCTATTTGAAGGATTTGAGGAGCTGGACGTGGTGGGCCCCTTCGAGACCTTGACCAAGGTGAACTGGGTCAAGGAGGGAGCCGTTGAGGTCTTCACGGTGGCGGAGAAGGCGGGAATAATAAAGGCCTATAACGGCCTCAAGGTCGTTGCCGACCACGATTTCGAGAGCTGCCCCCCTCTTGACATAATGGTTGTACCCGGGGGGAGGGGCAGGCTGAAGGAGATGCACAATCCGAGGCTTCTTGATTTCCTGAGGGAGAAGGCAACGGGCTGCCAATGGGTCACCTCCGTGTGCACGGGAGCCTTCATCCTGGCAGAGGCCGGAATATTGAAGGGAAAGATGGCGACCACCCATTGGTATTCGATGGATGAGCTCAGAGGAAGGGGCGACGTTATCGTCAGGGAGGAAAGGGTGGTCAGAGATGGCAAGGTCATCACCTCGGCCGGCGTTTCGGCCGGAATCGACATGGCCCTCGACCTGGCCGAGACCATCTTCGGCAATGGCGGCGGAGACTTCGCTCGGGAGGTAGCAAAGCTGATGGAATATACCTATATCCCGCCCGTGGAGCGCGTGACGTAGTAGTAAGATTACTTCCTCAAGCTTCTGAATTTTAGTTTTTCAGGCGTCTGGATCACTCTTAAGGTAGCCATCTGGCTGGCCGGTATTCAGAGTGAGCCTCGCAGCATTTTAACCGCCTTGCTTCCCTTCTGCTCAAGCCTGATGAGGGTGAAAAGACGACGATGCCTGGGGGGGGAACTCCTCACCGAGCCGCCGGCCTCGAGGATGGAAACAGAGGGGTCAGCCGCAAGGGAAGTCGGGGAGAGGTAGGGTCCAGGACAAAAAAAGACTGGAAATATATGTAACGATACTTCAATGGATTTATATGGTTAAGCTCATCCAATGCATGAACATTTTTCCGCCCATAGCTCCGGCCCCCCTTTCATCCCTCAGGGTTTAATCCTCGACTCGACGAGCGTACCGCGGCTGACATGGTGGGCGTGAGAGCGGGACGCACTCAGGAGCAGGGCGGCCGCTTCGCCCGGACCTCCGGTGTCGCCTCCTCAAAGGCGTGAGCTATCCTGAAGAGGTCCGCCTCCTCCCAGGCGCGGCCCGCGACCTGGAGCGAAAGCGGGAGGCCCTCCCTTGAGAATCCCATCGGGAGCGACACGGCCGGAGAGCCGGTCAGGTTGTGCGGGCCCAAGAACGGACGATGGATCCAGAGGCATTCCCGGTCCTCGCCATTGATCTTTGCCTTAAGCGTTTTAATGGGCGAGGCCGTGCTCGGAAAGGAAGGGAGGAGCATGGCATCGAAATTCTTGAACAAGGTTGCACTCTCTCTCCGCAGCAGTTCGCGCTCGCGAAGCGCGCGCACATAGTCATCCAGCCCCGTCTCGAACGCACCCTTCAGGCGGTCCAGGACGTCCTTTCCGTATTCGTCCGGATTCCTCTCGTAAAAAGGGCGGTGGAATTCTGCGAACTCGGCCCCCAGGATGGCCATCGTAGCACGCCTCATGCGTTCGAAGTGCGGGAACGAAACGGCTTCGACCCTTGCTCCGAGACTGCGAAATACATCGACAGCTCGGTCAAACGCCTCGGCCACCTCTCTATCGACTTCGGCCTGACCGTAGAAGTCAGGACAGATGGCAAGTCTGGCCCCTCGAACCCCTGCGTCGATCTTTGCAGAAAAGTCGGGCACCGGGACTTCCCGGGACATTGCGTCGTGCGGGTCGTATCCAGCCATTCCCTGGAGCATCAGCGCGGCGTCACGGACCGTCCGCGTCATCGGACCGACATGGTCAAGGCTTGGAACATTCGGGCAAACGCCGGCGAGACTGACCCGTCCGTGGGTGGGCTTCAGGCCCACGATCCCGCAGAGGGCTGCGGGTCCCCGGATGGAGCCGCCCGTGTCCGAGCCCAGGGCGCCGGGGCAGAGGCCAGCCGCAACGGCCGCGGCGGACCCGCCACTGGATCCTCCGGCGATGCGCTCCGGGTTCCAGGGATTGCGTGTCGTTCCATAGTGGGGGTTGATCGTGGTCGCGGCCGCGGCAAATTCGTGGGTGTTGCACTTACCCAAAAGGATGGCGCCGGCCCGCTTGAGGCGCACGATGCATTCGGCGTCCTCAGCAGGAACGTGCTCCCGGAAGAAGCTCGAACCGTTGGTGGTTCGAACCCCGGCCGTGTTGATGATGTCTTTCACGCCGAATGGGATCCCGTGCAGCGGGCCGCGGTAGCGCCCCGCGGAAACCTCGGCTTCCGCCTTCTTCGCCTCCTCCACCGCGGACTCCGCCGTCACCTCGATGAAGGCAAAGAGCTTGGGGTTCACCGATTCGATGCGCTGAAGATGGGCTTGGACCACTTCGAGGGGAGAGACCTCGTGCTTCCTTATTCTCCCCGCGAGTTCGTGAAGGCTCAAAAAACAGAGAGTCTCTTCGACCATGCGTACAACTCCTCAAGTTACGGGACCATAATCACCCAACCAATTTAGCCGGGGAAGAGAATGACTAATGAGACCTCAAGTGTTCTGCTAGGGCCTCTTGAGGCAAGAAAGGGATACACCCGAGCAGGCCGCGATCTCACCCTCTCCCCGGCCGCTCCGGCTCAGGATATCTCAATGACCTCGCCGGCAGTCTCCCGCCGGTCCAGCCGCCTCGCGAGACAATCTCAATTCTTATCCTGAATTCTGTCAGAGAAAAAGAAAGGCCCTGCCGGAAGATTTTCTCCTCTTGCATCCCTCCAGGGGGAAAGAAAAACCTCTGCTGCTTTCTCAGCAAAAGCCTTATCGTTTATGTGGAGGTCAAGCTCCAGCAATCTCACCCTTTTCCGGTCCAGGGCCGACTTAACTCCTCCCAGGAAGGCCATGTCCGCCTCGGGGTCATGGAAGGTGCCGGCGGGGTTTCCAAAGAAATCCACGGCTCGCGGCCCATCTGCGGCATCGTATTTTGAAAAGCCCCGAAGGGGCACAAGCAGGGCCGCCGGGCTGGCCGCACGGTTCAGCTTTTGGGCAATCCAGCGGCCGAGCTCCTCCATCTCGGCTGCGCTTGCCCGCATTACCGTGGTGGTAGCCGTGTGTCTGATGAAGATGCGACCGCGGAACTTCTCGGGTATCGTGTTAGGAGGGCCGAAGTTAACGAGCTCGCAGGCGCCGGGCGCCACGACGAGGGGTATCCCGCGCGCACATGCCGCCTCAAGCCTGTCCCTCCCAGCACCCCGAACTCCGCCGACCACCTCGTCAATCATGGAGGTGGTGGTGATGTCCAGGACGCCGTCCACGAGCCCTTCGGCTGTAAGCTCCTCCAGGGTTCTGGCTCCGTTTCCTCCGGCGTTGAATATGACGACCTCGAATCCCCCGGCCTCCAGAAGCTCTCGGAGTCGGAAGACGCAGGGCTGCGTGACGCCATACATAGTAGCGGCCACGAGCGGCCTGGGCTCAGCATCCTCAACGGGAGGGGCTTTCGCCATCCCTAAGACAGCGCCAACGGCGGCGGCGAATATGGGCTTGGTTATCCGGTTCAGGGTGATATCCACGACGGAGTGGAACATTGTGATGTCCCGGGTGCCCACATAGTGGGTCACATCGCCCGAGGCAATGGTCGAGACCATCGCCTTGGGCAGTCCCAAGGGCAGGCCGCGGAAGACGGCACAGGCCATGGCGGCCCCGCTACCTCCCCCAAGGGCGAGGGCCCCATGAAGCTCGCCTTCCTCGAGGCGCTTCCTGAGCAGTTTCAGCGCACCCCGGACCATCGCCTCAGCCGCCTCAGCCTTGGGTAGAGCCGCTAGCTCGTCGAAGGTCGTCCCGGCCAACTCGGCCAGCTCAGAGGGCGCATGGTCGGGTTGGAATTCTTTCTTTTCGACGAGGGTGGAGAGGTCCACTAGGAGGACCCGCGCACCCATCTGCAAGAGCCTCTCCCGGACGAAAAGGAACTCCCGTCCCTTGGTGTCCATGGTGCCTAGAATGGCGATGGTGACCATGCCCGGTCACTCTCCCGCTCTGATGGCTTTGAAGTCGGCCACAGCCTTGCGGATGGGCCCCTCCACGGGTAATCTCTCGGCGCTTGAGCCTCCCAGGAAACCTTCAAGCGCCGGGACCAGCCGTTTCAGTTCTTTAACGTCTTCGGGAAAAGCAATGGCCCCCCCGTGAACGGCGACGAAGACTTCCCCCTTCAACCTCTTGACAGCCTCGAAGATGGCGGAACATTTCTTTGCTGAATCTTCTATCTGCTTCCTCCTTTCACGGGGGTCTTCCACAGGGACGGTCCCTCCCAGGTGCGCGATGACCATATGGGCACCCGCCCCGACCATCCGCTCAGCCTCCTCCGGGTTGGTGGCGAAGGCCTGAACAAAGAGGTCTTTCTCTGAGGCCAGCCGCGCCAGCTCCACCTCCTTGTCATAACCTATGCCCATGTCCTCAAGGCTCTTTCGATACCATCCGTCAAGGAGTGCGACCGTGGGACAATTCATCACCCCGGAAAAGCCCAGGCCGGAGTAAAGCTCCAGCAGGGGCGGCAGCTCGCGCGTGGGGTCCGGCGCGAAGACTCCGGCGACGACTGGAGCCTCCCGCACAATGGGGAGAACCTCTCGCTTGCCAAGCTCCTCGGTGATAGCGTTAGCGTCGCCGATGGGCAGGTAGCTCACCCTGCTAAGCCCCATCATGCGATATTTCGCGATGCTGTAGGTGGCTATTATGTCCGCGCCGCCCCTCTCGGAGAACTTGGCCGAGATCCCCGACCCCACGGCCGCCACGAATATCAGGCCGCCCTCCTCAATAACCTTTCTCAGCCGTCCGACCACCTGCTCCGCCTTGTATTTGACGGCCATGACAAGACCTCCATGCTGGAAAATACGGTGAGGCTTCTCCTCAGACTGACATGCCCCTCGATAAGCCAGCTCAAGGGTGTAGCCCTTTTGAATAAGCTGATTCTACCGCAACTCCTGCAATTCAGTTCTGCTTATTTCGCGGGGAGCTGCTTGAGCGGGCGAGCAACAGGCTGCTGGAATTCGCAGAAAAGGCCTATCTGGGTCTCCCCTCTTCATGCAGGGGGACTACATGATGGCGGGCTTAGGTGTCGGGGTGGTTCCGACTCATTAAGGTGAGATGTGGAGGGGGTGGGTCAGGGCCATGACCGCGGCTCTTCGGTTTGCGCTTCCCCCTCTCTGAAGCTCCAGCTGGGCTTTTCAGCCGTGGGTGCGGCCATCCCCTGCTCGGAAAGGAGAGTAGGCTGTTCCTTCAGCTCCTTAATCTCCCTCTCCAGCTCCTTAACCTGGGCCTCACCCCCGCGAGCCTCCCTCTTTGCCTCGGCTCTCTCCCAGATGGTGAGGAGCCAGGCGCAGACGAAGCCCGGCACAAATGCAACGAGCAGGGCGAAGAAGAGAGGAAGCTCAACTTCTCCGCGGTAGTAGTTGAGGGTGATGGGGGCCATGTTCTTCACCCCGAATATCACGACCGCCACGACCACCGCCAAGGGAATGATGAGCCTCAGGGCCTGCATGGCGCCAATCCTCCTGCTCCCCGTTCACCGATAGGAGGGGCCTCAGTGTCTTGAAGGACACCATTTTAAGAAGCTACTTGAAAGTTTTGATAAAGGAGGTCGCAATTGCGCTCCAGCTCTTCCGAGCTGACCCCCTAGTGCCTCAGACGAAGCACGCGTCCGGTACCCCCTCCCCGCCGGAGGGCACGATTTGCTTCACACCCTGCGAATTATTCCTCAGCTCTCGGGATAGATCTTTTCTTCTTCCTTCTTTTCGGCTTCCGGCTCTTGCTTTTTCTCCTCAGCTCCCCTAACAAGCTTCTCGAACCTATCCAGAACATCGGCCGTCTTGTCGCGCCAAGAATTGGCGGCCTTAGCGACCACCTCCCCCACGCCGGCGAGAGCCTCGGTCTGCCTCTTCAAATCCGCCACCCCCCCCGCCCTTTGATAGGCCACGATGGCGATAATAATCGCGATAATTGAGATAATCAGTGATAACACTTCCATCTCATATCACCTCCTCGCCCTACGGGGTATGTTGCCCGAAATTTTCCCCCTCAGCACTCGGATGTTCCACCGACCACTTTCTGCCTTTTTTTATTATTTTATATCATATATGTAAATAGCAATCCAGAAGAAAGCGCTGGCCCGCCTGGAGCCTTCAAAATCGATTTCGGCATATTTTTCCTGAGGAGCGAGCAGGGGCTCGCCGCGCAAAATCGACTCAACGCATTAGTGAGCGTCTTATCAAAGAATTATTAATGAAAGATAAAGTTTTACTTGAGATTATTTTCCTCGCTTCTTGCCCGTCGGAGGAGATGAGGATAACCGATGGGGCCGGGCAGCGTTTGCCGCCAGGTTCTTCCCTTCACCACCAAGTGAGCCCCTCCGTCCTCCGGGTGCAAAGCCGAGAGGGGTCAGGCCGGGGCCGCCTGGGCATTTCTAATTGACCCTGGGGTCCTTTGTCTTTTGGATCTCGTGGGGCTAAGGAACTCCTGATGAGAAGTCCTCTAGGGGGTTGCCCGTATGCGCGCGTGGGGCCTTTGAGTGCGTCATTCCGCCCGCCCCTTCCGCACCGAGCCTGAACATCTCTCTTTCCTCCGCCTCTTCCAATTTTGTCCCATTCTTTCTTCTCCCCCTCAAAGGTTTAGGCTGCACAACCAAGGTAATAACATCCTTCGCGTCCACGATTAGGCTAATCTCCTCCTGCATTTCTTTTAATAGAGCATGGCCGATGCGGTGGGACTTACAAAAGAAGGCTACTAAGGTGTCAGTCCATGGGCGGGGGCGGATTTCACTGATCACTTCCACCGTGCCCGTTTCTTTGGGCCCTTACCCTTCGCCTTGAGCTCTTTTGGGGATTCCCCCCGTAGGCCCGGGGGGAGGTCGTTGGCGGCAATCGCCCTCCAGGGACCTTTATAGCTCTCAGCCCTGTACCAGACGCCATTGTAAGAATAATAATGCACGCCGCCCACATAGAACACGTCGGCCTCCACGCCGAGCATTATCCATATCTCGGTCCGAGGCACCACCGCATAGCGGGGGGGGCCTACCAATATAATGGGCGGCGGCCGCATCTTCTTAGCCTGCCCAGGTGGGATACCACCATGCCCAGGTGGGATACCGCCATGGCCCGGGGGAGAACCGTAGACGGCACAGCCGGCCAAAAGTCCTGTCAGGACAACCCACAGAAAGCGCCTCTGCATCGCTTGTCTCCTCTCCTGATCAATCCTCACAAAGACTCCATAACTTCCGCCCCCGAAGACCAACGTAGGAACACCATGGATCCTAGCAGCATTCGTGCCGAATTGGGACAAAGTCTAAGAATTTCAAGGTGAAGCCGGATCGCCCGGGCATCGCTAAGCCCCTGCTCAACCTGACAGTGCTCTGCATTTATAGGATAGTTTGTAGCCTTGCGGGGAAGTATGGGGTGAAAGAGTATCGGGGTGAGAAGTGGATTAGCTACCACTTCCTCAATCGGCCAGACCATGTTCTTTAGGTCGGGTGTCTTCAAGAAGGGAGGGTGTATATCCTGTATTGCCAGTCTCTTCTGGCTTGTATGGCAGCGTGCAAGCTGTCACGTTTTGTTTCTATTAACGGTCTTCCTTATCTTCATAAGCTATGTCCCGTTCTCTGTGGAAACGCATTCCTCCTTGAGCACGAGGCTTATCGCAGGGGACCGGGAAGAAAGTCATGCTATTTGATAGGAAAGGGCATATAGGGAACCTCCAACCCCATACGGACCCTGAGGTTACGCTCCGACTCGCGGGTTAAGACAATTTTCTCTTTTCCGCCGTTATATCGAGTCCGCCGGAGGAGCGGTCCACGGTTTGTCCCACGGAAACCTATGAACGCGTTCTCTCCCTCCCTCGCCAAAATGCGGCGAATTTCCTCTTGCTTGATATCTTCCCATTTTGGGGGCCAATTGTCGATTTCGTCTTGAGATTCGATCCATGGCTTTCTGTTTAACGCGATACCCAAACTCATTTTCCTCTCCTCCATCAGAACAGAATTTCTTCTTTCCCGGCCACCAGCTTCTTCCGAGCCATGGCCAGCTTCTTCGCTTTCAGCATCGGCAGAAAATCTTCTGCCCTTTAGCATCCCTCTACGAGAAGGTTCGCAGCCAAGCGGTGGAATTCGCAAAAGAAGCCCACCTCCCTATCGCTGAGGGGGCAGAAGTGCCCTCGTTTTCCTGGATGATTCCATAAATGCGCCCTCTGCCCTCATCCTAGGCCTCCTCACGCCAGTGATTTTGTGGCGAGAGCGAAAGGGCTCCTCAAGATTGATTAGGTCTTCGGTCAAGAATTTTTCCCCAATAAATCTGCTGCCCAAGAAGTGTCCGTCTGGAGTGCAGGAGCGCCCATAGGGGTACATAGAGACATAAGGTGCTGAGCCTCATATCTGTTGATATCCCGGTGGAACCCTCATGGGATGCGCCTTTTCAGACATTCCCCTAAGGCCGCCTCAAGAAAATTCGTGGAAAGACGATTTTTTCTCTCAAGTTCGGAGACTATCTTGTCGATATTAGAGATGAGTCATCTTGTATAAGGACGCTGAAGGTAAGGAAGCACAAGGGAAAAAGATAGGGAAATCGTAGAACCGCATTTCCGATAAAGGCAAACCGACCGTGAGGTCGGGGCGCAACGGCACGAGTCTGGGGGTGAGGAAGCCCTTCAGATAGTCGGCCTGCCGAAGAAATGATGAAGCCAAAACTCTCGCCAGACAAGTCAAAGCTCTCGGGTTTTCTTTCTCCCCCTTCTCCCGGATACTCTGATTCGCAGAGCCGGGATGTCTTTCCGAAAAATACCTTAAGGGTTGGAAGAAACAGTAGTTTTGCCGTAGCCCCCTCCCTTTGCCAATCTGATCCGGAACCATCGCCAAGGTTCATTCCCGGAATTCCACCTTCTGAGGTCTATACCCTCTGGAGGTATGAGGATCTGAAGTCCCAAATGGAAGGCAATAATTGAGATGAACGCTCTTTTTATTGTCGCTTTTCCACACCCTACAGTCGGCTTTCCGCCGCCCGGCGGAGGTCTTCACAAAGGAGGATGAAGAGATGTGGAGAAAGTTTCTCAGGCTGTGGCAGAAGGAGGAAGGTCAGGGGTTGACGGAATATGCCCTGATCATCGCGCTGGTTTCAGTCGCTCTCGCGACGACCTTGGGTCTGCTCACAGGGGGCATCCAGAGCACCTTGAA
>CAZNSX010000005.1:0-317758 GCA_964575845.1 uncultured bacterium | reverse complement strand
AGCAGGCTTTGGCTATTCAGCGCGAGATTGGAGATAAGCGCGGCGAGGGCAATCAACTAGGCAACCTGGGCAATGCGTATTTTCGGCTCGGCCAGGTAGAGCGTGCAATTGAGTATCATGAGCAGGCCCTGGATATTCACCGCGAGATTGGTGATAGATACGGCGAGGGCGCTGACCTAGGTAACCTGGGCAATGCGTATGCTCGACTCGGCCAGGTGGAGCGTGCCCTCGCCTGCTCGTTACGGGGCAGAGAGATATTGCTTGAGGTCAAATCCCCTGATGTGAAAAGCGTTGAGGGTAGTATCGAAGATTTGAAAAAGGAACTCGGCAACTCAGAGTTTGAGAGGCTCATGAAAAAAGTTGAGCCTCGCCTGGAGGAGATTATTGAAGAGATTCTTGCCGAAGGGACGGGAAATTCGGGGGAAGTTAAGCCAGAGCTTTAGCCCGTTTGCGTAATCCTCTTCCTTGCCTCATTAACATCTCTCAGACGAAACCTCCCCGTCTGCTTTTCCAAATCCCTGCTCACTCCCTCCCCAACCATCCCCGAACGTGATATCCTTATCCCTGAAACACTGAAATCAGGAGCCTGAAGGGGGAGGGCTGTCATGAACGAGACCAGGCGGAGTTACTGCGGGCTTTGCCATCCGCGCTGCGGGCTGCTCTTGGAGATGGAGGATGGCCGCGTTGTCCGGGTGAAGGGCGACCCGGAGCATCCCATAACGAGGGGCAGGCTTTGCACCCGCGCGAAGCTCATGGTCGAGCACCTCTATCACCCGGACCGCCTCAACTACCCTCTGAAGCGCACGGGAAAGCGCGGCGCGGGCAAGTGGGAGCGCGTAAGCTGGGAGGGGGCGCTCGATGAGGTGGCGGCGAGGCTCGCGGCACTTCGCGACAGGTTCGGCGCGGAAACTCTCGCCTTCACCCACGGCACCCACCGCACCTATCACTGGGACGGGCGGCGGTTCTATAACCTCTTCGGCTCGCCGAACATGTGCGGGGCGAATAACATCTGCATGTGTCCAAGCCAGGCGGTCGAGTTCGCAACCTACGGCGGCTTTCCCCGGGGCGACCTGCGGGAGGCGAAGTGCCTGGTGCTCTGGGGCCATGCGGCCTCTCAGTCAGAGCCCGTCATGCTCTTCCCCGAGATAGTTGCGGCCAAGAGGAGGGGGACCTTCCTGATGGTGGTGGACCCGCGCCGCATCCGCGAGGCGGAGATGGCGGACCTCTGGCTCCCCATCAGGCCGGGGACGGATGTGGCGCTGATGCTCGGCTGGCTCAGGATTATCATCGAAGAGGGCCTCTATGACCGGGATTTCGTGACGAGGTGGACGGTGGGGTTTGATGACCTTCGCGCCGCGATCGCAGACTACACGCCGGAGAAGGTGGCCGAGATCACCTGGCTCACGCCCGAGCAGGTGGTTGAGTCCGCCCGCCGGTACGCCACGACGAAGCCAGGGGTCATCACCTGGGGCTTCGGCCTCGACAAGCAGGGCGTCAACGCCACCCAGGCAGCGCGGGCGCGCTGCATCCTTCGCGCCATCACGGGCAACCTGGACATAGCCGGTGGTGAGCTCCTCGGCTGGGCTGACCCGGTGGGGAAGGTCATAGGTAATGACGAGATGGAACTCAATGAAGCCCTTCCGCCCGAGCAGCGGGCGAAGCAGCTGGGTGCGGATGAGTACCCCTTCTTCGGCTTTCCCGGCTGGGAGCGGAACGCAGAGGCGAACCGCCGGCTCCCCCGCGATTACATGCACCCGCCGCTGGCGGACATGACCTGCGTGGCGCATGAGAGGGCCGTGTTTGACGCCGTCCTCACCGGAAAACCCTACCCCGTGACCGCAATGATCTCGCTTGCTTCGAATCCACTTCTCTCGCTCCCCGACGTCCGCCGGACCCATGAGGCGCTGAAGGCCCTCGAGCTTTACGTTGTGGTGGATTACTACCTAACTCCCTCAGCCGCGCTCGCCGACTACGTCTTCCCCGCGGCCTCGACCGTCGAGCGGACGGAGCTCTGGCTCACGCCGGGCTTCTGCGTGGCCTGCCCCAAGGGGGTTGGGCCGCTCCATGAGCGCCGCGATGACTACCAGTTCTGGCGGGGACTGGCGGTGCGACTGGGCCAGGCGGAACATTGGCCTTGGGAGACGGTGGAGGAGGTATGGGACCACCGGCTCGCCCCGGTCGGGCTTACATTCAACGGGCTGCTTGAGCGCAACGGCCTCTTCGGCCGGCGGGAGTTCAGGCGCTACGAGCAGTTCGGCTTCGGCACGCCATCTGGGAAAGTGGAGCTCCGCTCCAGCACGTTCGAGGCGCTCGGCTGCGAGCCGCTTCCGGTCTACCGGGAGCCGCACCAGAGCCCCTCGGGCAGCCCCGAGCTTGCGCGGCACTATCCCCTCGTGCTCATAACCGGGAGCCGGTTCATGCCGATGTACCACTCGGAGCAGAGGCAGATAGAGAGAGCGCGGGAACGAAGACCCGACCCGCAGGTGGCCCTGAACCCGGAGACAGCCGCGGCATTGGGGCTTGTGGAGGGTGAGTGGGCGCGGGTTGTGACACCGCAGGGGAGCATCCGCCAGCGGGTCCATCTCTCGGACGCCATCGACCCGCGCATGGCCGACGCCCAGCACGGCTGGTGGTTCCCGGAGAGGGGGGAGGCGGAGCCTGAGCTCTTCGGCGTCTTCGAGTCAAATGCGAACCTCCTCTGCCCCGGCGGGGCGGAGTTCTGCAGCCCGGAGATCGGCGGCTGGCCGCACACAGCTTTGCTTTGCAGGGTAGAGAAGGAGAAGGCGTGAGAGTTAGAGGAGGGCGGCTCAAAGGCATCGCCGGCATCTTCCGGGCGGGGGTTCAGAAGGCGCCAGGGCCTTGACCTATCTCCCCAAAATCCTCCCTCCCTCCTCATTGACATCTTCCGTCTGAGACCTTAAGTTACCGGCTAGCCGGGGTCACCCTGGTCAGGGACCCGGCGCAGGGATGCCTCCGCCGGTCTGGGCGGGGGAGAGGTGGATGTGTTCCCTCCATTTCACTTAAAGGGATTCTCAATTAAAGGAGGAAAGGCAGATGACATCTCTTTACTTCGGGCCGGGTGGAGTTGATAGTCAGGACAGGATAGATTTCGCCAGGATGCGTAGGGAGAGGATGGAGAGGACGCGGGAGAAGATGAAAAAGTATGGCCTCCCGGCACTTCTCCTCTACGATACCGCAAACATCAGGTATGCCACGGCTGTGGCGAGCATTCCCTTTGCGAAGAGGCTCCGGTTTGCGCTCGTCTTCGCCGAGCACGACCCAATAATCTATGAGCACGCGGATATCGGGATACAGCAGCTCATTCACTGCTCCTGGCTGAAGCCCGAGAACATGCGCTGCGCCAATACCTGGATGGGCGGGCTCGTGGGCCCGAATGCGACCAAGACCCAGGTGAAGAAATGGGTTGAGGCCATAAAGCGGGACCTCGAGGAGAGAGGGCTTCTCAAGGAGAAGCTCGGGGCCGATACGCTGGACACGCTCGGCGCCGAGGCCCTTAAGGAGGCGGGGATCAAGGTGGCTGACGGCGAGGCCCCCATGGCCGAGGCCCGCCTGATAAAGACGGAGGACGAGATAAACTGTCTCAAGATGGCTGCGGCCATAGTGGATAGGGCCTGGTTTCAGGTCTATGAGGCCATGAAGCCGGGTATGAAGGAATGCGAGCTCATGGGCATCGCGCACAAGGCCTGCATAGAGATGGGGGCGGAGCAGGTGGATGGCCACTTCAAATCAGGCCCTAGGGGCTGGCCCAACTTTCGGGGCTCGGGGGCGACTGACAGGATAATCCAGCCGGGAGAAATAGTCTTTGGCGATATCTACGGGGTGAGCTTCTCGGGCTATCAGACCTGCTACTACCGCACATTCATCGTGGGCAGGGAGCCAACGGCCAAGGAGAAGGAGTGGTATAAGCAGACGCATGACTGGATCTATGACGCCCTCGAGGAGGTGAAGCCGGGGAAGACAACCGCCGACGCCGCGAAGCGCTTCCCCCCCGCCTCCCTCTGGGGCTACAAGGGCGAAGAAGAAAACATCTGCAGCCAGTGGGGACACGGGCTGGGGCTCACCCTCTATGAGCAGCCCTTGATTTCTCGCGCCTTCTCCCTTGAAGACCCCATACCTTTTGAGAAGGGCATGACCTTCGCAATCGAGACCCAGCAGGGGGAGCTCGGCCTCGGGGGCGTGAGGCTTGAGGAGGAGGTTGTGGTAACGGAGACGGGCCATGAGGTCATAACGAAGATGCCCCACGAGGAGATTATCGTCGTGAGGCACACCCTCCTTCAGTAGGAGCCCTCTGAAAGGAACATACAGCGCGACTTCTGGGAGGAGCCGCCCCGGCAGCCCGCGGCATAGAAGGATGAAGTTGCCGAAGGGCAGGGGGGGCCAGGGGGGCTCCTCCCGTATGAAGATTAAATCAGCCGAGGCCTCGGAGAGGGGGGGGGCCAGGTGCCCTCAAAGTTTCAGGGCAAGGGAACAAAAAGGTGAACGTCGGTAAATTATTGACCAAGTCAGCCCAGACCTTTCCAGACAATCTGGCGCTCATGCACGGCCTGAAGAGGCTGACCTACGCCCAGTTCAACTCGCGGGCGAATCGTCTTGTGAATGCCCTCCGCCGTCTCGGCATCAAGCAGGGGGATAACGTGGCGGTTCTCCAGTATAACTATCCGGAGACGCTGGAATCCATCTTCGCCTGCTTCAAGGCGGGCTGCGGTGCGGTACCCATCAATTTCAGGCTTCACCCCAATGAGTTTGCTTTCATCATCGACCACTCCGAGGCAAGGGCCGTTATCTTATCCCCTGAATTCAACGGGGCAATAACCGACATCCGGGAGCGGATACCCCGGGCGCGGCGGCTCATCACGCTCTCAGGAGCTGGCGGCCCCCTCCTTGATTATGAAGAGCTGATATCCGCGGAATCGGACCGATGGGAAGATGCTGAGGTAAAGCCAGACGACCTGGCCTGGCTCTTCTACACCTCGGGAACGACGGGAAAGCCCAAGGGCGCCATGCTGACTCACCGGAACCTCCTCGCCATGGCCATGAACTTTTTCTCGGACATCTGCCCGCTCGGGCCCGAGGACGCGGCCCTTCACGCGGCTCCCCTCTCGCACGGAAGCGGTCTCTACGCCCTGCCCAACATCGCGAAGGGGGCGGCCAATATTATCCCCGAATCCAAGTCATTCGACCCGGAGCTCGTATTCAAAACGATTCAGGAATACAGAATCACTAACGTCTGGGCCGCGCCCACCATGGTGAAGCTCTTGGTGGAGAGCCCGGCCCTTGACCGATACGACCTGAGCTCGCTCAAGTCCCTGATATACGGCGGCGGCCCCATGTATGTAGAAGACCTGAAAGAGGCCATAGGGAAATTAGGCCATTGCCTTGTGCAGCTATATGGACAGGGCGAATCCCCCATGACCATCACCTACCTCCCTCACCGGGATCACGTCATAGAGGGGACGCCGGAGCAGATGCGGCGGCTTTCATCCGCGGGCATCCAGCGCACCGATGTGGAGGTAAAGATTTTCGACCCGGATGATAATGAACTTCCGCCCCGAGAGGTGGGAGAGGTCGTCACGCGCTCGGATATAGTCATGAAAGGATACTGGCGAGAGCCCGAGGTCACGGCGGAGACGCTCCGCGGTGGGTGGCTCCATACGGGCGACGTGGGGTACATGGATGAAGGGGGCTATCTTTTTATCATGGACCGCTCAAAGGACATGATCATAAGCGCCGGGGAGAATATCTATCCCCGCGAGATAGAGGAAGTCATCATCCAGCATCCAGCCGTGAGAGAGGTGGCGGTCATAGGCGTCCCCGACCCCACGTGGGGTGAGGCCGTGAAGGCCGTCGTGTCTCTCGTGCCGGGAAAATCCGCCAGGGAAGAGGATCTCATCACCTTCTGCAAGGATAACATCGCGAGTTATAAGAAGCCCAAGTCAATCGACTTCATGGATGAGCTCCCCAAGAACAATTACGGGAAAATAATGAAGCGGGAACTGCGCGAGAGGTATTGGACGGGCCGGGAGCGGCGGGTTTGATGGCGGAGCATTGGGGGGAATACCTCACACATGATCCTCGGGCCAGATATTGAATAGGCCACTCAGGGTGACCGGGGAGGGAGGCGGTGGCGGATTTCGTCAGGTCCTTTGCTTTCACCTTCATCCCAATATTTGTCGCCCTGGACATAATCGGAGTGCTGCCCATCTACATGGGGTTTGCCGGAAGCCTCGACGCGACAGAGCGGAAGCAGGTCATCCGGCATTCCCTCCTCACGGCCGCCTCCCTGAGCCCGAGCTTCCTCTTCCTGGGAAAGGCCCTCCTGGTGGTCCTCGGAGTCACAATCCCGGATTTCTAAGGTTGCGGGGGGATAATTCTCCTCTTCTTCTCTATCCTGGATATCCTCAGGCCCGAGAAGAGCCGAAGGCGCCCCTCTGAAACCATGGGGGTTGTGCCCCTCGGGACCCCCTTGATCGCCGGTCCCGCTGTGCTGACCACCCTCCTCATAATGCTTGACCACAATGGCTACCTGCCAACCATTGCCGCCCTTATCGCCAATCTCCTCGTCGTGTGGCTGGTGCCGACCCGCTCGGAACCGCTCACCCGCTTTCTGGGGGAGGGAGGCTCCCTGGCCATCTCCAAGGTCGCGAGCCTGCTCCTCGCGGCGATAGCCGTCATGATGATCCGGCTTGGGATGATGGAAATTATTTCCGGCGCGGGTCCGTGAGGACACCCTAGATCTTTCACGGGACCGTCGGAAAGCGGGTGCATCAAGCAGGGTCGGGTGCCGTTCTCAAGGCTCCATCCCAGAGGGTTTTTATTAAGACCTATGGCATATAAAATATAGGGCTTCTTTACCATCCGTCTGCCGGCTGTCGAAGCTTTATACCAGCAGGTCGACCTCCTGTTGACCCAGCCGGTCGGCCGCCCAAGAGACCCATCGTCTTCTAACATGACTTCGAGCATCGGGCGGGAACTGGGGCGATGGCCGGCGGATTGCGACAGGAACTGGTTTGCGTGGTTTCGAAAAACTTTTGAAATATCCGGTGGAAGGAATTATGATTGATTTAGACCACCATGGGGGCCAGCCACGGCGAAGTCAAGATTTGAAATGGAAGATCCCTGTTTTGTCACCTATTTAAGGGATGTTCTGACATGATGCGTTATATGAGGCCTATACTCCTTCTCCTAATATTGGGCCTGCTGTCGGGAACCCAACTTTCCTTTGCCGCCGAGAAACAATGTGAGCCAACCAAGTCAAAGGCTGACGATACGCGATCGCAATCGGAAGCTCTTTCGAAGACAACCCATTCAATCAACCTCAACGGTCGGACGCTCAAATACGAGGCCACGGCCGCCACGATCGTTCTCGAGCATCCAGACTCCGGGGTGAAAGGGCGCTTCTTTTATGTGGCTTACACCCTGGATGACGCCAGAGCGGCAACCCGCCCTGTGACCTTCGCCTTTAACGGCGGGCCCGGCGCGTCGTCGGCTTACCTGCACATGGGACTCTTGGGGCCGAAACGCGTGGCGCTGAACGAGGACGGGACGGTGCCTCCGCCGCCTGTGCGGCTCGTGGAGAATCCTGAGACGTGGCTCATCTTTACCGACCTCGTTTTCATCGACCCCATCGGCACTGGTTTCAGCCGTCCAGTATCCGACGAAAAGAAAGACAGGAGGGCGTTCTGGGGCGTCGAGCAGGACGCCAAGACTGTTGCGGAATTCATTCGGCTTTATTTGGCGCAGAATGATCGATGGCTCTCGCCCAAGTTCCTGGTGGGTGAAAGCTACGGCGGGGTGCGGGCTGCGACCTTGGCCCATGTTCTGCAAAGCTCGGATTTCGGGATCGACCTGACGGGTATCGTCTTCGTTTCGCCCGTTCTGGAATATGCCTTCACGCGCGGCGGGGACTACAACATTCTGCCCTGGACGTTCCTTTTGCCAAGCTACACGGCGGCGGCCATCCATCACAGAAAGTCATCGGTCGGGTCCCCCGAAAAAGCAGGGCTGGCGGCCGTCTTGGCTGAGGTGGAGAACTTCGCTACAAAAGAGTATATGGTGGGCCTTTTTCGGGGGGCGTCCCTTCGACAAGCCGACAGAGAAGCGCTCCATTCTAAGCTCGCTGGCTACATCGGATTGTCTCTCGAACTCGTGAACCGTCATCAGGGCCGCGTGCCGTTCTATGTCTTCACCAGGGAATTGCTGCGGGACCGAGGGCTGATCGCCGGCGTCTACGACGCATCGGTAACGAGGCTGGACACCGAGCCGGGGGATCCGACGTTCAACAGCATGGCCGACCCGACGCTGGAAGGTTTGAACTGGCCGTTCGCGACTGCGTTCAACGAATATGTCCGGGCGGATTTGCAATTCAAGACGAATCTTCCCTATAAGCTGCTCAACCGGAACATCATCGAGGCATGGGATTGGACAACGGGCATTGGAAGCAAACAGGGCTTTGTGACGACCGCTGGCGGCCTGAAGCTGGCAATGACGCTAAGCCCCAATCTGAAGGTCTTTATCGCTCACGGCTATTACGATCTCGTGACGCCGTACTTCGCTACGAAATACGTAATCGATCAGATGCGGTTGCCGGACCGCTTACGCTCGAACATCACGATGCGCCGCTATCAGTCAGGTCACATGATCTACACGCACCGAAAGGCGCGTGAACAACTGTCCCGGGATGTGCGCGAATTCTATGCGGCTTGTATGCCATGAGAGCCCGGAAGGACATGCGTGCCCCGACCGAAGCCCGGGGCATGGACGGATGCTCTACGGAACGGTATATGAGACCGAGGAGACTTATGACTTTTCATAAGGTCTCCGCTCATATGTTTTTCAAGCCGTGGCGTGCTTTAGGATACGACCTCAATAATATGAGGGTGACTTCAAACCCGTTTCGAGTCGGAGGGAAGGGCAATGCGAAAGCGTCATTACTATTGGCTTGTTTTGTTGATTCTTTTGATCGGTGCCGTTGGTTCACATGTTGATGCGGGGACGCCACTGGGTCTAGGGAGCGATGGTCAAGGAATTCCGACTCTGGCGCCTCTGCTCAAACGTATTACGCCCGCGGTGGTCAATATCTCTGTCCGCGGGCGAGTCGCTGTCCAGCAAAATCCGCTGTTCAGTGACCCCTTTTTCCGCAGGTTCTTCAATGTTCCCGAGCAGCCCCAAGAACGTGAGTTCCAGGCGGCGGGCTCGGGTGTGATCGTGGACGCCGAAAAAGGATACGTACTGACCAACCACCATGTTATTAAGAACGGCGAAGAGATCGTGGTTACTTTGAAGGATCGGCGCAAGTTCAAGGCGAAGCTGATTGGAAGCGACACAGGCACGGATATTGCCCTGCTGGAGATCAATCCGGGAAATCTGAAGGCGCTTCCTCTTGGGGATTCAGACGCCTTACAGGTAGGCGATTTTGTAGTGGCCATAGGAAATCCGTTCGGACTCGGCCAAACTGTCACGTCCGGAATCGTCAGCGCTCTTGGGCGAAGTGGCCTGAATATCGAGGGATACGAGGATTTCATCCAGACAGATGCCTCGATCAACCCTGGGAACTCCGGTGGAGCCCTGGTCAATCTGGAAGGAGAGCTAATCGGAATTAATACGGCGATTATTGCGCCGGGGGGCGGCAACGTCGGGATCGGGTTTGCCGTGCCGAGCCGCATGGCAAAGGCCGTGATGGGCCAGTTAATCAGGTTCGGCGAAGTGCGCCGCGGGCGGCTCGGCATCGGCATTCAGAACCTCACGCCCGACCTGGCCAAAGCCCTTGGACTGGAAGAGGACAGCGGGGCGGTCGTCAC
The DNA here is from genome assembly GCA_964575845.1 of uncultured bacterium. Lineage (GTDB taxonomy): Bacteria > UBA8248 > UBA8248 > UBA8248 > CAZNSX01 > CAZNSX01. The sequence goes on along the minus strand of CAZNSX010000005.1, from coordinate 307,940 downwards.
CCAGGTGGAGCCCGGCTCCCCAGCCGAAAAGGCGGGTATCCGGGCGGGCGACGTCATTATCGCAGTGGACGGAAAGCGCATTCGTAGCTCGGCCGATTTGAGAAACCGCATCGGGCTCGTGCCTGTAGATACCGAAGTCGAGCTGGCGCTGATCCGGGATGGGCGTAAGGAAACGGTCCGGGCGCGCGTCGGGAAACCTGTTGAGGCCGCCCTCGCGGGCGGGCAGACAGTCCCGCAGCTGGCGGGCGCCACATTCGAGAACATCCAGAAAGGCATGCCGATGTTCGGTAAGGTGGAAGGAGTCTTGGTTGCCAAGCTGGAGTCGGGCAGCCCCGCCTGGCGGCATGGACTGCGGGAGGGCGATATCATCGTGGCGGTGAACCGCCAGAAGATCCGTTCTGTCGACGAATTGGGCGTGGCGTTGAAGAAGGCGGAGCGGGTGATCGCGCTCAACGTCCTCCGCGGTGATCTCATGCTGTTCATCGTCATCTCATAGAGGTGCCGAATTCGGCGGTGTCTTGACCTCAGGAATGATAGAGCCTCTCAGCTCTCAAGAGACGGGATGCCGGGAGAAAGGAGACTTGACTGATCAGTGGTAAAAGCTAAAGCCCCGTATTCGGAAAATAGGGGCTCAGGCTCAGCTTATTCTCAGAGCCTAAAAACTCTTTCCTGAACTCTTCAAGCTCCGCCTTGGTGACGAACTTATCCTCTCTCATCTTCTCGTAAAGTCTTTGAGGCTCCTTTGCCAGCGTCTCGCTCAAGACCCTGGCCGCCTCGATGGACTGGTTTATCTCCTTATCGGCAAGCATTCTCAAAATAGTGTCCACTACCTTTATGAGAAGCGCTGTGAAGCTCTCTTCCACATGGAAATAGGAGTAGAAGTCGTTGACTACGTAAGTCTCACCGTCCTTAACATTCTCCCGGTAGTGGATATAGGTGAATCCCCAGCCCTTGAGCCCGCGGATGAGCCAGCCGTTATACTCCCCCTCTCCCCGGTAGATGCGGGTATTGCCCTCGCTATAGACGAGCTTGAAGGTACCCGTGAGGCCATTTTGATTATCCAGGTGGTAGCTGTTATCGCCATTCTTCTCAACGATATACCGGGAAAGCTTAAGAGAGCGGGCCATTGAAGCCGCAAGGGGGATGCGGTCCAGTAGAAAGGCGAGGACACTCTCTTTGCTCTTGAAGGAGAAACCCTCCCATTTTCGCTTCACCGTATAGTTTTCCAGCAGGAATTTCACCTCCTTCAAATAGCCATCCGGCACCTTCTGAAGGAGCATTCTCTCCCTGACCCTATCAGCCGAGGGATAGGCAAAGGTAGAGGTGAGGAGGAAAAGGAAAAGTACTGATAAGGGAACCAGTCTCTTGGGGAGCCTGTCCCTACCCGGGCTAGGTCTTCGTGGAAATAACATTTTTGCAGATAGGATTGCGCACCTCGCCCTGCTCCATTCCTGGCTCATCGAGCCGCCCGGAGCAGTACGCTCTGCGCTCTTCCTGCAGGTCTTCCTCCCGGAAGGAGCCCGTCCTTCGATAAGACTGGGTGAAAAATTCCCTGAGGAGGAGATTTTCCCTCTCTTCTCGAGGGCTCAGGCCATCATCTTTCACCTCCCAGGAAAGCCCTTGCGCCTTATGCCGAATGAGCATGTCCTTGATTCGGAGGCCCGCCAAGACTGCGCTGAAAAATCCCGACCCGATCTCAAGCAGTGTGCCATCCTCTGCTGTTACGTTCATGAAATATTCCCGCAGGGCGGGCATGGTGACCCAGATTCTCTCTCGGGGATTACCCTCATTTCCCGCTACCACTACGATATAAGACTGGGCCTCCTCCTTGAGTTTGATGCTGGTGTAGCTAAGGACTCCGTAGCCATCAGAGGAGTCCAGAATCGTTATCTGCGCAATCTCTGGAGTTTTCCTCTTTCGGGCCCAGCGATGGGACCAGATGTCCTGGTTCGGAGCGTAAGAAAATATTGTCCTGACCATGAAATCAATCTGCTCGGCTGTGTAATGGCTATCCAGAGAGCGGATCTCTTTTGCCCTGGCGGCGTCGTAGTAAGAGGGAGCCCCCTCCATTGCAAGCAGGGGAAGGGGGAAAAGGGCCACTATCAGCGCGACCTTAGCAGCCAGGAGCCTTATGACCATAAGCTCTCTTCCCTCAAAGTCCATATGAAAATCAGTAAATTCACCGAACCATCCTCTCGATCGCGAACCATTTTCTCAGGTCCAAAAATAATGAAGTCTAGAATAAAATCCGTTGACTGAGGAGCTCAAGGAGCTAAAACCATTTTTTAACACCCACGGCGACCCTTTGTCCCGGGGAGGCTTATGTCTTTTTCATCTTTTCGGCTCAAAGGTACGCAAAATTAAGAAATTTAGTGTTTAATTCAGCAAAATTTCTGCCGATCTTGAGCATAAGGCTCTCCCGGCGTCCAAATGGCTTTACTTCCCCCACCCGGAGTGCTATAAAAAGTTCAACGTTTTCTCTATTTTTGGCGATTTAAAGGAGAAACTTAGGATGAAAGAGTTTACAAGCATTGCTGAGGTAGCCGGCCCCCTGATGATGGTGGACCGGGTAGAGGGCGCCAAATATCAGGAGCTTGTGGAGATAGAGCTTAGCAGCGGGGAGGTACGGCGGGGGCAGGTCCTGATGGCTGCGAGAGGCCAGGCCCTTGTGCAACTCTTTGAGGGCACGGCGGGAATTAACGTGAATACCACCAAGGTGAGATTCCTTGGGAAAACTATCGAGCTTCCCGTTTCCGAGGAACTCTTGGGCAGGGTTTTTGACGGCTCGGGCCGGCCCCTCGATGGCGGCCCTCCTATCCTTCCTGAAAAGCGTCTGGATATCAATGGAAACCCCCTTAATCCTTATGCTCGGGGCTACCCCTCAGACTTCATACAGACGGGCATCTCAGCAATCGACGCCATGAACCCTCTGGTAAGGGGGCAGAAGCTGCCCATTTTCTCTGGAGCGGGGCTTCCCCACGCCAAGCTGGCCTCGCAGATAGCTCGCCAGGCCAGAGTCCTGGGCTCTGACGCAGGGTTTGCCGTTGTTTTTGCCGCCATGGGCATAACCTTCGAGGAGTACGATTTCTTTGTCAGAGACTTCAACCGCACGGGCGCTATCGCCCGCGCGGTCCTTTTCATAAACCTGGCCAATGACCCGGCCGTCGAGCGCATAATCACCCCCCGCATGGCTCTCACGGCCGCCGAATATCTCGCCTTTGAAAAGGAAATGCACATCCTGGTTATCCTCACAGATATGACCAGCTACTGTGAGGCGCTGAGGGAGGTCTCTGCGGCCCGCAAAGAGATTCCCGGTCGCCGTGGCTATCCAGGCTACCTCTATACAGACCTCGCCACCATTTACGAGAGAGCAGGTAAGATCGGTGGTAAGGAAGGCTCTATCACTCAGATGCCCATCCTGACAATGCCTGAGGACGACAAGACGCACCCCATCCCCGACCTCACGGGCTATATAACCGAAGGCCAGATAATATTGGACCGGGAGCTTCACCGCAGGGGCATCTACCCTCCCATCAACGTCCTTCCTTCGCTCTCCCGTCTCAAGGATAAGGGCATAGGCCCCGGCAAGACCCGTGAGGACCATGCCGACGTTATGAACCAGCTCTTCGCCGCCTATGCCCGGGGCAAGGGGGCCAAGGAGCTGGCGGTCATCCTGGGTGAGGCGGCCCTTACCGATGTGGACAAGCAGTTCGTTCGCTTTGCCGATGATTTCGAGGAGCGCTTCGTGCAACAGGGAGAGAACGAGAACCGCTCAATAGAGGGGAGCCTCGATATTGGCTGGGAGCTCTTCCGCCTGGTGCCTCGGCATGAACTCAAACGCATTCGGGACGCCTACCTGGAAAAATACCTGGACGGGCAGCGGGATGGAGGGGAATCCCGTTGAAGCCTGAGCCTCTGGGGGGAGGGCCCTATGGACTGGAAGATTATCTCCAGCACCTTCATTCTTATTTTCCTGGCCGAGCTCGGCGATAAGACCCAGCTCGCCACTCTCTCCTTTGCGGCCAAGACAGGATCACCCCTGGCCGTATTTATCGGGGCTGGGGGCGCCCTCCTGGTTACCACCCTCATAGCCGTGGTCTTCGGGGGGGCCATCACGGCTGTGCTTCCCACCCGCTACATCAAATACATATCGGGGATTATCTTCATCGCCTTCGGGGTTCTTGTTCTGAAGGGCTCATAAAGGAAAAGGCGGGGTAATCCCAAATGCTCAAGGATTTTCTCGTAAGGCTTCTCATACGCCAGGCCATTGCCCACGAGGAAGAGGCTCTCGGTTTCTACAGGAGGGCCACCTCGCGGATGGGCTCCCCCGAGGGTGCGGGTCTCATGGAAGGCCTTGCCCGGGAAGAGCTCTCCCACAAGGAGAGCCTTGAAGCCTTGCTTCAAGGAGGGGTAGATGAGGTAATCAGCGAGGGCGAGGAGGAGCTCAAGGGGGCGGTAGAGGAAAAGTTTGGTCCCAGCCGCGGAGAGCTTTCATCCGAAGACCGAAAGATTCTTGAAGAAGCCCTGGCCCGTGAGGAGGCACAGTATCACTTCTACCTGGCCCTTTTCCAGAAGGCCGCCCTCCCCCTTGCCAAGAGGGTTTTCGCCTTCCTGGCAAAGCGAGAGCGGAGCCACAGGGAGCGCATGCTTGAAGCGCTGGAAGGGAAGGCCCCTCCCGCCAGAACTGTGCCCGATAGCCGAGAGAAGAAAGCATAGGGAGGTTGAGCCCGGAAGCAGGGTTTTCTGAAAGCTCTCGCGTGTTTATCCTGAAGACGGGAGTTCCGGCCTGGAGCGCATTTGGCCGCGATGTCGAGAGCGTGGGGGTGGAGGCTGATGCAGGAGAGGGAACCAATTTGAGGCTCATGGCCCCTGTGGAGAGATAGCTTGCCCCGTCCCTCCGCCATGGCCCTGGCATTTCTGAGCTTGGGGCTGAGCCTTGCTGGGCTTGCCCTGGTGGCGCTAACGAACCTCCTCTTCTCGCCCGATGTGGGAAGCTTCGGCCCCCTTTTCTCCCTTCTGGGAATCCTGTCGGGAGCCACGAGTTACTACTTCGGCTACGTGCACGATGACCCCCGCATAAGAGGGTTCGCTCTGAGGGGGTTGGGTCTGGGTCTTTTCGGCATAGCCTTTTTCCTGGCCCTGGGGAGTATGGGTTTTCTTCAAGAGTAGAAGAGCCCAGCCGCCGGGGAGGACGAGGGAGATGAGCAACTCTGATGTGGTGGGTCTTGAGCCGAGTGAGAATTTAGTGTAGCTTGGGTCTTAAACTCACCAAATGTCAAAGGGAGGAAAAGCCATGCCTTTCGTAACTATCCAGATGCTTCCCCGCACCAAGGAGCAGAAGGCCGAGATCTCAAAGGAGATAACGGACACGATCGTCCGGGTCGCAAAGGTGCAGCCGGAAGCGGTGCTCATCATTTATAATGACATACCCTCGGCTGAGCATTTCGCCAGGGCGGGAGTTCTTCACAGCGACCACTAAGTTCTTGCCCCATCGAGGAAGGCGCTTTCGGGACTGCGCCGGGGCTCCGGCATCGGAGGCCGCAGGGGGCGGGCTCTACTCTTCCCAAGACCGCCTCCCATGATAAGGGCTCTCGGCCGCAAGAAGCTGGAGATAGCCCTTACCGCGCCGCTCTTCGTTTATCTCCTGGGGCTCACGGCCGTCCCCCTTCTTCAAGCCCTGGGCCTGAGCCTGAGAGACCCGAACACCGGGGCCTTTCCCACCCTTGACAACTACCTTTTCATAGCCTCTCACTCCCAGTTCGTGCGGGCCCTTCTCAACTCTCTCGCTATAGTGGGGCTTGGAGTCGCTCTGGAGCTCTCCCTTGGCCTCACCCTCGCCCTGTCACTCAGCCAGGCACTCAAGGGGAGGGCCGTTTTCAGGAGCCTGATCCTCACGCCGCTGGGGATACCCACTATCGTCTCGGGCGTGATATTCACCTATTTTTTCGACACCTCGGGCTATCTGAATGAGGCGTTAGGCCGGCTGGGGCTTATCGCCCATCCCATCGATTGGGCCGGTGGCGGGCCGAGGACCATCCTCATGGTGGTGGTCGCTGACATGTGGAAGGTAACGCCCGTGGTGGTCCTCATCCTCCTGGCGGGACTGGAGAGCATCCCGCGGACCCTCTACGAGGCGGCATCGGCCGATGGGGCGGGCCCCTTGAGGCGCTTCTGGCATATCACTCTGCCTCTGCTCAAGCCCTTCATCACAATGGCCGTTATCCTCAGGGCCATAGATACTTTCCGGATTTTCGAGGTGCCCCTTATCCTGGCGGGAAAGGCGACACCCGTTCTTGCAACCTACTCTTATTATGAGTTCCACGACTACAATAACCCCTACTCCTCGGCTGCCGCCGCAACCATCCTCACGGGCATAATAGCCCTCTTTGTCTCGGGCTACCTGGCCCTTGCGGGCAAGGAGGCGAGCCTTGAGTAGGCTCTGCGCTCTGGTACTGCTCCTTGTTTTCGCGGCCCTGGCCCTGAGTCCCATCTATATCATGTTCAAGATCTCCCTTAGCCCGCCGCGGGAGGTCCTCACCCCTCATCCCTCCTGGCTCTTGAAGGAGGTCACGCTTGAGCACTGGAAGGCCGTGCTCCCATCGCCGGAGCTCTGGCGCCCCCTGATTAAGAGCATAGTCGTGGCAACGGCCACCATGGCGCTCGGCATCCTGCTCTCCGCCCCGGCCGCCTATGTGATCTCCCGCATGAGGCCCCGCTATCGCTACGCCTTCATCCTTTCGCTCTTTGCCGCGCGCATGTTCCCCGAGGTGGGCATCGCCCTTCCCATAGCCATAACCTTCATCCGGTGGAACCTTCTGGATACCCACGTGGGGCTCATCATGGCCCACCTCATAAGGACGCTCCCCTTCATCTCCTGGATCCTCGTGGGCACCTTCGAGACCATACCCAGAAGTCTCGAGCAGGCGGCCCAGATGGACGGGTGCAGCAGGCTCGGGACCCTCCTCCGGGTGGTGTTTCCCCTTGCGGCGCCGGGGATAGCCGTTGCGGCCATCTTCGGGTGGCTTGAGTCTTGGAATGAGTTCACCTATGCCTTATACTTGACGTTAGTGGAGAACACTCTTCCCCTTCAGACTTACTATTACGTGATACGCGGGAGCTGGTTTCACTCGGCAGCCTATGCCACGGTCCTCACGCTGCCCGTAATGGCTGTCACTTTCTCTCTTCAGCGCTACCTGAGGGCGGGCTACATGGCCGGGGCGGTGAAGGGCTGAGGAAGGGCTCAAGATGAGGCTACTTCTTACCTTAGTGCTGGCCTTATGCCTCCTTCCGACCCCCTCCTCCGCAGCGGCTACCAAGACTCTCACCATCATGATGGGGCTTGGGGAGGTGGAATGGAGGGTCATGCGGGGCAAGGTCTTCCCCCCCTTTGAGAGGCGTGAGGGTGTGAAGGTGAGGGGCCTCCAGGCGGAAGCGCGGGATGCCATCTACAAGCTGGAGGCCATGGCCCGGGGGGGCAGGATGAGGGTTGACCTCATCGCCCAGGATAACATGCAGCTTGCCCCCCTGGTCTCGAAAGGGCTCATGGAAGACCTCTCCTCCTACCGGCACCTCATTCCCAAGGAGATTCTCCCAGGGCTCATCCGTGTGGGGGAGTTTCAGGGAAGACTCTATTTCTTCCCCTACAGGCCCAATGTACAGATCGCCTACTACAACGAGCCCAAATTCCGGAGCTACGGTCTAAAACCCCCCGAGAGCTGGGAGGGGCTCCTGGGGGTTGCCCGGCGCCTTAAAGAGGCGGAGGGGGTGGGACGCGTGCTCCTGCACGGAACTCTGGACCTTAATACCACGACTCATGTCTTTGAGTTTATCCGCTCCGCCGGTGGAGACCCATTGGTGCTCAGCGACGAGGGTTCCAGACGGGCCTTCCGCTTTCTGGGGCGCCTCGCGCCCTACCTGTCGCCTGAGACCAGGAAGGCCAACTGGAATACGACCAATAAATATCTGGCCAATGAGAGCGTTTATCTGGCCCGCAACTGGCCCTTCGGAGTTAACGTCATAGTGAGGGACGCTGGGAAAAGGGAAATAAAGGCCTATCACGGCTGGCGGGGGCCAGTGAGGGAATCCCACGTGCTGGGGGGAGAGGTGCTGGGCATCCCGCGTGGGGCCCGCCATAAGGCTCTGGCCCTCGCTTTTGTGAGATATCTTCTCTCCAAGCGCGTGCAGGAGCTACTTGTGGCCGAGATGGGCTGGCCCTCTGCAAGAAGGGATGCCTATGGCCGGGTCAAGGCCTGGCAGGCTCCCTATTTTAAGGCGGTGCTCCGCGCTCTGGAGCACGCGGAGCCGAGGCCGAACGTTCTCTACTGGGCTACCGTTAACAGAACTCTTTCTGAGGCCTTCAGGGAGGTCGTCCTCGAGGGAAAAGCTCCCGGCCCGGTCCTGGAACGGTACGGAGAGATGCTCGAGGATGCGAGGCGCTAGAAAACCTTTGCTATTGCGGAAGGTGTGAGGGATATTCTCAAGGGAAGAAAATGCTCTTCCAAAGGGGGAGGGAGGTCCCCATGCTGGTCAAATACTGGATGACGGAGAATCCCGTGACTGTGAGTCCAGATGTGCTCGTCACCGAGGCCCAGCGCACCATGGCCGAGCAAGGCATTCGGTGTTTGCCGGTCCTCAAGGGGGAGAGGCTTGTGGGAATAGTCACCAAGAATAGCCTGCGGGACGCCTCCCCCTCCGATGCCACGGCTCTCGCCAAGCACGAGCTCCCCTATCTCCTTTCCAAGCTCAAGATCGGCAAGGTCATGCACAAGAAGGTCATAACCGTCACCCCCGACACCACCCTCGAAGATGCCACCATCATCGCCGTGGAGAACAGGGTGAACCACCTGCCCGTCATGGAGGGGGAGAGACTGGTCGGGATCATCAGCGATACGGATATATTCCGCCTCTGGGTTCAGCTCCTGGGCTTCAAGGGGGCGGGGCTGAGGATTACCATCGAGGACCTGGAGAAAGAGCCCTCGGCTGCCTACGAGGTCACCGATGCGATAAAGCGTCACGGGCTCACGCTGCTTTCCCTCATAACCCTCAAGCAGCCCCGCACGGGCCAGCGCCTGATAGCCATCCGCCTCGCCGAAAGCTCGGCCCAGGGGCTCGTGGATGAGCTGGAAAAGAAGGGCTATAAGCTCTCCCAGAAGCAGCTCGTGCCCGAGTAGGCCTGCTTAGATCGCTGGGAAGAGCCGGATTGTCAGCTCTTTAGCCTGTCCTTGGAAAAGGTGGGAAGGTCTGACTGCGTTCCGCGTGTGTCTTTTCTTCCTGCAGACCTAATGCACTGAGATACTCAAGAGAGCCTCCGGCGAGAGGCCTAATCGAAAGGCACAAAAATCACTCCGGCGTTCAATCGCATCGCATGATGATTAATGTTAAAAAATTGTATAAAATAGTCTTCTGAAAATTCCCAGGCAAATAAGAAGCCCGTAATGCACGGGCTTCGGCTGCCCCATGGGGCAAGACCTGCGAGCGACTCGCCTGCCGGCCACGCGTGTCACGGTCCGTACTCGTACCAATGCCAGGCGCACCACCCAACGTCTTCCTCAAGAACGTACGCGCTCGACAGATCCATGCGCGTGTTAGCTGGCTGAGCTGTCTGACGCGAGGCCAGCTCGTGCCATTACTCGCTGCATAGCCTTGGCGCAGTCGGCCACGTACTTTTGTTGGCGACGTTGTTCCGACAGCTTGGCAATCTGGTTCGCTACATACTTTCCTGCCTGGGCGATTTCCGCGCGTTGGTTCGGCGTAAGGCGTGCCTCGAAGGTGTCGAAGAACTCGGCGTATGATGCAGCGACGCGATACGGGTAGTGGAGTCGCTCGCTCTTGATCTGCTGGTTGATGATCTGACGGGCCTTTCGAAAGGCGCTCATGGCAGTGTCGGGATCTCCTTGGCGGATTGCGCGGAGCAGCAAAAAGCGCGCGAAGTGATTGTCTATCATGTAGGTATTATAGTCGTCCCTACTTTCGGCAAGCGAGTAGGCAGTCTGGAAATACCGTTCGACACGTTCAAAATCTTCTAGAATGATGGATGCGATGCCGTATTGGAGCCAGAAGTGCGGATTACGTCTGCACGCGGCTAGGTTTTTAATGCTTTCGTAGTAGCGAATAACCGAAACGCGGCGGTTCCGCTCTGGCAGGACGAGCTGAAGGCTGCTAAAGCGCATTAGGTCCCTCAGCATGTTCCAATACAGGGCGGATGTACGCGCAGCGCGGTCCGCCACGCTTGCCATCTGGGTCAACACCTCGGTCACCAGGCTGGCATCCGAGATGATACGTTGCAGGATGAACTGCGCCGCAACGGACGAGCGCATGAGAACGGTCCCGTGATGGATGTCCAAGAGCTGCCCGACTGCGGCGTTCCGCCGAAACTGCGTCTCGAGCACCGTCTCGCCCCAGATGTCCAAGAGGGTGTCGACAGCAGTCGGGTATTGGAGCACGGCCAAGACCAGGATGGTGAGGAGGACTTGGTAATGGCCGCGTTCCGCCTTAATATCATCTATCACTTTGCTAAAGCGTGACAGAATCTGCGGTGACTCAAGGACAGACAGGAGGACTGCGTGGAACTCAGATTTACAAGCCTGTTTCAAGTGGCGAAGCTTGCCCTCAAGAGACCATGATGCTCTGTCACCCCAAAGCCCATATTCGTCAAAGCATTCGGCAAGCCAGACGAGGTCATCTTCGCTAAGATGGTCGACCGAGATCTCAGCGACCGTGCGTCTATCGAGGAGTGCACACACACGGTCAATCATTAGATCGTGGATAGCAGAACGCGCCGAGAACAAGAGAGCGGTTTCGGGTTTGGCATTCGTGCCAACATACTCGATGACATCGAGCCAAGTGGGATAGTCATCTATCACAAGCAGGATCTTCGTGTCCAGGGCCAGGACCGCAGCAACCTCGTTGAAGAGGTCATCTGTTCGAGCCGTAACGCTGTAGACGTGGTAACCGCGCTCGATTGCACGACACTTGATGCCCTCAAGAAGAGCAGTTTTACCGTTCCCGAGGTCCGAGTGAACCACGATTGCAGGGGTGGAACCGTCGAGGTGGTTAAGAACCTGAGTTGTAACCGACCGCTCGACGAAGTATGCGTGACCGTCGTGTAGATCACTCCAGACAAAGGCGGAGTTCAGATCGCCGTGCAGAAGGAGGTCGAAGATAAGGCGATCCGAAAACGGAGGCACCTCACGGGGGGCCTGAAACCTCTCGATGGACAGGCCAATTCGCTCCACGGGCTCACGGGGAGAGTAGCTGGCCTTCCTGCTGACTGCAGCGTTGGCAAAGCCAGCGGTGTCCAGTGGCAGCACGGTTCCGAAGCGCGATGCTCGGCGAACTATGACGGGATCGGATTCGGCACCCAGGGCAAAGAACGTCTTGTCGGTCAGGTTGGAAGTCTGGAAGAGAAGTCTCTTGATGTCTAGGTCAGCAAGGGAGTATCCTACGAAAAAAACGGTCCTTGCCAGACGAAGGTCCTGCCGCAGAAGTACCACCCACGGGGACTCGAAGAGGGATCCTGAGACATAGCTGACGTCGGTTAGTTTGAACTCGGACCCCAGGGTCTCGCGAGTGAGCCGCTCAATGTATCCATTCAAATGAACGCATAGCGTATGCGCCTTGGGAATGTTTTTGATTTGGTCACCAGGCGTGACTGGGGTAAGGAGACGCGAGTTGTCGCGGTAGGCAGTCTCTAGAACATTGTCGTAATTGGTCGTGTAAACCCGTCGCCACGGTAAGCTTGCAATAGCACGATGGTATTCACCAATCGACATGGCAGTAAACTCTTGCTGAAGCTCGGAAATAAGCGAATCCTCCCCATGTTTCAGTTGAAACTCCTCGGATGCATCATCCAGGGGTGTGGAATCAGGCAATTCGGTAGCCCGGGCGAAATGGACGGCCAGTTCCCGGCCAGTTTTGATCTCTTCACCGCGAAGGTTCTTGGCTCCTGAGCTGAACCCCGCGCCGATGAAGAGGATCGCGTCACCGTCGAGCAAGTGTTCAAGAGCTCGCTCGAATTCCATAAATCCCCCTCTGCGCATTCAGCGCCGCCGACCGCTTAGCCAGCTAAGAATGATCATACAGTCTGCATAAAACGCGAAACACAGCCTGTTTGCTTCTGCATAAGAAGTTCCCGTGTCTTCTGATCTTTTCGCGCAAGGCCCCTCATGTCAAGCAGCTACTCGCGTTTCCCAATCAAGTGCCGCTGGTTTATGCAGACTGTATAAACCGGCCTAAAACCCCTCGACCGGGCCTCGCACACCGTGGCCTCTCTTGTTGAGCAATTGTATTTTAGAGGATTATCTTGTCAATCTCAAGCCATTGTAGGGGCGAGGAGCCCCTCGCCCCTACTGTACTTTCAAGGAAGCACTTGCCCTCCTGAAAGGGAGGCTTCCCGCCCGCAAGGCCAGGCGTCCGAGCAAACGGGGCCTGAAGAGGTGGAAGAGAATCTGGCGGTAGAGCTTGTGTGCGGAGACGCAGTTGAAAAGGGCTTCCCTCAGGCGCGGGTCCAGCCGGGCCGCCTCGATAACCTCATCCATGAGGCCGAGCCGCGAGGTGAGCCTCGCCATCAGGCGGAGGGCCTGGCCGTAGGGCTTATCGGCCCGGATGTCCCTGTAGAAGGGGTCTCTTTCAAAGTGGGACTGAAGGGCATTCCGGGAGACCCCTGAATGCAGGATGGCCTCGGCGGCCAGGATGCCCGAGAGGAGCCCCGAGTTTATCCCTTTGCCCTTGAAGGGCCTCACGAGACCCGCGGCATCCCCCAGGATCACGTAGCGGTCGCCGAAAATCCCGCGGGCAACCGAGATTGGAAAGCGCCCCATGAAGTACTGGAAATCGTTCTTTCCCAGGGGGGAGTCCGGCGGGTGCAAGTCCCCGGGCAGCCGGGGCAGGCAGGCTTTAACGGCCGGGAGCTCAAGGAAGCGGTCCATCCAGAGAGAGCTTATATCCCGTCCGGCTATGTTGACGGTCAGGTGGTTCGCCTTTGGGGTTATGGCCCCGAATTCCACCCTCTCCAGGGAAGGAATAAAGGCGTGGATCGAGTTGCCGAAGGACTCGAGGAACTCCTCGCTGGGATGGACCTTGGTGACGATGGAGTTAAGAAAGCGGGGCTGCCTGTAAGGGGTTCTTCGCTCGAAGATCCTCGCGGTGCCGAATTCCATCCCAAATGCGCCCACAATCAGGTCCGCCTCCCGATTATCCCGGTCGCTGTATACAACTGCGCCCCAATTATGAAGCTCGAAGTCCACGACGTGGGCCTCCACGACCTCCACCCCTTCGGCGCGCGCCCTCTCCAGCATGTAATGGTCAAACTGGGTCCTTCGAAAGGCGTAAGAAGGCTCCTCCTCTTCCTGAAGGGGGAGAGCCTCTCCCTCTGAATGGAGGACGTAGTCCGTGATGGTGCGGGTTGCAAGGTGGTGAGGAAAGGGAACGGAGAGTTTCTCCTCCAGGATCGAGACGACCGGGGGGGAGAGAACCCCCACACACTGATTATAGTGAGGGGCCCTTTCGCCAAAGTGCTTGAACTCATACATGGAGACATGGATTTTTAGGCCGAGCTTGCGGGATAGGTTCACGAGTTCAAGGGCGCAACCGACACCGGCGGGTCCGCCCCCGATAATCACCACCCTCCCGCCATCGCGGAGGGGCCCCAGGGAGGGGTCTCTAGGCCTTGGGATGGCGGGTCTCGGGTGTCGCATCGGCCACTTCCGCGGGGGGCTTGCTTCCGGCTCCAGGAAGGGGCTGCTCCCTTTCCTCAGAGCCCCAGAGCCTCCCCGCAAGCCCTTGCAGAACCCGCCCTACCATCTTGAGCGTCAGGGCGGGGGAGAGGCCCTTTAGCAAAATCTTCTTGTAAGGGGTGTCCCCGGTGAAAATATTCCAGAGGATTGTCGAGAGGCTCCTCTTTTCGGGATTTTCTTGCCCGTTCTCGGCGTGCACCTGCCTCAGGTTGGCTTCAGAGAGGACGGCATGGGATGAGACGAAGTCATAGAATCTGAAGATAAGCCGCCCGTAAGCGTTGTCCGCAACGAAATTGGCCCGGCAGGGGTCAAAGTAATACCGCCTCAGGCTCTCTTCCGAAACGTCGTGTTCCAGGACCGCTCCCGCCGCCAGTGAGGCGGAGAGAAAGGCTGACTCTATTCCGCTCTTGAGATAGCGGGAGAGATAGGCATCTCCCAGGATCAGGAGGCGGTCGGCTCTCGGCCTTCGGGCCGAGCCGACTGGAAGAGAGGGGTGGCAGTGGCAGGAGACCCGCCAGTCCGCCGGAAGGAACTCCCGTGCCGGAGAGCTCCCCAGCTCTTCCTCGAGCTCATGGATCTTGATCCACTTCCCTATCGCCGAGACCGTCACAAAATCTCCCTTGGGGGTGAAGGCGAGATACTTGAACTTTCGGTTCTCACTGTTGAATATGTGGATTCTGTCCCTGAGTACCCTGCGGTTGAAGTCCCTTCCCACCAAGACCTCCGCCTGGCAGGTATGCCAAGTCTTCGGAGGCTTGTAGCCGAACCCCAGCCGCTCGGTCATGGTGGTATTGACGCCGAATGCCCCGACAACGAGGTCTGCTTGCCAGCTTTCCCGGTAATAGTCGTAGCTGACCGTAGCCGGGCCTCCATCACCTTGAACCTCAACGCCGCTGACGAAGCAGTTTGTAAATTCGGCTCCCCGGGCAATGGCCTCATTGAGCATGCTCTGGTCGAAGCCGCACGCCTCGTTCTCGATCGCAAACTCCTTGGTGGGGCCTCCTCCCCGAAAGACCGAGAAGATGGAAAGGGTGGGGTCTTCCAGTATGTCCACCCACCGGTGTCCCATATGGAGGGTATATCCATCCACCCTGTGGAGGATGAGGTTAGAGGGGAGGCGGACGCCCAATTGACCGAGAGAGGCCACAAGCTTGCTGCTTATAGCTCCCGCGCACATGTTGCATCCGGGGGGCCCGAAGCGCTGAAAGCTCTTCTTGTCGAAAATCCTGACCTTGAAGGAGCGCCCTTTGCGCCGGCCTCCTTCAATAAGGTGGAGCGCGAAGAAGGAGCCCGCGGGCCCGGCTCCGATGATGGCTACCCGCCCTCCCTCAGGAAGGGATATATAACCCTTTGCCATTGTCTTCAAAGCTGACCATCCGCTCCCGGCCTGAGACCCGAAAAGGGTTTGCCTTAAGAAAGTGCTAACTTATTCAATTATATCTTATTTTCTTCAAAATTCCCGGTCAATGGCGAAGGAGGGCGGGAGCGATTTTGCCTTCACAATTTGGTGGGGAATAATTATCATGGGTCAGGCTTGAAACAGCAGGGGGCCACTGCCAACCTGAAGGAGGATTTCTCTATGGCCGGAAAACATGATTTCATAGCCATCAACACGGATGAGCTTGAGTGGCGGGATGATACAACCCTACTGCGACTCCCCGAAGGGATTAAAGTGAAGGTGCTCTCCGAGGATAGGGAACTCGGCCGGGTGGATGTCCTGGTGAAGTTCCCTCCGGGCTACGAGGAGCCCCTTCATACCCATAACTCCTACCACAGTTTGGTCGTTCTTGACGGGACCATGTGCGTCGCTGGCAAGACTCTCCGGAGGGGAGATTACGTTTTCGGATGGGACGTGGAGCACGGGCCCTACAGTTACCCTGACGGCTGCACTGTTTTCGCCGTATTTCATGG
The DNA here is from genome assembly GCA_964575845.1 of uncultured bacterium. Classification (GTDB taxonomy): domain Bacteria; phylum UBA8248; class UBA8248; order UBA8248; family CAZNSX01; genus CAZNSX01. The sequence goes on along the minus strand of CAZNSX010000005.1, from coordinate 292,296 downwards.
AAAGAGCGTGGCCCATGAGTACGAGGGGAGAGAGGACCGATAGGTCACTGAGCGCGGGCCCTGAGCCCGCTTAGGAGGGGAACATGGCCAAGAAGACGCTTAAACCCTCAGTTAATTTCATCCCCACTCCCGCGGTTCTGATAAGCTCGGGGGAGGAAGGGAAGAATGCAAACCTGATGACTGCGGCCTGGGCGGGGATTGCCTGCTCAGAGCCTCCCCACATATCCGTGGCCATCCGGCCGGGGCGGCACTCCTCGGGGCTGATCAAGGCATCGGGGGAGTTTGTGGTTAACCTCCCCAACGAGAGCCTCCTGCGGGAGACCGACTGGTGCGGGATTGTCTCGGGAAGGGACGTGGATAAGTTCAAGAAGGCCAAGCTCATTGCCAAGAAGGCCAGTCGGGTCAAGGCCCCCCTGGTCGATAATTGCCCGGTCAACATCGAGTGCCGGGTAAAAGAAGTGGTCTCACTGGGGGTTCACGACCTCTTCATCGGGGAGGTGCTGGCGGTTCATGTGGAAGAGAGGTTTCTGGAAAAGGGGGAGCGCCTGGACCCCAAGAAACTGAAACCCCTTGTCTACTGGCCCCCTAACCGCGAGTACTGGTCCTTCGGGGAGCACCTGGCCAACTGGGGCTTCAGCGGGAAAGAGGGCATGGAGCCCGGAGAGGACGCGGAATGAGAGAGAAGGGGATGAGATCCTCTCAAGGAGGGCTTCTCTCCGGTTTCCGTCTTGCGTGAGAAATATTTCACTTGACCGGGGTTCTATGGCCACCTAGAATTTAGACGATCTCGCAGTAGCCTTTATCTATTAGGGGTTGCATGATGTCATTATTTCCCATGAGGTAACCACTTATTTCCGAGAAATTCAGTGCCGGCCCCTCAGGGGGCTGCGCTCCTCCCTGAAACCTTCCATGCGTGCCCAGAGGTTAGAGGAGGGAAAGAACAATGAGCTCAAGGAGTACCCTGAAGCTCCTGGGACCGGCGCTCTCAGCCCTGCTCATACTGGGAGGGTGGGTCTTCCGAACCGGCGAGGCCTCAAGCTTTGAGCTCAAGGCTCCCCTCGGCCTCATAGAGCCCGAGATTCCCGGGGACAACCCTCTCACCGGGGAGAAGGTGGAGCTCGGCAGGAAGCTCTATTTTGATAAGCGCCTCTCCATTGACGACAGCGTAAGCTGCGCCACCTGCCATGACCCGGAAAAAGGCTTTGCAGATGGAAGGAAGGTGGCCTTGGGGATAAAGGACCTCAAGGGCACGCGCAACAGCCCCACGGTCCTGAACGCGGCCCTCTTTGAGGTCCAGTTCTGGGACGGAAGGGCCCCCACCCTTGAAGAGCAGGCAAAGCAGCCCCTCATAAACCCCGTGGAGATGGGAATGCCCTCCCACGAGGCCCTGGTGGAGAAGCTCAAGGGCATAGCTGAGTACCGTGAGGCATTCGGGAAGGTATTCGGGGGGGAAATCGATATAAACAAGGTTGTCATGGCCGTTGCCGCCTTCGAGCGTACGCTTCTTTCGGGGAACTCCCCCTTTGACCGCTTCGTATATGAGCAGGAAAAGGGAGCGCTTAGCCCGGCCGCCCAAAGGGGTCTTGAGCTCTTCCGTGGAAAGGCGAGGTGCGTTACCTGTCATGAGATCACCGACTTTTTCGCCTCCTTCTCCGACAACAAATTCCATAACGTGGGCGTGGGAGTGGACAAAGAGGTCATAGAGCTGATGCGGAGGGCCGAGAAGGGGGAGGACCTTGTCAAGGAGGGCGCGGTCGAGGCGGCCAAGAAAGCCAAGCTTTCAGAGCTCGGACGTTTTATCGTCACGGGGAAGGTGAGCGACCTCGGGGCCTTCAAGACCCCTTCCCTCCGGGACATTGCCCTCACCGCCCCTTACATGCATGATGGAAGTGAGGCCACGCTCGAGGATGTCGTGGAGCTCTACAATCGGGGCGGGAACCCCAACCCCCATCTCGATGGCGGGATAAGGCCACTCAACCTAACAGAGGAGGAGAAAGCCGCCCTTGTTGAATTCATGAAAAGCCTCACAAGCAGCGACCTCAAAGCTCTGGTAGAGAAGGTCAGCCCATGAAGGGGAGAAGTCCGGGCGCCGAGCCCGAGATGAGGGTCACTCTCCAAGAGGAGGTGCTCTATGGAAGGGATGGTAAACAATAAGGAAAAGGATGGGCTCAGCCGAAGGCGTTTCCTCAAGGTCGGCGCCGCTACCGCGCTTTCAACCCTGGCCACAGGGCCTTTTTGCCTGCGGTGGGGACTCACGAGTGCTCGGGCAGAAGGGGTCACCCCTTTCACCTTTGCCTACATTTCTGACGCCCACCTCTATGCCGAATTCGGCCCCGGGCACCGGTTCATCAAGGCTATGGAGAAGGCGGTGGCCGATGTTAACGCCCTCAGCCCCCAGCCCGACTTTGTGCTTTTCGGCGGAGACCTCGCCCAGCTCGGGAGGGAGGAGGAACTGCAGCTTGGCAAGAAGCTCCTGGACGGCCTCAAGGCCAAGGTCTACATGATGGTGGGCGAGCACGACTGGTATCTGGATATGGGCAAGAAGTGGCGGGAGCTCTTCGGAAAGGACACCTACAGCTTTGACCATAAGGGGGTTCATTTTGTCGTGCTGAACAGCGTAGTAGAGGAGGATTTCTGGACCGCGAAGGGGATGACTCCCATGGAGCGGATGAAGACGGTGGCGGGGCTGGATAATCCTGTGCAGACCCGTTTCACTGTCGGCAAGGACCAGCGGGAGTGGCTTAGAGATGACCTCTCGCGTATCAGTGAGAACACTCCCATTATCGTGTTCTCCCACTCCCCCCTCTATAAATACTACCGCTCCTGGAACTTCTGGACCGATGACGCCGAAGAGGTGCAGACTCTTCTTTTTCCATTCGAAGCCGTAACCGTGATCCATGGCCATACTCACCAGGTGCTCACGAACCGGATAAAGAACATCTCCTTTCACGGTGTCCTCTCCACGGCCTGGCCCTGGCCCTATCCACCCTCTGGGCTACCGCGGCTAACCTTTCAGATGGACCGGGCCGACCCCTTCAACCAGTTTGACGCCTGCGGCTGGGGGACGGTGGAAGTGCTGGGGAGCGGTCAGGTCAATAAGCTCTATAAGCTCTGGGACAGGGAGCCCATGAAGGTCAGCTACGAGAGGCTCGCCTCGGGGGAGGTCCCAGCTTATCCCGCGTCTTGGTCGGCTCCATCTTATTAAGAGAGGAGATACGGGATATGAGAAAGAGTGTTGCTGTTATCTTGATAGCGGTTTTGATCTCCACGGGGTTTGCCCTCCTCTCCCTCAAGGCTGAGGGGGAGCAGCCTCTCGTGGTAAGAGCCTGTGACGGCCGGAAAATGGTCATAGTGGAAGGAATGTCAAAGGGGGAGATAATGCCACGGGAAAAGGCCGCACGCGTGGCTTCCCTCCTGATGGACCTCTCCCGGTACTGTGAGGAGAGGATAACCTTAAGAGTCACCCGAGAGGATAGGCTTCAGGTCGTTTCGGCCAGCATGAACCTTGACGTGGGGAATGCAGGGGGCACTTACAACGGGAAGGGCCGGATTCTACTTGCGCACGGAAAGCCCCATTCTCAAAGGGAGAAAAAGATCTGGGAGATGGGGCTCAAACGGGTCATAGACGCGGGCTATAAGCTCTTCCACGACCCGGCTCTGGGCACTAATGGCATCTCCTGCGACATGTGCCATCCCGACGCCTCCAATACCCACCCCGAGACTTATCCCAAGTTCCAGACTCAGCTCAAGAAGGTGGCCCTGCTTCGGGATATGATCAACTGGTGCATCGAGAATCCTCTGGAGGGGAAGAAGCTCGCCGATGATGACGCGAAGATGAAAGCCCTCGAGGCTTACATCCTTTCCACGAGGGATGGCAAAGTCCTCTCGCCCGGAAAACACTGAGAAGAGTAAAGGAAACGGGAAGGGAAAAAAGGCCCTGCCCTCACAAAGGGGCGGGGCTTTTTTTCAAGTCACGCATACCCTTTTGAGGGTCGCGAAATTTTCGAGAACCTCTCCAGTGCCCCTCACTATGGCTGTCAAGGGGTCTTTGGCCCGGTAGATGGGAAGGCCCGTTTCGGCATGAAGCCTGGTCCCTAGGCCCTTGAGGAGGGAGCCCCCGCCCGCCAGCACAATGCCCCTTCGTGTGATGTCGCCGGCTAGCTCGGGGGAGCTTCGGGCTAGGGCCTTCTTTATGGCTTCCACGATTGCGTTCACTGGCCCGTCCATGGCTTCTCGGATCATCTCATCCGTCACCTTCATCGCGCTCGGCACCGCCTTCACTACGTCTAGTCCACGAATCTCGGTCTCTAGCCTTCTGGGGAGGGGATGGGCCGAGCCAACGGCTATCTTTACCCTCTCGGCCTCAAAGGTGCCGACCGAGAGACCGTAGCGAGTCTTAAGGTGACGCTGGATGGCCTCGTCCATCTCGTCCCCCGCCACCCGAATGGACTCGCAGTAGGCCGTGGCATATTTGCTGATGACTGCTACCTCGGTGGTGCCGCCCCCGATATCCACCACCATGGAGCCCGTGTTTTGGTGGATGGGGAGCTTTGAGCCTATGGCAGCCGCCATTGGCTCCTCAACAAGGTGTACCTTCCTCGCCCCCGACTGCATGGAGGAGTCGATTACCGCTTTCATCTCCACCTGGGTTATGCCGGAGGGGACGCAGATCATCATGACAGGCCCGATAATTCCCCGGCGCTTATAGACCTGGCCTATGAAGTGCCGGATCATTATCTTTGTCACGTCGAAGTCAGCTATGACCCCATCCTTCATGGGCCTTATGGTGTGGACCCTCTCGTTCGTTCTGCCGAACATGGCCCTGGCTTCCCGACCCACGGCCAGAACCTGACCCGCACCATTCCCGAGGGCCACCAGAGAAGGTTCATCCAATACGATACCCCTTCCCTTCACAAAGATAAGGGTATTGGCTGTACCCAGGTCTATGGCCAGACCCCTAGAGAAAAATTCTGAGATCCGAAAGATCCGATCAACGATCATGGGCTCCAATCTCCTCAAAGACGCAGATTTGATTGCTTCCCCGCCCCCGGGCCCTCTCCAGGGCATCCAGGGCTCGGTCTATGAGCTCGCGCTTTGTGCGTCCGTCATGGGGAAAGGTGGCAATGCCGATGCTGAGAGAAAGCGAGAGTTCCTGGTGATGGGGAAGGAAAACGGTATCTTCTAGGGTCTCCATGATGCGCCGTGCAACAAAGGGTGCATGGGTATCGCCCACACCCCCCAGAGACAAAAGGAAGCGGTCTCCCCCGTAGCGAACCACAACATCGCGCTCGCCCGCAAAGCGGCTGAGAAGGCGAGCCATCTCGCGGAGGAGCTCATCGCCCACTTTGTAGCCGTATATCTCATTGAGCTGGGGAAGATTGTCTATACCCACGGCCAAAATGGAGAGGCTCCCGCCGTTCTCCAGGGTATGCTCCACGGCCAGACGCAGCTGACGCTTGAAATAGCGGAAGTTGTAAGTACCGGTGACCGGATCCACTATGGCCAGGTTATCCCACCTCCGGGCAATGAAAGCACGGGAGAGGACATGGGAGACCTGAAGGGCAAGAAGTTCTGCCATCTGCTGGTCGGCCTCATCGAAAGACCGAGGGCGCCCTGTGCAGAAGCCGAGGGCCCCGAAGACGGTGCCATCCCAGCTTAAGGGCACGCCCAGGAAGGAGCGGAAGTTTATCCTGGGCTCGTTTGGATGAAAGAGGAATGTCTTGCGCGAGGCGCCCCTCGCATCATTCAGCCTCAGGGGCCTCCCGTTAGAAACTATCCAGCCCGTGAGGCTCCCTTTCTCGGTCACAACCCTCTCCTGGAGGAAGAGCTCCCCGAGACCCCCTGTCCGGACCAGATGAAAGCGCTTTCCATCCTCGTCCCTGAGCACCAGAAAGCAGCCGTCAAAAGAAAGCAGTTCCCGAGGAATCAGGCAGATAGCGTTGCAGAGCGAAGAGAGGTCTTTGGCGGCCGAGAGGCTGGAGAGGTAGCTTTGAAGGGCGCCTACTGGAACCCTCTCCCTTTGCGTGGAGGAGAACTCAAGGGCGCTTTCAAGGAGGTTGGCGAACTGCTCGGAGAACCCCATAAGGATCTTTTGCACCTTAGGGGTGAATACATAGCGCTTCTTGCTGTCTATGGCCAGAGCGCCGTCCACCTTTCCCGAAAGGACGGGCACCGCCATGAAGGATTTTATCTCCTCCTCCTGGGAATAGAAGCCCAAGGATGATGTCTCGTAGCGAAACTGGTCCACACTCAAGGGCTGCCTGTTCTGAAGAACCCAGCCCACAAGTCCCTGGCCGGGAAGGATAAAGGCATTGGGGATTATGTGTCGGCTGAGACTATGATAGGTCATAAGCTGGTAGCCCGAGCGGGCCTTGTTCTCAAGGAAAAGGGCTGCAGTGTATGCTTCGGTTACGTTGGTGACGAGGGCAATGAGACTTCCGAGTTCCCGCTCCAGTCGCATGGGGAATATCTAACGGGCGAAGGACAGAGTAATGCTACCATAGGGAAGAAAGCTTAACAAGAGAAAATTTGGCTTCATTATCCTTGATTTGCAAGGAAGTTACCGGAGAAAAATTCAGGAAAAAGCCAGCCGGAATATTCGCCGGAGAAATTCTGGAAGGGACTTGCTGATAAACGCAACCTTTCCCGAAAGCTACTTTAGGCCTCCCATAGCCGACTTCTTCGCAGGTCTCAGCGCCCTCGAGGCCCTTTGACCTTCCGGAGCTTGGGAACCTTCTTCAGGATCTCCCTCCGGTCCTCTTGGTGTTGTCTCACCCGGTGCTCCCTTGCCCTCTGCCTGAGACCCTTTCTTCTTGCCATATGGAGTCAAGCCGTGTAATTGAGCGAGCTGGGACGGTCTGCTACTTGCGTTTTCACGGCGGGGCGGGCCGGAACCTCTCGATTCAGTGGAGGTCTGCAGGAGCCGCGTTGCCTGGTTCGTCTCAAACCCACCCGATGGAGGGACCCGCTTCTCCTCATTGCTTTCCTCGGCTAATCAATGAGCTATCGGCTTTCAAATAGGCTCTCTTCACCACTTCATTTTCAGCTATTTCAGCCGCTTTTCCTCGAGCTATTATACTCCCCTTCTGAAGGACACATCCAGAATGGGCTATTTCCAATGTCTTTCTGGCGTTTTGCTCTGCTAAAAGAATGGTAGTGCCCCATGAATTGTTTATCATCTGGATCATTTCAAACATCTTTTCCACCAGGTTTGGCTGTAGTCCTAAAGAGGGCTCATCGAGTATCATCAGTCGGGGCATTCCCATCAGGGCCCGCCCCAGGGATAACATCCCCTGCTCCCCTCCGCTTAATGTTCCTCCCAACTGAGTGGTCCTCTCTTTCAGCCTGGGGAAAAGCCGGAAAACTTCTTCCATTCTTTCTTGAATGACATCCCTCCGGTTTTCGTGAAAGCAGCCCATCCTCAGATTTTCGATCACAGTCATTTCAGGAAATATTTTTCTTCCTTCCGGAGCGATCGATATTCCTATCTCGTTCACCCGGTGGGGCTCCATCCCCTGGATTCTCCTTCCATCGAACTCTATGGTCCCCTCCATAGGTCTGATTAACCCTAGAATAGTTTTGATCAAAGAGGTTTTCCCCGACCCGTTGCTACCGAGAAGAGCCGAAATTTCACCTTTCTCTACGCTAAGGTTCACACTATGCAAGACGACCGCTCTTCCATAGCCAGCAGTGATGTTGCTTAATATCAATAGGCTCATTTTCCTAAATAGGCCTCCTTTAACTCTTCATTTTGGGAAACCTTTTCGAACGTGCCTTCGGCAATTTTTTTCCCATAATTAAGCGCTATCACTCTGTCAGTTATACCCTCAATAACCATCATATCATGCTCGACCAAGATTATAGATAGCTGAGGGTAATAATTCTCCTGAACTCGCCGGATATCATTCATCAGTTCGATGCTTTCTTCTGGGGTCATTCCCGCTGAGGGTTCGTCGAGTAACAGCAGAGCTGGCTCCGTCGCCAGGGCCCGGCATATTTCCAAACGTCTTCGGTCGATTTGAGATATATCGCTCACCGGGACGAAGCCTTTATCAATCAATTCCTCATTGAATTGGCTTAAGAGCTGATCAGCCTTTTCTATACTCTCGGCTAGTTCTTTTTTGAATTGAGAGCGGCGGAATAGGGAAGTAAAAAAACCGGAATGAAAACTTTCGAGCATCCCGATAAATAAGTTATCATAAACGCTTAATCCCAAAACCAGCCTCGATTGCTGGAAGGTCCTGGAGAGACCCTTCTTTTTGATCTGGTGGGGCATCAGTCCAGTGAGGTTCTCATCCTTAAGAGTGAACCTACCCTCATCAGGCTGAAAGACTCCGGTAATCAAGTTAAATAAAGTCGTCTTGCCAGCTCCATTGGGCCCTATCAAACCCATTATTTCACCCTCGGAGGCTTCGAAATCGACATGATCAACTGCTCTCAATCCCCCGAAATTCTTGGTCAGCCCCTCACAGCGGAACATTTTGTTATTATTGGCTGTCATCTCTAGCTCGCAATTTGCCCTCTTAAGAGATCGCTCTCGAATCTCGATTCTCCAGTTTAGCTCATCCTTTTGATGGCTCGCTGAGGGCTCGCGAGATTCTTAATCCATAGGTTCTGATCTTGACCGGAATTAGACCTTTGCGTCGCAAGATCAGCATGAGAACCAAAACTATCATAAATAATATAACCCAATATTGCTGGAAGGCTCTGAGTTTTTCCGGCAATATCACCAAGAGAACGGCGGCCACGATAACCCCCGGGATGCTGTCCACACCCCCGAGAATTACCGCACTGAGAAAAAGCAGGGACTGGTAGAAGGTGATATCAGGGGGGGCAATATAACTGGTCATGTGGGCGTAGAAGGCACCGGCGAGACCAATGTAGAAATTTCCGACGGTAAAAGCAATCATAGACCATTTCTTGACTGCTACTCCCATACATTTTGCAGAAAGCTCGTCTCCGGTGTCTTCATTGAATGAGTTCCAGGTGAGTCCGACCCATGAATTCCAGAGTCTGGTAGCCGCCAGCACCGCCAGACACCCGAAAATTAAAGCAAGATAGTAGAAGTTTGCTTGGGAAGGCAACCTGAAACCGAATATGTTAATCTCTTGGAGAAAAGAGTAGCCTCCTATTGACATGAGGGGAATGCCCACGATGCCTTGCGCGCCACCCAGCCATTCCGCGTTATTGACCAGGGTCTGAAAAGCCATCACGAAAGCAATTGTCACCAGAGCCAGGTAGTAACTCCTGGTTTTGAGGACTGGAATGAATAAAATGGAGCCAACTATCATGGCCATCGTCGCGCCCAGAAAGAGGTTTAACAGTGGAGGGAAACCCAATTTGGTGGCGAGCATACCAGCGGTATAGGCGCCGACACCGTAAAAGGCAGCCGCTCCCAGGTTAATTATCCCGGCCGTTCCGAATTGGATATTTATCCCCAAAACCACTATGATCCATAATATGGCCAGGGTGAGAATAAATATCCAGTAAGGGGAGCTACGGAGAATAAACGGGAGAAGAAGAATGACGGCGATAATGCTTCCGAAACCAAATTTCCTTTGGCGCTCAAAGGCTTGAATTATGGGAGATTTAATCTGCTCGACCCTGTTAAATAAGTAAATGGCGGCGAGGACAGCTAAGACTATGACTAAGAGAATAAATAAATTGGTTATTTGAAGAAAAGCCACAAAAGCTATATAGGAGACAATCAAGCAAAGAAGTATCAGGGAAATGTCTTTAAGGGATAGTTTTAACTCTTTCATCACGCTTCTCTTTTTTCCTTTCTGGCCGCTAAGATTCCTTTAGGCATGATGACTAGGAATATTATCAAGAAGGCAAAAGCAACTACAAATCTGTAGGCCGAGCCGCCGGGTATGAAGGCTGAAGTAAAACTAGCCAAGAGAGCAAAGAGAAAACCGCCTACTATGGCTCCAAAAATGCTTCCCAGACCTCCTATAACAGCGGCCGCGAAGCCCACTACCCCATAGAGCGCCCCCATATCGAAAATTATTTCCCGATAATACAGTCCATTAAATATCCCGGCACATGCGGCTAAAACACCACTAACCACAAAAGTTATATCAATAACCTTATTTATATTGACGCCCATCATGGCGGCAGTTTCCCTGTCCTGGGCAACCGCCCTCATAGATATACCCATCTTCGTTTTGTTTATAAATAGATATGTTGCTATGATCAATAAAATTCCCGCCACCAATATGAAGAGGCTGTCGAACCGAAGCAATACTCCCCTGATTTCAGTTTGCCAATCCGGAAGCAGAGCCGGAAATCTCTTGGGCTCTGAGCCTGCGGGGTAAAAAGCCATCACAACATAGCGGATGGCAATGCCGGCCGCCAGAGTGGTCAAGAGTGCAATTATGGGGGGAGCCTTCATTATGGGCCTGATAGTTATTCTACCGAAGAGAATGCCGAACAGACCGGTAAACAGACTGGATCCAATGAAGGCGATGATCAATAGAAAGACAGGATTTTCTATCCCGAGGATTAAATTAAAGAAACTTATTATGATCAATCCGAGGAAAGCCCCGACCATAAAAATCTCGCCATGGGCGAACTGGATTAAGTTTAAGACCCCAAAAAATAATGTGAACCCCACAGCTACGAGGCTGTACATAACCCCTAACATTATTCCGTGGATAACCTGATTTATTATAGTATCCATTGGTTAGGCGGAAGCGATAGGATCATGAGGAAATAGAGGGGGGATTTCCCCCTTAAAGAGCCTCATCGGCGGCAATAAGGGGGAAATCTCCCGGACGAGCACAGAATTGACCCACACTTTCGAGTTATACCTTAACTAGCTAGATTTACTTCTTTTCTCTCAGGTTCTTGACGGTGGGGAGAACCCTCTTTCCCGTAGCATATTCTGAATCTTCCCAGACCACCCACTTCCCATCCTGACTGACATAGGCGGTCACTACGGGCAAGATATTCTGGCCATTCTCATCGAATTTGATGGGACCGATGGCTGAACTTTTCCTATCGGTATGGGCCACGAGCTCGGCCACCTTTTCGCGGTCGGGACCAACCTCTTCGACGGCGTCCATGATGAGTTGGGCGGCTATATAGGCAAAGATACCGTAGAACTCGGGCTCATCCTTGAAGCCTTCTTTCTGATATCTCTGAAAGAACTCTTTACCGCCGGGGAGCTTCTCGAAGGGAGCGCCCTCTCCGAAGGCCATAGAGCCCTCGGCAACTTTGGCTCCCACGGTCTTATTGAAGTCCTCGTTCAAAATTCCAGAAGTTCCTTCAAAGCCAGCTTTGATGCCCAATTTTTCCATCTGGATCCGCAACCTGGCTCCTTCGGCGGTCAGGCCACCGAAGAAGATCACGTCAGGATTAAGAGCCTTGGCTCTGGTCAGCTCTGCGGAGAAATCTTTCTGGCCGATGGTGATGCCCATCTTGGCCAAGATTTTTCCCCCTATTTTCTCAACGGAATGGATGAAGTACTCGGCGTGACCCCTGCCGTAATCGGTGATGTCGTGAATGACCACATAAGTCTCGGGCGATGTTCCGTACACCTCTTTCACGGTCTTCCTGGACCAATCGGCGTGGAAAGCGTTCTGTTCCCTCTGTGTCCCGTTGACCCGGGTTATGTATTTTGGTGAGGGGATGGTTATGGCGGGGAGCACCGCCCCCCAGATCATGGAAGGCAACCTGTACTGCGCAAACACAGGTTTAGTCGCAATTCCCACCATACTGCAATAGTGAGAGGCGCCGGCAATGACGGAAGGATCTGAGGCCATCTTGGTGGCGACGCGGACGCCTGTAGCTGGGACACACTCATCGTCTTCCACCACCGCCTCGTATTCATACTTCTTTTCTCCGAACATTCCTCGATTGTACTCGCGGACCGCCAACAGGAAGGAATTCCGGCCGCCGAGACCCATTGAGGCATTTCCGCCGGTCAAGGGGCCAATGAAGCTTATCCTCACTTTCTGCTTAGCCAGGACCGGATGGCCCTGGACAAGAATAAAGGCTAACCCCAACACTATAACCAGAAGTAGCTTGATCCCTTTTTCGCTTCCTTTCATTTTCTTCCCCCCTCTCCTCCTGAGAAAAAATCTTGACCCTGACTAATTCACCACCGACTCCACCCGTAGTCAGTGGCAGGCTCACTTCCTACCCCAATCCGCTTTTCTCTCCGGGCGCTCTCCAAGACCGCTCGGGCATTAGAGATAAGCATATAATTTCCGCCATATAGATACCATAGTAAAGAGTTTTTTTGTCAAGGAGTTTTTTGAAGGTTCTCGCAAGATATTAAATGGCCTTTAATGCCATATTTATAAATAGGTTACAGTCATTCAAACTTTGCCTGACGACCAGTGCCCTACTCTTTGAAAAATGAAGTTTTTTGCTGTAAACTAAACTGCCGGTGGATAATTGAAAAGTGTGCTACAAGAGCGGGCGGTTCAGCCATGCGATGAGGGGCCGGCTTTTTGGGCTCTGCCTTCTTGCTATACCGGGGATGAAAGGAGCTTTGAGAGTCCTTAAGCCTCTCTTGAATGAGGTGGGAGAAAGGGCGCTGAGGGGAGACCCCCGCCTCACAGGAGATGAGGCTCTTTTCCTTTTTACTGCCCGGGGTTCTGACCTCTTTGAACTGCTCTCCATCGCGGGCCGCCTCAGGGCCTATCACAAGGGGGATGCGGTGGCCCTCTGTGCCATAATAAATGCAAAAAGCGGCCGCTGCCCCGAGGACTGTGCCTTCTGTGCACAATCGGTTCACTTCAACACAGGCATAAACCAATACCCTCTGCTCAAGCCCGAGAGAATCCTGGATGGGGCCCTCCGAGCTCAGGGGGATGGGGCACGGGAGTTCTCCATCGTTACGAGCGGAAGAGGGATCCGGAGGGAGAAGGAGCTGGAGAAGCTCTGCCGCGCCGTTGAGCTCCTCACAGAGAAGACGGAACTCGAGCCCTGCGCTTCCTTGGGAATTCTGGGGGAAGGGGAGATGAGGTGCCTTAGAGAGGCCGGCCTCTATCGCCTCCACCACAATCTTGAGACCGCAAGAAGCTTCTTTAGCCGGATCTGTACAACTCATGACTATGAGGAGGATGTCGCCTCTGTACGCGCGGCTAAGGAACTTGGTTTTAGAGTATGCTCGGGCGGGATCTTCGGCATGGGCGAGGGGCCGGAGGAGCGGGTGGAGCTGGCCCTTACCCTGAGGGAGCTCCAGGTGGACTCCATCCCGCTTAATTTTCTGAACCCCATCCCGGGAACCCCTCTTGAGGGGAGGCGGGAGCTTACGCCTCTTGAGTGCCTCAAGATCATCGCCATCTACAGGCTTTTTCTGCCGGATAGGGACATCTTTGTTTGCGGCGGAAGGGAGGTGAACCTCAGGCAGCTCCAGCCCCTTATCTTCCCCGCTGGGGCCAACGGGACTCTCATCGGAAACTACCTTACCACTCCGGGAAGGCCTCCTGAAGAGGACGTCCAAATGATAGAGGACCTGGGCTTAGAGGTCGGGGCGGCCAAAAAGGTTTTGACTTTGGGGAAGAATAGCCTAGACTAAAAAAAGCATTTCTCCCTTCGGGTTGTGGACTCAGCCAGCGAACCCTACCATAAGAGCCCCGGAGCAACGGATGAGGAGGCAAACTCATGAGACTCTGTTATCTGAACGTCGTGACTGAGAGCGAGAACTATCTTTCCGCCTTTGCGGATGTCCTCCACAAGAACTGGGCCCTATCCAAGAGGCCCGATACTGACGTGGAGCTCAGGACTGTAACAAAATCAATGCCCGACCTGAAATATTTCCTCCACAACTATTTCATCTTCCTCTATGAGCGCGAGCTCATGGAGGAGATTGTCCAGGCGGAGAAGGACGGCTTTGATGGCGTGATGATCGGTTGCTTCTTCGACCCCTGCCTCTGGCAGGGGAGGGAGGCGGTTGACATCCCAGTGGTCGGCCCCGGCGAATCCTCCATGCTCATGGCCTGCATGATGGGCTACCGTTTTGCGACCATCTGCATCCACGCTGACGTGAAACCCTGCATAGACGCCATCCTTGACCGCTACCGGCTCTGGGGCCGGGCCATAAGCCATAATCCTGTGAGGCCCCTGTATATCAGCACAGAGGACCAGACGGAGGCCCTGCTCGTGCCCCAGAAACAGCTTGACGACTTTGAAAAGGTGTCCAAGAGCTGTGTTGCCGACGGGGCTGAGGTGATAATCCCCGCCTGTGCCGTGATGAGCCCCATAATCCAGATGGGGGGACTCCGGGAGGTGGATGGAGCCATCGTGCTGGATATTCAGACTGCCCAGCTGAAGTTCCTGGAAACGCTCGTTGACCTGAAGAAGGCGGGCCTTAACTTCATAAGCCGGAAGAACGTCTTCAAGAAGCCTTCAGAAGAAGACATGAGGGAGTTCCGGGCCCATATGGAGTATCTCGGGGCCGGCTCATACGATTTCACGCACTGGCACAAGGAAAAGAAGGTTCCCGCCTAAAGGAAGAAGAGAACCCTGATGGGAGGGGGGGAATGTGCCCCCCCTTTCTCCTTAATCAGTTAATTCTTGACCCTCCTGAGGCTTTTAGGCTTTCCGATGGAAGGGCGGTGCACGAGGTGCGGAGCGCGCTCGCCCCTCATCTCTGAAGTATTATCCCTCTGCTGTCCCTGCATAAAAGAGGGCTTCCCCAGCCTCAGACAAGCGCTTGCGGGCATTCATCGGAAAGGGAGAGAGCACTTCGGCCTTCCCGGCGCTCCCCCCCGAGCTGAAGGCGGAGTGCTCTGTCCCCTCTGTGGGAACCGCTGCAATATTGCGGAGGGCGAGAGGGGATTTTGTGGCCTGAGGAAGGTCCGTGGGGGAAAGCTGGTGCACGAGGGCGGCACCCCCCGGAGAGGGGTCTATGATTGGTACCATGACCCCCTTCCTACCAATTGCGTTGCCGCCTGGGTCTGCCCCGGCGGAAGTGACTCGGGAGGGGAACTCTTCTCCACCCGCCCCGGCCCCGAATACGGCCATAAGAATCTTGCCGTCTTCTACCGCTCCTGCTCCTTTGACTGTCTTTTCTGCCAGAACTGGCATTTCAGGGAGAGGACCACGGGACGGGGAGGTGGTGCAGAGGAGCTTGCCCAGAAGGCCGACGCCCTGACTAACTGCATCTGTTTTTTCGGGGGTGACCCCTCAACCCAGCTTCCGCACGCCCTGGCAACTGCGCGCCTGGCCCTCAGGAGACGAAAGCGAGGTCCCCTCAGGATTTGCTGGGAGACAAACGGCAACATCCCCCCAGAGCTCCTCGGGCACGTGGCGGAGCTTTCCCTCAAGACCGGAGGCTGCGTTAAGTTTGACTTCAAGGCCTGGAGCCCGGCCCTGCACTTTGCCCTGACGGGCGTCTCCAACGAGGTCACCCTGGAGAACTGCCGCTTCATGGCGGATCTGGCGAAAGAGCGGCCTGAGCCCCCTCTTTTCGTCGCCAGCACCCTCCTCCTCCCGGGCTATGTGGATGAGGAGGAGGTGGGGGCAATAGCTTCTTTTCTGGGAAGCCTCAACCCTGAGATTCCTTACTCTCTTCTCGCCTTCCACCCGCAATTTGAGATGACAGACCTTCCCATCACCTCCCGCTCTCAGGCGGAGCGCTGCTACCGGGTGGCCACGGAGGCGGGCCTCAGGCGGGTGAGGCTCGGCAACACCCATCTTCTTGGGCTCGGAGGCTAGCCCACCGGGGTCTTCTCTCAGGGGTCTTCTTCCTCTTCGAGAAAGGGGGGTCTGTCGGGATATCTGAGATAGCAGGCTGCCAGGTGACCCTCGCCCGTTATGTCCTTTAGGGGGGGCTCCCCCTTGTCGCAGGGCTCAAAACGGTAGGGACAGCGGGTGTGAAAGCGGCAGCCAGGGGGCGGGTGCACCGGGCTCGGGACATCGCCCTTGAGCACGAGTCGCTTTTTCTTGGCGGTCGGGTCAGGTACCGGGACAGCCGAAAGAAGAGCCTCTGTATAGGGATGCAAGGGGTTTTCGACCAGCTCCTCGGCCTCGCCTACCTCCACTATTTTTCCCAAATACATGACCGTTATGCGGTCGCTTATATGATGGATGACCGCGAGGTCATGGGCGATTATCAGGTAAGAGATCCCGAATTCTTCCTGGAGGTCTTCCAGGAGGTTGATGACCTGCGCTTGAACCGAAACGTCAAGAGAGGATACAGGCTCATCACCTATGATTAGGCGGGGGTTCAGGGCCAGAGCCCGCGCTATGCCTATCCTCTGCCGCTGGCCCCCGCTGAACTCGTGAGGGTAGCGCCTCATGTGCTCGGGCCGGAGTCCTACCCTCCTGAGAAGAGAGGCTACTCTCTCCTCCCGCTCCCTACCCCGGGCAACTTTATGGATGGCCAGAGGCTCCCCCACGATACTTCCCACCGTCATCCGGGGGTTCAGGGAAGCGTAAGGGTCCTGGAAGATGATCTGCATCTCCCGTCTCATACGTCGAATCGTTTCCTTTTCGAGTTCCAGGATGTTGACGCCGTTGAAGAGAACCTTGCCCGAAGTGGGCTCGATCAGTCGCAGGATAGCTCTCCCACAGGTGCTCTTCCCACATCCGCTCTCCCCCACAAGGCCCAGGGTCTCACCGGGCTTGAGGTCAAAGCTCACCCCGTCCACTGCATGCACATAGCCTGAGACTCTAGAGAAGACACCGCTTCTCAGGGGAAAGTACTTTTTAAGCTTGACTACCTCTAGAAGTCGTTCAGCCAAGATTTCCCTCCCGTAGGACAAGGCTCAAGGGACATGTCAGGAAAAGGGTTAGATGCTATTATAATGCCCACTCCTCAAAAATTAAAGAAATTAGCTGTCCTGGCTCCGGCCGAGAGAATTTCTTGACCGGGCCCGCTAGTTAGGAAAATTGCTCCTGAAGCTCACCCATAGGCTTTCTCGCCATCCCAAAAAGACTTTGGGGCAAAAAAATCAAGAAGTTAAGGCGGAAAAAAGGTTCCATGGTGAAATTCCGACCTTGATAGGGAAAGTGGTATAATTATATATATCAAAGATTGAGGAAATAAAAACCCTTCGTGCCCGGATGTGGTGGTTTTTCTCGCCTGGAGGCATGAAAAATGGAAACCATTTTTTCTCACTTCATCAAAACCCAAATATGTATCCCTCGCACTCGACCTTCCAGGCAGTTCTCCAAGAAGATTTTCATCGGAAGCATCCTCCCGGCGGCTTTTCTCATCGCCCTGGTATTAGCCGCGGGGGAGGGCGCGAGCCAAGCCCTTCAGAAGGCATCCGGCGAGAAGCTCGACCTCCTTTTCGTCGGGCCGCTGGCGTCCGGAAGACCTTGTTCCGGCGCACACCCAAGAGTTCTCCGCGAGCGGACAAAGAAGGCAATTTCCGGCTTGGAGGTTTTCCGGCTGCTTCCCGATGACCGGCTGAAGGAGGCAAGCGGCGGAAGGCGACACGCGTTCGATGATTTCAAAAAGGACCGCTTCCGCCTCGCGCGCGATTTCGGTCGCCGGGCACGTGCGGATTTCGTCTTCATCGTCGACCGGCACATCGAAGGACTGGGATTTAAATCAGGGTGCGTGGTCACGTCACGTCTCATCGATGTGAACGACCCGAACGGTCTCTTCGAGGAAGAAGCAAGATATACCAAGGACATGACCCCTGAAGAAAGATTGCCCGTCTCGAGGCGGGCCTTTCAGAACCTTTTCAACCGAAAAGCAAGGGCCGCCCTCCGACTGGCCATCCATCGAAAGGCGGCCGCCGCGCGCCAGGCCGCAACGGCGGAACGGCGCGCCGCTCCGGGGCGCCTCAAGCTTCTGGTCCTCGGGCCGTTCGATGGGCATCGGACCTACGCGACCAGCACTGAAGAGCTCCGTTCAGTGTTTGCTGAGAAAGTCATTCCGACGGTCACAAGTAAATTCGATGTCATCTACGGTGATTCGGCAATCGCTCCCCTGAAGGAATTGCCCGAGGCGAAGAACCTCACGTTCGAGAGCTACTATGACTATCCTCGCCTCACGGATAACAACTATCGTCTGGCCCGGATGTTCGCAAGAAAACACGGGGCCGATTTCGTCGCGCTCCTCGCCCGGGATGAGATTGACGCTCGCTCAGGTGGACAAATCTATCTTGCGCTGATTGACGTCGAAGATGAGCGGGGAGTATACCGCGGAAGCGGATCTCGACAAGGTAATATAAAGAGCTTGCTTTCTGATTTGCTCAGGGATTTTATCACACGGGCGCGGCCGGGCATCGAAAAGGCCCTCGTGCAAAAATCCCTCCCCCCAACCACCGCCGTGGCGAAAAAGGCCGACCCCGCCGAGGAGCGACTGAGGAAACTCGCCGAGGAAGAGCGCTCCCGCAAGGAGCAGGAGGCGCGGGAAATCGCCGGGAGGCAAGAGGAAAACGAAAAGCAAAAGGCTCTCGCTCAGGAAGCCGCGTTCGAACTCGCCTTTTGGGATGCGATCAAGAACAGCAAGAATGCAGGGGATTACCAGGCGTATCTCCAGAAGTATCCGGATGGTCAGTTTGCGCCGTTGGCGAAATTTCGGGCGAAACAGTACAGCCAGGTCGCAAAGAGGCAGGTGTCTGAGCCCCCACCGGCCCCCAAAGAGGCGAGGCCGAATCTTTACGGCCGTCTCGGGCGCTATCACGCCCTGGTCGTCGGAATCAACAACTATCGGAATATCACGCCGCTGAAAACCGCGAAAGACGACGCCATTGCCGTCGCTGAGGTTCTTGAGCGGGATTACGGCTTCAAAGTAAGACTGCTCCTCGATGCGACGCGGTATGAAATCCTCGCGGCATTGTCCAGACTGCGCGCCGAGCTGACCGAAAGGGACAACCTGCTGATTTATTACGCCGGTCACGGCTTTCTCGATAAAGCGGCGGACACGGGATACTGGCTTCCGGCGGATGCCGACAAGGACATTACCGCCAACTGGATCGGGACCCACGACCTGCAGACTACGCTCAGGGCGATGAACGCGAGGCATGTGATGGTCGTAGCCGACAGCTGTTATTCGGGGACGCTGACCCGCTCGGCACCGGCACAGCTGAAGACCGGGGCGGAGCGCTTGGTCTGGCTGAAGCGCATGGCGGCCAAGCGCTCGCGGACCGTGTTGAGCGCGGGCGGCTTCGAACCTGTGCTGGACAGCGGCGGCGGCGGGCACTCGGTGTTCGCGAAGGCCTTTCTGGACGCGCTGCGCGAGAACGACTGGGTCATGGAAGGACAGCAGCTCTTCGGCAAAATCCAACGTCCGGTGGTTGTGAACTCGAATCAGACTCCCGAGTACGGCGACATCAGAAATACGGGGCACGACGGCGGAGATTTCCTGTTCGTGCGGAAGGAATAGGGGACGGTCTCTTTCCCTACCGGCGCGAACGGTAAGAGGCGCGCTCGGGTGAGAACGGCGGCCGATCAAAAAGTGGGGGATCCGGTTGGATCTCCCGGTTTTTATTGACGGTCGCCGTCTTCGGCCGCCCCGACCTCCCACGCATCGACCGGAGCGGCGATGTTCTTCAGGGCGATAGGGCCGAGACTCTTGAGACGGAACCTCTCTTTGACCCGGTTGGCCGTTTCTGGACCGATGATGATCTGACCGCGCGTCGCATGGGCTCCAAGCCGGGCCGCTGTGTTGGTGACGAGGCCAGTGGCGGTGAATGTCCACCGGTCGCCCGCGGTACCCGCAAGCTTGGTGGCCCCCACGTCGCAAACTCCCGAGCAAATTCCGATGTTCACCACTATGGGCGGATGCGCGCCTCCGGCCTCCCGGTTCGCGGCGATGGTCTTATCCCGGATCTCGAGCGCCGCCCTGACGGCCGACCCGGCGTGCTCTTCGGGCCCTCCCTCTTGAAAGATGGCCATGAGGCCGTCCCCTGCGGTCTCGTTGATATCACCCCTGCTGCCACGGATGGTCAAAAGATAGAGCGAAAAATAGCGCTCTATGAGACCGGTCAGCTTCTCTCTGGGAAGCGATTCGGCGAGGCGCGTGTAACCCTCCACGTCGAGGAAAAGAACGGTCACGTCCCTCCCCGCCTTGGAGAGCGCGGCCGCGTCGGGGCTCTGTTCGATGAGGCGGCGCACCGTGTCGGGGACGAAACGGTTTAGCCCTCGCTTCACCCTCTCGAGGAAGGCGACGCGATAGCAAAGGAGAGCGGCGAAGGCCACCCCACCCGCCGCAAGCGCATCGAGCAGCGGAAATATCCGGTTGGCCTGAAACGCGACGGTCGCCGCCACGCCCCAAAGCATGGCACCAGCCAGGATACCGAGCCCCGCGCGAATCGGGGAAAGAGCAAGGGTCAATGCCGCCACGAAGACGGCGAAGGGTATGCAAAGCAGCGCGTATCCCAGAGGCAATAACTCCGATAAAGCATCCTGGCGCAAGAGGTTATCGACCGCGGTGGCATGGATGTAGACGGACGGAATGGCGTCGCGCACCAAATTCTCCTCATACATTCCGGCCTTCACCGGGAACTCGCATCGTTCCGGCAAATTGATCCCCTCGGGACCGGTGATGAAACGCTTGGAGGTGAGCTTGCGGTCCTCGACGTCCAACACGGTGCCGACCAGGACCACTTTGCCGCCGAAGTGCTTCCTGAAATAGTCCTTTCGCCCCCTCTCCGCGCACGCGTAAAGGTCGGCTAAGGAATAGGTGGGAATCGCCCCGTCGCCGCCATCGAAATTGAGTGCCATCGCATTTTTCGATGACCCCGGAACTCGATACCCGCCGAGGATGATTCCCCCCGGACCCTCCACCTTCGGCCTTCTTCCAAACGTCCGCGCCGCCAGCTCAAGCGCCATGGAAGGCTCAACGCGCCTGCCCGTTTTCAGATCCTCGGCTTCAAAAGTCAGCGGCACGCGGCGGATGACCCCATCACCGTCATCGAATAGGTTGACCGACCGGATGTTTTTTTGATGGCCGACGGCAAAGCTATATCCGGGAAATGGAGTGATCGGCTTTGCCTGATGCTGTACCTTGCCCAGAACTACCTTCCCCTCTTTGGCCCCGGTACGGAGTGCGACCAGGAATTCTTTGTCGAATCCCTTGATATATTTTTCAACGGAAGTGGGAAAAATAACGTCATATCCGACCACCAGAGCTCCCCCCTCCAGCGTCGCGTTCAGGACCTTGGCCAGTTGCTTCGTCCACATCACCTTGGGAAGGTCCCGAAAGGGGGGGGTGCGGTAGGTTTCCTCGTCGATTGCGATGACTACTGTGGGGGAGCCTTGAGGGGCGTATTGAGCGCCGAAGGCGTGATGCCGCAGCCAAAAAAGAAGGTCGATCGATAACAGTTCGAAGCGGTCAAAAAAGGGCAGCGCAAACAGCGCGGTTGAGGCGAGGGCGACGACACCCGCCACGAAAATGTCTCGAACCTTCATGGGCTAGAAGCGGATCAACCGGCTGATGATCGGTCCCCCGCCCGGCAGGGCAAAGGGGTCGACCATGAAAACCATGGCCTTCCTGCCTGCACGGATCCGGTACAGCCCACCGGGAATCAACTCCTTTTTCGATATCGCGAGGTCTTCATGGTTTCCGGTGACGACGATCTCATGCGTTTCGCCGGGCCGGTCTAGCCGCTCGATCAAGACCCTGCCGCCGCCGGCCAGACTGATCAGCGGGCTTGTGCTGAAAATGGTGAGCTCGGGCTGAGGCAGGCTGGACGAAGGAGCGTCCCTGGGCTTACGGAAGACCGTGACGCCCCCCTTGGCGGCCTGCTCTTTCGTGAGCCTGAAGCGGCCGCCGTCACACTCGACCTGTTCGCGCTGAACCCGGCCGCCCTCAACGGAACTTTTTTCGGTGCCGACGGTGATTTGTCCCCCCGTGATCGTCTCACGCCAGCAAGACCTCAGATAGCCGATCGTAATGCTCGCTCCGCCGGGCAGATCGATGATACGTCCCGCCTCGAGATAGTCCATGAACTCCACCTGGGCTTTGTCAGAGCTCACGTCCTCGACGATCGCCACCGGCTCTGCCGCCCATCCAGGAGGCGCCGCCCACAAGCCGACCGCCAATACAGTCGCAAGCTTCCAGACCTGTTTCACAGCATCTCGCCTCCGTGCAGGTTCAATTTTCCAATGCAACGCCTCCCGCGCCGTCGCCGACGAGAGTGAAGGGGGCCCAAAAGATGGGGTGGGCGTAAGAGAAAACCGTTTTGCCCGTGGCCTTATCTATGTAGCCTTTCCCATCGATGAGCCTCGACATGGCCTGACGCAGCGCCTCGGCCCGCGTGAGGCCCGCATCCTGCGCCTGGCGGCGGAACAGATCGCTCGTCAGCAGGCGTGCTGAGGTGGTCTCCACCGGCCAGTTGCTCGCCAAGAGGGCCCGGGCGCCCGCATAGAAGAACGCTCTTCCGAGGCCCGAGACCGCCTCCGCCCCGGCCCCTTTGCCGCTCGCAGTGTTACACGCAGAGAGCACCACCCAGTCGGCGTCCAGCCGAAGGCCTAAAATCTCCTCCATCGTGAGGATACCATCCCCCCCCACCCCGGCCACCACAGGCGAGGAGAGTGCCAGGGCCGGCTGGGTGAGACCATTCAGGTCCCCCGGCACAAGCCCATGGGTGGCGAAGACGATGACGCGGCGGCCCGAGAGGTCGAGCGTCTTGACGAGCCCCTCGTTCGCCCGCGCGCCCAGGAAGACGTCCTTTGTCAGGTCTGCCTCCATCGCCAGCGCGATGCTGCGCACCTCCTCGGCTGTATCGGGCAGGCGAGGAAGCCGCGACAAATCCGCGCTGTCCACACCCTCGAGCCCGGGAGAGTTCCTCAGCCGAAGCCGAAGACCCCGCGTCTGGAGCAGGCTCAACCCCCGGCTGGCAACCGCCTCACCTTGGGATGGGACGGCCGGCTTCGCCGCCTCCTGAGCCTGCTGCTCGCTGAAATAGGGGTCGCCGAAGCCGATGAAGGGACGCCGTTTGGGGTCACCCGCTGGCAAGCCCCTCAAGGTCACTAGCGAGGCCACAGAGGGCATGTTCGTCACCGCCGCCGTCCGCACGAGCCATCGCACCGGCCGATAGTTGGAGAATAGGGGTGCCTTCTCGGGACCGAGATCCACCCGCTCGGTGGGAAGCAACGAGAAGGGAAGCTGGCCGAGCGCCCCGTGGGGGATGACGATCAGGCTTCTCGCCCCCCGCCAGCCCGGCTCGACCGGAGCCAAAAGGGCATTGAAGAGCTTGTGGGCCAGGGCGAGGTCGAATGCGGGAATATCGCCCAGGGTCTGGGCGTTGGGGTTGAGCGCCTTGCGCAACTCACCGACGGCCGCCGCAATCCGCTCTCTTCCCAAGGGCACGGCGGCGAAGGCCGCCTTGCCCTCATGCGGGATAGCCCAGATGTAGGTCCTTTTCTCGCCCACATAGGTCGCGACCAGTGCTTCGCCAGGCCGGAGCGCCCGCTGCACTTCTTCCACAGAGGCCAGCTTCGGGTTGAGCAGCTGAGCGTAGTCCGGAAACTCCCTCTCAATCTGCAATCTCAAGGCGGACCGCGCCGCGTCCAGCTTGTCGATCTTATAGCGCAGCGAACGGATCGCTTCGGGGTTCTGTTGGTCGGTCGGAACGCTCAGCGCGTTGGCCAGCATACCATATAGGGCGCTGACCTGGTTCTGCGCGTCCTGCTCCCTGCGCACCAGGTCGGCGAGCCTCGGGTCCTTAGCCGCAGTGCGCGCGCTGCTCGCGGCAAGCGCCCGCTCCACGCCCCGGCCGCGGGCCGCCTCGGCAATGCGGAAAGCCGTCGTCATCGCATCAATACCCGCCCACCGCTCCAGCTCCGTCCCGCGGACTCCGGCCAGAGCGCCTATGTAATAATCGAGGATCGACTTCAGGCACCGGCTCCCCACGTCCATCATGGTGCTCTCGTCGCTCGATTGGTCGGGACGCGAGACTAGGACGGGTATCGCCTCGCCAAACTCGGTGAGGGCTTGGCGGCGGTCGCCCCCCTCAAAAAGGGCCATCGCGATCAAGCCGCGCACCATCGCCGTTTTGGGATGCTTCTCGCCCAACAGGCGTTTGTATCGGTCCCGCTCGACCCGAAGGATGCCGAGCGCTTCTTCAGCCCGGCCGGCCTTCATCAGGGCTATCGCCCACCATACGACTCCGAGCCCGTAAGCTTTTGGGTCCGCGGCCAAAGCCTCGCGTATAGACTCAAATGTCGCCAACGCCTCCTCCCAGCGGCCCTGGGAGAGTAACGCTTTTCCAAGTAACACACGCGCCCCCACGAAAGAATATGAGGAAGAGGATGCGCCGACTCTCTGGAAGATTTCGATAGAGGCGCGCGCCAGGGTTTCGGCCTCAGCATAGCGGCCTTGTGCAATCAAGATATCAGCCAGTCCCCCAAGAGGTCTGAATGTCCTGGTGGAGTAGCGCCCGAACAACTTCAGCTTGCCAAGGAGCGACTTCCGCATCTCCACCTCGGCTTCGATAAGACGTCCCTGATTCTTCAGGCTTCTCGCCAGCCGGCAAACTTGATTATAGAATACCTGTTTGCGGTATCGATCACTGCTCGCCAGACGTGCGATCCCCTTACGATAGATCGCTTCGGCTTCCTTGTGTCGGCCTTGCGCTTCCAGAATTTGAGCCCGTGCGTTGTCCGTTTGCAACTCCCACCAAATGACCCAGTCTTCTTCAATTACTCTCCACTGGGAATAGATTTCGAGCTTGAGCCGTTGAGCGATTGCCAGGTTCTTTTCGGCACCCTCAAGGTCGCCCCTAAACGCCTTGATTGCCGCCAGCACTGAATTCATCCAGAGGCGATCGCCTTTATTGGTCGTGGCTTCAATCGCTTGCTCAAAATAATCGAGACTGGGCGCATAGTGGCCGCCGTCGCCCCAGACCTCGGCCTCGCCGGAACCAAATAAGGCGAAGCCAAGCTTAAACAAGATAGAGCTGAGTTTGGAGGAGTTGCTCTTCTTCGCCCAGTGAGCCGCCTGGGTTAGGTCGGCAATCCTTTGCTCAGGGCGGCCGACGTAGCCAGCAGCCATTGCGCGCTTGAGGTAAAAATTCGCAAGGACCTCGGCGTCATTTGTGACAGGCGGCTCTCTGTCGGCCGCGGCGCGGGCGCGGGCGAGCCTCCTGAGGTTGGGCTTTTCCTGGTCCAAGATGGCCGTGATGTCGTTGATGGTGCGGGGAGGAGGAACGAAGGGCTCACCTTTAAGCTCGGTGGTGATTTTTTTCGCCTCCTCCAGAGAAAGAGCGCGCGGCCCGAACATCTCGCATGCACCCAGTAGTGGTACGATAGCGATGAGGACCAGGGTGATGAATCGATGAGCCCCACCGTTTACCCCTGGGTGGGCCCTGCGCCCCTTCGAGCCACTTTTCATCTTGCACTCCCCATCCGCGTCGGCCGTCCAGAAGGGAACCACCAAGAATAATTCGGCTGCAATAATTGCCACGACCTCCCGGGCCCGTTTCACCATGTTCTCCTTCCCCGGCAGATTAATTTTTCACAAAACGTGACCTCCCCCGGGGGTTTCGCCCAGAAATGATAAAAATTCAAGGTGACCAATTTCAGGAGCGGGTTGACGATGTAAATGCCGAAAAGATGCCGGCCTTCTCCGTGATGACACATATGATGGATGCCCTGCATCGGCTTTTCTAGATAGTCTTGACTGTGAAATCATCCTTTATTATAAACTAACAATAATACTCAATAGAAAATACCGCAACGATTAATTTCTTATTTTAGAAGAAAACTGACAGCGTAGACGCAGGCCGGTACAATCTCCTCATGCTCGGTCTCCGAAGGCGGAGGAAGAGCATGCTCGTCATTATTCCGCCCCCAATCCGCCCACGACCCATTATCGAGGAAGCCATCGGGACCAGCCACGTATGAAGGGTTCTTGATAAGGGTAGACCGGTCTGAGCCCTCGCCACCGAGCGGCCGGCCCTCCCGCTCCCTCATAAAACCATCGGCGACGCAACCATAGTGAAAGGAGGAACAGTTCTCCCCCCGAGGGAGGGCTTCCTCGCCTAAAAGGTCTGCTTCCCCTCCTCCACCCGGGCTTCTCATGCTGATGGGGGAAGTTCTCGCAGGAGGGAAAATTTTTCCCCTTTATTATTTCTGGAGGCGGAAAAAGCGTCGGTGGGAGCTAACGTATTCTTACTACTCTTTTAAAAACAAAGAGTTGAGGAACTAAAATTTTGGCACGGCCCTTGCTGTAACATTGTTCGAGCCGGATTCAGCATCCCTCTTCCCATTGTGAGATATAGGAAAAGGAGGAGACCGATGGCGGAACTTGACCCTATTTCACGGCTTGAAAGGAATGACGCGCTCAACCCCAGCAAAATTGCGGGGAAAAGGCCGACCACTGAGCTGAGCTTTGAGCAGGCGCTTGAAGCCGCGAGCGGCAAACTTGAGGGAGTCAGGGCCGCAGGAGAGCCCCAGGGTCTTGAGCCCCTCTCCTCAGCCTCTTACCTGAGTCCCACGGGCCATTCCGCCTCCCCGGCTTTCGAGCAAGCAGAGAGCCTTCTAGGGGTGCTCTCGCGCTATCAGGCTTATCTAGTTGAACCAAAAATCTCCCTCAGGGAGATGGAGCCTCTGGTGGGAGAGCTGGAGGGGGCAAGGGACTCGTTGGTTGAGACTCTTAAGAGTCTTCCTGAAGGAAGCGAGGAGAGGTCCCTCCTTGAAGAGGCGGCCATCATCAGTACGGTAGAGACCATGAAGTTTAGACGGGGTGATTACATATAGTTGAAAAATCAAGGGGTAGGTTGGAAGTGAGCCCTCAAGCCCCTTCCTGTTAGCCCATAACCCGTGCCCACGAGAGCTTCTTCCTTCCAGGACTTTTTTCTTGACAGGGCAATTCCGATAAATTATATTTAAAATTGAAGGCAGTAAAAGGGGAGCGTTTAGGTCTCTCTAATGGTTCGCAATCCTTGCGAGCCGCGAGGAAGGAGTGAGAGGAATGGCGTTCCTCAGAAAGATCATGGTGCTTAAATTTCCCCAAGATGGCCTCCTCCGGCCAGACGTTGCGCTCACACCGGAGGGGGTCGAGAATTGAGCGCTCTTCTGGGGCGGATAACCGTCCCGCCCGCCTAAGGAGGCAGGGAAAAAAAGAAGGGCTCTTCTCAGAAGAGCCCTATTTTTATCCAGGGGGACCCTCGAAAAATTTTTTTCCGGAAGGTTCTTTCCGCGAAAGTCACGAGCCAAATGTGCTATAATCCCATCGCTCCTTGAGCAGAACATGCGAGGTTAGGCTTTAGATAGAGCGTCGTTCGGGACGACTTTGCGGGATTTCCAGTCCAAATCATTAACTTTTAAGAGAATAGGTGTGCCTCAAGGGCGCCGGGCACGGTTTGAAGGAGGGAAAGGACCCTGCATTTTTTCCGGGAGGTGAGCGGCTGATGCCTACCTACGACTTCCAGTGCAAGGCGTGCGGGAAGAAGCTCTCCTTAATGATGTCATTTAGAGAGTATGACTCCAAGAGGCCTAAATGCCCCAAATGCGGCTCAAGACGTCTGGAGCGACTGGTAACTTCATTCAGCACTATCACCTCGAAGAAGAGCTAGCCCTCCTTTTGGAACGGAAGGAGGCTGTCTCATCGGTGCGGGGGGGCAGAGTTCTTATCTTTTCAAATAGCTCCTGGGAACCCCTGAGCTGGATCGAGAGCGAGTGAACGCTATGGACGCTAGAACCCTTGAGCGAATGCCTCTTACAAAGTTAAGAGAAGAGGCGCTCAAGTTCCCTGAGCAGATAAAGGGTGTGCACGGGATTAAAAAGAGCCAGCTAGTTGTGGCTCTGAAGCAGGCCTACGGGATTCCCGTCGAGGAGCGAAAGACCACACCCCTGGAGAAGGGGGAGATAAAGCAGCAGATCCGCACCCTTAAGCTCAAACGCGATAGTGCTCTCGAGGCAAACAATAGAATGGAGCTCAGGGAAGTACGACGCCAAATAAAGAGGCTCAAGCGAAAGCTCAAGAGGGCCTCCTAGCCTTTTCTCCCTTCAATTCAGGCTTTTCTCAGGTCAGAGAAGCGAAAAGATAACCCGCCTCCCGGAGCCCAGGGGGATGACGGATATTCCAGAAGGAGATTTAGCACCTGAAGAAGAGGCCTACCGTAATATTCAAGATATTGCTTGCTTTAGCATCCTCAAGCGCTTCAGAAACCTCTCCTCAGGACTCAACGGGGACAAGAGCCTGACGAGCAACCTGAATTTGAGAAGAAGCTCCCGTCATCACTATTTTCGACTGATAGAACTCTTATCCCTTCCCGTATTCCCAGCCCTTTCAATCTCGTAGGTGATGCAAGACTAAGAAGCAAGAACCTCCAAGACTAGCCGGATATCTTGCTATGGATGAGTCGCCAAAGAGCCTTTCTGCTGGGGAGGCTCCCCTGGCGCATGCGCGCACCCTCTCTTTGCCGCGCCTTGTGGGGACAAAGGGGGAGTTTTTTGCCAGGAGCTATCTTCGTAGGACTCTTGAGAGGCTGGGGCTTCAAGTTGAGGAGGAGGCCTTCTCCATCCACCTTGACCCTCTGGGCCTCTGGCGAGTAGGGGCTTCCCTTTCCCTTGCCGCCCTTATTCTCAGCCGCCTCCTGGCCCAAAGCCACCCCTTTCTGGCTTCCCTCCTGGCCCTTTTGCTCATTGCCTTCATCCTCTCGGCCGGAAGGCTCTGGAGGGCCATCATGGAAAGGGCTGACCTCTCTCCCCAGCCCGAAAGAAATCTCTCCTCAAACCTTCTGGCCCGAATTCCAGGAAAGGGGGAAGGGCCAGAGCTCTTCATCATGGCCCACTATGACTCCAAGAGCCAGAGCATCTCCCTTCCTCAGCGAATAGTGTTCCTGGTTCTTGCGGTCGTCTCGTGTGCACTCCTGGCCGTCGAGTATGGGCTTTCGGGTGCAGGCCTCCTTGGCCTAAGCCCTTCAGGAGTTAACATACCCCTTCTCGTCGCGATCCTGGCGGCTCTTATCCTTCTCACAACGAGAACCCGAAACCGATCCCCCGGTGCTCTGGATAACGCCGCGGCCCTGGGCGTGCTGCTAGGGGTGGCCCGAGAGCTGGTCGAGCGTCCTCCCCGGCATCTCAGGGTAAGCCTACTTTTCACCGGAGCCGAAGAGCTTGGCCTTGTGGGCGCCTGGGCTTTCCTCAGGCGCCACAGGGGGGAACTACCCCGACACGAGAGCTATTTTCTCAATCTCGATGGAGTGGGCCTCAGGGGAGCCCATAGGTTCATCTCCCCTCCTTTTCAGAGGAGCCTCCTGAGCGAGGCCCTCAAGAGGGCGGCAGCCAGAGCCCGGGTCAGGCTCAAGTCCTTTCCCCTCTTCGTGGGCCTCATGACCGACCACCTGCCTTTTGCCAGCTGGGGCTACCCGGCGCTCAGCCTTATTTGTGTCTCTCGCAAGAGCCGGGTTGTTCATACTCCTCTCGATAAGAAAGAGCTTCTCACGCAAGAGGGTCTCGATGAGGCGGGCCACCTGGTGCGGGAAACCATAGAGGAGTTAGACCGAGCTTGTGAAAAAATCGCAAATTCCCCTTGACAGCGAAGCCGAAGGGTATTAAAATATATTTGAAGGTTCGTTAGGTGTGAGGTTCCTGGAAGGAAGGCATAAGCCGACCGGGAGGAGCTTCTCATCTGGCGAAGCTCCTCTCATTCAGCCCGAGAGAAAGGGCTTCGTCAAGCCCGAAGAAAGGCCCTGCTTTGGGGCCTTTTTTTTGATAATTTTCCCCCTGCTTCCGCTAGTCGTTGAGCACCAGTTTTCCGAAAAACTCCCTGCTCCTCATGACCTCAAGCGCCGCCCTCGCGTCTGGCAGGGGGAAGGTGCGGTCGATTGTGGGCTTGAGCTTCCCCTGGCCGAAGAGCTTGAGAAGGGTGAGGAACTCCCCCTTGGTGCCCATGGTGGAGCCCACGATGGAGACCTGCTTCATGTAAAGGTAGCGGATGTCGTTCTGCACGAGAGGACCGCTCGTGCAGCCGCATGTGACGAGACGGCCCCGCCGGGCGAGAGACTTAAGGCACTTCTCCCAGGTGTCGGCCCCAACAGTATCGAAGACCACATCAACACCTCTGCCGCCGGTAAGACGCTTTATCTCTTGAGAGAAATCTTTTTTCTTGTAGTTTATGGCCTCATCAGCCCCAAGCTCCTCTGCTTTGGCGCATTTCTCATCACTGCCGGCTGTGGCGAAGACCCTCGCTCCCAGAAGCTTTGCTATCTGAATGGCGGCCGTGCCCGTGCCGCTCCCGGCCGCTTGGACCAGGACATCCTCCCCGCCCTTGAGCCCCACTCTGACCACCAGCATGTGCCATGCCGTCTGAAATACAAGGGGCGTCGCGGCTATCTCCTCATAGCTCATTCCCTGGGGGATCGGGTGAATATTCCGGGCGGGCAGCTTGCAGAACTCGGCGAAGCCCCCTTGAAGGCCCGCTCCGACAATTTTATACTCCACGCACAGGTTCGTCTCCCCCCGCAGGCAGAACTCGCAGACGCCGCAGCTATAGCTTGAGTCAACCACCACGCGGTCGCCGGTGGCTATGCCCTTCACCCCGTGTCCCACCGCTGCCACATCTCCTGCTATTTCATTTCCGAGAATGTGGGGCAGGCTGGGAGGAAGCCCCGGAATTCCGCCCAGGACCCAGAGGTCAAGGTGATTCAGGCCGCAGGCTTTTACCCGGACCAGCACCTCTCCTGCTTTGGGTTCAGGCGTGGGGTAATCCTCATAGCTTAGTTTCTCGGGTCCTCCGTGCTCATGGAAAACGACTGCTTTCATGAGGTATCCTCCTCGAGAAAAGTTGAATTAATGAATCCGGAATGAGAATAATATACTCTAAATAGAGGAGAAGTGAATCCCCATTGGGATGCCCCTTATAAGGAGGAACGCCAGAGGGTTTTGCGCCTTATGTCCAGGTTTAAGGAGGTGCCCTTCTGGTCGAGGCGAGAGAGATGACCCTGAGCAACCTCCTTCCTTACCTCATTCTTCCGGCTCTTTGCTACCTTCTGGGCTCTCTATCGCCCGCTTATCTTATGGGCAAGCTGAATGGCCTTGACCTCAGGTTTGAGGGCTCGGGGCATCTGGGCGCAAGGAATGTGGGAAGGGTCCTGGGCTGGAAGTGGGGAGTGGGGGTGCTGGTGGCAGACTTCCTCAAGGGGCAGCTGGCCGTGGTCGTACCCTGGCTCATGACCGGCAGCCCAACCCTTTCTTCAATCTGCGCCATCGCTGTCGTTGCGGGCCATAACTGGTCGGTTTTTCTGGAGTTCGCGGGAGGAAAGGGCCTGGCGCCGGGCGCCGGGGCCCTATTCATGCTGAGCCCTCTGACCTTCTTGGCTGAGGGCATACTCTTCATTCCGGCCTATTTCCTCACCCGAAATCAACTCATGGCTGCTCTGGTCAATATAGTTGCCCTTCCCTTTTTACTTTTTCTTGTTATAGAGGGAACCGACTGGTCCCTTTTGCTGGGCCTGGGTCTGGGGGGAGTTCTTCTTTTGAGCCATTGGTCCCAGGTGGAGGTTGCCCTGGGAATAAGGAAGGGGCAGGATGAGGAAACCTGAGGGTTTCTCGGAGAGAGGACTATTGGCAAGTCCGGAGGAAAACTCGAGCGCGAGGATACTCCTCCCTCCCTCTAACCCGGGGCTGCCTTAGAAATGGCGAAGAAATGGTTTTATCTTCTCCTCCTCGGCGCCTCCCTTTTCCTTTCCCACGAGCTAGACCTTCTGAATATCCTCCAGGGCTCTCTTGCAGGAAGGCTCGGCCTCGCGCTCTATCACTTTTTCATAGCCGGCCTCCTGCTCTCAGCCTACTTCTTCCTGGGGAGGGCCTTTCTCTCCGCCTTAGGGCTCAGCCCTGAGAGGCCGGCGGAGAGGCTCTTCCTCTTCGTCCTTGCGGGCTCGGGGCTCACGGTTCTGGGGAGCCTTGCTCTGGGGGGCATCCGTCTTCTCTCCTTCTGGACCATCTATCCCCTTCTCGTCTTTTCCCTCGCCCTTTCCCTGAGGGAGAGGAAAGCACTCCCTGAGTGCCCCTCGGAGGGATTCCCGCGCGGCAGGGTGAGTATCATTCTGGGCGTCCTTATTCTGCTCTTTGCGCTCTCTTCTCTTGGCCTTGCCACCTCCCCCATCCCCCAGGCAGACCCCATGAACTACCAGTTGGGGATCCCAAATGTCTGGCTCCGGGCGGGAAGGCTCTTCCTCCTGGAGGGAGACCCTCTCACCTCCGGGCTCACGGGCTACGGGGAGCTCCTTTACATTCTGCCCCTGGCTCTCGTAAGAAACCCCATCTCCTCTCACATCGTGGCCCAACTCCTTCACCTCCTCGTGGGCTCCTTTCTCGGAGCTCTCGCCATCTATGCCCTCACCTTGAGGGTCTCCGGGGATGGGACCGGAGGGACCCGTCTCTACGGCATGCTGGCAGCCCTCTTATTTCTCGCCTTGAGGCATGATGTCGGCTTTGAGCGGGACCTGACGATCCTCTCCGTCACGGCCAAGAATGACCTTTATCTCATGAGCCTTGAGCTGGGCTCTCTCCTCCTTCTTCTGATGGGTAGGGAGAGGAAGTGGCTGCTTCTGAGCGGGGCCCTCGCGGGCCTGGCCCTCGGGACCAAGATTGCGGCGGGGTTTTTCATCCTCGGGGTGAACCTGGCCCTCCTTTTGACAAGAAGAGCCTCCCGCAGGGAAATCCTCCTCTGGGACCTTGCCGCCCTGGCCCTCGTTTCGCCTTATCTCGTAAAAAATCTCATGTTCCTGGGGAACCCCTTTTTCCCCCTTCTCTCAGGGGTCTTCCCCTCTCCCCTCTGGCCCGAGACCTTGAGGGCCTCGTTCGGGCAGGAGTACCGGGAGTGGCTGAACAGGGGAAAGGAGTTCTCCGCATATTTTTCCCCCCTCCTCCTGACCCTCAAAGCCAACCCACTTTTCTTCATAATCCCCGCTTCCATCCCCTTTCTCAGGAGGTGGAGGGAAGGCTTTAAGTTTCTCTTTCTGGCGACCCTGTTTCTCCTTTCTGCCTGGAGCCTGGCTACAGGCCCGAAGGCTCCACTCCGCTTCATCCTGGTAGCCCTCGCCTTGAGCTGTGTGCTATCATCAAACATTCTGGAGGAAATAGCGGGGGCCCTCGGGAGAAGAAGGAAGCTGCTAGAGCTTCTTCCCCTTGCGGCGGCTCTCGTTCTCGCGCTTTCCATCTCCCACCTTGAAAACCGTCTTAAGGCCGCAGACCGGGCCCTCATGAGTCCTCTCTCCTATGAGGAGCGCCTTGAGCGCTACATGAGAGTCTATCGCCTCCAGCGCTGGATGAACCAAAACCTCCCCCGCGAGGCCAGGCTCCTCTCCCTCTTCAGGCCCGAGCGCTATTACTCAGAGCATGAGGTCTTCGTGGCAATAATGAGCCTCGACGGGGTCATCTTCACCGAAAGGAAAGACCCCCGGAAGATCTACGAGGTCCTAAAGCGCCACGGCATAACCCACTTCTACTACGTCCGCGAGCGGCCCCTACCGGAAAAGCTTCTTCCGAAGGCTGGCCTTTTCCTCAAGACCATCCCCTGCAACAGGTTCGTGAAAGAGATGGGAGGGGTGAGGCTCTATGAAATTGATTACGAGCGGGGGCCCGGGTGTGGAGTGCAGAGGAGGAAGCCGGGAAGCTAAAGGCCGCGCCGCCACCATCAATACGCAGCCTCGTTTTATCCGGCTCTATCAGCAATCTATTTTGTTGCCGTCACCCAGATATTCATTAACATTTCAAAGTATCCAAATCGCAATTTCTCTTTCAAAAAATGCGCTTCTTGGAGTAGAGAGAGAATTCTCGTGTGGGTATAGGCATCTTTATGTTCATTAAATAGGACAGGACTGACCATTCTCAACCTGGCCATGAAAGTTAGTAAACCATGCGCCCGGGCGCTAGGTGTTGTCATGACATACATTCCGTTAGGCTTTAGAATCCGGTGTATTTCCCGCAACATTTTAACTATTAACTTCGGCTGAATATGTTCAAAGACTGCAAGCATAACGACAACATCAAAATATTCGCTATCGAAAGGCATCCTATCTTCCATTTCGACATCATAATTGATAAGCGCGATTTTCTGACTCAGAAGCCGCTTTGCATAATTCTCATCCACAAATTTGTCCAGGCCATACTTTTCGGAAAATCCAGTATTTATCAGGAAAAATGGAAACGCGCCGCAGCCGATATCCAATATGCGTCCCTTCCTGTGGGTAGAAGGGATCAATCCGTCGGCTTTCTTGCTTCTCTGCGTTGCTAAGAATCTTTCAAAAAGACCATATCCCGCCGTTATATACGGCCGCGGCTCGGTCATTTCTTAAGGTTCCTTTTAGGGTAGAGAGAAGGGAATCGGGTCACAAAATCGCCAATGGATGCTTCGTGGTCACGGGCGCGGCTTGACCCCTCATGCCGGATAAAGGCAAGACTCAGCCCCCGTTTTATCCGGCTTAGGGCGGCAGATGGAGGTCTTTCGGCTTAGGATAGCTTAAGCGCCCATTATGTCAATCATTTAAATATCTCTGCAAGAAATAGCTTCATCGCTTCCCAGGAGCGCCTGTCCGCTCTCTCATTGTAGGCCGCGCCCCTGGAAGGGTCGGTCCCGGCGGTGGGAACCGTGAAGCTGTGGACCGCACCGCCGTAAATCACCACCTGCCAATCAACCCCGGCCTTTCGCATCTCCTCCTGGAACGCGGCAACCTGTTCGGCTTTCACGAAGGGATCGTCCCCACCGTGCAGGACCAGGACCTTCCCCTTTATGTTCTGCGCATCAGAGGGGTTAGGGGTATCCAGGTTCCCGTGGAAGCTCACGACACCCGCGATCTCGGCACCGCTCCTGGCGAGCTCGAGCGCAACTCCCCCGCCGAAGCAATAGCCTATGGCGGCAATGCGCCCTGGGTCCGCAAGCTCATGCCCTCTCAGCACCCGGAGCCCGGCCCCGGCGCGGGCGCGCATGAGCTCCCGGTCCTTCCTGTATATACTTGCCTGCGCCGCGGCGTCCTCCCTGGTCTTGGGCCTGATGCCCTTCCCGTAAATATCAACGCCAAAAGCGACGTAGCCCAGCTTCGCAAGCTGCTCGGCTCTGCCCTTCACGTAATCCCCAAGCCCCGTCCACTCGTGGACGATAAGCACACCGGGGCGCTTCCCTTTGACGGCATCATCGTACGCCAGATAGCCTTCCAGAAGGGTGCTGTCATGTTTATACTCGATTACCTCCGTCCTCACCTCCGCCTGGGCGTTCACCGCCCATAATAAAACCAAAACAATTGAGAGCAAATACCTCATGGACATCTCCTTCCTCCTCATTCGTCGTTTACGGCATCAAAGCAAGTAGGTCAAGGCGCCTCCTCCGCCCCCGCGAGCCCCGCCTGCGACAGACCGGCCGGTTTCAGCTGAGGTCTGAGTCCACCATCCCCGGGAATCCATGCTGAGGCGAACGGTAGCTCTTGGCCTCTATAACTCGCCCATCTGAGAAAAATTCCGATGGGCCGGGCGGGTCATGACCGCGGCTGTGACTGTTAATCCCAGCTAACCGCGAGGCCGAGCCTGCCCAGCCAGCGGTCTTTCGGGGGAAGGCGGTCGCGAACCTCCCCCGCCGGTTGCGGGAGGCTGAAGGGGTCCCGCCATGAGGCGCCGCTTCCTAGTGTCAACGGGGGGCTCAATCAAAGGGCAGTAGCAGTCCTTGCGGCGGTGTGTGGATTCAGGCTAGAATACTCCAAGTGACCGCTGGAAAAAAGACTTCAACAGAAACCTCAATTCAGGAGCTTCAAGACGTGCTTAACCATCGGGCTGCCTTTTTCATGGGAGCCCTTTAAATAAAAAGGAGCGGCATAACGATGAACATCAAGAAAATAATTATACTGGTTCTGATCGGTTTGGCTGTTGTTTTTGTTCTTCAAAATACTCAGGTCGTCGAGGTGCGGTTCATAGTGTGGAAGATCTCGATGTCCAGGGCTCTAATGTTGATTGGCACTTTTCTCATCGGTTTAATTGTGGGATGGTTACTGAGAAGGACCAGGTCAAGGAAATCATTGGCGTAGTCCGTTCGTACGACGGCGGTCCCTGAGAAATATCCAATAAGAGATAAATGCACATAAGAGGCAGGGGTTCAAGCCGTGCAAGGGGCGGCCCATCAGGTCATGCTCTTAGTCATTCTGGCGGCCATCCTTGCCGTCGGGATCCTGTTCGGAGCAAGGCGCCTCATTAACCTTCGACTCAAGGCCTCTGGCCAGGCCAATCATAGACATACCATGCAGAAGACCGCCTTTCAGATTATACTGCTACTTTTCTTGGCGTCCCTGATTCTCTCCGGATTCTTGGTCCTGAGGCACACGCTGAACCTTCCTTTCAACTCGACCAATGCAGCCCTTCATGAGAGGAGCTCCACCTTCAACCTGGATTTTCTGATACCAGCCGGGACCTATATAGATGAGAGAATGACAATCGGCGAGGTAATGAAGGTCCGCTTCAAGAAACAGAGGTCATTCTACGAGCGAGTCTTGCGGGGCATTTCCGGCCTGCTCCCCGCTCGATACCGCTATCTTGGAGACGTGTTGATGTTCTTTTTCTGGTCTTTCCTGTACATGACCTTCCTCCGGGTCTTCACCTTCATGGGATATGGCCGGGCCCTTCGCTGGAGCCTCATTCTCGGTGGCGTTACCTATTACTTCATGCCCGATTTGTCGCCGGGAAGGATTGACGACATAATATTCATCGCAATTCCAATATTTATCTTTGTGCTCTGGAAAATCCTCCCTCAAAGGAGAGAAAAGAGGAAGCTGAGGGAGGTATGAGGGATGTCGAACTCTTAGTTTCAGCGCGTTTTAGGGGAAAGCCCTGGAGCATAAGCTGAGGAGCTGGAGATTCACGGGGTTTTGCGGAATAAACTTCTCCCGCCGCTGGCGGGCCAGCGGGCTGGTTGGATGGGAAGGGGCGGGACGGGTTTGCTGAAATTATAGACGCGGCGAACAGCTTCCCCCCCGCAGCTAGCTTAAGATGCCGGCCATGGAACCCATATTGGTGCTTGCGGTCGTTGCTGGCGCAATGGCCCTTTTTGTCAGTGGGAAGCTGAATGTAGACCTGATAGCCATGTGTGTGCTCGTGGCGTTGGTGGCGCTCGGGCTGATAAACAGGGACCAGATCCTTTATGGTTTTGCAAGCCCCGCCACGGCGACCGTGGCCGCCATGTTTGTTCTGAGCACGGGGTTGGTGCGCACGGGTCTGGTGCAATGGCTCACGCACTTCATAGACAGGCTCGCCGGAAAGAGCCAGACCAGCCTGGTTTTTGTCTTGTGCATTACCATAGCTCCACTGTCGGCTTTTATCGTGAATACCGCGACGGTGGCCGTCTTCATTCCCATTGCGATCGTGCTGGCCAGGGCGCGCAACGTCTGTGCCTCCCGCGTTCTGATACCCTTGTCCTTTGCGAGCCAATTCGGTGGCGTGTGCACCCTGATCGGCACCTCCACCAACATTCTGGTTAATTCGATAGCGGTGAGCAGGGGCATAGAGGCCTTCGGTCTCTTCGAGTTTGCCCCGCTGGGGCTGGCCATGTCGGTTGTCGGCATAATATACCTGGTGATAACGGCTCACCGGCTTCTTCCCGCGAGCGAAGGAGAAGAGCAGCGGGTGGACAAATACCGTCTTGCTGACTACCTCGCGGAGATGCGGGTCGCTGAAAATTCCCCGCTTATAGGCAAGACCTGGGAGGAGAGCGAAGCGGGCGATGGGGGCGAAGTGGAGCTCATCAGGCTTTTGAGGGATGAAAGTGGCAGTTGGCGACCCAGGGGCGCCGGGATAGAGGCGGGAGATATCCTGTTGCTTCACGGCAACGTTGATCGGCTTATCGGCATGGCGGATAGATACGGCTTCGAATTGCAGTCCGATGTGAGGATGGATGACGAGAAGCTGAGTTCTGATGAAATGAAACTCGTCGAGGCCCTGGTACCCCCTCGCTCGAGCCTGGTCGGGCGCACCTTGCGGACATCCGATTTTCACCGGCGCTTCGGGAGCGTGGTCCTTGCGATTCAGAGGCGCGGCAGGGTCCTGCGCAGCCGTCTGGCGGAAATCCATCTTGACGGAGGCGATACCCTGCTCTTGCAGGGGAGCAAGGATGAAGTATCCCACATCATGAACTCGAGGGACCTCATAGTGACGAACGAATTGACCGAGCTCTACCTGCGCAAGGACCGGGCCGCCATGGCGCTGATTATCCTGCTCGGGGTGGTCACACTGGCCGCACTGAATATCGTCTCGATATTAGTGGCTGCAATAGTCGGCGCCGTCGGGATGGTGCTGTCCCGCTGCCTGACCATCGAGGAAGCCTACCAGGCCATAGATTGGAGGGTGATCTTCCTGCTGGGGGGTATTCTTCCCCTGGGCCTTGCCATGGAACAGAGCGGGGCCGCCGGCTGGCTGGCGGAATCAGCGCTGGGTCCCTTTGAGGGTTACGGACCGCTCATGGTTTTGGCTGTGCTCTATTTGATCACCGCGGGGCTGACCGAGACCATGTCGAACAATGCCGCCGCCGTGCTGCTCGCGCCCATTGCACTTTCCATCGCTGCGTCCATGAACGTGAGCCCCAGGCCATTTCTGATCGCCATCACCTTCGCCGCCTCGACCAGCTTCGCGACACCGGTGGGATATCAAACAAATACCATGATTTACGCGCCCGGAGGGTACCGCTTCGGCGACTACGTCCGCATCGGCGTACCACTCAACCTGATATTCTGGGGGCTTGCGGTTCTTCTCATCCCGATGATCTGGCCTTTCTGAAAGGATTCACCCACTTATAGGTTGAGCGGCCTCGAAAGATTCCCCACACCCCGCCCGGCTCAGGCCTGCACCCTCCGGATCTTCTCGAACTCGCGGAAGAGGAGGGAGTAGTCCTCCTCCAGCATCCCCCGTGCGGCGGCTTTCTTCAGGAATGCGTAGGTCTCCTCGATGAGCCCCATCTCGGCCCCGTACTTCTTACCGAGAGCGACTGCGAGGCCCACGTCCTTGTGGGGGTTATAGATGCGCGCCAGGGCGTTCCACTTCCCGGAGAGGATGTTCTTTGGGAAGCGGTACCGGCTGGCGTAGCTGAAGGCGGTCGAGACGTTGAAGACCTCCACCATGTCCTCGACCCTCATCCCCATGCGCTCGACAAGGCGGGCGGCCTGGCAGGTGGCGAGGAAGGCGGTGTGCGTGACCATGTTGTTGACGATCTTCATGGCATGCCCGGAGCCCACCTCCCCCAGGTGGAAGATGTTCTTCGCAAAGTGCCTGAGGAATCTCTTCGTCCGCCTGAGCACCTTCGCGTCCCCACCGACCATCAGGGTGAGCGTTCCCGCCAGCACGCCCGAGGGCGCGCCGCTCATCCCGGCGTCAAGATAGTGGATGCCCTTCTTCTCCGCAAGGCGCGCTAGCCCGCGCGTCTTCACGGGGTCCGAGGTGGTCAGGTCATAGATGACGAGCCCCGGTCTCGCGTTCTCAAGCACCCCACTCTTCCCCTTAAGGCATTGCTCTATTTCTGCCGAGGAGGGGACGACGAAGAAGATGACCTTGCACCTCCTCGCCATCTCTGAAGGCTCCGCAACCTCGACGCCCTTGATTTTTTCGAAGGGCTTGCGGGCCTCGCGCACGATATCCCACACCATGAGGGGCACCTTCTCCCCCACGAGCCTCCGCGCGAGCGGGCTCCCCATCCTGCCTAGACCTATAACCCCGACCGTTTCGCTCCGCGCCATGCCGTATTCTCCTCTCCTTTGAAGTATCACCGGGACGTGTGAATTGGCTTTCCCCCAAGTGTAGCGCGGGAAGCCGGGAAAGCCAATGGCCTTTGCCGGGAAAACGCCGGGAGTGGCTGTGAGATGTGGTTGCCGATGATGGGGAGAGGGAAGGGAGGACCACGCCTCGACGCTGGCGGGGTGGGGTGAGGCACAGTCTCGTTATATGGGTCGTGAAGGGTCACGGCGGGGGTGTGACCTCCTCGGCTATCCATGCCAGATAAAGGCGACGCGCAGGCTTAGCCTACTGAACTTCTCTGAAAGGCCTTGTCGCGATATCCTTTATTTTTGATACTCCTGCATATATTAGGGTTTTCAATTTCTGTGTGTCTTCTGTTCGTTTAATTAAGTCTGCGATTACCTTGCGGTAAATGCGCAATGTTATAGCTATGATTACAGCCACAATTAATAAAACCCATATTGACATGATCCATAAGGCAATAAGCAGCTCTGAGACAGTTGTCATCACTGCCATAATTATAAGAAGGATATGAAGGTTCAGTTGGCGCACATTAGGACCCATTGGTTTAACAGGGCTATCTTTTCCATCAATTTTAAATATTATTCCACCAGGGATATCTTGATAGAAAAATGTATTACCCAGGCTTACCACTCCTTCGCCCCCAATACCAATTAAATATTCAAGTTGCCTAAGCCTATTGTTTCTTAAATCGGCATCCTTTCTTATCCGGCGTATGCCTATATAGAAGCAGCCATTGAATGTGATCGCAAAGGATATTGCAATAATACTTAAAAGCACGCGATGGATACAAAGAGATTGATAAAAAATAAGCCCGTAGAGTATAGCAGCGTTAACTAGGAGAAAAATAGTTACCCAATAATTCTGCCTTTGAAATTCGGCGTTCCATATGTTTAGCAGTAATTTATATTCTTCCTTGGCAGATAGTCTATCTGCCCTGTCTGGGCCAAACTCTAGGGACATATTACCTGTCCTCCTTCGCTCATTCTGCTAGCCGGATAGTGGGTAGGTCACGGTCGGGCCGTGACTACCGATACTAAATAAAGGGGAGGTGCAGCATCACCCTACCTGACTTCTATTTCTTATTATAGCTTCAATGATTCTGCTTTCCGTTCGTTCGTAGATTTTTCTAATCTGCCGAGGGATTGTAAATAAATCTACTATCCACCATATACCAATGATGATCCATAGAATTACTGCAGAGCCTATAAAGGCAGGATAGAGATCTATCACAATTGCTGCAGGCCGCAGAAGGGAGGGATGCAGGTCCCCGAGCCATACTGCGAGGCGTACTGCTCCGCTAGGCCCAGCTATATGAGCAATAAGAAAATTCCATGCAAGGGCGCCTAATATCAGATAGCCAATGCCTGACCATGCTTTTCCTATATAAATCCTATGCACACCTAGAGTTCCGAGGAAAAACCACAGCACATATGCAAGGCCCGTACTTTTCTTATGCTTTTCAAATTCTGAAGTAAGTATAGA
The DNA here is from genome assembly GCA_964575845.1 of uncultured bacterium. Taxonomy (GTDB): domain Bacteria; phylum UBA8248; class UBA8248; order UBA8248; family CAZNSX01; genus CAZNSX01. The sequence goes on along the minus strand of CAZNSX010000005.1, from coordinate 251,223 downwards.
TAGCTCGTGTGGTGACAACGAAGCTTTCGCTCTTATTATGTCCATCTCTCCCCCCCCTCTCATACAAATCGCTGGCGAGGCGGGTAGGTCACGGCTGCGCCGTGACCCCCGACACTACAAAGGTGACGCGCAGCCTCAGGCTACCCTGCGCACATTATCCACTAATCTCTTTTCCACAGTGCGGGCACAGTTTCGGGCTTCTCTTGCGATTTTGAATTTCTTCAATAAAGCCAGCGCCGAGAATGCCGGTCGGCAAGGCGAACATCCCAATGCCCAATATGGCGATGATAGAAGCCAGAACCTTCCCGATTGGAGTAACTGGATAAAGGTCACCATAACCAACTGTTGATAGCGTCGTTATGGCCCACCACATTGCAGCGGGAATACTGGAAAAACCCTCTGGCTGCGCTTCGTTCTCCACAAAAAACATCAACGAAGACGCCAATACAAGAATCAGGAAGAGAAAGAATATCGTGATGACAAGTTCCTGCCTCTTTGCGGACAAGACGCGACCAAGGGTCTGAATAGCCGAGGAATATCGGGCGAGCTTTGCGACACGGAATAGCCGAAACAGCCTTATAGCCCGGATGAAACGGAGGTCCAAGCCGAGGAAAGGCAGATAAAAGGGCAGAACGGCGAAAAGGTCAACCAAAGCCAAGGGTGTAAGGGAAAATCGAACCCGACCCCGCACCGAAGGCGCGTAGGACGGAGAGATTGTGCAAGACCAAATCCGCAGGATATATTCAACCGAGAAGATCAGAATTGAGACAATTTCAAATACCCTGAAGAAGCTAGGCGATAGGTCATATATAGGTTTGACCGTTTCTGCAATCAGGGCCGCTATGTTCAGAGAGATCAGCGACAAAATGAAAATATCAAAAATCCTGCTTGCCCGATCTCCCGGAGCCGCAACCTCAAGAATCTCATGCACTCGTTTCTTCAGTTGCATGGTTCAATCACCATAAAGCGGGCTGGGCCATGCTCAGACCGTGAATGTTTATGTCAGATAAAGGCGAGGCGGGTTTAACCCTACACGACTTCCGGTGAAGGCTCGACAAAAGTGACCTGCCCAACATACTCAGGTACATCTTGGCGCAAACGTCTAGCATAGGATTGGGGCAATATAACGCGGTGTACATCGTCCAGCTGGAAGTCAAGGTTGCCCAGCAGTCGCCATTCGCGTTCCATGTAGAAGTTATCAGGATCGTCATCTGGTTTTTTGTCGTCAAAGCACTTTAAGAAGCTGAAGACCTGAAAGTTCAGGAATTGCTCCAGGCTAAGAAGTTCTGTGAGAGCTCGAGAGATTTGGGGTGAGAGGCCGTGTTGCCTACGCAATTCAGCTGATAGACTTGAAAGCTCCTGATACTTCCTAAGCATCTCATCAAAAAGGTCTGATCGGAGGTGGGAATCTGTAGCGCTCAATGTGGAGTTCTTAGAGATATAGAAAACTGGATTGGCACCTTTTTGGACTATAAATAACTTAAGGAAGGAGAGCCCAAAAGGACTGTATTTACTTATATGGAGGCCCAAGTCATCGACCGGAATATCGCAAAAACAGACGGCCATCGGGGAGTACATTTCATTTTCACTGATCCGTGCATTGGTTGTTATATCCAATATTATTACAGAAATGTGCTCATGAGGGGGTGGGCTGAGCCAGCCTGATTTAAGAATTTTGATAAGCAGCTTGTACTGGTCCTCTTCCTCAGTCAGAGTTCTCCCCACAAAGTGGGTCAACTCTTTTGAGACATATCGCTGCAATGGAGACATTTATTTACTCCTATCGATCGGCCCCCTCACTTCCCAATCTCCCCCTTCCTAAACCCCGCGGCAAACCCGCTCACTACCTCATCAATATACGCCTTGACCATACCGGCGAGGTCGCGGGAGGGGTAGCCGCTGAAGCGTTGGGGTTTCTGCAACATCGAGCCTAGCGGCGCATGCTCTTTATCTGAGGGCTTCCCTAGACGGTAGGCCATGAGGGAGATGCTTCCGTGCCAGGCGTCCTCTCCTTCGGGCCTGGCCGCAGCAACAATTAGGATAAGGCAGCCTGTGGGCGGCGGGCAGAGGGACTCCAGGCCTCCATACATTCTTGAGGTCCGGGGCGGGAGGACTTTCATATCCGGGAGACTGGCTTTGAGGGCGGAAAAGAGATGGTCGGCGAGCTCTTTTTCTGCGAGGGGGACGCCTTCACTCACCAGCACTACCGGAGTGATCCCATTAATGGTTCTTGGCTCATTCAGTGCCCTCGTCTTCCCCTCAAGTGCGAGGAGCAATATCAAACCAACGATAAGGACTACCGTCAGCCGCCTCATTCCTTTCTCCTCCTCCCCGGCTCGGCAAGGGCTCCTCTGCGTTCGCCGGACCATGGGGGGCGCTCCCATTATCCACCCTTTCATCAAGATGCTAAAGGTTATATTTCCTACCATAAGGGCTTTCAATGGGTGCGCCTTTCACAAATCCGGCACAAATAAGGGCAAATCTTTGCTCCTTGACGCAATTCTGGGGCTTTGGGTATGCTCAGGCGTGCTTGGAAGAGAGAGCTGGCTTCAGGTCCCCTTTCAATCTCAGCCTGGAGGATCGCCATGGAGATTTACACCTGGGATGAAATGCCCGAGAAGGAACCCTATGACGGGGTTCGCCGCAGGATGATAGTGGGTGAGAAGCTTCTCATCCTGCGCCAGCGGTTTGAGGCGGGATGCTCGGCGCACGGAGCCCACAGCCACCCTGATGAGCAGTTCTGCCAGGTGCTGGAGGGGCGGCTTGAGGTGACGATAGAGGGGGAGAAGGTCGTGCTCGGGCCGGGGCAGGCGGTGCGGTTTCCTCCCGGCTGCCATCACGGTATGCGGGCTCTTGAGGACGGCCCGGCCTTGATGGAGGAAATCTTCTCCCCCGTGCCGGAGCGCGTGGCCCGGCTGGCGTAGGGCCTGGGCGGAGCTTCAGGGCCTTCAGAGGAGCCTGTCCGCCTTTGCGGCGAACACGAAGTCGCTCTCGGTCAGGCCGTCAACCTTGTGGGTCCAGAGCTGGAGCTTCACCTTCCCCCAGGCGAGGTAGATGTCGGGGTGGTGGCCCTGAGCTTCGGCGAGCTCTCCCACCCTGTTGGTGAAGTCAAGCGCCTCCCTGAAGTTATTGAATTTATATTCTTTCTCTATGTGGTGCTCATCCACGACCCGCCAGCTGTTTCCGAGCTCTTGATAGAGCTTGCCCAGCTCTTCCCCCTTAAGGGGAGGCACCCCACCCTTGCAGGGGACACACTCCTTTTCCGCCAGTTCAGGCATCGCTGCCACTCCTTTCCTATTCCGCTTGATAGATAACCTGTTTACTCCCGCGCCGTGACATGAGGTGAGGCGCGGCCTCACCCTACCCCGGTGAAGGATTTACCGGTGGGTAGGTCACGGCTGCGCCGTGACCAGCATTAAGAGATAAAGGGGAGATGGACTCTCACCACCGAACTCCCCCTCCTGCATTCGCCTGTTTCCTTTAAAACACCAGGCTTTCTTCTATTCTTCCCGGCCCTAGCCCTTCGGCCTGAGGACTATCTTTTCAGCGCACCGGCTGAACATGTGGTAGCCCGAGCCGCCTTCCATGAGAAGGGTGACGAGGCTCTCGGGGTCATAGATGCGCACGCCCCCCATGAGGCTTACCCCGCGGCGGAAAAAGGCCTGAGGCACCATGCTGGCCGTGGGCCCGGCGATTATCGCCCTGGCGCCGGGCTTGAGGTGGGAGAGGAGGGAATCCAGGGTGTGGTTAACGATGGTGACGCCCGTGAGGATGACGAGCTCCACTTTAGGGATGACCTCGGGATAGCTATCTGCAGGCCTGTAAAAGGAAAGCTCCTCAGGCCTCAGGGCATCGGGCTTTTTCTCAAGGATGAAAAAGGGCTTTCCAAGCTTCTTTAGCATCCTTATGAAGGGGGTGAAGGCGCCCACGAGGGCGATGCCGTCCGCACCCACGAGGTCTGACTCTTCGATTGCATCCGCGCCGGGGATGAGCTCAAAGCCGTCCCGCTCCCCTCCCTCGAGGAGGCATGCGGAGAGGGCGTTCATGGTGGCGATGCCCAGGGCGCACTTGAGAACGTTCTTATCCATGGCGTAGGCAAGAAGCTCTCGCGCGGGCTTTCCCCTCAGCGCGCCCGCGCTCGGCATGCGGGCCGCAGTGGTGGGGCAGCAGACGGCCTCCGGCATCTCGCCTATGGGCGTGAAGGCGACTCCCGAGTGGCCGCCCGCAAGGACCACGCCCGTGAAGAAGACGCCTATTGCCACCCTCTCCACCTGAAGCTCGGGGAGCCTTCCAGAGAGCTTCCCCTCAAGGTGCTCTACCGTCTCCTTAAGGCTTTCCATCTCGTCCTCCATCTACGACTCGCCCACAATCTGGATAAACACCTCTCTCCTGCGGGAGCGGTTATCGAAATCTATGAGCACCAGCTGCTGCCAGGTGCCGAGCATGAGCCTGCCTCCGGCAAAGGGCACCGAGAGCCCGGCCCCAAGCAGGGCCGCCCTCACGTGGGAGAAGCCGTTCCCGTCCCCCCAGCGGGCATCATGGGCGTAGGGGATGTTCTGAGGAGCCATGCGCTCTATCGCCTGACGCAGGTCCTCCACGACCCCGCTCTCCATCTCGATGGTGGTGACCCCGGCGGTCGAGCCGGAGACGAAGACGCAGGCGATTCCATCCCGGAGGCCGCTCTTCCTGACGGCCGCGTTCACCTCCTCGGTTATATCGAGCACACTGGAGAACCCCTTCGTGGAGAGGGTGAGAGTGTGGCTCTTCACGGGCATGCTTTCCCCTTTCTAGATTATGAGGGCCCCGGCCCCGTCAACCTCGAGCACGAGGCTCCTGCACCCGATGCCGTTATCACGGTATGCCTCTTCCATCGCGGCGCCTACCTTCTCGGGGGCCTCGATGGCGAGAGCCAGAACAGAGGAGCCCGCCCCGCTGATGGATACCCCGAGCGCCCCCGCCTCGCGGGCCGCCCGGAAAACCTCATCCAGCGGGCCCATCAGGTGAGCCCTGTAGGGCTGGTGAAGCCTGTCCTCCATTGCACTCGAGAGGAGTTTGCCGTCCCCTCCGGCAAGGGCAGCCATGAGAAGCGCAAGGCGCTGCACGTTGAAGACGGCATCCCTGTGGGGAAGGGATTCGGGGAGGACACGCCTCGCCTCAACAGTAGCCACCTCAATCTCAGGCACCGCCACCACAAAGCGGAAGCGGCCGTCCAGGGGAGCCCTGCTCCAGAGGACCCTCCCCCCTTCGAGCGCGGCCACCGTGAAGCCGCCGAAAAGAGCGGGCACGACATTATCCGGATGGCCCTCCATCCCGGTGGCCATTCCCGCGAGCTCCTCCCGCGAAAGCGGCTCGCCAAGGAGGTGGTTGGCGGCGAGGAGGCCCCCCACCCGGGCCGCGGAGCTGCTCCCGAGACCGCGGGCAAGGGGGATGCGGTTGGTGAGATGGAGGGAGAGACCCGGAAGGCCGCGTCCCACCCGCTCATAGAGCGCGCTGACCGCCCTGAAGACTATGTTCTCTTCATCCCTGGGAAGGCTTTTCCTCCCTTCTCCTTCAACATCGATTTTCAGGCCTCGGCGCCTCTCTTCAAGCCGGACTTCATTATAGAGGGAGAGGGCGATGCCAAGGGCATCGAAGCCCGGTCCGAGATTTGTGGTGCTGGCCGGAACCCTGACCGTCACTCGATCCATGAGCCGCCCCTAGGTGCAGAGCTCCACGACATCGCCTTCGCTCAGCAGGAAATCCCGCTTGACCCTCTGCCCGTCAAACTTGCCCGAGCCCCAGACCCTTGCGTATTTGAGGGTCTGCAAAAAATCCTGATGGACGGAGACGGCGAGGTCCTCAACCGTGCTCCTCCTGGAGAGGATGAAGGGGGACGCGAGGTCCGGCTTCTTTCCCGGCGTCCTGGTATAAACCCGAAGGATATCCAAGAGCTCAAAAATAAGGCGCTTCAGCTCCTCGAGCCCTTCGCCCGTCCTGGCGGATACCGCCACCAGGGGCCAGCGCCCCTGACAGATGGCAGAAAGATTCTCCTTTCCCTCCAGAGCCCCTTCCCGGTCGAGCTTTGTTCCCACGATGAGGGCCCTCTGCCTCTGCCACCCGTCAGGAGTGAGCTCCCGTGCCTGCGAGAGCTCAAGCTTCCACCCGGCGAGCGCCTCCCGGATGAGCTCGACCTGGGTCTCGGGGTCTTCCGAGAGGTCCACCGTCACGAGAAGTGCATCGGCATTTCGCAATATATTGGGGAGCCAAGCCTCGGCCGACTCATCCATGACGGAGGGGGTGTCTATGAGCTGAAACTGTATGTTCTCAAATGGCATCATCCCGGGGAGAGGCGTCCTCGTGGTGTAGGGATAATCTGCCACCTCCGCCCTGGCATTTGTGAGGGCGGAGAGGAGGGAAGAGCGCCCGGAGTTTGGAAGCCCGGTGAGGGCGAGCTGCCCTGCGCCCTCCTTCCTGACTGAGTAGCTGAAGCGCGCGAGTGCGCCCTTGCGCTGGGCGCTTTCGGTGAGCTCGGCTATCTTACGCCTGAGGCGCGCCTTGAGCTTATCGGTGCCCTTGTGCTTGGGCATGATGGAGAGCATCTCCTCAATAGCCCTTATCTTCTCGGGCACCTCCTTGGCGGCCCGGTAGCGCTTCTCCGCGTCAAAATACTGGGGGGGCAGGTTTGCCGGCATGGCTAGAGTTCCGTGATTTCCTCTTTGCTCGGGGGTCGCCTCATATCAGGGCCGCTCCCAGCACCTTCTCCAGATGTTTCAGGGCGAACCGGTGCGCCTCCTCATCAAAGGAGGCGACGCAGCCCCTCGGAACCTCCACCCGATAGTCCCTGTTCCTCAAGTCCGCGACCGTATGCATAACGCAGATATCGGTGCAGACGCCCACCACGATGACCTTCTCCGGGCCGAGCTCCTCGAGAACCTTCTCGAGCTCCGTGCCGAAGAAGCCGCTATAGCGGGTCTTGGGGATTACTCTGCCCGGTATACCTTTAAGCTCCTCCACAAGCTCCGCCTGCTCCGTCCCCTTTACACAATGGGGAGGCCACATCTTGAACTCCTTGTCATCAGGTGCGTGGTTATCGCAGATGTAGATTATCTCCTCGGCTGGCCGCCCCTTGAGAAGCCCCACCACTCGGGGGATTATCTTCCGGGCGTCCTCCCCGCAGAAAAGGGGGTTTCCATCCTCAAGGAACCCCTTCAGCATGTCCACAACAATGACCACTTCCTTTGCCATTCTCTATTTTCCTCCTGCGGCCAGCCTCTTGGTACCGGAGGAGAGAGCTTCCTCCAGGCTGAAGCGGCAGCCGCAGTAACGCTGACGGTAAAGGGTTAACTCCCGGGAGAGGGCAATGCTCCTTTCAAAGCCGCCTCCCTTTTTGAAATTCTCCCCGTAGAAGCTGAGGCCCGCCTTCCGAGAAACCTCTTCCCCCACCTCAGCCACGAGGGATGCCCTTTTGTGGGGACTCACGGATAGCGTAGTGGCGATGAGCGCGTAGCCCCTCTCTCGGGCGACTTCCGCCGTGCGCTCGAGCCGCAACCCGTAGCAGAGCCGACAGCGGAGCCCTCCCTCGGGTTCCGCCCCAAGGCACCCGCAAAGGGTGAGCCATATCTCCGGGTCGTATGGGCCAAAAAGGGGCCGCCCGGTCCCGGCTCCGGGTGTCCGGGAGAGAAGGGTTCTGAACGCGGCGGCTCTTCGCCTGTATTCGGCGGCGGGATGGATGTTAGGGTTATAGAAAAAGGGCGCTACCTCGAAGCTCGGGCTCAGGCGCTCGATTACAGCCCCCGCACACGGGCCGCAGCATACATGCAGCAGAAGACGTTCTTTTTCCGCCATTCTCCCAAGATAACCCCTCAGCCCGAGCGCAGGAAACGATAAAAGCCCTCCACGGCTTGCATGAGCTCTCCGAAGAAGAGGCGATAGTGATAGGCGGGAAGACCTATAGGGTCGAGGATGCTATCGCCCTCTTCGGGCCCGGGCCTAAAAGCGGCCAGAAGGCGCACCTTAGAGGATTGTTGCGGGAAGTGCTCCCGCAGGTATTCGCCATGGCGGGGTTCCATGACCAGGATGTAATCAGCCCACTCGGTGAGCTCGTGGCCCAATGGCTTGGCCCCGTGGGCCGATAGGTCGATTCCAACCCCCTCAGCCACGGAGATCGCCTCCTGGGGTGCGCCGCTCCCCGGAACCACATCAATGCCCGCTGATTCCACACCCCAACCATCGCAACAATCCCTTGCGAGGATTCGCCTGAGGATGGCAGCAGCCATAGGGCTACGGCAACGGTTGGCGGTACAGAGAAAGAGGACATTCGGCATGAATTCTCCCTGTAGCCCCCCTCTTCTCAGTTCTTCTCCTCGACCTTTTCCCGGCGAATGGTGAGGGTAAGGGACTCCCCTCCACGCTGCACCTGAACCTCAAGCGAAGACTCCGCCTCCGGCACATCGAGGGCGGATTCGAAATCCTCGAGGTTTTTGACGCGAAGGCGGTTAATCCTCTGGATTATGTCCCCGCGCCTCAAGCCCTGCTGCTCGGCAGAGCTGCCGTCCCTGACCTCAGAAACAAGGAGCCCTTCCCCGGGGGACACTCCGAAGTGCGGGGCAAGGGCCGAGGTCAGTTCCTGGACCCTGATGCCCAAAGCGGTCCACCAGCGCGACTCCTCAGGAAGGAAGCTCTTCACGCTGAGAGCATTCTTCATGAGGGAGGCGGGGGCATATATGGGAGCCTTGACCCTGAGGGCCAGGGCTATGGCGTCGGAAGGGCGGCTATCGACGTCTAACTCCTCTCCCTCGACCTCCAAAGCTATCTGAGCAAAGTAAGTGTTGTTCTTGACACCGCTAATGAGTACCCGCTTGACCTTGACCTTCAATGCTCCCAACAGGTTTCTCATCAGGTCGTGGGTCATGGGCCTAGGGGGAGCCATATGCTGCAATTCCATGGCTATCGCCCTGGCCTCAAAGAACCCTATCCAGATCGGAAGCACCTGCTTGCCCTTCTCTTCCTCCAGCAGCACTATGGGCTGCTCGCTTCGAGCGTCAAGAACCAAGCGCTTTACCTTAAGCTCCAGGAGCTCGGCAACCCCGGTCCTCAGGGCTCCCTGGGCACCTGAAAAAGCCACAAGCATCAAAGCCGCCGCCACGGCTGGGAAGACCTTTTTCATGAAACTATCTCCTTTCTTGCCCAGCGCCAGAGGCTCCCGGAGAATCTCGGAACGAGGGGGAACTCTTCCACCGGAAGATACACTCGGGGATGGGGATATCTAAAGTGCCATGCTTTTTGGGGTCGTATTTGGTCTCGAAAACCCCGTCGCAGTCCAAGTCGAGAAGAGTAATATCATAAGGGAACTTTCCGTCTAAGTCGAGGTTATAGCCCAGTATCTTGCCATTTACGGAGAAAGTCTCAAATTTGAACCCCCAGACGTCTTCATATTGCTTAAAGATGGTTTCCGGGCCGGGGATGCGGTCGGTAAGGTCTCTTCGGATGAGCCCACGGAATTTAGAGCTATAAATATTGGGCAAAGGATAGCCAGAGGGATTCTCATCCAGGGCTATCGCGAGGGGCGGTGAAAAGCCAGCAATCAGGAAAAGGAGCCCCACCAATGCAAGCCTGGCCATGAGAGACCTAACTTTTGGAGAAGAAGATCAATCCCTTCTCCGAGCCCCCAGAGACGTGCCCGAAGCAATTTGGAGGATATCCTCTGGGAAAAGAATCCGGCCGCGAAAAGCCCCCTTCTTCATATTAAACATAACATTCAAATAATATCGGGTCAAGCTCATTATCATGATGGGTTCGCTCGTGATCCCTCTTGCCAGAAGTTTCTGGGTTTGTTAAAAGGTCTCAGGAGGAGTTCAAAGGCGAAAGGGCTCGTAGGGGAGAGGAAAAGCGGACGCTTCTCGGGAGGGGGGAGAACTCCTTCATGGATGCTGCTATCGACTATCAGCGGACCTTCCCCCCGAGTGGGTACCCCCGCTGTGAGACTTATAAATGTGCAAAGGCGGAGAGATAGTCGCGGCCCACCTCAGCCTATGCTCGCTCTAACCTTTGACGGCAAGGCTGGCCTCAGGGAAATTGCTCCCCCCGATCCAGAGCCTGGGGAAGCCCTAGTCCAGGTGAGCCTCGCCGGGATTTGCGCTACAGACCTTGAAATCCTCAAGGGCTACTCCCACTTCAGAGGCACACTAGGCCACGAATTTGTGGGGGTGGTCCGGTCGGCCGCGGACTCCTCCCTCGTAGGGGAGCGGGTGGTGGGCGAGATAAACTGTCCCTGCCGCAAGTGCCCCCTCTGCGAGAAGGGTCTGGGAAACCACTGTCCAGAGCGCAGAGTTCTGGGTATTTCGGGAAAGGACGGCGCCTTCGCGAACTACCTCACCCTCACCCAGGAGAACCTCCACAGGGTGCCCGAGGGTCTCTCGGATGAGGAGGCTGTCTTCACGGAACCTCTGGCTTCCTGCTATCAGATTCTGGAACAGATGCGCTTAAGGCCTGGCGAGAAGGTGATAGTTCTTGGTGATGGCCGTCTGGGCATTCTTGCAGCTCAAGTGCTGGACGGGGCTGGTGCTCGAGTGACCGTCCTCGGCCACCATCAGGAAAAACTCTCTCTTCTCAAGGGCAAGGATATAGCCACGATACTGAACACTGGGCGGGTGAAGGAGCGGGCGGACCTTGTGGTCGAGGCCACGGGTTCCCCCCACGGGCTGGAAGAGGCCTTGAGCCTCGTGCGCCCGCGGGGGCGGGTTGTCCTTAAAAGCACCTATGCGACGAGTTATCCCTTGAATCTCTCTCCCGCTGTCATAGATGAGGTCACTCTCTTGGGCTCCCGGTGCGGGCCCTTCCCCCGCGCCCTCGAAGCCCTGGCCCAAGGGGAGGTGGAGGTAAGGCCCCTCATCACAGGAAGCTACACCTTGAGGGGAGGTCTCAAGGCACTGGAAGCAGCCAGGAGGCGGGGAGCCCTAAAGATAGTCATAAGACCTTGAGCTTTTTACTGAATTTCAGGCAAGAAACTTCGGTTATAGAGTTGAATGGTGGAAGTCACAGCAGGAGGTGCCTCTTTCGTAAGGGGGAGAGTAATTTTGCGCCTTAGAGCCGCCATTATCATGGCCCTCGCCGCCCTGCTTATCTCGCCCTGGGGGGCTCTCTCCGAGAGGTCATCCCCGGAGGAGAAGCGGCTCAGGAAACTGGAGGAACATCTCAGGAAGGTCTCCGAGCCCCACCTCTGGCTCATAGTGAAGAAGTTCTTTGCCAAGGATCGCCAGCGCCGCCTTGAGGTCATGAAGCGCTTCATGGTGGATGAGCCGAGCTGGCCCTGGTATTATAATTCATCCTTATTCGATGACTACTCCTATAGTGTAGATTTTCTCCCGGTAAATGTTGATGACGACCCGGAAAAGGAGATCCTGACGGTCGTCCGCACGGACCCCGCCATGAACCAGTACATAACCTTCACCCTGATGGATGACAGCCGGAAAGGATACCGCGTGCTCTCGGCATACAGCGACTTGAGCAGGGGAGATAAGGTGAGCTTTGAGGTGCGTGACCTGACCGGGGATGGCAAGGGAGAGGTCGTTATCCATAGCTCCGATGGCGCACCGGGGTATGCTTCAGAGGCGGTGCGCATCATAAAATTTGATGGACGGGAGTTTGCCCTGATCTGGAGCGCCCACACCAACGAACGTTTCGAATGGCCGCCCCAGAAGATTGAGGAGGAGGGCCAGGAGGGCACCCTTTATCGAAAAGAGGAAGTGAAGGCCGAGGTGAAATTTTCCTCCCCCCTCCGGGATGGGCCCGTGTGGGTGCTTCTCGTTGGCAATAGGATGCTGGAGAAGAGAAAGAAATACATGGTCGGCGAGAGGGAGGGGGAGACAGTGCTCCGAGAGAGCTCACCCCTTTATAAGGTTTTTCGCTGGGACGGCGAGCGATTTCGTTTCATCGAGGAGAAGTGAGCTCATGGCACCTGCTCGCCCCCTGGCGCTTATCATCCTGGATGGCTGGGGCTATCGGGAGGAGAAAGAGGCCAATGCCGTGGCCCTGGCCGAAACGCCGGTGTTCGATTCCCTCCTTGAGTGTTACCCCCATACATTGATCCACACGTCAGGAGAAGAGGTGGGCCTACCGGTAGGCCTCATGGGAAACTCTGAGGTGGGTCACCTGAACCTGGGGGCGGGGCGGGTGGTCTTCCAGGAAATAATGCGCATATCGAATGCAGTGCGCTCGGGTGAGTTATTTGAGAACGAGGTGCTGCTTGCGGCCATCCGCAAATCTAGGGAGATGGGAAGGAAGCTCCACCTCATGGGACTCCTCTCCGATGGCGGGGTTCATAGCCTCCAGAGCCACCTCTACGCTCTTCTGGAGCTTGCGCGGCGGGAAGGGCAGAGAGACGTACTCATCCATTGCTTCCTCGACGGCCGGGACACCCCTCCCCATAGCGGAGCCGGATACATGGAGGAACTTCTGTCCGAGATTGAGCGCCAAGGGGTGGGAAAGGTGGCCACGGTGGGGGGGAGATACTGGGGTATGGACCGGGACAGGCGCTGGGACCGGGTCGAGCGGGCTCACCGGGCCATGGTCTTGGGGGAGGGAGAAAAGGGCTCCCACCCCGTGGAGGCCATAAAGCGCGCCTACAGGGAGGAGATCACCGATGAGTTCGTTCACCCAACTGTTATAGTCGATTCCTCCGGGGAGCCGGTTGGAAAGGTCGAGGAGGGAGATTCGGTAATCTTTTTCAATTTCAGGGCTGACCGGGCCCGTGAGATCACCCTTGCTCTCACAGACCCCGAGTTCTCCGGGTTCAAGCGCTCTGCCTTTCCGCGAGTGAACTTCGTATGCATGACGGAATATAATGAAGAGTTTGACCTCCCCGTGGCCTTTCCTCCCGGGAGGCTTGAGAACATCCTGGCCGACGTCATGGCGGATGCGGGTCTTAAGAACCTTCGCATCGCGGAGACGGAAAAATATGCTCACGTGACCTTCTTTTTCAACGGGGGAGAGGAGAGGGAATTTGAGGGAGAAAAGCGGGTCCTCATCCCATCGCCCTCGGTGAGCACCTATGACCTCAAGCCCGAGATGAGCGCCTACGAGGTTACGGAAAAAGTAGTCAAGGAGATAAAGAGAGGCGCATTTGACGTCATTATTCTCAATTTCGCCAACCCCGACATGGTGGGCCATACGGGAAAGCTGGAGGCAGCCATCGCGGCCTGCTCTGCTGTGGATTCCTGCCTCGGCCAGGTGCTGGGCGCTCTGAAAAAAATGGGGGGAAAGGCCATCGTGACGGCCGACCACGGAAACGCTGAGCTCATGGTGGACCCCGAGACCGGCGAGCCCCACACGGCCCATACCACAAACCCCGTCCGGCTCGTTCTGGTGGATGATGATTTCAGGGGCTCTTTGAGGGAGGGAGGAGCCCTCAGGGATGTCGCCCTCACGATGCTCGGGATGCTCGGCCTTAAATCGCCTCCTGAGATGACGGGAAGAGACTTGAGATCTTGATTCCTCCGATGACCTCCCGTGACTTAGCCCTGTCGGGCAGAAGCCGCTATATCCTCATCTGAGGGCGGAGGGATGGAGCCGGAACAGCTTGCCGCGGCCATCGGTCAGAGCGATGCGCGCATCCGCGCCTACATCGCCCGCATGATCGGGGATTCCGACGAGGCGGAGGACCTCGCGCAGGAGACCTTTGCCCGTGCCCAGGCGGGAAGGGAGGCCTTCCGGGGTGAGTCGAAAGTTGCCACCTGGCTCTATTCCATTGCGACGAACGTCTGCCTCGACTACCTGAAGAGCGCGGGGCGGCGCCGACTCGTTGCCACCCCACCGGAGGCCCTGGCCGAGATCGCAAGGGGCGATACGGCCGACGAGGGGCCGCGCCTTTCAGCCGCCCTTATCTGCGATCAGGCGGAGATGGGCGAGTGCGTGCGCCGCTTGATCGACGAGCTGCCGTCAGACCAGCGGATGGCACTCCTCCTCCACGACATCGAGGAAATGACGAGCCAGGAGGTCGCCGACGCCCTCGGCTGCTCGGTTGCGGCCGCGATGGTACGCGTCCACCGCGCACGGCAGCGCCTGCGGGCCATCCTTGAGGAGAAGTGCAGCTTAGGCCGGGATGCGCGGGGTGTCTTCATCTGCGAGCCGAAGCCCCCGGATCAGAAGGCTCCCCCCTGAGCCTGCCTCCCATCCGCGGGTTTTCTTCGCAATCCCATCTGCTCCTCTTTTCCGGTGTAACCCTCACGCCCCCTCCCTCGTCTGATAGAGCAGAAGAGGAAACCGCCCCTGAATGACCCCTGCCACGGGAGGGACCCCGGGGGCATCCCCCAAACGGGCGCGGCATCGTGCCCTCCAGACCAGAAGGAGAAACCGAATGAAGCGAGAAGATTTCTTGAAGGCGTTTGCGGAGATGTCCCCCGAGGACCAGGAAGCCATCCGGGCGGAGCTTACCGGAAAGGGGGCACCTCAAGAGGCGGGGTCCCCATGCGGCCCCATGGGAATGCCGGAAGGGATGAAAGAGCACATGATGGAGATGATGGAGAAGATGAAAGCGGGTGGGGACCCGATGACCATGTGCAAGGAGATGATGGAGAAGATGAAGGGGAAGTGCTGATAGATACCCAAGGCCCCGAACCAAAGCACGAGAGGGCGCAACCCAAAACGGGCGCAGCCCGGCCCTGGCTAACGCGAAGGGAGGAAAGGATGATGGATACTCGGACAGAGGAGCTCATCGCCATCGGCGCATCGGTCACGGCGAACTGCGTGCCTTGACTGCGGTTCCACCTGGAAAAAGCCCGCGTGGCGGGCGCAGAGAAATCTGAAATACGCCAGGCGGTCCGTGTCGGGCGAATGGTGCGCAAGGGCGCAGCGGGGCAGTGGGACGAGGCGGCGAAGGCCCTGCTCGGAGCCGAAGGTAAGGTCGGTTCGCCCGGCGAGCGAGGGGGAGCCGGGGGAGGCTGCGGCTCCGCCTGAGGGAAGCTGCCCTGAAGGAGGGCAATCGGCCCCCCCGGGATGAGACTCTCGGGAAGGCGCCTTTGGCGGGAGGGCGCGCTGGGCTCATATTAGGAGAATTTCAAAGATTTTTGGTTAGTATTAAATCGTTCAAAGGGGATCGGATCGTGGGGAGGTTTGAAGAGAGCTTTGGAGAGTGGATAGTCAAGGGCCGATGGTGGATTATCGTCGCCACGGCGGTTGTTGTGCTGGCCGCCGCAAGTGGGGCGCGGTTTTTGACTTTCAACAGAGATACCCGTGTTTTCTTCAGCGAGGAGAATCCGCAGTTGCAGGCGCTGGAGGCCCTGGAGAATACTTACAATAAAAACGACAACGTTCTTTTCGCCATCGCGCCGAAAGACGGCCGTGTCTTCACACGTGAAACACTTGTGGCGGTGGAGGAGTTGACCGAGGCTTCATGGAAAATGCCGTACTCAAGCAGGGTCGATTCCATCACCAACTTCCAGCATACCCGGGCAGAGGAAGACGAGCTTATCGTAGAGGATTTGGTCCACAACGCCGAGAGCCTTTCGGATGCGGATCTCAAGCGGATAAAGAAGATCGCACTTTCCGAGCCTCAGCTTGTCAACCGCCTCCTCTCCCCTTCAGGAGATGTGACGGGAGTGAACGTCAATACTCTCCTGCCGGGCGAATCTGCTGACGAGGTGACGGAGGTGGCGGCGTTCTCCCGCAAACTGGTGGAGGACTTGCGCCGGAAACATCCTGGCATCGACATATACCTCACTGGCTCGGTTATTTCGGACAATGCTTTTGGCGAGGCCGGCCAGGATGACATGGCCACGCTGATTCCGGCGATGTTTCTTGCGCTCCTTATCATAACGGGGCTTGCGCTGCGCTCGTTTACAGGGACTTTTGCCACGTTCGTAATTATCGCAATTTCCATGGTCACTGGGATGGGATTGGCCGGCTGGCTCCGCATATCGTTAACCCCCGCGTCGGCCGTTGCCCCCGTCATCATCCTCACCTTGGCCATTGCGGACAGCGTGCATTTATTGACGACAATGTTCCACGAGATGCACTTGGGGAAAACCAAACACCAGGCCATTGCTGAGTCCCTGCGCCTTAACCTGCAGCCGGTTTTTCTAACCAGTGCGACCACGGCGATCGGATTCCTGACAATGAACCTCTCAGACGCCCCTCCCTTTCGCGACCTGGGCAACATCGTGGCCATGGGTGTGATGGCGGCATTTGTCTATTCGGTTTTGTTCCTACCCGCTCTGATGGCACTCCTTCCCGTACGCCTGAAGCCAAGGGTCGAGTACAATTGCTGCTCGTGCGACGGTTTAGCGGATTTCGTGATCAACCGGCGCAAACTCGTGTTCTGGGGCACATTGGTTGTAATCGTGGCGCTGACCGCCGGGACGTTGCGAATTGAGCTCAACGACGACTGGATAAAATACTTCGACAAGAGTTACGACATCCGCAGGGCCACCGACTTCGTTGAGGAGAACCTTACCGGGTGGCACACGATCGAATATTCTCTCGAATCCGGCGAAACGGGTGGAATCAGCAATCCTGAGTATCTGGCGACGGTGGAGGAGTTTGCGAACTGGTATCGCAGACAGCCAAAGGTCGTCCACGTGAGCACGATCACCGACAGGATGAAACGTCTGAACAAAAACATGCATGGAGACGAGGAATCCTATTACCGAATCCCTGAGCAGCGCGACCTGGCGGCGCAGTACCTGCTCCTGTATGAGATGTCGCTCCCGTTCGGCCTTGACCTCAATAACCAGATCAATGTCGATAAATCAGCGACCCGGATGATAGTAATATTAAGAGGCACGACCACAAGGGAGCTGCGCGAAATGGACGAAAGAGCGCGGCGGTGGCTCAAGACTAATGCCCCCGAAAGAATGTTCACCTACGGCTCGGGCCTGTCGATTATTTGGGCCCATATATCCGAGCGCAATATCAACAGCATGCTGGTCGCCTCTTTTTTGGCCCTGCTACTCATTTCGGGCATCCTGATATTCGCGCTGCGGAACCTTAAGCTCGGCTTATTGAGCCTGGTCCCAAACCTGGCGCCGGCGTTCATGGCCTTTGGCGTATGGGGGATAATTGTGGGGCAGGTTGGCCTTGGTTTATCGGTGATCGTGTCGTTGACCATCGGCATCGTAGTCGACGACACGATACACTTCTTGAGCAAGTACCTTCGCGCCCGCCGAGAGCACGATATGAATCCGTCCGGCGCCGTCCGATACTCCTTTAATACAGTGGGCACGGCCATGTGGATCACAACGGTGGCGTTGGTGGCCGGTTTTATGGTCCTCTCCTTGTCCGGCTACAAAATGAATTCACACATGGCCCTGATGACGGCAATAACCATAACTCTGGCATTAGGTCTCGACTTTTTGCTCCTGCCCACCTTACTGATGAAAGTGGAGGAGTAGACTGATGAAACGACTGGTTTTGACATTGATCATATCCCTACTCCTGTTACCGTTCCCGGCGACGGCCGAGACGCCTGAAGAAAAAGGTCTGGCCATAGCCCAGGGGGCCGACAGGCGTGATACGGGATTCAGAGACCTCACCGCCAAAATGCTCATGGTTCTCAGGAACAGACACGGGCAGGAAAGCAAACGCAAGATCCGTATCCGCACACTGGAGGTGGAAGGCGATGGTGACAAAAGCCTGTCCATCTTCGATAACCCCAGGGATGTGAAGGGGACGGCTTTTCTGACTTTCACCCACAAGGTGGGCGATGACGACCAGTGGCTCTACCTGCCGGCTTTAAAGAGGGTGAAGCGGATAAGCTCCCGCAACAAGTCGGGTTCGTTCATGGGTAGCGAGTTCGCCTATGAGGACATCGCAAGCCAGGAAGTGGAGAAATACACATACAAATGGATCCGCGATGAAGTGTATGACCGTCAGGAATGTTTCGTCATCGAACGTTACCCGGTTGACAAAAAGAACTCCGGATATACGCGGCAGGTTGTCTGGATCGACAAAAGCGAGTACCGCGAATGGAAAGTCGAATACTACGACCGTAAGAAATCCCTCTTAAAGACCCTCACGATCAAAGGGTATAAAAAGTACCTGGACAAGTACTGGCGAGCGGACGAGATGAACATGGTCAACCATCAAAACGGTAAAAGCACCAGGCTGGTCTGGTCGGGCTACAAGTTCCGCACCGGGCTTAAGGACCGTGACTTCAACAAGAACAGCCTCAAGAGAGCCAGATGAGAGTACCGCTTGCCACGCTCATTTTGTTCCTCACATTCAGCGTGATCAGTGCGTCGGTGGCCGCCGCCCATGAGCTGTCGGGATACGTGGCGGCGGAGGGCAGGGTTTTCTTCGAAGATGCGCTGTTATCCAAACAGAAGAGGGACAACGCATCGTTGGCTCTACAGCCCGAGTACTACCACGAATGGGAGAGCGGCTCCAGCTTCACCTTCGTCCCGTTCGCAAGGCTCGACAGCGCCGACTCCAGGCGGAGCCATTTCGATGTGCGTGAGTTGAACTACCTGTGGCTTGGCGATTCATGGGAGGTGCGCGTCGGCGTCGGAAAGGTGTTCTGGGGAGTGACGGAGTTTGTACATTTAGTCGACATCGTCAACCAGACCGACCTGGTGGAGGCGCTCGATGGCGAGGACAAGCTCGGCCAACCCATGGTCAGCCTTTCCCTTCCCATGGATTGGGGAACGTTCGACCTGTTCGTTCTGCCCTACTTCCGAGAGCGCACGTTCCCGGGGCGCGAGGGGCGTCTGCGGTCCCCAGCGGAAGTGGACACGGACAACGCCAAGTATGAAAGCGCCGACGATGAACGCCACATAGACCTCGCCGTACGCTACAGCCACTCGATAGGGAACTGGGAGATCGGCCTCTCCCACTTCATCGGCACAGGTCGTGAGCCGACTCTTATGCCAGGCTTTGATGAGTCCGGCGATCAAATACTCACCCCGTTTTACGAGCAGATAAACCAGACCGGCCTAGACCTGCAGCTTATTACGGGAGGATGGCTGTGGAAACTGGAAACGATTTTAAGAACAGGCCAGGGTGATGATGACTTTTTCTCGGGCGCCTTTGGTTTCGAATACACCTTCTACGGTGTCCTCGGCACGCCCGCGGATGTTGGGGTGATAGCTGAATACATAGGTGACGAGCGGGGCCACAATGCTCCCACCTATTTCCAGAGCGACGTGGTGATCGGGGCGCGGCTCTCTTTCAATGACGCGGCCAGCTCGGAGGCGCTGATCGGCTTCGCACAGGACACGGAGAGCTCGGCCCGTATTATAACCGTAGAGGCGAGCCGCCGGCTTGGCTCCAGGTGGAAAGCTAACCTGGAGATAGGTATTTTCTCCGATGTCCCATCCGACGACCCGTTATTCGGTCTGCGGAAAGACAGTTACCTGCGGCTTGAGTTGGCTTACTATTTTTAGCCGCGATTTCTCATGAGCGCTCTTGAGAAGAAGATATGTGTAAGATGCACGAAAGAGCCCGGCGAAGATGGGGGGGGCGCGCTTTCGGGATGAAGTCTTCGGGAGGTTTGGAAGCCTCCTCGAATCCGCCTTAAGGAGACGTGACCCTTCTCAGAATATCCCAGTAAGCGCCCCGCTCGCCTGAGCGTATGGCCTCCAGGAGAACCTCATTTGCGTTATAGTTGTAGCTTCCTTCCTCGCCGGGGCGGCTCCCGAGGAAAAACCTCTCATCCCCTTGAATGAGCTCCATAAGGTAGCCCTCCGGGTCATTGCCCATTTTTCTTGAGAGGTAAAAAATGGGCTTGAGAAACGACCCGTTCCCGTTAATGGTCCCTCTGAGGTTCGGATTTTGCTCCCCAAGGCCTTCGCTTTTGACCAGGCGGGCAAGCTCGGTCCCGGGATAGACCCTAACGCCCAGGGATGCCCCCACCCGGTCGGGCCCAATTTCCTTCATGAGGGAGACCGTTTCCCGGAGGCTCTCTTTGTCTTCTCCGGGTCCACCCAGGAGGAGGTCAAACATGAGGGTGATGCCCTCCTCCCGGCATATTCGGGCCGTCTCCCGAAGACCCTCCCTTTCAAAATCGCGGCCCAGGCGTTTAAGCATCCTGTCGCTACCGCTGTCCGCGCCGAAGTTAATCCCGGCGCAGCCCGCCCTCTTCATGAGGCGTCCTAGCTCCCGAGGGAAGGGCTTTGGGGCAAGGTAGGCCCACCACTTTATCTTCTCCCCGAGACGCCGGGCGATGAGCTCACGAGAGACCTCAAGCGCGTGCTCAAGCGGGAGGTTGAACTCGCTGTCGCAGAGATGAAGGTGGGTCACCCCCTGGGAAAGAAGGCTCTCAAACTCCCCCGCCACTTTCTCGGGGGAGCGGAGCCTTGGGACCCTCCCCTTGGCCGGGGGGTCTGCACAGTAGATGCAGAGGCCCGGGCAGCCCCTTTTCGTCTCAACGCCTCCCTGGCCTCCCTCCCTGAAATAGCGGGCGTTATCTATGCCCTGGCGCCGCTCGAGGGGGAGCAGATCCAGGGGATGAAACTCCGGCGGGTTCCGGCGGAAGAGGCCTCCTTCCCTGTATATGAAGCCCGGGGTGCCCCTTGGGTCTTTCCCGTGAGAGACTGCTATTGCAAGATGGGCGAGGGGTTTTTCCCCGTCCCCCCAGATACCCCAGTCCACATCCAGGAATTCAAGGATGGCCTCGGGCATGACGGAGAATCCCACACCGCCCAGCACGACCGGGGCATCGCTCAGCTCCCTCACCCTCTGTAAGATTTCCCTTACAGGAGGCAGCAGAAAATCCTGGCTCAAGAAATAGCAATCATCGGTATTGCGCACTGTGACCCCTATGAGGGTTGGGCTGTTGGATTTGAGATGCCGCTCTACTGCATTCAGGGGCGCTTCCTCAAGGGCGACGTCGAGGATGGTCGTGGAGATGCCCTCATCCTCAAGAGCGCCCGCCATGTAGTCCAGGCCGAGTGGCGCTATGGGAGGTCGCATGCAGTTTGTGTTTATGAGGAGGACATGCGGGGCTGACACCAGGCTATATCCCACCCCCCACCTATCCGTTCCGTCTGTTAATCGGACGATAGATAACTCGAGGTTTATCTTCAGGGCCTTTTTTTCGCGCCTTCTTCGTGACCCACCCTCCCAGGTCGTCCAGGAGGGTATAGACGGTGGGCACGATGATGAGGGTGAGAAAAGTGGAGGTCGCCATTCCACCTATGGTGGCAACGGCCATGGGGGCCCTGGACTCGCCTCCCTCGCTCAGGGCAAGGGCAACGGGGAGGACGCCCATCATGGTGGTTATGGCCGTCATCAGGATGGGCCTGAGCCGCACGGGTCCGGCCGTGAGCACGGCCTCATTCCGCTCAAGCCCCCGGGCCCTGAGGGTATTCGTGTAATCTACGAGCAGGATGGCATTCTTGGTGACGATGCCCATCAGCATGATTATTCCTATGTAGCTGAAGATGCTAAGACTGTATCCCGTCAGCAGCAGGGCGCCGAAGGCGCCTACCATGCTCAGGGGTAGGGAGAGCATGACGGTGAAGGGGTGGATGAAGCTCTCGAACTGGGAGGCCAGAACCATGTAGATGATGAGAACGGCCAAGATCAAAGCGAAAAAGAGATATCTGAAGGATTCCGTGAACCTTTTCCCCCGCCCGGCGAAATCGGTCCGGTAGCCCGAGTCCCTTGGCATAACTTCTGAGGAGAACCGTTGCATAAGGGGATGCGCCTCGCCTTCAGAGAGTCCCTCCAGATTGGCATAAATGGTCACCGCGCGCTGCCGGTTGTAGCGGTTGATGATGTTAGGGCCTGCTCCCTCCTTAATGTCAACCAGGTTACTCAGCCTGACGAGTCTTCCGTCCTTCGAGCGGACAAGTAGCCTGGAGATGTCCTCGGGGGTTTTCCTGAAATTGCCCACGGCCCGCACCCTCACATCACGCCTTCTGCCCCCCTCCTTATATTTGGTCACATTCACGCCGCCGATAAGAGCGCTAACGGTCTCTGAGAGAGAGCTTATGTCAACACCCAGGTCTCCCGCTTTATCCCGGTCGATGAAGACCTTGACCTCCGGCTTTGTCAGCTCGAAGTTCGTGTCGATATCCACGAAGCCGCCCGTATTCTTCATGGCGTCCGTTATGCGGTTTGAGTATCCCCCCAGCCCCTCAACCGAGGGTCCCTTCACGATAAACTCGATATCAGTATTCCTCCGTCCGCCGCCGACCGGGGATATATTCTCAACACTGGCCCTCAGGCCCGGGAGATCCTTCAGCTTTTTCCTCAAAAAGGACATTACCTCTTGTTGGGAACGTAGGCCTGCGCGTCTTCTTTTCTTCACTTGCTTCATGGTGACGTAAACGTTCCCGTTGTTCACCTGAGGTGTTTCCCCGATGGCGACGCCCAGGGAACTGAAGATGCTCTCCGTCTCGGGAAGGCCCGAAACTATCCTTTCGACCTCCTTCAGGTAGCCATCGGTGTAAGAAAGCGAGGAGCCCACAGGCGTCTTCAGGCGAATGGCAAACCGGCTCTCATCCGCCTGGGAGACGAACGCCCTTTCGATGAAACTGGCGATATAGAGTCCGCCTGCAAACGCTATGACCGCCAGGGCTATGACGGCGGGACGGTGCCTCAGGGCTGCGGCCAGGACCGCCCGGTAGCCCCTGTCCAGCGCGGCGAAGCCCCTCTCCAAGAGGGTATAAACCCGGCCGTGCTTTTCCTCCAGCCTCATGAACCTTGAGCAGAGCATGGGTGTGAGCGTGAGGGAGATGAAGAGCGAAATCATGATGGCGATGACGACAGTTAGACCGAGCTGCATGAAGAACCTGCCTATCATCCCTTTCATGAAGGCTATGGGCAGGAAAACGGCCACGATGGAAAAGGTTGCGGCGATGACCGCGAAGGCTATCTCCCCCACGCCTTCTTGGGCGGCCTTATAGGGCTCCTTTCCGCTCTCAAGGTGCCTGAAGGTATTTTCCAACACCACTATGGCATCATCTATGACCATTCCCACCGAAAGGGACATGGCGAGCATGGTCACGTTATTGATGGTGAAATCGAGCGCCCTCATCAGGGAGAAGGCGCCTATGAGGGAGATGGGTATGGCGATGATGCTTATGCCGGTGGTCCTGAGGTTCCTTAGGAAGAGCAAGATCACCAGGGAAGTGAGGAGGGCTCCGAAAAGGACATCGAACTGAACATCATGGATGGACCTTTTAATATATTCGGAAGAATCAAAAGCGACCGACAAAGAGAAGCCCGGGGGAAGCTCCTTCTTGACCCTTTCCAGCTCCTCCTTCACACGCTCGGCTACGCTCACCAGGTTCGTGCCCGTCTGGCGCCTCACCCCCAGGCCCACGGAAGGCTTACCGTTAAAGCGGGAAAGCGACCTGAGGTCCTCCGAGCCATCCTCTACCCACCCCACATCCCTCAGGCGGATTGGGGATTCGTTTCTGAAAGCTATCACCAGGCGGTTGAAGTCCTCGACCCTCTCGTATTCTCCCTTGACCTGAACGGTGAACTCCCTGGCCTCGCTCTCGATCCTGCCCGCTGGAACCTCCAGGTTCTTGGTGCGGAGGGCTGTGTTCACGTCGGCCACTGTGAGGCCGTGAGCCTCCAACCGGCGAGGGTCCAGCCAGACCCTTACCATCCTCTCCCGGTATCCTCCCAGGAAAACCTCACCCACCCCGGGAATTGTCTGCAGCCTCTCCTTGATGGTATACCTGGCATAATCGGCTAACTGCCTGTAGGGTTTATCCCCCGAGACGGCTATCCACATGATGGGCCTGGCGGCGATATCTTGCTTGTACACAATGGGGGGGTCCACATCCTCGGGAAGCCTGCGAAGGGCCAGAGAAACCTTCTCTCTTACATCCTGCACCGCCAGGTCTATATCCTTATCGAGCACGAACTCCACCACAATCCGCGACATCCCTTCGCCGCTGATGGAATTGATGCTTTCGATGCCCTCGATGGTGCTTATCCGGTCCTCCAGCACATCGGTGACATCAACATCTATTACTTCCGCGCTCGCCCCCTCGAGTGTGGTCCGGACGGATACCACGGGAAAATCGATCTCAGGGTAAAGGTCGAGGCCCATCCCGAGGTAGCCGAGGATCCCAAAGATGGTGATCGCAGCCACCATCATGGTGGTCAGCACCGGCCTTCTTATGGCTATATTTGAGAGAAACATGGCCGCCTTCTATCTCCGCCAGGGTTAGCGCTGCTCAGGGCCCATCTCTGCCACTCTGACCCTG
The DNA here is from genome assembly GCA_964575845.1 of uncultured bacterium. GTDB lineage: Bacteria > UBA8248 > UBA8248 > UBA8248 > CAZNSX01 > CAZNSX01. The sequence goes on along the minus strand of CAZNSX010000005.1, from coordinate 227,086 downwards.
CTGCCGTCCTCCAGGTTATCCTGGCCGGCAATAACAACTTTTTCCCCGGCGCGCAGGTTGCTACTCACGACGGTCGCCTTTCCGTTGAAGCGCTCGCCCAGGTCGAGTAATTTTCTCTGCACTTTCGCGTCCTTTACGACAAAGACGGCCGGTTGACCTTCATGGACGACCAGAGCCTGCTCGGGGAGCACGAGGGCTTTTTTCCTTACCTCGGTCACCAGGGTAACGTTTGCAAAGAGCCCTGGTTTAAGCCGTCCCTGGGCGTTTCCTATGAAAGCCCTCACCTCGAAGGTCCTCTCATTGGGGTTAACATCGGGGCTGATGAAGTAGACCTCGCCCTTGAATTGCTCTTGAGGGAAGGCCTTGACTCTGGCTGTAACCGCCTGATTTATTTTGATCTTGCCTATAAATTTCTCTGGCAGCCGAAAGGAGAGCTTCAAGGGGTTTATGTCTATTATCCTGAAAAGATCGCTGCCCTTCTTAACGTAGGTTCCCACGGAAACGTACTTTTCACATATCTCGCCTTCGATGGGTGAGTACACCGTGGTATCCTTGAGCTCTTTCCGCACAAGCCCCAGGTTCGCCCTGGCCGTGGCAACTCTCGCCCGAGATATGGCTATCTCCTCCTCAGTTGGCCCGTGCACGGCCATTGCGAGGGCTTCCCTGGCCGCCTCAAAATTGGCTTTGGCCCCATCGAACTTTGCTAAGACAAGGTCATAGGTTCTTCGGTCGATGACCTGTTCGCTCAGAAGCTTTTTGAATCGCTCTCGCTCCTTTTCCGCTTCCTGCAGGCTCGCCTCGGCTTGACGCAAGCGAGCCCTGAGTTCCTCGACCCTCTCCTTTCTGGTGCCTGCTAGGAGATGCTTGAGGTTTGCCTCGGCCTCGGCCAGCGCTCTCTCAGTGGTTTTCACCTGTAGCCTCATCCTCTCATCATCTATTTTCAGCAAAGGAGTGCCCGGCTGAACCCTGGCCCCTTCTTCTTTGTATATCTTGCTCACGACTCCGTCTATCTCGGGGCTGACCTTCACCTCGTCATTGGAGAGAAAGGAGCCGATGGCGTCGATGGAACTTTCCACGTCCATCACCTGGGGTTCGGTGACCCTCACCAGAAAAACCTGCTCCTCCTTCCTCTCGACCTTCTTGGCTTTGCTTTCCATTGCCTGGTCCTCGCTTCCGCACCCGTAGGAGAGCGCCATCAGCGAGGCGGTGAATAAGGCCAACGCGAAGAGCCTCATCTTCGGCTTGGGTACTGAGGTCGGCCAATAACTCATTTGCCGGGTCCCCCCTCGCTCTGCAAGCCGTTTAGGAAGAGGTCCAGGACAAAGGAGGCCTCATCCCTCAGGCCTCCCTTTGAGTCTTGAGCCAGCCAAGAGAGTATCACGGCATTCATCATCTCGATCAGACAGAATGCTGCTCTTCTCGTGTCAGCCCGCCTAAGAAGGCCCTGGTCCATCCCGCAACCGATAGCATCCTCAACGAGAGCCACATAATGCAGGTACTTTTCCCTCAGACGTGCCTTATGGGCATCTCTCGTGGCGATCATAAGCCCCCCCTTCTCGGCCATGTAGATCTTAAAGAAATCCAATTCGCTCTCAAAGAAATCGAGCCCCGAGCTCACGACGAGTTCGATCTTCTTCAAAGGGGGACTTTCTTCTTTTAGTTTTTCTTTTAGGGTAGAGGTAAAACCATCTAGGAGATCCTCGAGGGTCCTGGTGAGAAGGGCATCTTTATTCTCAAAGTAAAGGTATATTGTGGCCTTGGAGATGCCCGCCCTTGCAGCCACCTGGTCCATGGTGATGCCCCTGAAACCTTTCTCCGCCATTATCTCTTTGGCGGCTCCCTGTATTTTGGAACTCATAAATTTGTGGAGAAGGTTCTGCTTTGTTATGTTGACTTCTTGAGACACTGGTTTTCTTCCTGGAAGGCTTAATGAATGAATGTTAATTCGGCTGACTCATCGGTCAGTTGAAATATAATCATTCTTTCCATTCTCGTCAAGAATAATACTCACATTGGACGGCAAGAGCCAAGCCTCAGGCTCCTGAGAGGGATGCTGCTCAAGCTAGAGAATGAGGGTGGCCGCCTGCGCTTAGACTCCGGCCCCGAACATAGCGGGAGGGATGGCCTGCCCACTCCTATAGCGGTCAGGAATCCGTTTTCAGGGAAGGCGTGGCTTTGAGCCGGATAGGTGACGGCACGACCATGACCTACCCTGGCTTATCCGTCATGAGAGCCCGCAACAGTGGCCCTCCCTCAACCGGAAGAGCGTGCTTTGCATCCAAGGGGGCTATTTATAAGGACCGAAATCGGCCTTTATGTGCAGCTCAACCCTGCGATTTTGAGGGTCATTGGTCTCTATGACGATGAGGAAGTGGTGGGGGCCCTCCATGCCTTCGTGCATGGTGAAGGAGGTCTCCACGAAGCTCTCCTCGCCCGGCATCAGGGTTGTGGCACCCACAACCGCATGGGGCGGTCAGCAGCCCTCCAAGGCTTTGGCCAATATGAAGTTATCGTGGCAAAATTTGTTTGTGACCCTAAGGGGGGCGTCGCCGACGTTCTTGAAAGGAAATCTAGGCTTCACGACTTTTTCTAAGGGAACCTTTCCGTAGTCGATGCTCCTTGTCCCGAACTGGACCCTCGGCCCAGAGCCCCCCTCAGAGGCAAGGGGAAGGAGGAGAAGAAGTGACGGGATGAGAAGGAGCAATCTGGAGAAGCTTTTCTTCATCTGTACCTCCCTGGGGGGCTCTTTCGGCACTCGCATTGCATCCCGGATTCAAAAAATATAGCATATTTTCCTGGCTTGAGGTCACTTTTGTGCTATATCCTGCTCAGAGCCAACAATCGACAAGCGGCCTATGGTGTGCTCTGGGGGTTCAACGGGGGGTGAGATTCCATGGCTAGAGAAAGGCTTAGGAGATTGGCGGCTGGCTTGGGGATCATTGGGGCAATCATTTTTTGCCTCAGGAGCACGGACGCCCTGGCGGAGAACGAGCACATGGCCGCCCTTGGGGTGAGAGAGCTCCCGAGGGCCGTCAAGGTTCCAAATTTCATTCTCAATGACCTGCGGGGACATGCCGTCAGCTTTGAGGAGTTCCGAGGCAAGGTCGTCCAGCTCAACTTCTGGGCTACCTGGTGAGGGTGGTGCATAAAAGAGAGGGTCCCTCTCGAAAGGAACTATCGGAGATACAAGAACCTTGATTTTGTCGTACTCGCTGTGGCGGTCGACCGGCGGGGTGCGTCGGTGGTCGAGCCGTTTGTGAGGGGACGTGGTCTGACGTTTCCTCATCTTCTGGACCCGCAGCGGAAGGTTGCGAGAATGTTCAGGATAAGGTCCCATCCGGCCAATTTCTTCATAAACAGAAGGGGTGAGGTGATAGCTGTGGCCCTTGGCTACAGGAATTGGGAAGATTTCCACGGCAGGCGATTAATAGAGAGCCTTCTCGAGGAAAAATAGCTCCACGGATGTAAGCCCCACCACAAGAGGCCCTCCCCCCAGCAATTCCCGAGCCTATTCCCTGCAGAGCCTTCTCCGCCCCATCCCCTCTGCCGGGGTCAACCCTCCTTGGTGTAGGGATTTGTAAATTCGACGAACTGGATGTGGAAAAATTTGAAAAAAATACTTGACAAAATTCATCGGAATAATTATATTTTTGAATTAACTTTTGCGATATATATTGTGACGAGGAAAAACCTTCTTTGGGACGGGGAGATGCGGGGGGTATTTAGTTTGAAAGGAGGACTTCTCCATGTCAGGCAGGCAATTTAAAAGGGGCAAGCCATACCATTTTAGGGCTATGAGAGAACTTTCTGCGTCCGAGCCATTCAGGGGTACTCGGAGCTACCATGCGCTCAATTCGCATGCCAAGCCCACCCCCCCTTGCACCTGCTGCTGTATCTGTAGCTAGTCCCTAGCTTCCAGAAGAATCTCCTTTAGCTTATTTCACAGGGCACGGGCATCCTCTCATGAAGAGGTGCCCCCATAAAAGTATTTTCCAAGGGGAAGGCCCGATGAGCAGAGACCAACATATTGAGGACGAAAGGAGTCACGTCGATATTGGCGTTGAGGTCGATGGCCAAAAGGGTCGGCTGGGCTTCGAGGAGCTTAAAGCAGGCGGTTTCATAAAACAGCGCCAGCGCGACCTCTTCACCATACGCTGCCGATGCCCTGGCGGCATGGTGTCGGCAGAGCGCCTGAGGAAGATGGCCGAGGTGGCCGAGCGGTTCGGCAGGGGCTTAGTCCACCTGAGCGTGCGGCAGTCCGTGGAGATCCCTTATGTCCATAACCGCGATTTCGGCCCTGTGGTTGAGGAGCTCAGAGCCTCGGGGCAAGAGGTCGCCTCCTGCGGCCCCCGCGTGCGTGTTCCGACTGCCTGCGCCGGCTGTGAATACAATCCCAACGGGCTTACCGACTGCCAGGCCTTGGCCCGGATGGTGGACGAGAGGTTTTTCGGAAGGCCCTGCAACCACAAGTTCAAGATCTCCTTTTCTGGGTGCCCGATCGACTGCTTTAGGACATCCGAGATGGATCTCGGCTTTCAAGGGGCGGCCCTCCCGGCCTGGGATGAAGAGAACTGCATAGGCTGCTCGCTTTGCGCCGAGGCCTGTAAGGAGGGGGCTATCACGCCCTCAGACGATGGAAAACCTCTCTACACCCCCGAAAGGTGCATCTATTGCGCCGACTGCATTCGGGTGTGCCCCACAAGCTCCTGGCAAGCAGAGAAAGTGGGGCACATCGTCAGAGTGGGCGGCAAGCATGGGAGGCATCCTCTCAAGGCGAGCGTAATCGCTAGGTTCCTGCCCGATGAGCTGGTGCCTGAGGTCATAGAGAAGACCCTCGACTGGTACAGGGCAAGCGGAGAGGGAAAGGGGAGGGTCAGAATAGGGATCCTCTTGCGAGAGGGGGGTAAGATGCAGGACTACGCTGCCTTCATGCAGGAGACCCTCGGGGAGTTTGGCGTGGCGGAGCCACCCCCGCCCGAGCCGGTCGAAATTTTGAGATGAGAGGAATGGCGGCAAATATCCTGTGGGGGTAAAGGTGATGGAGGCACTCGATCCCAAGCAATTCCTGGACCTTAGGGGCGAGACCTGCCCAATGACCTGGGTCAGGACAAAGTTGGCCTTGGAGAGGCTCCCCGCGGGCGCCCGCCTGAGGGTGATGCTGGACCGGGGCCAGCCGTCCCTCGAGGTTCCCCGCAATGCCAAGATGGAAGGCTACGAGATCGAAGGGGCGCAATGGGAGGTAGGCACCCTCCTCCTTACCCTCCGCAAGTGAGGTGAGGATTTCATGGATGAGAAAAAGAAACCTAAAAAGAGAGGCGCTATTAAAGGCGGTCTCCGACAGGTTGGTGGCCATGGCCGTCACCGGCGCCATGGTTTACGGCTTCACGAGAGACTTCGCCATTGCCTCGACCGTCTCTTTGGCAGAAGCTTTCGTCAAAGTCATAGGCTACTGGATTTTCGAGGTGGCCTGGGTTTCGCTCAGGAGGAGAGGAGATGAATTTTCCTGAAAAAGAAGCGCATGCCCTGGAAATTATAAGGGAGGCCCTGGGGTTTGGGCGCGTACCCGTGGCCTGCTCCTTCGGGAAGGATTCCGTCGTCACGGTAGACCTCGCCCGGAGGGTCAAACCCGATATAGACATTTTTACGGTCATGACCCCCTTCAAGTTTAAGGAAACCAGGGATTACATGCAGCTTATGGTGAAGTATTGGGGGATAAACATCAGGCATTTTATCCGCAATGAAGGCCCCGTGGGTCTCTGGGAGACTGAGCCGGATAAGTGCTGCGAATACTACAAGGTCGAGCCCACAATGGAGGCCCTCGAGGGCTATGACGCATGGATAACCGGTCTCAGGCGCACCGAGGGCTGGACGAGGAAAAACCTCGACTATGTGGAGCTGGAGAAGAAACCGGTCAAGATAAATCCCATACTCGACTGGACCGAGACGGACATCTGGCGATACTTCGCTTTCAATCGACTCCCGGTACATCCCCTCTATGCCCGAGGATACCGATCTCTGGGTTGTGAGCCCTGCTCAACCAAACCGGACGATTCCCAGCCGGAAAGGGCCGGGCGCTGGAAGGGAACGTATAAGTGCGGCGGTGAATGCGGCATTCATAGCCGAGAGGTCATGATTTTGGAGGCCGGGAAAGCTATTTAGAGGGGTCCTGGGAAGCTTGTGATTATGATTTTGACCCATCCTTATGGAGGCCTGATAGATGGATGTGGCGCTGAGGAGCCACCTTCTTCAAAGAAGCGCACCGATCCTTAAGCAAATAGGGAATACTCCCTTGATAGAGCTCCGGAGCTGGCGGCAGCGGTTTCCCGGCGTGAGGCTCTATGTAAAGGCCGAGTGGCTGAATCCAGGAGGGTCGGTAAAGGACAGACCGGCCCTGTGGATGGTGAGAGAGGGAATATCCTCGGGCGAGTTCTCCCGGGGCAAGGTGCTGCTGGATTCAACCTCCGGGAACACCGGCATCGCCTACGCGATGATAGGGGCAGCCCTGGGGTTTAAGTCGAAGCTTCTTCTCCCCGCAAACGCAAGCCCCGAGCGCATCGAGACCATAAGAGCTTACGGTGCCGAGGTGGTGCTGACAGACCCTCTTCAGGGCTCGGACGGCGCACGCCGGGTGGCCAGGGAAATCTCTGAGGCTGAGCCGGAGCGCTATTTCATGCCCGGCCAGTACGATAATCCCGCCAACCCGAAGGCCCATTTCGAGACTACTGGGCTTGAGATCTTTCAGCAGACACGGGGACAGATCACTCACCTGGTTTCGGGAATCGGCACCGGCGGCACGCTCATGGGGACGGGGGCGAGACTCCGGGGGTTGAAACCGGAGGTAAAGGTCATTGCGATGGAGCCCGAAGAGCCCCTCCATGGCATCGAAGGGCTTAAGCACATGGCCAGCTCCATAAAACCCCAGATCTACGATGAGAACTTTCCCGATGAGGTGCTCCCGGTGAGTACTGCGGATGCCTACAAAAGGTCGGAGGAGCTGGCCGCCGCTGAGGGCCTCTTCGTCGGGCATTCGGCAGGAGCCGCTGTAGAGGCGGCCTTAAGGGTGACCGCGTGTTTGGAAAGAGGGGTGATCGTAGCCATATGCCCCGACGGTGGAAGCCGATACATCAGCAGCTGAGTTTTCCTTGAAAGAAGGATTAAGCCCTTTTGGTTTCTGTGAGAAGTAAAGTAATGGTGGTGTAATTTATTGGAAGCTGCGCGGTAGCGTCAATAGGTGAGCATACGGAAGATGAGAGCAAAAGGTCAATCCGGCGCTTTTCTTCCGGCTCCTTCAGCCTCGCCTAAAAGCTCACCCCCTGGCGCCCCACGAGACCTACCGTTCGCTTTTATTCAACGGGGAGGCCTTTCTCCTTCCAGGCTGTAAAGCCACCCCACATGTTATAGAGGTTTGTGTAGCCCATCCGCTGCAGGTTGTAAGCCGCAAGTGAGGAGCGGCCACCCGTCTTGCAGTATACGAGAATGGGGGTGCTCTTGTCCTTGACCTTCCCACCGATCTGGAACTCCACAAGCCCGCGTGGGATGTTGATAGCCATCGGCAGGTGGCCAGCCTCGAATTCAGCCGGCTCCCGCACGTCCAGAACCACAAGGCCTTCCTGCTCCTGGATGAGCTCCATACCCTTATTGACATCGATGGTGCGCCACACGCCTGCCTTAGCCTCTTTGATGAGGTCCGTCGGTGTCATTATCTTAGTGGCGACTACGATGGCCGTCGCGGCTACGCCAGCCAAAAAAATAAACCCCACTATACCCGCAAAGCTTCTCCTAGCCATTTTCTGTCCTCCTAGATGTTGAGAACCCATATGCCATCACCTCGATGGCTGGTGTAAGTTGCCATATTTCTTCATAAGGCTATCAGATAGTTTCATCCCCCTTGCCACCTTGACAGAAGATGCAGCCGCGCCTGCCATCCCTTGAGAAGGGAAAAAAACAAATCGCTGACGGGGACCATCTTCCACCCCTCCAGCAAAGGAACCTCAGCCCCCTCACCCCGCCTGTGGTTCCTGCGGAAGGGGGAGTCAGGGTGGAGCATATCGCGAGAGTAAAAAGGAAGGGGTGGTTGCAAGGATGAAGAATCTCTTTTTTTACGACTCCGATTGCTGCTGGGCTTTCCCGATGTTAATAGTACTTTTTGTATTCAAGAATACAATCATACATTCTTTCTGTCAAGCACTTTCCTGGCGGAATTTTTCAAAGCCTATATCTATTTGAATTGTATTGAGTTAACGTTAGAGTCCTCGAATTTTGCTCATAAGAGGCGTTTCCTCCCGGCCTGGGGCGGGGGACACGCCCTATTTGCCTTCAACTTAGGGCAAATCCAACTATAATACCGGGAGGCAAGGGTAAAGAATTGAAGTATGTGCTGAATGAGAGGAGGTGTTCTCTCCGGCCATAACGGCCAATGCAGGGCACAATTTGCTGTGAGGATGGAAGATGCGTCTATATCTTGTGCGTCACGGAGAAGCCGCACCCGAACGGGTTGACCCAGAGCGCCCTTTGACCGAAAAGGGCCGCGAGGAGGCTCAAAGGGTTGCCCGGTTCATCCAGCCCCTGGGATTGCGCGTGAGCGCCGTCTGGCACAGCGGTAGACTGCGGGCTGCGCAGACGGCCGAGATCCTGGCCCCAGCAGTGGCCTCGGCGAAGGGTGTCATGGAGCATCCGGGCCTTGCGCCGATGGACCCCGTCGAGGGTGTGAGGGAAGAGCTCCTTAACGCTGGAGAGGACCTGATGGTGGTGGGCCACATGCCGTTCCTGGGCAAGCTGGCCTCCTCACTCCTCGTGGGGAACGAAACGCGTGAGGTAGTCACATTCCCCGAGGTTGCCCTCCTGTGCCTGGAGGGTGGAGAAGCGCAGGGCTTTACTATCGCCTGGATGGTCACACCGCAGATTCTGGGATGAAGCCGAACTAAAAGGGCGTTTCCGGGCAGATGAGCTGGCAGTCGTCCGGGCGGTAATCTCTGGCAATTTTGACTGTGGAGAGGGGGGAAGTTGAATTGTCAGAAGTTTGGGCTCAGGGAAAAAGCTCGCTCTCTTTCTCCATGCAGGGCTCCCAGGGAGGATAGACCCTCAGGTAGTGCTCCTCGGAGAGGAGATGCCTTACGTAAGGGTTCTCCAGGTTATGGGGGTAAACCTGACTCCTGTGACAGGCGATGGCTCGCATCTTACGTTCCATAACCTCCCCTACGTCAATAATGGTGCTTATCTCCTCCCGGTAGCGGTGGTCCTTCCCTCCTATTCCCTCGACAACCTCCATGGGGAGAACGCGGTAGTATAGGCGCTCGGGAAGATAGGGCTTCAGGCCCCCTAACCCCTCCGGGTATGCCTCCTCGTCTCCTGCAGAGAAAAAGGCCTCGGTGGCGAACCGGCCTATGGCAATGTGGTCGGGGTGGCCGGTTATGCCCTCTTCATCGAAGGTGATGACGGTGGTCGGCCTGAGTTCCCTCATGAGGCGTGCTAGCCGCGGGACGACCGCCCCTTCGGGCACGGACGCCACTCCTCCATCGGGATAACCGAGTATTTCGAGCTTCTCGATGCCTAGGACCTCACAGGAGCAGCGGAGCTCCTCCTCTCTTATCATAGCCAGCTCTTCCTTGCTCTCACAGACGGGAGGGTCACCCCGAGGGCCTGCCTCGCCCCGCGTTGCGGTTATTAGATGGACCTTTGCCCCGAGGGTTGAATATCTCGCAGCGGTTCCGGCATATGCGAAAGCCTCGTCATCAGGATGGGCAAATATGAGAAGTATGGACTTTCCTTGGTATTTCTGCATCGTGCCCCAATCTCGCGGCCTAACCCGGGGTCTCCTTTCTATCCGGAATTTCCCATTCCAGCGCTTGACAACGGGAGGGAAAAGGATAACACTTGGCCCAAAGGGTGCTCCCTTTTTTTCTTTTTCCCCTAAATGCCGAAAGCTTTACTCGGTTTCTGTGTGAGAAGAATCACCTCCTCCTTTGAGGGACTTTGACGTATAGGTCCAGAGCTTATTCCAAGGGCCTGGAATTTTTCTCTCCTGAGTCTACCCTTTCTCCTCTTCCTTCAACTCGGGTGAGACGGCTGGGGGCCCCCGGCCACCCCTTCCTTCTTCCCCAGGGCCATCCGGGCGAGGCTCAGGGCTAAAGATAGGAGAGGGCAAACGGCCGAGAACCTGAGCTAGGAGTGGGGGGTATAGCCTGAATGCGGTAAACCCAGCCGCCTTAGTGATGACACCCGGAATTATGCTGGCGAATGCAGCGATGAAGAGAGCCCACAGATAATAGGTATAATATTTCATCAGTCACATGATGAGTCTCTCTTCTCTTAGAGATAGCCGTTAAGGGAGCCTAACGGCGGTTCTCTCTTCTGCCCGGCTCTCTTAAGGATAGCCAAAAGGGCTGGCAAAATCTACAGTATGTATCCAGAGAGTGCGGCTTTCTCGCCCGCTCAGGCCGGAAGCTATTCGCCGGAGTGCCCCAGTCTCAAATGACGAAGGAGATGTGTTCCCGAACGTTTAGGTATCGACCTGGGAAATATCGGATGGAATGTCTTTTCAGGGCAAGTCGTAGCCACTCCACGCCAGGTAAAATTTTGTGGGAAACGAGAAGATCTGGCTCGAAATCAATAAATTCAACAAATCCCAGCCAGAGGCGGACAAATCATGAAAGCGGTATATGGTCCTGTATCTTCTTGGAGATTGGGAAGGTCCCTCGGTGTGGACCCGATTAGCTGCGATAATAAAATGTGCTCATTTGACTGTGTATACTGCCAGCTGGGCCGAGCGAGAACGGTTTGCGAGCGAAGAGAATTTGTCAGCTTGGAGAAATTGAGAAAAGATTTGGAATCGATAATTAAGGTGCAAGCGGATGTCATAACTTTTTCCGGGACAGGCGAGCCGACTCTGGTCAAGAATCTGGGAGAAATGGTAGATTATATTAGAGCCGTATCGGATTTACCGATAGCCATTTTAACAAACTCTTCATTGCTATCGGAGGAGGAGGTAAGAAACACACTCCAAAAAATTGATATCGTGGTAGCAAAATTAGATGCTTCCAATGAAGAGCTTTTCAGGTATATTAACCGTCCGCATGAAAAGATTAAGTTTCAGGATTGCTTGGTCGGGATCAAGAGATTTAGAGAAAATTTCACAGGCATGTTTTCGTTGCAAATAATGTTCATTGACATGAATAAAGGGTACGCTAAAGAAATAGCGGAGCTTGCGAAAGAGCTTGAACCAGACGAAGTTCAGATAAACACCCCATTGAGACCGTGCGCGGTCAAGCCATTGAGTAGGATAGAAATCGATAAAATTAAAGAATATTTTAGCCATTTCAAGATATCCTCGGTCTATGAAGCCACAAGACCAGAGGTCCATCCCCTCGATTTAGGAGAAGTTCGGAAGAGGAAGAGACCGTATCCCTGAGAAAAACGGGGCTAACCTCGAATGAAAGTCGAGCCGTTCGAAAGATATACTCGTGAGTATGAAGAATGGTTTGAGAGAAACAAATATGTCTATTTCTCTGAGCTCAATGCTGTGAGAGAGCTTCTTCCAGAAAGTGGGCTTGGCCTGGAGATAGGCGTTGGCAGTGGAAGGTTTGCGTCCCCGTTGGGTATCAAATTCGGAGTCGAGCCCTCCCCCAGAATGGGAGGGATTGCAAAGGAAAGGGGCATGACCCTTGTAGCCGGCGTGGCGGAAGCGCTTCCCCTAAGAGATGAGACTTTCGATTATGTTCTGATGGTTACCACATTGTGCTTCTTGGACGATGTGCATGCCTCATTCAGGGAGACACATAGAATCCTAAGAAAGGATGGCTATTTTGTCAATGGTTTTATCGATAAAAAAAGTGAGCTGGGCAGGCTATATGAAAAAGAAAAAGTGAAAAATGTCTTTTACCGTATGGCACAGTTTTATTCTATTAATGAAGTTATTGCACATTTGACAAGAGCAGGATTTGGATATTTTGAATTCAGACAAACGGTCTTTCATGAGCTGAGCGAAATAAAAAAGGCGGAAGAAGTGAGGCCTGGCTATGAAGAAGCTTCTTTTGTCGTTATAAGGGCAAGAAAATCTAATTAGACAAGAGATTATAAAGAGGACGATTGAGACCCGACTGATGGAGCTCAATTCGCTGACATCAGTTGTAGTAGGACAGACTTGACTTCGGTCCCTTCGCCATAGAGGGGAGTGCGGCGGTCCACAGAGTTATGGAAGCTCTCTTCCCAAACGACCATTCTCGGTCCTAAAATATCTTCATTCACGCTCCTTATGAGCGTGTGCTTGAGTTTTTAAGTCTTTTTTGTGTAAGAGGGGTTCCCCTGGAAACCCCAAAATAGGAGACTGACACGGCATGACTGAAAAGACCTTCTTCCAGTTCCTTGCACCGACCAAGATTATCTTCGGCGGGGGCTCTTCAGGGGGTGCAGGGGAGGAGCTGAAAGCGCTCGGCACATCGAAGGCCCTTGTGGTAACCGACCCGGGAGTGATGAAAGCGGGTCTGGTGAAGCCTCTTGTGGATTCCCTGGAAAAGGTGGGCATCGGCGTATCCATCTTTGACGGGGTCAAGCCGAACCCTTCGGTGAGCCTCCCCATGGAGGGCGCTTCCCTTTACAGGCGAGACCGATGCAACGGCATCCTGGCTGTAGGGGGCGGCAGCTCCATCGATGTCGCTAAAGCCATAGGAGTGGTCGCTACCAACGGCGGCACCCCCAAGGATTATGAGGGGGTGGGGAAATTCAATAGACCCATTCCGCCCCTGGTTACGGTTCCTACGACCTACGGAACCGGGAGCGAGGTCTCCCCCTTCAGCGTGCTGACCGTTGAAGAGGAGAGATACAAGTTTACCGTCGCGGGGCCCCTCCTTTTCCCGAGGACGGCCCTCGTCGACCCCGCTCTCATGATGAACCTGCCGCCCGAACTCTCAGCCGCGGTGGGAATGGATGCCCTATCCCACGCGATAGAATCCTTTCTCTCGAAGCTCAGCCTTCCCATAACAGAGGCCCTCTGCCTGCACGCGATGGGCCTGATTGCAAGAGGCCTGCGGAATGCCGTGCTCGGAAAGGCCGGCCCGGAGGAAGTAGCTGGCCTCGCCATCGCGAGCACAATGACGGCGCTCTGCTTCTCTAACACTCGGTGTGGAAACGTTCATGCCATGTCCATGCCTCTGGGCGGTTATTATGATGCTCCCCATGGGGTCATCTGCGCCATTTGCCTTCCACCTGTGATGGAGTTCAATCTGCCTGCGGCGGAGGAGAAGCTCGCCGCCGTCGCTGGGACAATGGGGGCGAATGAGAAAGGGCTTTCCGTCCGTGAGAGGGCCAGAGAGGCCATCGATTCGGTCAGAAAGCTAGCGGCGGATATCAGCATTGAGACCCGCCTGAGCCAGGTCGGATGCAAGGAGGAGCATATTCCGGAGATGGCGGCGGCCGCGATGAAGAGCGGGAACATCGCGGCCAACCCACGGAAGACAGAACTCAAGGATATTGAAGCTCTCCTCCGGGCCGCCCTCTAGCTAACGGTTTTGGCCGTAAGGTAGGAAACCAGGGCGAGAGTTTCTTCAGCTAGGGGCTTCTTCTTCCCTCGCTATCTTCCAAAAAAGAGCCACTCCCAGAAGGGCGAGAAGGCCGCTAAGGTGGAACGTCCAGCCTAGCCCCGCCAGGTCCATGACCAGGCCTCCCAGGAGGGGCCCGCCACCGAAGCCAATGCTCATGGCCAGATTCAGAAGAGCCATGGAAGAGCCCATGCCGTAGCCTCTCCCCACGCCTACCAAGAGGGCCGTGGCCGCGGGCAGGGAGATGGCATTGGCCACACCCAGGGCGAGGCTTATGATGAAAAGCGCCCTGAAACTTCCCATAAAAGGGATGCAGAGGATCGCCAGGCCTGCAAGGAGACCCCCAGTGGCCACGAGCCTACTTCGGCTAAGACGGTCTGCAAGGCGTCCGGAGGGAATCTGAAGGAGACTTGAGGTCAGGACAGCACCCGAGAGCAGAATGCCAAGCTGGGTGGCCGATAGTTTGAGGGACACTACAACCAGAATGGGGAGGAATGTCATAATGCTGCTCATGCCTGCAGCTCCGACGAGCCTGAAAGCCATGAGGCCCCGCATGATCGGAATCCTCACGAGGGCACGGTAGGAGGGCCGCACAGTCTCCCTGGTCTTGAGGCCAGGAGATTCGGGGAGGAGGAAAACGACCAGCAGGAGGGCCAGGATGCTGAGGGCGCCCATCAAGTAGAAAGGTGCGTGAATACCCAAGAAGTCACTGACTCCACCTCCCATGAGAGGGCCCAGGCCGAAGCCGCCGAAAAAGGCAACGTTAAAGGTCCCCATGTAGACTCCCTCGCGGCCGGGAGGCGTTATCTCTCCCACATAGGCCATTGCAACCGGGAAGACCATGGCCGCAGCAATCCCATGGAGAAACCTGACTGTGAGGAGGTAGCTCGCGCTTTCCGCCTGGGTATAGAAGATAGAGATACCTACGTAGGCGGCGAGCCCGGAGATAATGAAGGGCCTTCGTCCCCTGAGGTCTGAGAGCTTGCCCAGGAAGGGCATGAATATGGAGCGAGAGATGGAGAAGGTGGAGAAAATGAGCCCGAGAAGGACGCCCGTGGCTCCCAGGGACTGGGCGTAGAGGGAGATGAGGGGGGCGATGATACCTATGCCCACGGAGGCGACAAAGATGGCGGTGAAGAGAACCCAGAACTCTCGTCTATGCTCCAAGGGGCAGCCTCCGGAAGGTTCTCCCTGCTTTCCGCCCAAGCTAAACCATCCCTCCTTCCGGGGCAAGCCGTTTCTTGAGGGAAGGGAGCCTCTACTGAGGGAAATTTCCTCCCTTCCTGCTTGAGGCCTACCCTGGGGCAATCTCCTTTTGTGATGAGAGGGTCTCGGGAAAAGGAAAAAATTAGACCTGAGGATGAGAGCAAGAGGACTGACCCATGAAAGGTGGAATCACTGAGAGCGAGCGGCGCGCCGTGAGCGGTTTACCTTCACGCACAGCGCGCGGCCCCCATCAAAGACGCTCCACCAGGAGATGGCCGCCCGCGGGCCGGACGGTTGAGGAATGGGGGAGGAGATTCTCCCTCCTGGCCCAGGGCCTTAAGCTGGAGATAGGCCTTTTCGGCCAGAATCTTTAGCTCTTTGAGTTCTGGGCTGGTGGCCTGGCGGAGGGTCCTCTGCGCTACCTCAAGGGCCAGGTCGGCTTCTTGTTTCTTTCGCTCGTTTGAGCTTCGGCTGGGCCCGCCCCTCCCCTTCCCGGCGGGGACCTTGAGGGCTGTGCCTCTCTCTTTAGCGCGTCCTATGATGAGGTGAGGGGTTATTCCCTTACCCTCTATCAGCTCCCCTGAAGGCGGCTTAAAGCGGGTGGTGGTGAGGCGCAGGGCCGAGCCATCCTCTAGAGGGATTATGCTCTGGACGGCCCCCTTGCCGAAGGTGGTCTCTCCAACGAAAAGAGCCCTCCTGTGGTCGCGGAGGGCCTCCCCCAGATTCCACCTCCCGGCCCTTAGTGCTCCCCCTCCCTACTCCTTATGACCATGACGGGGCAGTGGGCCTTGCGGACAATGCGGTCCGCCACGCTGCCCATGAATACTCTGCTCAAGCCGGTGCGGCCGTGGGTCGCCATGACAATGAGGTCCACCCCCTTATCCTTCGCAACCTGCAGAATCTTCAGCGCCGGGTCTCCCCAGGCGATGATGGGCTCTATATTGACCCTCTGCTTCAGGTCGTCTGTGATCAGCCGGGACATGTGCTTTTCGGAGTCCTCGGAGACTTCCGCCTTTATCTTCTCCCAATCGACATAGACCTCGTAGGGCATGCTTGTCTGAGGCTCCAGCATGACATGGAGAACCAGAAGGGTTGCCCCGTAGTCCTCCGCGAGGCCCAAGCCTTTATGCAATGCCTCCTCGGAAAAATCCGAAAAGTCCACGGGAACTAAAATTTTTTCCAGCCTCAGCTTTTTCATGGATATCTCTCCTTCCTCATCGCCCACGGCCCTCAGGTTCACCGCCAAAAGCTCCGCCGCCTCAAAAGAGGCGGGCGAGAGAAACTAATCGAAAGCAATAAGGCCATGCCTGCAAAATTCCATGAGGCTAATAATTCTACTAATCTTTGCCTGGAGTTGCCTCCTCAATTCCCCTGTCCGGCCGCAGTCACGAAGCGCCCCCTCATCTTGTCTCAAATGGCCTATCGGGGTGCCTCATTGTGGAGCCGGGCGCCGGAGCCATCCGACTTCCTGTGGCCGCCGCCTTCCCCTCGGCCCCGAGTCCCCTCACGGGAGGTACCCTTTCATGGAGATGGTCCCGATGGAGAGAAGCGGGCAGGAAGCCTTGGGACTGACCTTCCCACCGCTCAGGGGCATGCGAGGGAGCCCTTGTGCCCATGGGTGGCAATGACGATGAGGTCAGCCCCATCCTCGTCGACGGTGGGGGTTAGAGAAGCGGCGGATTGGGAGTTCGGCTCCGACCCGACGGGCCGGGTTGCCCGTCTGCTTGCGCCTCAGGCTCGCTCCGACGCCTCCTCCTCTTCTTCCTCCTCTTCCCGTTCGGCTCTCCTTCTCCCACGGCGCATTTCTTGGTAGAGTTCGCCGAGACGCGCATCGGCCTCGCCGTGCACGCTTCCGGGGGGGTAGGTGCCGTCGGGGAGAAGTTCCCCCGCTTCGACGCCAGTCAGAATCTTCAACCCTTCGTCGATGCTGCGGATGGGGTAGATATGGAAGCGGCCCTCGGCAACGGCGTCGACGACCTCCTGCTTGAGCCCGAGGTTTTTAACGTTCTGGTGGGGGATGATAACACCTTGGTCCCCCGTGAGCTCCTTGACTTTACATACATCAAAGAAGCCCTCTATCTTCTCGTTGACTCCGCCGATGGGCTGGACCTCACCCCGCTGATTGACAGAGCCCGTTACGGCGATTCCCTGCTTTATGGGAAGACCGGAGAGGTGAGAGGTGAGGGCATAGAGTTCCGCAGTGGAAGCCGAGTCTCCCTCCACCCCCTCATAGGATTGCTCGAAACAGATGCTGGCCGAGAGGGAGAGGGGGCGGTTCCTGGCATATTTGCCTCCCAGATAGCCGCTCAGAATGAGAACCCCCTTGTCATGGATTCGGCCCGAGAGCTTCGACTCCCGCTCGATATTTATGACGCCCTTTTCGCCCATAAAGGTCCTGGCTGTGATTCGGGAGGGCTTTCCGAAGCTGAAATCCCCGATGTCGTAAACCGAGAGGCCGTTTACCTGGCCCACCACAGCCCCCTCCAGATCCACCATCAGGGTCCCTTCCTCGATGAGTTCCTGAATCTTCTCCTCGAGCAGGTTGGAGCGGTACTCCTTCTCATCGATGGCCTTCTGAACGTCCAGGGCTCTGACGAAGGGGCTCCCCTCCTTGCGCGCCCAGAAACTGGCCTCACGCACTATGTCCACCACCTCACCAAAGCGTGAGGTGAGCTTATCCTTGTCCCCGCCGAGGCGAACCCCGTGCTGCAGCACGCGGCCCACCGCCTCGCGGTTAAAGGGGAGGAGCCCCTCCCCCTTGCAGCGGGAGGCGATGAAGCAGGCATATCCCTCGATGTTCTCGGGGCAACGCTTCATGTTGTGATCGAAGTCTACCTTAACCTTCAAGACCTTACGGAAATCCTCATCCAGAGCATAGAGGAGATGGTATATGTGGGGGCTTCCGATCATGATGACCTTGACGTTGACGGGAACGGGCTCGGGCTTGATACCTCCTGTCCAGGCAAAGCCGTACTGTTCGGCCAGTTCCTCGATCCTTACCTCCTGGTTTCTGATGGAGCGCTTGAGGGCTGGCCATGTGCCGGGATTCAAGAGCACGTCGAGGGCGTTGACGACGAGAAAACCGCCATTGGCCCTGATCATGGACCCCGCCCTTATCATGTTGAAATCAGTGACCAAGGTGCCGAAAATGGACCGCTTCTCTATGCGGCCGAAAAGGTTGTTGTAGTTAGGGTTAGTCTCATTGATGACAGGGGGAGAGTTCAGCTCTGCGTTGTCCACAATGATGTTGACCCTATAAACGCTGAAGGCTTCTTCCAGCCGCTGTCGCTTCGGGATGGCGGGAGCCTGGGCGGTCTCCTCCTCACCTCCGCGAAAGGGACCGAGATTGGCGAGGATGTGTTCTTGAACCGCGTCCAGATGAGTCATGACCTTGGGAAAATCCTGATACTCCTCCCGCAGCTCATTAATCATGTGACCCACGGCAAAAAGAGCCACCCCGCGCTCGAGCTCCGCGAGCTTTTGCCGGGCCTCCTTCTCCAGGGACTTGGCCTTTTTGAGAAACTCGTTGACCTGGGAGCCGAACTCGATTCTCTTCCGCTCGATCTCGGCCCGCACCCCTTCGGGCAGCTCCTTATATTTTTCCTCCTTGATGGGCTCCCCGGCCACCAAGGGGACCAAGATGAAGCCCATCTGGGTCCCCTTGAGAGCGAAGCCCTGCTCCCGTGCGCGCTCTTCCAGCTCATTGAAAAGGGCCTGCTGGAGCCGCTGCGTCCGCTCCACTATCTCCTTGCGCCGTTGCTCAAACTCCTCCCCTTCGAAGGCCCTCGGGATCTCCTGAGCCAGCGTGTTAACGAGCTCCTCCATATCCTGGCGCAGTTTTCGCCCTCGGCCGCGCGGAAGGTCGATCCAGAGGGGTCGCTCGGGAGTGCTGAAGTTATGCACGAAGACGATGTCATTGGGCACGGGCTTCCCCTCGGCGGCCCTCCTGCAGAACTCAAGGCAGGTGGAGAGCTTTCCCACACCGGACTGCCCAGCGACGTAGATGTTATAGCCCAGGCTGTCCACCTCCAGGCCGAATTCGAGGGCCCTCACGGCTCGCTCCTGGCCTATGATGCAGTCCAAGGGTTGGAGCTCATCGGTGGTCTCGAAGGAGAGATTACCGAGGTCTGGCTGCCACCGAAGCTCCTCCGGGCGAAGCTCACCCCTCTGCTCTGACATGGACCCTTTCCTCCCTTGGTCTTCGGCTATGCCTGCCTCTTCAGCGGGCTCCCTTAACGTGCATGTAGACGACCTTAGTCCGTCCCCTTTCGATGCGGACAAGCCTTTCTGCCGAGAGGTTGTCCACCTGAGCCTTGATGCGGTAAACGCCGGGGACCAGGTCCAGAAAAAGCCATGGGCCCTCGGAGGTCAACTCCGCCTTGATCCCTCCGGGGCCCTCGACGCTCACTTTAACCGACGCCAGGAATTCACCTCGCAGGTTGGCAAATATGAGCTTCAGGGGAAAGCCGGAAATAGCTTTCGATCGCTCATCGAGGCCGATGCCCGTGCTGTAATATTTGAGCCAATCTGCTTGCTTGAGAGGGAGTTCGGCTTTAGTGACAGCCCAGGCCCGGACCCCCACCAGGGAAAGGAGAAGAACCAGGAAAATGGTAAGGAACCACACGCCCCTACGGTAGGTCATAGCTACTGCCCTCCCTTCTCACAGTTTCCTTCCTTCACCCAGAAACCCAAAGACGAGGAGGGAAACATAAGGTCCCCCTCATCTCTTCAGCCCGTATTTGATGAGCTTCCGATAGAGGGTTCGCCGGTCAATGCCCAAGACCTTGGCCGCTTTTATTTGGTGGCCTCCGGTTCTTTCCATGACCTTAGTTATGTAGTCCCGCTCAAGCTCCTGAAGCGTGAGGCCTGCAGGCAGGCTATCACGGGGGTAAGAGAGTTCTCTCATCCTTATGGCCGGTGGTAGGTCCTCGGGCGTTATCTCCGTGTGAGTCCCCAAGGCCACGGCCCTCTCTATTGCGTTCTCAAGTTCCCTCACGTTTCCGGGCCAGGAATAATTCATCAGGAGGTTGAGGGCCTCTCTGGAGATCCCCTTGATGGAGGAACCCGCGTCGGTCGAGAACTTCTTGAGAAAATGCCCTACCAGCAGGGGAATATCCTCGGGCCTGTCACGAAGGCCGGGAAGATGGATTGGGATGACATTGAGCCTGTAAAAGAGGTCATCCCGGAACTCACCCGCCCTCACCGCCTCCTCCAGGGTCTTGTTGGTAGCGGCCATGAGCCTCACGTCGATGGCGATGTTCTCGCTTCCGCCCACCCTCCTGATCTCTCGCTCTTGGAGGACCCTAAGGAGTTTGACCTGAATGGAGGGCGGCACCTCGGCCACCTCATCCAGGAAAATGCTTCCCCGGTGGGCCTCCTCGAAGAGCCCCTTCCTGGTGGCGATGGCTCCGGTGAAGGAACCCTTCACATGGCCGAAGAGTTCACTCTCCAAAAGGGTTTCTGGGATGGCGCTGCAGTTCACCACCACGAGCGGCATCTCCTTGCGGGGGCTGTTGTAGTGGATTGCCTTGGCCACAAGCTCCTTGCCCGTGCCGCTCTCACCCTGGATGAGGATGGTGCTGTTCGTGTGGGCCACCCGGCGGATGAGCTGGAAGATATCCTGCATCTGCTTGCTCTTGCCGATTAGGTTTCCGAATTCGTACTTGCGGCTGACCTCTTCCCTTAGGCTCGTGACCTCGCGGCGAAGGCGTTTATCCTCCATCCCCTTCCGGACCAGGACCAGGATTTCCTCCATCTTGAAGGGCTTGGTGATGTAGTGGTAGGCGCCGTTCTTAATGGCCTGTACGGCGGAGTCCACGCTCCCGAAGGCCGTCATTATGATGATAATGGTCTCAGGGGAGAGGACTTTGGTATGCTCAAGGAGTTCCATGCCGTTCAGTCCCGGCATTCTGATGTCGGTAATGACCATGTCGTAGAGGTCCTCCCGAAGACGTCTTAGAGCACCGTCGCCATCGGCCGAGACCTCCACCACATAGCCCTGCTCCGTGAGCATTTTTGTCAGCAGATGGCGCATATGCTCCTCATCGTCCACGATGAGGATGCGCTCAGTCGCCATGGCTCACTTCCCCTTTCAAAGGAGCCACGGGGAGCCTGACGCAGAAAGTACTTCCCTTGCCCACCTCACTTTCGGCCGTAATCTCTCCCCGATGCTCATGGACTATCTTCTGGCTTACGGCCAAGCCCAGCCCCGTTCCCTTACTTGCCTCCTTAGTTGTGAAGAAGGGATTAAAGATCTTGGAAAGCACCTCGCGCGGCATGCCACTGCCCGTGTCGCTGATTCTCACTTCCACGCAACCTGTCGGCGAGAAGTTCTGGCGCCCTACGGCGCTGGTGGCCAAGGTGAGGCGGCCCCCGTCGGGCATGGCGTGCCAGGCATTTACGATTATGTTTAAGAAGACCTGCTCCAGCTGGTTTGCGTCTCCGTAAACGAAAGGAAGGTTTGGCGCCAGCTCCCTGACCATCTTTATTCTTGTCTTGGAGAGCTGCAACTCCAGGAGTTTGAGCACGTTATCCAGAATGCCGTGGATGTCCACGGCCTCAGTGAAGAGGGCCACGGGGCGGGCGAAATCCAGAAGCCTCTTGATGAGGTCGGCAATTCGCTCCGTCTGGGAGACAATGGCGCGAAGCTCGTCCATCAAGGAGTTATCCGGCCCCAGCCTCGACATCAGGTACTCGGCGTTCCCGGAGATGACGTTTAAGGGGGTGCCTATCTCATGTGCGAGGCCCGTCGCCAGTTGCCCCGTGGTGGCAAGCTTTTCGGCCTGAATAACTTGCTGAAAAAGCTTCCGGCTCTCGGTCACATCCCGCAACACTGCGGAAGTGCCGATTACTCTACCTTCTTGGTCCCGGATTACGGAGCGCGTGATGTTGACAATTACCGTCCTTCCGTCTTTAGTTATACGTTCGGTCTCATAGTCGCGCAGAAAACCCTTCTCCAGGGTCTCCCGCCGCACGAAATCAAGCTCCCCGCGCGCTATGAGCTGCTCGGGCATGAGCACGGTAAATTTCTTGCCCACTATCTCCTCGGGCTCATACCCGAATATGAGCTCCGCCCCTTTGTTCCAGAACCGGATGATATCGTTGGTGTCAACGCCTACGATGGCGTCGGCAGAATCATTGCCAATATTGGCCAGGTACTGCTCCCGGAGGCTCACCGTGCGCTCCAGTTCCCGCTCCCGAGCTATGTCATGCCCGTGGAACAGGATGCATCGCCCGGGCCCCAAGCCTGTCTTGAGTTGAGAGACGAGAAATCGGGTAGGGGAAGAGCACTGCCCACCCTTGCCCACAACCGTGTCGAACTCCTTGTTGGCACCCCTGCGCTTCAGGGTGAGCTGAAAAGCTCTCTCCGCCTCAGAATCTGAGAAAAGCTCGGCGAAATCCCGACCTATGACCTCTCCCGCGGGACGCCCGAACACCTGCTCGGCCCTTGGGTTGAAGTAGCGAACGAGACGGTCTTCCCTTACGAGAAACACTATATCGGGGGTCCGCTCGAGGATGCTCTCGAGAACTTCCTGGGCCTCCAAGCCACAGTCCACGCGAAGAAGATTTGGAGCAGAGGCTTTTTCGAGCTTCATCTCAAGAAATCAGCCCAATGGAGGAGGTCATCATGAGAGATTTTTGAATTTTCTTAAATTATAGAAGTCCGGACGCACTCTGTCAATCAAAGGGATAGAGGCTACACCCCGCGCCCCCTTCGCTTCGCGCCCTGAGCCAGATAGCGCCCCGGCTCGGAGAGAAGCCTGAGGGGCCTGAGTCCCGCCCGACTCAATAGCTCCCCCGTAGCCTGGGGAGGGGGGAGATGGTCCCGGGCCACGGGGCCTCCGGCATGCCTGTGCCGTAGGTATATCTCCTCATGGCTCCCCAGATGAGCTATGGTGAGGAGGCCTCCTCTTTTGAGCACTCTTGCCATCTCCCTCAGCGCCCTTTCCTTTTGCTCAAAGTGGGGAAAGGCGGAAAAACATACTACTCGGTCAAAGGTTTCCCCCTTGAAGGGCATGGCCTCGACGTCGCCCTGAAGAAGAGCCAGAGGGGAGGGTAGCTCCCGCCCTTTGATACGGGTGAGCATACCCAGGGCAAAATCCAGGGCGACCAGCTCTCCCGAGGGGCCCACCTCCCTTGCCAGATAGGGAAGAAGAATGCCCGTGCCCGCTGCCACATCCAAGACCCTCAGACCGGGGGCGAGGTCAAAAAAGGGGAGCAGGGCCTTGGCCCCACTATGCCTTGAGGGACCCTCTTCCTCCTGCCAGAAAGAAGCCATCCCCTCAAAAAAAATCGCGCTTTCCCTTCACGGCGAAGCTCTCCTTGAGAGTTCCCTTGAAATCAAGTTATTACCTATCTTCCTTCATGTCAACGGCCCTTAGCTCGGAAGAGAAAGTGGGAAAAATGGCTTGACACCGAAGGGGGATGGCTGTTATGAGAAGATTAGTCGGTGCTACGAATTTTAAAAAGATAGCACAAACTTTAATCCCCGGCGGTTGAGGAAGCAAAGGAGATATGGATAATGGCGAGCGGAAAGATTTTGGACCGTCTCAAGGATGAAGAGCTGAGGCGGGTGGTTGAATTTCACGGCCACCTCTGCCCGGGCCTTGTCCTGGGCGTGAGGGCCACACGAATCGCCTTGAGGGAGCTGGGCGTGGGGCCTTCTTTTGATGAGGAGCTGGTGGGGGTGGTTGAGACCAATGCCTGTGGCGCGGATGCCCTTCAGGTTCTGGCGGGCTGCACCTTTGGCAAGGGGAACCTCGTCTTCCGCGACTGGGGAAAGAATGTCTATACCCTTATTCGGCGCCCCGGGGGCGAAGCCGTGAGAGTTGCCTTAAAGGCTGATTCATCTCAGCCAAAGGACAGCCGCCGGAGCGAGCTGAGAGACAGGGTGACAAACGGTGAAGCGAGCCCTGAGGAGGTGGAGGAGTTCTGGCGGCGCTCGGAGGAGCTGGCCCTGAAGCTGATGGAAGTTCCCGCGGAGGAGCTCTTCACCTTCCGTCACGGGAAGCTCGAGCTTCCGCCCGAGGCTGAGATGCACGAGGGGGTAGTCTGCGAGATGTGTCGTGAGCCCGTCATGGACACCCGGACGCTAAAGAAAGGGGGTCGCATCCTCTGCATCCCTTGCAGCGGGAGGGAATCCTAAGCGAGAAAGCCCTAGTCGTAGAAATTCCTCTAACCATCCCCGCAGCTCTTCCCTTTGCTCGGGAGAGGGCCGAGGGGTCTTCATAAGAGCCGATTAGTGCAACAGGTTGAGATATAGACTCCCAAAAATTAAAGCCCATGCGACTTTCATTCGATGAGGGATGAAACTATGAAGGGAGCTTCTTCCAGTCAAGAGAAGTCTTGTCTTTTGACGTTCAAGGATGGATTACCGCTTTATGACAATGTATTCATTCAGGAGATTCAGGACCTGATTGAGAAAGGGGTTATTGAAAGGTATGGAAGAGAGGAATTTGAGAGAATCATTCTCACCCATGAAATACATGGGCATATAGGTGTCTACACGCTGATCGGAACAAAAATGGGGTTGTATGCGAGGGAGCTATTGGATGCGCCGAGAAACGCTATGACCATATTATCCGAATGCGGGGGTGGAGAATTCCCTATCAGATGCGTTAACGATGGGTTGGTTGTCTCCACAGGCTGTTCGCCGCTCTTCGGTAAAATAGAGCTGGATGAGTCGAAAAGCAATTGCGCTGTACGCTTTACCCACAAAGATAAAGTCATCCGCCTACAGCTGAAAAAGAGCTATCAGGAGGAGCTGCAGAGGAGGATAGCTGATGCTGTGAAAAAATACAAAATAGATGGCGTTCTCACCGGCCCTTACTGGGAAGAGGTCATAAAGCTGACCTGGTGGGCCTGGGAGGAATGGGAAAGAAAATCCATCTTTGATGTCGAATGGATCAAGAAATAGGAAAGGATAAATGCGGTAAAGCCATGGAAAGGCTATCAAGAAATTCTCCTTTATTCGTTTTGACAATGGCGATCCTCTCAGCTGCCATATTAACGGCAGATACGAACAGCTTCGCTAGGATGCCCGAGCAGGTCATTGTGGTGGGCCTGGAGAAGGACATGGGCTCTTTGGACGCAGGCTCGGTGGGCGGTATGTGGACATTAACCTTTCTCGTCTACGACCCTCTGGTCCACCTCAGCCGCGACCTGAAAAAAGTGCCCGGACTGGCCGAGTCATGGACCATGTCCGCTGACGGTAAGACCTGGACCTTTAACCTTCGCAAGGGGGTCAAATTTCATGACGGTACGCCGTTTGACGTAGAAAATGTGAGATGGACCATCGAGAGAAACAAGAAGGGCAATTTTCCCAAATACGGGTATCACCTGGTCCAGGAGATGGAGACCCCCGACAGGCACACGATCATATTTCATCTCTCCAAGCCCTGTCACTCTTTTGCATCCGATATGACCATGGCCTTCAACTCCATTCGCAACCCGGCCGCCTATGACAAAGACGGCAGGGCCATCAAGGCTGTCGGAACCGGCCCTTTTAAGCTCTCAGAATGGGTCCCCGGCCAGCAGGTTGTGTTTGTGAGAAACAATGATTACTGGGGGGGTAAGCCTAAGCTCGAAAAGTTGATCTTCAAGGTCATCCCTGATCCAGAGACACGGGTCATGGCCCTTGAGACGGGTCAGATCGACGTCATGTTTGGGCAGGCCTTGGCTCCCGCCCATCTGCAGATTCTGAAAAGCAATAAGAACATAAAAGTCATAGAGCAAACTAGCACCAATTCCAGCGTCATCTTCTTCAACGCCCGGAAAGCGCCCTTTGATGACGTGCGGGTCAGGAGGGCCATCAATTATGCCATCGATCTGGAAGGACTGGTTCCTAAACTTCTCACGGGCGTGGCTATGCCGTCCAGATATCTATTTTCCAGTGCCTTCAAAGCCTATATCAATCCGGATGCCAGGAATTACGGATACGACCCCCTGAAGGCCAAAAGACTCCTTGCGGAGGCCGGCTGGGGGGACACCGACGGTGACGGGATAATGGATAGGGGCGGCCAACGGCTCGAGATGACTATGACCTATGACGCCAACAACGCCGGGTACCGCCTTCTCGCAGAACCGATACAGGCCCAGTTAAAGGACGTGGGCATTGATGTCAAACTGAACAAGGTGGAATTCGGCGTCTACTACAAGCTCCTGAAAAACAAAAAATTCGACCTGATGCTGGTGGGACAATGGTATATCCCTCACGACGACCCCTGGCAGGTCTACAAGAACTACTACACCTCCATTGGATTCCGCAGCGTGGCGGAAGACCCGGAGGTGGAAATACTGGCCCGCCGACTAGAGAACGAGATGGACAGCCAAAACCGCCTTAAGTTACATCACGCCCTCCAAAAAGAGATCATGGACAAAGCCCTGGCGGTTTACATCTTCTACAACAAAAACCTTTGGCCCATGAAAAAGACCGTACAGGACTTCAGACCGTACACCGACTTCTGGCGGCAATACAAGCCCCTGGAGAAGGCATATATCCAATAGTTGCACCGGCGCGGCTGCGGCACCGCAGCTCCTATTCTGAAAGTCGATGATGGGATATATCGGAAAGAGAGTGGCGATGATGTTCGTCGTCATCCTGGGGGTGACAATCTTGACTTTCGGCCTGATGCATTTTGCCCCCGGCGATGCGGCGGAGATGATCGCTCAGAGCAGATACGGGGCTGACCTCAGCCAGGAACAGGTGGACGGTATCAGGATCAGGGAGGGCCTCGATGCTCCCATCTACATTCAGTACGTGCGATGGCTGAGCCCACTGTTGCGTGGTGACCTGGGCCGCAGCCTTGTCAATGAGAGGCCGGTCCTCGCGGAGATCCTGCGGCGTTTCCCAGCCACGCTCCAATTGACCCTTGCCGGTATGGCAGTATCCCTTCTGATAGCCCTGCCCATAGGACTGCTCTCGGCAGTCAAGCAGAACTCGGCCGTGGATTATGCTGGGATAACTCTCGCCCTGTTGGGCGTCTCCATGCCCAATTTCTGGCTTGCCCTCATTTTGATTCTCATCTTTTCCCTACACGCGGCTTGGTTTCCGGTCTTCGGCATGGGAGGGGTCAGGCACCTGGTCCTGCCAGCCCTGACCCTGGGCACGGGCTTGGCCGCCATCAGCACCAGGCTCATCAGGTCGAGCATGTTAGAGGTGCTGGGCCAGGATTATGTTCTGGCCGCCAGGGCCAGGGGAGTGGCCGAACAACTGGTCATCGGCAAACACGCCTTCAGAAATGCCATGATCCCGGTAGTGACCGTCATCGGATTGCAATTTGCTCACCTGCTGGAAGGAGCGGTCATTGTGGAGACCATCTTTGCCTGGCCGGGGATGGGCAAGCTGTTGGTGGATTCCATATTCGCCCGTGATTTCCCCATGATCCAGGGCTGCGCCCTGTTGTTTGCCGGCTTTGTCACCCTGATAAACCTCTTGGTGGACCTCTCCTATCCATGCCTCGACCCTCGAATTCGATACGCGAGAAGCCGACCATGAGTGCGGTGGAGATAATCCGGGCGGAGAGGGCGCTCCCACGAGTAGGGCAAGGGAGGTATGCCCTTGAGGTTCTGACGGACCTCCCACGGAACAGGCTCGCCATAATCGGGCTGATTATTGTGTTCTGCCTCGTTGTGGGCGCACTCCTTGCGCCCCTTATTGCTCCTCATGACCCGGTCAAGCCGGACCTGGATAGTCGCCTCCGGGCCCCCTCCTGGGCCTATCCTCTTGGCACCGACGAGATCGGACGATGCATCCTCAG
The DNA here is from genome assembly GCA_964575845.1 of uncultured bacterium. Classification (GTDB taxonomy): domain Bacteria; phylum UBA8248; class UBA8248; order UBA8248; family CAZNSX01; genus CAZNSX01. Next base: position 199,590 of record CAZNSX010000005.1, on the reverse strand, counting down.
CCGCTTGATTTATGGTGGCCGCGTCTCACTCCTCATAGGGATTGTTGTGGTGGCTGTCATCAGTATTTTGGGAACCTTCCTGGGCCTCATATCCGGTTATACGGGCGGGATTGTGGACGAAATCCTGATGCGGGCCGTGGACGTGCTGCTCGCTTTTCCAGGGCTCATCCTCGCCCTGGTGATATCCGGGCTTTTGGGTCCCGGACTCTTAAACGTCATACTGGCCCTCTCAGTGGTTGGCTGGACCAGATATGCACGTCTGGTTCGGGGGTGCGTCATGTCGGCCAAGGAAAAGAGCTTCGTGGAGGCCACAAGGGCCCTGGGTACGAATAATTCTTACATCATGTTTCGCCATATCCTGCCCGAGGCCCTCTCACCCGTTATTGTCATGGCCACTCTCGGCATGGGCTGGGCCATACTCGCTGCGGCAGCCCTCAATTTTTTGGGCTTCGGAGTTCAGCCGCCGACACCGGAATGGGGCTCCATGCTCAATAGCGGCCGTTCGTTCCTGCGGATTGCCCCCCATCTGACCACCTTCCCCGGTCTGGCTATCATGCTGACCGTTCTTGCGTTCAATTTCCTTGGCGACGGGCTCAGGGATGCCTTGGACCCAAGAAGAAAGAGAAAGATAGAGATATAAGACATGGGCCTTCTCCTGATAAAAGGTTTTACACCCAGATTATGCAGCGAAACAGAAGGAAAAGGAGCAGGGTTCTTTGTAACCACATGATATAATTGGTCAAATCAGCCGGAGTGAAGGAATATCAGATGCTCGGAGGTGGGGCAGGTCAAAAAGAGGTGTTGCGGCCCGATTTCAACCGCTCCATCATGGTTCATTTCCGGGGCGCCAAGATAACTTCCGATGTTGGCTTTCTTCTCCTGAGGGAAATGGACGAGCGTTTCGGCGTCATCGGCCCCATGGATGATTACTTTGAGGACCCTAGATCACCCGTGCATGCCAGGCACTCCCTCGTCCAGATTATCCGTCAACGGGTTTACCAGATCCGCGGTTGGCTACGAGGATTGCAACGACGCCGATCATCTCCGGATCGATCCAGCCCTTCGGCTTGCCATCGGCAAAGACCGCAAGGTCGGGGCCGGGGTTTCATATCCACGCCATTATTAAACGAGCTTTTTCAGCAGGCACTTAAAATCGGTCTACCGAGCCCCTGACAGGGCGGTGGTCTTTCTGTGGTGAGTCTAAGACATCATTTCTTTGAATCCCAACTTATCGTGAGGCGTAGGCCTAGCGCTACGGTCCCCTGTGTGAACGATATAGATGTGCTGCCAAAGTCGGAGGTCTGTATAAAGACTGTAGTGGTTCTAATTTTGCAAACAACTGCAAACCTTCGGTGACAAGTTGAAATCAATGAAACCAACAGTATTTTCTGTCCCTTCGCTTGAACAGGTGGAATCGCATCTTCGAGGCGTTCGCCAGAAGGGATTAGTGCCTACCTTAGCAATTGTCTTTAGCTCTGTCGCTCATAACTTGGAGGAAATAGGTGCGCTTTTCGCCAAACATAATATCGAGGTTTTCGGCGCAAGCTCCAGTGGCGAGATCACTAATGATGAGGTCCATGAAGGGTCCATTGTGGCGATGCTGCTCGATATTAGCCGCGATTCCTATCGGCTAAACACCTTTGATGGGGAAGGAAAAACCTCCTATCAAGTCGCTCAAAGCGTTGCAGAGTGGGCAAAAACTATCTATGCCAACCCAGCGTTTATGGTGATGTCCTCTGGGCTTCGTGCCGATGGTCAGCAGGTCGTTAACGGGATTATTGACACAATGGAGCGCCAAGTACCGCTTTTTGGCGGACTTGCCGGCGACGACTTAAGAGCGCAAGAGACATTTGTTTTCACCTCATCGCAAGTCCTTGGCAACGGAGTCCTTGCCCTGATCTTCGACCATATTGCTGTTGACTTAAGAGGAGTTGCCGTGAGCGGATGGAGAGGTGTCGGCACAGCCAAAACTATTACCAAAGCCGAAGGCAACATTGTGTATAGTATCGATGGCGTCCCAGCGTTAGATGTGTACCGCAAATATCTAAACATCACAACTGAAACCATCTATATGCACGCCGCAGAATATCCTCTACAGCTGAAGCGAGATGACGGTTCGTATGTCTTGCGGGCGGTAATGGTTATCAACAAGGACAAATCCATGGTTTTTGCTGGGACAGTCCCCGAAGGGGCACAAGTGCGGTTCAGCACGGCACCCGGATTTGAAATTATAGATTATACCGTTGAGCAGATGGCAACATTCAATAACGAATCTCCTATCGCAGACGCCATTGTGCTATTTTCCTGCGTGGGGCGTCATCTCCAACTCGGACCAATGGTGGAAGATGAAATTTCTTCGGTCCGCAAGCTGTGGAACGTACCACTGGTTGGATTATTTACCTACGGTGAAATAGGCCCTATGCCGCAAGGGCGGTGTGATTTTCATAACCATACGCTCGTGCTTGTCCTGATTCACGAAAAGTAAATCCTTAACGGGCTGCCTATATGAACGCTGAGCTTGACAATCTGAAATATACTATCGGGCAGCTCAGTGTTGCCAATGATGAAAAAGAACTGATGTTGCAATTGCTCGGCAAGATTGAGAAAGAGCTCAAAATCCTGAATTTCAAAGTGGAAAGAGCAACGAAAGATAAATATAACCTCTCCACATTACTATCTCGCACATCGGAGGATCTTGAAAAATCATCGGAGCTTCTCAAGAAAATGTTCGGCCGCTATCTCTCGCCCGAGGTGATGAACTCGCTCCTCGAGGACCCATCAGCGCTGGAACTTGGAGGGGAGAGGCGCAAGGTCACCATTATGATGACCGACCTGAGAGGCTTTTCGGCACTAGCCGAGCGCCTCGAGCCAGAGGAAGTGGTTCAAATGCTCAACTCATACTTAGAGGTCATGGTGGACGTGATCCTCGAATACAAAGGCACCATCAATGAGATCATTGGCGACGCGCTGCTCGTCATCTTTGGTGCGCCGCAAAAGATGCCGGACCGAGCTCACCGGGCGATCGCCTGCGCGATTGAGATGCAGAATGCCATCAAGCAGGTAAACGAGCAGAACCAAAAGATGGGCCTTCCCGAATTGGAGATGGGTATTGGTCTCAACGATACCGAGGTGATTGTTGGCAATATTGGTTCGAGTAAACGAAGCAAGTACGGGGTGGTTGGGAGCGGTGTGAACCTGGCCAGCCGGATCGAGTCATATACCGTGGGCGGCCAGATCCTCATTTCAGAATCCTTGCACAAGGAGGCGGGTGAGGTCTTGCGCATTGACGGGCAGCTGGAGGTGCTTTCTAAGGGAGCCGAAGCGTCACTGCGAATCTACGAAGTGGGCGGCATCGCAGGCCATTACAATGTCGCGCTGGAGGGGAAGGAGCCTGATCTGCTCATCCTGGCGCGGCAAATTCCGCTGCGGTACACGGTACTTGAAGGCAAAAAAATTGGGAAGCAGAGGCTCGAAGGCTCTATGGTTCGTCTTTCGGAGAAAAGCGCTGAGATTAACTTGGGCGCCCCAGTTGAGGCGCTGACCAACCTCAAGATGAACCTGGGAGATGTGGATGAGAAGCTGGCGGCTAAGGACTTCTATGGGAAGGTGATCAAGCGCTCGGAGAAAAAAGGGCTCACCCACATGGTTCGGTTTACCTCGGTCCCGCCCGCGGTCGATGCCTATTTCCAGGCACTTCTGAAATATGCCGCGAAGCTGCCAGCCAGAGAAGGTAACTGAGTCCGGTTACATTTCACGCTACCCACTAAAGCCTGACCTTACTCCCTCGGCCTCTCAGACCCCGAAATGGTAAGCCTCGGGACCCTCATGGCCGATGCCCGTGGCTTCATTTTCCTGGATAACTGGTGGTGGTGGATGCTGCCACCGGGCCTCGCCATCTGCCTTCTCGTCGTGAGCCTTACGCTTATGGGTAGGGCGTGGGAGGAGGTCCTTGACCCGAGGCTTGGGGGGTGAGGGTGGGCCAACGATTGATGGGCTGAGTCCAGCTGGACTCAAAAACTGGACGAGGGGTTGCGCTATACTCTCTGCCGCGCACGGACTCGGACAGCAGTTCGAACCCTGTCACGAATTATGTTATAAAGGTTAACTTTAGCGCTGTGTGCTATCACCACCACTACAGCGTAGCGCTGAGGAGTGTGTTCATCCCTGGCCCACCTCTTCTCGCATCTGACAACAAGATAGTAAGTATCGCCGTAGTCAGTCCGCGGAGCCCGCTTCATTGTGAAGGTCGCCTTTTGCAAAGTACTATCTTTGCGAGCCTGAGACCCAGGTTCCATCTGGCATTCAAATTTAGTGCCTGCGAGCCCAGATTTATCTTCATCGCTCTGCCGTGGTCGGGAAAAATCCACTATTTGTTCCAGAGTTTTCCCACGAAAGAGGCGGAACGACATCTTTACGCCTAGGTAGTCGAATCGGCTGTGGCGAACCGGAGGATCAAAAGCAAGAGTGACCCTAATGCTCCTGGTAATATTACTACTATTGATGAACTCCTCGGGTATAGGAACCTCATAAACATGAAAGTTATCGAAGCCAAGCGCTAATTCAGCATACAGAACCACTCTGTTCTCATCTGATGCTTGGGCCATCTCTAGATCAGGCTGGCCGTAACCGCAAACACGGAGAACCGCGTTATCGCTTCCTCTTCCTAGTTGCCCAAGTAAATCCAATGAGGGTTGGGGGACGGACGCGGATGCAGCCAACAGGGCACGGATAAGATTCGCCGAGGCCTCTGGAAAGGTCTCAAAGAGCCTCGCTGCCGCATGCGCCACGCGGGGGGCGGCGAAAGAGGTGCCGACATCCGTAGTGAAGAGGCTAGATAAGTGATCACGATTCAGCGAGATCACAGACAGCTCACGGACATCACTCCGAATTCTTCGCATCATGCCGTCATATACATAGTTTCCGCCAAAGTCACATAATTCAGGCTTTATCGCCCCCCCCAGGCCAGGTCCCGACCTTGTGAAGGGGGAAGGCTGACCATTGAGGGCAATCGGACGAAATGCCACACTATTACCCAAGGGCCCGGGTGGCACATCACCCGTGTGTGAAAGTGCTCCTACAGTCAAAACGATACACCCTGTGGCAGGCTCGATAATTCTAGCGCTGTCGTTGAGTAGGTAATGCGGGTACTCTTGAACGTGCGCGTCTGCGGAGTTGTCCTCTCCAGGGTCATAGCTGTAGTTTCCAGCGGAGACAACGATAACTGCATCTAGCTCCCGAGCCAATGTATCAAGGATGGATGCCCAGGGACTAACCTTCCCTCCGCGGTATGGAGCCCGCTCATCGCCAAGGGATACGTTGAACACTCGGCAGCCGTAAGTGCTGTGAAAGTACCTTATCGATTCTGCCATCTGACTTGTGATAAGGTTTTCTTCAGAGAATTTGCATTGATCGTTTAGAACACGCGCACTATAGAGCGTCAATTGAGGCACGAATGACCGTTTCTGGATACAGGCCTCAACATCTCCATACAAAGCTAATCCCGAGACCATTGTCCCATGCCCGTGTCCATCCGCGGGATCTCCCAGGGGTCGGGGTACGGTCGTTGCCTCCCCAACCGCTGGTGCAAGCATAGGGTGCGCAGACGTTATTCCGCTATCAAGTACAGCGATGGACGGTACTCCTTCCGGTGGAGCCGAGACCTCCCGTAAGTCCGCTAGGCCCAGGTCAAGGAACTTCGCAACCGTGAGTGTTGGCTGAGGAGGCAGGTCGACGCTCGCTATGCTATCGATCTGTAAGAGTTCATGGACCACCACCCCTCTACATCTTGCGCGAAGCAGTATAAGGCTCTCGCCAATGTAGTCGTCAGTGACACGACCGCCTCTAGACTTGACGTAGGCCCGGATTTCATCAAGCTTGTGTCGGCATAGCTGGCGATTACCAAGGTCCCAGAGCTCCACGTCAATAGTGTAGTCTTCGCTCGCTTGAATGTCCTTAAGCTCGGTCACGCCCTCTGCCTTGAACAGACGACCGATCCGATCCTGGGGACGCACCTCATCAATCTCATCGATGGCCGCGAATATGTGACTGTAAGGGGCGCTTTTTTGCCCTACTGAAGGACCATTCCGATACTTATCCAAGCGCTCCGTGAAGGCGCCGAGCTCCTGATCCGACGAGAACAAGACAAGGGTTCTATCCTTGTCAACGCTCAAAAGGGTCAAGCCCCATCGCTCCCAGGTTTCCTCATCCACGTTAGCTCCTGGTTTCAACTGCACTCGAAGTATAAGGTCTGGATTGATGCCCTCTGGAGGTCGCCGGCTGCGAAAATGCTGCATGACATCGTCAAGCTGGCTGCGAAGGCGCGGTCCATGGCTCCTGTAGTCCTTATCAGGAGGACGCCCGTAACCGATCTTCCTTCTAGGTTGCTCGTGTTCAGCGACTGGTAATATGAGGTGTGGCAAGCTGGGCATTCTACCTGCCCTTCAAGATGGTCTATGTGCTCTTCTTCGTTAAAGCCTTGCGGGTTATCTCCAAGCGGGCCTTCTGACGCAATAGAGCCCGATCGAAGACTGAGTGATCGACAGATTCCTTGTCCTCGATGATACAAGTCTTGATCGCATCCAGACAGACCCTCTCGACGTCGGCATGGGACATGCCTTTTAGTCGGGATGCTTGGGCCTTAATGTCCAAGTCCTTGTGGGGAAAGTTCTTCAGTTTCATTGAAAGAAGGGCTCGGATGTCATGAACAGAAGGCAGGGGGAAGTGGATAATCTCATCAAATCTTCGCCATAAAGCTGGGTCCAGCAACCACTCATGGTTTGTAGCTGCGATCAGTAAGCTCCAAGCCCGAAAGCTGTCAAGCAGCTGGAGAAAGCTGTTGATTACTCTCTTGATTTCACCATGCTCATTGACATCATCTCTTCCTTTGCCAATTGCGTCGAACTCGTCAAAAAAGACGACCCAATGTCCACTCGCGGCGTAGTCAAATACTTTCCTTAAATTTGCAGCTGTCTCTCCAAGATAAGAGGACACTATAGCGTCAAACCGTGTGTACAGAAGAGGTAAGCCTAGCTCTCGGGAGATGATCTCTGCGCAAAGAGTCTTGCCACAACCAGGCGGGCCGCAAAAAAGAAGCTTTTTCTTGGGTTCCAGCCCATGTGTCCGAAGTAACTCGGACTTCCGGTATTCATCAATGATCCGAAGAATAACTTCCTTATCTTCCGTTTTCAGGATAATGTCAGCTAGGCAGCGGTCTGGGTGACGGACATCAACAAGGAGGGTTTGACGTTCACGATCCTTGGGCAGCCCTCCTAGTTCTTTGGCGGACTTCGGAAATAGGTTGTATGTGGCAGAGTTTTCCAAGATCCGGAGTAGGTCTTTGGCGAGCTGATGGTTATTTTTCTTCTGTTCCTCGGCAACGATTTCGAGGGCGATGGCGCGAAATTCCTCTTCGCTGCCACGATTGTGGCTCAGAAACAGCTTTCGAATTAGCTCACCGCGGGCCATGAGAACATTCCATTAGATTCCTTACATTTATAATAATAACTCCTCAATAAAGTATCCTCAAGCACAAAAGGATTTCTTCAGTTCTCCACTTACGCTCAAAGACAGGTTGGTCCTCACTCCAACTCCACCAGCACCTGCCCCACGGCCATGGCGTCGCCTTCTGCCACATGGATGGCCCTCACCCTGCCGTTTCCCTCGGAGAGGACCTCCTGGTGCATCTTCATGAGCTCTACGACGAGGAGGGTATCGCCCAGCTTCACCTCATCACCCTTCTTTACCTTCACCTCGATGACCCTGGCGGGGAACTGCGCTCTAAGCTCCATTATGCGGCTCCCACCCCTCAGCCGGTTATGTTATCGGGCGCGGCCCTCGAAAGCTGCTCCCTCAGGGCCTTTTCGGCCTGCTTGTGGTTCACCTCCCTGAAGCGGACCCTGTCATTCGTCTTGAGCTGGCCCATGCGCTCCATGTCGGCCGTGATCAGGCAGGCGACCTTGGCGTAGCCCCCCATGGTGACGCCGTCTCGGCCCATGCAGATAATTTCGAGCCCCGCGGGTATCTGCATCCCGCCCACGGGGATGCCGTCATCGACTATGTTGGAGGGGTCAGAGCCGGCCTCAAGGGGTTTATCCATCTGTCGGAAGGTAAGCGGAGGCCCCTCGAACCGGTAGCCCACGCGGTCGGCCTTGGAGGAGACAGTATAGACCTCGCCCAGAAAGGTGGCAATCCCCATCTCATCCACGTAATCGTCCTGCGGGCCCAGGATGACCCGGAGTTCCCTCTCAGAAGGATAGGAGGGGATGAGCTCCGGCTTTAGGCGCCTTCCTGCAAGCTCCTTTATGGGCTCGCGTGGGGCTCCCGCCTCCAGGATGTCCCCCGCCTTGAAGGCCCTTCCCCGATAGCCGCCAAGCCTTCCCATGACATAGGTGGATTTACTGCCGAGTTGAGCCGGCACATCTACCCCCCCGGCGATGGAGAGATACCCCCTGCAGCCCTCTCTCACAATGCCTAAGGCGAGCAGGTCTCCCTCGCTCACCATCACCGACTGCCAGAGGGCAAGGGGCTCCCCATTAAGCGTGGCCATCATGTCGGCGCCCGTGGCCGCAATGAGGCATTCCCGAAGGAATCTGAGCTTTGAGCCGATAACTGTCATCTCAAGGCCCGCCTCGCCGGGAGGGTTCCCCACGAGCAGGTTCCCAACCCTGAGACTCACCTCATCCATCGCGCCCGAGGGGGGTATGCCCGTGGCTATATATCCGTCGCGGCCGAGGTCCTGCACCGTGGTGAAAAGGCCCGGCTCCACTACCTCAAAGGCTTGCTCTCCCAAGGCTCATTCCCCTTCGACCGAGACCATCTCTTCTTTTATGTTGAAGCGGTAGACACACTCCCTCACCTGCTGGCGGAGATCCTCGCATTGGGCGTCATCAATGGGGATGAACTTCACCCTGTCCCCGAGCTTGAGAAGTATGGGCGAGCGCTCAAAATCGGGGAGGCTCTGGAAGCGGTCATAGATTGGGACGGGTGTCAGGCCGAGCATCTGGTAGCCCCCTGGGCTCGGCACGGGATAGATGGCCGTGAGGGAGCCCCCGAGGCCTATGGTCCCCTCGGGGGTGTAGGTTCTTACCCGCTGATACTTGGGGGCACTAAGGGTCCTCTCGGCCCTGAAGAACATCGACTGGGGAGAGCCTGGGGTGAAGCCCACCATGCCTATCCACTGCTGGGACGAGGAGTGAACCTCGATGACCTCCTCGGGGCCCGAGAGGCGGTTCACCTCGGCGACAAAGGCCAGGTCCGGCCCCCACCTGCCGCCGTAGCGCACTGGGATCTCGATAAGGCGGGAGGGCAGCTCGGAGATCGTTCCCATCCCGGCCTCAACCTCTATCAGGCGCTCGATGAGCTCCTCCACCCGAATCCTCAAGGAGTCGAAATGGATGAGCACAGACCTCCAGCCGGGAAGGGTCTCGATGACCCCCTCTATCCCGGCCTCCTTTATGGCCGTATCCAGGCTCAGCACCCGGAAGTTGGCCCGGAGGCTCATCTCATCGCCTATCTCCACGGTGAGGTGCCGGTCTCCGGCCCAGAGGTATTTTGTTTTCTCGTAGAGCATGGCCTGGAGTCCCCTCAGGATGGGGAGGGATGCTCCCAAAGGGGGGCCACCCGGATTCCCTCCCTATCAAAGGCCTCCCGGAGAGACTTGAGAATCTCGATGGCGGCGGGGTTATCCCCGTGAACGCAAAGGGTGCTGCCCCTGACCTCTATATCCTTCCCGTGGCTCGCCCTGACCTTGCCTTCCTTGAGCATCCGGATGACCTTCTGGGTCACCTCCTCGCGGTCGAGGGCTTCGTGCCTCCTCTTTATTATCTGGGTGCCGTCAGGGGCATAGTCGAGGTCTGCGTAGAGCTCCCCCACGACGGGGAGCCCCAGCTCCTGGGCGGCTCGGTACTGCTCTGTCCCCCCCATGGTGAGGAGGAAGAGCTCGGGGCCCACCTCCTTTATGGCTTCAACCACGGCGCGGGCAAGCTCCCCATCCCTCAGGGCCATCATGTAGAGGGAGCCGTGGGGTTTTACGTGCTGGAGCTTGAGGCCTGCGGCTTCGACAAAGGCCTTGAGGGCTCCTACCTGGTAGAGGATATAGTCTTTCAGCTCCTGGGGGGTTACCTTGATCTCTCTGCGGCCAAAGCTGAGGAGGTCGGGGAAGCCCGGGTGGGCGCCGACCGCTACGCCGTGCTCCTTTGCGAGGGCGACCGTCTTTCGCATAACGTGGGGGTCACCAGCATGAAAGCCGCAGCCGACGTTGGCGCTTGTGATGTAGCCCATCACCTCCTCATCCCTGCCTATCTTGAATATGCCGAAGCTCTCGCCCATATCGCAGTTGATGTCGATAATCGTGGACATAAGGAAAGCCCTCGGGAAGATCTTCTTGAACTGAAGCCGTGGCCTGCCAGCAAGACCCGAAATTACCCCAGGACTCACTTTCTGGCAACCGAAAATTTTCTGTAACCCAAATGACCTGAGCGAGGCCTCACTTGGGGCTCTTGGTGAGAAGCTTGCCGCGAGAAGCTCATGGTGAAAAAACTACCATCGATAAGCTCCTCCTCATGTCGCTTGACCTCCAACCTCCCCTCTTGCGTTGACCCGGGCTATCCGAAAATTTACCTAATAAATTTTTTCAAACTCACTTAAAATAAGAGGTAGAGGAACCCCTGAGCGTCTAAACAAGGGATATTTTGAAGAGTTTCCCTTCCCTCTTTTAAGGGGCAGCCCACCATGCGCAAGTGGCTCATTCTCCTGATACTTGTGCTCGTCATTGCGGGCCTCGGTGCCTGGTACTGGGGGTGGAGGTCAGAGAGTAAGGCGCTCTATAAGACGGAAAAGGTCACCCGAGGAGATGTGACCCAGCTCGTGAGAGCCACGGGGACCGTCAACCCTGTCATCACCGTCCAGGTAGGCTCCCAGGTATCGGGAACAATCCAGAAGCTCTTTGCCGATTTCAACTCCGAGGTGAAGGAGGGCGAGGTGATCGCCCAGCTGGACCAGGACCTATTCAAGGCCCAGATGGAACAGAATCGGGCTAGCCTCGAGAACGCCCAACGAAAGTTCGATAACGCACGGGCAGCTCTGGAGAAGGAGCGGGCCAACCTGGAGAGCACCAAGGCCAGGCAGGAGGACGTGAGGGCGGGCCTCGCCAAGGCCGAGGCCCAGGTGGGGGAGGCCAAGACGAGCCTAGACCGGGTCCTGCGCCTTGTGCAGGAGGGGATTCTGGCCAAGAGTGAAGAGGATACAGCACGCGCCGGCTGGGAAGTGCGGGTTGCGGAGCTTGATGCCGCCCGAGCTCAGCTCTCTGCTGCGGCTGCTCAGGTAAAGGCAAGCGAGGCGCAGATACGAGCGAATAGGGCAGAGGTGGCCGCCTACCAATCCCAGGTAAAGCAGGCGAGGGCTTCCCTCCGGCAGGCGGAGGTGAACCTCAGCCGCACTGTAATACGTTCCCCCATTGACGGGGTAGTCATCTCAAGAAATGTGGACGTTGGTCAGACTGTGGCCGCAAGCCTCCAGGCCCCAACTCTCTTCATCATTGCCAAAGACCTCACGAAGATGCAGGTCGAGACGAACGTGCCCGAGGCCGATATAAGCAGGGTCAAGCCAGGCCAGCGGACTCTCTTCACAGTGGATGCATACCCGCGCAGGCAGTTCGTCGGGCTGGTATCCGAGGTGAGGCAGGCCCCGGTGGCTATCCAGAACGTGGTCACCTATGTGACTGTGGTGAGCGTGGAGAACCAAGACCTTCTTCTCAGGCCGGGGATGACGGCCGATGTATCCATAGAGGCAGTCAAGCGGGAAGGAGTTCTCAGAATCCCCAACGCTGCGCTGCGCTTCAGGCCTCAAGGACTTCAAGCTCCTCCCCAAGGCGCAGGGGCAGAGCCGCGAAGGAGCCCTGACCCTTCGCGCCGCAGGGTATGGGTTCTGAGCCCTGAGGGCAAGCCCAAGCCCGTGCCCATCCGGATGGGCCTGTCGGAGGAGCAATTTACAGAGGTCGCGGCGGGGAAACTTCGGGAGGGGGATGAGGTCATCGTGGGCCTTGCGCGGCCGGGGGAGGAGAGGGCGTCGCGGTCCATGCCGCCGGGCTTCGGTGGCCCCAGGCACCGCTAGGGAGAGGAAAGTCAGCCGTGCAGCCTCTTATCGAGATTCAAGACCTGAAGAAAACCTACCGCCTCGGTGATGTCGCAGTAGAGGCCCTGAGGGGGGTCTCCCTGGCGATAGAGGAGGGGGAGTTTCTGGCCATCATGGGCCCTTCGGGCTCGGGGAAGACTACCCTCATGAACATCCTGGGCTGTCTCGATACGCCCACAGAGGGTCACTATCTCCTCAAAGGCCGGGATGTATCGGGCCTTGATGCCAATGCCCTGGCCGACCTCAGGGGCCGCACCATTGGCTTTGTCTTTCAAAACTTCAACCTCCTTCCGCGTACCACCTCCTTGGAGAACGTGGAAGTCCCCCTTGTCTACCGAGGCATACCCCCAGCTTTAAGGCGAGGGAACGCGATGGAGGCCCTCAAGGCTGTGGGCGTCGCCGACCGGGCCGGCCATCATCCCAGCCAGCTATCCGGCGGCCAGCAGCAGCGGGTGGCCATAGCCCGCGCCCTCGTGAATGAGCCTTCGGTTCTCTTTGCCGATGAGCCTTCGGGAAACCTCGATAGCCGCAGCAGCCGGGAAATAATGGAGCTTCTCTCCAAGCTCAATGAGGGGGGCATAACGGTAATCCTGGTGACGCACGAGGCCGACATCGCCGCCTATGCGCGAAGAAAAGTGCTCGTCATAGATGGCCAGGTGAAAGAAGACAGGGCGGATGGAAAAGCTCCTCCACCTTCTCCGAAAGCCGCTCCCCAAAAGAAAACCCAGGAGCCGGGCGATGGCCGATCCCCAACCCTTCTGGCAAGCCTCATGGTCAATACTCTGAGGACGTCTCTCTTTAACCTCTTCAGGAATAGACTCCGCTCGGCCCTGACAATGCTGGGTATTATCATCGGCATAGGCTCCGTCATTGCTCTCATAAGCATAGGGCAGGGGGCAAGCCGCGCCATGCAGGAGCAGATAGCTCGGCTCGGGACAAACATGCTCGTCGTGCTCAACGGAAGCCGGACCCGGGGAGGGGTGAGGACGGGCCTCGGCGGGGCACTGGCACTGACCGCGGATGATGCCCGTGCCATAAAGGAGGAGATAGAGACGGTAGAGGAGGTGGGCTACGGGAATCGGAGGGCCCTTCAAGTGGGCAGGGGTGCCTTTAACTGGTACACGGCCATCTCGGGCGTCACGCCCGGTTATTTCAGAGTCCGCAACTCTTCAGCCTCCAGAGGAAGGCTATTTACCGAGAGCGACATGGCGAGTGCGGCCAAGGTGGCCGTGCTGGGGGAGACGGTCGTGGAAAACCTCTTCTCCCCCGGAGAGGACCCGCTGGGCGCGATAATCCGTCTGAAAAATGTCCCCATGAAAGTCATAGGCGTGATGGAGCGCCTCGGCCAGTCATCCCATGGCACCGACCAAGATGATATCATTTATATCCCCTTTTCCACGGCCGAGAGGCAGGTCCTGGGGACCGAGATGCTGGGCCGCGTTGGGTCCATCGCGGTATCGGCCCGCTCAGAGGGGGAGGTTGCGGCGACCCAGGAGGATATCGAGAACCTGCTCAGGAAGAGGCACCGCATCCGGCCCGGTGCCCCGGACGACTTCCGGGTGGCAAACCTCCAGGAGATCGCAAGGGTCTCTGAGAGTTCAAGCGAGGTCATGACTCTTTTTCTGGCGGCAATAGCCTCGGTCTCGCTTCTGGTGGGCGGAATCGGCATCATGAACATAATGCTGGTTTCAGTCACGGAGCGGACCCGGGAGATAGGGGTGAGAATGGCTCTTGGCGCAAGGAGGGCATACATCCTCTTGCAGTTCCTGGTGGAGGCGGTCGTCCTGAGCGCCACGGGAGGGGTCCTGGGCGTCATCCTGGGGGTGAGCCTGACGCAGGCGGTGAACCGCTTCACGGGCTGGCCGACCCTCATTCTGCCACTGGCTCTCCTGGGCGCTCTTTTCTTCGCTGCGGCCGTGGGCATCTTCTTCGGCTTCTACCCCGCCCGCCGCGCCTCGAGGCTCAATCCCATCGAATGTTTGAGGTATGAGTAACGGGAGTCGCCCCTTTCGGGAGCGCCCTCACGGAGGGTCTCCCCTTATGCCTTTTAGTGGGAGGAGAAGATGACCTTCATAAACCCATCACCCGAGATTTCCTCAGGCGAAGGCTACGCGGTCATCGGCCATAGCTTCCCCAGGAAGGATGTGCTCCTAAAGGCGGTGGGGGAAGCTGAGTACTGCGCCGATATCAGACTGGACGGGATGCTTTACATGGCGGCGAGGCATGCGCCTGCCCCTTCGGGCAGGATTCGCAACATTGATATATCAAGGGCACGGCGTCTCCCCGGTGTCCATAAAGTCCTTTTGGCGAAGGATCTTCCCCATGCCAGGCTCTTCGGGCTCATCGTGCCCGACACGCCAGTCATCTGCGGGGACATCTTCCGCCATGTGGGCGACGTCCTTGCCCTTGTGGCGGCTGAAAGCCAGGAGGTGGCCGATGAGGCAGTGGCCCTCATCGAGGTGGATTATGAGGAGATTCCTGGGGTCTTCTCTGTGGAAGAAGCCCTTCTTCCCGGCGCAAGGCCCGTCCACGAGGAGCATCCCAGGGCCTTTGACTCAAGGCGAAACATTCTCTCTCACTTCAAGATAAGGAAAGGCGATGCTGAGGGAGCTCTCAGGGTTTCTCCAGTAATCGTAGAGCACACCTACAGGACGCAGATGGTAGACCCGGCCTACATAGAGACGGACATGGGCCTCGCCATCCCGCATCGAGATGGCTCGCTCACCCTCACGGGGCCCATGCAGGCGCCCTTTCTGCTCAGGCGCGTTGTGGACCGGATGCTGGGACTACCTCATAGCAAGATAAGGGTGGTGAGCACGATGACCGGAGGGGGCTTCGGCACCAAGGAGGAATCCTCGACCGAGATCCTTGGCCGGGCCGGACTCATGGCGCGCCTCACGGGAAGGCCCATCATGTATGCCATGAGCCGAGAGGTCTCTTTCATCGCCAAGGGAAGGCGCATCGCCGCCACGATGAAGAGCAGGCTCGGAGCCGAGAGGGATGGGAGCCTCAAGGCCCTTCACCTCACGGTCTACCTCGATAAGGGGCCCTATGCCTCCATCGGCGGCTTTCAGCCGCCTCCGGCAGCAGGCATCGCCAAGAAGGTGATAGTCCATGCCACAGGCCCTTATGAGATACCCCATGTCCATATCGACGTCTATAACGTTTTCACCAATAACCCGACTTCAAGCGCGCTCAGGGGTCTGGGCGTACCTCAGGTGCACTTTGCCGCCGAGAGCCAGATGGATGAGCTGGCCCATGCCCTGGGGATAGAGCCTCTGGAGCTCCGCCTGAAGAACTGTCTCAGCGTGGGCTCTCTGACGGCTACGGGACAGAGGCTAGAGGAGAGCGTGGGGCTTGAGGAGTGCCTCAAGAAGGTGGCGGAAGCCTCAGGCTACAGAAATTATCGTCCTCACAGGCACGGGAAAAAGCAAAGGGGCCTCGGCCTTGCCTGTTTCTTTTACTCCACGGGAACGGCTACCCCTACGGACACGGCTGCAGGCAACGTCTACATCGCCGATGACGGCTCGGTCCTGGTTGGTGTCGGCATCATTGAATACGGCCAGGGCTCCCACAGTGCCCTTGCCCAGATCGTGGCCGAAGAGCTGGGCGTCCCCTATGAGAGCGTATCGCTTATGCCGGTGGACACGGCCTCCGTGCCTGAGGCGGGCTTTACGGCCGGCTCCCGCTGCACGGCCGTGCCGGGCATGGCGCTCATCAAGGCGGCCCGGCAGGCCAAAGAGGAGGTGCTGAAGACGGCCGGGGAGTTGCTTGAGGTCTCGCAAGAGGATCTGGCCACGAGGGACGGCATAATTTTCGTTAAGGGACATCCTGGGCGGCGGCTCTCCTTTGCCGAGGCCGCCAGGACCGCTGCCCTCAGGGGACGCCGCCTCTGCGGCCAGGGCTACCACGAGACGAGGGCCCTAAGCTTTGACCCTGAGACGGGCCGCGGAGACTCCTTTCCCGTCTATACCTTTGGTGCTCAGATGGCGGAGGTGGATGTGGATGTGGAAACAGGGGAAGTCAAAGTCCTGCGGGTCTGGGCGGCCGCGGATGTGGGAAAGGCCATCCATCCCCTCAATGTCGAAGGCCAGATAGAGGGCGGCGTCATTATGGGCATGGGCCAGGCCCTGATGGAGGGGGTCGAGCTTAAGGAGGGTGTAATCCTGAACGCAAGCCTTGAGGGAAATCCCATTCCCACCTCTAACGATACGCCCGGAGTCTTTCCCTTCATCATAGAGCACCCATACTCGGACGGGCCCTTCGGGGCCAAGGGGGTGGGCGAGAGCGCCACCTGCCCGGCTCTCGCCCTTTTTGCAAATGCCGTGAGGGTGGCTACAGGCCTCAGGGTCTTTGACCTTCCCCTCACCGCGGAGAAGATAGTGGCGGCGGGGAAAAAGATGGCATCTTGAGGAAAGAGGACTCTTACTTAGGGGCTTCTTATTGAACCGATGGTAAAAAGGTTCTTCCCAGCGGGAATCTTTCTTCTCCTTTTGCTCCTTAGGGCAGGGGCTCATGGAGGGGAGAAACCATATCTTGTACAGGATGGGGATTCTCTTGCCGAGCCCCGGTGTCACATATATAAGCTCGTCTTCATAAATCACGTCTCCCCGCCTGCCATCAGAGGGAGCCTCAGGGGGGCTGGATGCTCTATGGATTTCAGGGCGTGGAGGCGGGCGATACCTTGCTCATCTACGTTGAGCAGAACCTCTACCACAAGCTGAGAGAAGCCCCCGAAGCGAGGATTCGCCATCTTAAGATAAAGCTTAAAGGGAAAAAAGCGAAGGTTCTCATCAACACCTGGCCCGGCAAATATAAATATCTTGCAATCACCTTTTTTGAAGAAGGCCATTACTTGCGCCTAAAAGAGCTCCCCCTCCCCGAGCATCTCTCGGGAGGCGAAGGCCCTCTTCCCTAGGGTGACCCTTAGCCGGGGCCGCTGAGGGCTTAAGCAGCTTCAGAGGAGTTCTGTAAGAAGCTCGTCTGTCCCCCCAGCGGCAATTTGCCCATTTTCCTGACCATTCTTATATCTCGTGATCCTGCTATTCCTTCTCATCTTCCTTCGGCTTCTTTCCCGTCCCCATGCAGATGTAAACATAGTCCGCCGCTGTATCGGCATTAGTGGCCTGCGAGATGATTCCACTCCGGCAACAATACGATACAGTTCGGATTCAGCCCCTTATCCTTTAGAGTATCCACCCTTCCGATTACTTTTTCTTTCTCAAGATCCACGACCGTGATCGACCCGTCGCTCATGCCCGGGAGGTTCAGAACGGCGTTTTGGACGAAGGCGTATCGCTCGTCCCTGGTGAACGCGGCATGATGTGCACCTTCAGCCGCGGGGAGGGTTTTCAAGAGCTTCGGTCCGGTCGGATTTTTCGAAACATCGAAAATGTGGAAATGACCGGACTTCGCGCTTGTGACGTAAAGGCGGTCGGCCTTTGAGTTGAAATACATCTCAAGGGGCACTCCGGCTTTGATGGAATTGAAATCGAACACTTGTCCGAATTCGAATTCCTTCTTTTTCGGATTCCACACGGCTGCCCATAATGTGGACTCGTACATATTAGTTATATAGGCCACCGGTGGATTTGAGCCAGGCTGGAAAAGGACCTCGACCGGAGCGGCCCGAGCCGGAGAAGGCTTGTTGGAAACCTTGTGGGTGGATAAGACCTTATTTGTGCTGGCTTCGATGACCGTAATTGCCTCTCCAGCATCTCCGAGGTCAGAAGCGCGCACAGTGCTTGTCACAAGGATCCGGTCGATTCCGTTATGTACCGCGATGCCGTGAGGGTAAGGCTTCGGAAGGTCAATGACAGCCGTCACTCTGTCGGTCGCAGCGTCTCCCACGATAACATTTTGAGAACCCGTACAGGTAAGGTACCAGGTCTTATTGTCCTCGGAAAAAACGAGGTCCTCACCCACTTTGCAGGCTGGAACAGCAACCCTTTTTAGGCGGTATGGATACACCTTCATGTCAACGACATGAAGCAGGGACTTGCCCAGAGCCGTGACATAGGCCTTCCTCATCGTCCTATCATAAAAAATGTGATGAGTAACCAAATCGGCGGGCAGCGGGATATCCATCAACCAATTGCCAAAATTTTCCGAATTCGGGTCAACGTCGATCACCGCAATTCCTTCCCGCCGTTCCCCTGCAGCACCCACTTTGAGAGCCTTCAGGGAATCCTTGGCTTTGCTCTCGTAATTCATCAGCGCCAAGATTTCAGCATCCGCCGCGGAGGCAAAAGCCAGAAAAAGAGTGACGCTAAGGAACAACACAACCCATTTCATCCGTTCCATCTCTGATTCTCCTCTGCTCCGGGTTAACCTAGGAAAAGATCCAGAACACGTTCCCTGGTTATTCGACAGAGATTCCACTCCGTGATAATTGCACCAGACTGGAATATCCCAAAATACTGGGGTGTTCTTTCTCTCAAGAAGTTCTCCAAAATTGACGCCGAAATAGAATTATTTCTGGAGGGAACGTCCAGAGTGAGCATTGTATTCCCCTCTCCGGAGACAGAAAATTCCCATAGGCTCGGGAAAAAGATGGCATACCAATGAAGACCCTGACTTTGCTTGTGATAACCGCCTTCTGCATGGAAGCAACACCGGCCTGGGCACACGCCTTTGGTCAGCGCTACGACCTTCCAGTTCCACTTCGGCTTTATCTCATCGGAGCCGGGGCGGCGGTGGGGTTATCGTTCGTTTTAATGGCGTTCTTTTTCCGGCATTCCCCACGACTCTTCGGCTACCCGCGCTTCAATCTGCTGCGATTGCGCGCTGAAAAAGTTCTCGCCAATCCATGCGTTCTATTTGGAATCCGATCGCTGGCCGCAGCCATTTTCTTTTTTCTCCTTGCTGCAGGTTTCTTCGGCAACCAGAGCCCAATAAAAAACATCACGCCCACCATGGTCTGGGTGATCTGGTGGGTCGGGATGGCCTACGTCTGTGCCCTGGTGGGAGATGTGTGGACATTAGTGAATCCTTGGAGAAACCTCTTCACCTGGGGGACATCCATTTACCGTCGAATTTTTCATAGAGAAATGCGAACGTTTGACTGCCCGTACCCAAGGTGGCTGGGTTATTGGCCTGGCTTTGCACTTTTCTTGGTTTTCGCCTGGCTCAAGCTAGTGTGGGAGGGAGGAGAGATACCAAGAAACATATCTGTCTTGGCTGCCATATATTCGGCCATTACATGGTCGGGAATGCTTATCTTTGGCAAAGAACAATGGCTTCACCACGGGGAAGCATTTTCAGTGGCCTTCGGGCTGCTGGCTCGGTTCGCACCGTCCGAAGTTTGCGTTACTAACAGGGCGGTTTGCGAATCCTGCCGCTCAGGGGATTGCCGCAAAGACGAAGATGACTGTGTGAATTGCCACGAGTGCATGGAACTCGCCGGCTGGGAGGATCGCGAGTGGAATCTACGCCCCTATGCGGTAGGCCTCCTCAGCCGGCATCCGGTCCCCTTTTCTCTGGCGGCGTTCGTCCTTTTGATACTCTCCACGGTGACATTTGATGGTTTCATCGAGACGCCGGCTTGGGCTGCATTCTTGGAATGGCTTGGCTCCACTCCCTCATCGAGGTCAATCCTCCTCACCCTCCAATCCATGGGCATCGACCTCCTGTTCGCCGTAAAATCAACGGCGCTCGCAGGATTCGTGGCTCTGTTTCTCGGGGTCTTTTTCATTTTCAACTGGTTGATGGCGGTAGTTGCATCCGGCTCTCTGTCCCTCAGGAAAAACGCGGTCTCGCCTAGCAGACTGGCCTGCTTCTTCGCTTTTTCTCTCGTTCCCATCGCGATAGCCTATCATCTGGCCCACTACCTTTCCTATCTCGCGATCGCTGGTCAACTCGTCATTCCTCTGGCTTCTGACCCATTCGGATTCGGCTGGGATCTGTTTGGAACCGCTCACTACCGCATTCGACTCGAGGTTATGAATGCCAGGATGGTCTGGTTCATCGCTGTGGTCGCCATTTTGGTCGGGCACATTGTAGCGGTTTATCTCGCTCACGTTGAGGCATTCAGGGCATTTCCCAGCGCGCAAATGGCTCTCAGGAGTCAGTATCCAATGATAATCCTTATGATCGGATACACAGTGTTAAGCCTTTGGATCCTGGCCCAGCCCATCGTTGAGAGCGGTTCCATTGGATAGGAAAGAGCCATTGGGTGGTCTGTTTAGACCTTGCACCCCCTTTTCTGCGGATAAGAAATTTCATTGCTTTGAAAAAGGGGCAGAAACAGCTGAGGTGGTGGGAATGGTTCCACTGGTGTGAGGCTAATTAATTGAGGAGTTGTTCATCATGAAAATAAGAGAACAAGTGGTGGTATTTTTCTTCGGATTGTCTCTGGCGGCTTTTCTTTCGGGTACTACTGACGCTCAGCACTCGCATCCCATACCGGATCGCAAGGAAGGAGTACCCCGCAGCGCCGCCTCTCACGGCCGCACAGAGCCTCTTCAGAAGAAATCCGATGGCCCGCTAGTAGAATCTGGCATTGACCTAAGAATCGAAAGAGGAAAAGTGAAGGGAGGAACGCGTGTGATTCGGGTTACCCAAGGGGATACGGTCCGACTTCGCTGGACTACTGACAAAACCATAGCGATTCATCTGCACGGCTATGACGTCGAAATTACCGCAAAGCCGGATGCACCCGCCGTGATGAGCTTCAAGGCGGACGCTGCGGGCCGGTTTCCCATCAGTTCCCACGACACCGGCGGACTCTTGCATACAGAAAGGCAAGGTAGCGGCAAACGCCATCACGAGGCAGTGCTTCTCTATCTCGAAGTTTATCCCAGATGATGAGGCTGAATTGGACGATCATGTTGGAATGGTTCATCCTTTTGGATTACCGGAGCATCCCCGATGCCCTCTGACACTTTCGGGCTGTGGTCACCGACGCCTTTGGCCGCGACATCCTGAGCCGGACATCTCCGGCTCTAGGACAGCCCTTCTCTCTCCTTGCCCCTATGCATAAGTTATCGAGCGCGAGGAACCCCTTCGGGTGCCCCGCCTCTCAGGTGAAAGGCGAGAGGGATGGTGAGGAGAACGATGCCCCCCAAAGCCCGAAAGGCCGGGATGAGGCCGCTATAATCCGTGAGGAAGCCGAAAAGTAAGGGGGAGACCGCGCCGGAGCCGAGGGTGACGGAGTAATAAAGTCCGTAGACCCTGGAGCGAGTCTCAGGGGAAACGAAATCGGCCACCGTGGCGTATAGCACCGTAGTCGTGCCATGCAGCACAATTCCCAACGGGACCGTCCAGAGAAGTAGGCTCCCCGGCCCCAGATGGGGGAAGAGCCAGATGAAGGAACAGGTGAGGGCTTCGGTGAGGACCACTATTGCGACGATGCCCAGCCGCTCAGCCAATGGGCCACAGATATATTTGCCCCCCGCCCCTCCGGCGAAGAGAAGCATCAGGGCGAGCCCCATCTGCTCCGGGCTGAAGCCCTTCATGCGCATCAGGAAGGGGAAAAGCACAAGAAACGCTCCCCTCGTCCCCAGGTCGATGATTCCGATAGCGAGGAGGCTAGTGAACGCTCCCTTTTGTTCGATGCCCCATTTCCCTGAGGAAAGGGAGGGTCTCTCAGAGGGAGGGGCTGGCCGGCCGGTATGCGGGCGGAGCAAAAAAGCCAATACCGGCAGCGTGAACGCAATTCCCAAGATTGCCAGGCCAAAGAGGGCAATCCTCCAGCCGAAGCCCCCGATCAAAAGACCCAGAGTCGCCGGGAAAATCAGCTTCCCCAGGTCTCCAGAGAAATTAAAAGTTCCGATGGCGGTGCGCCTTCCCTCGGCTTCGTAGGCTCTAGAGACCATGGAGGAGCCGATAACGTGCTGAGGCGCGGAGCACAAACCGGCCATCAAGAGAAAGACGAGTAAGAAAAGATAAGACGGCGCAAACCCCAAGACAACCAGCCCTCCCGCCATCCCCCACGTTCCCCCAAGGAGCACCCGCAACTCTCCGAGCAGCTCAGCAACGAGCCCCGCTGGCACCTGAAAAAAGCTCATGCCGCCCGAGTAGAAGAGCTTCATGAGGCCCACCTGGCTGAAGGAAAGGTGGAATTCAGCAGCGATGAAGGGGTAAAGGAGTACCAGGGACTCCGCTACGCCGTCATGGATGATATGGAAAAAGCAGAAGAGCATGAGGGCGGATTTCTTTCTTAAAGGCGGAGTTGAAATCATCGCTCCTCAAATATTAGAGAAGAGGGGGAGGGCTATCAAGGACGCATGAGGCCCACTTTCTTTCTGGCCGTGCTTCTTGCAAGAAGGCCATCAAGTCTACCGGAAGACACAATTTGAGGCGCCCCGCCCAGCCAGCGTCTTGGATAAAGCCAATGAAATCCCTTAGATTATCATTTAATTTATATTAAAGATATTACTAATATAGTCCCAGAGACGATAATAAGATAACATTTTATGTATGATTATTTTGGTGTTTTATATATTATGTTAATATTTCTAGTCAAACTTCTGTGTAAATCAAGAGGACCAAAAAATTTTTCAGCAGCCTCTGATGGAGGATAACCTATCGGGACTCCAAGAACGGTTGGCAAGGCAAGGGAGGGGGCTTATGAAAGCCCCCTCTTTTGTTTGTGCGGCGACATCATAGCCCTAGGATTGCATCACCAGCGGGAGTTGCCCCTTGAATGACCTCCTAAAGAGGCTTGGCTGAGGGCTCAAGGGCCACGATTTCCCGGGCTATTCTCTCGGCCCCTTCCACCATCTCCCGTATGACGGTCTTTACAGGCAGGATCTCTTGGATGAGGCCTGCCACCTGCCCCGCCATTGGCGAGCCGTTATCAAAGTCTCCATCCCGGAGGGCAGCCTTGGTGCGACCCGCGCCCACGATCTCGTGGAAGTCATCGGGGGAGAGCTCCTTGGCCTCCAGGCGGAGGAGCACTTCAGCAAATTTATTGCGGAGGACCCTCACGGGGCTATCGGCTGAGCGCCCCGTTATGACCGTGTCCACATCTTTGGCCCGGAGGAGGGCCTCCTTGTAAGAGGGGTGGGCCGCGCACTCCTCGGTCGCGGCGAAGCGGGTTCCCATCTGGACGCCCTTGGCCCCGAGAGCCCGGGCCGCCACGAAGCCCCGGGCGTCCCCGATGCCCCCTGCTGCTACGACCGGGATATCTAGGGCGTCCACCACCTGTGGGATAAGGGCCATGGTGGTCACCTCATATGGGCTATTGTGCCCACCCGCTTCCACTCCTTCGGCCACAACTATGTCCACTCCGGCATCTTCGGCCTTCTTGGCCAGCCGTACCGAGGGGGCCACGTGCAGAACCCGCCGGCCTTCACGCTTTAGCTTCGGGGTGAGCTTCTCGGGGTTTCCCGCAGAGGTGACCACCGCGAAGACCTCCTCCCCTATGCAGAGGTCGGCCTTTTCGGCTGAGAGCGGAACCAGAAGGGGGATATTAACCCCGAAAGGTTTATCCGTGAGCTCCTTGGTCTTGAGAATGCGCTCCCCGAGCTCCTCCACCGTGAGGTGCGCAGAAGCAATTACCCCGAGCCCCCCCGCGTTGGATACGGCGGCAACGAGTTCGGCCTCTGATATCCAGACCATAGCACCCATGAGGATGGGGTAACGGATGTTCAGTATCTCGCACACTTCTGTATGTAAGAGGGACCCTTGCATAACAACTTGCTCCTCAGGGATTGAGAAAGGCTCCGTGAATTGAAGCCCCTTTTATCACACTTTGGCGAATTTCACCAGAGGCAAACTGAGGAGTAAGCGTGGAAAAGTAAGGAGCTGGTCGAAACGGCCTTTAAAGCTTAATTTTCACAGAGAATTTCGGGGAAGAGGCTAGTCGTCATCCCGACTACTTTGCCCATCTTCACCGGGGTCATAGAGGCGGATAAACATCGGGCCTATGGGCTTCTCCTTGAAGAGCCCATCAAAGGCCTCAGGAACCTTTTGCTCCTCGTGCCGGAACGCGAGCTCCATGGTGAACTTTATGGGCTCGCTCGCATGGCCGGCCCTATCTTCGGCGTAGATAAGAAAGTTGAGGTCTATTCCAGTCATTTGAGGGGATAAGAACGCTGTATCGGCGGCATTCCAATAGATGTAGCCCGATAGGTCCTTGGCGTCCTCCTGCCTGACGAAGACGGCCCCGTAGGAGGTAGGATATGGCCCGTAGGGCTGCATTGTATAGTCCAGGTCCTTGAGGTCTCCGTCAGGGTCGTGTACGTTGATGTATACCTTTAGGATGCCGCCGGCCCCGAAGCTCTTGGGCGCATAGAAGGCCTTTATGACGGGTGGATTGGCGCCATAGCGCTTCTCAAGCTCCGCCTGAGACAAAAAAAGGGTGCACCCTCCAAAGATAAAGCTCCCCACCATGAGGGTAAGCGCAAGTCGAGCCCTGAGTGAAATAGGAGATATTCTCTTTTGGAGCCGAATCATCTCTCTTCTCCGGAAAATCTCTCGTTGCCCTCGAGAGATCGTTATTTACATCCCTTGCCAGTTATATCTTCAACATCAGGCTCGACATTTTATTTCAACCATGAGTCGGCTTCCAACGGCTGTTCTCCCGGCCCGTTGACCCGACGCCCCCCTTATCGTATAGTTCTTGGAGACAATCAGGCCCGCAAAGGCCCTCGGGCTCGCCCTCTCATGAAAGGCGGGAGAATTGGCCGTTGATTCAAGAAGAGCTAAAGCTGTTCTAGACCGGCTTGAGAGAGCTTATCCCGATGCCCGCTGCGCTCTCGATTTTAGCACTCCCCTCGAGCTCCTGGTAGCCACCGTCCTCGCCGCCCAATGTACGGATGAGCGGGTTAATTTGACAACCCCAGCCCTTTTTAAGAAGTACCGGACGGCAGCGTCCTTCGCCAATTCTCCAGCGGGAGTGTTGGAGGAAGAAGTCCGCCCGTGCGGTTTCTACCGCAATAAGGCCAAATCAATCAGGGCTGTTTGTGCGAGCCTCGATAAGAACCATGGGGGCCGCGTGCCCAAGGAGCTCGACGCTCTGGTAGCCCTTCCCGGGATAGGGAGGAAGACGGCCAACATCGTTCTCAGCGAGGCCTACGGCATCCCCGGCATCGCGGTAGACACCCATGTCCTAAGGGTATCAGCCCGTCTGGGTTTCAGCAAGAAGACCGACCCCGTCAAGATGGAGTTTGAGCTCATGGAGCTCATTCCTCGGGAGCGCTGGATCCGCTACAACCAGCTTATCACCACCCACGGGCGGCGTTGCTGCACGGCGCGAAAGCCGAGCTGCCCCACCTGTCCTGTCTACGAGGCCTGCCCCTGGGAGGAGAAGCCCGAGAGAGCTGAAACCACGGAAGGGCGGGCTAAGAGGGTCTAGGGTTCTTTTGCAGGAATGTACAATCTCTGGCCCTCGTTGAGGAAATCGGGATGCTCGATGCGGGTGCGGTTGGCTTCTAGCAGCTCCTGAGGGCTCAGGCCGAATCTCCCAGCGATGCTGGTTACGGTGTCGCCCTTCCGCACGACATAGAAAAAGCCCTTATTTTTCGGTGAAAGGAAAGTTGCTTTTTTCTCTACAGGAGAAGGAGCCCCAGTGGCCTCTGGCCGGGGGATGGGCCTTTCAGGAGCTTTTGGAGTCGGCTTCTCCAGCTTCTCTGGAAGCTCGGGCTTCTTGGGCTCAGGCTCGGGAGTCGCTCCCAGGGGCACGGGCACGGGAGCCTTTTCAGCTTTTGTGGGTTTATCCACCGGGGGAGGATGAGCCTCCTTTTTTTCGGCCTGAGGAGGTTTGGTCGAGGGAGCGACGATGGGGATAGACTGCACCGGGCTAAGACGAAATTCTGAAAGGATTTTATTATAGGCCCCCTCCTGGTAGTAGAACTCCTCGAAGCCGTACCCCCGGCCCGCCACCTCGGGCTTCATCTTTAGGGCTTCGTTGAAAAGGTTCCGCGCCCTTTGAGTTTCCCCCTCATGCTCCAGGGCCTGCGCCAGATAGATGCGCACCAACACGAGCTCAGGTTTGAGCTCAAGGGCCTTCTCCAGGGCCATCCGGGCCTCGTGGTACTCTTGCGCCTCCTCATCGATGGCACCCAGGTAGAAGTGGGCCTCGGCCAGGGAGGGCATGAGCTTTACCGCCTTGCTAAAAAGCTCTTGAGCCTCCGCAACTTTTCCCTCGCGCAGCAGCAAGACAGCCAGGTTGTAGAGAAACTCTGGCCGCTCTGGCTGCAGGCGCACAGCTTCCCTGAAAGATGCGAGAGCTCTTGCATGAGAGCGTTTCTGGCGATGGATGATCCCCAAATTGTAGTGGGCTGTTGCCACCCGGGGAGCGCTCTTGACCACTGCGTCGAATGAGGCAAGGGCCGCAGGGGTATTCTTCTTGAGCTGGTAGAGGACACCTAAACGGAAATTAGCCTCGGGATGGGAAGAACAAAGCTCAACAGCCCGCTTGAAGTAGGAAAAAGCCAGGTCTGACGTGTCGCCCAAGGCAACCCCCTTTCTAACCCACCGGTCGGCCTCAACGCAAAGGGGTGCCTGCTCAGCGCCAAGAGCTCTCAGAGCCCATAGCAGGATGAGGGTTGAGAGGAGACCCCATTTCAGTAGGGCCCGAGCTCTCATCAAGACACCCCCC
The DNA here is from genome assembly GCA_964575845.1 of uncultured bacterium. GTDB lineage: Bacteria > UBA8248 > UBA8248 > UBA8248 > CAZNSX01 > CAZNSX01. The sequence continues at coordinate 172,916 of CAZNSX010000005.1, read as the reverse complement.
TTTCCGCCCTCTTCATCTCTTGGGGTTTATGGCGAAAGCTCCTGGGCCATTTGACCAAAGCCTCTTCCCTCAGCTTGCACGCCTCAACGCGGTCGCACTTGGAAGCGCAAGGCTCGACGTGGATGAGGGCCTCGGCATTGGGAATTCGGCTGCATATCTCCTTCTCGATGTGGTCGGCCATGAAGTGGGCTTCCTCAAGGGTGAGGGCTCGACAGCCCACCAGATGGAGGTCCACAAGCTTCTTTGAGCCCGCTCGGCGGGTTCTCAGCTTGTGATAGCCTACCTCATCACCACAATGCTCCTCCACGATTGAAGCGATCTGGCAGCGGAGCTCCTCGGGGAGTTCCCGGTCCAGCAGGTCTTCCAGAGAGCGCTTGAGGATACTGTAGGCGGCCCGCAGGATGAGCGCTGCTATGAGAAGAGCAAGCAGCGGGTCAAAAATGGCAAGACCCGTGGCCCGCACCAAGGCCAAGGCTGCGATGACTCCGGCTCCGGTATAAACATCGGCCCTGAAGTTGAGGGCATTAGCCTCGAGGGCTACCGATTCTTCCCTCCGGGCAACCCTCTGAAGATGTCGGGCTAATATGAAGCTTACGGCGCAGGAGATGAGCATGACCACTATCGCCAGGCCCGGAGAGGTGGGCATCTCACGACGCATGAGGCGCCCCAGCGCAGGCCAAATGATAAGTAAAGATAAGGCCGCGATCACTCCGCCCTGTATGAAACCCGAAAGGTTTTCGATCTTCCCGTGCCCATAAGAGTGCTCCCTGTCGGCTGGCCTTTCGGCGCTCTTGATCGATAGATAGTTGAAGGTTGCCATGAAGAGGTCCAGCAAAGAGTCCACCCCCGAGGAGATAAGGGATATGGAGTTGGCGATAAGGCCCAGCGAGAGCTTCAGGACGGAGAGGATGAGGGACAGGGCTATGGTGAGGGCGGCAGCCCGGGCCTTTGGGGAGCTGGTATTCACTTATTTGACCCCAAGATCATTCATGGTATAGATTTACCCTACAGTTTAATTTGCCGCTGGCCAAAAATCAAGGAACAGGCCCTGCCCCGCCTCATGAGGAGGATCCAGGACTGTACACGGAGGCCCTCATCCCGGAGCTTGAGGCGCGCTACGGAAGTCCCCGGGAGATAAGCATGACCTATGAGTTCAGCCCTCAGGGCTATGAGCTTCTCCTCCGGACCAAGCGGCGGGGTCGGGCGCACGATGTAACCCTCTTTATCCAGAGAAAAGGGAGGATAGCGGTTATCCGAAAGCCCAGCTATCCCGAGGGGGTATTTCGCACTCCCTCGGGAGGTGTGGACAGGGGAGAAGATTTCGTCCGTGGGGCCGTCCGGGAGGCCTTGGAGGAGACGGGGCTCGTTGTGGAACTGGAGCGCTATATCCTGAAAATAAGGGCGCTTTTCACTCAGGGGGGACGGAAGACTTCCTGGACCACCCACGTTCTTACGGCCAGGGCTCGAGGGGGTGAGCCCCTCCCTCAGGATACCCGAGAGATAGCCGAAGCGCGCTTTGCCAGTGTCGAGGAACTGCGGGGCCCCCTTCACCGCGCCCTTATGGCCTCAGGCTCCGGTGGCCTAGCTTACAGAGCCGCCCTCACTCAGGTCGCCCTGGATGAAATGGAGAGGTTGGGTCTCATTTAGCCCTAGGTGGAGATGGACTTATGGCGCTCTGCTTGGCCAGGGGTTTTTCGGGCTCCTCTTCCTTTTCCTGAAGTCCGGGGAAGGTGCTCAGAACCCTTTCCATGCCCAATCTACTCAAAGTGTCATGGGTCTGCCAGCCGCCTCCCCCTTTGATGTACCTTCCGATGTAGACGAGGTTGTCGAGAAGCGGCTGCTGGGTCTCATCAAAGGAGGCACTCCACAGAAGGACTCCATCTCTGACACTGATCATGTAAAGCTCGTAGGCCACAGAGGCCGGGCTGTCCGCGGCAAAATAGTTACCATCACGATTCCGGTAGCGGGTAACAACCCCTGTCACCACAGCGTCAAGAGGGGGAGCCTCTTCTTCGGCGGCCTCCATTTCGGACTCCTCATACCGAGGGCCGAGTTTCTCCCTCAGGGTCTTCTCGATGTCCTTTTCGCGTTCTGGCACCACTCCCTCGAAATACTCTCCCGGATAAATCACCTCACGGTCGGTGAGATAAGGCTTAATCCGGGCCAAGAAGGCGGCAACTTTCTTGCCGATAACCTCTAGCTGGGTCTCCGGGCTGACTATATTACCCTCCTGTCCCGCCCTCACCTGGAACTCCAGCTTGACTTCCTCATCCTCTTCTAGCTCCATAGCAGGGGTCACTTGGAAGCGCGTGGTGGCGGAGAGTTGGTCGTAAAAGAATGTAGCTACCTTTGTGCCAGCTTTGGGAGAGTCGGTGGCGTTTCGGAAGGGGAGAACAGCTATCCTATTGAGCGGGTACTCGTTAATCTGAGGGTTTGTATGCGAGAGAACGTTGCTTCCAGGGTGAAAGCTGGCGCAGCCAGAAGCCAGCATAAGACCCGTTAGCGAAAGAGAGAGTTTGATTCTTATGAGTAATTTTAGAGACCTTGCAGCCATGTCTTTCCCCTCTTTTTAAACAAGACGAAAGCTTTTTTATTCTATTTATTGTATAAGATCGGATGGGCGCTTTAAAAGGTTAAGTTAATTTTCCCTTAATTCTTAATCCCGCCAAAATCCTTCTGGAGCTGAGCGAAGCAGGCGATGAGGCGAAGGAGAAAAAACAGTCGGGTCCAAAGATTCCTAGGCCATGAGGCCCCTCGAGAAGATTTCTGAAAAAAACCGGCTCTATTTACAAGACAATTATAATAGATTAAAATTTTGGAGGAAAGCGAGAACTTTTGTCATCCCTCGAAAGGGACGCTTATGAGCTCTGAAAATGGAACTTTACTCTCCTTAAGAAACCTCAAGACCTACTTCTATACGGCTGAGGGCGTGGTTAAGGCCGTAGATGGCGTGAGCTGGGACCTGAAACCCGGGGAGACCCTGGGGCTTGTGGGGGAGTCAGGCTGCGGCAAGACGGTCAGCGCGCTTTCCATCCTGCGTCTCATCCCTGACCCCCCGGGAAAGATCGTCGGTGGGAAGGTTCTTTTCGAGGGGAAGGACCTGACGAAGATCTCCAGCGCGGAGATCCGCCGTGTCCGGGGAAACAAGATATCCATGATCTTCCAGGAGCCCATGACCAGCCTGAACCCTGTCTTCACCATAGGCTTTCAGATAGCGGAGGCCATCCAGCTCCATCAGGGCCTCGGCAAGAAAGACGCCATGGATAAGGCGGCAGAAATGTTGGAGCTTGTGGGTATCCCTCTTCCACGGCAGCGTGTGCGGGAGTATCCCCATCAGCTCAGCGGCGGAATGCGGCAGAGGGCCATGATAGCGATGGCCCTCTCTTGCAACCCTAAGGTGCTCTTGGCGGATGAGCCCACCACAGCCCTGGACGTCACCATCCAGGCCCAGATTCTGGACTTGATGCTAAGGCTCAAGGAAGAGCTGGGAACAGCCATCGTCCTCATTACCCACAACCTGGGCATTGTTGCCGAAACGGCTCAGCGGGTAGTGGTCATGTATGCCGGCGTGGTGGTGGAGGAGGGGTCCCCGGAGGAGATCTTCAAGACTCCCATGCACCCATACACCCGTGGGCTCCTGCGGTCGGTGCCCGTTCTCGGCAAGGGGGACAAGCGGACTGACCGTCTCCAGGAGATCCCCGGCATCGTCCCGAGCCTCCACGACGTTCCCCCTGGATGCAAGTTTGGCCCTCGATGCCAGCAGGTGATGGATTCCTGCTCCGAGAGGGAGCCGGAGCTGATAGAAGTGAGCCCGGGCCATTTCGCGCGTTGCATACTCTGCCGGTAGTCTGTCGGGGATTGGCCGTCCGCCTCCCCGCAAAGGGCCGGTAATGCCGCAGAGCTGCGACTAAGAAGGGTAAAATTCCTGCAAGAAAAAAGGCTATCTGCCCTCCCTTCGACTGAATTCCCCTAGCCCCACCTAAAGAGGTCCGTCCCTTTAGACGACAAGAAGGATAGCCCCCCTCAAGGGCGCCCCGGCCGAGGCGCCTCCTTTGAGAGGGTGCCTCTTGCGCCAGCCAGCCATCTGGAGCCCTAAGAGTCCTCCCGTGCATAAAGCCCCGCTGCGAGAGAGAAGCCGTGAGTTCCTATATAAAATCTTTTTCAGTACCCATAATAATAGCCGCGTTCTTGGCTGTGGCCCCTGGGGCCTGGGCCGAATGGGGGTTTATCAGCCGTGTCATCGACGGCGATACCGTCGTGCTAGCATCCGGGGAAAGGGTCCGTTACATCGGTATCGATGCCCCGGAATTGGGCTCCCCCGGCCGAGGGGGGATTCTAGCGCTTAAGGCAACAGAGCTTAACCGGAGGTTAGTCCTGGGACTGAAGGTTTGGCTGGAGAGGGACATAAGGGAGCGGGACCGGTACGGCAGGCTCCTTCGCTATGTTTTTCTTGCCCCTGGAGATGAGAAACCGAAGCTTTTCCTCAATGCTGAGCTCATTCGGCTGGGGCTCGCCAGGGCCCTTCCCCTTACGCCGGACCTGAGGTATGTTCGCCTCTTCCAAAGGCTGGAGAAAGAGGCCCTGGAGCAAAGAAGGGGCATTTGGAGCGATGGGGGCTCAAAGGGGGAAGGGCAGCTCTCATCCCCTCTTCCTATCCTGGGAAATACAAGAACTCGCATCTACCACCGACCCGGAGGCCGCTTCTATCAGAAGATCCACCGGAGTCTTTACCGGGTGCTTTTCAAGAGTGAGGAAGAGGCGGAGGCGGCCGGCTACAGGCCGAGCCGCCGGTAGAAAAAGGCTATTCGGCGCTTCCGCCAGGCTTCAAAGGCTTTCCTCCTCTCTCCTTCCGGGCTTTGCGCACTAGGGCCCTATTCTGGCGCTGGGTCGGGCCAAACCCGCGTTGCTCCAAAAGGCGAAGCCTTGGGTGTGCCTTCTTCCAGCTCTTCGGGATGCCCTTGAGCTTGGGAGAGGAGGGCCGGGGATGGGGGGAGCTTGACTTTCCCCTGAATAAGGTACTGGAAGAACTCGCTCTGGTTTCGGCCAGGACTGGCCGGAGAAGGGAAAAGGAGAGGAGAAAAGCCAAGCCGAGGGCAGAAGCTAGGCAAAACCTTCCCGTGCGGGACAGCATGCGTGGTCTCCTAAGTTCCTGTTTTTCCGAACGCAAAGTGGGCGGCTGAGTGAAACCTCATTGAAATAACTGCATTTTCTATGCCAGAGCTAGATAAGGGGCAGGAGTTTATCTCCTCAAGGTAGATCCCGAGGAGGCCAGGAGGCCTCCCCGCTAGCTAGGGGGTCTGAGCTTCTTTCAAAACGCCCCAGGCCGCCTCCTCCCGGGTGAAGGTGGGGATGGGGAGCACGAGGGAGGAGTCGGGGATCACATAGATGGAGGGGTTATCCCCAAGGCGCTCCCTGGCTATCGCCAGGGCTTCTTCGGGCGAGCTGGCGGGGGTCATGCGCATCTTGCGCACGAGGCCTTCCTCCATCGCTGAGATTAAAATCAGCTCCGCCCACTGGGAAAGGCGTGCAAGCTTAAAGGCCTTGAAGGCTCCCACGTTGAACTCCTTCTTGGCGGCCTCGGCCATCTCTTCAGGGCTCTTGCAGCTCACCATGTATTGATAGAGCTCCGTCTCACCGGCTCCCTCCGGACACTCGGCAAAGAGAACGACTACACCCCCTTTTCGCACAGCTCGGCAGGTGCTCTCGAAGCCCTTATGCACCTGACGTAGCTCAATATCCTTGGGGTAACCGCCATAAGCGGAGATGACAAGGTCTGAGGGCGCCTCGATTGGTTGGCCATAGATGGCATCCACTTCGCGGCAGCCTTCCCGGTGAGCTTCGATGACATCGCCCGCCACTATGCGCACAAAGTTTCCCCTCTCATCGAGAACCACGTTGAGCAGAAAATCGGGCCCCACAAGGCGAGAGGCTTCCACTATGTCCTCATGAACAGGGTTTCCCCCCAGTCGGGCGTAGCCGGCCCCAGGCTCGAAGAGGTGCTGGTGGTTAGCGCTTATGGTATCGATATGGGCCACTCCTGGAATCAGGCTCTTGGCCCCTCCACCGTAGCCCGCCACCCAGTGGTATAGGATGCCGCCGGTGAGGATGATGCGGTCGGCCTCTGCCACCCGACGATTTACCCTGACGGGAGTCCCCCTGGACGTTTTTCCGAAGTACAGGGTGAGGGCATCATCATAGCAGTCGTGCTGGAAGCTCTTGAGCCGTCGGGCAACCTCGGGGCCTAAAATAAATTGTTCCTCCTCCCGGCTCATGGGCCGGTGGGTGCCGCTTGCGAATGTGATCAAAATGTTAGAGTCGCGAATCCCCGCGGCATTCAGTTCTCCGAGAAGGGGTGGAAGGAAGATGTTACTGCCCGTCAGGCGGGTTATATCGTTGACAATGACGGCCACGGACTCGCCGGGCCTGACGAGTTCCCTTAGCGGGGCTGAGCCTATAGGCTTTCTGAGCGCCTCCCTTACCTCACTGACGGGGTCCTGAAGAGCGGGCGTAGCGCCCACCTCCAGCACCCCCTTAAGGGCCTCCTCAGGGAGGCTCATCTCAAAGCTTCCCCTTCCAAAGGGAAAGCGAAACGAGCGGCAAGAGCCCAAGGATGACGCCCTTAGCGATTTTGCCACCGTCCTCAGCTCTCTTCCCCAGTTGCCGTGCGCACCCTATCCATCAGCCTGATGAAGGGGCGGAAGAGGTCTATGGGAACGGGGAATATGGTGGTGGAATTATTCTCCGCCGAAACCTCCCTCAGGGTCTGGAGGAACCTGAGCTGCACGGAGATGGGCTCCTTGCTCATGATATTGGCCGCATCCAAGAGCTTTGTGGCCGCCTGGAGCTCACCCTCCGCATTGATCACCTTGGCCCGGCGCTCCCTCTCGGCTTCGGCCTGTTTGGCCATGGCCCGCTTCATCTCATCCGGGAGATCCACGTGTTTCACTTCCACATTGGTGACCTTGATGCCCCAGGCGTCTGTGGCCTTATCCAGTAGGGTCTGCAGGTGCTGGTTTATCTTGTCCCGTGCGGAGAGGAGCTCATCCAGCTCCGCCTGGCCAAGGACGCTCCGCATGGTTGTCTGCGCGAGCTGCGAGGTGGCGTACATGTAGTTTTCCACTTCGATGACAGCCTTCTGGGGGTCGAAGACACGGTAGAAGACCACCGCGTTCACCTTGACCGACACGTTATCCCGGCTGATGATATCCTGGGGGGGCACATCGTGGGTGATTACCCTCAGGCTTATGCGGAACATCTTATCAATGATGGGCCACACGATTATGATCCCAGGCCCCTTGGTTTTGTGGAAGCGCCCCAAGCGCAGGATGACCCCGCGCTCATATTCCTTAAGAATCCGAATGGCGCTCATGAGAAAGATTAGAAGCAGAATAATGATAGTTATTGCTGCAGCCACGTTCATTCCTCCTTCTTAACAGTGAGCTTCAGGCCCTCTATGCCCACAACCCGGACCGAGTCGCCTTTCTTGAGGGGTTCCTGGCTTTTGCCATCCCAGAGTTCCCCCCGCACGAAGACCTTGCCTTCGAGTCCCGTGGGCGTTACGGTTTCCATCACACCCAGCTCGCTCATGAGCCCCTCCCGCCCCGAGACGGGTGGCTTAAGGTGTGCCCTTATCACCATGCCCACGAGGAAGCTGAAAAAGCCTGCCGTGGCCAGGGCTGCGGGGATGATGAGCTTAAGGGAGATCCTCAAATAGGGCTCGGGCCGGTCGATGAGCATCACCGAGCCCAGGATGAAGGAAATGGTCCCCCCTATGGTGAGGGCGCCGAAGCTTGGCACCTTTATCTCCAAAAGGAAAAGCACAAGGGCCAGAAGGATGAGGAGAAGGCCTGCCCAGTTGATGGGCATGATCTGAAGGGCATAGAAGCTGAGCAGAAGACAGATGCCACCTATGATGCCGGGCAAGATCGTGCCCGGGTTGCTCAGCTCAAAGAAAAGGCCCCAGAAGCCGAGGAGCATAAGGAGATAGGCCACGTTAGGGTTGCTCAGGAGGGCAAGAAATTGATGACGGTAGCTGGGATGGAAGGTGACGAGCTCAGCTCCCCGGGTATCCAGCCTTACCTCCCCTGCGCTGGTGGTTATGGTGCGGCCATCCAGGGCCAGCAGAAGAGCTTTCACATCCACTGCCACAAGATCCACCACATTTTCCTTTACGGCCTCCGTCTCGGATATGGATACGCTCTCCCTCACGGCCTTCTCAGCCCAATCGGCATTGCGGCCCCGCTTCCGTGCGATGGACTTGATGTAGGCGGCGGCATCATTCTTTATCTTCTTGGCCATGGTCTCATCCATCTTGGCGCCGCCTATGGCCACGGGACTGGCTGCCCCTATGTTGGTGCCGGGTGCCATGGCCGCCACATGGGCCGCGAGGGTTATGAAGGTTCCGGCCGAGGCGGCCCTGGAGCCACCGGGGCCCACGAAGACGATGATGGGGATGGGAGAGCCCAGCATCTCCTTTATGATGGTGCGCATCGAGGCATCCAGGCCCCCCGGAGTGTCCAGGCGGATAATGACGGCCTGTGCATTCAACGTCCTGGCTTTCTCCAGCCCCTTGAGGATCTGTTCGGCCGTGGCCGGGTTTATGACACCGTCTACGTCGATTAGAAGTATGGGGTCTTTAAGGGCGCCAGAGCTCTGACCCAAAAGGAAACCAACAGCCAGGCCCAGGCACAAAAGATAGGCGAGGGGCTTTATGAGCTTGGGTGATTTTTTCTTAAGGGAATGGTTCATGGCAAATCCCCCGAAGGGACTGTTGATTCTTATATTTTATCATAATAGAACTCTTACGGTGTGGTAATAGAAGAAGGAAACCAGCTTGAGGCCCAAAGGGCCAGGGATGAACCTCCTATCTCAAAAGTATATCATTATTGTGCTCGAAGCTTCGCCTCCTTTCTTTTTCTAGCTCTTGCCGGGAGGTATGAGAAAAGAAGCGTGAGGGGCTAAATGGCTAAGAATCATCTTCAATTGGGGCGGAAAGGGCCGCGGCCTTTGAGAGAGGCCCTGGAGACCCTTCCCCGTCTGGCCGACCGCCTGGGCATGAGGGTTTATCTCGTGGGAGGGGTGGTACGGGACTTTCTTTTGGGCCTGCCGAATTTTGACCTGGACATCGTGGTTGAGGGGGATGGCATAAGACTGGCTCGAGCTATGGCCTCAGCCCTACCTTGCAGGCTCCTCACGCATCCCACGTTCGGTACGGCCTCACTGACCCTGGAAGGGGGAGTTAAGGTGGACCTGGCCACAGCCCGTACCGAGAGCTACCCGAAGCCAGCGGCTCTCCCTTCGGTCGTGCCCGGCACAATTGGCGAAGACCTCGGGAGGCGCGACTTCACCATAAACGCCATGGCCATCGCTCTCAATGGCCCCAGAGCGGGTGAGCTCGTTGACCCCTTTGGAGGTCGACGCGACCTCCGGGCGGGCAGGGTGAGAGCGCTCCACAGGAAGAGTTACCGGGATGACCCGACGAGAGCCTTCCGGGCTGTGCGCTTTGAAGTTAGGTTCGGCTATAGGCTCTCCCGAGCCGATAGAGAGATGATAAGGGAAGTGCGGAAGAGGGGCCTCTTTGAGCATCTTTCGGGAACCCGCCTTGCGGCTGAGTTAAATCTCCTGCTCCAAGAGGAAAAGCCCTTCCTCTGCATCAAGTGGTTGGAGGAACGGGGTCTTCTCGGCGTCATTCACCCCTCGCTCCGGGCGGGAAGCTCGGCGGAGGCCCTTTTCATTGGGGCGGGGAAAGCCCTGAGATGGTTTGGCCGTCAGGGTTTTGGCTTCGTGCTAGACAAGGGATGCCTTTATCGGATGGCCCTCTTCATCGGGCTTTCCCCGGAGGAGCTGGAAGCGGCAGGACGTCGCCTTGCCCTCATGGGAAGAGCCCTCTCAGAGCTCAGGGGGTCCATCGAGGGAGCAAGGCGGGCGGCAAAGGCCTTCCGCGAGAGGGGTACCCTTGGGTCTAGCACTCTTTACAGCCTCCTGGAAGGCCTGAGGCCAGAGGCCCAGGCGTTGGCTTTGGCCCTCTCCCCGGAGAGGAAGGGCAGGAGATACCTGAAGGACTACTGGGGGAGAGTCAGAAAGATTGCTCCCACCATCTCGGGCAATGACCTCCGAGAGCTTGGCCTTGAGCCCGGTCCCCTCTACAAGAAGCTTCTGACCGAGCTCAGGCAGGTCCTGATGGATGGCGAGGTTAGGAGGGGCCGCCAGGGGGAACTGCGCTTCATCCGCTCAAAGCTGAAAAAGTTGACAAAAGGCTGAATATCAACTAGTTTAAAAAGATAAGAGCGTTTCACAAAAAGAGGCCGGTCACGCGCTGGCCTTGGGCTTGCGGGCGGCGAAGAGCCGCCCCGTATCTATTGTCAGACGGAGAGAGATTTTTATTTGAACGTGAACGCCGTGCAGTCAGTGATCGTGGCTCTGCCCGCCATGCTCTTGGCCATAACCCTTCATGAGGTCGCTCACGGCTGGGTTGCCGAAAGGTTGGGCGACCCCACGGCCAGGATGCTCGGTCGGCTGACCATCAATCCCCTCAAGCACCTGGACCCTCTGGGGCTTTTTGTGTTCATATTCAGCATGCTCCAGGGCTTTGGCATCGGGTGGGCAAAGCCTGTGCCGGTGAGCCCGGCCAACTTTGAGAATCCCCGGAGAGGGATGATGTGGGTGGCCCTGGCGGGGCCGGTTATGAATCTCCTCTTGGCCTTCTTGAGCCTCGTAGTTTTACGAAGTATGGGGCTCAGGGGTTGGGGCTTCCTTTCCCCCATCCCTCTCATGATAAGGTTCAGCCTCCAGATAAATCTCATTCTGGCTGCTTTCAATTTGATACCCATTCCGCCCCTGGATGGAGGACGCATCCTGACGGGCCTTCTGCCACGGGGACTGGCTCTGAGCTACAGCCGGATCGAACCCTATGGCTTTTACCTCATAATCGGCCTTCTCGTTGTGGGAGCCCTGGATACCATCCTGAGGCCTATGTACATGGTTCTGGCAACACTTGTCTTCACCCTGGGAGGGGTGAGTTGAAGGGGGACCAAGAGACTAGATGACCCAACAGGGCGTTCGCGTCGAGGATTACCACACAGACCAGCCCGAAAGAGGAGGTCGAGTTCTCAGTGGCATGCGGCCCTCGGGGAAGCTTCACCTGGGCAATTGGGTGGGGGCATTGCGCCACTGGGTGGAGCTTCAACGCGAGCACGAGTGCTTTTACTTTGTGGCCGACTGGCATGCCCTCACCACCGACTACGCCGATACCACAGAAATCCGCCGAAACGTCACCGAGATGGCTATGGACTGGCTTGCGGCCGGGCTCGACCCGGAGAGGAGCACCCTTTTCATCCAGTCCCTGGTGCCCGAGCATGCGGAGCTCCACCTCCTTCTCTCGATGATAACTCCCCTGTCTTGGCTTGAGCGGGTGCCCTCCTATAAGGAGATGCAGCAGGAGCTCGCCCACAGGGATCTGGCCACCTACGGATTTCTGGGCTATCCCATGCTTCAGGCGGCGGACATCCTCATCTATAGAGCGCACTGGGTACCTGTGGGCGCTGACCAGGTGGCGCACATCGAGCTCACGCGGGAGGTGGCCCGGCGCTTCAACCACCTCTACGGAAAGGTCTTCCCCGAGCCGGCACCGAAGCTCACAGAAGTGCCCGTGCTCCCTGGCGTCGATGGCCGGAAAATGAGCAAGAGCTACAATAACGCCATCTACCTATCCGACCCCCCGGAGGTGGTGGCCGAGAAGGTTCGTGAGACTGTCACGGACCCTGCGCGTGTGCGGCGCCACGACCCAGGGACCCCCGAAAAAAGCAATGTCTATGCCTACCATCAGGTCTTCTCTTCCGCCGAAGATGTAGCCATGGTCCACAGGGAGTGCCAGACTGCGGGCATAGGCTGCGTGGATTGCAAGAACCTCTTGTTGAAAAACCTCATGAAGGTCTTGGAGCCCCTTCATCGGAGGCGGAGGGAGCTTGAGGAGAAACCTGAAGAGGTGAGAGAAATCTTGCACGAGGGGAGCCGCAAAGCGCAGAAGGTAGCCGCCGAGACCCTCCATCGGGTTAAAGAAGCAATGAAGCTCTGAGAATGAAGTTCCCCGGGGTGTTATGGATTACAAGGAAACCTTAAACCTTCCAAAGCCACTGCTTCGCCAGAAGGCCGACCTTCCCAAGACCGAGCCCAAGCTACTGGCGTTTTGGGAGGAGTTGAATCTCTACCGGAAGATACGGGAGCGCGCGGCCGGAAGGCCTAAGTACATCCTCCACGACGGCCCCCCTTATGCCAATGGCCACCTTCACATGGGCCACGCCCTGAACAAGATCCTCAAGGACTTCGTGGTGAAGGTAAAGACAATGGAGGGCTATGACGCGGCTTACCTCCCGGGGTGGGACTGCCATGGCCTTCCCATCGAGCACCAGGTGGATAAGAACTTGGGTCCGGAGAAAAAGAACCTCCTTCCCCAGGAAAGGCGCCGCCTCTGCCGGGAGTATGCGGCCGAGTATGTGGAGGTGCAGAAGGAGGAATTCAAGCGGCTCGGGGTTTTGGGCGATTGGGACCGGCCCTATCTGACCATGAGCAATGATTATGAAGCCACCATTGTGCGCGAGGTGGGCAAATTCATGGGAAGAGGAGCCGTCTACCGGGGCCTTAAGCCTGTCCACTGGTGCCCCACCTATCGCACGGCCCTTGCTGAAGCCGAGGTGGTTTATCAGGAAATCAGGTCCCCGTCCATTTACGTTTGCTTCCCGGTCAGTGAGGGTCTCGGGGAGCGGGTCCCTGAGCTCAGGGGGATGGCTGAGGAGAAAAAGGTCTCGGTCCTCATCTGGACCACAACTCCCTGGACCCTTCCGGCAAACCTGGCCATAGCCTTCCATCCAGAGTACGACTACGTGGCGGTTGAGGTGCGGGAGGAAGTCTTCATCCTGGCCGAAGCCCTCCTGGAAGAGGTGATGGCGAAGGGTGGGGTTGAGTCCTGGAAGGTGATCGCCCGCTTCAAGGGCGGGGTTCTCGAAGGTCTGAGGGCTCACCATCCTTTTGAGGAGAGGGACTCCCTCCTCATACTGGCCGACTACGTCACCCTCGGTCAGGGCACGGGCTGCGTCCATACGGCGCCGGGCCACGGGAGGGAGGACTATGAGTCGGGGCAGAGGTATGGCCTTGAGACCTATAGCCCCGTGGATGATGACGGTCGGTTCATCCCTGGGGTAAATTTCTTCGGCGGAATGCCCGTCTTCGAGGCAGACCCCCTGATAGTGCGCCTCCTTGAGGAGCGGGGCGCGCTTTTCGCCTCGGAGGAAATAGTCCACGATTATCCTCACGATTGGCGCACCCTCCAGCCGACCATATTCCGGGCAACGGCTCAGTGGTTTATCTCGATGGAGGCCAACGGCCTCAGAACTAAGGCTCTCCAAGAGATAAGAAAGGTGAAGTGGATACCCTCCTGGGGAATGGAGCGCATCTACGGCATGGTGGAGAACCGGCCCGATTGGTGCATCTCCCGCCAGCGGGTCTGGGGAGTTCCCATTCCCGCCTTTCACTGCGAGAGCTGCAGCTACTGTGTGGCCACCCAGGAGGTGGCCGAGCATGTGGCCTCTCTGGTGGAAGAGGAGGGCTCGGACATCTGGTTCACTCGGGAGGCCGAGGCCCTGCTTCCACCGGGCTTTCGCTGCCCCAGCTGTGGGGGAAACCGTTTCCGAAAGGAGAAGGACATTCTGGATGTTTGGTTTGACTCTGGGGTGAGCCATGCAGCGGTTCTGGAGAAAGACCCGCAGCTCACCTGGCCCTGCGACCTCTACCTTGAGGGAAGCGACCAACACCGTGGCTGGTTCCATAGCTCTCTCCTGGTGGGTGTGGGCACCAGGGACGAGGCCCCCTATCGGGCTGTCCTGACCCATGGCTATGTGGTGGATGGCGAAGGCCGTAAGATGAGCAAGACCGAAGGGAACGTCATCGCGCCAGAGGAGATCATCGAGCGGTACGGGGCCGAGATACTCCGCCTCTGGGTGGCGTCGGAGAACTACTGCGACGACGTGCGCATCTCTCAGGAGATTCTTGAGCGCCTGGCGGATGCTTACAAGCGCATCCGCAACACCTGCCGTTTCCTTATCGGAAATCTGTATGACTTTGACCCGCAGAGGGACAGTGTGCCTTACGGCGAACTTCCCGAGCTTGACCGGCTTATGCTCCACCGCCTCCAACGCTTGGTGGGCCGGGTTAGGGCCGCTTATCAAGCCCACGAGTACCATTTGTTCTACCATGCATTCAACAATTTCTGCTCGGTTGACCTCAGCGCCTTCTACCTGGATGTTTTAAAGGATAGGCTTTATGTGTCAGCGGCTTCAGGGCCCGAGCGGCGCTCAGCACAGACCGTTCTCTATGAGACCCTTTTGGCCATGGTTAAGTTGATGGCGCCCATATTGAGTTTTACGGCTGAAGAGATCTGGCAGCTTCTGCCCCGAGAGCGCGAGCTCTCCGAAAGTGTACATCTTTCTTCCTTCTCTGAGGTCAGGGAGGAGAAAATTGATGAAGAGCTGGCGGAGCGTTGGGAGCTGATATCGAGAGTGAGGGGAGAGGTTACCAAGGCGCTTGAGCGGCACCGCCAGGATGGGAAGCTGGGGCACTCCCTGAATGCCAGGGTGGTGCTCTTTCTCCCCAAGGAACTCCTTAAGGCCCTCAAGCCCTATGAGAGGGTCATGGCCGAGGTTTTCATCACCTCCGAGGCGGAGATCGCTTCAGGAGACTCCCCGCCTCCTGCCGCGTATCAAAGCTCCCTCTTTCCGGGGCTAAGCGTTCTGGTGGAGCCAGCCAGGGGAATGAAATGTGATCGCTGCTGGACGGTGCGGGAGACGGTGGGATGCTCTGAGGAACATCCTGAAATCTGCGACCGCTGCGCGGCGGTGTTGGCCTGAGGGGAAGTTTTGCGCAAATCCTACGGTCGGTTCTTTATCTTGGCTGGGAGCCTTTTGGCCCTGGATCAGCTCCTGAAGTATCTCGTGGATAGCTCCCTCAGGCCGGGTGAGTCCGTAGTGCTCATTCCCGGCGTCGCCTCCATAAGCTATGTGCGAAACACTGGTGCTGCCTTCGGTATCTTGGCGGGAATGAGAGGACCTTGGGCGAGCCTTTTCTTCGTAGGGGTGACGGCGTTGGTCCTGCTCATCATCCTCCTCGTTTACCGGGGCCTCTCTTTCTCCCGAAGCCTTCCCCTTCTTGCCCTTCCTATGGTTTTCGGAGGAGGGGCGGGGAACCTGATAGACCGCCTTCGCTATGGCGAGGTCATCGACTTCATGGATTTATATATCAAGGGCTACCACTGGCCCGCCTTCAACTTGGCCGATGCAAGCATAAGTGTAGGCGTCGGCTTACTCCTTCTGGATATGCTGAGGGGCCGCCCCCCCAAGCAGGCTGGAGGGGGCCTTGAAGGGGAAAGAAACAGCACAAAGGCTCTGGCATCTTAAGGTAGAGAGCGAATGGGAGGGGATGAGGCTCGACCTTTTTCTCTCCCGCCGCTTGCCCTTCCTATCCCGCACTCAGATAAAGCGCTTGACTGAAAGGGGAAATATCCTCCTTTCGGGAAAGCCCGCCAAGGTGAGCCGGCGCTTGAAGGCCGGGGAAGAACTCAAAGTTCACCTACCTCCTCCCGAGCCGACTCACCTCATCGCTGAAGAAATCCCCCTGAGTATCCTCTTCGAGGATGATTTCCTTTACGTCATAGATAAACCCGCGGGGATGGTGGTTCATCCTGGAGCGGGAAATCCCAGGGGGACTCTCGTAAACGCTCTCCTGGCCCGTGGTGGGGCTCTCTCGCGAATCGGAGGGGTTGAGAGGCCGGGCATAGTCCACCGGCTCGATAAGGGCACTTCAGGCCTCCTCCTGGCCGCCAAGGATGACCTCACCCACAGGAGCCTCTCCCGCCAGTTAAAGGAGCGGAAGCTGGAGCGCCGCTACCTCGCCATCGTGAACGGACGGGTCAGGGCTGAAAGCGGGGTAATCGATGCTCCCGTGGGGCGGCACCCCACTCGCCGAAAGGAGATGGCCGTCCTTAAAAAGGGCGGCAAGGCCGCGGTGACGGAGTTTTTCGTGAGGGAGAGATTTTCCGCTTACTGCCTTCTTGAGCTTCGTCTCAGGAGCGGCCGCACCCATCAGGTGCGGGTACACTTGAGGCACATAGGACACCCCGTGGCGGGAGACCCCCTTTACGGAGGCCGCTACGGGGGAGCCCGCCGCTCTACCCTTCCCCTTAGCCGTCAGGCACTGCATGCCTTCTATATCCGCTTCATCCACCCCAGGAGCGGCGAGGCCATGACTTTTGAATCGGCGCTTCCTCCCGATATGGAAGCTTCCCTTAAGCTCCTTGAAGAAAGAAGCCCCGTGGGGTGATTTCAACCCTTAAAATACATCTTTCATTCTGTTAAGGTTATCGTGCTCGCCGTGAAGTACCCGATTTTAAGAGAAGGGAGCCGAAGTCATGGACTTTGAGCTTAAGGAAGAACATCGTCTGCTCCGGCGGATGGCGGCTGACTTCGCCAAGGAGCACATCGTCCCCGTGGCACGGGAGCTGGACATAGGGGAGGTTTTTCCGCTCGATATCCTGAAGAAAATGGCCCCCCTGGGCCTCCTGGGGGGGCCCATACCTGAGGAGCTGGGAGGGGCGGGGCTTGACTTTTTGGGCTATGCAATTGTCATGGAAGAAATAGGCAGGGCTTGCTCTTCAGTGAGGGCTACCCTTACCGCCCAGCTATCCCTCACAGGCCTCATCCTATCCCGCTGGGGGAGTGAGCGGCAAAAGGAGCGGTGGCTTCCAGGGCTTCTCAGAGGTGAGATTATCGGCTGCTGTGCTCTGGCCGAGCCCGAAGCAGGCTTGAACATCGAGAGGTTCTTAACGCGTGCAGAACCGACAGGAGACGGATGGCTCCTCAGCGGAAAGAAAAGCTCTGTCCTGAATGGCGGTGTCTCGGACCTGGCAATAGTCTTTGCTAGGATCCCCGGCGAGAGGGCAGGAGGAGAGCTTTCGGCCTATCTCTTGGAGGCGGGGAGGCCGGGGTTTTCCCGGGAGGCGATCAAAGATAAAGTCGGCCTGAGGGCCGTAAGCCTTGCCGACCTGTCCTTCAAGGACTGTCCCCTTGGGCCCGAGGATCTTTTGGGAAATACGGAGGCGGGGGAGGAGCTCTTTCGTTCGGCCCTGGAAGAGGGGCAATTCAGCTCAGCCGCGGGCTCGCTCGGCTTGGCTCAGGCCTCGCTTGATGCGGCCACCGAGTACAGCCTGGAGCGCAAGGCCTTCGGCCGGGCCATCGCTGGATTCCAACTGGTTCAGGATATGATCGCGCGGATGGTAGTGGATGTGGAGGCGGCGCGCCTCATGGTATACCGGGCGGCGGTCCTCAAGGACTCGGGCGCTCCCGCAGGCGACGAGGTGGCCATGGCCAAACATTTTGCTTCGGCGTCAGCTCTCCGCGCCGCTGAGGACGCCCTGCAGGTCCATGGAGGCTACGGATACTCTAATGAGTACCCTGTTGAGCGCTATCTCAGGGATGCTCGGGCGGCGAGCCTTTTCGAAGGGACCACCCGGGAGGTCCAGCAGGCCATCTCACTGGCTCACCTCCGGGGACAAGATTGCCTATCTCTCCCAACCATCTGATTTCAAAGAATTTAGCAGCTAATGAAGTTCTCTCATCCCTCCAGTTTTTTTCTTGCATTCGCAGCCAGAATGATTATATCTAACGGTAAGCTTTCGCGGGCGGATATTCAGGCTCACCTTCAGGAGTGAGGGGAAGAGGAGGGGTTATGTCCAGCCAAGAAGTTCTCAAAAGAACTCCCCTTTATGAGCTTCATCTAGAGGCCGGAGCCAAAATGGTGCCCTTTGTGGGCTGGGAGATGCCCGTTCATTTTACGGGCATCATCGAGGAGCACCACTCCGTAAGGCAGTCAGCAGGGCTCTTTGACGTGAGCCACATGGGCGAGATCGAGATATCCGGCCCCGAGGCCAAGGAGTTTGTCCAGTATCTGACCACAAATGATATAGACGCCCTGGCCCTCAATCAGGTCCAATACTCCACAATGTGCTATCCCGATGGGGGGATCGTGGACGACCTCACGGTTTACCGTCTGGCCGAGGACCGATTTCTTTTCTGCGTCAACGCCTCAAATACTGACAAGGACTATGAATGGGTGACATCCCATGCCCGGGGAGAGGTTGAGGTTAAGAACACGAGCGCTCAAACGGCCCAGCTAGCCCTTCAGGGCCCGAGGGCCCAGGATATTCTGAAGCCTCTTGTATCCGCTGACCTTGAGAGCCTTCAGTACTACTTGTCCCTTCTGGGGGAGGTGGACGGCGTCCTTGCTCTTATATCGCGGACGGGATATACGGGCGAGGACGGCTTTGAGCTTTACCTCCAATGGGAGGCGGCACCCAGGGTCTGGAAGACGCTCATGGAGAGAGGGCGCCCTTTGGGGATTAAGGCATGCGGTCTGGGAGCCAGGGATACTTTGCGGATGGAAGTTAAATATGCTCTTTACGGGAACGACATAACGGCCGAGACATCACCTCTTGAGGCCGGTCTCGGCTGGGTGGTTAAACTCAAGAAGGGAGACTTCATCGGCAGGGAAGCTCTTATCGAGCAGAAAGCTCAAGGCCTTAAGCGGAAGCTGGTCGGTCTGGAGCTCCTGGAAAGGGGCATCCCCCGCTCGGGAAATGAAATTCTTGCCGATGGGGAGAAGGTGGGTTTCATAACCAGCGGTACGATGTCCCCTACTCTGGGAAAGGCCATCGGCATTGGTTATGTTGCTATCGAGCACAGCGAGGTGGGTTCTCCCCTGGAGGTAGATATTCGCGGTAGGAGGAGAAGGGCCGCGGTGGTCAAGACGCCCTTCTACCGCCGGGCATAGGGGCTGAGCCCCTGGACCAGGGGCTGGCGTGGAGGGTCTTATAGCCAGAGAAAGGAGAGATCATGGAGTTCCCCGAAGACCTTAAATACACAAAAGAACACGAGTGGGTTAGGGTTGAGGGCAACCGTGCAATTGTGGGGATAACCGAGTATGCGCAGGGTGAGCTTGGAGATGTGGTTTACGTGGAGCTGCCCGAGGTGGACACCGAAGTGGAACAGAATGCAACTTTCGGCCAAGTAGAGTCGGTCAAGGCCGTCTCAGACCTCTACGCTCCCGTTTCGGGTACGATTGTGGAGGTTAACGAGAGCCTCGATGATGAGCCTGAGCTCATAAACTCCGACCCCTATGAAGAGGGATGGATGATAGTCCTCGATATGAGCGAGCCCTTGGAGATTGAAGACCTCCTAACCGCCGAGGACTACCAGGCTCACATCAGCCAAGAGGCGGGCTAGATGCGCTACCTCCCTCACACCGAGGAAGATTGCCGGGCAATGCTCGAGGCCGTAGGCCTCACCTCCATGGAGCAGCTCTTTGAGAGTGTTCCGGCCGAACTCCGTCTGGGACGTGGACTTGAGCTTCCCCCACCTCTGTCGGAGCAGGAACTCCTAGTGCATCTGGAGGAGATCAGCAGCGGGAATGCTCACGGCGGCACCCTGAAGGTCTTCCTCGGAGCGGGCGCTTATGACCATTTTATTCCCTCAGTTGTGGACCATCTGGCCGGGCGCTCGGAGTTCTACACGGCCTACACTCCTTATCAGCCCGAGCTGAGCCAGGGGACCCTTCAGTCCATCTTTGAGTTCCAGAGCCTCATCTGCCAGCTGACGGGTATGGAGGTGGCTAATGCCTCCCTCTACGAAGGGGCCACCGCCGTGGCAGAGGCCGCCCTCATGGCCTGGAGGGTGAAAAAGGGGGGTCGAGTAGCGGTCTCCCGGGCGCTTCACCCTCACTATCGAAGAGTTCTTTCCACCTACTTGGCCCCGCTGGGGGCGGAGCTTGTGGAGGTCCCCTTTGATGAGGGAGGGCACACCGAGAGGGAGGGCTGGGGGAATGCGTTGGGGGAGGGAGTGGCCGCAGCCATCGTCCAGAGCCCTAATTTCTTCGGCTTGGTTGAAGACCTGAAGACCCTGGGAGAGGCGGCCAGGGCCGGTGGGGTCCTATTTATAGTGGCCGTTACCGAGGCCCTTTCGCTTGCTCTTCTTAAGCCACCGGGAGAGCTCGGAGCTGATGTGGTGGCGGGCGAGGGCCAGAGCTTCGGCCTTCCCTTGAGCTTCGGTGGTCCCTACCTCGGGCTCTTCGCCACGCGTGAGAAGTTCATGCGCCAGATGCCCGGCCGCTTGGTGGGGGAGACAGTGGACTCCCAGCGAAGGAGAGGCTTTGTCCTGGCTCTGGCGACGAGGGAGCAGCATATAAGGCGGGAGCGGGCCACATCCAACATCTGTACGAATGAGGGACTCTGTGCCCTGAGAGCAACTATCTACCTGAGCGCCCTGGGAAAGGAGGGCCTGAGGAAGCTCGCCCTTTTGAATCTGCAAAGGGCGGCTTACGCACGGGAGCTTCTCTCAGACCTGCCGGGCTTCAGCGTTCCCTTCCTAGGCCCCATCTTCAATGAGTTCGTTCTTACCTCCCCTCTGGACCCTGAGAGACTTTTCCATTGGCTCTTGGAGCAGGGGGTGGTGGGTGGCTATCCCCTCTCCCGCCACTACCCAGAGCTCAAGGGGGAGAGCCTCTTCTGCATCACTGAACTCAACGGTCGTGAGGATATTGAGCACATGGCCGAGCTCCTTTCTCGCGCGGCACGGGGAGGCATCTCTTGAGCGAGAAGGTTGAGACTGATAGGGAAGAGGCCCCGGGTGCAGCGGGCCTGATCTTGAACGAGCCACTCATCTTCGAGCGGAGCTCACCCGGCCGACGGGGCTTCTCCTTGCCCCCTTTGGGAGTGCCCGAGAGGCCGCTCGAGGAGCTCCTGCCGCGGGAGCTGATTAGGGACGAGACCTCGGGATTTCCCGAGCTGAGCGAAGTGGATGTCGTTCGCCACTTCACGCGCCTCTCGCAGTGGAACTACTGCGTTGACCTGGGCCTCTATCCGCTGGGTTCCTGTACCATGAAATATAGTCCCAAGGTCAATGAAGAGGTTGCCAGGCTCCCCGGCTTCTCTCGCGTCCATCCGCTTCAGCCTGAAGAGAGCTGCCAGGGTGCTCTGAGGCTTTTGTACGAGCTGGATTCATACCTGCGAGAGATTACGGGGATGGACCGCGTAATCCTGCAGCCGGCAGCCGGCGCACAGGGGGAACTCACGGGCATCATGCTCATTCGGGCGTACCATCACGCCCAGGGCCGTCCCCGAAGCAAGGTGCTCATTCCCGATTCCGCTCATGGAACGAACCCGGCCAGCACGAACCTATGCGGTTACCGGGCGGTGGAGGTGAAGTCGAATGAGCGTGGCTGCATCAGCCTGGGCGCTCTCGGGGAAGTCTTGGATGGTGAGGTGGCGGCTTTGATGTTGACCAACCCCAACACACTGGGTCTCTTTGAGGAGGAGGTCCGTGATGTGGCCCGGCTCGTCCACGAGCAGGGGGGCCTTGTCTATTGCGACGGGGCCAACATGAATGCCCTCATGGGCATCGCCCGGATGGGAGACATGGGGGTGGACGTTGTCCAGTTGAACCTGCATAAGACCTTCTCCACCCCTCATGGGGGAGGCGGGCCCGGGGCCGGGCCGGTGGGCATCAAGAAGCTCCTCGAACCTTTCATGCCCGTGCCTTCGGTAGAAAAGGAGGGAGAGTGCTACATCCTCAACTACGATATCCCCCAGAGCATTGGCCGGTTGGGCTCCTTCATGGGCAATTTCGGGGTCCTGGTAAAAGCCTACGCCTACATTCGCTCCCTTGGAGCCGAGGGGCTCAAGCGGGTGAGCGAGCTTGCGGTGCTCAATGCCAACTATCTCAGGGCCATGCTTGAAGGTCATTACCAGCTCCCCTATGACCGGCACTGCATGCACGAGTGCGTTTTCTCCGACAGGAGGCAGAGCGCCTTCGGGGTGAGCACCCTCGATATAGCCAAGCGAATGATGGATTACGGTTATCACCCGCCCACCGTTTACTTCCCCCTGATAGTGCGAGGTGCCTTGATGATTGAGCCCACCGAGAGCGAGAGCAAAGAGAGCCTCGACCAGTTTATCGCCGCTCTCAGGAAGATAGCCCAGGAGGCCGAAGAGGAACCGGCTCTCCTCAAGAATGCTCCCCACCTGACGAAGCTCACCCGCCTGGATGAGACCAGGGCCGCCAAGAAGCCCATTCTGAGATGGACCCCCGGAAAATAGAGACGGGCCGCGCTACCTGGAGGTTTATTGACAGTGGGCCCGGCGAGGGCGCCTGGAATATGGCTGTGGATGAGGCCCTTCTCAGGGGTTGCGCCCGCGGCATCTCTCCTGCCAGTTGCCGCCTCTACTGCTGGAAGGTACCCACCCTCTCGGTGGGCTTTGCGCAGCCCCTGAGAAGGGATGTAAACCTGGAGGAGCTCGAGCGCCGGGGTATCCCTCTGGTGAGGCGTCCCACGGGGGGAAGGGCCGTCCTCCATCACAGGGAGATAACCTACAGCATCATATGCCGCGAAGGGACCGAACCCCTCTCGGGACCGGTGAGCAAAACCTTCCTTCGCATCAGCACGGGCCTCGCCCTGGGTCTTGAGCGCCTTGGCGTGCGGGCAAGAATGCTGCCTCCTGATGAACGGGAACACGAAGCTACAGGCTCCTGCTTTGCCACCACCTCTGCCTTTGAGCTCCTGGCTTCGGGCAAGAAGATCGCAGGAAGTGCCCAGCGCCGCACAGGAGGGGCCCTGCTTCAGCATGGCTCAGTGCTTCTGGATTACGACCCCGAGGAACTCATTCCCCTCCTTCTGCCCCGGGGAGCGCACGAAGCCGAGCCCTTGGAGTGCCTTCACCGGGAGAGGGTCACCTCTGTAAGGAGAGAGACAGGAGAGCACGTGGACTACAAGAGGGCATCCGGGGCTCTGGCCGCAGGGCTTGAGATGGGCCTCGGGGTGAGGCTTGAGGCCGGGGAGCTCTCGGAGTTTGAGCGGGAACTTGCGGAGGAGCTGGTGAGGGAAAAGCACGCGAATGAGAGCTGGTTATGGCGTCGGTAGGGGAAGCCTTTTTGCGTTGACAAAGGAAGAGACGTTTGCTTATTATTAATAATAGAAATAAAAAGATTGATTATGCGCGGGCGTAATTCAGAGGTAGAATGTCAGCTTCCCAAGCTGAAAGTCGTGGGTTCGAATCCCATCGCCCGCTCCAGTATTTGATCTGCGCTTATCATCAACAGTTAATCTCCCGGAGATTCCTGATGCCTCTCTAGGAGACCTCGGCTCTGACCGGGGAGTGAGGTTACTCTTTTGAAGGCGGGTTCATCACCAGGTTTTGCCGACCTTCACCTACATACGACGTTCTCCGACGGCTGCTGTTCTCCCCGGCGGGTGGTGGAGAGGGCTAAGGAGGTGGGCCTCAGCACAGTTGCCATCGCTGACCATGACACCATGGAGGGGCTCCCCGAAGCTCTGGAAGCAGCAGAGGAACTGGGGCTCGAAGCTATTCCGGCGGTGGAGATAAGCACTACTCATGAGGACAGGGAAGTCCATATCCTGAGCTATTACGTAAGGTCGGAGGAGGAGAGCCTGAAATCGGAGCTGGAACGCATCCGGAGGCTTCGTCGGAGGAGGGTTCGGAATATATTAACGCGGCTTCGGGGGCTGGGCCTGCCCGTGAATCCCGAGGAGATGGTTTCTTCTTCCGATGGGAGTTCCCTGGGGAGGGTTCACATTGCCCAGTTTCTGCTGAGAAAGGGTCTTGTGGGGAGCAAGGCAGAGGCCTTCGAGCGGTACATAGGGAGCCACTGCCCCGCTTACGAGACGGTGAGTGCCATAGATCCCGTCGGCGCGGTTCAGCTTCTGAGCCGGGTGGGCTCCATACCAGCTCTGGCCCACCCGGGAAAGAGCGCCGCCGATGAGCTTATTTCCTCCCTCAAGAAGGCAGGACTCATGGGGATTGAGGTCTTCCACCCTTCCCACAGCTTGGCCCTCAGCCGTTACTACCTCGGGCTGGCGAGACGCAGGGGCTTTCTGGTTGTCGGAGGCTCCGACTGTCATGGCCCCGACCTTGAGGAAGAGCTGATAGGTAAGGTGAAGCTCTCCATGGTCTATGTGGAGGCTTTGAAGGCGGCTCTGCCAAGTTTGGCAAACTAGGAGTGGGAGAAAAGACTGTGGGGGTGTCCTCGATGCTTTTTGTCAGAGGAGCGGATGCGCTCCCGCTGGCAATGGGTTGAAAGGTGGGCGAATGTGTGCCTTGAGAGAGGAGGGTTCTAGTTATCGCCTATGAGCCCTCAAGAGGTGAGAGTGGGTCGAGTTAGGGGGGGAACATGAGGCGCTTCCAAGGCTCAATGATGGCCGCAGGCCCCCGGGCCGAGGCTCGCTTGAGAGAGAAGTCCCCCTTTTTGGAGGTTCCGTGCGTCTCAGAAGGGAGATGATCGAGCGCATAGCCAATCGGCTGACCGAGAGCCTGCGCAAGGGAGAGTACATAACGATAGATGCGGACCCGAAGGAGCTGAGAGCCCTTATCTACCGGCTAATCGAGGAAGACCTGCTGGTCGAGGACCGTCTCAATGAGGAGGTCAAGGAGATCCTCCACGCGCATGCTAGCATAATAGATAAAAGCAATGTTGATTACTCCCGCATGTTTAACCTCGTGAAAAACAAACTCGTGAAAGAGCGAAACCTGATCTTATAGGCCGCCCGCCCACCGAAAGGTTCTCTCATGCGGCTCAGTCGGGAGAAGATAAATCATATCTCAAAGCTCATCATAGATTCCTTTGGGAAGTGGGACTCGCTTGAGTTCCTGAAGGACCCCAACGATGTCCGCCTGCACATCGTCCGCATCATAACCGATGAGCTCAGGGTGGATGAGGAGGTGGACCTTGAGGTTCGCCGCACCCTCTCCTCTTATTCAAAGAAGTTGATGGAAGGCAGTCGGGAGTGGGATGTCCTCTACCAGAAGCATTATGGACAGGAGCTTTCCAAGCGCCGCCTCTGACCGCCTCTAGGGCGCCAGCCGGCATGTTTCCAGTCCCCCTAAAAGAACCTTTGAGCCCCAGACAGCTAGCCGGCTCTCGGGAGCGTGTCCCGGGCGGCCTCGCTCTGGCGAGCCGGCTCTCATGCTTCTAGT
The DNA here is from genome assembly GCA_964575845.1 of uncultured bacterium. Lineage (GTDB taxonomy): Bacteria > UBA8248 > UBA8248 > UBA8248 > CAZNSX01 > CAZNSX01. The sequence continues at coordinate 147,835 of CAZNSX010000005.1, read as the reverse complement.
GGGTCTCACGGGCGGCGTCGCCAGTGGCAAGACCACCGTGGCGGAGATGCTGAGGCGGAGGGGTGCACGCATTATCGATGCCGACCGGATAGCCCGAAAGCTGGTTGCGCCTGGAGAGGAAGCCCTTGACGAGATAGCAGCCGAGTTCGGCCGGGAAGCCCTCCTCCCCGATGAGACCCTCAACCGGCCGTGGCTGGCCAAGAGAATCTTCGGCAAAGCAGGCGAAAGGGAGCGGCTGAATGCCATCCTTCATCCCCGCATCATCGCGGAAGAGGACCGGCAAATAGAGGCGCTGGCCAGGAAGGAGCCCGATGCCATCGTTGTGGTTGACGCTGCCCTTATGATAGAGACGGGCTCGTACAAGCGGATGGATGTTGTGGTGGTGGTTACAGCTGAGGAGCAGGAGCAGCTAAGACGCCTCACCCAGGAGAGGGGGATGCTGGAGGAGGAGGCCCTGCAAAGACTCTCCTCGCAGATGCCTCTGAAAGAAAAGCTTCGTTTCGCTGACTTCGTAGTGGACAACGGTGGGCCCCTTGAGAGAACCGAGGAGCAGGTGGAGGAGCTTTTCCGGAAGTTAGAGGAGGCCAGAGGAAAAAGAGTTGACAAAAGGGAGAGAAAGTTATAAATTTAGGCTGAAGCATTTCAAAAATCCACCATAGAGTTATCTCGTAGCTTATTCCGATCGGTTCCCAGAGCTAACCCCGAGGTGTCAGCTCTGCAAAGCCTTCGGTACCATCAAAGGATTTTTGCATAAACCCGCGTCGTCGAAAACCTGATATTGACATCGCCCGGGAGCTCATTTTGCCTCCCATGAGGGAGTTCCCGGGGCTCTCCCTATCAGACTATCCCATCGGACGAGACCGGGGGTTTTGGCTGAGGAATCGGGTTATCCATCGGAGGTGGGCTAAAGGACAAGGCAAAGAGTTGACGGCGGGGCTCTTCTGATGAAGCGAAAAGCCAGCGGGTTGGAAAATGTCCTTCCCTTCCATGAGGATGTGGAAGAGGGGAGGGTACACGGGCAGGAGAAGGAACTCAAGGAGAGGGAGATGAATCTCGCGGAACTGAAGAAAAAGACCATTTCAGAACTCAATCAATTAGGCAAGGACCTGAACATCCAAGGCATGAGCGGGCTGCGGAAGCAGGAGCTTATCTTTCGGCTCCTTGAGGCGCAGACCCAAAAGGACGGCTTTATTTTCGGCGAGGGTGTCATTGAGATCCTCCCCGACGGATTCGGGTTCCTGCGCTCGCCGAGTTACAACTACCTCCCCGGCCCCGATGACATCTATGTTTCCCCTTCTCAGATCCGTCGCTTCGACTTGCACACAGGGGACACCATCTCCGGGCAGATCCGTCCCCCTAAGGAGAGCGAGCGCTATTTTGCGCTGTTGAAGGTGGAGGCTATTAATTTCGAGCATCCGGAGGCGGCCAAGGAGAAAATCCTCTTTGATAACTTGACCCCCCTCTACCCTAATCGCCGTATCAATTTAGAAACCAAAGACAGAAATCTATCCACCCGGATAATGGACCTTCTAACTCCCATAGGCATGGGCCAAAGGGGTCTTATCGTTTCCCCGCCCCGAGCGGGAAAGACAATGATGCTGCAGGCCATAGCGAACAGCGTTACGGAAAATCATCCGGACATCATCCTGATTGTACTCCTGATCGATGAGCGCCCTGAAGAGGTCACCGACATGCAGAGGTCGGTGAAAGGGGAGGTGGTGAGCTCCACCTTTGATGAGCCTGCGGCCCGCCACGTCCAGGTAGCGGAGATGGTCATCGAGAAGGCCAAGAGGCTGGTGGAGCATGATAAAGACGTGGTCATCCTGCTGGACAGCATCACCCGTCTGGCCCGGGCTTACAACACCATCGTCCCGCCCAGCGGCAAGGTTCTTTCAGGAGGGGTGGACTCCAACGCTCTGCAGCGCCCCAAACGCTTCTTCGGAGCCGCTCGAAACCTGGAGGAGGGGGGCAGCCTGACAATAATAGCAACCGCCCTCATCGACACCGGGAGCCGGATGGATGACGTGATCTTTGAGGAGTTCAAGGGCACGGGTAACATGGAAGTCAACCTTGACCGGAAGCTGGCGGACAAGCGAGTCTTCCCCGCCATAGACATCCACCGTTCGGGAACCCGGAAGGAAGAGTTGCTGCTTGACGAGTACGAACTGAATAGGGTGTGGCTATTGAGGAAGGTTCTCCAGCCACTCGGTGTGGTAGACGGCATGGAACTGCTGCATGAGAAAATCTCCGAGACCCGTACCAATAAGGAGTTTCTGGATTCTATAAATAGCTAACTGTGCCCGAGAGTCGCGAGGACAGGAACTTCTGGCAGGAGGGAAGCAAGAGCTTCCTTATTTTTTGCCTCAGGGGCGGGAAGGATGGTAAAATTAATTATTTAGAACCTTGATAGAGGAGGGGCATGAGCCGATGAAGTCGGGAATCCACCCTGAGTATTTCGAGACGACTATTTCCTGTGCCTGCGGTGAGGTTATCAAGACTCGGTCCACCAAAAAGGACATCCGGGTGGAGATCTGCTCCAAGTGCCATCCCTTCTTTACCGGGAAGCAGAAGATTGTCGATACGGCGGGCCGCGTGGAGCGATTCCGTCGCAAGTACGGCATTGTGGAGAAAGAAGAGGACTAGGGCGGAGAGTTTCGATGGTCAAGGTTCTCGATAACGGCTACCTTGAGCTTGTGGAGTGGGGGGGGGGCGATGCGGCCGTCTTGCGCAATGCCCGGCGCTGCTACCGGAGCACTTCCCGGGGCGAGGAAAGCGACCGTAAGCTCATCCGCCATCTTATCTGTCAGGACCACAGGACTCCCTTCGAGGCGGCGGTTATGACCTTTGACGTCAAGTGTCCTCTCTTTGTCGCGCGGCAGTGGTTCCGGCACCGGATAGCCTCATACAATGAGGAGTCGCTGCGCTACTGCGTGGCCCAGCGGGAATTCTATGTGCCGCATGAGGTGCAGGAAGATGAGGAGGCTCTTCTCCTCTGGAAATCTCACCACCATCGGGCCTTCGACCTCTACGAGCACTTTTACAGAGAGAGGGGCATGCGCCGGGAGCAGGCGAGAGCACTCCTGCCCATGGGCACTTATACAAAGTTTTATTGGACTGTAAACGGAAGCTCCCTCATGAATTTTATCCGCCTCCGCACAGACCCCAAGGCCCAGCACGAGATCCGACTCTATGCCGAAGCCATCCTGAAAATTGTGGAGGAGATAATGCCAATAACATTCGTTACCTTCAGGGAGGAGAAGCTTCGGGAGAGAGAGGAGGCGGGGGTTGCCCGATGAGGGCCCGCGGTGGTAGGCATGTTCGATAAGCTGGAAAAGATAGAGGCCAGATTTGAGGTAATTACCCGTAAGCTGGGAGAGCCTGCGGTCGCCGCCGACCATGGGAATTTCCAGCGCCTGGCCAAGGAGCACTCCGACCTCGCCCCCATTGTTGATGCCTTTAAAGCTTATAAGAATACTCTGAAGGTGATCGAAGAAGATGAGCGGGTCCTTCGGGAGGAACACCATGACGAGGATCTCAGGGCTCTGGCTGAGGAAGAACTCGAAGAACAAAAGGAGCGGCGGGAGAAGCTGGAGGCAGAGCTCAGGAGGATGATGCTTCCGCGGGACCCGGCCGAGGAGAAAAACGTTATCCTTGAGATAAGGGCGGGAACCGGAGGCGAAGAAGCGGCCCTTTTCGCGGCCGAGCTCTTCCGGATGTATAGTCGCTTTGCTGAAAGAAAGGGCTGGCGGGTGGAGCTTCTGAGTGCAAGCCCAACCGGCATTGGAGGCTACAAAGAAGTAATCGCCCTCATCGAAGGTAAAAGGGTTTTCAGCCATCTCCGCTCTGAGAGCGGCACGCACCGGGTTCAACGTGTTCCTGTGACCGAATCCCAAGGCCGCATCCACACCTCGGCCGTGACTGTGGCCGTGCTGCCCGAGGCCGAGGAGGTAGAGGTGAAGATCTCGCCTGAAGACCTGAGGATAGATGTTTTCCGCTCCTCAGGCCCCGGCGGACAAAGCGTCAATACTACTGACTCCGCCGTTCGTGTCACTCACCTTCCCACAGGCATTGTGGTTAGCTGTCAGGACGAGAAGAGCCAGCATAAGAACCGGGCAAAGGCGCTCAAGATCCTGCGGGCCCGTCTCCTGGACCTAAAGGAGAGGGAGCAGCAGGCCAAACGCTCCCTGGACCGCCGGACCCAGGTGGGTAGCGGCGACCGCAGCGAGCGCATCCGCACTTATAACTTCCCTCAAAATCGAGTGACCGACCATCGGCTGAACCTTACGCTCCACAAGCTAGAGTCTGTCCTCCAGGGCGAACTTGATGAGCTGATGGAAGCAGTCATGGCCGCCCGTGAGGCTGAGCGCCTGATGGAGCTTGAAACGGCTGCCGGCGTCGCCCCTTACGGCTAGCTCACAATGCCGGAGGAGTGGGGCAGAAGGCCCACATCGGGGAATCTGGTCGAGACGGCTAGCCTTCGACTCAAGGAAGCGGGGGTGAAAAATGCCCGCCTTGAGGCGGAGTCACTCCTCGCTCATGCCCTCGGCTGGAGGAGGGAAGAAGTTTTGGGGGAGCATCAGCTCCCTCTTCCTGCCAGGGAAGCGGAGTTCTTTGAGGGGCTCCTGAGGAGGAGGCAAAGGCGGGAGCCCTTCGCTTATATAACGGGGGAGCGAGAGTTCTGGTCTCTGAGCTTTCAGGTATCCCCGTTGGTGATGGTTCCGAGGCCAGAGACTGAACTCCTGGTGGAGAGGGCCCTGGCCCTGATAGAAGGAAGGGGGGACGGCGTTAAGCTTTTGGACCTGGGCACGGGCTCAGGAGTCCTCGCCGTGAGCTTGACCGTCGAGAAGCCCGGCCTCAAGGTCCTGGCCACAGACCTCCGCCCGGACGCGCTGGCCCTGGCGAGGAAGAACGCTCGACGCCATGGAGTCTCAGAAAGGATAGCTTTCCTTGCCTGCCGGACCCTTGAGGCCATGAGCCCCGGCGAGCCCTTTGATTTCATCCTTTGCAATCCCCCCTATATCCCGAGCGGGGATTTCCCTCGCCTGCAGCCGGAGGTGAGGGAGTGGGAGCCTCGCTCTGCCCTCGACGGCGGACCCGACGGCCTGCGAGTTATCGAGGAGCTCATCGCCAAGGCTCCTCCCTACCTCAAAGGGGGAGGCTGGCTGATTCTGGAGATAGGCGACGGGCAGGCGGAGAGGGTGGCGGAGCTTGTGGCGGGTGAGGGCTCTTATGGAGATTGGGCCTTAGCGCGGGATCTGGCGGGACGCGACCGCTGTCTCACGGCCAGGAAGGGGAACTCCTAGGCTATGGAGCGGGTTCTGATTCGTGGTGGTAAACCCCTTAGAGGGAAGGTCAGGGTGAGCGGGGCCAAGAACGCCGCCCTTCCCGTCTTGGCCGCCACCCTCATGAGCAGGGAGAAGTGCCGCGTTGAGAATGTTCCGAGCCTCAGGGACGTGGACACCATCTGTCGGCTCCTTCGGTGTTTTCGCCTTGGCATCGAAAGCCAGGAGCCCGGGGTCATCGCCTTGGACCCTTCGGGAGCTCAGAATGCCACCGCCCCTTACGAACTGGTGAGAACCATGAGGGCCTCGGTCTTGGTCATGGGGCCACTCCTCGCGCGCTTCGGAACCGCCCGGGTGTCTCTTCCGGGGGGTTGCGCAATAGGGCCGAGACCCATAAATCTTCACCTTAAGGGGTTCGAGGCCATGGGAGCTCGGGTATCACTCGGGGACGGCTACATAAACCTTGAGGCCGGAGAGCTTCGGGGTGCCCGCATCTATTTGGACATTCCCTCAGTCACTGGGACGGAGAACCTCATGATGGCCGCCTCTCTGGCGAGGGGGGAAACCCTCATAGAGAACGCCGCCCGGGAGCCCGAGGTGGTGAACCTTGCCCAGGCCCTAAACGCCATGGGGGCCGAGGTGGAGGGTGCGGGTACGGATGCCGTCCTGGTTCGCGGAGTTAGGGAGCTTGGGGGTTTAGACCGCCGCATAATACCAGACCGCATCGAGGCGGGCACCTACATGGTGGCGGGGGCCATCACGGGGGGTGATGTGAAGGTATCGGGTTGTGTTCCCGAGCACTTCCTCTCCCTCACCCTTAAGCTTAGAGAGCTGGGAGAAGAGGTTGAAGAGGGGGAGGATTTTGTCCGGGTTTTGGGGCACTTCCCCAAGAGGGCGGCCGATGTTACCACGAGCCCTTTCCCCGGCTTCCCCACGGATATGCAGGCCCAGTTCATGGCCCTTCTGTGTCTGGCTGAAGGGGCAAGCGTCGTGACGGAGACGGTGTTTGAGAGCCGCTTCATGCACGTGGGAGAGCTTAACCGCATGGGGGCTGACATAACCCCGGAAGGGCCGTCGGCTCTTGTGCGGGGGGTGGGCCGGTTGACCGCGGCCGAGGTGATGGCTACTGACCTGAGGGCCAGCGCTTGCCTGATCCTGGCCGGGCTTGCCGCCGAGGGGGAGACAGCGGTCTCCCGCGTGTATCACATAGACAGGGGGTATGAGCGCATTGAGGAGAAGCTCCAGGGTCTGGGAGCAGACATAAGGAGGGTGCCATGAGGGTGAGCCTCACCTTGGCCTTGCCCAAGGGTCGCCTCTTTGAGGAGGCGGTGGGCCTTCTGGTGAGGTGTGGCCTCTTAAAGAGGCCTCTCACGGAGCGGAGCCGAAAGCTGGTGCATGGGGAGGCAGACTCTCGCCTCAAGTTTTTCCTGCTCAGGGCGAGCGACGTGCCCACCTATGTGGAGCACGGGGCGGCGGACCTGGGCATAGTGGGGAAGGACATCCTTGAAGAGCAGGGGAAAAACCTTTATGAGCCACTGGATCTGGGGCTTTGCGCATGTCGCCTCTCGGTAGCTGGGCCTAAGGGCTCGCCCCCATGGGAGGAACTGAAGACCAGAATAGACCTGAGGGTGGCCACCACGTTCCCCAACCTCACGCAACGCTTCTTCGCCCGGGAAGGGATGCAGGTCGAAGTAATAGAGCTTAGGGGAGCGCTGGAGCTGGCCCCCCTTGTGGGGCTCTCAGACCTCATAGTTGACCTGGTCCAGACCGGCTCAACTCTCAGGGCAAACGGTTTGATAGAGCTGAAAGAAATCCTTCCATCTACCGCACGGCTTATACTCAACCGGGCGAGCCAGAAGACGAAGCATGAGGCTGTCGCTGCTCTCATCGAGCGCGTCCGCCGGGGGCTCAAGGGATGAGGTGGATAAGGGTAGGAGAGGGGCGCTGGGAGGATGCCTTCTCGTCTCTCATAAGAAGGGGGGAGCAGCTCCTGGCAGAAGCACTCGAAGCCGTAAGGCCTGTGGTGGAAGGCGTGAGGTCTGGGGGCGACAGGGCGCTCCTGGATTTCACCGAGCGTTTTGATGGTGTCAGGCTCAGAGAGGAAGACCTCTCCCTCGGGCGGGAGGAGCTGCGGAGGGCCCTCTCGGAAATTACCCCCGCCTTGAGGGGTGCCCTTGAGGAGGTCGCTGAAAGAGTAAGGGTCTATCACGAGCACCAAAAGGAGCGCTCCTGGCTCTGGACAGGCGATGATGGCCGGGTCTTTGGCGAGCTGGTTATGCCCTTGGAGAGCGTGGGCATTTATGTGCCGGGCGGAGGAGCCCTTTATCCTTCGTCCGCCCTCATGACCGCCATCCCCGCCCGAGTAGCCGGCGTCGGGCGCATCGTCATGTGCTCTCCTCCGGGTCGCGATGGCTCGCTGCATCCGGCCATCCTGGCGGCCGCGGCCCTTGGCGGTGTGCATGAGCTTTACCGTGTGGGAGGGGCTCAGGCGGTTGCCGCCATGGCCCTTGGCACCGAAAGGATCAGGGCTGTAGAGAAAGTAGTGGGACCAGGCGGTCTCTATCCCACAGCGGCCAAGAAACTCCTCTACGGGGAGGTGGACATAGACATGCTTGCCGGGCCCAGCGAGGTGGTTGTGGTGGCTGATGGGAGTGCCGTGGCCTCCTTGGCCGCGGCAGACCTCCTGGCTCAGGCCGAGCACGATGAAGCAGCAAGGGCCTTCCTCATAACGCTCGAAGAAGGTCTCGGCCGGGAGGTGGAGGCTGAGGTGGAGCGTCAGCTCAAGAGCCTTCCTCGGGCGGCTATAGCGAGACGGGCCTTGGAGCAGGGGGGAGCCATCTGCCTGGTCCGGAGCATCGAGGAAGCCGCCTCCCTCGCTAACCGCCTTGCCCCCGAGCATCTGGAGCTCCAACTCGAGCGGCCCTGGGAGGCCCTCCCCCTTTTCAAGGCTGCGGGCGCTATATTCCTTGGACCTTGGAGCCCTGTGGCCGCAGGTGACTATGGCGCCGGCCCGAATCATGTGCTCCCTACAGGGAGCGGTGCCCGCTGGGGCTCTCCCCTCGGGGTATACCACTTCTTGAAGAGAACCTCCCTTCTGGCTCTTACGCAAGAAGGCCTAAGAGAAATCTCACGGTCTGCAACGCAGCTGGCAGAGCTTGAAGGCCTCGGGGGGCATGCGAGGGCCCTGCTCTTGAGGGAGAGCCTTCAAAAAAGACACTGAGCCCAGGAAGAGGGAGCCGATGGCCAAGAAGAAGGAAGTGCACAGAAAGACTCTTGAGACGGAATTTAGGGTGAAACTCAGGCTTCAGGGAAAGGGGGAGCACGCCATCTCCACGGGTGTGGGGTTTCTCGACCATATGCTCTCCCAGATGGCTAAGCACGGCCTCATGGACATTTCGCTGAAAGGCAGGGGGGACCTCGAGGTCGATTCACATCACTCCGTTGAAGACGTGGGTCTATGCCTTGGCCGCGCCATCGGGGAGGCCCTGGGGCAAAAAGAAGGGCTCCGGCGTTTTGGCTCAGCCCGTGTGCCGATGATGGATGCTCTGGCGGAGGTGGCCCTGGACCTGGGAGGACGCTCCAACCTTAACTTCAGGGCCGAGTTTCCACTTGCCACCCTGGGTGATATGGAGCCAGAGCTCATAAGGGAGTTTTTCTGGGCCTTGAGTTCAGAGGCCGGCATGGACCTCCATATAGAGGTCCCCTGTGGAACCAACGGCCACCATATGGCCGAGGCCATTTTCAAGGCCTTTGGCCTGGCCCTTAGGGAAGCCTCCTCTATAGAGCCCAGGAGAGAAGGTGTCCCCTCTACCAAGGGAACCCTCTGAGGAAGGTTTTGCAGCCTGAAGGCCATGATCGCTGTAATTGACCACGAGATGGGAAACCTGAGGAGTGTGGTTAATGGCTTCGCTCGGGTAGGCTTCGAGGCGCACCTTGTAGGGAGCCCCAAGGAACTTTCCCGGGCCCGGGGCTTGGTGCTTCCGGGAGTCGGGGCTTTTCGGGATTGTATGAATGGGCTCAGAAGCAGGGGGCTCATTGAGCCACTGATTGAGGCTATTGAAAAAGGGGTCCCTTATCTGGGCATCTGCCTTGGCCTTCAGATACTCTTTGAGGAAAGCGAGGAGTTTGGAGGCTCAGGGGGTCTGGCAGTTCTCCCCGGCCGGGTGCGGCGCTTGCCGTCCTTGAGAGAGGATGGGGAGCGGCTCAAGGTTCCCCACATGGGATGGAACCGACTGAAGTTGCAGCGTGAGCATCCCCTCCTCGAAGGGGTTCGGGAGGGAGACTATTTCTATTTCGTCCATTCCTATTTTGCCGAGCCCGCGGCGGAGAGCCTCAATGTGGCGAGCACCCGCTATGGGCTAGATTTTGCAGCTTGCGTTGCGCGAGGAAAGATTTTCGCCACCCAGTTCCACCCCGAGAAGAGCGGGCCCCGGGGGCTTGAAATACTTCGGCGTTTCGGAAAGTGGGTCGGAGCCGAGAGGCTTTAAGGGGAGGCACATCCCGGGAGCCACGACCGATGCTCATAATTCCCGCCATTGACATCAGGGGCGGCCAGTGTGTGCGGCTGGAGCAGGGGAGAAAGGAGCGGGAGAGCGTTTACTCTCCCAGCCCTCTGGATGTTGCCCTCCGCTGGGAAGCCGAGGGGGCTTCCCGCCTGCATGTGGTGGATCTCGACGGCGCCTTTGCCGGAGAGCCGAGGAACCTTAACTGGATAGGGCAGATGGCAAGCCAGCTTGGGATTCCCCTTCAGGTAGGGGGAGGGGTCCGCAATATGGCTTCCCTCGTCGCCATCTTCAAGGCTGGCGCGAGCTTTGTCATTCTCGGCACGGCAGCCATCAGGGAGCCGGGCCTTGTGCGCCTAGCCTGCCGGGATTTTCCGGGCCAGATCCTTCTCGGGGTGGATGTCAGAGAAGGGATGGTGATGGTCGGAGGCTGGGAAGAGGGCACAGGCCTCGGGCCTCGTGAGCTGGTCTCCCGTTTTACCGGGTGTGAGCTGGCCGGGGTCATCTTGACCGACATAAGCCGGGACGGGACCTTACGGGGAGCTAACCTGAAGCTCACCCGAGAGCTGGCCCGAGAGCTCGGCCAGCCCCTTTATGCCTCGGGCGGCGTAGCCTCCGTGGAAGACATCAAGCGCTTGCTCCCGTTAGAGGCCGAGGGCCTCGCGGGTGTCATTGTGGGAAAGGCTCTCTATGAGGGGACTCTTTCTCTGAAGGAAGCCCTGGAGCTTGCTCGATGCTGGCTAAGAGGATAATCCCCTGCCTTGACGTCAAGGCTGGCCGGGTCGTTAAGGGGATAAATTTTCTCAATTTGCGGGACGCCGGAGACCCCGTGGAGCAGGCGGAAGCCTACGGCGCCCAGGGGGCTGATGAGGTGACCTTTCTCGATATCACGGCCTCCAGGGAAGCCCGCTCCACCATGGTGGAGGTTGTGGAGAGGACGGCCGAGAGGCTTTTTGTGCCCCTCACGGTAGGAGGAGGAATAACTGGCCTCGAAGATATCCGGGGGCTTCTCAGGGCGGGGGCCGACAAGGTCTCCATCAATACGGCCGCCGTGGCTGAGCCGGAGCTTATCCGTCGTGCCACTCTTCGCTTCGGCAGTTCCACCATTGTGGTGGCCATCGATGCCAAGCGCCGGGAGGAGGAGCAGAGGTGGGAGGTTTATACGCACGGCGGGAGCCGTCCCACGGGCATTGATGCTCTGGAATGGGCCGAGAGGGCATGCGAGCTCGGAGCCGGGGAAATCCTGCTAACCAGCATGGACCGGGATGGAACCCGACTGGGCTATGATGTTGAGCTGACCCGCCGGGTCGCAGATCTGGTGCCGGTTCCGGTCATAGCTTCGGGCGGTGTGGGATGCCCCGAGCATCTGCTCGCCGGGCTTACCGAAGGGGGGGCCGATGCTGTGCTGGCGGCTTCTATTTTTCACTATGGGGAGTATTCTATTTCCGATGTTAAAAGGTTTCTGAAGAGTCACGGTGTGGCCGTTAGGCCTGCTTAGCTGGCATTTATCCTGGAGATTAAGGATTGAACTGGAAGGACAAGCTTAAGTTCGATTCTCGGGGCCTGATACCGGCCGTCGTCCAGGACTTTCACTCAGGCAGGATACTTATGCTCGCCTATATGAACGAGGAAAGCCTGGAAAAGACCCTTGAGACAGGGTTTGTTCATTTCTGGAGCCGCTCCAGGCAGGAGCTTTGGAAAAAGGGGGAGACATCAGGAAACTTCTTTAAACTCAAAGGGTTATCCTGCGATTGCGATGGTGACGCGCTTCTCCTTCGGGTGGAGGCTTCGGGTCCGGCCTGTCATACGGGAGAGCTATCCTGTTTTTTCAATGAGTTGAAACCTGTGGCAGAGCCCGAAGAGAGCCCACAGATCCTGGATGAGGTCTACCGGGTGATTATAGACCGCAAGGTGAACCCCAGGGAAGATTCCTATGTATCCTACTTGTTGGGCCAGGGTAAGGATAAGGTCCTGAAAAAATTGCTTGAAGAGGCTTCCGAAGTGCTACTTGCGGCTAAGGGAGGGGATTTGCCCAACCTCACTTACGAGATGGGCGACCTTTGGTTCCATAGCCTGGTAGTTCTTGCCCTCCTAGGAGTGCCTCCAGAGAAGGTCTTCGGTGAGCTGGCCCGCCGCCGCGGGCATTCAGGGCTTGAAAAAGGAAAAGGTAAACAGAATTAGAAGGTTAGTAGTACAAAGACCTTGACAAAAAATGACTTTAAGTTTATATTTATGTTGTAAATAGGTTTTTTTGCCATCAGATGAGATTATTTATAATCCTCATTGTTTTTTTTCGCCAAAATTCTAATATTAAGAAGCGACGGCCCCAGGCCGTTTTCTTTTAATAAATGAAGGGGGGGGAAAGCGATAGCAAAATAAAATAACCGGGAAGGAGGCGAAAACTTAATGCCCGGCGTAAAGGTGAATGAGAACGAGCCTTTCGAGATCACCCTTAAACGCTTTAAAAAGCAGTGCGAGAAAGCTGGCATTCTTTCGGAGATAAGGAGGAGGGAACACTACGAGAAGCCCAGCGTCAGGCGCAAGCGGAAGGTCCTAGCCGCGCGCAAGAAAGCTGCTAAGCTTGGCAGCAGGTAGAGGTCGGAGGCTTCGAGCGCAGGGAGCTTTTACTCACATTCTTCCCCATCTCTCTTCGGAGAGTAGCAGTGCGAGAGATGCCCTCGGATGAGAGAAGTGAGGGGTTCAGGTTATTTCCCAGGATTAAGTGGTTCTCCATTCCTCCCTCCAATTCCGCAGCGCTCAGGTTGAAGCATTGACCGAAACTCGCTTATTGGAGCAGCACGCAGAGGAAGTGCTGGAGTTTGCTAGGGTAAGGGCCCTGGTGGAGGGCTATGCGCGCTCGAAGCCAGGAAAGGAGCTTCTGCTTCGTCTTCCCTGGTCTGAGGACTTAGAGAAAGTGCGCCAGCTTCAAGGAGAAAGCGCCGAGATGATGCAGCTTCTCTCCTCGGGCGAGGTCTTTCCCATGGCGGCCTTCAGCGATGGGGGAGCTATTCTCCAGGGCGTCATGAGGATGTCCGGCCCTTTGGAGCCCCAGGAGCTTCTGGAAATTGCCAACATCCTTCAGATAGCTGAAGATGTGGAGAGGTTTCTCCGGTCGAGGAAAGAGCAATATCCTCTTCTGGCATCCAAGCTCGAAGGGGTTGAGCTCATGCCCGAGCTTAGAAGGGCTATAAGGGGTGCAATAGGCCCAAAGGGGGATGTTTTGGACGGTGCAAGCTCCACTCTCAAGGGTCTGCGCTCCTCCCTTCGCTCCACCAAAAGGCGCCTTAAAAGGGCTCTTGAGGAACTTATGCAGGGGCTCGAGGGTGTCCTTCAGGAACCCATCATCACGCTCCGCCGGGAGCGTTATGTCCTTCCCCTGAAGCCAAATTTCAGGCGGGCCCTCGGAGGCATTATTCATGACCGCTCGGCGAGCGGTGGCACCCTATTTGTGGAGCCCTTGTCCGTGTGCCCGCTCAACAATCGAATGGCCGAGTTGAAGAGAGAAGAAGAGGAAGAAGTTTACCGAATACTATCTTCCCTTACCAAAGAGGCGATGGCCAGGCGGGAGCCCCTGGAGCTTTTATCAAGGCGTCTGGCTGAGCTTGATGCAGTTTTTGCTAAAGCCAGCTATGCCAAGGAATATAAATGTCACTCCCCACTCATGAGCCAGGGGAACTCCATCTCCCTTAAGGGCGTGAGGCACCCTCTCCTTCTGGCCGATGGAGCTGTGGAGGAGGTGGTACCGATTGATATTTCCCTGGGGGATGGTTACCGTCAGCTGGTCATCACTGGGCCAAATACCGGAGGGAAGACCGTCGTGCTCAAAACCTTGGGCCTTTCGGTTCTCATGGCCCAGGCGGGGGTTCCCATTCCGGCGGAGGAAGGAAGCACCCTTCCTCTTTTCCGGGGGGTTTACGCTGATATTGGTGATGAGCAAAGCCTTCAGCAGAGCCTCAGCACCTTCTCGGGCCATATGTTCAACATCGTGAGCATCCTTTCCAATGCCGAGGGGGACTCACTCGTGCTCTTGGACGAGCTGGGAGCTGGCACCGACCCTGATGAGGGAGCTGCGCTGGGGGTGGCACTGCTGGAGAGCCTGGCCGAGAAGGGCTCCCTTACAGTGGCCACGACCCACCATGACGCCCTTAAAGGCTATGCTCACTGTTCGGAGGTGGCCCGGAATGCATCTGTGGAATTCGACCCCGCCACCCTCAGGCCAACCTTCAGGCTTCGCGTCGGCACTCCGGGGGCCAGCAATGCCCTCCTGATAGCTCGGCGTTTGGGACTGCCCGAGAGCATTGTGGAGCGGGCACGGGCCCTCAGAGGAGAGGGGGCCATAAGGGTGGAGGAGCTCGTGAGCAGGCTGGCAGAGGATTGTGAGCGGGTGGCATCCAAGAAGCGGGAGCTGGAAGAGGCTCTCAGTGAGCTGGCCAAGCAGAAAGAAGAGGCCGTGCAACGGCTGGAAGAGGCGCGAGAGAGGCGTGCGCAGGGCTTTGAGGAGGGGAGAAAGAAAGCGGAAGCTTTCCTCTCGGAGGCTCAGCGGGAGGTTTCAGAACTTGTAGCCCGGCTGAGGCGCCAGAGTAAGGAGGAGGGGATATCCGCGGGAGCTCATGAGCGCCTCATAGGGGGGCTAAGGGCGGAGCTTAAAGCCAGTGAGGCCGAGGAGAAATGGGATGAAGAAAGCGCTCCCGCGCTTTTCCCGAGGGCGGGAGATGTGGTGAGAATTGCCCCGCTCAACAAAGCAGGCACGGTGCTGCGTGGGCCGGATAACTGGGGGAAGGTGAAAGTCCTTTCCATGGGAAAAACCCTATCGGTACCCCTTGAGGCATTAAGGCGTGAAGGGAAGATTTTGGAGGATGGTACTCCCTCTGGCTGGGAAGGGCCCGGAGGGGAGCGGGAGTTCTCCTCAGAGCTTCACCTTCTGGGGGAGCGGGTTGAGGAGGCCCTGGGCCGGGTGGACAAGTACCTTGATGAGGCTGTGCTCCTGGGCCTCCCCTACGTTCGCATCGTCCATGGCAAGGGTACCGGTGCCCTGGGGAGGGCCATTGGGGGTGTGCTTAAGGGGCATCCTCATGTGAAGTGCTTCTATCGTGAGGCCCTGGAGCATGGGGGAGCGGGTGTAACAGTAGTGGAGCTCAAGGGTTAAGGGGAGAAGGGAGCTTGGCGCTTATCGCTCAGGAAGAGCTCGATCGGGTGCGGGAGGGCATCCGAGTCGAGGATGTCATCGGAGAGTATGTGGCTCTGAAAAAGTCGGGAAAGAACTACAAGGGCCTTTGTCCCTTCCACCCCGAGAAGACACCCTCTTTCACGGTCAGCCCTAGTCGCGGCACTTACCACTGTTTCGGCTGCGGGGCGGGGGGAAACGTCTTTCAATTTCTCATCCAGCATGAAGGCTTGGGCTTCGTGGAAGCGGTGGAGCTCCTGGCGAGGAAGCAGGGCATCACTTTGAAGCGCACGGGAGGGGGCCCGGTCGATGACATCGAGCGGCTCATGGAAATAAACGAGCGGGCCGCTCGTTATTTTGAAAGAGAGCTCTTGCGGCCCTCGGGCGAGAAGGCACGGCGCTACCTCGAGGAGAGGGGTCTTCGAGAAGAGACCGTGAAGACTTTCCGCCTGGGCTTCGCCCCCCCTGCCTGGGACGGACTCATGAGCTATTTCAGGGCCAAGGGAACGAGTGCCGAGCTTCTTCTGAAGGCGGGTCTCACTGTGCCCGCGAAGGAGGGGACAGGTTATTATGACCGTTTCAGAGACCGCCTGATCTTCCCCATCTGCAATCTTGAGGGGAGGCCCATCGCGTTCGGCGGGAGGGCGATGCCCGGAGATGAAGGGAAAGGGGCCAAATACATCAATTCCCCCGATACCCCCACCTTTAAGAAGAGCCGCACCCTCTATGGCCTGCATCTTTCCAAGGCGGCCATCCGGGAGCGTCGCTCAGCCCTGGTGGTAGAGGGTTACTTTGACCTCATAGCTCTCTGGGAGTCGGGCTTCAAGAACGCGGTGGCCCCCATGGGTGTGGCGCTGACGGCCGAGCACGTGCGCTCTCTAAAGGGCTTTGCCGAAGAGCTGGTTTTCATCTTTGACCCCGATGCTGCCGGCCGCTTGGCAGCTCGCCGCGGCGGGGAGGTGGTGGCTCAGGAATCAAGGCTCGTGGGCACTCCGGAGACCCTCTGGGCGGGGGGGATAATGAGGGGGGATTTCCTGGAGAGGCCAGGCCTGGGGCAGATGCGCCTGCGGGTGATAGAGCTGCCTCCGGGGGGCGATGTCGATAGCCTGCTTCGCCGTGAGGGGCCCGAGGCTCTCAAGCGCCTTGAAGGGGGGGCCCGAGGCTTCATGGAATATTCGATAGACTCCCTTTTGGAAGGAACATCCACTGCTTCTGAACATGCCGAGAAGGTGGGGGCGGCGAGGCGGGTCGCTGCTTTCCTTGAAGGGGCGAGTTCCACCCTGAAGCGGGAGTACGTGCGGGTTCTATCCGAGAGGCTTGCGCTCAGCCAGGAACTGGTATTGTCCCTTTTGGAAGAGGGGCGGTCGGGCAGGCTCAGGAGAACCCTGGACCTGACCCGTAAGACAGAGGAACACCCACCCGAGGAGCTCTACCTGGTATGGGCTCTTCTTCAGGAAGCGGCCTTGGCAGCCGGGGTGAGAGATGCGCTGGACCCAAAGGCCTTTAAGGATGAAGGCCTTAGGGCGATAGTAGAAGCCCTCTTGAGGGCTCAGGAGGAAGGAGCTTCATATAAGCCTTCGGCTATCCTGGAGAAACTCAAAGAACAGGGGGCGCGACAGCTTGCCGCCCGACTTTCGGTTGAGGAGTTGGAGGAACCGGAGAAGGTTCTCTCTGACTGCCTTTCCCGTATGAAGAGACGCTCCCTCCGAGAGCGCTCTAGGGTCCTTCAAGGGCGCATTGCTGAGGCCAAGCGCAGGGGGGCTGCGGAGGAAGTGGACGCGCTCCGCAGGGAGATAAACACTATACTGGTCGAGAAACGTCAGTCATAACTCTAGAGCAGAGCACTTTGAGTGAGAATCCTCCCGGCGGGAGTGAGTTGGACTGGATTTCTAGTTAAGTTCGCGGAAGAGGGCAGGGAGAAAAGATGACACGCGGCCAGAAGATGAACGAGGTGAAGCGACTCATCTCCATGGGGAAGGAGAAGGGCTACCTCACCTACCAAGAGGTAAATAACATCCTTCCTCCGGACCTCGTCTCCCCCGAGCAGATAGACGATATCATGATGCTTTTCGGGGAAATGGATATCGAGGTCGTGGATAGTGCGCGAGCCAGCAAGAAAGTTCCCCTTCTCAGAGAGAAGGAGAAGGGGAAAGCAACTATCTTTGACGAAGGGCTGGCTAGGACCGACGATCCAATGCGCATGTACCTCAGGGAGATGGGTTCAATTCCCTTGCTTAGCCGTGAGGGGGAGGTGACGATTGCCAAGCGCATCGAGGAAGGTCAGAACGATGTCATCACAGCCACAGTCTCTACCCCCGTGGCCATCCGGGAGGTAATAGAGCTGGGCGAGCAGTTGCGCGAAGACAGGATCAGTCTCCAGCAGGTGATTAACCTCAGCGACGGAGATGAGAAGGGGTCTCCCAACGAGGAGGAGGAACGCCAGCGGGTTCTTAAGCTCATCGATAAGATCAGGGACCAGCAGGCCCTTCTGGAGCGAAAGCGATCTTCGGGCCAACCCGAGGATATCCAGAAGATCCGCCAGAGGATTGCTGAACTCATCCGCGGGATAAATCTGGACTCGAAGCAGGTGGACAGGATAGCGGAGCGGGGAAGAAGCTATGTGGCCAGCATACGGGAGGAGGAGGAGGAGATCGAGAGTTACCTCAAACAGCTAGACATGACCCTGCCCGAGCTTAGAGCCGCGCTTCGGGAGGCCCAACGCAACGGCCGCCAGCGGGTGGTTAAGGGGAAGAGGCGAATTTCGGTTTCCGTGCTGGCAGAGTTTGACCGGAGGGTCCGCAGGATCCAGCGCCGGATACGGCACTTGGAGAAAGAAGCCGAGACCTCCAAGGAAGAGCTTGCCCAGGCCTTGGAGCTTATAGAGCGCGGTCGGGAGAAAGACCGCATGGCTAAGCGAGAGCTGGCCGAGGCCAACCTGAGGCTGGTGGTGAGCATCGCCAAGAAATACACCAACCGCGGCCTCCAGTTCCTGGATCTCATTCAGGAGGGTAACATCGGCCTCATGAAGGCTGTCGAAAAGTTCGAGTACAAGCGCGGCTACAAGTTCAGTACTTACGCCACCTGGTGGATACGGCAGGCCATAACGCGGGCCATCGCCGATCAGGCCCGAACCATCCGCATCCCGGTCCACATGATCGAGACCATCAATAAGCTCATCCGCACCTCCCGGCAGCTCGTGCAGGAGATCGGGCGGGAGCCTACTCCTGAGGAGATTGCCGAACGAATGGACCTGCCAGCGGAGAAGGTGAGAAAGGTACTCAAGATAGCCAAGGAGCCTATCAGCCTGGAGACTCCGGTCGGAGAAGAGGAAGATAGCCATCTGGGAGACTTCATAGAGGACAAGAAGGCTATAGCGCCCGGCGAGGCGGTTATCAAGATCAATCTCAAAGAGCAGACGAGGAAGGTACTTCAGACTCTTACTCCCCGTGAGGAGAAGGTGCTGCGCAAACGCTTCGGGATCGGGGTAGACAGCGAGCACACCCTTGAAGAAGTGGGGCAGGATTTCGACGTTACCCGGGAGCGCATCCGCCAGATCGAAGCCAAGGCGCTCAGGAAGCTCCGTCATCCCAGCCGCTCCAAACAGCTGAGAAGCTTCATCGAGGGATAATTATCCCTTGACAGTCAAGAGGCCCCTGGGCTATTTTGAATTAAGAGGTTGGAGCCGGGGCTAGGGGGGGCTCGCGATCAAGAGATTTTCGGTGGGCCCATAGCTCAGCTGGAAGAGCCACCGGCTCATAACCGGTAGGTCCCTGGTT
The DNA here is from genome assembly GCA_964575845.1 of uncultured bacterium. Classification (GTDB taxonomy): domain Bacteria; phylum UBA8248; class UBA8248; order UBA8248; family CAZNSX01; genus CAZNSX01. The sequence goes on along the minus strand of CAZNSX010000005.1, from coordinate 129,111 downwards.
CGAGGCCAGGTGGGCCCACCATTTCTTCACTTGGCAACTCAATTGCAGGAAGAGCGTGGAGGGAACAGGGCCAGCGCTCCGAAAATTGTGTAGAGTCAGTCAGGGGGCGCGGCAGTGTCCGCCTTTTCGAGCAGGAAAGTGCATTCAATGAATGCACTTTTTTATTTTCTTGTATTGAGCCCGGACGCCTCCTAGGATGAAACCTTGAACCATCAGCTCAAATTCCTTGTGGACCTTCAGCGGCTTGACAAACGTATAGCCGCTCTGAGGGAGGAAAAGGCTAGGGTGCCACAGGAGATTGCGGAGCTTGAGAGAGAGTTTAAGGGCCGGCAGGAAAGGCTTGAAGCCGCTCGCTCAAGGCTGGAAGCTCATGCCAGGGAGCAGCGGGATAAGGAAGGCGAGATCAAGGCTCAGGAGGCGAGGCTCTCCTCTTCCAGAGGGAAGCTCACGGCTGTAAAAACCAACAAGGAGTACCAGGCCATGCTGAGCGAGATAGAGACCATAAAAGGGAAAGTTGACCGCCTGGAGGAGGAATTACTCCGGGGCATGGAAACGGCGGAGAGCCTCAGGGAGGATTTGGCCCAGGAGGAGGGGAAGCTCGAAGGCCAGCGCGCTCGCTTTGAAGCCCGGCGCCGGGAGCTGGAGGTGGAGATGGGGCGCCTCAACCGGGAACTCTCCCAGGAGGAAACCGAGCGCCGGAACCTCATTTCCTTCCTGGAGCAACGCTGGTTAAAGGCTTATCAGGACATCCGGGAGGTGCGCAAGGGTCTGGCGGTTGTGGCAATAAGGGAAAGGGTCTGCACGGGTTGCAACATGAGTGAGACGCTACAGCGCTTTGCCGAGATTAGGGAGGGGTCGGAGATCTTCACATGCCAGAACTGCGGCCGTATCCTCTACTGGGAGGGCGAGGCGCCCGCTGTGGAGGCAGGCCTCTGAAGCGAGCAGGAGAGGTTCGAAATCTTGAACATAAAAGGTAAAGGTAAAGGAAGCCTTTTCGTTTATGTAGATGGAGCTTCCAGGGGTAATCCGGGCCCTGCTGGGGCAGCGGCCATAGCAATCGACGGCCATGAAAGGCCCCTGAGGGAAGTCTCCCAGTTTCTGGGAAGAGCTACGAACAATGAGGCTGAGTACAGGGCCCTCCTTCTTGGCCTCCGGCTGGCGCAGGAACTGGGGGCCCGAAAGGTTACCCTATACACCGACTCCGAGCTTCTCGCGCGTCAGGTTGACGGAAGTTACCGAGTGAGGAGCGCTTCCCTGAGAGGCCTCTACGAAGAGGCTTTGACCCTGATGAGGTGCTTCGAGAAGGCCGCTGTGGTGCACATTCCTCGTGAGAGAAACCTTGTCGCTGACGGTGTGGCTAATAGGGCCATCGATAACAGCCATGAAGGGAGGATGCCAGAGTAAGTCGCGCGGTCGCCGGCACTTCACGGTGCCGGAGGAAAGTCCGGGCTCCGTAGAGCAGGGTGCTGGATAACATCCAGTAGGGGTAACCCTCAGGAAAGTGCCACAGAAAGGAAACCGCCGGGCTTCTGCCCGGTAAGGGTGAAAGGGTGAGGTAAGAGCTCACCAGCGGTCGGGTGACCGGCCGGCTTGGCAAACCCCACCAGGAGCAAGACCAAATAGGGGGGCGCTTGAGGGCTGCTCGTCCGATGCCCCCGGGTAGGTCGCTAGAGGCGGGGGGTGACTCCCGTCCCAGATGAATGACCGCGGCCCCTGGGCCGAGAGCTCCGGGGTACAGAACCCGGCTTATAGACCTCCTCTGGCAACCTCCCCCTTATCCATTCGTCTCCATGAGCCGTCTTACCGAGTTTGATGCCAAAGAGCTGCTGCGCTCCTATGGGGTGAGCCTTCCCCGCTACCTGAGGGCCGAGGACCCTCTTGCCGCCGCTCGAGCCGCCCGGGAGCTGGGGCAGAGAGTGGTTCTTAAAGCCCTCGTGCCGGCCCACGGGCGGGGCAAGAGGGGGGCTGTGCGCTTTGCAGAGGGCCCCCAGGAAACAGAGACTGCCGCCAGGGCTCTTCTCGGCATGAAGGTGGGAGGCTATCCGGTCCCCGCTCTTTTGGTGGAGGAGAGCATTGATGTAGCGGATGAGCTTTACCTTGCCCTCGCTTTTGATGAAGCACTGTCCGCTCCCTGTATTCTGGCTAGCTCCTCAGGAGGTATGGACATCGAGGAAGTGGCCCGCCTTGAGCCGCAGCGCCTCCTCAAGAAAGCCCTCAGTCCTTACGAGGGACTTAAGGGCTATATAGCGCGGTCTCTTTGGGCGGAGCTGGGATTAGGTGGAGCTCGCCTTTCGAGGTTGGAGGCTCTGAGCGTCTCTCTTGGAAAGGCTTTTTTTGACCTTGAGGCTACTCTCATCGAGGTCAATCCTCTAGTGCTTACCCGGGAGGGGGAGGCGGTTGCGGCAGGGGTGGCCATGGCGGTGGATGATGAGGCGCTTCCGAGGAAGCCTGAGCTTGCGGGCCGGGCGGAGCCCGGAAACGATAGAGCCTGGCGTCCCCTGACGGAGCTAGAGCGGCGGATATCCGAGGTGGATAGAGCCGACCCCTACCGTGGCACAGCCCGCTATACAGAGCTTGAGGGAGGTGATATAGGGTTTCTCTGCGGCGGTGGCGGGGGAAGCCTCCTCTCCTTTGACGCCATCTTGAGATATGGAGGTAGGCCCGCCAACTACAGCGAATGTGGAGGAAATCCTCCAGCGAGGAAAGTTAAGGGAATTGTCGAGGGGATTCTTTCAAAGCCTGGTGTGAGGGGCTTATTCGTCTGCATTAACATAACAAATAACACTCAGACCGACGAGGTCGCCCGTGGGGTTAAGGCCGCCTTCGAGGCCCTCGGCATTGAGCCTCGGGGTTTTCCTTGCGTGGTGCGCTTGGCGGGCGTCGGCGAGGAGGAGGCCGGGAGGATCTTCCGGGGGATAGGCATTGAGTACTACGGCGAAGAGATAACGATGGAGGATGCCGCCTCTCGCATGGTGGAGAGGATGCGGGAGAGCTATCCAAGCTACGGAGGGCGGGATGAGAACGGAAGCCGATGAGCCCCTCCTCATAGAGGTATCCCAGGGGGTTGCCACTCTAACCATAAATCGCCCTGCTCGGCGCAATGCCATTACCGAGAGCATGTGGCGGGAAATCCCTGGCATTGTGAGCTCTTTTGATGAAGACCCGGCCGTCGGGGTGGTCATCATCCGGGGCTCTGGGAGGGAGGCCTTCGCCTCGGGCCAGGATATAAGCGAGTACCGCGAGTTCGCTGAACCAGAAACGGCCGCGCGCCATACTGAGCTTGTGGAGGCCGCCTGGGAGGGCATCGAGCGCCTGACAAAGCCCTCCATCGCCATGATCTTCGGCTGGGCCATGGGGGGGGCCGGGATTCTGGCCATCTCCTGCGACTTGAGATTTGCCGGGGAAAATGCCCACTTCGGAGTCCCCTCGGCCAGGCTTGGCATCGTCACGCCTTACTACTCCGTAAAACGCCTCCTTCGCCTCATAGGGCCCGCCTTCACAAAGGAGCTTCTGATGACAGGGAGAGCCTTCGATGCCCAAGAGGCGCTCCGCATGGGGCTTGTCAACCGGGTCCTTCCCATGGAGGAGCTGGAGCCTTTTACCCACAAGATTGCCTCCCAAATCGCAGGAAACGCTCCCCTCTCTGTCCGAAATGCCAAGAGTATGGTCTCCCTCTGCCTTGCGCCGGAATCCCCCGAGGTGTTGGAGAGGGCGAGGGCCATGAGGATCGAGGGCTTCACCAGCAGGGATTTCCGAGAAGGAATGCAGGCCTTTCTGGAGAAGCGAAAACCACGCTTTTGGGGGGAGTGAGGCGAGACCCTCTTGAGCACCCCCAAGATAGAGCGTGCCCTTCTGAGCGTCTTTAATAAGGAGGGCATTGTCACCCTGGCCGGAGCTCTCGCAGGGATGGGCGTCGAGCTTCTCGCCACGGCTGGAACGGCAAAAGTCCTTAAAGATGCGGGAATTCCCATTGGCCTCCTGAGCTCTTATACTGGGCAGGAGGAGTTCTTAGGAGGAAGGGTAAAAACCCTGCATCCTAAGCTCTTGGGAGGAATTTTGGCGCGGCGCTCCATCCACCGGGAGGAGATGGCCCACTTGGGAATCCTCCCCATCGACCTCGTGGTGGTAAACCTCTATCCCTTTGCCGAGGTCGCGCTCCGGGACGAGGAAAATCTTGAGGCGGCTCTCGAGCAGATAGACATCGGCGGTTCGGCGCTTCTAAGGGCTGGGGCCAAGAATTTCCAGGAGGTGGTCGTCCTATATGACCCTGAGGACTACGGCCCCTTGCTGGAAGAGCTAAAATCCAGGGGAGGCGTTTCCCTTGAGATGAGGCGCAGGCTCGCTGCCAAGGCCTTCAACATGACAGCCGACTATGACAGCCTAATCCATCGCTACCTCTCACAGGGCCTTGAAGAAGGGGAGCTTCCCGAAACCTTAACTCTCAATCTCAAGCGAAAGCTGACCCTCCGATATGGCGAAAACCCCCAGCAGAGGGGAGCTCTATATTGCCGGGACGGAGGGGAAGGGGCCTTACTCTCAGGGGCCAGGAAGCTTCAGGGTAAGGAGCTCTCTTACAATAACATCCTCGATGCGGGAGCGGCCATTGAGATTGCGGCCGCTTTCGATGAGGTGACCTCTGTCATCGTTAAGCACATGAACCCTTCGGGGGTCGGCCTTGGCGTGAGCCCTCCCTCGGCTTTCCGCCGCGCCCTGGCCGCCGACCCGGCTTCTGCCTATGGCGGAATAGTGGCTTTTAATCGCTCACTCGACCTGGAGGCGGCTGAAGTCCTGGGGCCCGTTTTCATCGAGGTTCTGCTCGCTCCTGCTTATGATGAAGGGGCTCTCGGAGTCCTTGGCCGGAAGAAAGGCCTGAGGGTTCTTGAGGTGAGAGACCTCGCCAAGACTCGGGAAATCATGAGCAGGGAGCAAGACCTCAGGGCCATCCCGGGTGGGGTTCTCGTTCAGGAGCAGGACACCCTGGTCGATGACCCCAAGAGCTTCCGCGTCGTTACCAAGAGGTCTCCGACCGAGGATGAGTTTAGGGCCCTTCAGATTGCCTGGAAGGTCGTGAAATTTGTCAAGTCAAACGCAATTGTCCTTGCTGACACGGAGGGCACAGTTGGGATAGGCGCAGGGCAGATGAGCCGGGTGGATGCAGTGAAGCTTGCAATAGATAAGGTCATCCTTCCCGTCGAGAGGGCGGTTCTGGCTAGTGATGCCTTCTTTCCATTCAGGGATAGCATCGACCTTGTTGCTAAAGTGGGAATCCGGGCGATTATTCAGCCGGGAGGCTCCCGCCGGGACGCGGAGGTCATTGCCGCCGCCGAGGAGTACGGCATTGCCATGCTCTTCACAGGGACGAGACACTTCAGGCACTGATCTCTTAAGGGCGGGGACCCCCGAGTGTCAAGCGCCGAAAAGAAGCACGGAAGGGCGGGATTCCCGGACTTACCCTTACGGGCTTTCTTCTCATCCTCTTTCTGAGCGCTTGTGCTACAAGAGTTCAGATTCTTGAATTCAGAACTGATCGTTACAAAGGCGAGGCCCTCAAGAAAGCCCTTCTGCTTCATAAGAAACCTTCCCGCCTCATCCGCTATACAAAAGGGGCGGCCACAGGCTTTTCTGGGATCTGGGCTATTGGTGGCCTGATGTGGCTAAATTCCTGAAGGAGAACCTGGCCGGGCAAGATTAGCCAGGATGGAAAAGCCCCTGAGAAGCCCCTCTGTCCGCGGGACCTTGACCCAATTTTGGTCGCTCCATCTCTTTCTTGGTTGTATAATTGCTGAGTCGAGTTTGGAAAAGGCTCCTCCGGGGAGCCGAAACCTTTTTAGAGGGAGGTAACCCATGGAAAAGGTCAAGGTCTTTTCAACCCCCACTTGACCCCACTGCAAACGCGCGAAAGAGTTTCTTTCCGCAAAAGGTATTGATTACATCGACTATGACGTTACCCAGGACACCGAAGCCCTTCAGGAGATGATGAAGGTCTCAGGAGTCAGAGCCGTTCCAGTTATCGTGGGATGCGAGCAGGTGGTGGTGGGGTTCGACAAGGGGCGTCTCGAGCAGATGATAAACTGCATAAAGCAGCGCTCCGAGGTCTAAGAGAAAGGGAATTGTGAAGGAACTCAGCCTGAAGCTTTCCCGGGAGGAGCTTTCCTCTTTTCGCCGGGCCGAGGCCTTTCTCGATGCCCTGGGCAGTGTTCCCAAGCGTAACTATCGCCCCATGCTGGATGAGCGGGGAATCGCCTTTGACGGCGTGGGGCTGGTGCGGATGCGCAAGCTGCTCGACAGGGTGGGAAACCCCGAGAAGGGAATGAAGTGCATCCTGGTGGCGGGCACAAGCGGCAAGGGCTCGGTCGTGATGATGCTGGCCCAGATCCTAAAGGCCTCAGGGGAGAAAGCCGGAGCCTTCTTCTCCCCCCATCTCACCACCATTGCCGAGCGTATCTGGGTTGATGGCCGCCTCATTGAGCCCGCCGTTTTCGCCCGGAAGGTGGCAGAGCTCAAGCCCATTCTCTCTGAGCTCAGCCTTGATGGGGAGCATGGGCTTCCCTCATATTTCGAGGTGAACGTCGCCCTAGCGCTGAAGCACTTTGAGAGCGAGGGTTGCAGGTGGGCGGTTCTGGAGGCTGGGCTCGGGGGAAGCTATGATGCCACCAATGCCGTTGAGGAAGCTATCCTGAGCATCGTAACTAACGTGGGAAGCGACCATGTAGATATTCTGGGCACCTCCCCAAGGGCCATAGCGCGTGATAAGGCTGGCATCATAAAGGAGGGAGGAAGGGCACTCACAGGGGTGCGGGAGGAGGAGCTTTTGGAAGAGCTCCTTGCCCTCTCAGAGGCCAGGCGGGCTGAGCTCAAGGTGATTGGCCTGCGCACCAGAGGGGAGCTTCTTGCCCCCTGGGGCTCGAGCTTTGCTCTTGAGGGAGAGGGAGTTCATATCGAAGACCTCTCACTCCCCATGGCGGGCCGCCACCAGCTTGAGAACGCGGCCCTGGCCGCCCAGGCGGCCCTCATGCTGGGCCTGGGGGAGGAAGCCATCGGAGCCGGTCTCAGGGAGGCAAGGCTTCCCGGAAGAGGAGAGCTCATGGCGGGGAATCCTCTGGTCCTCCTCGATGGGGCCCACAATAAAGATAAGGCCGCCGCCCTCGCAGAAACCTTGCCTCTCTATGAGGCGGGGCGACGCCTTTTTCTCCTGGCAATGGTCCACAACAAGGATGCCGAGGCATTTGTGGAGGTCTTGGCTCCATTCATGGATGAAGCCCTGGTCACCGTCCCCGGAGTCACCCATCGTCTGGCTTGCCCCCCAGAGAGGCTTGTCCGCGCTCTTAGAGATTGGGGGGTCGCCTCCGGGGTTAACCTTGATCCCAAAGATGCCCTCCAGGATCTCATGGTGAGGGCCCGCCCCGGAGACCTCATATGCGCAACGGGTTCCCTTTTCCTCGTGGGTGGGCTGAGAAAGCGCTGGATCGGTGAAGAGGCCATGCTCGCGGCGGGAACGGCCTTCCCCGAAGAGGTGAGTTTTTCCAGTGAGAGCTTCTGAGCTCGACGGGGCTCTCCTCGCGCGGAGAGAACACTCCCTTTCCCTGAGGGACAGGGTGCTATCGCTTGAGCGGGTGCGGATAATGGGTGTGATTAACATCACGCCCGATTCCTTCTCCGATGGCGGAGAGTGCCTCTCTTCAGAGAGTGCGCTCTCTCGTGCCCGCTCTTTAATGACGCAAGGAGCTGACATCTTGGACCTTGGCGCTGAAAGCACCCGGCCGGCCTCGAAAGGGATATCAACTGAGGAAGAACTCGCGAGGCTTCAGCCCGTCTTGGAGGAGCTCTCAAGGGTGGGTGCCATAATCTCAGTAGATACTCGGAAGGCCGAGGTCGCTCGGCGGGCTCTCATGCTGGGGGCCCACATTATAAACGACATCACGGGCCTCAGGGACCCGGAAATGCGCCAGGCCGTAGCCGACTTTGGTGCTGCAGCGGTCATCCTCCACATGCAGGGCGAGCCCGAGACGATGCAGCGGGAGCCGCGATATGAAGACGTGGTGGGAGAGATAAAAGCCTTCTTCGAGCGTCAGCTAAGGGCTGCCGAGAAGGACGGAGTGGGTGAGGTCATTTTGGACCCGGGCATAGGCTTCGGGAAGACCGTAGAGCATAACCTTGAGATATTGAGGCGCTTTGGTGAATTCAGAGCCCTGGGCAAGCCCCTCATGCTCGGGGCCTCAAGGAAAAGTTTTCTCGGCGCCATTACCGGCACTCAGAACTCTCGGGACCGGCTGGAAGGCACCATCGTCAGCAACGTCTTTGGCATCCTTGGGGGAGCCGATATTCTCAGGGTGCATGATGTGCGGGAGGGGCTTCGCACGGCCCGGGTGGCCGAGGCCATACTCAAGGGCGGCGGGAGCTGAGATGGAGCCCATGTATCAGCTGACGGTAGGCGGCAGTTTCAGGGCATCGCACTTCATAAATTTCCCCCCTGGCCCGGAACCCCTCCATGAGCATGAGTTCAGGGTCCAGTTCTTTGTTAGGGGCCCGGAGCTGGATGAGACGGGACTCCTCCTGGACTTCTTTTACCTCCGTCGTATTCTGGAGGAAATTTTGCAGCCTCTGCAAGGGGCCAATCTGAACGAGCTTCCTCCCTTTGCCAGCCAGAACACCTCGGCGGAGAATCTGGCTCGATACCTTTTCGAAGAGCTGGGACAGAGGCTAAAGAAGGACCCCGTCCGCCTCAGCGGCGTGAGGGTCTGGGATACGCCCGAAAGCTGCGCTTCCTACTCGGAGTTTGAGGGCTAGGGAGAGAGCGGCTCAATCAACTGTCATCGCTAGGGGGCTTCTCCCCGCCTAAGGCATGGCTTTCAGGAGGAGGAGTCTCTTGCGGGCGTTTTCCTCCTTGGGGTAATGGGCGAGAAGCGCCCGGTAGAGGGTTCGGGCCTCTTCCCACCGTCCCCTCTTCTCATACAGCCCGGCCAGCATATAGTAGGGATTTTTCATCCCGGGTGCGAGGCTCAGGGCTCGTCTCAGACTATCCTCAGCCTCCTGCGGTTCTCCCCGCAGTGCCAGGAGGGTTCCCAACCAGTTCCAGGCACCGGCGTTCTGGGGGTCCAGCCTTGTTGCCTGGCGGGCGTGCTCGATAGCACTCTTGGTCTCTCCCAGCTTGTCATAAACCCAGGCCAGGTTGACCTGAATGCTGGCGCTGCCGGGGTCTAGCTCCGTACCCTTGAGAAGCTGCTTCAAGCTCTCCCGATAGCTACCCTCCTCCCCCAGGAGGAAGCCATACTGGTTTCTCAGGGCGGCCTTCATCGGGGCGAGCCGGACGGCCTCACTGATCACCCGAAGGGCGGGGCCGATCTGGCCCGTGAGATAATAAGCCTGGGAGAGGTCATGCCTGGCCGAGACATCTTCAGGGTTCAGCTTCAGGGCGCGCCTGAGGGGAGGTATGGCCTCCGCCGGTTTTTTCAGCTCAACCAGGAGGTAGCCGAGCTGGCTTTGGATATGGGAATCTTTCGGGTCGAGCTTACTGGCGCGGCGGGCCGCCTTGAGGGCTCGCTCCAAGTCCCTCAGCTTGCCAAATGAGTTCATCTGGAGGATGAAGGCCCTCAGGTTTCGTGGGTCGAGGTCAGTGCAGAGCTCGGCCTCACGCGCAGCCTCAGCCCATCGGTCTTCCTGATAATGCTCCCGGGCTGCTTGCAGATGGACGTCGGCCTCTGCGAGGGAGCCATAGTTCTTCACGATAGCCGCTTGCCAGTCTTTCTCCAATTCCTTGAGAGAAAGGCCATAGAGGCTCTCAAAGACCTTCTCCAGGGCATCCTTCCCCGGGCGCTCAGCCCTCAGGGCCGTGAGAATTTTGCCCACCGACTCCCTGCCCCAGCGGGAAAGAATGTACTCCACCAGGGTCTTGGCGGCGGGGTATGCGACGGCTGCTCGGGCCCTCTCCTCCAAATCCTCATCCAGCTTCTCCAGGGAAGGAAGGCGGTGGAGATGAACGGCGGAAAGAAAAGCGGGGTGATCGCGGACCTCCCAGGAGGTCTTGCCCCTATAAGCGCCCAGGTGCTCCGCCATTCCCTCATTGAGCCACACCGGGAGAAAGACGTAATACTCGCCCAGGATCTGGTGACTGACAGCATGGACGAACTCATGCCAGAGGGTAGATTTGAGATGAGCTTGCCTCAGCGGGGAGGCCCAGGCCCGGGGGGATTGAACCAAGATGGCCCCATCCGCGGCCTTGTAGAGTGCCACAACCGCCGGAGGCTCTTGGGGTATGAGCTGGGTGACCCTTACCTGAAAGGTAGGCTCAAGTTTGAGGGCGAATTCCTTCTGGAGAGACTCTCTGATATCTTCCAGCCAGCTGAGAACTTCTCGGGCGAAATCGAGGTCGGCTTCGGGGGCGGTGATGGTGAAGAATTCGCCTCTAACCTGATAAGCCCGCTCCCCAGTGTGAGGGTCGCGCAACTCGGCCGCTGAGAGAGCGGCAGGGACCCCGGCAACACAGAGCACAAGAGCCGATATGAAGCCTAGGATAAAAGGCCTCGGCAGGACCATATGGTCTCGGTTTCTCCAAGGGCGTAACCATTAATTTAAAGTAATTTGGCTCTGCAGTAAAGGCTCTTTTTACGAGGGGGTGATGTATTAGTCTTGTTTCAGGAGGAAAAAGGGGACTCTGGGTGAAAAAATATGGCTCTGATTGGGTTTCAACTTCAGATTATTTTTCAAGGAATTATCCGATTTTCAGGGGCGGGCTCGACTTGCTTAAAAAGCGCGCGGTAAGCACCAAATAAAGGACTCGGTTCAGGCACTTGCCGGGGGCATGCTACCTACCTTCAAAACCCCATTAAGGTGTGCTGGTTTTTTCGACACAAAGGCATCCTTCCATATCCCTCCCCCTCTTTTGGCCGCCGATGCTCGGTTCCTGTAAGTGGCCAATAATAAAGGGGATGCAGTTGCATCCCCTTTATTTTCCCTGGTGCCGGGGCACGGAATCGAACCGCGGACACGGGGATTTTCAGTCCCCTGCTCTACCGACTGAGCTACCCCGGCAAGATTTTCGCCTTTCTGATTAGCATAGCAGCATGAGCCAGTCAAGAGCTAACTGTTAGACCCTAACCCCTTGCACTATAAGCGCCTGGGAGTATAAGATAGAGCAGGATCCATTGATAAGGAGAGCCCATGTCTATAGCCTCAGGCCTCAGACTCGCCGTGGGAAAGCTCCCCCATGAGCTTCTCTCAAGGCTCCTCTCCGGTCTCCCTTCTGAAGACCCACGGGTCATCGTCGGGCCCAGGGTGGGAGAGGATGCGGCTGTGATAGATATGGGCGAGAGCTACCTTGTGGTCAAATCAGACCCCATAACCTTTGCCACGGACCGGCTCGGCTGGTATGGGGTACACATCAACGCTAATGATGTCGCCTGCATGGGCGCAGAGCCCAGATGGTTTCTCGCAACCGTGCTCCTGCCTGGAGGCGGCGCCACGGAGGCCTTGGCGGAGGAGATTTTCGGGGACATCCGCGAGGCCTGCCAGACCCTGGGGGTGACCCTCTGTGGCGGCCACATGGAGGTCACCCTGGGTCTTCCCCGGCCCATCCTGGCGGGCCAGATGCTGGGCGAAGTTGAAAAAGAGGGGCTTATCCGCGGGGATGGGGCCCGCCCTGGAGATGACCTTATTCTCACCAAAGGTATCCCCATCGAGGGCACGGCCCTCATGGCGAGGGAGCGGGGGGAGGCCCTTCGGAAATCCTTCGGCGATAAGATGGTCGAGAGGGCTCGGGAGATGCTCGTGGACCCAGGGATAAGTGTGGTTCCGGATGCCCTGACAGCCGCGCGCAGCGCAAGGATACACGCGATGCATGACCCCACAGAGGGTGGCCTTGCCACGGGAGTGCACGAGCTGGCTGTGGCATCGGGGGTGGGCCTGCTCATTCACCTTGAAAGGGTGCCGCTTCTTCCGGAGGGGAAAGCCTTCTGCACCTATTTTGGCCTCGACCCCTTGGGTGTTATAGCCTCAGGGGCGCTTCTCATCGCCCTCCCGCCGGAGGAGTCCCCTGGAGTCCTGGCTGCCCTGCGGAAAGCGGGCATTTCCGCCTCCTCGATCGGTGAGGTCAGGGAGAGGGAAGAGGGGGTGAGGGTTCTCGATGGCGGCATCCCACGGGAACTTCCGCTTTACAGCTCCGATGAGATCACAAAGATTTTCACCTGACGGCAAGGGCACTGCCCCGGGGAAGCGAGTGGTGAGGGGCGTGATCCTAGACTTTGACGGCACCATCACGAAGCCTTTCTTTGACTGGCCTTCAATGAAGAGGGAGATGGGCCTAACGGAAGATGTGGGGATTTTATCCTTTCTGACCACCGCCCCTCCTCACGAGGCAAAGCGTGTGGCCGAGGTTCTGGACAGGCACGAGGCGGAGGCCGCAAGGAGATGCCAGCTCAATGAAGGTGTGCTCCCCCTCCTGGGCTACCTCAAGAGGGAAGCAATCGCGCATGCTCTCGTTACCAATAACACCAGAAAGTACGTGGACCAGATGCTCCTCCGCATGGGCCTTGAGTTTGAAGTGATAATAACGAGGGACGTGGGGCACTGGAAGCCGAGCGCGGTGCCCATCCTGCTGGCAGCCGAGGGCCTGGGCCTTCCGCCTGAGTCCATGGCGGTAATTGGCGACGGTCACTTTGACATGATGGCGGGCCGGGAGGCCGGCTGCCTGACCATTTGCCTCACCCACACCCACCGTCCCGAGTGCGACCACCTTATAGAAACGCTTGAGGACGCGGTGGGGATTCTGCGGAGCTACCGGGCGGAGGAATCAAGAAGCTGAACTCATAGCTTCTTGGACTTCTTGGATATTCTTTTTCGTCCTTTCGATTTCACTCTTTGACCTGCAGGAGTGCTTCTTCTCTCTTCATCGACAAAAAAGGCGACGGGAATGAAACCCGCCACCTTTTTCTCCTTCCAGCTTTGGCAACGCTGGCCGGGCAAGCTCTTTCCCGGCCATCTCTCCCTTCTCAGAGAAACCGCATCGACTTTATCCTGTGGATCTGGTTCGTGCCGTCTGAGTGGAGGAAGGAGGCCGCATCGCGGAGATACTTCTCGATGGGCGCGTCCCTCATGTAACCCATTCCGCCCCATATCTCAAGGGCGAGCGTGCAGACCTTGTATGCGGCCTCAGACGTAAAGACCTTCGCCAGGTAGGCGAGCTTTGGGTCGAACTGGTCGCGGGGCAGGGAATCCGCGCACCAGGCGGCCTTCCAGATGAAGTTGCGCGAGGCCTCGAGCAGCATGAACATATCCGCGAGCATCATACCCACCGCCTGGTGCTCGATGATGGGCTTTCCGCCCTGGACGCGGTTTCTGGCGTATTCCAGAGTGTCCTCATAGGCGGCTCTTGCCGGGCCCAGCACGGTTGCGCCCGCCTGGATGTGGGAGCCGAATGCCAGGTTCCTTATGAGGGCGCTTCCTCCGTTCACCTCACTCAGCCGGTCCCGGTCGTGGATGCGAACATTTTCATGGACGAGCTCCGCATTCTGTACCAACCGCTGGCCCAGCTTGTCCTCAATCTTACCGATGCTGAACCCGGGAGTGTCCGCCGGCACGAAGAAGGCTGTGGTGCCGGTTGAGACTCCCACGGTTCTATCCGTCCGGGCCATGATGACGTAGAGCTTGGCGAGGCCGCCGTTCGATATGAAGTGTTTCACCCCGTTAAGTATCCAATAATCGCCGTCCCTCACCGCGCTCATGAAAGAGCCCGCATCGGGGGCGTCGTAGGGGAGAAGGCCGTCAGAGCCCGAGTGATGCTCGGTTATGCCGAAGCCCAGGAGATAGGTGTCATCATCCCTGAAGGCCGGCACATACCTTTCCCGCTGCTCATCATTGGTGAGCTCAACCAGCATGTAGGTGAACTTCCAGGTCTGGTCGAAGCAGACGCCCACGCCGAGGTCTGCCGCAGCGAGCTCCTCTCCGATAATTGCCTGGGTGAGAGTTCCAGCCCCTATGCCGCCATACTTTTCCGGCAGGACCATCGTCCTGAGGCCCAGCTTGGAGGCCTTCTTTATCACCTCCCAGGGAAAAGCCTTTGTCGGGTCTTGGATGCGGTCGTGCTCAGCCGCAATGGGCTTTATCTCCCTTTCGGCGAAATCCCTGGCCATCCTTTGAAGCGCAAGCTGCTGCTCGGTGAGTTTGAAATCTACCATAGCCCCCTCCTTAATCTATGCGCAGCCCGGCGGGCGCCCCCCAGAGCGCTCCAGGCGGCACAATTGAATGAAATGAAAGATAATATAATCCCGGTCGAGAAAAGATAGCTTCCAATTCGGCTGGAGCATCCGGATTTTACCAGAGGCGCGCTAAGGGAGCAAACTTTACCTCTTCTCTCAGTTCCCGCTCGCAAGCGGTCCCGGCAAGTGCGAGATTTTCTGAGTTCTTTTGTGGATGGAGGAGAGCGTAAAAAGAGGGGGTTTCTTTTCCCCCCAGGATTTGATATTTTTCGGGCACTCCACGAGAAATCGGCTGCCCCTTCAAATTCGGCAGAATGCCCGAGAGTTGCAAATGGAGGCTCGGAGGCACGTCTTAAGCCCTTGAGCGACGGGGAGGACTCGATGACGGACCGGCGGAGGGATAATACCCCGCATAGTCTGCTCAAGTGTTGTGGGTGCGGCAGGACGTATTCAGACCACCGTCTCTTTTGCGACGATTGCTCGGGAGCACTCCTGAGGACGGAATATGCCGAGAAGCGGTTCCTTCCGACAGAGGACCCGGGAATTTTCCGCTTCCGAAATTGGCTTCCGGTAAGAGAATTCTACGATACCAGGGTCGGCCCGTGCGTTTTCCAGAGCGAGAATTACGCCCGTGGGCTCGGTCTCAAAAGACTCTTTCTCGCATTCAACGGATACTGGCCGGAGAAAGGGGCCTTCAACATCACGGGCTCATTCAAGGACCACGAGGCGGCGCCGACGGTCGTGTACTTCCCCGAGAAGGGCGTCACCGAAATGGTGCTCTCCTCGGTGGGCAATACCGCGCGGGCCTTTGCCTACGCCTGCTCGGAGAGGGGCTTTCCCTGCTGTATCGTGGTCCCGGAGGACATGCTCCACAGGCTCTGGCTTCCGCGCGAGCCCGCCCCGTGCGTCCGCCTGCTCGTCATTCGCGACAGTTGCGACTACAGCGCGGCCATTCGCCTCGGGGAGAAGATCGCAGCCCGCTTCAACGTGATGACAGAGGGAGGGGCGCGAAACGTGGCCCGCCGGGACGGGATGTCCACCTCGGTGCTCGAGTACGCGCGGCTCACGGGCGAGATGCCGACCCATTACGTCCAGGCAATCGGGAGCGGAACGGGCGGCATTGCGGCGTATGAGGCCGGGCTTAGGCTGCGGGGCGATGGGCGATTCGGCGAGCGTCTGCCCAAGCTGCACCTCGTGCAGAACCCACCCTTTGCCCCGATTCACGAGGCATGGCAAGAGCGCCGCCGCGACCTGGAGCTCGCGGGTTCTCATGAACGGCAGATGGAGAAGGTCAGGAGCATGTACGCCGATGTCCTTGCCAACACCCAGCCGCCATATGCTCCCGTGGGCGGCGTGCGCGACGCCCTGAGCGATACCAAAGGTGAGACTTACGGCGTCGGGCGCGAGGAAGCCCTTCGCTCCAAGGAGCGGTTCGAGCGTGCGGAGGGCATAGGCCTCATCCCACCGGCCGCCTGCGCCTGCGCCGGCCTCGAACGGGCCGTTGCCGGAGGCAATATTCTCCCAGATGATAGTATCCTTCTCAATATCACGGGCGGAGGCCTCGACCTCATCGAACGGGACTTCAGGCTCTACAAGCTGGAGCCCACCCGGATGGTCGGCGGCGGCGAGATTGACTTCGGGGCAATCGAAAGCTATGAAGACCTCTTCAACGGAACCTGAGGTTCGCCAAGCGCTCCACCGGCACGGCATCGACCTGGTCGTGACCGTCCCCTGCAAGTTCCTTGCAACCCTCATCCGCGAAATAACGGAAGACAACCGCTTCCAGTTGATTTACCCCAGCCGGGAGGAGGAGGGGCTGGGCGTAGCTGCGGGTGCGTATCTCGCCGGAAGAAAAGCGGTCATGCTCATCCAGAACTCAGGCCTCGGAAACATGGTAAATGCCTACTGCTCCTTGAACCAGTTCTACGAGATTCCGCTGTGTCTCATCATCTCCCACCGCGGGGATGAGTCGGAGAAGGTGCCGGCCCAGGTCCCCATGGGTAGGATTACAGGGGAGCTTCTCAAGACCTTGAGGATAGACTGCATCCGCCTCGATACGCCCAAGGACCTGCCAAGACTTGAAGAGGGGCTCAGCCGGTATGGGGAGCGCGGGGAAAGTGTCGCCTTCCTGACAAAAAATGCATTCTGGACGGCCTGAGATGCACAGGCAGGACATAATCCGCATAGTGGTTGAGAGCGTCGATGAAGAGACCGTAATCGTCTCCAATATAGCTGATGCGAGCTTCGAGCTCTGCATGATCAAGGACCGCCCCCGGAACTTCTACATGCTCGGCTCCTTCGGCCTCGCGCCGTCTATCGCCTTGGGGGTGGCAATCTCAAGGAAGGAGCGCGTGGTTGCAATAAATGGCGACGGCGCCCTTTTGATGAACATGGGCTGCCTGGCCACAGAGGGGCGCTACCGGCCCGCGAACCTCCTTCACATCGTGGTGGATAACGCCGCGCACGGCTCAACCGGCTACCAGCCGACAGCAACCTCAGCAGGCGTTGAAATCGCTTCCGTGGCCTCTGGCTGCGGCATCCGCTCGCAGACGGTCAGGGACTGCGAGACCTTCAAGCAGGCGCTACTTGAGGCCCTTTCGCGCGAGGGGCCAGAGGTGATAGTCGCCAGGGTCGATGAGATGCCGCCCACCCAGGCCCCCCTCCCCCCCTACACCGGCCCCCAGATCCGCGGCCGCTTCATGGCGGCGATGGGGGGGAAGCGGGAGAGTGCCGCTGAGCCTGCCGCATCCTGAGCGAGAGGTCTTCGGAAAGCCTGAAACAGACGTTGGCCGGCTCCTCGCCCTTTCCGGCCCTATAGGGGCCGCCGTAAATCGGGTATCATAAAGACCCATAACGCTTTTGAAGGAGGGTGCAATTGGAAGCTTATACCTGGAAGGTCTGGATTTTCGGCCCAAAAGCGATTACGGGAGCTATCCTCATAGCCGCTTTCTGGGCGGCCGGCGCCATCATCCAGAGTGCGCTCGGCCGCATTGCATCCCGCAGCGACCCGGAGAGAAGGAATGTGCTCCTCCTTGCGGGGAGGACCACCAAGGGCGTTCTCATCTGCATCGGAGCCATCTCCGCCCTCGGCACCTGGGGCGTGAACGTGACGAGCCTCGTCGCGGGCCTGGGGCTAGTCGGATTCGCGCTCGGCTTCGCCCTCAGGGACGCCCTCTCAAACCTGCTTGCGGGCGCCCTGATTCTCATATACCGCCCCGTCCGCTCGGGGGACCACATCACGGTGGCGGGACTCGAGGGAGACGTTGCCCAGATCGACTTGCGTTACACCATGCTTCAGGCGGAGGGCAAGAAAATCCTCATTCCCAACTCCCTTCTCTTCTCTAATTCCATCGTGGTCAGGACCGCCGGTAAAGAGGGAGAAGAAGCGGAAAAGGTCGGTCAGGATAAGACTTAGGAAAGGAAATATCCGCGGCGGGAACCTGCCCTTGCGGGCTTTTCAAGCATCCTATCTCCGAGAGAAAGGGGGCGCGTTTGGCCAAAGTCGATGAAATGCCGCCCCTCCAGGCCAAGCTCCTCCCTTACAGCGGCCTTGAGATCCGCGACCGGTTCGTGGGGGCGATGGGGGAGAAAGAAGGCCCGCCCGGCAGTTTTTAGGGGGGCATTCGGGAAGGGAAAAGGCAAAAAATGCTGGAGACAGCGGGAATCGAACCCGCGTCCGGAGACCTTCAGCTCTGAGCCCACTACACGCTTAGCCTTTGTTTTGGCCTTCGCACCCTCCCGCTCCCGCAGGCGGAATGTGGAAAGGATACGAAAGGGGCTCATTTAGATTCGAGCGGGTATTGAGCGCTGAGCCATTCCTTCCAGCCGCCCTTCAGGACATAGACCTTGGTGAAGCCCTTAACTATCAGCTTTAGCGCCAGCCTGGCACTTGTGCTCTCATTGGGTCAGCCGCAGTAGAGGACGATGGTCTTATCCTTTGGGTAGTTATCCGGCCAGGAGTCAACCTTATCGAAATCTTCCCTTATCGCACCCTTTATCTTGAAATCGCTCGCCCCCCAGTCCGAGCTTGTGCGGACATCCAGGATGATGAGGTCAGGGCTCCCGAGCCTTGCCTTGAGCTCTTCCTTCGTAATCCTGGGGACTTGCGCGGCCAGAGCTCCAAGGGCAAATACGCAGGCGAGGGCCAGACTCACAAGGAGACTCAAGAGTTTCAGCGATTTTCCTCTCATTATCAAACCTCCTGATAGCAGTTGGCAGTTCCCACTCCCTTTAAATTGAATAAGCGGCCCGCCTACGGGCATTCTTATCATTTCTAAGAAGAAAAATCTCCCGAATCAGCCCGGCCTTGAGCCTTTGATGGGCTTCCTCATCATGCAGAACCTCCTCGCCCGGCCCGGCCGAGGGGTATATAATCCGCTGAATGTCGGGAATGTTCTCTAACGTTGGCTTGAGCGAGCTCCTGGCCATCGGTGCCTCGCTCTCCTACTCGGTCACCCTGGTGTCCCTCCGCCAGGGGATGCGCAGCGCCTCCCCCCTGGCGGCCGTCCTCCTCATAGACAGCCTCGTGTGCACGGCCGGGCTGACGGCCGCTTTACTTCGCGGCACGCTCCAGAGCTCCTCGCTGACCTTCATCCTCTTTTTAGCGCTGGCCGGTTGTTTCGGACCGGGCCTGGGCAATATGGCCAACTTCATCGGGATCGACCGGATGGGCGTGAGCCGCGCCATCCCTGTCTCGGCTTCCACCCCCATCTGGGGTGTCCTCTTCGCCACGGCGATTCTCGGGGAGCGGCCGGGGGTTCCGGTCTGGCTCGGCACGCTGTGCATCGTGGGCGGTGTGTTCGTGCTCTCGCTGGGCGGGAAGGAGGAGGGCCGCGGCTTCGGGAGTTGGTTCCGGGGCGCCCTGATCTTTCCCCTCGTCGCCTCGTTGTTCCTTTCCATCGGGCCCATCTTCGTGAAGCTCGGCCTCAGCCACCAGAAGACGCCGATGGCGGGCATAGGCATCGCATTCGCGGCGGGAATGACGATCCTTCTCGCGGGGAAACCGCTTCTCCCCGGCGGTGGGAAGATCCAGGCGGACGGCCGGGCTCTGCGCTGGTTTTTGCTGGGGGGGGTGTTCAACATCGGCGCCTCCTTCATGATGTTTACGGCCCTCATGGTGGGGGAGGTCTCGATTGCGTTGCCGCTCAGCCGCCTGATGCCCCTCTGGGTGTTGCTGCTCAGCTACCTCTTCCTGGGGCAGGTCGAGCGCATCACGGGGCGGGTCGCCCTCGCCGCCGCCCTCGTCGTGGCGGGCGGGGTCCTGATTACCGCTTTCCGGTGACCGCTCATGGGCTAACTCCAAGAAATGGCACAACTCAAGGGGGCGGTTTAAAAGGCTGAATCCACGGAATCCGGTGTGGTCCCCAAGCAAAAAGGAGGGTTCCGGCCTCAACCGGAACCCTCTTATTTTTTGGTGGAGGCGGCGGGAATCGAACCCGCGTCCGGAGACCTTCAGCTCTGAGCCTCTACATGCTTAGCCTGTGTTTTGGCTTTCGCCCCCTCCCGCTCCCGCAGGCAGGATAAGAAAGAGGGCTAGCCCGATTGGATTTCGCTCCCGGCTGGCCCCCGGGCCGAGGACCAGAGGAGCTAGCCTACTATCTCACGCCCACACCCGGCCCCGCAGGCGAGAGCCGGGGGGACGCTGGCCGCTATTTAAGCGGCCAGGGCCAACTCAGTATTGGCAGTTGTGTTTTCCCGCAGGATTACGGGTCCACGGGAGCCCGGCATGCAACTCAGGCCTCAATCGCCCCCGTCGAAACCATGTCGCCCCCACAGGAGGAAGATGAAGCCAGGAGTTAATGCTCTCCTTTAAGCCCTCCTCTATTATAACATATTATAACACTTCTATTTTCGAGCCCGCTCCTTGAGCGCCCTCTCTATATCGCGCTCCGAGGCCCTTCGCTTCAGCTCCTCACGGCGGTCGTAGAGCTTCTTTCCCCGGGCGAGCGCGAGCTCAACCTTTGCGATTCCCCGCCTGAAATAGAGCCTAAGGGGAATCATGGTCAAGCCCCTCTCTACTGTCTTCCCCGTGAGGCGCTTTATCTGCTGGCGGTGGAGGAGCAGCTTCCTAGGGCGCTCGGGCTCGTGATTGGCGTGAGTGCCGTGGCTATAAGGGCTTATGTGGCAGCTCTTGAGCCAGACCTCGCCTCCCACTACCTCCGCCCAGGAATCCTTGAGGTTCGCCCTTCCCTCCCGAAGGGCCTTCACCTCTGTTCCCAGGAGGGCAAGCCCCGCCTCGAAGCTCTCCTCTATAAAATAGGTAGCACGCGCCTTGCGATTCTCACAGATGAGCTTTTCGCCTTTCATAACTTAAATATAGCACCTTATTCCCTGAATATCAAAGGGAAGGGGAGCTGGGTGGTCGTGGAGCCCCATAATAGGGCCTCAGCAGCATGAGCCCCCTTGCCCTTTCCATCCTTCTCCAGCACCAAATTTTTTCTTCAAATAATGCTGGCAAAATTTGAAAAAGGGATTATAATTTATTTTAGGGTTGTTCTGCTGCGGTCAGGAGCAACCTTCTCTTAGGTCAGTGGAAAAGGCAACTTTCCACTGACCTATTTGATTTTGGGAGCACCGGACCTCAGATTCCGCGGGGGGATTCTTTTTTCCAGCTTTTCATATTATTACTAAAACTCTATATTAGTATAATAGCAATGGCGCCGTCCAGCCAAGGGAAGGGACGCCATGGGCACAAGCCCGAAGCGGGCCTGACTTAAGGAAGCATTCCCACCCACACGTTCCGGAAACTGCTCCTGGGTCGGAATGAATTTATGCCTTTTCAGGAGGAGGAATGACAGCTTGGCTACTTCACTGGATGGTATATGAAACGCTTTTTATTTCGCTCTCGTGTCCTGCTTTGTCTAGTAGTTGGAAGAAGATTTCTATCGAATATCCCTTGCCTGCGATGGGCATGGCAGGGTAAGCTAATTTCAAACCACATGGCTGCATTTTTTTTTGGCAGCGAGGTGGAATATTAACTCCCCTTTCAGAAGTTCTCTGGCCGCCAATCTCTGTCCAATTTACTATTCTATGAATGTCCCCGTCTGGGTCGTTGGCGTAGATCGCAAACTGCAACCACCCTCCCATAGTGGACAAGGCATCTGGGTTGACGAGCACTACCCTATCGAGAACCGGGGGATTGGGTCCATACTTGGCTTCAAGCTCGGCGGTGGTGGCACATCCAACCACCAAAATGAGCCCCATCAAAAAAGCAATCCTCTTAATCGATATTCTCCTTCAGAATCAAGATGTTATATCAGCGAAACGATGATCCCGAACTCTTATCGGCAGCTCCTGCGTTGCTGGCTTTCGCTGGATAACCCTTCAATCCTGCTCAAGAGCAGCCATGTGGAGATAACGTGGCGGGTTTACATTGCAGACAGTAAGTCTCCGGTGGTCCTTCTTGGCTTCAAGAGCAGTTCGGCTTTGTGTAGCTTTCTAATCCAGCAAGACGGCGTTGTCAAGATTTTGTGCTCGTAACATCCGGCAGTTGGAACATGCGAGAGCCTGATGCTGCCGCCCGGATCGTACCTCCCACCCGCAAAGTTGATCATTGCCCGCCGATGGCGCGAGCTCTTTATGGTGCCCGGGGTCGCTCCGGCGAGGCTGAGCCCAGCCGCAGGGTATATGATATCTTCAAAAAATTTGATAGGATATCCCCCCTGGTGCTGTCCACTTGAGGGAGGAGATGTCATGGGCCTTAGTCGTAGGAGTTTCACATTTCCCCTTCTCGCCGCCATTCTCCCCGTCATCTTGTCCTGCGTAGCACGGGGAACGCTTCAAGAAGCTGAACATCTCCATGCTCAAGTGATACGCCTCTACCAGGCCGGCCGGTCTGCGGAGGCGATTCCCTTGGCACAGCGGTCGCTCGCAATTATCGAGAAAGAACTCGGCCCCGACGATTCGAACGTGGCCACGAGCCTCAATAACCTGGGCGCGCTCTACAAAGCCCAGGGCCGTTACGAAGAGGCTGAGTCCGTCTTCGAGCGCGCCCTGACCATCCGAGAGGAAACCCTCGGGTACGAGCACCCCCTGGTGGCCGCGAGCCTCAACAACCTGGGCTTGCTCTACCAGGACCAGGGTCGCTATGACGAGGCGGAACCCCTCTACAAGCGCTCCCTCATCATTTCCGAGAAAGCCCTCGGGCCTGACCACCCCCAGGTGGCTACGGGCCTCAACAACTTGGCCGAGCTTTACCGGGCCCAGGGCCGATACAAGGAGGCCGAGCCCCTCTACAAGCGCTCCCTCGCCATCCGCGAGAAAGCCCTCGGGCCCGAAGACCCCCAAGTGGCCAGGAGCCTCAACAACCTGGCCTTGCTCTACCAGGACCAGGGTCGCTACGTCGAGGCTGAGGCACTGCTACAGCGCGCCCTGGCCATCCGCGAGAAAGTCTTAGAGCCCGATCATCCCTATGTGGCGATGAGCCTCAACAACTTGGCCTTGCTCTACCAGGAACAGGACCTTCACAGCAAGGCTGAGCCACTGCTGCAGCGCGCCCTCGCCATCCGCGAGAAAACCCTCGGGCCCGACCACCCCCAAGTCGCCACGGGCCTTACCAACCTGGCCTTAACCTACCGGAACCTGGGTCGCTACGCCGAGGCCGAGGCGCTCCTCGAGCGCGCCCTCGCCATCCGGGAAAAAACCCTCGGGCCCTATCACCCCTATACGGCCATAACCCTCGACAACTTGGCCTTGCTCTACCAGGCCCAACGTCTTTACGTCAAGGCTGAGCCGCTCTACAAGCGCTCCCTGGCCATTCAGGAGTACGCCCTAGGGCTCGGCCACCCTTATACGGCCAAAACCCTCGACAACCTGGCCTCACTCTATCAGGACCAGCGTCGCTACGACGAGGCCGAGCCGCTGCTACAGCGCGCCCTGGCCCTTTGGGAGAAAGCCTTAGGGCCCGAGCACCCCCAAGTGGCTAAAGGCCTCAAGAAGCTGGCCGAGCTTTACCACGAGCGGGGGAACTACGCAAAAGCCGAGCCCCTTTACCAAAGAGCACTGGCCATCTTCGAGAAAAAGCTAAGCCCGGACCACCCGCAAATATTCAGGACGCTAACCAACCTGGCAAACCTCTATGACAAGCTGGGCAAGCGGGAGGAGGCCGCCAAGTTTTCCGCCCGGGCGAAGGCAATAGAGAAAAAGTCGGAAGGGCCGCGGTGAAGCATGTAACGGAGCGGAAGCAAGCTTTGTCGGCGCCTTACCTCCTCCCCCCTCACCCTTAACCTGACGCCCACCCTCCATCTACTTTTCTTAGAGCCCCGAGGGCAGCTTTCTAGTTCCCTCCCGCCGGGCCGGAGAGTTATCAACCCAATTTAGGTATTTCTGGCTTCTGCCAACTCCAAGCCTCCCTTCGTCCGCCGCAAGGGAGCGCAGCTGGCTGGAGAACCGAATTTTGGGAATCAGCTTGAGGGTGGAATATTTTCGGAGGAGGATAGTTTTCAATAGATGAGATTGGAAATCAATTGCATCAAGATATATTCAAGCAAGGAGGATGACAGAGATGACCGACTTTGTGACAATCGCCCTTAGCCTGGGCGTTTTTTATGCCTTAGTTCTCTGGCTCTCTCATTACCCGGACTATCTGCACCAGCGTAAGCTCTCCTGAGCAGGCGTTCCTTCTCTCATAGGGCGTCGCTTAAAGACCCTTCCCCCGGGATGGACGGGGGGAGGGTCTTTTTCTTGAGCCCGTTCTGCAGGCTTCAAGAAATCTCTCATTAATAGAAAAAATATATCCGTCGCCGCTATCTGCGCTGCCGGGCTCATCCTGGCGAAAAGACTTTGAACCAGTCGCTCTTAACTAGAAAAATATCAAACTATTACCCCTACTCATGTTCTCTTCCTTCCCCTGCGCCTCCCTCTTCTTCTCCCCCCGCGGGAAACCCCGCCCTCAGGACGGGCGGCCTGGCCCACGAGGTCTGAAGCGGGGGAAAACTCAACCTCACGCCGCGCAAGGCTCACCTCCTCGACCCTCACCCTTATCCTGTCGCCCAGCCTCAGCCTACCTCCCCCAGGGCCCAGGTAGGCATGGCCCTCTTCATGGAAGCGGTAGCCCCGGGGGAGCCGCTCGCGCCTCAGCAGCCCTTCCACAAAGAAGTCCTCAAGCTCAACGAAAAGGCCCACGGGCATAACCCCGGAGATGAAGCCGGAGAACTCCTCCCCGAGCTTATCCATCATGAACTGGGCCTTGAGGTAGTTCTCCATCTCCCTTTCGGCCTCCTCGGCAAGGCGCTCGCGCTCAGAGGCGTGCTCCGCCACGAGCCCAAGCTCCCGGGCTTTGAGCTCGTGCGCCCTCGGGGAGAGTTTCCCCCTTTTCTCCTGCTGCTTGAGGAGCCTATGGACGACGAGGTCCGGGTAGCGCCTTATGGGAGAGGTGAAGTGGGTGTAATGGGAGAAGGAAAGGCCAAAGTGACCGGGGTTCTCGACCGAATAGCGGGCGAGCTTCATGGAGCGAAGGAGCACGCTGTTTATGAACCTCTCCTCGGGCTTCCCCTTAACCATCCGGAGCACTTCCTGTAAGGCCTTTGGGGGCGGCTCATCGCCCCCATGAGTTGCATAGCCGAGGTTATGCAGCACTTCCCAGAATGAGCGCATTTTTTCCGCATCCGGCCTCTCATGGATCCTGTAGAGGGCGGGCCTCTCGGATGAGCCGAGCTCACGTGCGATGACCCTGTTTGCGGCCAGCATGAATTCCTCTATGAGGATGTGGGCGGTGTTTCGCTCCGCGCGCAGGATTCCCTCTGTCATCCCCTTGGCATCTACCAGGATATGGGCCTCGGGGAGCTCAAAATCAATACTGCCCTCTTCAAGGCGCCTCTCCCTCAAAATTTGGGAGAGCTCTTGCATGTGCTTGAGCGTAAAGGGGAGTCCTTCAACCCCCGGAAGCGCATCCCCTCTTCCCGAGAGGAAGGCATAGACCTGCGTGTAGGTGAGCCGGGCGCGGCTGTGGATGAGGGAGTTAGTGAGCCTATGGCTCCGCTCCCTCCCCTCCCTGTCAAATTCGATGAAAAGGGATAGGGCCAGACGCTCTTCCCCGGGATTCAGGCTACAGATGCCGCTCGACAGAGGGGGAGGAAGCATGGGAATAGCCCCTTGGGGGAAATAAACGCTGCACCCCCGCTCCCTGGCTTCCCTGTCAAGGGCCGTTCCCTCCCAGACATAATGGCTAACATCGGCGATATGAACCCCCAAGCGGAAGCCCCCCTTGGGGAGCTTCTCAAGAGACACGGCATCGTCGAAATCCCGGGCCGTCTCGCCGTCGATGGTGAAAAGGAGAAGCCCCCTTAAGTCCTCCCTTCCGGCCAGATCCTCACTCCCAACTTCCTGAGGAACGGAGGCGGCCTCACGTCTGGCCCTGGGAGAGAAATCTACGGGTAGCCCGTGGCTCGCGATGACCATCTCGACGGCGGACTCTGGTTCCTCGGGCGCCCCGAAGACTCTCAAGACGTCGGCCTCAGGGAGCTTGCCCGGGCCGGGAAACCGAGAGATTCTTACCTCCACCAAGTCTCCCCGCCGGGCGGGGCCGAGATTTGAGCGGGGTATGGGGAAGAGGTGGGCTATCCTTCGCTCATCGGGCACGAGATAGGTCCGGTTCCGCTCCTGCTCCACCCGACCCACGAGCGTATGCCTCACCCTCTCCACGATTTTTAGGATGCTTCCCTCCCGAAGACCTTCCCCTTTGACCAGCTCCACCCTTGCAAGGACCTTATCTCCATCCATCGCGCCCAGAGAGCGTCGCTTCGGGATGAAGATATCGGGCTCACCCTCCACCCTCACAAAGCCGTAGCCTTCGGGATGACCCCTGAAGCTCCCTTCGAGGAGCTTAAGCCTTCCGGGCAGGGTGTACCGCTCCCCCCGCACTCTCACCACTTCGCCCGCCTGCGTAAGGGTGCGCATCTGGCGTCGGAAGGCGTCCCTCTCTTCGGGCAGAACTCCGAGTCTGCTCACCAGTTCCCTTCCCGCTATGGGACCTTCTTCGCCTTTCAGAAGGAATAGAATTTCCCGATTCTCGGGCAGCTCGGGTCTTATTTTCTTTTTCTTTCGCCTGGCCATTATCGGAAGCCGGGAACCTCCTCCCCTATCCCGCCTGGTAGGCAGCCTTCACTTCCCTTTCAGCAAGCTCAACACAGGTGAGCTTTCCGCCGTAAACGGCGCCCGTGTCTATGCCTATAGACCAGGGGAGGTTCATGAAGATTCTAACCATGGGCGTATGCCCGAAGACCACCGTGAGGCCGAGCTTATGCTGCCAGCGGAAGAACTCATCCCGAATCCACAAGAGGTCGTGCTTCTCTTGCTTCTCAAGCGGCACCTCGGGCACAAGGCCTCCGTGCACGAAAAAAAAGCCTCCCTCCTCATGGGTGAGCTTGAGGGTGCGGAAAAACTGGATGTGCTCGGGCGGCAGGCTTGGAGACGTATGGTAGGGGCTTATGCCATAGCTCGCCAAGGTGGCACCGCCACCATTATAGAGGAAAACCCCGGGCTCATACTCTCCCCTCTTTTCCAGAAAATCCAGCAGCATATCCTCATGGTTGCCCATGAGGCAGACCGTCCGAGCATGGCGTCTTCGAAACTCCAGCACATAATCAACAACGCCCCTGGAGTCAGGACCCCGGTCAATATAGTCTCCGATGAAGACCACGGTGTCCTCTTGGGATAAGGGGACCTCTTCCATAAGCTTCTGCAGATGCCCCAGGCAACCGTGAATGTCGCCTACGGCATAAAGCCTTGACATATTCCTTTTTCTTCTCTGGGCCTCTTGCCCGCCGGCGAACCCCCCTCGGGCCGGCGGGGGGCTCTCCCCCGGCGTTAGTGAGCTTCCTCCCAGTTTCTCCCCCGATGGACTTCCACCTTGATGGGCACCTTGAGCTCCATCGCTCCTTCCATCTCCTCTCTCGCAAGCCCCTCCAGCTCTTCCACCTCCTCCGGGGGCACCTCGAAGAGGAGCTCATCGTGCACCTGAACGATCATGGTGGAGCGAAGGCGTCGCTCCTTGAGCCTGCGCCATATCCTAACCATGGCAAGCTTAATCAGGTCCGCGGCGCTTCCCTGGATGGGGGTATTGATCGCCGTCCGCTCCGTCATGCCCCGTGCCGACCTGCTCTCACTCTTGAGGTCGGGAAGGTACCGCCTCCGCTTGAGGATGGTGGTGACATAGCCCCGCTCCCGGGCCGCGGCCACCGTACCCTCGATGAAGGCGGGGACGCGGGAATAGCGGGTGAAATAGTTATTTATAAACTTATTTGCCTCCTCCATCGTGAGCCGCAGGTCCTGGGAGAGGCGATAGGCGCTCAGGCCATATATGACGCCAAAGTTGACGACCTTGGCGATGCGCCGCATGTCGGGAGTGACCTTATCCGGGCTCACGGCGAAGAGCTCACAGGCGGTGCGCGTGTGGATGTCCTCTCCCTGCTGAAAGGCCCTGAGGAGCCCCTCATCACCGGAAAGATGGGCCAGGATCCTGAGCTCGATCTGGGAGTAGTCGCAGGAGACCATGAGACTCCCCTCCTCGGGCAGGAAGGCCTGCCTTATCCTCCGGCCGAGCTCTGTGCGGATGGGGATGTTCTGAAGGTTGGGCTCTGAGGAGGAGAGCCGGCCCGTGGCCGTGACGGTCTGGTTGAAGGAGGTGTGGATGCGGCCCGTCTCGGGATTGATGAGGGTCGGCAGGGTATCGGCATAAGTGGATTTAAGCTTCGCCAGCTGACGGTAGCCCAGGATCTCCCCGGGCAGGGGGTGCTGGAGGGCCAGCTTCTCCAGGACATCGGTACTGGTTGAGGGGCCTGTCTTGGTCTTGGAAAGCACGGGGAGATTGAGCTTCTCGAATAGAACCCGCCGGAGCTGGATGGGGGAGTTGATGTTGAACTCCATCCCGGCCATCTCATGGATCTTGGCGGCAGACGCCTCCATCTGAACCGCCAGCTCCTTGCCGAGCTCCCGCAGACCTTCCTCATCAACCCGCACCCCCCTCATCTCCATAGAGGCCAGCACCTCGATGAGGGGGAGCTCCACCTCGCTGAAAAGCTCCTCCAGGTCAAGCTCCTTGAGCTTTGGCCCGAGAATCCCCACAAGACGGTAGGTGAGGTCGGCATCCTCGCAGGAGTACTGGGAGGCGGCCTCAAGGGGGACCTCATTGAAGCTTTTCTGCCTTTTGCCCGTCCCCGCCACATCGGCATAGGTGATGGTCCTGTGCCCCAAATATTCGAAGGCCAGGGCCTCCAGGCCGTGGCTTGGGCGGGAGGGATTAACCAGATAGGAGGCAACCATTGGGTCGAAGCCCACTCCCTCCAGGTTGACCCCTTCCCTGGCGAGCACTATGAGGTCATACTTTATGTTCTGGCCATATTTGGGAATGGAGGGGTCTTCCAGAAGTGGCCTCAGGCCCGAGAGGACTTCCTCTCGCGGAAGCTGCCTGGGCGCGCCCGGATAGTCGTGAGCGAGGGGGATGTAAACGGCTTTCCCCTCCGCCCAGCTGAGGCTCACGCCGACTATTTTCGCGCGCGTGGGCTCCAGGTGTGTTGTTTCCAGGTCTACGGCGAAGGCCCCGGAGCCTTCGAGCTCCTTAAGAAGTCCCTCAAAATCCCGCCACTCCAGAACGGTCCGATAGTCCCCCCTCACGCCCATGCCCACTTCAGCCGGAGCGGCCTCGAAGTCGGGAAGTTGGCCCACGAGCCTCTGAAACTCAAGCTCCCGGAAGAGCTCTGTAACCCCCGCCCTGTCTATCCCTGAGAACCGCAGCTCCTCGGGCTCGGCCTCAAGCGGAGCCCGAATATCGATGGTGCAGAGGTGCTTGGAGAGGCGGGCCAAGTCGGCATGCTCTCCCAGGGCCTCCCGCTGCCTGGGGCGCTTCACCTTTTCCACGTTCTGAAGGAGATTTTCGATATCGCCGAATTCCTGAATCAGGCCAGAAGCTGTCTTCTCCCCTATGCCCGGCACGCCCGGGATGTTATCGGAGCTATCCCCCATGAGGCCCATGACCTCCACTACCCGTGAGGGCTCGACCCCGAAACGCTCCCGCACCTCGGCCTCCCCGTAGAGCTTATCCTTCATGGGGTCCCACATCCTGATGGCGGGGGAGACCAGCTGCAGGAGGTCCTTATCACCCGAGACCAGGGTTACCCGGAAGCCCGCGACAGCCGCCCGCACGGCCGCCGTCCCCAGGAGGTCATCGGCCTCAAAGCCTGGCTCCTCAAGAAGGGGAATCTGCAAAGCCTTGACCAGCCTGCGGATGTAAGGAATCTGCAGGGACAGGTCTTCGGGCATGGCCTTTCGGTTAGCCTTGTAGAGGGAATATTCCTTATGTCGGAAGGTGGGCTCCGAATGGTCGAAGGCGATGGCAAGGAATCTGGGGTTCTTCTCCCGCAAAACCTTGAGGAGCATATTCGCAAAGCCGAAGATGGCGCCCGTGGGGAGGCCCTTCGTGGTCGAGAGGCGCTCCTTTATGGCGTAGTAGGCCCTGAAGATATAGGAGGAGCCGTCTATGAGATATATTTCCCGCTCCTTGTCTTCGGCCACGGAGGAACCCCTCTCTCGTGAACCGCCGGTGGGAATAGCCCCAGTCCCCTCGCTCAAGGCTTGCTGCCGCCTAAGCCGGCCCCGGCGAGCTCCTCAAGACTCCTCAGCTGTTCAGGTCGTCCCATGGCAACCAGTCTGTCTCCGGGATACACCACAGTGTTAGAGGAAGGCTTAAAGTCCATCTGCCCATTACCCCTGCGCACGCCGATGATGATAACGCCGAGACGGCTTCCCACGGCCGACTCTGCGAGGGTTACATTGCTTATGGGGGAGTCCTCGCTCACGAGCATCTCCTCGATGCCGAGCTCCAAGCGAGGGCTCTTGATGATGCTCTCGACGAAACTCATCATCGCGGGCCTCAGAACGGCCTGGGCCATGCGCAACCCCCCAATGTGGTGAGGAGAGAAAACGCGGTCCGCTCCGGCCCGCTCGAGCTTTCTCAAGGCTGTCTCCTCCTCGGCCCTGGAAACGATGAAGAGTTCCCGCTTGAGATGCCGGGCCGTGAGGGTTATATAAAGGTTTTCCGCATCCGAGCCCATGACCGTGACCAGGCCCTTAGCCCGGAGGATGCCGCCCCGCATGAGGACCTCATCCTCCGTGGCATCCCCCACCAGGACCATGTGACCCTTTTCACTGAGCCTGAGGGCCACCTCCTCATCCTTTTCGATGACTACGTAGGGGAGGGCTTCCCTCTGGAACTCATCGATGATGACGCGGCCGACCCTCCCGCAGCCGCAAACTATATAGTGGCCCTCAAGCTTCTCTATCTCCTTCTCCACCTTACGCCTCCCAAGGACAGCCCGGATCCTTCCTTCCACCATCATCTCCGTGAGGCTTCCGATGGCGTAGAGCACAGTACCTACACCCACGACTATAAGCACTGCTGTGAAGAGCCGACCCGTTTCCGAGGGGGTATGCACCTCGCCGAAGCCCACCGTCGTCAATGTGATGATGACCATGTAGAAGGATTCTATCCACGTCCAGCCCTCGATGAAATGGTAGCCGAGAGTGCCTACCAGAACGAGACAGATGACAGCCCCGACTAGAATTTTGAAGCGGGTCATCGCGGCGCGTGCTTCTTGGCTCCTCCGAACATACCCTCTAGCCCCTTGCCCATCCCTTTGATTTTTATATCACAGGCCCCTTGCCAGCGGGAAGCTAAACTTGCCGGGAGCCCTTTCCATCATGCGATTAAGTTACTCATCATGATAATTACGAAGAGATGGCGCGGGGGGCAAAATGGTTCAAAAGGACTCGGAAGGCCCGAAAAGAGAAACTCTTGCGATGAGATAGGGAATAAGATGGAAATCTTTGCCGACTCAAGGACAAATGGCCGGGATGAAATTCATCCGAGAGGTCTCCCTCTCAGTAATTTACCTCCCTAATGGGCTCCTTCCGCCTCGTCCTCACGTCCACCCCCGGCACCTCCTGAGGGTGGTAGTAGCGCTCAAGGTCCCGGATGAGGTCGATGTAGCGTTCGATGGCTCTGCCCAGCACCTTTTCCCCGCGCTCGGCCTTGGAGGCCGCGATGGCCTCTGTTGAGCCCTTGCCTCCGTGGTGCACTTCGCCGGGCTCGGGGATTGCCACATAAGAAGCCACATCCCATATAGAGAAGGTCTCCGTCTCATCGCTCATGCCGCTTCTCTTGGTGAGGGACTTATCGATGAGGGGTTTATCCTGGGCACCGAAAGCGCCCTCAAGCCTCACCAGGTCAGGCCTTATGTGGAGGCAGCAGGAGGTCTCATGCTGGTCGGCATGGAAGAAGGGCTCATCCATCACCTTCTCGATGTGCTGCCGGGCCAGCTCCCAATAGGTGGCCCCCACCAGGAAGAGGGCCTTTCCCTCTCTTCTCAGCTGGGTTGCAACCTCGTGGCAGATGACCCTCATGTTATTGGGCTGGCCGTGGGCCTGGATGAAGATGACCTTGCGGAAGCCCAGCATGTAGAGCCCTCGGCAGAGTTCCAGGATGAGCTGCTGGAGGGTAGTGTGACTCAGGGCAAGTGTCCCTAAGTTCTGGTCCCCCAGGGTATCGTAATGAAAGGTGGGGGAGCACCCGAGACGAAGGGGTGTGGGGATCATGGCCGGCAGGCCCGTCATCTTGCTCAGCTCCCCCCCTATGTACTCCGCAAAGAGGGTATCTGTGGCCAGAGGGAGGTGGTTCCCGTGGCTCTCGGTGGTGGCGATGGGAACGATGACGATTCCCCGCTCTCGTGCGAGCCTCACGGCCTCATCTACGGAGAGCTCCTCAAGCTTGATGACCTCTGCCATCTCCCTTCCCCCCTGAATCATCAAGACCGCTCTGAAATGATCAACGCTGAAACGCCCGAACCTCAAAGCCCGCCAAGACCACCCTGCCCCCGGGGGTCTCCATCTCCCTCCAACTCATACTCCCTGCCGAATTTCTTTTAAAAAGCGGCCCTCTTCGGGCATCTGCCTGTGGTATAAATCTCAGGCCAGCCTCCGGCCCCGGAGCCTTAGCCCAGGCCCCACCTCCCTTATCACACTCCGAGAGCGACTTCCAGCCGAAACTGGGGTTGGAGGGACTAAGCTACCTTCTCGTTCGCCTTGAAGTAGTGGAAATTTGGGAAAAGAGAGGTGAAGTTTTCCCTGTTGACAGAATCCCACCCTTTTCGGTATCTATAATTACATCACACGCCGGTCGAGCATTTTTTGCCAGCCGATCTTATCGAGATTTCTTCTTTTGACCATTCTGGTGATATCAATCCTGGAGAGGGACTCGCGGCGGGTAGGCAGAGGGGGAGCGGAAGATAGGCCTTTGATGCATCAAATTCGTTATATCTCAAATTTGGAGTCTTTAGGGGGAGTGGCACTGAAACCTGAAGGGGACTGAATTATGGCGGAACCATCCGAAAAAAAGCTTATCGAGATCTACCGCAAGATGTTTCTGACGATGACCATGGACGAGAAGATCAACGAACTCGTCGCCTCCGGCATAGCCATGGTCCAGCATTCCACCCGAGGACAGGAGGCGACCCCCATCGCGGCCTGCGCCACCATCCGCGAGGATGACTTCGTGATGCCGTATCACAGGGGATGGGCATGGGCCATAGGCAAAGGCATGGAGCCCGCGAAGATCATGGCCGAGCTGATGGGCAAGAAGACCGGTTACTGCAAAGGCAAGGGCGGACCGCATATGGCAGATCTGAATCTCAAAGTGATGGGGCGCCCGGGCATTCAGGGAGCGCACCTTAACGTTGCGGCGGGCGTCGGCCTTTCCATCAAGGTTCGTGGAACCGACCAGGTTGTGCTCTGCTTTTTGGGAAACGGCGCCACCAACACGGGAAGCTTCCACGAAGGCTTGAACCTCGCCTGCACCTGGAAGGTTCCGGTCATCTACATAGTCGAGAACAATTTCTGGGAGGTCTTCCTCCACATCAGCGAAACCACCCCCATCGAAGACCTCGCCGCCCGCTCCGCGGGCTACGGAATCCCTGGGGTAATCGTTGACGGCAACGATGCCGTGGCGGTCTATGAGATCGTCCGAGAGGCGGTCGTAAGAGCCCGTGCCGGTGAGGGGCCCACTCTGGTCGAGGCGAAGACCTATCGCCTCCACCCTCACACTCCCTTCGATACCCGTTCCTACGGCGGCTACAGGAGCAAAGAGGAGGTTGATGCCTGGAGGGAAAAAGACCCCGTGAAGCGCCTGCGGGAAAAGTTGATAGAGAGGGGGATGTCCACGGAAGATGGGCTCCAGAAGATGGAGGCGAAGGCCAGAGAGGAGATCGAGGCCGCGGGCAAATTCGCGATAGAGAGCGAATATCCTACCAAGGAAGAAATCTTGGCGGATGTATACGCATAAATTATTGGCTGGAGGAAGGAAGAATGGATAACGGTCGCGAGTTGACCTACGCCGAGGCGGCAAGGGAAGCGCTTCGCGAGGAGATGAGAAGGGATGACACCGTTGTCATCATCGGTGAGGATATCAAGTGGGGAGTTTACGGCGTGACCCGAGGGCTCGTGGATGAGTTCGGTCACGATAGGTTTTTCGAATGCGGGATGTGCGAGAACGGATTTGTGGGCGCTTCCGTCGGCGCGGCCATGACGGGCATCAAGCCGGTTGCCGAATTGATGTACGGCGACTTCATGCTGGTTGCGCTGGACGCTATAGCGAATGAGGCGGCGAAATACAGGTACATGTGCGGAGGCGGCGATTTCAAGGTGCCGATGGTCCTCCGAATCTCAGGGCTTGGAATGGGAACCGGCATGGGGTGTCACCACGCACAATGCCTAGAGGCCACCCTCATGCATTACCCCGGGCTCAAGGTCGTCGCTCCCTCAACTCCCTATGACGCGAAGGGTCTGCTCAAGACGGCCATACGGGATGAGAATCCCGTCATCTATTTCGAACACAAACTTCTCTACCCCAGAAGGGGTCCCGTCCCTGAGGAGGAATACTTCGTACCCATCGGAGAGGCCGCCGTGAGACGCGAAGGGGATGACGTGACAATAATCTCGCATCTCAACATGGCCCACAAGGCCTTGGAGGCGGCAGAGATGCTGGCTCGCGAAGGAATAAGCGCCGAGGTGATAGACCTGCGGAGTCTCCTGCCGCTGGATAAGAAAACAATACTCGAATCCGTTAAGAAAACGGGCCGGCTTGTCATCGCGGAGGAGGGAACCAAGACAGGAGGAGTGGGAGCGGAGATCGCCGCAATAGTTGCAGAAGAGATAGTGGAATATCTCAATGCCCCCATCAGGAGGATCGCCACGCCCGACACCATCATCCCGTCCACCAGACATAATGAGCAGTATATATTGCCCAACGAGAAAGACATAGTGGAAGCCGCTAAGGCCATCATCTGAGGGAGGCGTTAGAGAGCGATGGCGGTCGAGGTGAAATTGCCGAGCCTCGGGGTCGCGGTGATTGAGGCGACCGTCCTGCGTTGGTTCAAGGGCGAGGGCGATCGGGTCGAGACGGGGGAACCCCTGGCGGAGGTGGAGACCGACAAGGTCACCTTCGAGGTCATGAGCCCCGCCGCGGGAACCCTGCTAAAGGTTCTATATCCTGAAAATTCGATGGCGAAGGTGGATGAAACTATAGCTTTCATCGGAGAGGCCGGGGAGGAGGTGAGTGTAGAAAAGCCTGAAGCGCGCCCCGCTGAGCCTTCTTCGTCCGTGACCGAGGCAAAGCCTGCGGAGAGAAAAGCCTCCCCGCGGGCATACCCGGTGGCAAAGCGCCTGGCAATAGAACTCGGTGTGGACCTCGGACTCGTCACGGGAACGGGCCCGGGCGGGGTCATCACCAAGGAGGACGTCCGGCAGTATCATGACGGTTCCTCCGCCGTAAGCCTTGAGGCCGAGGGGGAGGTCGAAATCCTTCCCTTAGTGGGCATCCGGAAGAGGATCGCGGACCACATGGTCCGAAGCAAGCAGACCGCGCCTCACGTTACCTCTGTGACAGACGTCGATATGTCTGCCGTGGTCGAGCTCAGAAAAGAGATCATCGAGATGGAGCGCCAGAAAGACCCAAAGTTCCGACTAACCTTCCTTCCCTTCGTCATGCGGGCCGCTGTCTCAGCTATCAAGGAGAACCCGGTAATCAACTCCTCCCTAGAGGGCGACAAGATCCTCATCAAGAAATATATCCACCTGGGAGTGGCCACGGCGACTCCCGAGGGTCTCATCGTGCCCGTCATCAGAAACGCGCATAGCATGTCCCTTCTGGAATTGGCCGCGGAAGCGGAAAGACTCGCTCAGAAGGCGCGAAAAGGTCGGCTCGCCCCTGATGATGTCAGGGGCGGTACTTTCTCAATTTCCAATGGAGGCGTTTTCGGCACCCTCATCTCAACGCCCATAATCAATCAACCCCAGAGCGCGGTCCTCTGGATGGGGCGAATAGCTGAAACGCCGGTCGTGCGGGACGGGCAGATCGTTGCGCGGCCGATGATGTTCCTGACAATTTCATACGACCACAGGGTCATGGACGGCATGTCATCGGCCCTCTTCCTCCGGAAGGTCAAAGAGGAGCTTGAAAACCCGGTGAGGCTCTTGCAGGAGGAGCGAGAGGAAAAGGCAACATGAAGGGGTAGGCATGTCGTCACTCACAGTGGCCTGGTCCCGCGGCTAGAGCCCACCCGAGCCGAAAAAGAAATCCGTCCACCCCCTCCGCCAAATCAAACAAAGCGTGCCAAAAGTTGCTCTCCAGCAGAAGTCAGATTTGAGCTGCAGGGCACCTCTCCGTTAACATCACTGCATGCATTTTCTTCTCATCGGGACGGGAGATTTCCTTAGACATGGAATTTTCTTTCATATAAGTTCGTTATGAGACTACAAATTTGCTTTATGGGGAGAGGGACTAGCGATGAACTGCCCTCTATCGCAGTCTGTCGTCATTCCGTGATTCAGGAGTAGGGAGAGCTGGTTGAGGCCAGTGGACTCCATGCATCCGCCGGGTAGGGAGAAGGAGATGATTATGGAAGCCGCTAAATCAGGAGATCAGGTGAAGATCCACTACACCGGCCGGCTTGAAGACGGTACCGTGTTCGACAGCACGCAAGACCGTGCCCCGCTGGAGTTTACGGCGGGAGGCAGCGAGGTGATCCCGGGGGTGAGCCAGGCAGTCATAGGCATGCAGCCGGGCGAATCGAAAACCGTCGAGGTGGCTGCCGAGGACGGCTATGGGCCTCGCGAGCCTGGTCTTGAGCAGCGCGTTCCCCGCACCTTGCTGCCCCAAGAGGTGCAGGTTGGCGACCCGCTCCACGCTAAGGTCGGAGACGAGGACAGAACCGTCGTGGTCTGGGTGATGGAACTCGGCGAGGACTCCGCTGTTCTCGACGCCAATCACCCGCTGGCCGGGCACACCCTCACCTTTGACATCGACCTGGTCTCCGTCAGCGCGTAGCAAGGCTGACCGAGACGAGCGCCATGAATTCAGCCGGGCAGCATCTGCTGCCCTTAGAGTTCTGAGAGTCTGACGCGGCGGTTTGAGAGGGGGGGAAGAGGGGCCCTACCGGCCGGTTACTCCCGGTGCAGCCCGTCCTCATGATCCGGCTTGCAGAAGGGCTTGAGGACTCAGTACCTCAGGCCCAGATCACCCCTCCTCTGGTGGAGTCGCTCCGCGGGGCCTTTCTGTGGCTGGGCTTGCGACGGCCGGAGGGCGGTTAGCCCGTTCAAACCCGGCATCCGCCTCCCCCTTATGGAAGGTGAGCTCAGCCCTCTCATCGCTTCTATCCCAGGTGGTGTAATATTCCTCAAGGCTGACCCTCGCCATTCTGATGCGGAGGCGCAGGCTCCCTCCAGCTCCCATAAGCGAAAACGCCCAGCTTGGCGGGCCGCATAGTTTGTGCCGTGCTCTTGGGGCAGGCCGTAAAGAGAAGTGCTGAGGAATTTTCTCCCGAATTCCTGGGTAAAGCCACCGCATCATCGATGATGGGTCGGAAAGCTCACGGATCTTGGACTGTCGGGTCTGACCACAAAGGTTTTCCAACTCGATAGTCTTAAGATAGCCGACCTGCCTCAGGCGAGGGCGTGAGAGCAGCAGCGGTATGGCTCGACTTTTTTGCGGGGATGTTGCAAAATTCAGCCCCGATTACTTTGTAGGGGCTGAGCAAAAGATAAAATTGGCGTTTTCCAGGGGCTGGCTCAACTCAAGCAGGACGGGCTCGTTCCGAGGAGGAAATGATTATGGAACTCCGCCAGAGGAGTAATTCGCGCTCGATGAATCCCTCCCTTGACTTGTCTGATTCTGTTGCTCTGGTGACAGGCGGAAGCCGACGGATAGGTGCAGCAATCGCACTGGCGTTGGGGTGCGCCGGTGCGGCGGTGGGTGTGCATTTTCATCAGAATCGAGAGGGTGCTTCTAAAGTGGTGCGGCGGGTCGAGGAGCATGGTGGAAAAGCCATAGCCGTCCAGGCAAACATCGCAGTGAAATCAGAAGTTGACCGCATGGTAAATGAGACGGCATCGGCATTGGGGCCGGTGGATATCCTTGTCAATAATGCCAGGCATTTAGGAGCCCATAAGCACTTCCTCGACCTCACATGGGAAGACTACCAGGCGCAGCTCGACGTGGGGCTGAAGGGGGCTTTTTATTGTTGCCAGGCGGTGCTTCCGTCGATGGTCGAGAGAGGTGGCGGCAGGATCATTAACATGCTCAGCACCGCAATCAACGAATACATCTGGCAATGGCATGTCTACGCCGCCGTGAAGATGGCGCTGCTCTCGTTCTCTCGAAACCTCGCGGCCGAGATGGGGGAGTACGGCATAACGGTCAACATGGTTTCACCGGGGTGGACGAAGACGGACAGAGAAACCCCCCACACCGAGGAATATCAGAGGGAGTATCTGAAGGGTTCGCCGATGGGGCGCCTCACGCAGCCAGAGGACGTGGTTCAGGCGGTTCTTTTCTTTGCCCGCAGGGGCTCGGGGTTCATAACGGGCGCGAATCTACCCGTCTGCGGCGGCAGGATGATGTTCTAGGCCTGACATCGACAGAGAACCAGGGGTGTTACGTATGCCAGGAGTTCACCGTCGCCCAAGCGGACAAGCTTGGGTTGAGGACCATTCCCATCCCGGCCGAACACGGAGGTGCTACGATGGGCTTTACTCTTGAGGAGCGGGAACGTCGTTACCGAGTTGTGCGCGAGAACATGAAAAAGGAAGGCCTGGATGCTCTTATCGTGTTTGGCGGCACTGGTGTCGGCGGGCGGTGGAACGGGAACTTCACCTATCTATCGAACTATCCCCTCATTTTTTCAACCGCCCTCATCTACTTCCCCCTAGAAGGAGCGCCGGCGATGTTCCTCCCCGGGGAGAATCAGTTGTTGGATGCCAGGCGGGCTGGCTGGGTCGAAGACCTGAGGCTATCGGAGCACAACGTTGCGGACCTGTGCCGATATCTCAAGTCGAGCAAGAAGACAGCCCTTAAGGTCGGGGTCTCCAGCCTCGACGCTCTGCCCGTAAATTCCTTCCAGGAGCTTCAAGAGCAGCTGCCTAAATGCAGGTTTGTGGAAGGCTCTTCGGCCGTCTTTCCCGCGCGCATAGTTAAGAGCGCCGAGGAGATAGATATGGCGCGCCGGGGCGCCCGGGTGGGCGACAAGGGATGGGAGCGGGCGCTTCAGGTGATAAAACCAGGGCTCAGCGAACTTCAGCTCATGGCGGAGGTCGAAGCCGTGATGACCCAGGAGGGCGCCGATGCCTTCTTCGATATGCTGAGCGCAGGCCGGCCGGATGGGGAGGAAGACCTCTTCAGTGGTTTCGTGATACCCCCTACCTCCCGCACCTTCAGGGATGGCGACCTGGTGTTGCTGGAAATCACCCCGAGGGTCGGGGGGTATTGGAACCAGATAGTAAGACTCGTTTCATTGGGTGAGCCACCCGAATACATAGCGAGGGCACACAAGGCCTGCCTGGAGGCAAAGCAAAGAGCGCTCGAGCATCTGAAGCCCGGTGAGGGCTTCGCCGCGATGGCCCATGCGGCCAGTGATGTCCTGAAGGAGCACGGATATTCCATGAAAGAGGCGGGGAGCGGCCATTTTGCCGGGCTCGACCTGAGCGAATCGCCCATGACGCTGGATAGCAAGGTCATTCTCGAGCCGGGAATGTTGGTAACTCTGCATCCCATGGTTCCAACGGGCGAATGGCGCCAGATGTTCATCGGCGAGACTTATGTGGTCACTCCCGACGGTCATGAAATGCTAAACCATTGCAAAGAGGAGATCATAATTATTTGATTCGGGATTATATGAAGCAGCATTCCACAGCTATTTTATCCCATCGGAGCGAGGCATTGAGATGGAGTACGGATGCGAGATTCCCCCTATCAATAGAGATATGCCGTGGATCGAAATGGCCTAGGCAATCCCGAAGATCGAAGGGCATGGCCTGGTCGACGAATTCATCTCTCGGCCTCTACGGAGGCCCTTGAGGAAGACGCGCGCAGGGGCCTCTCCTTGGGTCTTACAGAGGCGGGACCCGATGAGCGGCGAGCGCCCTAAGGGAAAGAGGCGAGGGGAGCCTCCCTTGGAACGCCCGCGCCTCAGGCTTCGGCATACTCATGAAGAAAGGTGACAGCCCATTTTTCAAAGATTCGCAGGCCCTCGACGGCCAGATACTCGTTCGATTGGTGCGCCCGGCCCATGCGTCCCAAGCCGGCCGAGATGACATCCATGTTCAAGGGAGGGCTCCCGAGCATGGACCTCGCACCATTGAAGGCGATGTGCGTGGGATGGACGAGGGTCTGGACCCCGAGGCGCTCTGCCGCTCGAATGCATGCCTGTGGGGCCGGGCGTGAGGGAGGTGCTTTGACGGGGTCGGAACCTGCGTGTTTGTGGATTTCCACCTCGGGGAATCCGCGGGCGTCAAAATGATTTCGTAGCTTTCGCAGAATATCCTCGTGGTGCTGGTCCTTGACCAGCCTTATGTCCACCTTCACCTTGGCGCTCTTAGGAAGGTTCGTCTTGATAATGGGGCCGGTGTAGCCGCCGATAATTCCGTCGATGTTGAAGACGGGCCCCATGATGTATTCTTCGAGGAGGTCGCGACCCGCCTTCCCTCGTTTGAATCGCGCTATCCCGAGCTCCCGCTGCACCGCTTCCTCATCGAACGCGTCCCGCAACCGGCCGAGCAACTCCCGCTCCTCCGGCGTCGGCGGCACGATATGGTCATAGAACCCCCCGACCGCAACCCGGCCCTCCTTGTCGTGGAGAGTTGACAAGGCCCATATTAGCCGCCAGACCGGCGCATCCACCCAAGCCTCATCCGCAGAGAATAGCTGCGTCCTGGCGGGACCACCCCAGGGGCCCCCTTTAACCTCAAACTCAAGGGTGAGAACCCCCTTGATGCCCAGAAACATGTGATGCCTCCCCCGCCGGTCCTGCCAGGGCATGGGGAGGAGGCTGGCTTCAGCCTGGAGGAGTTCTTCGCGGTATTTCTCGGTGAAAAGGTGGAAGTTGACGCTGCCGACCTCTTCCTCGCCTTCGACGGCGAATATGACGTTGACAGGAATGTCCCCCTCGACCGCGAACATCGACTTGAGAGCATTGATAAATCCGATAAGCGGCCCCCTTTGATTGCAAGCGCCCCGGGCCACGATGCACTTGCCGTACTCGGGTGGTAGGTTGATGCGCTCGGCATCGAGGATTTGCGCCGATAGCGGGGGGACAACCCAGTCGTCTTCGTCCATCGGCATCAAATCATAGAGGCAGACTAGGACCAAACTCTTTGCCCGCGGGTTCTTGGAGTGCACCCTGCCGAACACTACCGGATATCCGAAGGGAACCTCCTCCCCCCGCTCCCGGGCGAGCTCCCTCAAGGGGACGAGCTCTACCTCCGTCTCCGGGATAGTCCGTATGTAGTCGGCGAGAATGCAGGCCGCCTCCTCGACCTCGGGGTTATACTCCTCGGTCAAGGACACCCCCGGCACGCGCAGGAATCGCTGCACCTCCTGGAGGTGCTCTTCGAAATGCCTATCGATGTGCTCGTAGACTTTCGCCAGCTCTGCCATGACTCTCCTCCCAATGAAGCGATGTCAGAAAGCCGTCTTTATATCCAGATCCCCGCACAGAATGGCCTCGCTCACGTATGCGGGAGGGGCCTGTCTATCCGGGTTAAGGTCCGCTTTCGCTCCCTTGCCGGGCCTCATCCTCGAAATCGCTCACCTCGAAAAGAGAGATGCACATAAGTCAGGCCTCTTTGAGGAAGGGGTCGAGAGCGTCCCTCAATCCATCTCCGAAGAGGTTGAAGGCCATGACCGTGAGGAAGAGGACTGTCCCCGGGATAATGCAGATATGGGGAGCGACCTCAAGGTAACCCCTGCCGTCGCTCAGCATGGCCCCCCACTCAGGGGTGGGAGGCTCCACCCCCAAGCCCAGGAAGCTCAGCCCGGCCGCGATGCGGATGGCGGAGGCAATGCTGAAGGTGGACTGGACGATGATGGGTGCCAGCACGTTCGGGAAGATGTGCCTGAAGACCACCCTGAAATCGTTGAAGCCGAGCGCCCTTGCGGCCTCGACATATTCTCGCTCTCTTACCGAAAGCACTGAGCCGCGCACCAGCCGGGCAAAGGTCGGCACCGAATAGATCCCAACCGAGAACATGATGTTTTTCGCCCCCACGCCGACAATGGTCACGAAGAGCAGCGCCAGCAGAATCCCGGGAAAAGAGAGCAGTATGTTGATCACGCTCATTATGACGTTATCGACCTTACCGCCGTAGAAACCCGAGATCACGCCGAGGAGTACTCCCCCTAGAGCCCCTATGGAGACGGAAACGAGCCCGATGAGGAGAGAGACCCGCGCGCCGTAAATGATACGGCTCAGGATGTCCCTTCCGAACTCGTCGGTGCCGAAGGGACGGGAGGGATTCGGGGACTGGAGAGAGATGGCTAGCTCGCTTTCCGCAGGGTCATAAGGGGCGATGAGCGGCGCCATGACGGCGATGAAGCTCAGGAAAATGATGAAGAACCCACCCATGAGAGCCACGCGATTTGGCTTGAGCCTCCTGTAAAGGACCCTTCCGAAGCTCTCGCGAGGTTCCCATTTGAGGGCTTCTGTGAACGACTCAGTGCTATCCATGAGCGGATTGAAGCCGCCGGCTCAGCCGCGCCGGATCCTGGGGTCTAGGTAAGAGTAGACTATATCGACAAAGAGATTGACCAGGGTAAATGAAGCCGCAAAGAAGAGGAGGGCTCCCTGGACCATGA
Organism: uncultured bacterium; assembly: GCA_964575845.1. GTDB lineage: Bacteria > UBA8248 > UBA8248 > UBA8248 > CAZNSX01 > CAZNSX01. Next base: position 86,754 of record CAZNSX010000005.1, on the reverse strand, counting down.
TGTAATCGCGGGCCTTTATAGACTCAACTATCAACAAGCCCAGTCCGGGCCATGCGAAGACCGTCTCCGTGAGGACCGCGCCCCCGAGGAGATATCCCGCCTGAAGGCCAATGATGGTCACCACGGGTATCATCGCGTTCTTCAGGGCATGCCTGTAATTTACGATCAGATCCCTCAATCCCTTGGCCCTGGCGGTCCTGATGTAATCACTCTTCGTTACTTCCAGCATGGCGGAGCGCGTCATCCTCGCGATGAGCCCGGTTGCCCATGCGCCCAGGGTGATGGAAGGCAGGACGAGATGGGCCCACGTACCTCTCCCCCCGGCAGGAAGCCAGCGCAGCTTGACCGCGAACAGCAGTGCAAGCATCAGCCCGAGCCAGTAAACCGGGATGGACACGCCGCCCAGCGCAAACGCCATGCTCGAATAATCGAACTTGGAGTAGGGCTTTGTGGCGGAGACCACCCCCGCGAAAACCCCGAATATCACGGCGAACAGCATGCTCGCTCCAGCCAGCTGCAGCGTCGCGGGATAGCGGGCCAGGAGCTCATTCAGTACCGGCCGCCTGGAGACATAAGAGCGGCCAAAATCACCGAGCGAGAGTCTGCGGAGGTAGAGTACGTATTGGATATACAGCGGACGGTCTAACCCGAGCTGCTTTCTTATGTTGATGAGGTCCTCCCTGGTGGCATACTCGCCACCCATTATCTCGGCGGGATCTCCCTCGACGAGGCGGATGGACAAGAATATGACCACCGAAACGCCGAAGAGAACCACGACCATGAAGAGGAGCCGCCTAATGATGAAAGTGGCCACGGGCCTCCCCTCGATAGGAGGGAAGGGGGGCTGTGCCCCCCTTCCCGTTCAGAGGCCTATTCCAACCATACCTTGTTGAAATAAACTTTCGTGTTCGGAAGGATGATCGTACCCATTACGTTCTTCTTCGCGGCGGTGAGCTGCACCTCCTGCTCAAGCTGGATCCAGGGAGCCTCGTCCATGATTATCTCCTGGGCTTCCCAGTAAAGTTTCCCCCTCATCTTGGGGTCGTACTCTTTCTGTGCCGCCATGAGCAGTTCGTCCACCTTCGGGTTTGAGTACCAGGTGTAATTGGTGCTGCCGCCATTCTTGGAATAAAAGTAATTCCAGATGGCCCAATCCAGGTCGCCCGAGGTCGGCCCCCAAATGAGCATGAACATGCCCATACCTGTTTTCGCCTTGATGGCCGAGATGTATCTCCCCCACTCCGCCGTCTTCAGCTCTGCCTTGACTCCCACCTTGGCCAGCTGTGCCTGAACCGCCTGCGCCATCTGGTAATCCATGGTGTAGCGGCCCTTCGGAGCCCACATGGTGGTCTCGAAGCCATTCGGATAACCCGCCTCCGCCAGAAGCTTCTTGGCCTTCTCTGGGTCGTAGCTGTAGTTTTGGATGGAAGTGTTCACGTAATCGACGACGGGTGGATAGAGATGGTCTACCCTCTTGCCCACGCCCATCAGGAGGTTCTTGATGATGGAATCCACGTCAACCGCATAGTTGAGAGCCTTCCGCACCCGGACATCATCGAACGGTTTGACGTTGACCTTGAAGCCGAAGTGGGGGACGTACATAAGCGGAGTCCTGATGACCTTCAGATTCGGGTCGGCCTCCACGAGCTTGAGATGATGGGGCGAAATCTTAGCCACCATGTCCACATCCCCTGAGCGCAACAGGGTGAGCCGGGTGCCCTCCTCGGCGACTATTTGGTAGGTAAGGGTGTCCAAATACGGGCGGCCATTCCAGTAGTTCTCATTTGCCACAAAGGTGAGACTCTGCCCTGGAAGCCACTCCTTGAACATGAACGGTCCAGTTCCCACGGGATGCTGACCGAAGTCCTTCCCCCATTTCTTTATGGCGGCCGGGCTCGCGATCAACAGGGTCTTGTCCGAAATGAGGGATATCATCGGAGCGTAGGGGTACTTGAGGTTGAACTTGACCGTATATCCGTCGATGACCTCGACCGAATCGAGCCACGCGACCGCCCCTCTTCTTGGTGAGGCGGTTTTAGGGTCTTTGAGCCTTTCGAAAACAAACTTGACCGCCTCGGCGTTGAACGGCGTGCCGTCGTGGAACTTTACTCCTTTTCTCAGCTTGAAAATCCAGGTCTTCGGGTCGGTGTTCTCCCATGAGGTGGCCAGACTGGGCACGTATTTCATCTCCGGGGTCGCGAAGACAAGGCCTTCGTATATTTGCCCGATGACGCCCGCCGTAACCATGTCCCTCACAAAGTGAGGGTCCAGGGTGGGCGGATTGAGACCGATGACCACCTTGAGATGTCCCCCGTATTTTGGCTGAGCCGCAAGAGAACTTGAATGGGACATAAGGGTGAGGCTAAGGCCGAGGGCTAAGACCGCTGCAAAAAGCCGCCAATTCCTTGACTGTCTTCCCATGGGATATTCTCCTTGCTAGGAATATGAAGTAGATGGAGGGTTTTCCGCTTCCACAAAAACTTAAGCCTCCATGCATTCACCTCCTTTCTCGTAACCGCTGAGAAGGGGAGCGACGGCTGAATATTTGGTCCCGTGGATGAGGGGGAGGTCAGCGGCTTTTCAATATTCCATCTCGTTCACCTTCTTCAGCTTCTTCCCCCTCGTGAGCTCGGCATAACGGTTCAGGAACGCTACGGTGTATTTTATGCTGTCCTTTATCCCCTCTACCGTTGAGTATTCGTCAGTCGTGTGCTCCCACCCACCATGACCCAGACCCGATATGGAGCCCGGAAGATGCAATGGAGCGCGGTTGAAAAGGTATTGGGGAGAGCACGATGACCGAGTCGGATATATTATGTATTCCTTGTCAAGAGCTTCTGTCGCATCGACCGCAGCTTGGATGATCTCGGCCTTGGTGGGCGTTCTGCTCCACTCATATCCAGAGGAAAACCTGAGCTCGACCTCGTTGAGGCCGCACTTCTTGAAGTGCCTGGTTATCTTCTCCACCACCTCCTGCGGCGTGAGGTCGCGACCGAAGCGGCAATCCATCTTGACGACGCCGGCGGCGGGGAGGTTCGTCTTGACACCAGGCCCGGTGTAGCCTCCAACTATGCCGTCTATATTTATGTGAGGTCCCATGATGTAATCCTCAACTTTCTCCTTTCCGCTGCAGCCCCGCTTGAATCTCTTGATGCCGAGGTTTGCCATTATGGCCTCCTCATCCAGCGTGCTCTTGATTATCTCAAGCTCCGCTTTTTCGGTCGGGGTCGGCGGGCGATAGTTGTCATAGAAGCCCTCCACGAGAACGCGGCCGTCCTTGTCCATCAGGGTGCTCATGGCGTGGATGAGGTGCACAAGTGGAGAATCCACCCACCCCACGTGCTCGGCCAGGAGGCTCTTTCGACAGGGGCCACCCCAGTCGCCCCCCTTGACCTCAAGCTCAAGGTTGACCCAACCCTTGTAGCCGCGATAGATCCGGTGCCTCCCGTCTTCCTCCTGCCCGAACCGCTGGAAGTGATAGGCGTGACCCTGCTTGAACTCTTCCATATAGGCATCTCTGAACGCAGGGAGGTTGGGGCTCCCGAGCTCCTCCTCGCCCTCGTAGCAGAAGAGGACGCTCACGGGTATATCCCCCGTCACCTCTAGCATCGCCCTGAGCCCCAGCAGGAAGGCATAGAAGGGGCCCTTCTGATTCTGGATACCCCTCGCGACCATGACCTTGCCGATCTTGGGGTTGAGGCCGATGACTTGGGGGTCTAGTATCCGCGCCTCATATGGTGGAACCGACCACTTATCCTCATCGACCGGCATCACGTCATAATGCCCGTAGAAAATGATGGATCTGGCCCCCGGGGCCTTGGAAAGGATCTTGCTGAATATGGCCGGGTGTCCCCGCTCAAAGCGCATCACCTCTGTCTTCGCCGCCCCCAGGTTCTCGAAAAGCCGCACGGACATCTGCACGCTCTCTTCTATGCCGATACCTTTTCCATCATTCGAGAGGGAATCGCCGGGCTGCTGCATGTACTCCCTGAAGCCTTCAAGATAAGACAGGAAATTATCGTCCACATGCTTGAGAATCTTATCCAAGTCTTTCACCTCGACTCCTCCGCACTGGGTACTCCCCCTATAATGTCACCCCTCATTTGAAATGGCGATGCCATTGACGTATCGGGTCAAGGACAGGGCGTTGATGTGTCAGGGGGGGTTTCTGAAGCCAAGAGGACCAGCTGGCATAAGAAATTAGTCCCGAGGCCAGCCAAACAAACCGTCTTTGCCTTTGTTCCGCGGTCCTGATGAGCCAGTAGAAATAGATAGCGGCGGGAGTCCTTCAGGGGAAGACCCTGGCGACCCTAACGCGCACGCCCCTCACCTTAAGAGCAAAGAAGCTCCCGCCTTGCTCATTGATAAATAGTTACCGCCGGAAAAGTCCCCTGACTTACGCCGAACCGCTTTACTGACCCACAATCCTGCCTTAAGCGGGTCCTCGGTCCGCCGCTTCTAAAGCCCCCCTGGAAGGTGCGACTGTTATAAGCCGCAAAAAGGCATTTATAATTTTTAATCATATAAAGATCTGTGTCAATAGGAAAGCACTCACGCTCCTGGGGAGAGATCGAGGGCTCCTGACAAGGTAAGGCAGAGAAGGTTTAGGCTGTAAGAGGGCGAGAAATAGCCCTGACAGTGCGCGCGATGACAAGCTTGGGCCGCACGAGCAGGTGCCGTGGCCTCAGGCTCTCGGGTGAGGAGCACCCTCGGCTGGCTGAGATGAGCAAAAAGTACAGCCCTTTTGGGCCTGCGGGGCACATGTGCTGGTCCCCCGGCATATATCGAGTTAGGATTCCTTGAGCCCACGATATCTGAAAAACAAAAGGGGCTTGTGCGGGATATGACAAAGAGCACTCAGGAGACCTCACAGCAAGTTCACGAAATGCTCTCGATCACATTGGGAATGGCCCAGAGGATTATGATTAGGGCCTGTGCCACCGCTTTCCCCGTGGATTAGCACTATCCAGGCGTGCTCAAGGTCGCCCATCTCGTACGAGCGTCGCTCTTAATCATTCCACCGAGGAGCCGCGCGGCCCAGTCGCGTATCTCGGCATAAAGAGGGGCGAAGTTTTGCTCATCGAGGTAATCAAGCTCTTTTAGTGTTTTTTGAGGCGAACATAAAATGGAATGGTGGATAGGCCCCCTTGAGGCTGGCTTTTAGGTCGGTGACAGCCGAAGAAGACCCTGTGGCTTAACTTCAGGAGTGATCCGCATTGAAATAGGGTCGCAGAGACTGTTAAGATTCTTCACAATATTCTTCGCTGATGGAAGCTTGTTTTTTTCTCGGAGGAGAGAGATGAAGGAATCTATCGGCTTTATCGGACTCGGTCTCATGGGAGGGGCCATAGCCGCTAATCTGCTGAGAGCAGGGTTCAGGCTGACCGGCCATGACCTGCTGGAGGAGAAGGCAAGGGCTCTGGAGCCCCTTGGCGCTGAGGTGGCCGCCTCTCCGGCTGAGGTGGCGGAGAGGTCGGATATTATCCTGACCTGCCTTCCGAACTCGCACGTGGTTGAAGAGGTGATCTTCGGAAATGAAGGCATTCTCGACAGGGAAAGGGAGGGACTCATCCTCATTGATGCCACAACGGCCGACCCGGCAATATCCGTGAGGCTTGCCCAAGAGCTCAGTGGACGGGGTATATCCTTTCTGGACGCCACCGTGAGTGGCACCGCAAGAATGGCCCAAGATAAGGACATTGCCGTCATGGTGGGAGGAAGAAGGGAGGTCTACGAGAGATGCCTTCCCGTGTTTGAGGCCTATGCGCGGCGCCCTATATACGTGGGGGAAAGTGGAGCCGGAGCCACCATAAAACTCGTCGTGCAATTGGTCATGGGCCTCAACCGCCTTGCCCTGGCCGAGGGCCTTACCCTGGGGCTCAAGGCGGGCATTGACCCGAAGCTCCTGCTGGAAGTGCTGGGGGCGGGCGCTGCTGACTCCAGGATGGTCAAGGCCAAGGGGCCCCTTATGGTTGAGAGGCGCTTTGAGCCCAAGGAGGGGATGCTCAAGCATTACTTCAAGGATATCGAGCTCGTCCTCCGATTGGGAAAGGAACATGCGGTCCCCCTTCCGATGACGGCCCTTATGCATCAGCTCTATGTTTCAGCCCTTGCGCATGGGCAGGAAGGGATAGATTCTTCCTCCGTCATACTCATCTTCCAGAAGTTAGCCGCCATGGATAGGGAGGCGGGCACCTGAAAAGCCCCCTTTGAGTTCTATGTGCTATGACTGCAGACAGAGGCTCTGGGCCTGCTCCCTACAGAAGAGGCTCAAAAGGAGGTGGACCATAGAGGAGCGCTACCTTTAGGAAGTCATCTCCCGGCCCAAAAACTGGTGCACATTCTCAGGGAGAACCCTCTCTGAACTCTTTTTCGAGCTCGCTTTGAGGAGATAAGAAAATGTCAAAAAAACATCTGGCGTACATGACTTGGAAGGAAGCCGAAGAAGCCTTTGCCAAAAGGCCCGTTGCGCTGGTGCCGGCGGCCTCAATCGAACAGCACGGGCCCCAGACGCCTATGGGGGACTACCTCGTCAGCGAGCTCGTTTCCGTTAAAATAGCTGAGAAAACAAATGCTATCCTAACACCCACGCTTCCGTTCGGGTACTCCGAATACTTCAAAGGCTTTCCCGGCACCATCTCACTTCGTAGCAGCACCGTCTTCGATGTTCTGGAGGACATCTGCAACTGCCTCTTCGATCACGGCCTTGACCACATCCTCTTTGTCAACGGGCATAGGGGGAACGAGCCCGCCGTCGAACACCTCGCTCGGAAGATCAGGGCCGAGAGGGGTCTGATCACGGTAGCCTTTTGTCCCTTTGATATGTGCTCTCGTTCTTTTCTGGCGGAGGTCTGGGGAACGGAGGATTACCCTACCGGCCACGGTAGCGAGCCCATGACGTCCGTCTGGCGTCATATGGCCCCCGAATATGTCAGGATGGACCTGGCCCACGCGGATGAGATACGCGAGTTCCGAGGCTTTATGCCCGTAACCGCCGCCACCGCGAAGCTCAAGGACGTGAGGGTGAACCTCTACCTCGATTACCACGAGATGACTCCGACGGGGATACATGGGGACCCCACAAGGGGGTCCGCCGAGGTCGGCAAAAAGGTGCTCGCCCGGATTATCGAATATGGCATCGAGCTCGTAAATCTCTTTGAGAAAATGGACACTCGGATAGTCAAGAATAAATGAGAGGCAAACACTCCGGAAAGAAGTGACGTAATTCTTATTGACATCGGGAAGCCATAAGTTTTAAATTTTCCCGAAAGGGAATATTAGATTATTTAGAAATAAGACTTTTTCTTGTTTACATCTAAATTTCCATTCATTTAGTCAGGCCAGCGGGCTTGAAAAGAGTGACTGACCCCGAGTAAAGGGTTGCTTGGCATGATGCCATGCTATCTCTCTTTTAAACCGAGGAGGGGACAAGCTCAAGAACTTGGCCCTAACAAGCTCCAGAGGTTAACGCGCCCCTGCGGGTGCGTAGTTAAATTCAATAACCTTAACTGAACTTTAACTGAGGAGGGGCAGGAGATGCGCTCTAAATCAAGATGGATGGCAATAGGAATCTCCATCGCGGCGGTGTGTTTCTTCGTCTTCAGCCTTGGGGGGATTACTGACGCCCAGAAGGAGGTACCCTTCAAATCAAGGGCACCGGTGACGCTGACCATCGGCGCCGGTAGCATCGGCTCTCCCTTCCAGCTCATCGCGGCGCAGATGGCCGAGGTAATCAAGAAGGCTCGCCCGGGCTCCAACGTGACCATCATACCGGGCGGGGGTCCGGCCAACATCAGGATGCTTTCCAAAGGAAGGATCGACATAGGATTGGGGGGTAGCAACCTCGCCGCCTTTGCCATCGAAGGAAAGCCTCCTTTCAAGGAGAAAAACGACATCCGGGTCATCGCAAATTACTATGACAGCGCGGTCCAGTGGGTGATCACGAAGAAAACGGGGGTGACAGGCTTCCGCGACTTGATCAATAAGAAATATCCCCTGAGGGTCAGCTGCGGCCCCCGCGGCTCCGCGAACGAGGACAACTGCAGGAACTTATTCGGGGAGTACGGCATCACCTTCGACGATATACGGAAATGGGGTGGTAGGGTGATATTCGTCAGCTACACAGAGGCTGTAAATCAAATCCGAGACGGCCAGCTGGATGCGTTCTCGGGTATGACCACCCAGCCAGCCCCCTATCTCCTAGAGGTGACGCAGGCCCGCGACATGCGCATGCTCGCGGTCGACGACGACATACTCGACAAGATGCAGAAAAAGTACAAGATGGGCAGGCGAACCGTGGCCGCAAACGTTTACCGCGGCATCGACTACGAGGTAAAGACCTTTGGGTCTAACACCGAGATCCTCGCCCGCGCTGACATGCCCGACGATCTGGCCTATGATCTGGCGAAGGCGCTGCTGGAGGGCAGGGCCGATATGGCCGCGGTCGTCAAGGCCATGAAGGGTTACACGCCCGAGCATGCCTGGCAGGAGGGAGGTGCCCCCCTTCATCCCGGAGCGGCGCAGTACTACCGAGACATCGGTGTGATGAAGTAACCGGAATAATTCATACCCCTGCGATACATTGGCGGATGAGGGCTGCATCTCAACGCTCAGAGGAGAGTTGAGTGTGTCCGGTAATCGCTTTCCTTTCTCAGCCCTGCCCCTTCTGCGGCAGGGCTGAGAAAGTGAAGGAGGGGGCTCTCAGCTTTTCGCAGCCGAGCGGAGGACGAAATTGGTACTGGCCTCACATCGGAGGTGATTCAGAGGTCACTGGTAGGGTGGAAAGGACTGTGTAACTGAGCATCAGGAACGGTCCCCCTGAGGGAGGGTTTGCCAGCGAAACTGGCGCAGGAGAGCTAATGTCGAGATTCAAGGTCAATGAGCGGGACATACAGCCGGCCAAGGTAAGGCGGGAGGATGGCTGGCGGGAGATGAACATCAAATTTCTCCTCTGCGAGAAGACCGTGGGATGCCGCTCGGCCGTCCTATATAAGGCGGTCCATAAGTTTGGGGCGGCCCATGAGAAGCATATCCACCACAAGGCCGATGAGTTTGTTTATGTCCTCAGCGGCAAGGGCCACAGGTGGCAGGGGGATGAAGAGTGGGATGTGGGCCCAGGTGATGCCTTCTTCATCCCACGGGGTATGGTGCATGCGGCCTTGGGAACCGAACCTGATGATCCCCTGACCGTGGTAGGCGTCTATGTGGGCGCGGGGTCGGTGGAGGAGACAGGCTACGAATTTATCGACCACGTGGAATGGGGACGTTAGGGCAGCCCGAGGCCCTTTCTCCTTTCACACTCAACCCCGGGCTCTGGTTTATTCCCCTTTTCTTCAATGGCGAGGCCATTCCGCCTCAAGGGGCTGGCGGCCGATTGAAAGGTGACAGCCATAGCACTTGAAGGCGAAATCCGCCCTGTCGCGTGCGGGCCATATATGGGGACGGAACTCGTGAGGGCGGGTCTACCCTCTCTTGCCCACAAGGGCTCCCCATACCGACGCTTGGTTGAACCAAGCCCTTAATAAATAGATCTCACCCGGGTGCGGATATGGCCAACGAGGATAATCCCGTAGATAAGGTCATTCCTCCGGATCAGGAAGAAGCCGTCTCCAAGGTACGGGAACTCCCCGGCCACGCGGGCAAGGTCCTCTCCTTGCTGGCCATAGCATGGGCCGCCTTCCAGCTCTACACGGCCACCTTCGGCTTCTTCGAGGCCTACCTCCAGCGAAGCATTCACCTCGCGATCGCGCTGATGGTGGTCTTTCTCATGTACGCCCCCACCAGAAGGTCCTCGAAGGACGGGCTACCGCTCCATGATATTCTGCTCTGCCTGGCGGGCGCTGCGACGGCAGTCTATATTATTTTGGACTTCGACCGCCTGGTCGGGCGTTGGCAGTATGTAGACCCGGTGACGTCCCTGGATCTCATTTTCGGAACGCTGTTGATTGTCCTCCTGCTGGAAGCAACCCGGCGGGTAGTGGGTCTACCGCTGACGCTCCTGGGAATTGCCTTCCTGCTCTTCGGCTACTTCGGCGCCTTCCTTCCCGGCACCTTCCGCCACAAGGGGTTCCCGCTGTGGTGGATAGTGGACCAGATGTACATGGGCACGGACGGGATATACGGCATCCCGACGGGCGTTTCCTCCACCTACGCCTTCACCTTTATCATGTTCGGCGCCTTTCTTCACAGGTCCGGGGCGGGGGCCTTTTTCATCCAGCTTGCAACCGCTTTAGCGGGGAGGTGGCGCGGCGGCCCCGCCAAGGTGGGCGTGATATCGAGCGCTTTTTTCGGGACTATCTCCGGGGCGTCTACGGTGAACGTTTTTGCCACCGGCTCCTTTACCATCCCGATGATGAAGCGCCTGGGTTACGGCCCGGCCTTCGCGGGGGCCGTCGAGGCGACGGCCTCGACGGGGGGCCAGATAATGCCGCCCGTCATGGGCGTGGCGGTCTTCATCATGGTTGAGCTGACCGGCATCAACTATCTCGAGATAATCAAGATGGCGGCGATCCCCGCGGTCCTCTACTTCCTTGCGGTGTTCATGATGGTGGACTTCGAGGCCGCTGAGGTTGGCCTCCGGGGCATGCCCAAGGAGGAGCTCCCGGATTTGCGCAGGGTTCTCAAGCAGGGGTTTCATCATTTCATTCCCCCGATCGGCCTGGTCTACGTGCTCCTCCTGGAGTACACGGCGGTGCGCGCGAGCCTCATCGGTATCGCCCTGGTTGTGCTCGTGAGCCTGCCCCGGAAATCGACCCGGATGGGTCTCTGGGACATCTTGGGCGCCATGGAATCCGGGGCCAAGCAGGCGGTCATGATCGCGACCGCCTGCGCGGCCGCGGGCATAGCTGTCGGCGCCATGAACATGACGGGCATCGGCTTCAAGTTCGCCAGCGCTATCATCTCCGCCTCTGGCGGAAGCCTCTTCCTCGCCCTGGTATTGACGATGATAACTTCAATCATCTTGGGGATGGGCCTGCCCACCACGGCCTCTTACATCATAGTCGCCGCCCTATCGGTACCCGCCCTTGTCAAAATGGGCGTGCCGGAGTTTCCGGCGCATATGTTCGCCTTCTATTTCGGCTGCATCTCCTCGATCACCCCTCCGGTGGCCCTCGCCGCATTCGCGGGAGCGAGCTTGGCGGGCTCGGATCCCATGAGAACAGGCTTCATCGCCAGCCGCCTGGGGATCGCGGGCTTCATCGTGCCCTTTATGTTCGTCTACGGGAAGGGCATTCTGTTGATGGCACCCGTTTCCGAAATAATCATGGTAACGGCATCCAGCGCAATCGGCGTTATTGTCCTTGCGTCGGCCGTTCAGGGCTGGCTGCTGCAGAAGGCGCGGATACCCGACCGCCTATTGCTGGTCGCGTCGGCGGCCGGATTCCTCAAGCCGGGGCTTTTGACGAGCGCAGTCGGTGCAGTTCTTTTCGGGCTGGCCATGTGGGTCCAGTGGTACCGGATCAGGACCGCCAGGGCTTCTATATATCAAACGGTGGAGAACCCCTCTCTGGCGGAACCGAAGGAAAAGGAGAATGAAAATGACAGAGACAGACGTTGAGAATGCAGCGGGAAAGGTGGAAGCCTATGCGGTCGATCTCACGCGGGAGTTGATCCGCATCCCGACCGTGAATCCCCCGGGGAGGGACTACGACAAGTGCGCCGAATTTCTCGCGGGCGAACTGCGAAACCTCGGCGTCGAGGTGGAACTGGTCGCAGTGCCAGCGGAGCGTCTGCAGGAACTCGCGCCCCACGGAGAGGGGCTGCCCCGCGTAAACGTAATGGGGCGGCTCAGGGGAAACAGCGGCGGACCCGTCCTGCACCTCACCGGCCACTACGACGTAGTCCCGCCCGCCGAGGGCTGGAGCACGGACCCCTTTGACGCCGTCATGAAGAACGGCAAGATCTACGGCCGGGGGTCCGTCGATATGAAATCCGGCATAGCCACGATACTGGCAACGATCAAGCTGCTGAAGGACCAGAGCGTGCCGCTCAAGGGCGACATCACCGTCTCCCTTGTTCCGGACGAGGAAACAGGCGGCCAGGCCGGCGCGGGCTTCATCGTCGGAGAGGGGCTGGTAAAGGCCGACTATGCGATATTGACGGAGCCGGCCGGCCCCGATGTCGTAAAGATCGCGCACAAGGGGGCGCTATGGTTAGAGGTCACCACCATCGGGAAGGCCGCCCACGGCGCTTTCCCTTTCCTCGGCGTAAACGCCTTCGACAAGATGGTTGAGGTGTATAAGGGTCTGAAGGAACTGCAGGGGAGGTTAGCGGAGAGGATAACCACGTTCCCCGCCGACATCATGTACGGGGACGAGAAGGGCAAGCGCGCCACGATAAACATCGGGGGGATTGTCCGAGGCGGCGCGAAGATCAACGTCGTTCCCGACCGGTGCACCATAACCATCGACCGGAGGCTGAACCCGGAGGAGGACCTGGAAGAGGCTTCGGCGGAGATCAACGCGGTCCTGGAGAGATTGAAGCGCGATGACCCGCAGCTCAAGCTCGAGGTGAAGACAATTCTCAAGGGCGCGTCTGCCGCGACGCCCAGGGAGGAGCGCATCTGCAGGTCGGTTGCGGGTGCAATACGCAAGGTGCTTAAGCGCGAGGCCAAGTACTGGCTGACGCCCGGTATCATGGACATGCGCTTCTTTACCCGCGACGCGGGAATCCCCATGGTGTCTTACGGTCCCTCGGGCCTGACCCACGTCGCGGATGAGAACGTGGCCGTCTCGGACATTACCGACTGCATAAAGGTCCTGTCGGCTGTGACAATGGAGCTGCTGGGATAAAAGTAGGACCGAAATCGATGCGTATCGATATCCACACGCACTACGACCCGCCCGAGTTCCACCTAAGAGCGAGAAAGAAGGGCGGCGTAAGATGGGCGGAGACTCAAAAGGACCACGCCGGGGCGGAGTTCCTCGTTATCAAGGGGAGGCGCTACGGACCGCTGAGCGATAGGCTCTATGATCCTGAGCGAAGGCTCGCCGACATGGATTCAAGGAAAGTGGACGCACAAGCCGTCTCACTCTCACCTTACCTGTTCTATTACTGGGGGGAAGCCCGCCCCGCCAAGGCCCACTGCCGCCTCGTCAACGACAGCATAGCGAAGCTCGTCCACGTTTCTCCGAAGAGGTTCTACGGTCTGGCCGCCATCCCGCTTCAGGATGCGAAGCTTGCGATTGAAGAGCTCAAGCGGGCTTCTTTGGAGCTTGGCTTCAAGGGGGCCGAGATCCGCTCGGTGGTCGATGGCAAGGACCTTGACCATGAATCCCTTGCGCCCTTCTTCGGGGAGGCGGAAAAGCTGGGATGCCTTGTCTTCATCCATCCGGACTATCAGCTCAGGCGTCTTCGACGGCACTACATGACCAACCTGGTCGGAAACCCCTTTGAGACAACGGTTGCGATTGCGAGCATCATATTCGGCGGAGTCCTCGAGAGGTTTCCCGCCCTCCGCCTCTGTTTCGCCCACGCCGGAGGCTTCACTCCATATCAATACGGGCGCTTCGACCACGGCTACGAAATCAAAGAGCAGCTGAGGGAGAAGATCTCAAAGCCGCCGAGCGTGTATCTGAAAGAGCTTTACTTCGATTCAATCGCCCACAGCCCTGATGCTTTGACCTTCCTGATAAGGTCAAGGGGAGCGGATGGTGTTATGATGGGTTCTGATTATCCCTTTCCCATGGGAGACGATAGGCCGGTAAACACAATAGAAGCGCTGGAGATTTCGCGGAAAGAGAAGGATATGGTGCTGGGGGGAAACGTCGCCCGGCTCCTTGGCGTTAAACCATCCAAATTATAAATTTATCAAGAAAGAAATAAGCGTCGCAAGGAGGCACTGAAATGCTACCGCGAAGGGGACAGAGATGGATATTGGACAACTTCCTGAAGACCTCTCAACTCGACGTTCTCTTCCCGGGCACAATGCCGGGTTGGCTGGAGAGAGGGTTCAAGTACATCCATGTCCAGCGGACACTCGACCGGATCAGGTGGGGCAGGGCTTTCCCGAAAGAATGGGCGAGAACGGCTCGGTGGCAGGAGGATTTCGCACGGAAGGCCGAGGAAGCGGGACACGTCGAGACGGCGCGGGAAGCATACCACAGGGCGGCGATATATTACGGCAAGGCTCAATGGGGGATCATGCAGGACGATAATCCTCAAAAGATCGCCCATCACGGCGGCGTGGTCCGCTGCTACGAGAAGGTTATCGAGTATTCCGCCCACCCGATCGAAAAGGTCGAGATTCCATTCGGGGAAAAGAGTGTCCCCGGTCTCCTGCATTTAGCTCCCCGCAGGGAGAAGGCCCCCACCGTCCTCTTTGTGCCGGGCATGGACATGATAAAGGAGGATTTCCCCCATCCCTTTCATAATCACTTTGGCCTGAGGGGGATGAACGTCCTCTCCATCGATGGTCCCGGGCAGGGTGAATCGAACCTGCGGAAGGTCCGGGTGACTGCGGACAACTACGAGGTCGCCGGCGGCTCGGCCATCGACTATCTTATGGGCCGCCGGGAGGTTGACACTGACCGTATCGGCGTGATGGGCTTCAGTATGGGCTCTTACTGGGCGCCGCGCATAGCAGCGCACGATGGGCGGATAAGGGCCTGCGTGGCGGCGATGGGCTGTTACGGCCAAAAGGACACCATCTTCAACGTGGCCCAGCCGACCTTCAAGGTCAACTTCATGTACATGTCCGGAATCAGGGACGAGGCCGAGTTCGACGCCATGGCGGAGCGAATGACGCTCGATGACGTTGCGGGCCGGATTAAATGTCCTACTCTCCTGGCCACCGGCGAATACGACGAGCTCTGCCCCCTTGAAGACGCATACGCGTTCTTTGGCGCCCTCCGCTGCTCAAAGGAGATATGGGTCTTCGAGGATGTCTCCCACTCGATGGGCGAGGTGGCCTCGGAGCTCCATCCTCTCATCATCGACTGGATCAAGGACGCCCTGATGAAGGGCCTCCCGGAAGGGCATGAAAGGAAGGTCTTCTTCGAGTCGGGGAAGGTCATGCCCCCGTGAAAACCGGAAAAAGCAGAAAGGAGGGATTATCGGCATGGCTATAGATTGTGTTGTCAAGAACGGCAAACTCGTGATCCCGAAATATGGGATACTCGAAGCCGACCTCGCCATTGAAGGGGAGAAGATAGTCCATATCGGCAAGACGGAGATACCGGACGGCGCAAAGGTGGTAGACGCGAAGGGAAAGTGCGTATTCCCGGGCTGCGTTGACCCGCACACGCACTACGGGCACTACAACGAGTATTACAGTGACATGGAGTCGGAGTCCAAGTGCCTGGCCTTCCTCGGGATAACGACCACCGTTGTTCTCATAGACCGCTGCATAAAGAACATGGAGGGCTGGAAGGAAAAGACCGACGACCCCGAGCTCTTCGTGAAGCAGCCCGGGATGCTCCACGCCATGTGGAAGGCCTCCTATAAAAAGGTCTTTCCCGAAGTCATCGAGAAGTCCGAGAAAGTCTCGACAAACGATTTTGCGTTCCACTTGTTGATGGAGAACACGGACCAGATAAAAGAGATACCTTATTACCACAGGGAGCTCGGCATCGCATCCTTCAAGTTTTGGACTGGCCTTGAGGGCCCGGCGGCCATAACCCTTCCCGAAATATGGGTCCTGCTGAGGAAGTGCAAGGAGGTCGGGGTTCTGCCCTATGCCAATTGTGTTAACAGAGGGATAGAGGCCCAGGCGACGAGAGAGTCGGAGGAGTGCGCGAGGGCTGACAAAAGCTATAGCGGCCCCATAGTGATTAAAGAATCTCGCCCGAGCTTCGGGGAGACTCTCGACCTCCAGGCGGTCCTCTATCTGGCCAGAGTGGTCGGAGTCCCGGAGCTGCTCATTGCGCACGTGACGTACAGGGATTCGGTCGAGCTCATCCGCCACTACAGGAGGGAACAGGGCCTGAACGTCGAGGGCGAGACCTGCGCGGCATGGCTTTCATTCTGGTGGCCCGATGTTGGAGAACAGTTGGGATACATGCCGACTAGCATCACCCCCCAGCTCGGCTACAAGGAGGATGTCGACATCCTGTGGGAGGGCCTGAGGACGGGGGACATAACGTGCATCGGGACCGATGGCGCGGTGGCCCCGCGAGAGAGATTCCCGGACGGAAAGCCGAATCCGATGTATAAGCCCCCGCCGACTAAAGAGAGGCCGGGGCCGGGGTTTTCAAACCACAACTGCATGTTTCCGGCTGTTCTCCATCTGGGTTTGAAGAGAGGCCTCTCGCTTACGCAAATGGCGGAGGCCTGCGCCTACAATCCGGCCAGGATCATGCGGCTCCTTCCAAAGAAGGGCACGCTCGCCGTTGGCTCGGATGCCGACCTAGTCATAATGGACATAGGAACCCCTCACATCGTGAGGAAGGAAGAGCTGCACACAACTTCGCTATCAAGCCCCTGGGAGGGTTGGGAGCTCAACTGCTGGCCTACTCTGACAATGCTGCGGGGCCAGGTTATATTTGAGGACGGAAAGCTCATGAAAGAAAACACGGGCAGATACCTGCCGAGATACCCCTTCGGTGTCCTGAACGATACTTGAGTTGACAAGCACCCCCGTCGCTGAGGGCTACACCACTCGCATACTCTTAGCCTGAAATTATGCTGCAATCCCCTTTCTCTGAACCTTTTAATGATAATTCTATAATGCTTTAAAGGTCCTCTCATATGACAGCCTAGTTCATCTTTCGGATGCGCACCTCTATTACATTCATATCCTTCAGTAGTTCCACAATCTTGGACGTGTCAGTGTTGCCGTAATGATACGGATAAAGGATTTTCGGCTTGAATGCTCTTGCGGCGTCTGCTACCATCTCCGGTGTCATCGTGTAGGGCAGGTTCATCGGCAAAAATGCGATGTCTATCGCCTCCAGTTTTTTCATTTCCGGGGTGTTTTCCGTGTCGCCCGCCACATAGACTCTCTTGTCGCCGAAGGTAATCACATAGCCATTGCCTATCCCCTTTGGATGGAAGGCTACCCCTTCGCTTCGCATATGGACAATGTTATAGGCTGGAAAAGCCTCTATTCTCAACCCTCCGACGGTTTTGACATCTCCATTCCTCATTACGATACCGCCTTTGACCTCCCGCGCGCAGGTTTCAGTTAGCACAAGTAGGCTTTTCTCAGTACGGATTTGCTCCAAGGCTTTCAAATCAAGATGGTCTCGGTGTTCGTGTGTTATCAGTATGATATCGCCTTTCGGCATTTTGGAATAATCAGCCAACCTGCTCCATGGGTCAACATGAATGACTTTACCGCCAAACGTAAACATCAATGAGCCATGGCCTATAAAAGTAATTTTCAAATCACCAGCGTTTGTCTCTATGGTATCCGTTTCAAAGCCTTGGGCGGGTGTTGCAAATACAAGAACAATCAATAAATTAACCAACAGAAATAGTCTAGCCATGTGAGACATCCATATTCGCGCTATCGGAGTAAATCAAATCTTGGCTGAAGGAAGGCCCCCGTCGATTTTGAGCCAAGAATGATCGCTTTCGCTCTGGCTGTCAAGCCCCCTTTTTGGCTCCTTAAATGACTCAGGAGTCAATCCAACGCACTCTAACACCAAATCGCCACTTTCTCCCACCGCAAGAAGTCAGCCCGGGGCGCGACGGCTTTCATCGTTATGCTGCCGACGCTCCCCTGCCAAGAGAAGACAGGGGCTTATGATTTCTTGGCGGCCAAGGGTCGGCTTGTCTTTCGGCCCACAGTGCAAAAAGCCGTGACACTCCGCCACCCTATCTTCAGGTTCTTTCGGGAGCGGGGGAAACTGCTAGGTTCCACCGAGTAGCGCGTGAGCTTTGAAGACCCGGCGACAGATTTTCTTCGGGACCATGAAGTCGGCGGCGGGTGTTCCGCATTCACGGCCAAGGAAAGGGTTCACCATCTCCGGGGTTTTTCTTCTTTGAGGGAGGTCCTCACATTACCAGGGGGAAGATTCGGTGCTACATCACCCGGCCGCTGGCGGAAGGGGCAAGCGCCGGGACGGTCAAACGAGAGCTCTCAGCCCTGGGGAAGATGTTTTTCTCTGGCGGTCCGGGCCGGGCGGCTCGGCACGCGTCCTCACATCCCGAGGCTCCAAGAGTCTCTGCCCCGCCAGGGCTTCTTTGAACACGCTGAATACGTGGACGTCCCGCCCACGACGCCCATCGTGGTCCCCTTTCCACAGCTAGCACACGCGACACGACGATGAGTACTAGCGAAGTTCTGACAAACTAAGCGGCAACGACTAAGCAAGCAGAGGTTCTCTACTCGTCATGCCCCATGCAACTTGCTGAAATTATTGGCGGAAGCGCATGGGAGTCGAACCCACCTGCGGGGTTATTAAGCCCGCACACTGGATTTGAAGTCCAGGCGGCACACCGGCACCGTTCCGCTTCCGCCTTTTGAAATCAATAATTTATAGCTTTGACCCTCTGCCTCTTCTGGCCCAACCTTTCCAAAATCTTTCCACATTTGGTCCAGTCTTTCCACCTCACCCTGCAGATGCTCCTCGCTCAGGTGAGCGTAGCGCTGGACCATCTTGATGGTCTTGAGCCTGAGCAGTTTCTGCAGGGAGCTCAGGCTGCAACCCGACATGGCCAGGTAGCCGGCATAGGTGTGCCTCAGGTCATGGAACCTCAGGTCCTCTATACCCAATCTTTTTATCATCCTACCGAATGTTGAGTCAACATCCTCGTAGCACTCTCCAGAGGGCTTGGCAAAGACATACTCCGTGTCAATTCTCCTGGGGACACCTCTGAGAATAGCCTCAAGGGTGCTGTTCATCCGGATGATGCCGACTTCCCTGTTCTTGGTCTCTGGCAGAGTGATGGTCCTGTTCCTGAAGTCAATCTGACTCCACCTGAGGGAAAATACCTCATCTTTCCTCATGCCTGAGTTTATAGCCACCAAAAAAATGCTGCGCAGATAGGCTGGCGAGGCCTCCAGGAGCTTTCCCAGTTCTTCTTCTCTCAAGAACCTCACTCTTCCTGGCGGCTCCTTCAAGAGCTTGACGTGCTTGACGGGGTTATGGCTGACTTTTCCCTCCGCAACGGCCAAAGTAAAGATATGTTTAAGGCATGCCCGCTCTCTATTTACAGTTGCTGGTTTTGCAACTTTCAATCTTTCCGAAATATACTTCTCAATCTGTTCTTTGTTAATTCTTGATATTCGACAGTTAAAACTTTTTTGAGCTGATTTACGCTATGAGTATCTCTAAAATAAGAACTCTCTCTTTTATGGGCTTTTGAATATTCGAGATATCTCTCAGCGTATTCTTGTAAAGTAATATTTTGCTCTTTCTTTACATCAAGATACCTGTTTTCAGCCTCTGCATACTTGCATTTGGCAATTATGCCCTCTGCTTGAGCGTTGCTCTCTGCCCTTACAACTCTAATGATCCGTCTTCCATGATGCCTGAAGTCAATTTGCCATTTGCCTTTATCCAAACACTTGACAGCCATGGACTTCTCTCCTACTTCACTTAGAGTTCCATGAAGATTTGTTTTAGTTTACTTTATTCGATCCATTTGTCAATCATTTTTTCATCGCATTTTACTCCTCCGACACCCACGACAATGGCTTCCCTAGGTATCTTAATGCCCACGCTCTTCCAGTTGCGGATCGTCTTTTCTTATACCCCAAGATAGCAGGCAAGTTCTCTAGCAGATAGCAGCTTTTCTTCCATAAAGAACTTTGCAACCTAAAGAAATAAGAGCAACTTATTAAAAAGAGCACTCCCAATTGTCTTTCTGATGTACTGCTCATTCTTGCCGCTCTTCTGAAAAGCTCATTCAGGCCTTAATGCCAGGATCGTGACCAAATCATTAATATCAGTAATGCCTTTATTTATGCATTCCTTTATTAGGGACAAATCGCAGCCCGTCCGTGAGACATCCGCCATGGCTGCCTTGGCCTCGTTGTTCCAAAGCTTTTGAATGTAGGAATCGGTTCTTAATAGGTTCTGGCATTTCGCTGGCAATGTATCGGAAATAGTCAATGAAACTCCATCGAAAACAGGCTCTGTCAAATCGACGGACAGCAAATACTCTCTAAGGACAAAGTCTTCAATTCTCTCGCTGCCGTAGAATTTGCTGAGCCTCGCTCCTTTGCAAGGCTTCTTGGTTCCATAAATTTTAGCCACTCTCCTTAAATCCACTGTGCTGTCCAGCTTAATTCCCTCTGCTCTCATCTGGCCGGAAACTTCATCGTGAATAATATCTCTGAATTGTTTGAGTCTATCGCCTATGTCAGGCTGTTCTTCAACTTTAATTGCTGGCAGAGGAAAAAGCAGATGATAGCTGTTGCCCGTGAAGGCTGTTACAGGTTCTCTGATTTGCTTTTTGCGCAAATAGAATCCCACTTCTCCGATTAATTCCTCAAGTCTAAACAATTCTTGCTCTGAGGCATTTGGGTGTATAAAGTCAAAGCAAGATATAAATTCATCAATATCTTGATATCTGAGTCCTTTGCGCTTCTAACATAACCATTCCTAGATTTTAGGATTCTCGGCCTTGGATTAATTGCATAGTAGCATGTATGTTCTTTATAATATCTTTTGACGAAAGCTAAGACTTGTTTATCTGTTCTGACATACCATATCTTTGGCAAGTAGGAGCTAGCCTCAAAAGGTGTGTAAAAAGGGAGAAGGCGGTGTACCCTTCCGGTGAATGAACCCAGAGCCCTGGGGATACCAGGGGGAAAAGAGGCACCGCCATGGAGCATGAAGCACAGTTGCAGCTGAGGCGTCAAGGCCGAGTTTTGCCGACCTGGAGGCTTGGGTGAGGCAGAGGGTCCAGGCCTTTGTGCAGGAGCTTTTGGAGGAGGAGGTGACGGCCCTTTTGGGGCGGGGAAAATTCGAGCGCCGGCGGGCGGTAGACGCGCCCTCCGGCTACCGGAACGGCCATGGCAAGCCCCACCGTCTGGCCCTTCAGGCGGGCACCATCACGCTCAGGCGCCCGAGGGTGAGGGGGCTTGAGGAGCGTTTTGAGAGCCGGGTCCTGCCGCTCTTCTCCCGCCGGACGCGGGAGGTAGGTGAGCTCTTGCCCGAGCTCCACCTTCAGGGTCTCTCCCAGGGGGACTTCGAGTTTGCGCTTCGGGGCCTTTTGGGCGAGGGTGCACCCCTCTCTTCAAGCTCCATCCAGCGCCTTCGGGCCAAGTGGGAGGCGGAGTATGAGGCCTGGCGGGAGAGGGACCTCTCGGGCAGGGAGCTTGTCTATCTGTGGGCCGATGGCCTCTACGTCAAGGCGGGCCTGGAGAGGGACAAGGCGGCCCTCTTGGTAGTCGTGGGGGCCTTCTCCGAGGGGAGCAAGGAGGTCCTTGCGGTGGAGAGCGGGGTCAGGGAGTCGAGTGAGTCCTGGAAGGCGGTCCTTCGCCGGCTCAAGGCCCGGAGGCTTCCCCGCCCCAGGCTCACAATTGCTGATGGGCACTTGGGTGTCTGGGGGGCGCTACGTGAGATGTATCCTGAGAGCGAAGAGCAGAGGTGCTGGCCACAGAATCCTCAACGTGCTCGACAAGGTTCCCAGAAGGCTTCAGGGCCAGGCGCGGGTGCTCCTCTGCGAGATTCCCTATGCCAAGAGCCGGGCCGAATGTGAGCGACTCTGCCGGCGCTTTGCCGAGCGCTTCGGAGGAGCCTTCCCCAAGGCGGTCGAGATCCTGCGGAGGGACTGGGAGCGGATGGTCACCTTCTACCGCTTCCCCGAGGCGCACTGGCACCACCTTCGGACGACGAACGTGATCGAGTCTCCCTTCTCTGCCGTGAGGCTTCGCACGAACGCGGCCAAGCGCTACAAGCAGGTCTCCCGGGGCCACGGCCATCATCTGGAAGTTGCTCATGGTCGCCCAGAAGCGCTTCCGCAGGCTCAACGCCCCAGAGCTCCTGGCAGAGGTCTACGAAGGGGTGAAGTTTGTGGATGGAAAACCAGTTCGCTCGGAAGGAACGGAGGCCGCCGCCTGAACCTATTTACACACCTATTGACATGACCTCAGCTGCTTACCAATCCCAGGAAAATGCAGATCATTCTTTATTTACTCTTATTATATACCGGCGTCAGCCAATGGGCATATGCGGAGCTTTTGCCCCTCACCACGTCCATCAAAATTTTCTGAATACGCTTTGTCATCTCGCCAACCTTACCCGTCCCCACGGGATAGCCATCGATTGCTACCACAGGAAGCACTTCCCTAGTGGTCCCGGCCAGGAAAACTTCATCCGCTATGTATAGCTCCGTCCGGTCCACTTGCCGCTCTTGAACGTTAAGCCCCAGCTCCTTCGCGAAGAGTTCAATTAGCGTCGCCCTGGTGATGCCTTCGAGGATCCCACTGGTGATACAGGGCGTGATGGGTAATCCGTCCCTGAAGATGAAAATATTCGCAAGTGGCGTCTCGCAAACCTTCCCCATGCTATTCAGTAGTATTACATCATCGTACCCGTCCCTGATGCCCTGAATATATGCATAACGTACGTTTTGATAATTCGCCCCCGCTTTGACACGCGGAGGAGTGGTGCTGTCTGTGTTCCGGTTCCAAGAACTTATGCAGCACCTGATTCCGGTCCTCAGTTCCCCCCTCTGTTTTGACGGCACTGCAAGTATAAAGCAACCTGTTGAAACTCTTTCGCCCGGGAAGGCGAAGGGATCGCCCTCACCGAAGTAGCAAACAATCCGGATCGAAATATCATCGCGGAAATTGTTCTCCATGATGAGTTCAATTGTTGCGCTTTCAATCTCCTTAATATCATAGGGTATAGCGAGGCGCATAACTTTAAGTGAATTAGAAAGTCTCTTCAGGTGATCTCCGAAGCGGAAAATCAAAACATCATTGACATCCGCATTCCAGGATCCCTTAATTCCCTCATAGACATTTGCGCCTCCCAGGACGCAGGCTGTGGAAACATGGATCTTGGCGTCGTCCCATGGAACAATTACCCCATCTAACCACACGTAATCCGCAAGGCGCGGGATCGTCCTTTTTCCTTCCTCAAGAATTTCGACCGGTTGACCTTGCATTTTACTTCCCTCCTACGTTCGTCTCATCGAATGCAACAAGTAGCAGAGCATAGGAATCTTCGAAGAGATCTTAACGAAAGGGAGACCTCTTATAAGTAGTTCAAATATTTCCTTGCAGAATGCTCCCTGCAGTTTTCTTCAATAATTTCTACAAAGGGACCTATGCGAAATTAGTTTCGATAGGCTATCTCTAATTGCATGCTTGTCATCTCCCTCTAATGAGAGAAGACCAATTTTGTATCTATTTCATCTCCTCTATTCTGGATGGAAAAAAAATAATTCGGGCCGTGGATAAGCCGACGAGTCAGTTAAAGCCACCGGACCGGCAAGGATTCTATGAACTAACTTTAATACGGAATTTATGATCTCGGCCAGATAAATGTGCTCATCGAGCAACTCCACACTCACCAAACAATTGGCGATGGTTCCACCTTTAGTTCAGGTGTCGAAACTATCACATCGATATATCTTATCGGTTCTCCATTGGCCAGACGCGCTATATTCCTTAGAGAGTGCGCAATACAGCGCTTTTCCGACTCTATAACAACGGCTGCAGAATGCGGGGATACGACAACATTTCGCATATGGAGCAATGGGTTATCGGGGTGAGGAGGCTCGGGGTCAAAAACATCAAGCCCGGTGCCGGCGATGAGCTTATTCTTCAGGGCCTCGATAAGCTCAACCTCATTAACCACGCCGCCACGAGCAGTGTTTATGAGTACGGCCGACCTCTTCATCATAGTGAACTCCTTGGTCCCCATCATTTTTGCGGTCTCATCTGTGAGCGGAACATGGAGGGAGACAACATCGGAGAGCCTCAACACATCCTCGAATGACACGAACTCAATCCCCAGGTCTTCTTCATCCCTAGCTGAAGGCCTGTAATATTTGTCATAGTATATCGTCCTCACTCCAAAGCATTTTGCGCGCTTTGCCACCTGCCTTCCCACATGTCCCAAGCCGACAATACCGACCGTCTTGCCGAATAATTCAAAGGAATCATTGACGAGGGTCCACTTTCTGACAAAATTCCCTTCCTGAGCGATGCGCTGGCTTTCAGAAAGGTTCCTGTAGAGAGTCAATATCATCATGAAAACATGTTCGGAGACGGAGATAGCATTAGCACCCGCAGTAATAGCAACCGGAACATTCGCGTCAGATGCTGCGTCTAAATTTATATTATCGTATCCAACACCTGACTTTTGAATCAGTTTCAGTTTCTCGCCCGCTTCTATAACCTTCGCGGAGACGGGAGTTCCGATTGTTATGATGTAATCAGCATCCTTTACCTTATCGATTCTCTCTTCTTCGTTCTGTGTTTCAACCCCTATCAGCTCGAAATCCCTCGGGAGCAATCCCGAGATGGATTCCATAAATCTCTCCGTTAGAACATCTAGGAGTAAAATCTTCTGCTTAGAATCCATTCAGCTTCCCCCTCATTATTCCGATGGTCTTTGGGGACCGGGAATTTTGGCAAAGAGGTCCCCAGCGACTAAGAGATGCCCAATTTATACGAGACTTACTGGGCTGCCTGAATGAGGTCAAGCGACGTAATACAAGTCAGAAGAGTTCCAGAAGCCCTATACCTAGTTATCTTTCTATTTATCTTTCTGTGTCCATGTAGACATCGTTGAAGAGCGGCCATGCCACCTGCGAGTATTGAAGACCGTGGACATTCTTTCTGATACCATAGATTATGACCAATCTCCTTATCGGAATGACCGCGGCTCTTTCCAAAAGAAACTCTTGTGCCTTGTAGTAGATCTCGGCTCTCCTCTCAACCCCAAGCGTCTTATAGCCCTCTTCTAACATCTTATCTAGCTCTGGAATTCTTGAAAGGACGAAGTTGAAGCCTGTTCCTGCAAACCTTGAGTGGAAGGCGGAGTACATAACATGGGGATCAGGGTACCACCAGCCGGAAACAGTGAGATGGTGGTCCCCACGGCGTATCATTGTGAAGAAAGGCGCTTGAGACTGCTTTTCGATTTCAACCTCGATGCCCACTTCTCGCCACTGTGCTTGCAGCATCGGGGCAACGTTTTCAATATCGAAGGCAGGTCCTATTATGTGGCGCAGTTTGAGTCTCTTGCCGTCCTTCACCCTTATACCGTCCGGACCGAGCTTCCATCCCGCTCTATCCAGTATCTCCCTCGCCTTATCGGGATCATAGGTGAAATACCTTTCCAGTTCTCTGTTGTAACCTAAGGTAGCTGGGTCCAGGATGGATCTAGCAGGAGTGAAAGCGCCCTTATAAAGGGTCTTGACGATCAGTTCTTGGTCTATGGCATATCGCAGGGCCTGACGCACGGCGAGCTCGCTGGTAGGAAAATTGTTGATATTAATGGGCACAAACACCGGAACACCAGGGACAGTTGCAGTTTCGAGCTTAATATCTTGATTATCCTTCAGCCTGTTATAATATGCTGTGGGCACTTCCTCAATGATGTTCGTCTCACCCGACTCCAGGGTGCCTGCTCGGGTGCCGTCCTCTGGAATTATCTTCCATATAACACCGTCCACATAAGGCGGGCCCTGGTTCTTAAAAATAGGCCCCCCCCACTTGTAGTCCGGATTCCTCAAGACCGTTACATGATCATTCTTGACCCATTCTTTAAAGATGAAAGGCCCTGTACCAACTGGCCTGCTGCTGAAATCAGCGCCCAACTTCTTCACGGCTGTGGGAGAAACGATGCTCAATACCCCCAGCGAGAGCATGGTGAGGGCGGGAGCGTAGGGCTCCTCAAATCGCACCCTCACGGTGTAATCGTCGATCACGTCAGCGCCTTCGTACGGACCGATCGCACCAATAGCGGTGCCCTTTTGGACTTTGTGCTCGAAACCCTTCAGGCCGATGCGGTCGAGGCTGAACTTGACGGCTTGGGCATTGAAGGGTGTGCCGTCATGAAATTTAACATCTCTTCTAAGTTTGAAGGTTATGCTTTTGGCGTCGGGTGAAACCTCCCAAGAGGTGGCTAGGCCGGGATAGTGATTGGGATCGCCCGGCTTCATTCGGACGAGAGGGTCGAAGAGCATATATAGGACCCTCCTGGTGTTGCCCCTAAGGGTTTGAGCGGGGTCCAGGTCATCAAGGTCGAGGAGCGCCCCGACCTTTATCCAGCCGCCTCTGGGCTTCTCCTCGGAAATGGCCGGATGAGTTCCGATAAGCGCCAGTGCCAGAAGAAGCAAGCCCAAAAGGACACTTTTCGTGAAAAAGGATAACTTTCTCATTTTTTCCTCCTCCTCTGGGTTTCCGGAAAAACCCCCTCTTCAAATTAAACGCTTCTCATTCTCACTCGCCTCCTTCTGCAGCACCGAATTGACAAGCTACCGCACGGTCTACACGCTGGCTATCACCTCAATCTCAACGCGCGCTCCCCCCACGAGACCGGCCACCTCAACGGTGGAGCGAGCCGGAGGGTCCTTTGGAAAATATGTGTTAAATACCTCATTCATTCCCATCAATTCACTTAGGTCTGTCATGAAGATGACAACCTTGACCGCTTTATCCAAGGAGGAACCTCCAGCCTCCAGTATCGCCTTAAGATGTTCACATACCTGTTTCGTCTCGGCCTTTATCCCGCCCTCTGCTAGCTTGCCGGTCTTCGGGTCATTGCCGAGTTGTCCGGAGGTATAAATCCAATCTCCGATCTTTATACCCTGGGAGAGGGGAACCTTTGCGGCGGGCACTTTGTCAGTGAAAACCACTTGTTTTTTCATATTTCGTTCTCCTTTATCTTTACTCTTTCGGTCTCTTTTATCTTCCCTCCAAAGATACCCTATGGATGGTTGCTAGGTTATAACATTCATAGGCTCTTCTCCTCTCAGCACTCGCCGGATATTGCTCAGGATCGCATCGGCCGTTTTCGTGAAACCTCCGCCGGACCCACCGCCGATGTGAGGAGTAAGAATAACGTTATTCAATCTTGTGAGCGGGCTATCCTTGGGGAGTGGTTCCTCGGCGAAGACATCAAGCCCTGCTCCCGAAATGGACCCCGCCGCCAAGGCGTCGCAGAGGGCTCTCTCGTCCACCACTCCCCCCCTGCAAGTATTCACAAGAAAGGAGGTTTGCTTCATCAGGGATAGCTCCCGTCTGCCGATCATCTTTTCGGTCTCGGGCGTATGGGGAACTAGAAGAGCGACGAAATCGGACTCTCTCAGCAGGTCTTCGAGGCTGCTCCATCGTGCGCAGAGCTTTCTCTCATCCTCTTCTGAGAGGCGATTCCTCTTATGATAGACAATCTCCATACCGAAGCTGCGAGCCCTAATAGCGAGCTCGGTGCCTATCTCCCCGAGGCCAACAATCCCGAGCCGTTTCCCATGAACCTCCACGATTCCCGGGAGCTTTGTCCACTTGAATGATATTTCAAACTGTGATGTGGGTTTGGGTTTCAGGCCGAGACCTTCGTAGAGACCGCTCGCCGCGTCATTGTGGGCTCGCAGCAAGTTTTTCGAGAGAGCAAGGATCAGCGTAAAGGTCAGTTCTGCGACGGCTACGGCGCCCAGATGTGAAGCTACGGCAACAGGAACGCCGGCCTCCTTGGCCGCAAAGAGGTCTATGTTTTCGTGCCGCAGGCCATATTTATGGATGAGTTTGAGCCGGCGGCCGGCGGCGATCACTTCCCCATCCACATTAGCGCTCAAGCAGACCAAGAAATCGGCATCGGCCACTGCCCTGAGAAGATCGCTTTTTCCCCCCGACTCTGGCTCCAGTATTCTCATGCCTTCAGCCGATGGCACACTGCGGAAGAGGGCTGCCAAATCCCTCGCCGGTCCTGTCCTGTCCACCGCGTCCGGATGGTCTGCTATCAAAATCGATGCATTGTTGTTCATCTTGTACTAGCTCTTTCTCTCGGTCCTTGTTCTTCCTTGGCTAAACGGGGTACCCGCGCCCGCATCACCTTTAAAAGTTCCCTCATCAACATTAAAGGGCCGCTTCGAAAAGGGATTCGACATCCGCCAATGTTGCCCGCCTTGGGTTCACCTTAAAAGCTGGGACCTGGAGGGCTAAACGCGCCATCTCAGGGATGTCCTCCCTTCTGATGCCTATCGATTCCAAGGACCGAGGGATTCCCAGGTCGCGATTCATCTCTCTTATCGCCTCGATTGTGAGGCCGGCTCCCTCGGTGGGATCGGATTCGGGCAGGCCCAATCCCATAGCAAGGCCTACCTGAAGGATTCGTTCGGGAACAGCCGACCGGTTGAATTCCAACCCGTGGGGGAGAAGAATGGCGCAAACGACTCCGTGATGTACGTCGTAGAAACCCCCAATTGCGAAAGCCATGGCGTGAACGACTATTGCACCTGAATTTGCAACTGACCCCCCCGCCAAAGTAGCACCGATCTGCAAGTTACCAAGAGCCTCGAGGTTTCCACTATCGGCATACGCAGCACGAACGTTCCCGCTGATTAACTTTATGGCTTGAACTCCCAGGGCTTCAGCAAATGGTGTCGAACCCAAAGATAGATAGCCCTCGACGGCATGACAAAAAGCATCCATTCCTGCACCGGCTATGAGCCACGGAGGGGAAGTCTTAAGGAGCAGAGGGTCAAGGAACGCGGTCCGTGCCGTCAGCCGAGGACTGACGATCCCAAACTTCATCCGCCGAGCGGGATCAATTAGGGTGGAGTAAAAACTGACTTCGCTCCCGGTGCCGGCCGTCGTCGGTATAGCCAAAAGCGGGGTCGGCGCTTTCTCGAATCGATCCCAGCCCTCATAATCCAGAGGAGTTCCCCCATTTGTGCTCAAGACGCTCACAGCCTTTGCCGTGTCGATCGAGCTGCCCCCGCCGAGCGCGACCAAGAAGTCGCAAGATTCTGCCTTATAGAACTCGAAAGCCTGGAGGACAGTTTCCACCCTCGGATTGGGAACAACATCCTTGAAGATTGCGCAACGGAGTCCTTCTCCTTCCAGAGACGATATGATGCCCTCGTGAAGGCCTGCCCCCGCCACACCTTGGTCGGTTATCAGCAATGGTCTCGATGCCCTAAGGGCATAAGCCTCTCGACCGACGGCCTGACAGCTGCCCTCGCCGAAGAGAACTTTAGTCGGAACCTGGAAGCGCTTCAAGTCAACCCCGGAAGCCATTCTCCACCCCTCTCAAAAATTCCTCCGATTGATCCCCCATTGGATCTTCACCTCACCAAGAATTCTGAGGAAGAGACGTTCAGGGCCTTGGCGCGACCTCCAGGGGGAGCCCTTCAGGCGCGACGACGACGTCCATATCCCTGAGGGGTAGACCCTTGGCGAATCGCACGATATTGTCAAACGAATGCCGCAGGCAACGTTCCTCAGATTCCCTGGGCCCTGCGGCAAAATGAGGCGTTACCACAACATTGGGAATATGTAGCAGCGGATTGTCCACACGGGGCGGCTCCACCTCGAAGACATCGAGCCCCGCGCCCGCTATCCGACCGTCCCTCAGCGCCGCGATGAGGCTTGCCTCATCCACCACTCCCCCGCGAGCGGTGTTTATCAAGATGGCCGATGGCTTCATCATCGCCAACTGAGCTGCGCTTATCATCTTTGTTGTCTCTTCGGTGAGTGGCACGTGCAGCGTGAGGATATCAGCTCTTTTGATCACCTCCTCCGGAGGAAGGAATTCCAACTCATGCTCCTTTTCGAACGCCGGAGAGGGCCTATAATATTTGTCATAATAGATGGTCTTAACACCGAAACTCTTGGTGCGCATCGCCACCTGGCGACCTACATTTCCTAGGCCGATGATGCCCATAGTCTTGCCGTACATCTCATAAGAATCATCCACCAGGCTCCACTTGGGCCTGAAGTCCCCCCCTCTAACGATCTCACCGCATTTGAAAAGGTTCTTGTAGAGAGTCATCACCATCAGGAAGACGTGCTCTGCCACCGCGATGGCATTGGCACCGGCCGAGATAGCCACGGGAATGCCCGCCATCGCCGCTGCCTCGGTGTCGATATTGTTATACCCAACGCCGGACTTCTGGATAAGCTTGAGCTGGGTGGCGGCCCTTATCACATTAGCGGAAACAGAGGTGGAGATGGTCAGAATGTAGTGGGCCAGAGGGGCCTTCTCTATCTTCTCCTCCTCGGTCCCGCTCTCCATTGTTATTAGATTGAAGCCGGGTGGCATCAGCTTCAAGATGGAATCGATGTACTTCTCCGTTAGTGCGTCAAGCTCCAAAATATTTTCATTTGTGCTCAAGTTTCTCCTCCTTGGAAGAGAGGGGTCCCTCAAAGCAAGCCGAGCTCGCTGAGGGTCTCCCTGACCTTTTGCCTGCCGCTCTCATTTAGGGGCAAAAACGGCCTTCGCACGTGGCCTGCTGGTCTGCCCAAGAGTCTCAGTGCCTCCTTGAGGGCCGAGTGGAAGGTCCCGGCACCGGCAAGACCTTTTATAAGGATATGCATCCTGGCCTGAATCTGCCTTGCCTTCTCCAACTCTCCAGCCTGCACAAGATCCCATAGTTGATAGGCCTCACCGCCGAGCACCACATCAGCCCCTCCCACAGAGCCGTCGGCACCCATGGCGAAGGACCACAGGGCGCGTCTGACAGGCCAACCGCACATGACCCGTATCCTGTCGCGCGTCAGCCTCAAGGTCTCCAACTCCTGCATCACATCAGGGCAACCCTCCTTTATGGCCACCACATTGTCGACCTCGGCGATCTCATTCACGGTGTCGGGGGAGATGTTGACCACAACCCTTCCAGGGTCATTGTGAATGGTAATAGGAATGGAGGCGGCGTGAGAGACGGAATTGTAAAAGGCGACGACCTCGTTAGGCTTGGGAAGAGCGGTTGTCGGCGGCATGACGAGGACGCCATCCATCTTCAACTCGGCGGCATGTTTGGCGAGCCTGATGGTCTCTTTGACCAGCATGGCATCGGTGCCGGCGATAACAGGAACCCGCCCCTCCACCTGTTTAACCGCTAGCTCGTAAAGGCGTCGCTTTTCTGCCTCATCCAATGACCAGGACTCTCCAGTGTTGGCCGAGATGATGACGCCCTTCACTCCGCTCTTTATCTCGTTCTCTAAGCTCTCGCTGAAAGCCTTCTCATCTATGCTCTCATCCTTGTTGAAAGGCGTTATGACGGCAAGCATGCAACCCTGCCAATTGACATCATCTCTGTTCATTCGTCCATCACCTCACTAGACTTTTTCATTCTTAGGCAATATTGATGGGATAGGCCTCATGAGATGCCCAGGCTTGTCAGGGTTTCCCGGACCTTATGCTTGCCATTACCATCGAGTGGGAGAAAGGGCTGTCGGGGTTTCCCGCCGTGCCAGCCAAGCTGGGTCAAGGCCTCTTTGAGGGCGGCTACGAATGTCCCGGCCGCGTTCAGGCCCTTGACGAGAGCGGTCAGGCGGCTTTGTATCTCCCGGGCTCTTTGAATCTGACCGTTTCGTGCCGTCTCCCAGAGTTCAGCAGGCTCCTTTCCCAAGACTGGGTCCGAAGCGCCGATGATGGCATCGGCACCCATGGCGGCGGCCGCAAGGCCGTTGTAAGCGGTGAAGCCGGGAATTACGGCGATTCTATCCTGGGTCAGTCGCATGGTCTCGAGCACCTGCTGGAAACTGCCGCAACTCTCCTTTATCGCGACGACCTTATCGATATCAGCGAGCTCAGATACGATAGAAGGAAGCATATTTATCACGTATCGATGGTCGTAGTTGTAGATGACAACGGGGCCCTCTACAGCATCGGCGATTGCCTGATAGTAAGCGACAATCTCCCTCGCATTCGGCAGGGCGCTGGGTGTCGGCATCATCATCGCTGCCATGCCCAAGTCATGGGCATACCTGGACAGCTCTATACAGCTCCTCATGGAGGTCGATACGGTGCCGGCAATGAGAGGAACTCTGCCCTGAGCTGTATCCGCAGCGAGCTTGAAGAGGGTCTTTCTCTCATCATCCTCCAGCGACCACCATTCGCCGGTACAACCCGCTATGATCAACGCACCGTATCCATCCCCGATCCCGCGCTCAACATTTTTACAGAACCCGTCCTCATCTATACTGCCATCCTCCCTGAATGGGGTCACTAACGCAGGAATGTAACCTTTCCATTTGATAGTATTCCTGTCCATACTTCCTCTCCTATTGGGCGCCCCTACGAGCCACGCCCCACCTCACTGCTTCTTTGCCTTCGCCCTCCTCAACAAATAAAAAGATCGCGCTTCATACTTGTCCACTGCTCTACTCCGCTGGCGGTTACTCTAAAATTGTCCTCAAGTTGGACACCGCCCCACCCGAACTCGCTGTACGGTATCTCAAGGTTGAACACCATGTTTTCCTCAAGACATCTCTCTTCCTCGGGAGATATCCAGATGAAATCGTATTTTTGTAGCCCGATGGTATGACCGCACTGGGGCCTGTCGTAATGGGGGATCCCCGACTTACGTATTGTCTCGTTTGCAAAGCGGACCAGGTCGCAGAACTTTACCCCCGGCCGCATCCTACCCTGGGTCTCTTCCATCGCCACACAGAGGGCTTTGTAATAAGTGCGCTGCTTCTTAGTAGGTTCACCGACCACAGCTGCCCTGCCAGTGTCGGTCCAGTAGTCCTTATAAGTGCCCCCGCAATCTATCCTTACCAGGTCCCCTTTCTTGAGATGGTAGTCGAGTGGAGGATAGAGCGAAACACTACGATAGCCTGGACTCCCTGCCCAAAACCTTGGCAGCCCACCCAGTTCCAGCATGGTGCGTTCATGACATTTAAGCACTTCCAGATAGCTTGCGCCCTCGGAAATAGCATCTATGGCCGCCTGCTCTGCCTTCTCGTTGACCTGAATGGCGGACCTCAGCCGCTCCAATTCTTCGGGCGACTTTATAGTTCGGATCTCTCGAAAAATCTCCCATGCGTCGACCAGCTTTGCTTTAGCCAATAGGCCATCCCGATACTGTTGACCCACCCGTATATCATCAAAACCAAGTCTCGCCTTCGTCAAACCTAAGTCCGCAAGGGTTTGCACAAGAGCTTCCTTAGGCCCCGGGGCTCGCTTATCGAGCGTCCGTGCATCTAATTCTTTGAAGCGTCTCGAGACCTCATCGTTCGCGTCAGGAGGCACCGTATATGTCCCTCCCCACCAAGTACGCAATCCTGGCATCCAGGAGGGGCGATCCGATAAGTGGCAAAGCTCTCCCCTAGCGACGATCAAGGTGGGTGGTATATCCTCACGCAGTGGCAAAATAGCGTAGGCAGCACCGCTCACGATGAAGGGGATGATATGGTCGAAATCGCTGAGGTAAAGGACATTCTCTCTGGAAGCAGCCACTAAAGCATCCAGCTCATACTTCTCCATCATTTCGAGCGCTCTCTGCTTGTTCAATAGCATTGTCACTTGCTCCTATGTTTAGGTGGCGGACGTAAGAATAACTGGTGTCTGTGACCGAATAAGAGATCCCAGATTACAAATAGGACAAAATAGATTTGTCTCACTTGCGACCAGCCTACTCATCGATACCGAGGAGTCTCCTCATGTTTTCACCAGCTATCAGCTCCCAATCTCGTTCCTCTAGGACCGCGCGGCGGATCTTCATGAGACCATAATGGAGGTCCCAGCGGGGAGAATCGGATTCGAATACGAACTTCTCAGCACCGATCCTCTCGATGCCAAACCGCAAAAGCATAGTGGGGATGCAACTAGTGCCGAGGTAGAGGTTCTTGTGCTTCTCGCTGGCTTCGATAGCAATTGGCGTGCCCCACATGTAACCCGTGTGCGCCATGATAAGATTGACCTTCGGGAATCTGCCGGCCATCTCCGAAAAAAGCCCGGGCATCGTAAAGGGATTATCGGCCAACCCGTGGGCAACGATGGGCGCGGAGTGCGCCTCACAAAGCTCAAATAGCGGGTCCAGTAGGGCGTGGTCGTTCATGGCGAACCCATGAATGTGCCCGTGGAGCTTAAGGCCTTTAAAGCCCAGTGCTTTAAAACAGCGCTCTAGTTCAGCAGCTGCGTCAGCGAGGGTCGGATTTATAAGCGCAAAGGGTATCAGCCGATCGGAGTTCTTGGTCGCCTCGGAGATATAACCGTTATCAGGTAGATCCCAGAAGGAGAAGCAACAACTCTTATCGACCGATTCCTCTCGCATCCTCTTCAGATGCTCTTCAGGGCTGTATATCTCGCACGGATATGCCCTCTTGGTTTCCCCTAGGTGGCAGTGCGCATCGACGATCAATTAGAACTTCCTCCTTTAAGGGATCCAGGCCTCACCAGCGACCACCGCTAAAATTTTGCTTTCTCCCCCCCACGCGTAATATCCTCTTTAAATTTCCGCTCATGATTGCTTCTCTGTCGGCATCCCTCTCCACCGAAACCAGGACCTTAGTTACCTGCATCACATAGTCGTACCAAGGTGTGTCGGACTCGAAGATGAACTTCTCCGGACCGATCTTCTTCACCCCATCGCTCAGCAGCGCCGTCGGCACGCTCGAGGTTCCGAGAAACAGGTTATCCCTCGTCCTGCTGGCTTCAACGGCATCGTAGAATGACCACATGCCGCCTGCGTGGAACATAATCAGGTTTACCTTTGGAAACCTGTCGGCCATATCCTCAAAATTTTTGGGCATCGTGAAGGCGCTATCGGCATATCCGTGAGCGACGATAGGAATATCGTATGCCTCACACAGCTCGAAAATAGGGTCCATGAGCTTATAATTATTCAGCGCGTGGCCGTGAACCTGGCTCTGAAGCTTGAGCCCTTTGAATCCAAGAGTCGTAAGACACCGCTCCAGTTCGGACACTGCCCCCGGAAGGCTTGGGTTCACGAGGGCGAATGGAATCAGCCTGTCAGATTTCTTGGTCGCCTCGTAGACATAATCGTTACCCAGAAGATCCCAGAACGAAAAACAACAAGCCATATCGATCGATGCCTCTTGCATCCTTTCGAAAAGTTCATCCACGTGAAATTTTCCGGGGGGATATGACCATACGCAGTCCCCAATATGACAGTGGCTATCGATAATCATAAAATATCCCCTCAGGTGGCTTTAATTCCAAGCTCTATCCAGGTCAACCTTTTCCTTCTTCTTATTCTTTGAGATGAGGATCTAATATGTCTCTTAACCCGTCTCCCAACAGATTCACCCCAAGAACCGCCATCATTATGCTCACCCCGGGAAACGTGCTCATCCACCATGCCACCCCCAAATACTGACGGGCTTCGCTCAGATCCAGACCCCATTCCGGCGTCGGAGGCTGCGTCCCCAACCCAAGGAAATTTAGAGCCGCTCCAGTAAGGATCGCCCACGCTATAGCTGCGGTCGTCAGAACCAGCACCGGCGCCAAGATGTTAGGAATAATATGCTTCACGATAATATAGAGATTGGAACAGCCCACCACCCGCGCGCCTTCGACATATACGTTTTCCTTCGCCGAGAGCACGGAGCCCCGAATGAGCCTTGTGAAATTGGGAATGAATGAGACCCCGATGGCTATTGCCACATTTCGGAGCCCGACGCCCAGTACCGCGATCACCGCCAAAGCCAAAAGCACGCCTGGAAAAGCCAGCATGATGTCTATCAACCTCATGATGACCGTGTCAATCTTACGACCGCAATATCCCGCTGCAACGCCTGCCAACAGGCCAAAAAATAAGGAAATAGAGATAGCGGCAGGCCCGATCGGAAGAGTAAGGCGAGAACCATATAGAATACGACTGAGTATATCTCTTCCGTATTGGTCAGTACCCATGAGATGCTTCAGGCTTGGGGGTTGTAAGGCCTCAGCCGGCGAGATCTTTATGGCAGAATAAGGCGATATATACGGAGCCAATACGGAAATAACAACAAGGAAAAGAATAATCACGAGACCCCAAATCATGGTCCCGCTACGCTTAATCTGCCTCAATGCAACAAATAGGCCCTTCTTCTCCCCTTTAAGAGAAGTTTCTTCCTGCACCGATACATAAAGAAGAGATTTAACCATCAACTAATTCGCGATAATATGCGTAAACACAAATCCCGCTATGCTTCATTCATAGCGAATGCGTGGATCTAGATAAGCGTACGAGACATCTGCCAGAATATTGGCAAACACATAAAGCAAGGACATAAGGAGCATAGTTCCTTGAATCATTGGAAAATCTTTGTCCAAAATGGCAGCTATGGTGAGACGGCCGATCCCCTGCCGAGCAAAGACCGTCTCGATTATAACCGTATTGGCCACCGCGTTGCCAAACTGAAGCCCAACTATCGTAACAACTGGGATCAAAGAATTTTTCAAAGCATGTTTCAGAACCACCGAACGCTCTATAAGCCCTTTAGCTCTCGCAGTCTTAATATAGTCCTCTCGCATTACCTCAAGGAGGCCGGAGCGAACCAGTCTGGCTGTTATCGCAGCGTACATAAAACCAAGGGTCAATGCCGGCAGGATCAGCCTGTTGAATCCACCAGTTCCGGTCGCAGGGACCCATCCAAGAGTGAATGAAAAGAGAAACAGGAGAAGCAGTCCCAGCCAGAAATTTGGCACCGAAACCCCTGTAGCCGAAATGAACATAGCGACCGTATCTAACCAAGTTTTATGTCGCACCGCTGCAATTGTACCCATTGTGATTCCGATGATGGTAGCTGCCGCCAATGACGCGAACGCCAAGATTAGGGTGGCGGGTAACTGCTGCAGAATCGACTCGAGCACCGGGCGATTGGTGTAAATGGATCTTCCGAGATCGCCGTTGAGAGCTTTCGAAAGCCAGTTTATGTATTGCTCGTGGATGGGGAGGTCAAGACCCAGCTGCCTCCTCAATTCCACGATCTGTTCTGGAGTAGCATCCGTTCCGCCGAGGATCACCAGCACGGGGTCACCCGGCAGGAGATGCACCATAAAGAATACTAAGAAAGAAACCGCAAATAGGGTCGGAATTACCGTCATCAATCGCTTTGCGAGGTATTGAAACATAACCGTTAATGGCTGTGCCTACTGCCTGAAAGCTCTAAAGTCGAACGGGAAAGGGAGCAACAGACATAAGGCCGAGCAAGCCACCTATCCCGCGGGGATAAAGCTCTACCCCGCATTCTGGATGTCGTCATCCTATAAAATTTGGCTCCTGTTAGTCGGCGGAGAGCAGTATGAACCAACCACCCACCACATATCTACATGATATCCCTTAGCCGAAAATTGCATCAGTCGGCGTTCTTAAGATCCATCTTCCACCGTCGAGTAAAACAGCTCTCTATTCAGATTACCGGTGGATGAACCCTTCTCTTAGCCATATGGGATAGAATGATCCATCCACCAGATGACAATTTTCCCGCGGCTAGCTATTCAATCAGCCTTAAGTCATCCCTGATGAAAAGCAAGCGCGTCCCTTGCCTTTTCCTTTCCTGTCATCACTTCTCGATGTAAGTGTCATAAAAAAGGGAGTACGCGATCGGGGTATACGCGATATCCTTCACCTTAGCGTTTACAGCAAAAATGGCCACATTCCTCAAGATGGGCAGATACACGGCATCTTTCGTGATGATTTCCTGCGCCTTTCGATAAATTTCTGCGCGCTTGTCCGGGTCAAGTTCCGTCTGCCCCTCTATGAGAAGTTTATCTACTTCGGGATTGTCGTAGTGGGAATACGCAAAACCTGTCGTGCCGTACTCTGAATAGTAAAGCTGCTTCAAAGCATGAGGGTCCGGATAGGTCCAGGCTACATCCCCGCCGTTGTGTTCGCCTTTGCGATACAGCGGCATCAGGCGCGATATCGGCTCCTTCCGCAGCTTCATATCGATGCCTACTTCCCTAAGCTGAGCTTGAAGGAATGGGCCCCAACTGTATGCGTCAAAGGTGGGCTGCATGATGAATACTATCTCCAGCCTCTTGCCGTTCTTAACCCTTATGCCATCTGGGCCCACTTTCCATCCTGCCTTCTCGAGCAGGTCTTTGGCTTTCTGCGGGTTATAGCTGTACATGGTTTTAATCTTAGGGTTATACCCCAAAGTGGTGGGATCGAGCAATTCTCTCCCGGCCTCATGCATACCCTTGTAGAGAGTCTGCACTATTACCTCCTGGTTCGCGGCGTATTGCATCGCTTGGCGAACGGCGAGCTCGTTCGTGGGGAATTTCTTGAAATTCAGCTGCACTGCCACGAAGGTGCCGTTCTTAGTGGACTTGATTACCCGGAAATTAGGATCATCTTTGAGTTTCTGATATTCAACGGCAGGGGGGTCTTCTGCGATGTGAATCTCGCCCGAAAACAGAGCACCGACACGCGTCCCAGCCTCCGGGATGATCTTCCAAGTGAAGCCATCGAGGTAGGCCGGGCCGTTGTGCTTGTAAATGGGGGAAGCCCAATTGTAATCGGGGTTCCTTACGAATTTGACGTGCTGCAGCGGGACCCACTCCTTGAACATGAAAGGGCCCGTGCCGACCGGGTGCTTGAAAAAATCTTTCCCATATTTTTTCACGGCCGTCGGTGAAACCATCGCCAAAACCTCTCGAGCTGCGAAAAAAAGGAACGGCCCATACGGCTCCTTAAAATTCACCCGCGCGGTGAACTCATCCACCACATCGCAGGACTTATAACCATCGCTGAGAGCTCCCTTAGCAATTCTCGCCTGCGTCGCAGGGTCAGCGATACGATCGAAGCTGAAACAGACGGCTTCAGCGTTGAAGGGCGTGCCATCATGGAATTTCACCCCTCGTCGGAGCTTGAAGGTATAGGACTTCTGGTCCGCC
The DNA here is from genome assembly GCA_964575845.1 of uncultured bacterium. GTDB lineage: Bacteria > UBA8248 > UBA8248 > UBA8248 > CAZNSX01 > CAZNSX01. The sequence continues at coordinate 48,109 of CAZNSX010000005.1, read as the reverse complement.
GAGACCTCCCAGGAGGTGGCAAGGCCTGGATAAATCTTTGGATCGCCTTGCTTTTGCCGCACCAGCGCATCGAAAACATTATTCATGAGTTGTTGAGTAGATGCGCGGGTAACCGTCGCGGGATCCAGGCTCTCGATATCCACCCTTGCACCCACGATCAACTCTCCACCCTTGACGGGGCCGGTTTGGGCATTAAGCGCTACGTGACCCAGCGCCATCACGGCTGTAAATAAGATGGCCAGGATACTGAGCTTTTTCATTTTCCTTCCTCCCTGTGTGCCCAGATAATTTTATTTTCTTGGGCACACTTATAGATTGAAAAACGGACACCCAGATTCAGACCAGATAATCTGTTCATCTTTCGATTACTCCTCCAAAGGGTTTTAACTTCCGGTATAAGCTTCAAGAATATTTTGAGCTCAGACGATCTAAGACCCTATTTAAGATCTCTACGGCTCGGTCGACATCTTCGCGCGATATGATAAGGGGTGGCATGAATCGGACGGAATTGCCCCGGACTTTGTTCACCAGCAGGCTTTGTTCGAAGCAGGCCATAACAAACTCATCCGACATCTCTCGGTCAAACTCCAGCGCTATCAGCAATCCGCGTCCCCTCACATCTGCTAGAAAATGATGCTTGGCCTTGAGGTCATCCAGCCTTCCCAGGAAATATTCGCCCATCCGACGGGCATTTTCAGGAATCTCGTTATCGATTACATACGCCAGCACAGCACGCGCGACTGCACAAACCAATGGATTTCCACTGAAAGTTGAGCCATGGTCTCCCGGCTTGAAGACCGAAGCGCGCTCTTTGGCCGCAACAATACCGATTGGAACCCCACTGGAGATTCCCTTGCCCAGTGTCACAATGTCGGGTTCGATACCGTAGCGCTCAAAGCCGAAAAGGGTCCCAATTCTCCCCATCCCCGTTAGTACCTCGTCCAAAATTAGCAAGAGCCCTCTTTCATCACACCAGGCTCTGACCTTTCTCAGATAATCCTCATCGGGGAAGTTCATCCCTCCCTCCCCTTGAATGGGCTCCAACATCACTGCACACACTCTCTCGCTCGTCACTGCTTTTATGGCCTCGATGTTATTGAATTCCACATTGATGAAGCCGGCGGGCAAGGGACTGTAAAGCTTCTGGTAGGCCGGTTGACCCGTAGCACTGACCATGGCCAGCGTGCGCCCATGGAAGGAGTTAATGGCGGTGATTACCTCCCACGCACCCCCCATCTTGAGTTTCCCATAGCGGCGCGTGAGCTTGACAGCAGTCTCGTTGGCCTCGCCCCCTGTGTTGCAGAAGTAGGCTTTGTCGAAACAACTATGCTCTATTAGCAGCTGCGCCAACCGGATACTCGGCGTACTATAGTATGAGTTACCCACCTGAATGAGACTCTGAGCCTGTTCCAGAAGGGAGTTGATCACTACCGGATGGCAGTGGCCGAGGCTATTTGCCCCCATCCCGCCAACAAAATCCATGTATTCCCGGCCTTTATCGTCCCACACTCTAACCCCAGAGCCACGAACCATCGTAACGGATAATCGATTGTATGTTTGCATACAATATCGGAGCGCCAATTGGTGTAAATCTTCCTGCGCAAGAGCTTTAGGAACATTCAAAAGGTGGTCCCCCTAACTGTTATTTCCGGGGAGCCCAAATTCCTGCTGCAAAAGGAAAATCCAATCAAGAGAAGCGATTTTCATTCTAAGAACAAAAGAGAAACTGAAATGACGGCAATGAAATCTTCACGTCCCATTGGTCCGACTCTATGGACAGATAGCCTTACTTACGTGGGCTTTCCCTTTTTATCGCCCGCCCCGGCTCTCCAAACCCCCAGGTGAAGTTCTCAAGAACTAGACTCAGAGAGGACTGGCTAAACAGACCTTCCTCCGAGCGATTACGCGCAAAGACTTGGTGACTTCCAGAAAGAAAAGAAGATGCGCCCTTTCGCGCCGTCCAGAACCTCCCCCTCAGCTGCCAGGCATAGTAGGAACTATTACTATCTCCGAAATTTAATTATTCAGCACACCCTAGCCCTATCTCTTCTGCAGGCTATCCTATTTTATAAAATCGTTTGCGTCAATTAATTAATTTTCATAAAATTAGTTCCAAGAAGGAATTGAATTAGGGCTCATTTACAAGAATTTCAGTTCGAGTTCTAATTTGGAGGTATTCCAAATGAATCTCAACAATCTTGAAGCCTTCTATTTCGTAGCAAAGTTCGGCGGCTATTCCCGAGCCAGCCGCGCCTTCCCATACCCCATAGGTGAACCCGCGCTTCACAAACGTGTCAAGGCCCTGGAGAGGGACCTAACCGAATCGGTCGGTAGTCCTGTGCACCTTTTCGAGCGGGAAAAAAAGTCTGTTTTTCTCTCGGCCGCAGGGAAGCAGCTCTTCGAGGAAGTCGCCGCTCTCTTTGAAAAGCTTCATAGTATCAAGCATATATTCCAAGACGATGCCAATCCCCACTTTCGAATCGCTATGGCAAAGAATATTCTGCTTTACGTGATCCCACCTGCTATTAAGCGTTTCGAAAGTCGTTTCCCGGACGTCCGCCTTACCATTCTCGAGCGGAGTGAGCTAGAGGTTATCCCCATGCTGCAGAAAGGAGAGGTGGATATGGCATTAGGCTTTTTCCGTTTGCGCTCTGGAGAGCCGCATGGTGTACCCGACATTTTCACTAAAGGTTCCCGAGAATTTATGTACACGGCTATTCCGCATACTGAAATAGTATTGATTACACCGAGGTCTTTCCCTCTCGCGAAGAAAAAAGTAATCACTTTGCAAGACATTACCGAATATCCTATGATCACGTACGAAGTGGGCAGCATGCCTTGGAAAAATATTAGGGTCCCCTTTAAGGAGCAAGGGTTACAATTCTATGTAATTATCGAAACATCAAACACAGAGGCCATTAAACGTCTTGTCTGCGTTGGGAAAGGGATTGCCATAGTCCCATTTCGCGAAGTCATGGACATAGATCCCAAAATGGTAAAGGTTTTCTCCTTGAAACATTTCTACCAGAGAAGCCCTTCTCCCGATGGGGTTTTACCGTACTATGTTATTCGCCTCAAAGCAAAAAAGTTATCTGACATGGAAGCGGAATTCATTCGGCTGCTTAAGGAAGATGGACAGCTAAATCTCCGTCTTCAGCAAAAGCTGTTACATGAAGCGTATCTATGATGATCCTGGAATAGCGCCATCCAACGGATCTTGACTGGACCTAATGGCGGTTACTATTGTCACCTCTATTGGTGCTGGGACGACAGAGCGGGCTGGGCGAAAAGGGCGTCAAGGTATCAGCAAGATTGTCGTAAGAGCAAGAAGTGCGAGGAATCCTAGGTCAAGGTGGCCGCTAGCCATGGAACGGCTGGAAAGATCCCCCAAGAAGGTCGCGAAGCTATATTTAAATCCTGATATTATGACATTCACCAAACCTAGTGGCGTGGCTGGCCGACATTTACCGGGAAATCCCAGCTTAAATAATCTAAGGGAGGAAGGTTGACATGCTGACGAAAAATGCACTGAAGACAAAACTCATGGATGGAGAGCTCTGCTTGGCAGCGGCGCTTCCTTTTCCCTCTCCCCCCCTTGCTGAAATTCTTGCGAGGTGCGGAAGCGACGCCATAATTTTCGACTCTGAGCATGGTAGCTTGGATATCTCCCAAATTGAGGAGCTCGTTCGCTCTTGCGAGGTTGTGGGAGTGACGCCGCTCTGCTCGATACCGGCTGCGAGGCCGGAGATAATCCTTCGGACGCTGGATGCAGGGGTGATGGGTATAATAGTTCCCCATGTTATGACTAGAGAGGACGCTGAATCCATAGTCTCATGTGTGAAGTACTCTCCTGTGGGCCATAGAAGCATTGCGATGATGGTGAGGGCCACAGGCTACCTTGGCATGAGCATGGAGGATTATATTGAAAAGGCTAACACCGAGACTATGGTGATCATCAAGATTGAGGACCCGGAAGGTGTCGACAATATCCAGTCAATACTGAAGACCGATGGTCTGGACTGCGTTTTCATCGGAAGGAGCGATCTGGCCCTTTCCATGGGGCACCCCGGTCGGGTGGACGTCCCGGAGGTTCATGAGGCTGTCGAGAAGATTGCCTCTATGACGCTCGATGCCGGATTAACGCTGATGGTCGCCACCGACGAGCGTGAGGCCCCCTATTGGATAAAGAGAGGAGCTAAATTGCTCTCAATCCATGTCGTCCCGTTCATTCGACGCAGGTGGACAGGTGTCCTGGGCGAAATTCGTAGACATAAAGAGGAATAACCTAAAAATTCGAAGACTGCAAGAACGATATGGATTTGCTATGAAATACTACGAGTGATGTCTTCTAGCCGACTGTTCAATATAATGAAAAATGAGAGCAGGAGGAATCTCGGTTGCAACCTGCAGAGAAATTCTTGGCAATCAACACCGACGAGATCGAATAGCAGAAAGGAGAGGAGATCATGGGAATTCCCCAGGCGTTAAAGTAAGAACGGTAGGTCAGGGCCAAGCTCACCTCGCCGGGCATGTGGATATAGCTTCCTCCTGAGGCAAGCAGCAGATATGGTGTGATGAGGTGAAAGAACCAGCTCTCACCAGTTCCCAAAACCTTTCCATCTTCTTTCCACTTTTTAGGGAAAAGCAGAGATATTGAGGGACATCTAGGGATGGGCGAAATGGCTGAGGCTTTATAAATCAAATATAAACAAATACTTGCAAAACCCCATTCTTGACTTTGAAGTCCAGGCTGCACACCGGCACCGTTCCGCTTCCGCCCTTTAAAATCAATTGGTTATAATGCCAGCCCTTCCCCTCCCCTGAGCAAATCTTTTCGGCTTTTGCCCAATTTTTCCACCTATTAGTATGTTTTTTTTACCACTCCACATGATGCTAAGTCAACATCTTCATACCGCACTCCGGCTAGCCTGGGGGAGATTTATTGAATGAGAACGCAGTGGATTTGCCCCATTAACTAACCATCCCCCACCCACCCAGTTGGGCTGAATCAAAGTTTTGATGTTGTATTTTCCGATACTGCTGGAAAAGACGGCCTAAGGATAGTTCCTCAAGCTTCTAAATCATATTTCAGGTTTTGAGATTGGGCTTAAGCAAGCTATTCAGCTTATCGGTATTCGGAGTGATTCTTGCATATTTTGAGATCAGGGCCTCTTTGGCCTCGAACAGCCGCTCATAAAGAGTCTGGTCGAAGAAGCTCCTCCGGGAGGAACCGCATCTCAGCATGAGGGAGGACCCCGCGAGGCGGGATGTTTCCTTAGCTATAGGCTATCTCTCTGGATGATGCTTCATTCGAAGACTTTTTCAGCAGTCACGATAAAATTATATCAAGCAGCGATTTCTTCTTATTTCCAGGCTTTGATATCATTCGGAGTTATCGTCCGACCACAGGAAGAACTGAGGGGTCCCCGAAGGGAAAGGTGCTGCTCATGAGTGTGAATCTTCGCTCCACATATTCGAGAGCCCTTAGGTTGACGAGCAATATTTTCCGGGTGGCCATCTTTCTGGGCATGGTTCTGGCGCCCGCGCTTCCAGGCTGGGCGGACGACAAGGGGGGCTTAAGCTTATCGCCGGAGGAATTCCGGGCACAGTTCACCCTTACCTTCGAAGCAGGCGACTCCCGGCTGATGCGAGAGCTGGCATCGGCTCACCGCGACCTGCTGCGGCCATCCATCGATGAGCTGCTCGAGCAGTTTCTCCAGCTAGACCCCGACAAGGAGGCTCGGGAGGCACAGAAAGCCCTCTCCCTCGCAAGGAGGATCGCCGAGCTTGCGAGGGAGATCTCGAATGACCAATTCCCCCTCAGGCAAGTAGAGCGACACGCCTCGTGGTCTGCGCCGGAGCGCGCTCTCAAGGCGGAGGCGGAGGCCCTCTCAAGGGCTACTCGCACCGCCTTCCACCAGGGGCGCTTCGAGGAGGCGGTGGCACACGGGAAAGCGGCCGTTGCCCTCTACGCAAAGCTCCGTGACGAGGCCGGCCAGGGGCGGGTCCTCCATTTCATGGGCCAGGCGGAGCGGAAGCTGGCCCGCTATGCTGAGGCAATCATATGGCATCAGAGGGCTCTGGCATTGGCCAAGCGAAGCCGCGACCGCGTGGGCCGGGGCAGCGCTCTCGTCGACTTCGGGGATGTGGAAGAGCAGCGGAGGAACTACTCCCGGGCGATAGAACTGTATCGCAAAGGACTCAGCCAATTCCGACTCCCCGAGGACTGGCGGGAAGCAGGAAGGGCCCTCCGCCAGCTCGGTGACGTTCACGTGGCCGTCGGTGACTTCGAAAGCGCTTATGAAGTGTACGCTCAGGCGCTTCGGTATGCCGAGGAGGGGCATGACCCGATCTACATGGCCGAGTACCACGATTACGTGGGCTACTTTTACAGGCGCTTGGGGGATTACGCGAAAGCCATCGCGACCCACCGCCGTGCGCTCGTGAGCGCTGGCCGGATAGCTCAGGATGATGTGCGGGCCCGTGCCAGGGCTCGCGCGCTCAACCACCTCGGCTACTCCGAGGGAAAGCTGGCTGAGCTCGCCGCCCTCCGTGGGGATCACGAGCGGGCCGTAAGACTCTACCGCGAGGGGTTGCGTCACGAGGAGGAGGCCCTCCAGGCGGCCCGTCAGGTAGAGGACCGCTGGCGCCAGGGATACATTCTGCGGACGCTCTCTTTCATGCATCGAGAGCTCGGTAACATCCTGGCCGGCGAGGAGGCGCTCCATGAGTATCGCCGCTCGATGACCTGGGCCAAGCAGGCTCTCCATGTGGCCCGGGGGACGAAACAGAAAGAGTGGGAAGGGCTGGCTTTTCATCACATGGGTCTGACCCAGGCCCGCTTGGGCCAGGAGGCTGAAGGTTTGGCATCTTTCGAGCGGGCACTCGATATCTGGAAGGCCACGGGCGACCTGGATTCCATGGCTCATGCTTACAGGTTCATCGCGCACGAGTTCCATGAGGCCAGGGGGAGGCTCGATGAGGCGTTGGCAAACTATGCGCGCTCGCTCGAGCTCTTCAAGCGACTTCGGGCTACTGAGTTCATCGCGGCCATCCAGTTGAGCCGGGGGACAATATATGAGCGAAAGGGGGACCTCGTTCGCGCCCGGCACGCGTATCTCGCCTCCATCGAGACGCTCGAGGCCATGCGGCGAAAACTCACCTCCGAGGAACACAAGCTCGTCTTCTTCGAGCGCCGGCTGGACCCCTACGAGGCCCTCATCTCCCTGCTCTTGAAGCTCTACCGTCGAGAGTCCAGGCTTGAGGACGGCGCTCTGGCCCTGCACCTCTCAGAGCGTGCCAGGGCCCGGGCCGCGCTGGACCTGCTCCAGGAGGTAAGCGGCAAGATTCGGGCGGGGGTGGACGAGACCACCCTTAAGCGCGAGCGGGATTTGCGGGCTCAGTACTACGCGGTCGCCCGCGAACTCCTGGGCCAGCGCAGCACCGAACGCATCGCTCTCCTGCGTGGCCGCCTTGAGATCCTTGAACTTAAATATAACGACTTTCTCCGGGAGCTCGAGAGCCGCTATCCGGCCTACGCCCGCCTCAAACATCCCCAGCCGCTCACCCTGGCAGAAATCCAGAAGCAGGTGTTGGGGCGGAGGGAGGTGCTGCTGGAGTATTTTGTCGGTGAGCGAGAGACCTACCTCTTTGTCGTGGGAAAAGAAAGGCTTGAAACCATCCTCACCCTTCCCATCGGCAAACGGGAGCTCGCAGAGAAGGTGGAAGCCCTTCGACTGCCCTTCGAGCAGGTCAAGCTGACCCAAAGCTTCGGGACGTTGCGGGGCTTTGACCTGGCCCTGGCTCACGATCTCTATAGCATTCTTCTCAAACCCGCCGAGCCTTACGTCCGTACTGCGTCGGCAATCCTCCTCGTGCCCCATGGTCCCTTATTCTACCTGCCGTTCGAACTTCTGGTGACCGACCTCGACTTCCGGCCGGAGCCCGAGGGCGTGGTCCTCGGCCGTTTCGAGACGGCCCGCTACGTGATCGAGGTGTATCCGCCTATCAGTTACGCCCCATCAGCGAGCGTCCTCGACCCGCGTTTGCGGCGAGACAGGAGCGACTCCCGGCCCCAAGAAACCCTGCTCGCCTTCGGCAACCCCACGGGCGTGGAGCCTTCTCAGGTGAGGAAAGCTGACGCTGAGGGAGGTTCTCAGCGGGGCCATGGCAGCACGAGGGCGGTGGAGCCCCTCCAGGTGAAGGGCTCAATCCGGATGCGAGGCGGCGAGAGCGTAGTGCTGCCCCCCCTCCCCTACGCGGAACAGGAGGTCAAAGAGGTGGCTGAGCTCTACGGAAGGCGGGCCAAAATCTACCTGCGCGGGGACGCAACCAAGGGCCGCTTCCTCAGCGAGGGCCCCGGATATCCTATGGTCTTGCTCTCCACCCACGGGATCTTCGACGAGCGGCATCCCATGTATTCCGCGCTCGTGTTTGCTCCGAAAGCCAAAGGAGGAGAGTTCGAGCTCTTGGAAACGCACGAGATTTTTAATATGAGGTTGAGGGCGGAGCTCGTGACGCTCAGTGCCTGTGAGGTGGGGCTGGGGAAGATCCGGGAGGGAGAGGGACTGGTGGGGCTTAGCCGGGCTTTTCTTTACGCGGGCGCGTCTTCCCTGGTCGTCAGCCTGTGGAGCGTATACGACCGGTCCACCGCCCAGTTGATCACGGGACTCTACCGCCGGATGCGGGAAGCGCCCGGGGCGAGAGCCCTTGCGCTCCGGGAGAGCAAGCTCCAGGTGCTTAAAACCAGGCAGAAGTTGAAGCGAGGACGGAAGGAGTTCTCCTATGCCCACCCATTTTTCTGGGCGCCCTTCATCCTGGTAAGGGGCCCATGAGGCCGGCCTTCACCCGGCTTGAGCCGCCCCGGGGGGTTTCCGCTGGCCCCCGTTAGCGGCCCGGAGTAGGCGGTCTTCTGCCCCGAAAGGGAGCTCCCAGTGGTGATCTTCGATCGCCGGCCCTGTGGCCAACCACTCGAAGGTTCTCGCGAGGCCCTCCTCGAGCGTCACCGAAGGCCGAAAACCCAGCTCGTCCTCCAGCCGGGCCGTCTTGAGAACCAGGTCCCCCTCGAAAACATACGGGATGCCGGTCGGGTCAATGCCGCCTTGCTCCAAGAAGTCCATTCCCACCCGCACTGTAAGCGGAGACCGCTTAAGCAGTTCGCCCGCGAGTTGCACGTACGCCTTGAGGGTGAAAGGAGAGGCGCCCACATTGTAGGCGCGGCCGACCGCGTGAGGGCTCACAAGCAACCGGCAGCAGGCTTCGGCGACATCCTCGACGAAGATGTTCTGGCAAAGGAAGCGACCGCCCTCGGGCAGAAGAATGGGTCTTCCCGCCAAAATTCGCCGGGCGAAGAAGTGCTCCCTTGAGATGCGGTCGCCCGGCCCATAGACCGCGGGCAACCTTAGGATGGAACAGGGGAAACGGGAAGCGGGCTCCGCCCCAAGCAGGCGCTCGCATTCGGCTTTATGGAATCCGTAGCCTCTGGCGGGGTCAGCCTCGAGCGGCCACTCCTCGGGTATCGGGCATGGAAAGGGCCGCCGGTAGACGCTCAGGGTGCTGATGTGGACGGCCCGGGCGAGCCTTCCCCGGAAGGCCTTGAGCACGGCCAGGGTGTCCACCGCACGGTAGGCCGTAACGTCCACCAGGTAGGACGCCTCAATCCCCCGCAACGCCTCGGAAAAGCGCTCCGGCTGCATCCTGTCGGCCTTGACCCGCTCCACCGGCCCCGAGTACTGGACGGGTGAGAGCCCGCGGTTCACCGTGGTCACGGCAAACCCCCGGCGAAGCAGAGCCTCCACGATGGCTCGGCCGATGAACCAGCTCCCACCGAGCACCACCACCCGTCGCCCTTTCGCTGACCCGCTCACATCAGCTCCATCTGCTTCAAGACCTCGTACTTGGGGAGCACATTGGTCTCATAGTTGAAGAGGAAAAACCCTGGGAACACTTCCGGGTGAGCCCCGATGAAGTCGTAGTAGCCCCGATACCGCTCGGGAACGGTATTCGTGGAGCCCAAGACCTCGTGGCCCGTCACCGTGTAAATGGGGACGAGTTCGGGCACAAGTGTGAGCTCCCCCTCGTAACGACCGGCCCGGACATCATCGTAGATGGCCGTCTGGGGCAACAGGGAAAGCAGCGAGGGGAGCACCGTGACCCCCATCTGCTGGAACCGGGCCATCTGGATCGCTGTCTGGTAGAAATCTTCCATCTCCTCGAAGGGGAGTCCCCACAGGAAGAAGGTCTCCACTGATGGAAATATCTCCACCGCCTGCGTCACCACGCGGAGAGCATCCTTAAACTGGAAACCCTTGATGACCTTGGCGAGAACCCGGTCAGAGGCTGACTCAACGCCGAACCTGAGCTGAACGCACCCGGCTTCGGCCATGCGCCGCATGGCCCGCTCGGTCACGAGGTTGACCCGGCCGAAGCACTTCCATGTGACCGGCAAGCCCGAGGCCTTAAGCCGGTCGCAAAAATCCAGAATCTTGGCCTCCCCCGAGTAGAAGAACTCATCCTGGAAAAGAATATGCTCGACCCCGTAATTCTCGTGCAGAAGACGGATCTCTTCGAGCACGCTCTCATGGCTTCGGTAGGAGGGGCGGTGGCTCCAGATGGGGGCCACGCTGCAGAACCGGCAGCCGTAGGGGCACCCACGGGCACTGATGACGCCGAAGGCATCGTAATGGGATATCTCGAGCCTGTGGTAGGCCGGAAAGGGGATGTTGTCGAGCTCCCGGATGCGTGCCGGGTCCGGCGTGTGGGAAATGGTTCCGTTAGTGCGATAGCTTATGCCCGGCACGGCGGCGAGCCTCTTCCGGTCGGGCAGGGCCTCGATGAGCCGCAGGACCGTGGCCTCCGCCTCGCCCCGTACCACAACGTCAACCCAGGGGAAGCGCTCGAGGATGAGCTCTTCCACCCCGAAGGGCCCGACCCCTCCCAGAAGGATGGTCTTCTCGGGATAGAGGGCCTTCAGGCGCCCCGCCACGAGCAGGGTGAAGGGGAGCAGGTTGGCCATGCAGCCAAGCCCGATGATGTCGGCGACCTCCCCAAACGAGCGGACCACGGCGTCGAGGTCGAAGGGGTCCTCCCCTGGCCTCTCGATGTGAAACGTCTGGTGGTCGATGAGGTCCACCGCATAGCCCGCCCCTTCCAGGACTGAGGTGAGGTAGAGCAGGCCTAGGGGCGGGTGAATCTCGGAGTCGATCCGGCCACTCATGTTGATGTAGAGGAGGTTCATGTTGATAAGTGTGATTTCGGCCCGGCCCTGAAAGGGGCGGCGAGCCCCATCACGGGAGAGGGAGGACGGATTACCATTGCGTTCCTTGTGTCCGCCCGGGCGCGCTCCAACAATGGGAATGCTCTGGCACGCCGTCCTCGCCCGTCCCCTTGAGCCGCGGGCATTTTCAGCCATGGCGGCACTCCTTCCCGGTTAATGGCCATGGGAAAGAGGGATGTCTATCCCAGGCCAATAGAGTTTCTCAGCGTTTCTCGATTTTTCTTTCCGGCAGAGCTCCCCGCACTGCGGCCACAGCGGTGGGAGTCCTGACGCGATACCGGCGGTCGAAAAACCCGCGCAGCTTCATTTCGGGTTCTTCCGACATGAGCGCGAGGGGGGAGGCGTTGACACGGACTTGACCCTTGAAATCAGCCGAGTCCGAGGTGAAGACCTTAAGGTAGAGATTTTCCTCGCCGAGCTCTTTCAGCGAGAGAGAGAGGGATGCCATTCCATTATCCCCGATGACCCCTTCTCCCCCAGGCAGGGGCTTGTAGCTTCCCTCTTCACCCGTCGGGCTGTAGTAAATCCTGAAATGCACGCCCGGCCGGCCGGCGATATTGAAGCGGTGCATCCCAGGCTTCTCCTTTTCCTGCAACAACTGAATGACCTCCTGCGAGATGGCCTGAGAGACCTCTTGGGTCTTGGGAGCGCCCGGACCTTCGGGCTTCATCTCTCCGAGTGCCACTCCCGTATAGGGCACGGTATATACCGTGGCCACAAGGGTGTGAGCCAATACCTTAGCGATCTTTTTTTTCTTCATGCCTTGATTCCTCCCAATAGAAGTGGTCAATCCCGCACTGAAAATCTCCGCGCTAGTGAGCAACGCCCCCACTTTTTCATGAGAATCTAGCTTACAGCATATTATAAATAAGCTTTGGAGTTAATACCCTTTTAGTAATCAGCCGCAACGCTCTTTCATGGCCATGAAGCCGGTTGAGAGCTACCGGTGGCTAAACCCTCACAAAGAGGTTTACCCGCCTTATGGGATTTGATACAAAAAAATACCCGTCCGCCAGAAGTTCAAAGACGCCAGGGGAACTTGTGAAAACCTACGAGTTCCAACCCGACCCTCAAGCCCGGGTGGCTCTAATCAACGCCCCCTTCGCCGATGTGGGGGCGCCCTCGCTACAGCTGGGCATTATAGCGAGTATCCTCCGCAGCGAGGGCATTCCCACCGACGTCGTTTATCTGAACCTCCTGTTCGCCGAGCTCTGCCATCCCCTGATATACCGGGAAGCCTGGTATAGGGGGGGGCGAGCCACCGAGGGGATTTTCAGAGGGGCGCTTGACCCCACCACCGACCGAGGGGACATTCTGGAGCGCCTGGAGAACGAGCCCTACGTAAGTGACGTGGTCATGCAATGGATAAAACTCGTTAATGCCCAAGTACCCGCCTTCATGGATGAATGTCTGAGGCGCGTACCTTGGAGCCGCTACAAGCTCGTCGGCTTCACCACCCCGCTCGTTCAACTCACACCCGCTCTGGCAATTTCCCGGGCCCTCAAGGAGCGACACCCCCACCTCATCACCCTCTTTGGGGGCGCCGACTGTGAGGACGAGATGGGCGAGGCGCTTCTTGAGTGTTTCCCTTGGGTGGACTGCGTCTACCAGGGCGAGGCGGAAAGCCATATTACTGAGCTTGTCTCCTCGCTTCTCCAAGGGACCCCGACCCCTCCCATACCGGGCCTTCTGGCCCGGGGCGGACTGAAGAAGAGGGGTGGAGAGGACACGCGTGGCCTCTTCGCCGATTGGGGCTCAACCCCTATACCTGATTTTACGGACTACTTTATCCAGCTGGGGACCACATCTTTTGCGGATGAGATACAGCCCAGAGTCCTTTTCGAGGGCTCCCGCGGCTGCTGGTGGGGTGAGAGACACCAATGCACCTTCTGCGGGATAAACCCCCTGGGAATGCCCTTCCGCAGGAAGGCGAAGGAGCAAATCGTCGAGGAACTCTCCCGCCAGTCCGACCGGTACGGGGTCCGCTTCTTCGAAGCGGTGGACAACATTCTCGACTTCAAGGCCTTCGAGGGCTTGATCCCGAAGCTGGCTCGCCTACGGCGGGAGCGGGGGTTATCCTTCTTCTACGAGCTGAAGTGCAACCTGAGGCGCGAGCAGGTGGCCGCACTCCAGGAAGCTGGTGTGAGGTGCGTGCAGCCTGGCGTCGAGAGCTTCAGCACACACATACTGCGGCTCATGAGAAAGGGCACAACCGGCATCCAAAACGTCCAGCTCCTCAAATGGTTGGCTACTTTCAAAATCCAATCGTTGTGGAACATGCTCTGCGGAATCCCTGGAGAGGAAGATAGGGACTATCAAGAAATGGCACGGCTACTCCCACTGCTCATCCACCTGGAGCCGCCCGCAACCTTCCAGTTCATCCAGCTTGAGCGGTTCAGTCCCTATTTCACCCACCCTGAGGACTACGACATACGCATCCTCGGGCCCAGTGCGATATACAGAGTGATATTTGACCTACCGGAAGAGGACCTGTGCCGCCTGGCCTACGCTTTCGAATTTTCAACGGGCCAGTCCCTCATCTCCCTGGAAATGTACCGGGTCATGGACCAAGTCATCTCAGGTTGGGAGAAGAACCATAAGCCCAACTCCCTGCGCTGCAACCTGGAGGGAGGGCGGGTCCGGATCGTGGACGAGAGGCCGGGCCTGCCGCACCAGGAGGTTCTGCTCGATCCCTCAGCCTCATCCATCTACAGGCTCTGCGACGGGGTCCAGAGCATAGGGACCATCCAGGCCTGGCTCAAGGCTTGTTCCGGGCTTACCTCCGACGAATTCGAAGCATTGGTGGCCGGGCTGTTGGAGAACTTTATCGAGAAAGGCTGGATGATGCGGGAGGGGGGCAAGTACCTGGCCCTTGCCGTGCCCGTGGTTGAGGATGCCCCTCGCTGGCCCCTTACTCATCCCCCGCACCCTCAATAATTCCCACAATAAGGGGTGAACTTTCACGGCCAGTATTGGGAGCAATTGCTCTCTGCACTCGGAAAAAAAGGTGAAGGTAGCGGGTTTTATCGGAAGCCTTCTGAGGATGCCAGCTTTCACCAGCCCTAAGAACCTTTCCATTTTGTTACCAATTTTGCGTCAAAAGTAAAGAATTCCTAGGAATATCTAAGGGCTGTGGAAAATTGCTAAGGCCCTATAAATCACAGAGAAAGAAATACTTGCTAAACCCCATCTTTGATTTTGAAATCCAGGAGGGCGGCCAAGTTCGAAAATTTGGAACAGGAGAGCGGAGCGGGAGGTCTGAATTGCTGGAGAAATTCCATGAGCCTTAAAGAAATGGGCTCACAAGAACCTCCCCACTACCTGCTATCTCATTGTTTTTATATTAATTCTATCGCGAACCTCAGGGCGGGATGTCCATTCAAGTTGGTGCCGGAGAAGGGATTTGAACCCCCACGGGGCTACGCCCCACCAGACCCTGAATCTGGCGCGTCTACCAGTTCCGCCACTCCGGCACCGAATATTGATTTCCAGGAATTTAATATAGTCGAGCCACGCAAAACCTGTCAAGCTCTTTGCCCGAAGCCCGGGGAGGGCGCTATAATCTCAGTTTGAGAATGCGGTCTCTGGAGCAGGCCGCTCTCAGGGGGGGAGTTTTTGGCCGGCCGAAAATCGATCGGGGTAACCATCTACTCAAAGCCCGAGTGCCACCTCTGCCACGAGGCAAAAGAGGCCATCCTGCGCCTTTCCCCATTCGAGCTGGAGATAAAGGAGATAAATATCCAGGAGGACCCGGACCTCATGCGCGCCTACGGGGAGGAAATACCCGTGGTCTTCATCGGGGGGAAGAAGGCATTCAAGGGAAGGGTGGAGGAGAGAAGGCTCATTCGTCTACTGAGGGAGGCGGCATCTCAAACCGAGGGAAGGTCCCTTGGCTGAGCTCTTCTTTTTTCTCCTGAGCGTAGTCCTCATCTCCCTCTCGGGGGTCATGGCCCCGGGGCCTGTCTTTGCCGTCACTGTGGCAAAAGGCCACCGCTCGGGAGTTGCGGGCTTTTGGATAGGCTTGGGGCATGGGCTGGTGGAGATCCCGCTCATGACCGCTATTTATCTTGGCCTCGGAGGCCTGCTTGCCTCGGGGGGCTTCCAGAGGGGGGTTGCCCTCGGCGGCGGCCTCGTGCTGCTCTACCTCGGCTGGCAGATGGTGCGGGAGCGGGAGAAGCTCGCGACCGAGCGGGACCTTCCGTATAGCTCCGTCACAGCCGGCGTCCTCACGACCGCCCTCAATCCTTACTTTCTTCTCTGGTGGGCCACCATAGGGGCGGCCCTCATCTCCCGTTCTTTGAAGTTCGGCCTTCTGGGCTTTCTGGCCCTGGCCGTCTCCCATCTCTCCTGCGATATCCTCTGGGAGCTATTCGTCTCAAAGACCGTGCACCGGACCCGCAGCTTCTGGTCCATGAGGCTGCACCGGTGGCTTTTCATCGGAGCGGGCCTCATGCTGGTGGGATTCGGGGGCGTCTTCCTCTGGGGAGCGCTTCGGCCTTAGGCGTCCACCCTTCATCCCAGCCTGACCGCCTCTTCGGCTTTCCCGAGACTTCTCAAAGAGAGGCCCTCGCCCCAGAGGAAGGCAAAGCCCGGCAGCACGATCGCCACATAACCTACCCCGTGCATTATTATGGCGATGCTTAACCCCAGCTCCCTGGGAACACCATAGAAGCCGAGGGCCAGCACTATGGCGTAGTGGACGGTTCCCACAAACCCCGGCGAGCTGGGGAGCATGGCGGAGAAGGCCTGCATGACGAGGAGGAAGAAGGGGGCCACCCAAGGGAGCTCAACCCCGAAGGAGAGAAGCACCAGGTGGTTGAAGAAGACCATCGTCAGCCACAGGGCGGCCGAGAGGGTGCAGACCATGGCCCAGTCCCAGGGGCGGTTTATGAGGCGGATGCCCGAGACGAAGGACTCAAGCGTTCCCATGAAGCGCTCTCTCACGGAGGAACCCAGCGGCCGCAACAGGAATCGGAAGACCCTGACCGTGGGCTCGGTGCGAACTCTCAGCATCACGAGAACGCCTATGACCAGGAGGTAGAAGAGAAGCGATAACACTCCCGCGAGTCGGAGCTTTTCCGAAAGTGAGGGTGCAAGGTCCATCGAGAAGAGGAGAAGCACCAGTACCACCAGTATGCTGAAGCCGTCGAAGAGCCTCTCGACCACTATGGAGGCGAAGCAGCTGCCGAAAGGCATCCTCTCCTTGCGGCCCAGAGACCATGCCCGCACGAACTCGCCGAGCCGGGCCGGCAGGATCATGTTGGCCATGAACCCTATGCAGGTGGCCGAGAGGGCGGGCATGAACCCGGGCTCCTGAACGGGCCTTAGAAGGTACTGCCACCGAAGAGCCCTTATGACGAGAGAAGCGAGCACGGGAACCGCCGCCAGGAAGGCCAGAGGAAGGTGAGCCCTGCCCAGGGCCTTCAGGAGCTCCTCCCTGTCCACCTGATAGAAGATGAGGATGAGGAGCCCTATGCTCACCGCCAGGCCCAGCCAGAAGTTTAACCTCCTCACCGGGCTCCCCCCTCGGCCTCTGAGAGGTTCTCAAGGAGGGCCCTGGCTTCCTCCACATCGCGTCCTATCTGGAGAGCCAGCTCCTGCATGGAGTCAAACCTCCGCTCTTCGCGAAGCCTCCGGATGAACTCGAGCTCGAGCTCCTCACCATGGATATCCTCCGTGAAATCCAGGATATGGGCTTCAACTCTAAATCCCACATCTCCGAAGGTAGGGCTCCAGCCGAGGTTTATGACAGCCCGGTGGGCCTGGCCCCTCAAGAGGGCCCTTCCGGCGTAGATCCCGGCGAGAGGTATCACCACACCTGCGGTCTCCAGATTGGCCGTGGGATAGCCCAAGGCCTCCCCTCTGGATGAGCCCTCGACCACCCGGCCGCTCAGGGAGTAGAAGCGCCCCAAGAGCTTGGCCGCTTGTTCCACCCTGCCCTGGCCCAGCAGACGGCGAATGGCGGTGCTGCTCACCGTGCGGCCCTCCACCCGCACCGGTTCTATAACATGGGCTCCGAAGCCACAATCATTGGCCAAAGCCTTCAGGAGCTTCACTCCCCCCGCCCGTCCCCGGCCGAAGGCGAAGTTGAAGCCCACGAAAACATCCTTAACCCGGAGAGTGGCGTGCAGGATGTCCCGGATGAAAGCTTCCGGGGAGGTGTTCCCCAGGTCCCGGTTGAAGTGGGTGCAGATGACCACCTGGATTCCGCTCTCCTCCATGAGAGCCATCTTCTTCTCAAGGCTGGTCAGAAGGGGGGGACACTTCTCGGGAGCGATGATGGAAAGGGGATGGGGGTCAAAGGTGAAAACGCAGCTCTGACACCCCAGCTCTTCCGCCCGACTCACTACCCGCCGCAGGATTTTCTGGTGGCCCAGGTGGACGCCATCAAAGTTCCCGATGGTGAGGACAGGCCCCCTCACCTTAGCTCCCACATCCTTAAGTCCCTTTATTATCTCCATAATCCGATTCCCAATGTGAAGCCCGGGCTGGCGAACTATACCAAGGAGCACAAAAGCCCTGCAAGAAGATTATAGCTCAAAGGGGTCTCGGGGACAGAGTTTGCAAATCGGGGGCAGTTGAATTAATATTTCAGAGGTTTCCCCTAAATAAAGTAGCGAGGTAATTTCGTCGCCCACTGACTAAATGAAAGGGAGAACTTCCCCCGTGGAGGGAGAGAGCCCATGAAACGCTCGCTCTTTTCAGCTTTTTCTAGGCCTGAGGCCGGCTTCACTTGCCGGGCTCTTGTGGTTTTGGTCTTGAGTCTGGGCTTCATTGTGTCCGGACCCCTTCTCGCTCAGTCGCAGGAGCCCCGCCTCGCCCTCCCGCTCAGGGAAGCTATAAGTCTTGCGCTAGCCAATAACTTTGACATCACCATCGAGAGCTTTAACCCTCGGTTGACTGAACAGGATATCCTCCTTGAAAAGGGGGCCTTCGACCCTGCGGCCACTGCTGAAGCGACGGCTTCGGCCGCTAAGAGCCAAAGCGCTTCCACTTTTTTCACAGGGGACAGCCGCCAGGAGGAATCCCGGGTGGGCGTCGGTCTCGAAGGGAAGCTCATCACGGGGACCCAGTACCGGATGCTGCTGGAGGAGTCACGCATCAGCACTAACTCCACTACCTTCCGCTTAGACCCGCGCTTTGAAGCCGGCCTTACCTTCAGTCTCACCCAGCCCCTGCTTAAGAACTTCGGCATCAATATCAACAGGACGCGCATCCTAGTGGCCCAGAATTCCCATCAGATCTCGCTGGAACGGTTTCGGGAGCGAGTTATTGAGGTGGTATCCCAGGTGCAGGATGCCTACTGGGACCTCATCTTCGCCATCGCCGACCACACGGCGAAACAGCAGTCCTTGGAGCTCGCCAAAGACCTCTTGCGCCGTAATCGAATCCAGGTGGAGGTGGGCACCCTGGCTCCCATCGAGATAGTAGAGGCGGAGTCACGCGTGGCCGCGCGGGAGGTGGATGTCATCACCAGCGCGAACGAAATAAAGAATGCCGAAGACCGCCTTAAGCGTATATTGAACCTGAACTGGGAGGTCTCCATCATACCCACCGATGAGGCCGCCTTCGCGGTCGAAGAGGTTAACCTCGTCCAGAGCCTGAAGAGGGCCTTCGAGAATCGACCCGACTTCGCCAGTACCCATCTGGATATAAAGAACCGTCGCATCCAGCTCAATTTTGCCAAGAATCAGCTTCTTCCTCAGGTCGACTTAGTGGGAAGCTTGGCCCTCAACGGGCTGGAAAACCGAAAGTCCGAGGCCCTCAAGACGGCGACGACTGGCGACTTCTATAGCTGGGAGGCGGGGGTGATCCTTCGCTATCCCATTCCCAACCGGACGGCCAGAGCCGTCCGGACTCAGAGGCGCCTGGAGGTGGAGCAGGCTCTTATTGGGCTCAAGGATCTGGAGCAGAAAATAACGGAGGAGGTTCGAAGGGCCGTTCGTCTGATAACCGCAGGTCAAAACCAGGTCGTGGCTTCTCGGAAGGCCCGGGAGTTGGCCGAGAAGAGGCTTGAGGCTGAGGAGAAAAAGTTTGCGGTCGGGCTGGCGACGAGCCGGGACGTGCTCGAGGATCAGGAGTTCCTCACCCTAGCCCGGACAGCTGAGTCCAAGGCCCTCGTGGACTATAGCAAGGCCCTTGTTGATCTCGATCGGGTGACAGGTTTCAGTCTTATAAAACACCGGATCGATTTAGGCGACATCCGAAAGAGACCCCGCATGGGGGTCCCATCGAAAGGTTCCTAGGAGGGTGGTGTGGGAAGAACCATGGCCCTGGACCTGGGGGCGAAACGCATCGGCGCCGCCATCAGTGACGAGCTGGGACTCACCGCTCAGCCCCTGACCTCCCTCCCCCGCCGGCCGGGACGTGGCCCGCTGGAGGATGTGGCGGCCCTGGCCCGGACCCATGGGGCCGAGCGCATTGTAGTGGGCCTCCCCCTGAGTCTGAACGGCAGCGAGGGGCCAGCGGCCAGAAGGACCATGAATTTTGTCAGGCTCCTGCGCCAGGTCGTTCCCCTGCCCGTGGAGACCTGGGATGAGCGTCTCACCACGGTGGCCGCCCAGCGGGCCCTCAGGGCGGTCGAGATGCGGCCGAGCAGACGCAAGAAGGTGGTAGACATAGTAGCCGCGCAACTCATCCTTCAGAGCTACCTTGACCACCTCCACCGCCGATCCCCATGAACGAGCCAGAACCCCGGGAACGTCGGACCAAAAAGAGGGCCTGGGCCCTGGTAGTTCTCCTCCTCGCCTTCATCCTTCTCGCCGGGGGAGCCTTCTACCTCAGGCACCTCTGGCGGAGCCCCCAATCCCAGGACGCCCAGCCCTACCTGGTGACTATCCCCCCTGGCTCGAGCCTACGCCAGATTGCGGCCATTCTCGAGCGCGAAAGAATAATAAGAACTCCCACCCTACTGAGGTGGCTGGCTTACTATAGGGGCGTTGACCGAACCCTTAAGGCGGGCGAGTACCTGCTGAGCGCCCGCATGAGCCCCGAGGAAGTTCTGAGGGAGCTGAGCGAGGGCCACGTGGTCGAGCATTCGGTTACCATTCCCGAGGGGAGCGATATAAGGGCCATAGCCCAAGCCCTCGAGGCAAGGGAGATGGCCCGAGCCGAAGAGGTAATGGAGCTGGCGGCCAGCCCCGCCTTCGCCCGCTCCCTGGGGGTCGAAGCCAGTAGCCTTGAGGGCTACCTCTTCCCCGATACCTACCGCTTCCCCAAGGGGATGGGGGCCAGGCGCATCTTGACCAAGATGGTCTTCACCCTGAACAAGGTCTTCACCCCGGCCATGGCCAAGAGGGCTGGAGCCCTGGGCTCCAGCCGGCGTGACATTCTCACTCTGGCCTCCCTCATCGAGAAGGAGACGGCCCTTGATGAAGAGCGGCCCCTGGTCTCCGCCGTCTATCACAACCGCCTCAGGAAGGGCATGCTTCTTCAGTCCGACCCCACTGTTATTTACGCCCTCAGGGATTTTGACGGAAACCTCACCAAAGAGCACTTGGCCATAGATTCCCCTTACAATACTTATCTTTATCCGGGACTTCCGCCGGGTCCTATAGCAAACCCTGGGCTCTCCTCAATAAAGGCGGCCCTCCACCCCGCTCAGGTGGACTACCTCTATTTTGTCTCCAGAAAGGACGGAAGCCATCACTTCTCCAGGACACTCGCCGAGCACAACGCCGCCGTCGTGCGTTACCAGTTAGGGGGAATGAACAGGGGGGCTAGAGGGCCAAAAAAACCTTGAAAGTCAATATGATATAGTATAAACTTAAAACATTCATAAGCTTCTTGTCTTTGGATTTGGTGTCCGGGAAGGAATGGTTTGGAGGCCGAGAGAAAACAGTGCGTGTCTGGCTCCGGAACCGCTTCATCGCAGGCCTTCTGGTAATCCTGCCTATATCCTTCACCTATATCCTCCTCAAGTTCTTTTTCATCCAGCTGGATGATATACTGAAACCCTTGGAGCAGGCCATCTTCAGGCTCATTGGCGTTCCTGGGTTCCATATCCCGGGTCTAGGGATTATTGCCACCGTAATCATCATCCTCTTGGTGGGTTTCATTACCGCCAATGTGGTGGGGCGGAAGGTCGTTGCGACCGGCGACAAGATACTCTATCGGCTCCCTATCATCAGGGCGGTTTACCGTCCGGCGAAGCAGTTCCTGGACGGGATTGTCGCCTATGACCAGGGAGCCTTCCGCAGAGTGGCCCTGATAGAGTATCCCCGCAAGGGTCTTTATGTTTTGGGGTTCGTAACGACCGACGCGGACCCCACCATTCAGGATGCCGCCGCTCAGGACCTTCTGAGCGTTTTCATCCCGACGACCCCAAACCCCACCTCTGGCTTCCTGCTCTTTGTACCCAAGAGAGAAGTGGCTCATTTGGATATGTCCGTTGAGGAGGGCATTAAGCTTATCGTCTCAGGAGGTATCATAGGGAAGGGCGACCACGCCTTCTCGCTGAAGCCCTATAGAAAACCGGAGCTACCACCCCGCGTTTAGCTGCCAGCGCCCCCGCCGGCAGGGGCGCGCGGAGGGGAGGGTTTTGATGTCTCGAAAGCTTCTATTGGCCGATGATAGCGTGACCATCCAGAGAGTAGTCGAGATAATCTTTGATGGGACCGACATCAGGGTCCACTCAGCGTTTGACGGCGAGATGGCTATGGCCATGGCCAAGAAACATAGACCCGGGATTATCCTAGCAGACGTGGGGCTGCCGGGGATTGACGGGCTTGAGCTCTGCCGAAGGCTCAAGAGCGCCCCAGAATTGCGGTCCATTCCCATCCTGTTGCTCACCAACTCCTTCGAGGCCTTCGATGAAGAAGCCGCCCGGGAGGCGGGGGCCGCAAGCTGGATCGCCAAGCCCTTTGAGTCCGAGGACCTGGTGCGCAAGGTAGAGTCCATCCTCGGGGAAGTGGCCGAGGAGAGAGAGGAGGCGCCGGCGATACCTCGGGAAGAGGCCCCACCCGCGCACGCGGTAGTGGATTTTGATGACGCCCTGGCCCCGGGGAAGGAAGAGGCTGCTGTGAAGGAGGCCCTTGAGGGAGAGCTGGAGCCTTCGGCGGGCTCGGAAGAGGACTTGGAGGAAATTCTTGAGGAGCTTGTCGAGAATGAGGACGATGGCCAGCCCGCCCGGGATGAGATTTCTGAGGAGAAGGGAGCTCCAGAAGGGGAAGCCCTAAGGCACCGAGGAAGCGAGGGGGAGTCGGAGCGGGAGGCCGTGGACACCGCTCCGGTCTCCCCGGTCAGGCCGGTTCCTGTAGAGGTCCCCCGGGAGGAGCTACGCCAGATGGTTTCGGAGCTCATCTCCGGCGCGATATCCCCCCTCATCCCGGAGCTCGTGAATATCCTGAGGGAGGTAATCAAAGAGCAGGTCCCCCCCCTTGCCGAGCGCCTCATCCGGGAGGAAATAGCGCGCCTCAAGGGAGAGAACTGAGGTCGTGTTGGACACCCGGTACAGCCCCCAGCGATGCGAAGATAAATGGTACCGCTTCTGGCTTGAGCGGAACTACTTTCATCCGAACGTGGAAGGTCCGGGAGAGCCTTACTCGATCGTGATTCCACCGCCCAATGTTACGGGTTCCCTCCATATGGGCCATGCCCTGAACAATACCCTCCAGGACATCCTTTGCCGCTGGAAGCGAATGGAGGGGTTTAGAGTCCTCTGGATGCCGGGAACCGACCATGCGGGAATCGCGACCCAGAACGTGGTGGAGCAGGAGCTCGCCAGGGAAGGCACCGACCGCCACGCGCTCGGCCGAGAGGCATTCACCCGCAGGGTTTGGGAGTGGAAAGAAAAATATGGCGGCATCATCACGGGCCAGCTCCGCAGGCTGGGCGCTTCCTGCGACTGGGAGCGGGAGCGGTTCACCATGGATGAGGGCCTCTCGACGGCGGTGCGAGAAGCCTTTGTCAGGCTCTGGGAGGATGGGCTCATCTACCGGGGCGATTACATCATAAACTGGTGTCCCCGTTGCCGCACGGCCCTTTCTGACCTTGAGGTGGAGCACCAGGAAATCCTGGGACACCTCTACTACGTCCGCTACCCCTTGGCGGGAGAGGAGGGGCATGTCGCGGTGGCTACGACGCGGCCAGAGACCATTCTGGGTGATACGGCCGTGGCCGTGAACCCGAAGGATGAGCGCTACCGTTCCCTGGCTGGCAAAAGGGCTCTGCTTCCCCTCATGGGGAGGGAGCTCCCCATAATAGCCGACTCTTACGTGGACCCCGAGTTCGGCACAGGCGCCCTTAAGATAACCCCCGCCCACGACCCGAACGATTTCGAGGTGGGCCTCCGCCACGGCCTTTCGCAATTAAACGTGCTGGACCCCGCCGGGTACATGAATGAGGCAGCCGGGCCCTACCAGGGGCTTGAACGCTTCGAGGCCAGAAGGCGGGTGATTGAGGACCTCAAAGCTCAGGGTCTCCTCCTCAGGGTGGAGAATTACAGCCACAAGGTGGGGCACTGCTACCGGTGCAAGACCGTTGTGGAACCGTACCTTTCGAAGCAGTGGTTCGTCAGAATGAAGAGCCTGGCAGAGCCAGCCATCCAGGCGGTTAAGGAAGGGCATATCAGAATTATCCCTGAGAACTGGGAGAGCACCTACTTCGAATGGATGCACAACATCCGCGACTGGTGCATCTCCCGCCAGATCTGGTGGGGCCATCGCATCCCCGCCTGGTTCTGCAGCAAATGCGACGCCATCACCGTGGCCCGCGAGACACCTTCCTGCTGCTCGGGATGCGGGGGAGAGGAGCTCCGGCAAGAGACAGACGTGCTCGACACCTGGTTCAGCTCTGCGCTCTGGCCCTTCTCCACCATGGGCTGGCCCAGGGTGACGCCCGAGCTGAAAGTCTTCTACCCCACTTCTGTGCTCGTTACGGGCTTCGATATCCTCTTCTTCTGGGTGGCCCGGATGATCATGATGGGCCTCAAATTTATGGGGGATGTGCCCTTTCGCGAGGTTTACATCCACGCCCTCATCCGGGACGAAGAGGGGCAGAAGATGAGCAAGACCCGGGGAAACGTCATTGACCCCTTGGAGGTCATGAAGAGCTTTGGGACAGATTCCCTTCGCTTCACACTGACGGCCCTGGCCGCCCAGGGCCGAGACATCCGTCTCTCGGAGAAGCGCATAGGAGGCTACAGCAGGTTCTGCCAAAAGATCTGGAACGCTTGCCGGCTGGCGCTGATGCACATGGAAGGCTATCCGGACTCACCGGCGCTCGTTCAGGGAAAGCCAATTTCGCTCAAGCGCGCGGACCGCTGGATTCTGAGCCGCACCAGCGCCGTCAGTGCCGCCGTGAGGGAGAGCCTCTCCCGATACGCCTTCGATGCCGCCGCCAACACCGTCTATCATTTCATCTGGCATGAGCTCTGCGACTGGTATCTCGAGATAGTCAAGCCCCGCCTGGGGGAAGATAACCCCTCCTCTTCGGACCGCCTTGCCGCTCAGGCCACCGTTGCCCAGGCCCTGGAGATAAGTCTGCGCCTGCTGCACCCTTTCATGCCCTTCCTGACGGAGGAGCTCTGGCAGATGTTTCCGAACCGGGATGGGGAGAGCATCTCCTTAAAACCCTTCCCGAGGCGCAGAGATGACTGGCTCGATGATGAAGCGGAAGCCGAGATGACAGTTCCCATGGGGGTGCTTGAAGGCATCCGTAACATCCGGGGTGAGCTTGGCGTAGCCCCCTCCACCCTGACCGAGGCCTACCTTCGGGTGCCCTCGGCCACCTTGCAGAGCCTGCTGGAGGAGGAGACCGAGTGGGTTCGGAGGCTGGGCAAAGTGGGAAGGCTTGAGATGGGACCCCGGGTCGAGAGGCCCAAAGGGGCGGCCGCCGCCGTGGCGGGTGAGGTGGAGGTCTTCATCCCGGTGGACGGGCTCGTTGACCTTTCCCAGGAGAGGCGGCGCCTGGAGAAGCAGCTGGGGGAACTGGAGAGGGAACTTGAATTCCTTAAGGGAAAGCTCTCTAACCCCTCCTTCCTTGACCGAGCCCCTGAGGAAGTAGTGAAGAAGGAGCGGGACCGCCTCTCTGAGTTGGAGGCGCGAGCGGGAAAATTGAAGAGCAACCTGGAAGCCCTCCCTTAGGGCGAGAGAGGGGAGGAGATTGCTGAGGGAGGAGAGCAAAGGAGTCGGCCTCCGTTCTGAGGAGAAACTCTGGACCATACGTTCCTTCAGAGAGCTTCCTTCCACCAATCTCAAGGCCTCGGAGCTGGCGCGAGGGGGAGCCCCTGAAGGAACTGTGGTTACGGCCCGAGGGCAGTCTTCGGGAAGGGGACGACTGGGGAGGAGGTGGTTCTCGCCACCGGGGGTAGGGCTTTATCTTTCGGTGATTCTGAGGCCGCCACTCGAGCCGGAGCAGGCGGCTCGGCTTTCCTTAGTGGGAGGGGTAGCTGCTGCAGAGGCTATCGAGAGGGCCACCTCCCTCTCGCCTTCTCTCAAATGGCCCAACGATATCCTCATCGGTAGGCTCAAGGTAGGAGGGCTTCTCTCCGAGGGTGCGGGCGGGGGAAAAAGGCTGGACTATCTCATCCTGGGAGTGGGCATAAATGTGAATACCGACACCCACCAGTTCCCTGAAGAGCTCAAGGGAAGGGCCTGCTCCCTCAAGATGGCGGCGGGGTGGGCTTTGGATGTCGGGCTTCTGAGGGATGAGTTTCTGCATTCTCTCAACCATTGGTACGGTATTTTCCTCAGGGGAGGGCTCAAGGAGTTGACTCCCCAGTGGCGGCGTCGCTCCGCAATTGACGGGATTAATCTTAGGGTTCGCTGGGGCGACCAGAATCTCGAAGGATTGGGCAGGGGCATCGATGAAAAAGGGCTCCTCATTCTTGAGAGCCCAGACGGAGAGCTCCACTCTATAGCTTCAGGGGAGGTGGAATTTCTTTGAAGGGCCGAAGGAAACTCCTCCTCGCCCTGGATGTAGGCAACACCACCACCCTGCTGGGTCTCTTCCGGGGGGAAGACCTCAAGGCTACCTGGAGGATAGGCACCGTCCGGGGCCGCACGGCCGATGAGCTGGGCGCGCTTCTCAGAGACCTTTTTCAGCTGAAGGGCTTGCGGCTCGAAGAGGTGGGGGGTCTAGCAATATCCTGCGTGGTGCCGCCCCTCCTTCCCGCCCTGGAGGCCATGGCAAACCAATACTTCGGCCTCAAGCCCCTCATAGTAGGCCCCGGAACCCGCACCGGAATCTCCATCCTTTACGATAACCCCCGGGAGGTGGGAGCCGACCGGGTGGTGAACGCGGTGGGTGGTTATGCCAGGTACGGAGGCCCTCTCATAGTCGTCGATTTCGGCACCGCCACAACCTTCGATGCCATCTCGGCCCGAGGGGAGTACCTGGGCGGAGCCATCGCCCCGGGCATCAGCATCTCGGTAGGAGCGCTTTTCGAGGAGACGGCCAAGCTTCCCCGGGTGGAAATAGTCAGGCCTTCGGCCGTTATCGGCAAGGATACCGTTTCCAGCATGCAGGCGGGCATCGTTTATGGCTATATGGGTCTCGTGAGCGGCATCGTGAGTCGGATGAAGGAGGAGATGGGGGGCTCGGCGAAAGTGGTGGCAACGGGTGGTGAGGCAGAGCTAATTGGCGCAGAACTGAACATTATCGACGCTATAGACCCGTTCCTCATCTTGGATGGCCTACGGCTCATCTATGCGCGGAATGCTCCCGGCTCCCAGGGAAAACCGGCCGCCAGCGACTTGACATAGTACGAGATTATGTTAAAAATATTAAGACAAAAATCTTTCAAGAGCCGAAAAAGACCTGCGCTATTCCTCTGAATAGCCTCAGGGGGAGTTATTCTTGTATATTCAATACTGGGGTCTTGAGGAGCCTCCTTTCGAGAACGTTCCCAATCCCAAGTTCCTTTATTACTCCCATGCGCATGAGAAGGCTATGACGCGCCTCCTCTATGCGGCCCACGGCCATAAGGGGGCCGCTATGCTCACGGGGGAGGTAGGCAGCGGGAAAACCATCTTGAGCCGGGCCTTCATCAGGGAGCTTCCCCGCTCTAAGTTCGAAGTGGCCCTGATCACCAACCCCGGCCTGAGCCCACTGGATTTAATCAGGGAGATCATCTACCAGCTGGGCATGCCCCAGAACGATAAGGCCGACAAGGTGGAGCTCCTGCGAATCCTCAACGACCAGATGCTCAAGAATCTTCAGGCGGAAAAGGAAACGGTGTTGATAATTGATGAGGCCCAGGTCATCGAAGAGGATTCCACCTTTGAAGAGCTGCGCCTTCTTCTCAACTTTCAGTTGAACGACCGCTTTCTCCTCACCCTCATCCTTATAGGGCAGCCCGAGCTCAAGGCCAAGGTGGACCGCATCCCCCAGCTATCCCAGCGCATTTCCATCAAATACCACCTGACCCCTCTGAACTATAAGGAGAGCGTTCAATTCATCTTCTTTCGCCTGAAGACGGCAGGCCTGGAGAAGAGCATCTTCTCCGAGGAAGCTCTGAAACTCATATATGAGCACTCCGGGGGAATTCCACGAAACATCGTTAACCTTTGCGACCTCTGCCTTCTTGTCGGCTTCAGCTACAAGGCTCCCCTGGTGAATTCCAGGCTGGTGGCCAAAGTCATCCAAGATGCTGGGGGTGGTTAAACCTTGCGACTCACAGACCTTATAAGGGGGGATATGGAGTCCCCCGAAGAGGAAGACCCCTCCAAGAGGAAAAAGGCCTCTCGGGAGCGCAAAGAGGAAGAAGGGAGCTTCCGGCTGAGCGATTCGCCCGTTCGGGAGGCCCTGAGGAAGCACCTATTGGAGCAGGACGAAGAAGTGCCTGCGCCGATGGAATTCCCTGAGCAACCAGCTCCTCCCCCCGATTTTGAGCGTCCGCGCCAACCTCCCCCCGCTGAGGAAAGGGCGGCCCGGCTGGGGCTGATTGAGGAGCCAAGGCCTTCCCCAAAGATGGATGCGGCCGAGGCCATGAAGGCAGAACACGAGGCCCTCGCGAAAGAGCTCATCGAGTGTGTAACCCAGCTCTTTCAGCAGGTTTCCCGGGGAGAGGGTTTCACTCTTCAGAGGCTGGACTCCCTGGTGAGAAGGAGCCTTGAGGTCGAAGGTTTTCTCGATTACATGTACGGAAAGGCCCTGGGAGTCAAAGACACCACCAACGCCATGGGCATACATCTGGTCAATGTCTTCACCCTTTCCTTAAAGCTGGGCCGAGGGCTTCGCTTTCCTCCTGAGCGTCAGCGCCGCCTGGGCACTGCGGCCCTCATCCACGACCTAGGCATGTGTCGGGTGACCCAGAAGCTCCGCCACAAGGAAGGGACTCTCGCAGAGCGGGAGATGGAGGAGATAAGACACCATCCCATCTACGGATATGAGTTGGTGCTGGAGAACCTGGGGAATGACTACCGCTGGCTGGCCGAAACCCTCCTTCAAGAACACGAGCGCGAGGGCGGAGCGGGTTACCCCCAGAGCTTAGCGGGAGATAAGATCGGAGAACTGGCCAAGGTCATAGGCCTGGCTGACGTTTACGAGGCCCTCTCCCAGCCCCGCCCCCACAGAAAGCAACTCCTTCCTTACAAAGTGGTCCAGGAGATACTCCAGAACATGAGGGGCTTCTTTTCGCCCAAGGTTCTCAAGGCCATGCTCACGGAACTCTCGGTCTTTGCGCTGCACAGCCTCGTGCGCCTGAACTCCAACGCCATCGGCAAGGTGGTGGAAATCGTGAGCGGGCACCCCCTGAGACCTACCATTCAGCTCCTTTACGACGCCGACGGATACAAGGTCCCGGATGGGCGCATCATCCACCTCAAGGACTCCCCTCTCCTTTACATCGTGGACTCGGTGGATGAGTCAGAGCTTCCCGCCGGCTAGGGTCTTTTGTGGATTATGGGGGATGGTTAGAGCATCCCGCCTCCGTGCCCCGGCTCAGCCTTCGAGCCGGAAGGCGTCCCTGATTATCGCGACCTCGCTCCTCCCTTTACCCTCGGGGAGCAGGATGGCCACAACGTCAAAGCGGCAGCGCACGTCTTGAAGGCCCCGCCTCATCAGGTAGTGCTGGCATACTTGGGCCAGCTTACGCCGCTTTTTCCAGTCCACCGCATCCTGGGGGGAGGTAAAATCGGCTTTGGTTCGAGTCTTCACCTCGACAAACACCAGAGTTTCCCCATCCCGTGCCACCAGGTCCACCTCTCCGATGGCACAGCGGAAGTTGCGCTCCACTATCTTGTAGCCGGACCTCTTGAGCTTCTTTTCGGCCAGGCTCTCTCCCCGGCTTCCCAAGCGAAGGTGCTCAAAAGTCATAGCTCTTTCCCCTAAGGGATGAAGGGAAGCCTTCCACAAAGCTCCCGAACGCCGCGGAAGGTGAGCCTGTGGGCTGGACTCGGGCCGAGCCGCCTCAAAGCCTCAAGATGCTCTCTTGTCGCATACCCCTTGTGAGAGGCAAAGCCGTAGCCGGGGTAGCAGGCTTCCAGCTTTGCCATGATGCAGTCCCGACTGACCTTAGATAGGATGCTGGCGGCCGCTACCGAGGCCGAGCGGCCGTCTCCACCGATAAGGGTTTCTTGAGGGGTAGGAACTTTTAATGGGTGTGGCCCATCAACGAGAAGAAGGTCAGGGGAGATCTTCAGGCCCTCGACAGCCTGCTGCATGGCCAGCAAGGAAGCCCGGAGGATGTTCATGCGGTCAATGTCGCCAGGTTCCCTCAAGGAAACCTTATAGGCTCTGGCTTTGAGGATTATTTCTCGATATAGCCGCTCTCGCTCCCCGGGCTTAAGGCGCTTGGAGTCGTTGAGACCCCGGATGCGATGGCCGCGCGGCAGGATCACGGCTGCGGCCACCACGGGCCCGGCCAGTGGACCCCTTCCCGCCTCATCAACTCCCGCCACATGAAGGAAGCCCTGGGCCCAGCGCTCCTCCTCAAACCTGTAGAGCATGAGCCTCTCTTACAGACCCTAGAACCGCTTCTCCTTTACCTGGGCTGCCTTCCCCTTGCGCCCCCTCAGGTAGTGGAGCTTGGCCCTTCTCACGCGGCCCGCCCTTATTACCTCAATCCTATCTAAACGGGGGGAGTGCAGGGGGAAGATGCGCTCTACCCCCACTCCATAGGAGACCTTCCGCACGGTGAAGGTCTCTCGGGCTCCGCCGCCTCTCCTCGCGATGACGATACCCTGGAAGACCTGTATGCGCTCCTTCTCTCCCTCGATGATCTTTGTGTGGACCTTGACGGTGTCCCCTGGAGCGAAGCGCGGAATATCCTTGCGGATTCCTTCGGCTTCGACCATGTCAATGACGTTAACCATTTGTTCTGCTCCTCGCAAAGCTCAAGAGGGGGAGCCCTCAGGGCAGCTTCTCTCCCCCAGGAGTCTGTCCAGAATTATGGCCACGGCGCTTCTCACCGAGAGGTGATTGTAGGCGTGCTCAGAGGGCGCCCCAGCCCTTATGGGTTCCAGCTGATAATCAGCCCAGGCCAAAGCCTCCTCGGCGAGACCCCATCCAGTGCCGAAAAGCAGTAGATACGGCGAAGGGGAAGTAGCGAGCCGTTCCCTGAGCCAACCGCAACTTACCATTTTCCCGCGGGCCCGTGCCCCCGTGCCTATGAGCATGGGTCTTTCCCCCTCGGCCCTCTCCACCGCTTCAACTGTATCTCCCAGGCTCTTAACCACCGCTAATTCCTCTAGTGCCTCCCTTCTAGTGGGATTATAGCTAGCCCCGTAACCCGAGAGCCAGTGGCGCATGACCCTCTGGGCTAATTCCCTCTGAGAGGGGGACGGCAGGATAAAGAAGGCTTTCTTAAGCCCATAGGTCTTGGCGCTGCGGGCAATGTCATGAAGGTCGATGCTCGTTAGCGCCGTCGTCACAACCCGCCGCTGCTTATTATACACAGGATAGTGCACAAGAGCCAGATAGAGAGCCGGGCCCGCCATGGCCTAATCCAGCGATTTGAGAAACTCCCGCTCCTCGGGGCTGAGGTCAGCCTCCTCCAGGAGGTCCGGCCGCCGCTCCCTGGTCCTCCGCAGTCCCTCCCGCTTCCGCCACCCCTCGATGGCCTTGTGATTCCCCGAGAGGAGGACTTCGGGCACCTTCAATCCCTTAAACTCCGCCGGCCGGGTGTACTGGGGATGGCCGAGGAGACCGCGGGCAAAACAATCCTCTGCGGCCGAGGCCTCCGAGCCCAGAACCCCGGGAACCAAGCGGGTCACGGCATCCACCACCACCAGAGCGGGAAGCTCTCCTCCCATGAGAACATAATCTCCGATGGAGAGCTCCTCCTGCACAAATGCCTCGGCCACACGCTCATCCACTCCCTCGTATCTCCCGCATATGAGGGCCAGGCTCTCCCTCTCAGCGAGCTCCCTCACCTTCCTCTGGGTGAGACGGGCTCCCTGGGGTGAAAGGAGGATCACGTGAGCTCCTGGAAACTCCCGCTTCAGGGCCTCCAAGGCGGCGGCTATGGGTTCCACCTTCATCACCATACCCGCGCCGCCCCCATAGGGGTAGTCATCGGTGGTGCGGTGCTGATTTGTGGTGAATTCCCTGAGGTCCCAGAGACGGACCTCGATGAGGCCCTTCTCTATCCCTTTCCTCAGGATTCCCTCCGAAAGAGGGGAAATCAGCATGCCCGGGAAGACCGTCAGGATGTGGAACTCAAGCATCATTCAGAAGGCCTTCCGGAAGCCTGACAACCATGCGGCCTCCCTCGGGGTCCACTTCAAGGATGACCTCCTTAAGGGCGGGGAGCAACACTTCTTGCTCCCCCTCGATGATGAGAACGTCATTGCTCCCGGTGGGGAAGGCTCCCTTTATTTTCCCCAAGCAGGCTCCTCCCTCATCGAAAACCTCAAGCCCTTCCAGGTCCTCCCAGTAATAGTCTCCCTCGGGCAAAGGGGGGAGGTCCTCCCTTTCGGCCGAGAGGAATTGACCTCTCAGGGCTTCGGCCTGCTCTATAGAAGCCACGCCCCGAAGTTTAAGGATTACCGCTCCGCCCATCAGCCTTCCGGCCTCAACAGCATAAGGGCGCCCCTGCCCTTCATTCCCCTCGGCCAGTACCTCCCGCAGGCCCAGGTACTTGTCCAGGGGGGTCAGCCAGGGCTCCACCTTCACCTCTCCCGCTTTTCCCTGAGGACGCAGGATGCGACCGATCCTCACCCCCCTGCCGGGCATAGTGCCCCCCGTGCGTTCAGGAAATTCCCGCCTTGGCGAAGAGGCTTTTGGCCGTCGGGGTCAGTTTGGCGCCCCGGGCCATCCAGGCCCGGGCCTTCTCGGCATCTATTTTTAGCTCTGCCGGCTCCCGCATGGGGTCATAGTGTCCCAATCTCGCGATGACCCTCCCATCCCTTGGAGAGCGCGAATCGGCCACCACCACCCGGTAGAAGGCTCTACCCTTGCTCCCCATGCGCTTTAGGCGAATCTTTAGAGCCACCTCTTCACCTCCTCAGAAGGGAAAAATTCCTCTGGCAATCCGGGACTTTGCCTTTTTGCCGCCTTTGGTCATCATCTTCATCATTCTCCGCATCTGAGCGAACTGCTTCAGAAGACGGTTTACACTCTGAACCATTGTGCCGCTCCCCAGGGCGATACGTTTTCTTCGGCTGCCACCTATGATTGAAGGGTCCGCCCGCTCCTCTCGGGTCATGGAATTTATTATGGCCTCCACTCTCACCAGCTCTTCTTCATCCACCTGAAAGCGCCCCAGGCTCCCCATGCCCGGGACCATCTCCAAGAGCTGCTCCAGCGGGCCCATTGAACGTAGCTGTCGCAGTTGTTCCCGGAAATCCTCAAGTGTGAAGCGGTCGCGCTCAACCTTCCGGGCCAACTCCTCCGCCTGCTCCCGGCTCAGCCTCTCCTCCGCCTTCTCGATGAGGGAGAGCACATCTCCCATACCCAGGACGCGGGAGGCCATGCGGTCGGGGTGAAAATCCTCCAGCGCATCCAGCTTCTCCCCCACCCCGACGAGCTTGATGGGCACTCCCGTGACGGCCCTCAGGGACAGAGCGGCTCCTCCACGTGCATCCCCGTCGAGCTTTGTGAGGATGACGCCCGTGAGACCCACCTTCTCGTGAAAGGCCGAGCCCAGATTCACGGCATCCTGGCCAGTCATGGCATCGGCCACAAGAAGGGTCTCCTCAGGCCTCATCACCTCTTTCATCGAGCTGAGCTCCTGCATGAGGGGCTCATCTATGTGGAGCCTGCCGGCTGTGTCCACCAGGATAGGGTCAAAACCCCGCCCGCTGCCCTCCTCCCTGACCCTCCGGGCAATAGCCACGGGGTCCCCCTCAGAGGCCACATCCATGACTTCCACCCCGAGCTTCCCCCCGAGCTGGCGGAGCTGTTCCACAGCCGCGGGCCGGTAAACATCGGCTGGAACCAAAAGGGGGCTCCCGCCCCGCTTCTTGTGGCGGAGGGCCAGCTTTCCCGCTGTTGTGGTCTTCCCTGAGCCATGCAGTCCAATCAGCATGTAGACAGTGGGAGGGTGGGGGGCCTTGGCCATGGGCGCGTGCCCCTCCCCCATAAGACGGATGAGCTCACCGTGTACAACTTTGATCACCTGCTGTCCCGGAGAGAGGCTCTTCAGGACGTCGGCTCCCACTGCCTCCCCTCTCACCCGACCTATGAAATCTTTGACCACGCGAAAATTGACATCCGCCTCCAGAAGAGCCAGCCGCACCTCCCGAAGGGCCGCGTCGACGTCCCCCTCGCTGAGCCTCCCCCTTCCCCGAAGCTTTCGGAAGACTCCTTCGAGCCTTTCCGTAAGGGTTTCAAACAAAGCTGATGTGCCTCCGAGAACCGAAAAAAATGTTATTAATAACCGCTTTTCTCTCTTATGTCAAACCCTGAAGCGGGCTTCACGTCCTCTCAGGGCGGCTATGGTTCCAGCGTAATCCTGACTCTTAAAAACCGCGGTGCCGGCGACAAGCACATCGGCTCCCGCCTCTATGACTCGCGGAGCATTCTCCACCGTTATTCCCCCATCCACCTGCAGGAGAACCCCGGGGTTCCGCCTATCTATGAGGTGCCTCAGGCGAGCTATCTTATCGAGGGTGGCCGGGATGAAGCTCTGGCCTCCGAAGCCCGGGTTTACGCTCATGAGGAGAACCATCTCCACCTCGGAGAGAACCTCCTCGGCCGAGCTCAAGGGAGTGGCCGGGTTCAGCGACACTGCAGGCCTGACACCCAGAGCCTTTATGGCTTGAAGGGTCCGGTGCAGATGAAGGGAGGCTTCGACATGGACGGTAAGAATGTGGGCTCCGGCCCCGGCAAAATCCTCCAGATACCTTTCGGGCTTCCTGACCATGAGGTGCACGTCCAGGGGAAGCTCGCATACCTCCCGGGCTGCGGCTACGGCAAGCGCTCCCACAGTGATGTTGGGGACAAAGTTCCCGTCCATCACGTCCACATGTATCCAGTCTGCCCCAGCCCTCTCGACCGCCTGCACCTCTTCGGCCAAGCGGCCGAAATCCGCTGAAAGGATCGAGGGGGCTATTATCGGCCTCCGTTTGAGGTCCATCAGTAGACGCGCTCCTCCACAAGCTGGCCGTCCAGGTAGATGCGGGCCCGGCTCTTACCCTCGGCCCTCACCATCACCGCCACATCGGCTCCGGGTTCCTCCAAGCGGTTATAGATCTCTTGAAGCTGGCCGCCCTCTTGAAGAACGATCCTGACTCTCCTCTTGCCCGTGCCAACCGGCACCTTATAGTAGAGAAGAGAGAAGGTGCCCCCCTTTGCTGTTGCGGCCTCGCTTTGGGCCACTACAAGGTTCACCTTATCCCCGGATGTCACCAAGTAGCCCGCCTTAGGCTCCTGACCGATGACCACTCCCGAGCGGACGCCGGGATAAATCTCATACTTGACCTGACCGACCCTGAAATCCAGCCGCCGCACCATGGCCATGACCGATTCAAGGTCCCTTCCTATAACATCGGGCATGAGATAGCTGGACTTGGGTCGGCCCAAGCTCACCAGAATATTTACGCTATGCCCGCGCTCTATGAGCCTCTGGGGCGGGGGGCTTTGGGCGACGACCACGTGGCGGGGAAAGATTGGCGAGTGCACTCTGCTCACCCAGCCCACCCGTAGGCCTTCTCCCTGAATGAGACGTTCCGCTCTCCCCCAGGTCTCTCCCCTCACCTCGGGCACATCCACCATCCGTGCCCCCCGGCTCAAAACCACCGAGATCCGCCTGCCCCGCCTCACCCTGCTTCCAGCCGTCGGGCTCTGGGACAGGATGTGATTCTTCGGCACGGCGGAGCTGAACTCCTGACTGGATATCTGAAGGTTAAGGTCCCTCTGATTCAGAACCTCCAGAGCAAAAACAATATCCTGCCCCGAGAGTTCGGGTACAGCCACTTCACCTCTTTCCTGAGAGAGCCGCATGGCCAGGTAGCCGCTGGCACCCCCCACGAGAACCAGCAGAAGAAAGAAGACAAAACCTTTGAGCAAGCGCATGCTCACTCAGCCTCTTATGAAAAGGGCTGCAAAAAAGCCATCAGTGTTCCCCTTTCCGGGAAGGGCTTGAAAGTAGGGCCCTTCGGCGAAAAGGGCCCCTCCCTCTGCGAGCAAACGGGGCCCCAAAGCCTCCAGCCTGAAAGAGCTTTCCCGCCCGAGAAACTCCTCTACAATCTCTTCTGTCTCCTCAGGCTCATTGGAGCAAACGCAATAGAGCAGCCGCCCTCCCTTTTTCAGGGCGGAGGCCGCTCCCCGCAGGATAGCCAGCTGAAGGGAGGCAAGGCGTCTTAGGTCTGCTGGACCCCGCAGCCATTTTCCCTCGGGATGGCGCCTCAGGACCCCCAAACCCGAGCAAGGGGAATCCACCAGCACACCGTCGAAAGTTCCCCCAAAGCCGGGAAAAGAGGCGTCTGTAACGACCAGTTTAACCCAACTTATCCCGAGCCTGCAGCAATTTTC
This sequence comes from uncultured bacterium, assembly GCA_964575845.1. Taxonomy (GTDB): domain Bacteria; phylum UBA8248; class UBA8248; order UBA8248; family CAZNSX01; genus CAZNSX01. The sequence continues at coordinate 11,976 of CAZNSX010000005.1, read as the reverse complement.
TCTTACTCTGGATAATTTCCCGGCCCTCAGCTCCCCCGCCACGACCAAGCCCCCTGGCCCCACAAGCTCCGCCAGATGGAGGGCCTTCCCGCCAGGGGCTGCGCAGGCATCATATGCCTTCTCACCCCCGCCCAGGCCCAGAAGCGGAGCTATGAGCATGGCTCCTTCATCCTGGACCTGGAAGAGGCCATCCCTGAAGGCAAGGCTCCGCGTGAGGTCAAGCGGCCCCCTCTGAGAGGGGAGGCTCAGGCCCTGGGGGGAGAACTGGCAGGGTTCCACCGGTAAGCCCTCCCGCCTCAGCACCGCCATGAGTTCTCGGGTTGTAGTTTTGAGACTGTTGACCCTGAGGGTGAGTGGAGGCACCCAATTATTTGCCAGGCATATTTCCTCAGCCCTCTCCCTCCCCCAGCGCTTGAGCCATCTTTCTACAAGCCAGCGGGGGTGAGAGAGCCAGTGGACAAAATAGCTGAGCGTGTCTTCCTTGCGGGGCGCTAGCTCTTCCCCCCCGCCCCTCTTGGCCACCTCTCTCAGAACGGCATTCACCAGCCCCGCCGTACCCCTGTGGCCAAATGTAAGGGCTAGCTCTACCGACTCATCCACGGCGGCATAGGGGGGGACCTTATCCGAAAAAAGGAGCTGGTAAGCTCCCATCCGGAGCACGTTTCGGATAGGGGAGGGAAGCCCTCCCAAGGGGCGCCCATGCAATTGCTGAAGAATGAAATCAAGGCGCCCCCGCCACCTGAGAACCCCTAAGAGAATCTCCCGGATGAAGGCTCTATCCAGGGGCTTGAGTTTCCCCTTAGCCTCTAAGGCCCGGAGGAAAGCCTCCGGCTTCCCTCCCCTCTCCACCCGGCAAAGGGCTTTCAACACCTCGGCCCGGGGATTCAGAGCCGTCATGCTCCCCTCTCAGCCCAGCAGTTCACCTTCCTTCAAGCGGTGGCCCGCCAGGAAGGCCTGGGCCGACATCCTCTTTCCGCCCTCCAGCTGAAGCTCCTTTATCAAAAGAAGACCTTCTCCCGTGGCTACCGCCAGCCCTCCAGGGCCCCTCTGGAGAAGCTCACCCCGCTTGGCCCCGGCCGCATCCTCAAGCAGGGGTTCAACCGCCCAGAGCTTAAGCGTCTTCTCCCGGAAAAGAGTATGTGCTCCGGGCCAGGGGCACACGCCGCGAACCAGGCGGGATATCTCCTGGGCCCCCTTTTGCCACTCTATCAGGCCATCCTCTTTCTTTAGCTTCGGCGCGAAGGTGGCGGCCTCATGTTCTTGGGGACGAGGCTCCAGGGTTCCGGCCTCAAGCCCCTCCAGGGTCTTGAGCATTAGCTCAGCTCCCATGCGGGCCAACCGCTCACCGAGCTCCTCCGCGGTCTCCCGAGGCCCGATGGCTGTGGCCTCTTGGAGGAGAATAGGCCCGGCATCCATCTCTTCAGAGATGAACATCGTGGTCACCCCCGTGAAATCCTCCCCCCTGAGGATGGCCCAGTTGATAGGGGCGGCGCCCCGGTATTTGGGAAGGAGAGAAGGATGAAGGTTAATGCACCCGTAGGGCGAGAGATCCAGAACTTTCCTGGGAAGGAACTTCCCGTAGGCTGCGACCACGACTCCCCCAGGAGCGTATTGGGAGAGGTCCTCCGGGCGCACCTTAGGAGGTTGCAGCACGGGCAGTCCCGCCTCGAGGGCGAGCCCCTTAACCGGAGGAGGAGTCAGGCGCTGCCCTCTTCCGGCGGGCTTATCCGGCTGAGTAAAGACAGCCAAAATCTCATGGTGAGAGGAAAGAAGGATTTCAAGGGTCGGACAGGCGAAGGCGGGAGTGCCCATGAAGACAAGGCGCATGGAGCCTCCGTGGGGCCATATCACAAGCGAAGGGCTCTTGCCCGCTTGTGGAGCCTGCGGTCGATAAGGTCGCGTTTGACCGGACCCATGCGGTCGATAAAGAGGATACCATCCAGATGGTCGATTTCATGCTGAAGGACCCTGGCCTTGAAGCCCTCGGCCCTGACTTTTGAGGGTTCACCCTCGGGGTCGAGGCCTCGTACCTCGACAAGGCGGTGCCGGAGAACCTGCTCTGTCATCTCTGGGATACTCAGGCATCCCTCCTCACCCAGCTCTTCCCCCTCAGAAAGGGTTATGACGGGGTTGATGAGTGCTACGAGCTCTGAGGGGTCCTCCCCCAGGGAGGTGTCAATCACGATAACCCTCTGAGGAATGCCTATTTGGGGAGCCGAGAGCCCAACCCCTGGAGCGGCCCACATGGTATCGGCCATGTCCCCGATAAGCTCTCTTATCTCGGGCGTGACCTTCTCCACCGGCCTGCATCGCCGCCTGAGGATCGGGTCTGGATATATTCTTATTTCCCGGCTCGCCATTTATAAGAGTGCCTCCGGAGGATAGCTATTATCCACCAAACCCGCCGGCTCATCATCGAAGATTTCGCCTCCCATGAAGCTCTGAGCCGTCTTATGAGCCAACTCTTTCTTAAAACCTCTTCTCAGAAGAAAAATTTCCAGCTTTCCCCCGGCCGCTCGTGGAGAGAGCCCCCGCAAGGAGCGGAGCTTCTTTTCGGCAGCGCGCCGAGCGAGGCTCTCGGGAGTCTCTTCAGCATAGGCGGCCTCTAGAGCCTCTTCCACAACCTCCCCCTCGAGCCCCCTGCGGCGAAGCTCAAACCTGAGGGCCCACTCGCCCATAGGACGCCGGGCCAGGCGGGCCCGAGCGAGAGCCCTTGCAAATTCCCTCTCATTCAGAAAGCCCAGCCCATCCAGACGGTCAAGAGTCCTCTTTACGATGCCATGAGGGAAACCTTTCTCGTGAAGCCTGCTCTCCACCTCCCGCCGGCTCCGTGCCCTAACCGCCAGCAGGCGGTAGACAACCTCCCTCGCCCTGGCTTCTAGAGTCTCGGGGGCCTCTTCCCCTGAAGGCATTCCCTTGCTCGGTATCCTAAGCCCGTAGGCCCTTGGCCCCCTCAAGCTTCCTCCTCCTCTTGCGCCTCGGCTTGTACTTTGCCGCGCAAGCCGAGTTTCTCTCTTACCTCCCCCTCCAGAGCCGCTAAAACCTCGCGGTTTTCCTCCAGGAAGCGCCGGACATTCTCACGGCCCTGTCCCACTCGATCCTCGCGGTAAGAATACCAGGCACCGGTCTTACGGACCAACTCCAGCTGGGTCGCAAGGTCCAGGAGGTCCCCCTCCTTTGAGATCCCCCGGCCGTAAAGGATGTCAAATTCAGCCTCCTTGAAGGGAGGCGCCAGCTTGTTCTTCACCACCCGTACCCGGCAGCGGTTTCCCACCACATCGCCACCCTCCTTTATCGCAGCGATTCGGCGGATGTCCATCCGAACGGAGGCGTAGAATTTAAGGGCATAGCCCCCGGTCGTCGTCTCGGGGTTTCCGAACATTACCCCTATCCTCTGCCGGATCTGGTTTACGAAGACAACGGAGGTCTTAGACTTGCTGATGACACTGGTGAGCTTCCGCAGGGCCTGGCTCATGAGGCGTGCCTGAAGGCCCATGTGGGCATCCCCCATCTCCCCTTCGAGCTCCGCCTTGGGGACAAGGGCCGCAACCGAATCGATAACAACTATATCGAGGGCACCGCTTCGCACGAGCACCTCGGCTATCTCCAGGGCTTGCTCCCCGGAGTCGGGCTGCGAGATGACCAGCTCATCGGTCTTGACCCCGAGCTTTCTCGAGTAGGCCGGGTCAAGAGCGTGCTCCGCGTCGATAAAGGCCGCAATGCCGCCTGCCTGCTGCGCGTTGGCTATCATATGCAGGGCGAGGGTGGTCTTGCCCGAGGCCTCAGGGCCGAAGATTTCCGTTACCCGACCGCGGGGGACACCCCCAATCCCCAGGGCGGCGTCCAGGGAAAGGGAGCCTGTGGAGATGATGGGCACTTCCCCAAAAGGAGCTCCTTCGCCAAGGCGCATTATGGCCCCCTTCCCAAACTGCCTTTCAATGTGGGAAAAGGCCAGGCCCAAGGCCTTCTCCTTCTCATCTTTCCCGTCTTTCATAGGTCCTCTCCTTCCGGGAAAGCTCCTGGCGTTCCCTCAAGGGGAAGTTCCACCAGAGGGAAATAACTGGCACCCTCTGGCCTCAGTACACTCTTGAAAATTATAACCCTAGCCACCTCCAATGTCAGGTTTCCCCCCTCTCTGGAGAGGAGGCTCTTCTCCCCTTCTCTGAGGGCCTCGATGAGCCTCACGGCCCCTCCTCCCGGCAGGGATTCTCCCCGGGCACGGCCGATGGTAAGGTGAGCATTGAAGGAGCGCTTCTCTCTGGGGAAGCCCAGCCCCTCCAGTGCATCCTCCACTTCACCCTGAAGAGCGTTGAGCTCGGGCACGGGGTCAGGGGGGCCTAGCCAGAGAATGCGTGGCCGCTTGGGGGTCGGAAAGACTCCAAGACGTGTGAGGCACACGGAGAAGGGAGCCCTCCCTGACACGAGAGGCCCTATCCGCCCCGCTATCTCCGCCACCGCCGCAGAAGGGATATTGCCGAGGAACTTTAGGGTCAGGTGGATGCCATCTGCTTTAATCCAGCGGAATCCTGAGAGCACCCTGCGGCCTCTTAAGATCTCTTGGAGTGCCCCGATCTGCCGGTGCCAGCTGGCAGACAGGGGCGCTGCAATGAAGGCTCTAAGCTCTTCCACCTGATTCCCTCAGGTAATCTCTCAGCATAGCCAAGGCAGCCTCCGCCGTCTGGGCCTTAATCTCCCGCCTGGTTCCCTTAAAGTTGAACCTCCGCCAGCGGGAACCCCAAGGCCCTGAGAGCGCGATGAAAACTGTGCCCACCGGCTTGAGCCCACTTCCGCCCGAAGGACCCGCTATGCCCGTGACGCTGAGGCCCAGAGTAGTTCTGCTCGCGGACCTCACCCCTTCGGCCATGGCGAGGGCTGTGGCCTCGCTCACCGCCCCTTCCCTTTCCAGGGTCACCCCGGAAACCCCCAGAAGCTCCATCTTGGAGGCATTGCTATAGGTGACGAGCCCCCGCTCGAAATAGTCAGAGCTTCCGGGAACATTGGTTATACGGTGTCCGATGAGGCCCCCCGTGCAGGACTCGGCCGTGGCCAGGGTAAAGTCTCGTTCTCTGAGAATCTCCCCCACCTCTTCCTCAAGGTTCAAATGAACTCCCTCCAGGAAAAGGCACCTGCAAGCCGCAGGATAAGGTTTGTGAGAGCGCCAGCTACCAGGTCATCGGCCATTACCCCCCATCCTCCCCTCAGCCTCTCCGTGCCCGGTATAGGTTTCAGTATGTCCAGTATCCGGAAGAGGAGGAAGCCCCCTACCAGATAAGCTGCAGTCACGGGGATAGCCCACAGGGCCAGGAGCTGGCCCGCAAGCTCGTCAATAACAACTGGCTTCGGGTCTCTTTCTCCCAGGATGGCCTCGGCCCGGCCCGAGGCCAAAACGCCTAAGAGGCTCACCGCTGCAATGGCGGCCAGGGCGAGGGATTGGGGCAAAGCTCGGAGAGCTACAGCCGCGCCCACGCCAGCCGCAGCCCCTACCGTCCCCGGCAGGACGGGCACAAGCCCAAGCCCGGCTAGTGTTGCCACCAGGAGGATAGCCCGTTCTTGGCCCCCCTTGCCAGCAACCGGGTTCTTCAAACTTTCTCTCCGTGGCGCTTAGCCAAAGCGGCGCGGGTGTAACCTCTGGCCCACGCATCCGCCGTCAAGACCTCATCGAGACACGACACTTTCCGGCTCACGTGAGCGTCCATGGTCTCCCTTATCACGCAGGAGATATTGGCAAAGCTGGTTCTTCTGGAAAGAAAAGCCTCCACCGCCACCTCGTTGGCGGCGTTGAGCACAGCCGGCATGGTGCCCCCCGCCTCCAAGGCCTCATAAGCACAATGAAGGCAAGGGAAGCGCCCGATATCGGGACGTTCAAAGGTGAGAGTCTTAACTTCAGCGAGGTCCAGGCGAGGAACCACGGTTTCAAGCCTCTCGGGATAGGCCAGGGCTCGGGCGATGGGAAGGCGCATGTCGGGCACGCTGAGCTGAGCCAGGAGAGAGCCATCTTTAAACTCCACCATGGCATGCACGATGCTCTGCGGATGAATGAGCACCTCAATTCTCCCCGCCTCTATCCCGAAGAGCCAGTGGGCCTCGATGACCTCCAGACCTTTATTCATCAAGGTGGCCGAATCGACCGTTACCTTCTCGCCCATCTTCCACCGGGGATGGCGGAGGGCGGCCTCGGGCGTCACCTGAGAGAGGTCCGCTTCAGAAAGACCCCGGAAGGGGCCTCCGGAGGCCGTGAGGATAAGCCTGCTAACTTCGGAGCGGTCCCTCCCGTCCAGGGCCTGGTCCACCGCACTATGCTCGCTATCCACGGGAATTATCCGCGAGCGCCCCCGGGCCGCAACCATCAACAGCTCACCGGCCATGACCAAGACCTCTTTGTTCGCCAGGGCTACATCCTTTCCCATTTCCACGCCCGATATGGTTGGAAGGAGACCCGCCGCCCCGCCTATGGCCGAAAGGACCAGCTCGGCCTCCGGCAGGGTGGCGACGCTGATGAGCCCCTCCATGCCGCTCTCCACCCGCACGCCCGTTCCATCGACCATTGACCTGAGCCCACACGCCCTCTCCTCCTCATAGAGGGAGACGAGGAGTGGCCGAAAGTGGCGCACCTGCGCGGCCAGGGACTCCATGTTGCGCCGGGCCGCCAGCCCTACCACTTGGAACTTATCTGGGTTCTCTTCTATGACATCGAGGGCACTTTGGCCGATGGAGCCTGTGGAACCAAGGATTGCGACCCGTTTTCGCATGGCAAATACTGAAGGGCGCGATGGCGATCAAAGGCCCGTCCAATGAATATAATAATACCAGACGGGTCCTGCAAAAAGAATACTATCCACGCGATCCAGAAGCCCGCCGTGGCCGGGAATGACGGTCCCCGCATCCTTGAGGCCTGCCCATCGCTTGAGCAGGGATTCGCTGAGGTCTCCCGATTGCCCCAGAGCGCCCAGAGCCAAGCCCAGGAAAAGAGCCCGCCCTTCTCCTCCCAGGGGCAGGAACCACCAGCTGGCCAAGAGCGAAGCGCCGACGCTTCCCCCAAGCCCCGCCAGAGCTCCCTCTATGGTCTTCTTCGGACTTATGGCCGGACAGAGGGGATGCTTTCCCAGAGCCCTGCCCACATAGAATGCAGCGGTATCGCCGACCCAGACGACCAAAAAGAGGAAGAAGATATAGGCCTGTCCCCGGGGATATGCCCTGAGCCAGATGAGGTGGCCCATGGTCCATGCCACGAAAAAGGTCCCGAGAAGGGTCAGGGCAATAGCCTCAACCGACTCCTTGGGCGACCCCCCTGCAGTGAGCCAGCGCCCGCAGAGCAAAAGCAGGGCGAGCGTAACGGCGGCAGCCAAGTATAGCGGGTTCCCGGCATAAAAAGCAAGGCTGAGGCACGCCGCCAGAAGGTAGCCCATCCAGGGGTCTGCAGGAATGTGGCCATAGCGTGCAATAGTGTGAAATTCCCAGGTTCCCACCATCACGGCGGCCCCTATGATTAGCGCAAAAACCGAGGGCGGGCCGAGGGCTACAAGGAGCACAAAGGGGGGAATGGCTATGACGGCCGATAGAACCCGCTTCACAGGGGCCCTCTATCCCTCCCTGGGGGCCACTTGCTCCGCCGTTAACCCAAAACGACGGTGACGTTTTTGGAACTCCAGGATGGCTCGCTCCAGCTCTCTCTCATCGAAATCAGGCCAGAGGGTGTCGGTGAAGTAGAGCTCCGTATAGGCGAGCTGCCAGAGCAGGAAGTTACTTATGCGGAGTTCGCCGCTCGTGCGGATGAGGAGGTCCACCTCTGGAAGCGGCGCCGTGTTCAGATAGCTTTCAAAAACAGGGGCGTCTATTTCTGAGGGCTCAAGGAGTCCCTCCTTGGCCCGGGAGGCTAAGGCTCTTGCCGCATCCAAGATTTCTTGCCGCGCCCCGTAGCTTAGAGCCAGAGTGAGAATCATGCCCCGACGCTCCTTCGTCTTCTCCTGGGCATCGGCAACAATGCGCTGGGCAAATTCCGGAAGCTCGTGAATATGACCTATGGTGTTGAAACGGATGTCTTCCCTAAGCATCCTATCGAGTTCGCGGCGAAGGTATTCGGCCAAGATATCCCACAGGGCTCCGATCTCCTCCCGGGGACGGCTCCAGTTCTCTGCCGAGAAGGAGTAAAGGGTCAGGGCTTCGATGCCCAGCTTCCGACAGTGGCTAACCACCCGGTCCACCGCCTTAACCCCTTCCCGATGGCCTGCAATGCGGGGGAGCAGCCGTTTCTTGGCCCAGCGGCCGTTACCGTCCATGATTACGGCGATGTGGCGAGGGAGACGAGCAAGGTCAATCATAGAGGACGCATCTTTTCTGGCCACGGACTCCGACTCCCGCTCTTGCAAACGGATAGGAGCTCTAGCTCAATGGGAAGAGGCGCCGAGAGGAACTGGGCGGCGGGATTTCCCTCACACCTCCATGACCTCCTGCTCTTTCTTGGCCGTGAGGTTATCGACCTCCTCGATGAATTGGGTGGTTGTCTTCTGAACCTCCGATTGTCCCCGATGTAAGTCGTCCTCCGAAAGTTCTTTTTTCTTTTGCATCTCCTTGAGGGCCTCGTTGCTGTCGCGCCGGATGTTTCGCACAGAGACCCGGTGCTCCTCGGCCATCCTGCGAACCACCTTCACCAGCTCCCGACGCCGCTCTTCCGTGAGGAGCGGGATGGAAATTCGTATTAGCTTGCCATCGTTGGAAGGGGTCAGGCCAAGCTCCGAGCGCAGGATGGCCTTCTCGATCTCCCTGAGTATGGATTGGTCCCAGGGCTGGACAACGATGAGGCGACTCTCAGGAACGGACAGATTTGCCACCTGCTTGAGGGGAGTAGGGGTACCGTAATAGTCCACCTTTATGCTGTCCAGAAGGGAGACCGACGCTCTCCCCGTTCTGACCTTACCGAGCTCCGCCTTCAGGGAGTCAATGGCACCAGCCATGCGCCTCTTGGTCTCCTTGAAGATTGCTTCCAAGAGCTTTCTCCTCTCTTAAGTACCCCCTCAGATAGAACCCACCAGGGTTCCCACCTTCTCCCCCATAAGCACCCTGCGCAGGCTGCCGTTCTCGGTGAGGTTGAAGACTATGATCGGGAGCTGATTCTCCATGCAGAGGGATATTGCGGTGGCGTCCATGACCTTGAGTCCACGCTGCAGGACCTCGATGTAGTTTAGAGTCTCGATCTTCTTGGCGGTGGCATCCACAAAAGGGTCCGAGGTGTAAACCCCGTCAACCTTGGTGGCTTTCATTATTATCTCAGCATCTATCTCAATGGCCCTGAGGGACGCGGCCGTATCGGTGGTGAAGTATGGGTTCCCCGTTCCCCCGGCGAAGATCACTACCCGACGCTTCTCCAGATGGCGGATGGCCCTGCGCCGGATGTAAGGCTCGCATAACTCCTGCATAGCGATGGCACTCTGCACCCGGGTCATGACCCCCAGCTTCTCCAAAGCATCCTGCAGGGCGAGGCCGTTGATCACTGTGGCCAGCATCCCCATATAGTCGGCGGTAACCCTCTCCATGCCTAGCTCTGCCGCCGCCACTCCTCGGAAAATGTTCCCGCCGCCGATGACCACCGCCGTCTCCGCCCCCATATTTTGGATCTCTTCGATCTCTTTTGCCACAGTTCGCATCACGACGGGGTCGGTGCCATAGCCCTGCTTGCCGACAAGAGCTTCGCCGCTCAACTTCAAGAGGATCCGCTGGTATTTCAGCATGAACTTACGCTGAGGCCTGGGGAAGGCTCTCTCCGAGCTCGTATCGCTCGAAGCGCCGAACCACTATATTTTCTCCCAACTTAGCTATGATCCCTCTTACGTGGCCGGCCACATCTATCTCCGGGTCCTTGATAAAGGGCTGCTCCATCAGGCAGTTCTCTTTGAAAAACTTTTCCATTCGGCCTGCGACCATCTTTTCCACAACGGCATCCGGTTTCCCCGTCCCCTTGGCCTGGAGGGTGAGGACCTCCCTCTCCTTATCCAGCTCCTCGGAAGGAACGTCCTCGCGACTCATCCAGCGGGGCCTACTTGCGGCCACCTGCATGGCCAGCTCCTTGACCAGCTGCTGAAACTCGGAATTGCGGGCGACGAAATCGGTCTCGCAGTTCACTTCTATGAGCACGCCCACCCGGCTGCCGTGATGGATGTAAGAGGCCACCACCCCTTCGGTGGCGGCCCGCTCCACTTTTCGCTGGGCTTTGGATAGGCCCCTTTGGCGAAGGTAGAGCAGAGCCTTTTCCATGTCGCCATTGGCCTCCTGGAGGGCCTCCTTACAATCCATGAAGCCGGCTCCGGTTCGATCGCGGAGTTCTTTCACCTCGGAAGCGCTGACCTGCATCTATTTTTCTCCATCAGAAGCTACTTCTTCCTCGATGTCAGCGGCAGCCTCCGCCGGCATCCCCTCAGCCTCTTCCTCTCCCTGGCTTAGGCCCTTACCTTCCAGGACGGCATCAGCGATCTTGGAGGTCATCAGCCGGATGGACCGGATCGCATCATCGTTTGCGGGCAGCACGTGACGGACCCCATCGGGGTCACAGTTAGTATCGACGATGGCAATAACAGGGATACCCAGCTTGATGGCCTCATTAAGGGCTATACGTTCCTTGCGAGTATCCACGATGTAAACCGCCTTGGGGAGGGACTTCATATTCCTGATCCCCCCGATGAACTTGGCTAGCCGCTCCCTTTCTTTATTCCGCTTGATGGCCTCCTTTTTTGTCAGCAGTTCCATCGTGCCGTCGGCTATCATGGTCTCAAGCTCCTCAAAACGGTTAATGCTGCGCTTTACGGTGGAGAAGTTGGTGAGGGTTCCTCCCAGCCAGCGCTTGGTGACCCAGGGCATGCCGCAGCGCTCGGCTTGCTCCTGGACAGCTCCCTGGGCCTGCTTCTTGGTAGCGACGAAAAGGATGCTCTCGCCCTCGGAGGCCAAGGATTTCACGAATCCATGCGCTTCTTCTAATTTCTGAACGGTCTTCTGGAGGTCAATTATGTAAATCCCGTCACGTGAGCCGTAAATATATTTTCTCATCTTCGGGTTCCAGCGATTTGTCTGGTGCCCGAAGTGTGAACCCGCCTCGAGAAGTTCCTTCATCCTTATAACCGCCAAATAGCTTTCACCTCCGTATTTTTTGAGGGCCTTCAGCCCTCCTTCAATCCTTTTAGAAGAAAAAGTCCCCTTTATCTAACATTTTCTTAAACCATAGTTTACACTAATTTTCAAGAGAAATTCAGCCAAAAAATTGATCCGCCTGCTAGGTACTGTATCGGGCATTGAGATTTACATAATCCGTGCTCAGGTCGGTGGTCCACACTCTGCTCTCCCCCTGACCCAGACCCATATCCAGGCAAATACTTATAGATTTTCCCTTTAGGGCTTTCCGGGCGGGTTCCTCCCATTGGCCAGCAGCCGCCCTACCCCCTTGCACTATCTTCACCCCTCCCACGTCCAATGTGAGCCCTTCGGGATTGAGCCTGGCTCCGCTGGCTCCAGCCGCAGCCAGGATGCGACCCCAATTGGGGTCCTCGCCGAAAAGGGCTGTCTTGACCAGTAGCGAGTTGGCAATGGCCATGGCAGCTTGTGTAGCCTCTTGCGAGGTTGCGGCCCCCCGTACCCTAACCTCTACGAATTTGGTAGCCCCCTCGCCGTCTCGCACGATGGCTTGAGCCAAAACGGCGCAAACCTCCTCCAAGGCTGCTCCCAGAGGCCCGGCCTCGTCCTCGCTCAGGCTTATGCCCGAGGCACCGTTGGCCAGACATATGACGCTGTCGTTGGTGCTGGTTTCTCCATCCACGGTTATGCAGTTGAAGGTCTCTTCCACCGCCCGCGAGAGTAACCGCTGCAGGAGAGCCCTCTCGACCCATGCATCGGTAGCAAGGAAGGCCAACATGGTTGCCATCCTCGGGCGTATCATCCCCGCCCCGGGGGGGGGGGGGGGGGGGGGGGGGGGGGGGGGGGGGGGGGGGGGGGGGG